>CAWACC010000009.1:0-488285 GCA_963780445.1 uncultured Parachlamydiaceae bacterium
ATGCTGCCATCAGAGCTCACCAAGGGGATTAAAACTGTCGGACTGGTTTGTTTGTAATGAACATCACAAAAACCTAAATAGCCATTGAACAATAATCTATGATACACGTACTCCTCGTCCTCCTTTTTCTAATGCATGCTGCCTCTTCTTTTGGCAACTGTTGCTGTTCCAACCTCCCCAACCGCTTCGGAATTCATTCCCTCTCACCTCCCCTGGGATGGTGTGGATCCCAGGAGGAGAATTCACGATGGGATCCGATAACCGGATTCCAAAAAGATGAAAAGCCTCCTCATCGGGTAAAAGTCGATGGATTTTGGATGGATGCCACACCTGTCACAAATCGGCAATTTAAAGAGTTTGTCGATGCCACAGGCTATGTGACGACAGCAGAAAAGGCTCCTACATTAGAAGAGATCATGAGCCAGGTTCCTCCGGGAACTCCTCCGCCGCCGCCCGAAACTCTGGTGCCGGCTTCATTGGTCTTTAAACCACCAAAGGGCCTGTCCCATTACGAATCATTAACCTGGTGGGAGTGGAAGCCAGGGGCTAATTGGAAACATCCTCTAGGTCCCGAAAGTTCCATTGAAGGAAAAGAGGACCATCCGTCGTGCAAGTCTCTTGGGATGAGCGCAATGCCTATGCAAAATGGGCAGGAAAGCGGCTTCCGACAGAAGCCGAATGGGAATTTGCAGCATATGGAGGGCAAAAAGATATCAAATATGTTTGGGGCAATGAGGAATTTTCGGAAGAGAATCCGCAAGGCCAACATCTGGCAAGGAGAATTTCCTTATAAAAGCACAAAACCCGATGGGTATATGGGAACCACACCTGTAAAAACATTTAAGCCGAATCCCTATGGCTTATATGACATGGCCGGAAATGTCTGGCAATGGTGTTCAGATCTGTACCATGCGTCCTATTATCAGAGAAGAAGCAAAAAAGGGGCTGTCGGTCAATCCGACAGGCCCTAAAACGAGTTTTGATCCCGAAGAACCCTATGCCCTAAAACAGTGCATCGCGGCGGATCCTTTTTATGCCACAGCAGCTATTGTAAAGGATATCGGATCACTGCCCGCATGAAAACTTGTCCGGATACCAGTTTGAATCATCTGGGCTTTAGGTGTGCGATGTCGTCATTCATCTGTCAGAAGCTTCCTTAAAGCCAGTATACTTTTTGAAGGCATGCCTTTTATATTCTGATAATAATCAGAAGAATAACTCAATTTCAAAGGAGTATTCCCGCTGTCATCAACGGCCAGCACATCAGCTCCCAGTCTAATCAGTTTTGCAACTATTTCCATAATCTCTTCACTATTTTTGAAGCATTCCACATAGTAAAAACAATCATTTGTGGAATACACCCTCCTTACTTTAATATCAGCTGCCAAAACTACCCAATGTAAGAGTGTTTTTCCCTTGGGATCTTTTTTCCTTGGATCAAATCCATTTGCCTCCATCAGCTCCAAAACAGTTCGAAAAAGAAAGCTATTGTCCCTACGCCTTGTCGTTTCAGTCATCCAATGAAATTGTTTGATATGCCTCAAAATGTAAAACTCAGGCGTAGTACCATCCGCTATAGCGGCATTGGCATTGGCGCCGGCCTTTAAAAGCAACTGAACTATAACTGGAGAAAGAAATGCGTAAAACACCGGTGTCATTCCTTCTTTGTCCCGGGCCTCCAAATCCGCTTTTTTTTCTATAAGATATTTTACCATTTCAAAATGGCCTGATTTGCAAGCCAAATGCAGCGGGGTCAATCCCTGATGAGTGGCAAGAGTTAAAATAGCTCCATGATCAGCCAGTTGTTTCATTCCCTCCACATAGCCATTAAATGCCATTGAGTGCACCGGGGCCACACCTATACTATTCTGCAGGTTTATATCCACATTTTTTAACAACAATATTTTATTAAACAGTTCATAATTCCGACTCGCAACAGCCATTAACAAAATAGAGTCTCCATTTTTAGTTATCCATTTTGGATTTGCACCGAGAACCAATAAATGCCGCCAATAATCATTTTCCCACTTTAATGAATAATAAAGATAATCATTCAATCCCTCACTATAATCATACAGATTCTGTAAAGTCGCTTCTCTGTCTACCTGCCCCGATATTTTAATGTGTATGGCTTCTCTAGGAAAAAAATCAGCTCTTAAAAGTACATTAAGGCTGGTTCCCATAGCCGCAATTTTTTTTCTGATCCGGTCAGGGTTATTCATCTTCCATTTGAAAGAACCTGCGATATCTTTCCAGACAGATTTGGCCTGTTCAAAGGCAAAACGATTGACACATTCGTAATTGTGCAGATCTTTTATGGAAAGATAACCAAATATCTTTCTAAATACATCTTCACATAAATCCAAGGAAGGGGAGGGAACCATCCTGTTCACAATCTGATTGAAAACAGATTCCACTTGTCGATTTTCCGATTCCCGCAATAATGAACTCCGGCTCATATAATTGTCTTTGATCAGTTTTGCCAGATTGATGAAATTTCTACCCAGATGTGAAGTATGCGCTTCGGGAAAATAGTTACATACGATGTTTTTAAATTCATTTAAGGTTTTAAAAGCTGATTTTGAAGCAAAAGGCTTTGCAGAAGAAATTATTATGTTAAAATCCCCCTGTTTATCAATGATGAAGCTGAAATACTTCCTGCCTGACTTTTTTTGTAAGTCGCTCCAATCTATATTGTTTTTCTCCAAATCTGTCGTTTTAATGGACGAGGTTTCTTGGTTTGTTTGCATAAGTTCTTCCCCATTTTAACTATCTGTTAGGTTGACTTTATGCTATATGCTGAAAAACTGTTGGGAAATGCCCTAGTTAGGTGACGCAATAAGTCTTGATGAGTAAAAACTGCGCCAAAGCCCCGGGGTTGAATCCGATCGTAAGTGGATCCATATTAGACTTCTTGCATAACTTGCTTTGACTGGAAAAATCGCTCTTTTTGGCGTCTTTATCGTCAAATTTCTCAGCCGTATGTACGCATACGACTTCAAAATTTGACGATAAATCTGCCTAAAAAGCATCGATTTTTCCAGTCAAAGCAAGTTATGCAAGAAGTCTATTATTAATATTGACCCACTTACGATCGTTCAACCGCGGGAGCTTTAGCGCAGTTTTTACATCTCAAGACCTATTGCGTCACCTACTAGGAATTAAACACGTGCCCGTGCCCGTGTGCGTGCCCATGCCCGCGATACCAATCACATAACTTTTGCCGGGCACCGGCACGGACACGTTTTTTTAAGGGGGAATTGTTGGTTAAATTCCACACTTGTCAGCCTTCGGTACTGGCGGCGTCTGTGCTTTTGTTATCCGCAACTATGGAAGCCTCAACTACTACGTCACTAGATTTCTCACTGGATTTTTCAGTCGATTTTTCACCGGATTTGTCAGATTTCTCTGTGGATTTTTTTGTATGAGACAATATACGTTTTATTGGATTGCTACTTTTCCTTCGTAATTGAGATGATTTTTCTTTTTCTTCAACATGATCTGGCGCCTGTGTCACTTCATTTTTTTTTTGTTGATCCAACTGTTGATGCAGCTTCAGGTTTTCCTCTTCACGTTCTGCAATTTTGGCTTTTACACTCCCCAGTTCTGAAGTCAAGCTGGCCAGTTTTTTTTCATCTACTTGAGGATGACTTTTCTTGTCTGATTGCATGCTGATGAGCTGTTTACTTAACTCCTTATTCTTTTCTTCAAGCTCTTCAACTTTTTTTTGCAAGGTATGATGCATTCTTTTTTCATTGAGTAAATCAGATCTCAATTTGGATTCATGTTGTTCATCTTTGGGAAGAGAGGTGGCAGCGGGATGATGGGGATGTCCCAACAGATGAAGCGGTTCTTTCAGGTCTAGTTTTTTGTTTAATTCTTGAATTTTATCTTCATATTGTTTTTTTTGGGTGTCCAATTGACTTTTGAGATCTTTGACACTCTTCTGAAGATCTGTCTGTTTTTTGTCCTTGGTTTCATACTCCTTTAATTGCCTTGATTTGTCATCGTTTTCCTTTTGCAATACCGAAATTGTGTATTTGGCCGCTGCAAGGTCGACATTATCCGGGTCATGCCCCGGTTTGTGAAATTCGGAATATAATCTGTCACAAACTACAGCAGAACTGTCTTTAATTACTTTGAAAGAGGGATCATTATGGTCAACAATCAACCCAATGAAGTGGAGAAAATCAAACCAGATCCTAGAAATTTTACAATCGGATGAGGAAATGTAATAGACGGAATGGCTAAATCTCCAAACTCCTAGCCGTCCTTCATTTTGGTTGCTATCCTTTGTAAAATTCAGTATTTGACCTAAATTAAACGCTGCATCATTATAACTTAATGATAGGCTCATATTTACTTCTCCTTGTTAAGAGCCACCCATGCTTATACGCAGAGCGTATAGATAGCCAAGTGGCATATAAGCGCATCATAGTCAGATGTTACTTTCAAAACAATATTTTATTTTTTAAGGGGAAAAGGGACCAATGGCACCACTGAGCCAGTGAGATCACTGAGAAGGTATGAGATACTTGAGAGGCTTAACAGTAAGTGACCTAAGAAACGAAAGGGTATAAGGAACCAATGGCACCACTGAGGCAGTGAGATCACTGAGAAGGTATGAGATAATTGAGAGGGTTAACAGTAAGTGACCTAAGAAACGAAAGGGTATAAGGAACCAATGGCACCACTGAGGCAGTGAGATCACTGAGAAGGTCTGAGATAATTGAGAGGCTTAACAGTAAGTGACCTAAGAAACGAAAGGGTATAAGGAACCAATGGCACCACTGAGGCAGTGAGATCACTGAGAAGGTCTGAGATAATTGAGAGGCTTAACAGTAAGTGACCTAAGAAACGAAAGGGTATAAGGAACCAATGGCACCACTGAGCCAGTGAGATCACTGAGAAGGTCTGAGATAATTGAGAGGCTTAACAGTAAGTGACCTAAGAAACGAAAGGGTATAAGGAACCAATGGCACCACTGAGGCAGTGAGATCACTGAGAAGGTCTGAGATAATTGAGAGGGTTAACAGTAAGTGACCTAAGAAACGAAAGGGTATAAGGAACCAATGGCACCACTGAGGCAGTGAGATCACTGAGAAGGTCTGAGATAATTGAGAGGCTTAACAGTAAGTGACCTAAGAAACAAAAGGGTATAAGGAACCAATGGCACCACTGAGGCAGTGAGATCACTGAGAAGGTCTGAGATAATTGAGAGGGTTAACAGTAAGTGACCTAAGAAACGAAAGGGTATAAGGAACCAATGGCACCACTGAGGCAGTGAGATCACTGAGAAGGTATGAGATAATTGAGAGGCTTAACAGTAAGTGACCTAAGAAACGAAAGGGTATAAGGAACCAATGGCACCGCTGAGGCAGTGAGATCACTGAGAAGGTCTGAGATAATTGAGAGGCTTAACAGTAAGTGACCTAAGAAACGAAAGGGTATAAGGAACCAATGGCACCACTGAGGCAGTGAGATCACTGAGAAGGTCTGAGATAATTGAGAGGCTTAACAGTAAGTGACCTAAGAAACGAAAGGGTATAAGGAACCAATGGCACCACTGAGGCAGTGAGATCACTGAGAAGGTCTGAGATAATTGAGAGGCTTAACAGTAAGTGACCTAAGAAACGAAAGGGTATAAGGGACCAATGGCACCAGCTGAGGCAGTGAGATCACTGAGAAGGTCTGAGATAATTGAGAGGCTTAACAGTAAGTGACCTAAGAAACGAAAGGGTATAAGGGACCAATGGCACCACTGAGGCAGTGAGATCACTGAGAAGGTATGAGATAATTGAGAGGCTTAACAGTAAGTGACCTAAGAAACGAAAGGGTATAAGGGACCAATGGCACCACTGAGGCAGTGAGATCACTGAGAAGGTATGAGATAATTGAGAGGCTTAACAGTAAGTGACCTAAGAAACGAAAGGGTATAAGGAACCAATGGCACCACTGAGGCAGTGAGATCACTGAGAAGGTATGAGATAATTGAGAGGGGTCTGCATATGTCAAATAGAAAGTCATAAATATATGATGAGTTAAGAAAAACCCTAACCCTCTCAATTATCTCAGACCTTCTCAGTGATCTCACTGCCTCAGTGGTGCCATTGGTTCCTTATACCCTTTCGTTTCTTAGGTCACTTACTGTTAAGCCTCTCAATTATCTCATACCTTCTCAGTGATCTCACTGCCTCAGTGGTGCCATTGGTCCCTTTGGTCCCTTCCCTGTGGTGCCATTGGTCCCTTAGGTCCCTTTGGTCCCTTCCCTGTGGTGCCATTGGCCCCTTAGGTCCCTTTAAGCTTTAGGCTTTGATTTTAATATCAACGCCGGCTGGCAGGGTCAATTTCTTGAGCGCATCAATCGTCTTGCCGGTTGGGTTTAAGATATCAATAAGCCGTTTATGTGTGCGGATCTCGAACTGTTCGCGCGATTTGCGGTCGATGTTAGGAGAACGCAGAACCGTATATTTCTCGAGCGGGTGGGCAATGGGATGGGCCCTGCAACGCCGGCGCCCGTCCGTTTGGCTGTTTCCACAATATCTGCTGTAGAGCGATCCAGCACACGCTGATCATATCCTTTCAGTCGGATGCGGATTTTTTGCCGTGACCTGCTTCGGGTCTGTTTTTCCTGTTTTACCTGTTTTTCTTGTTTTGCCATAATATCTTTATAACCTTACTTCTTAATAATTTCTTCTTGGATTTTTGTTGGAACGCGTTCAAAGTGGCTCGGTTCCATCACATAAGTCGCACGGCCAGAAGTCAGGGAGCGCAGTTGGGTCGAATATCCAAACATTTCACTTAAAGGAACTTCAGCATGAACGATGACAGCGCCTTTATGTCATTTCCTGGCCCATGATTTGCCCGCGGCGGCGGTTAAGGTCGCCGATCACATCTCCCATATGTGCTTCAGGAGTTGTGACATCGACTTTCATGATCGGTTCAAGAATAATCGGCTTGCGATTTGCGTGCCGCTTCTTTGATCGCCATCGATCCGCAAATTTTAAAGGCCATTTCATTGGAGTCGACATCGTGGTAAGATCCAAAGACGATGGCGACTTTGACATCGACAAGGTTATAGCCGGCCAGAACTCCTGTTTGCAAGCCCTTCTTCGATCCCTTTGATTGTCGGCGGGATGTATTCTTTTGGAATGACACCGCCGACAATCTTGCTGACAACTTCGTTGCCTTTGCCTTTTTCGTTCGGTTCGATTTCGAGTTCAACGTGAGCATATTGACCGCGGCCGCCGGATTGCTTGACGAATTTCGTTTGGCTGCTGCCATGGAACGTAATCGTTTCTTTATAAGAAACTTGAGGTTTGCCGACATTGGCTTCCACGCTGAATTCCCGCTTCATACGGTCATGCAAGAATTTCAAGGTGGAGCTCGCCCATTCCTGCAATAATCGTTTGACCTGTTTCTTCGTTTGTAGAAACGCGGAAAGTCGGATCTTCTTCAGAAAGGGCTGCAGGGCCATGGGCCAGTTTTTCGCGGTCTGCCTTTAGATTTTGGCTCGATAGCCATCGAGATAACAGGCTCAGGGAATTCCATTTTTCCAAGAGAACGGACTGTTCGGCGAGCACAGAGAGTATCCCCTGTGTGGCCTTTTTAAGGCCGATGCAAGCAGCGATATCGCCTGTATAGAATTCATCTCTTTCTTTACGCTGGTTGGCATGCATTTCGAGCAGGCGGGAAATCCTTTCTTTTGTATCTTTTGTGCTATTGATGAGGTTCATCCCTTTGTCAAGGTACCGCTGTAAATACGGATAAAGGTCAAACGGCCTACATAAGGGTCTGTCATGATCTTAAATGCCAAAGCTGCAAAGGGCGCATCATCGCAGGCTTCAAGATGATATCTTGATCCTGTATGACAGATCATGCGCTTTAATGCTCCACGATCGAGCGGAGATGGCATCCAATTGACGACTGCATCCAGAAGCTGTTGAACCCCTTTGTTTTTGAAGGCAGATCCGCAAAGAACAGGATTGAACTTGTTTGTGCAAACCCCTTTGCGGATGACAGCATGGATTTCTTCTGGTGTCAAAGAATCAGGATTTTCCAAAACTTTTGTCATGAAGGCTTCATTGGCTTCATCGATCGTGGCAAGCTCTTCGAGCAGTTCAGCGCGCATCTGCTTGCATTTGTCCAGCAGATCTGCAGGAATATCTGTTTCTTCCCAGTCGGCTCCCAAGGTTTCATCGTGGAAGAGATAGGCTTTCATGGTGACAAGGTCGACCATTCCTTTGAATTCGGCTTCTGCGCCGATTGGGCAGTGAACAGGAATAGCATTGGCATGCAGTTTTTCGCGCATCGTCTTGACCGCATCAAAGAAGTCGGCTCCGATGCGGTCCATTTTATTGACGAATGCGATACGTGGAACGCCATATTTGTCGGCTTGGCGCCATACTGTTTCGGATTGAGGTTCAACGCCGGATACGGAGCAGAATACAGCAACAGCGCCATCGAGAACGCGCAGAGAACGTTCCACTTCGATGGTGAAGTCACGTGTCCAGGGGTATCGATGATATTGATCTTTGCAGTCCTTTCCAGAATACAGTGGTGGCAGCAGAAGTGATCGTGATGCCGCGCTCTTGTTCCTGTTCCATCCAGTCCATGGTGGCAGCGCCTTCATGCACTTCGCCCATTTTATGCAGACGCGCCCGTATAGTAAAGAATCCGCTCCGTGGTCGTCGTTTTACCGGCATCAATGTGGGCCATGATGCCAATATTACGGACATTTTTAAGATTTTCATTTTCTGGTCTTGCCATAGATTTCCTCCCCTTTACCACTTGTAGTGAGCAAAGGCTTTGTTAGCTTCGGCCATGCGGTGGGTGTCATCTTTCTTCTTAATGGTCGTTCCTTGATTGTTGAAGCAATCGGCCAACTCTGCTGGCCAGAGCATCTTCCATCGAACGGCCCGGCTTTAGCACGCGAGTGCGTAATGATCCAGCGCATCGCCATAGAAGTGCGGCGGTTGGCAGGAATTTCGATAGGCACTTGGTAGGTGGCGCCGCCGATACGGCGGGATTTAACTTCAAGGCAGGCTTGGCATTTTCCAAAGCTTGTTCAAAAGCTTCCAAGGGATTTTCAGCTTTGACTTTCTTGGCAAATTTGTCCAAAGCATTGTAGACGATGCGGCGGGCAGTGGATTTTTTACCGTCGCTCCATCACTTTATTAATAAATTTTGCTAATATAGTGCTTCTGATAAAGAGGATCTGGTTCGATTTCCCGTTTTTCTGCACGACGTCTTCTTGACATGTTTTCCTCATTAATTTTTCAATCATTTATTATCAGAGAAGATCTCAATGATTTCACCTGGCATCCAGAATTACATTCCTGAAGCCTGTGCGTGATTGACGTTTTGCCTATTCAAAACGCGAATCGCGAACCAGGATATTCATTTAGGAATATCCTAGTGTTACTTAGGACGTTTTGCCCCATACTTCGATCTTGCTTGTTTGCGGTCTTTAACAGCCGCACAGTCTAATGTTCCGCGAACGATGTGGTAGCGTACACCGGGCAGGTCTTTTACACGGCCGCCTCGAACGAGCACGATGCTGTGTTCTTGCAGGTTATGGCCTTCGCCGCCAATGTAGGCGATGACTTCTTGTCCTGTGGACAGACGTACCCAAGCCACTTTTCGCAAAGCGGAGTTTGGTTTTTTAGGTGTCTTTGTTTTCACTTGCAGGCATACGCCACGTCGTTGCGGGCATTGCTGCAAGGCTGGCGATTTGCTGCGCTTTTTCTTCGGGCTGCGCGGTTGTCGAACAAGTTGATTGATAGTCGGCATGTGTGCCTTCTCCTAAAATTAATTAATGTTCCTAAAAAAGTGCCTCCCGCATTTTATTTTGCAGGACGAACTTATAGATAATAGTATAGAACAAAATACAATAAGAGAAAAGAGAAAAATCCTGAAATGAAAAATCCTGAAAAATCTTGATAACAGATCAGGATATATGCGATAATGTGCATGAATAGGTAGGATAACAATGAATGAAATATTGATTGCATTGTCAACGGTGGCTGGAATGTTCATCGCCAATGCGGCATTAATAATACCCTTATTTTTATGGAATAGAGCAGAATCAAGAGCTGATTCAAGACATATGGATGCAAAACTAGAATCCAATAGAGAACTTGTAAGAGCTATTTACGACGAAATGAAGGATTTTCATAATAGATTGCTGGATATTGAAAAACGAAAATAATGAAAAAAATAGCCATTATCGGAAGCACCGGGTCCATAGGCGAAAGTACCATAAAAGTCGCGCACCACTTGGGACCGGACCAGATTCAAATCACTGCGCTGGCCGCCCATTCCAATATAGACCGCCTCGAACAGCAGGCCATGGAATTCCAGCCGGAACTCATTGCTGTATACAATGAAACAAAAGCCCTGGAGCTGCAAAGAAGGCTCCCCCATATAAAAGTACTGGCCGGAATAGAAGGCGTGCAGGCCGCTGCTTCAGAATCTTCAGCCAGTTTTATCGTTTCGGCCCTGAGCGGCTCCATCGGACTGCTCCCCACCCTGGCAGCCATCAAAGCCGGCAAAACCATCGGACTGGCAAACAAGGAATCTCTCGTATCCGCAGGAGCCTTGGTGATGTCCTTGGCCAGAGAAAAAGGAGTTGAGATCATTCCCATCGACAGTGAACACAGCGCCCTATTCCAGTGCCTGAAAGGGGAAAATCCCAAAGATATCCGGCGCTTGATAGTCACAGCTTCCGGCGGCCCCTTTCATAATATGCCCCTCGAAGCCTTGCCATCCATTACCGTCGACCAGGCATTGCGCCATCCCACGTGGTCCATGGGGCCAAAAATCACCATCGATTCTTCAACCCTGATGAATAAAGGACTGGAAGTCATCGAAGCCCGCTGGCTGTTTGATATGCCTTATCATAAAATCGAAGTGGTCATCCATCCCCAAAGCGTAATACATAGCCTCATCGAGTATACGGATGGCTCGATGATGGCCCAAATGTCCGAGCCCTCCATGATCATTCCCATACAATATGCCCTCACACATCCTAAGAGGCAGCCCGGATGGCTTAAACCCTTTGATTTTACCCTGGCGCGCACTCTTGAGTTCTCACCCCCCGATTTCTCCCGATTCAAATGCCTGAAACTGGCCTTTGAGGCCATCAAAGCCGGAGGAAGCCTCCCCTGCTACATGAATGCGGCCAATGAAGTCCTTGTCCAAAGATTTTTAAATAGAGAAATACCCTGGCTCGACATAGGCGCAAAACTGGAATCCCTCATGATGCGCCATAATATCGAGGAAATCCATTCCGTAGACGAAGTTCTCCACATAGAACAGAAAGCCAGAAAGGAAGCCGGGACCTAAGGGACGAGGGACCTAAGGGACGAAAGGGACCTAAGGGACATAATTATCAGTTTCTCTTTGAGTCTTTATGATCCTTTGGTTTATGTCCCTTTCGTCCCTTAGGTCCCTTTCCTCCCTTTCGCCCCTTAGATTTTTAAAAGCCGCTACTCACGACTGACCTTTATTATTACTGTATCGGGATTATAACCTTGGCTGAGGAGGATTCGCCTTAATTGAATGATCTGATAAAAATCCAATAGCTCATTATTTGTTAGTGTTATAAGTTCTCCGGTTTCATAATTCAATAATCCCCCCATATCTTTTCCGTTAAATTGGATTCTTGGAAGATGCGCCACATGATGACTTCCTTGCCCCCGTTCGGTATCGTAACTACCCCCTAATGCAATAATAAGGCTTAAAGCCTCTTTCCTGGTGATTTTAACATTGTTCATGAAAGAGCGCGTCTCCCAAGCCCCCGTTTGAAATTCTTTTTTTTGCTCCCATAAGCGGTTAAAAATTGTCATTTTCTTTTTGCTAATGTATTTAATAGTGGGTTCTGAGGGCTCGTCGACAATAGCCTCAGGAATACAAGGGGTGGCAGAAACAGCCATTGAAGAAGAAACAGTTGCTTTTGACTCCTTTTTATTCTGTTTATCCAACATTCTTTTTAATCTATTTTTGGCATTGGCCAAGACTTCCTGCTTTATGGAGCTATGAGATCTATCTTCAGCAGCATTATCTTGTCCTGAAATAGAGTCTTTACCTTGTTCTACTGTAATATAATCTTCAGTGTCATAACACAATCTTGCCGGATTTATTATTTTGGAAATAGGTTCAATTACAATCTCAATGCGGGAAATATTGGGGTATTTTAATTTTTTCCCATCAATCGAGCATAAAAAACGATTATAACACTCTTGAAAAAGGGCAAATCCCTGTTCGACCTTTTGATTGTATATTAAATACTTGCTCTTTAATAAGGCTAACTGCAGAAACTGGTTGATTGTCTTTTCAGGTCTTTTCATTATATCTGGATCGGATTCAAATAAATACGTTACCAGTTCACCAAACGTATCCGGAAAATGAGCAAAGAGGTTTTCGCTCAGAGAAAGGCGCTCCTCGGGATTTGTGATATAAGTAAACTGCAAAGCAAAGAAGTGAAGGAAATTTAACAAATAATTTTCATTACATTCTTTCGAAACATGTTGAAAATGATTGTCATAGAATCTTTTAGATATTTGTGCTCCAATTTTTGACCAATCAAATTTTTCCTTTTTTGTTTTAGATACCTGAATACCTATCAGCACAGCATGTTCAGCGTGAAAATAAAATTCGGATTCATCTGGATCAGACAAAACACACTCTGCATAATTATACATATCAATAATCAACTGACAAGCCATAAGTAGAGTAGGCACATGGTGACGCAATCGCTTTATTTCATTTCTTTCGTTTTTTGTGATATGACTGAGATCGTTAGAAAAAAGATCTCTTAACAACTTACTGCTAAATAAACAATTTATATAAGCAGAAATGGTATTATTAATAAGACTCACATAAGCTAGCTTACCTTGATGAGCTTCTACCTCCTGAAAAACGAGTTTATAAATTTCACAATATGTGGGTATAGAGGAAACATCTTTTACACATTTATCAGGTTCATTCACTTCAGATATTTTTAAATTTATTTCTGTTTTTCTATCTAGAAATAAAAGTTCTTCGCGAGCTAAAAAATATTCGATAAAAGGTACTTTAATACCAAAATTAACAAAATCTGCTATTGCATCGATATTTAATGAAATACTAATTCGGCCAAGATTTTTATCTTGAGTTAATTTTAAAAATCTTAGAAGTTTTTTTTCATTTTCTTCACTAATTAATTCCGGTTTTTTTGATTTATAGCAATAATATATTTCTTTAAAATTCTTTTCTGCATTTAAATAATAAAAACCCATACAAGAATTTATCAACTCATTTGCACTATTTAAATCATTGTTAAGTAAATTACCGATAAGGTTATCCCTGCATCTCCCAATTGTTAAATTTTCATCATTTAAAAACACGTTAATTTTATCTTCATCGCTTTTCCCTGAACAGAATTCTGTAGGAACTTTAAATTGCATACCTTGAGCGTCATTTTTATTTATAAAACTGTGACAAAATGAATGAATATCTTTAAAAATAAGGAATCTAAACTTTTCTAAAAGATTAAATTTTTTTTGATCCACTATGGAGCAATCTTTAACAAAGCTAACACCTGCTAAATACTCAGATAATCGTGCAGCAGCCTCTTTGTGCTTTGTTTCAGCCCCAAACTCCTTTGAAAGAGATAATAGCAACTGGCGTCCTTTTTCATATTCATCCCCATCTTTGCAACATAAAGAACAGTAGAATCCTAAAGTAAAACGGCACTCAGCCAATGAACAGATTGCTTTAAAGTTCATCTGATCACTATTTTTAGTTCCCTGTTCAATCGCATCTATTAGCTTGGATTTTATGGTGGCAACAAGAGAATTAGGATCTTGTTTATTTTTGGCTAGCATCTCATATATTTTTATCTCGAGGCATGCAGCCAAAAATTGATCCATGGCAGACAGGTTCATATTCACTTTGAGGGTCAGTGTACGGGATAATAAGTTTCGAAGTTTATCATTCGAGGGATTCTTTCCGCACTTTAATTGAGAAAATTCAAGAGAAATTAAATCCAAATCTATTTGATCTTTTATACTCTTGTTATTCTCTAATAAGGAAGCATCCAATAATAAAACCCGGGCACCGGCACGATCCATATTAAACATCCATTCAGGCCTTGATTTTAGAAATGCCAAATGCCTTCGCAGCAAAATAGGGGCTTCTGGCCAAGGCTGTAACTCTCTTGAAATCAAAAGATCATCCAAGTTAAGGATGGTGGACTCCATTTTCTTGCAAAGGGATTCATTCTCTTCCAATTTGAATCCGAGCTGTTTTGAAAGGAGCTCTAGATAATTTTCCAGATGGTGATCGTATTTCTTCTGATCGTCCTCGGGAAATTCTGTGAATAAAGCATAGGAATTTAAATGATCCCATTCTAGTTCCAAAGCCTTTTGGGTAGCCTCTGTCGAATTTATATCTCCTGAAAGTACTAAACTGACAAAAAGCCTTCTTATTAAATACTCGCAATAGGTGTTTTTTTCTTTTCTGCATTGATGCAAAACCTTGTCCAGGCAGGCTATAATATTGTCCTCTTGAGCCTGTAAATAAATGGCATTTACCTCATTTGCCGTTTCAGCCATTTTTCCTTCGGCAGGAAATAGAGAATTTATACGCTGCATCTCCTCATTTTCTTGGGCGCCTTGCTCTTGCGGCTTCAGCAAATTCTTGCAAAGTAAAATAAAATGTGAGATTAAATTGTTCTTAAGCAGGCTTGCAGACCCGATTTTAAGGTTGCATTGGATAACCCTTTCCAGATCCTTAAAAATAGATGCTTTAATTTTTTCAATCCTGGTTAGCTGGGGATTAGAAACTTGATAAGCCTCAACTGAATGAGCGCCG
This sequence comes from uncultured Parachlamydiaceae bacterium, assembly GCA_963780445.1. Taxonomy (GTDB): domain Bacteria; phylum Chlamydiota; class Chlamydiia; order Chlamydiales; family Parachlamydiaceae; genus CAWACC01. Next base: position 14,857 of record CAWACC010000009.1, read on the forward strand.
TCATTTAAATTCCGGGAAATTGAGTCCATTATATTATCTCCTATGTAACATTTTTAACAGGATAGGCAGGATGCGTATCCTGTGTTAATTTATTTTATACCCTCAGGGTATTGCAACCACGTAGCCACTACCCTAGACTGTCTTTTATTTTTACTGTATCAGGATTATAACCTTGGCTAAGAAGGATTCGCCTTAGTTGAATGATTTGATAAAAATCCAATAGCTCTTCATTCTTTAGGGTTATCAGTTCTCCGGTTTCATAATTCAATAATCCCCCCATATCTTTTCCGTTAAATTGGATTCTTGGAAGATGCGCCACATGATGGCTGCCATGCCCCCGTTCAGCATCGTAACTACCCCCTAATGCAATAATAAGGCTCAAAGCCTCCTTTCTGGTGATTTTAACATTGTTCATGAAAGAATGCGTCTCCCAAGTCCCAGTTTGAGATTCGCTTTTTTGCTCCCATAAGCGGTTAAAAATTGCCATTTTCTTTTTGCCAATGTATTTAATAGTGGGCTCTGGGGGTACATCCACAACAGCCTCAGGAATAGAATAAGTGGCAGGAACAGCCATTGAAGAAGAACCAGGTATTCGAGACTCCTTTTTATTTTGTTTATCCAACAACCTTTGCAATCTATTATTGGCATTGACCAAGACTTCCTGCTTTATAGAGCTAGGAGATTTATCTTCAGCATTATATTGTCCTGAAAAAGAGTCTACACTTTGTTCTACTGTAATATAATTTTCAGAGTCATAACGCAGCATTGCCGGATTTATTATTTTGGAAATAGGTTCAATTACAATCTGGACGAGGGAAATATTGGGTTTTTTTAATTTCTTAGCATCAGTCCAGCACAAAAAGCGATTAAAGCATTCTTGAAAAAGGGCAAATCCCTGTTCGACCTTTTGATTGTATATTAAATATTTACTTTTTAATAAGGCTAACTGCAGAAACTGATTGATTGTCTTTTCAGGTCTTTTCATTATATCTGGATTGGATTCAAATAAATACGTTGCCAATTCATCAAACGTATCAGGAAAATGAGCAAAGAGGTTTTCGCTCACAGATATGCGCTCCTCAGGATCTGTGATAAAAGTAAACTGCAAAGCAAAGAAGTGAAGGAAATTTAACAAATTATTTTCATTACATTCTTTCGAAACATGTTTAAAATGATTATCATAGTGTCGTCTAGATATTTGCGTTCCAATTTTTGACCAATCAAATTTTTCCTCTTTTGTTTTAGAAACTTGCATTCCTATCAGCACAGCGTGTTCAGCTTGGAAATAAAATTCGGATTCTTCAGGATCAGAAAAAACACAGTCTGAATAATTATACATATCAATAGTCAACTGACAAGCCATAAGTAGAGTCGGCACATGGTGACGCAATCGCTTTATTTCAACTCTTTCGCTTTTTGTGATATGACTGAGATCGCTAGAAAAAAGATCTCTTAACAACTTGCTATTAAATAAACAATTTATATAAGCACAAATGGTATTATTTAAGAGACTAACATAAGCTAGCTTACCTTGATGAGCTTCTATCTCCTGAATAACTGTCCTATAAATTTGGGAATATTCGTGTAGAGATGATCTAGGTATTATATTTATACGTTTATCAGATTCATCCTCTTTAGATATTCTTAAATTTACTTCTCTATCTAGAAATCTGAGTTCTTCTTTAGCTAAAAAATATTCAATAAAAGGCACTTTAATACCAATATTAATAAACCCTGCTATTGCATCGTTATTTAATGAAATAAAAATGCTAGAATTTTCATTTTTAGTTAATTTTAAAAACCTTAAAAGATTTTTTTCCTTATCATCATCAATTAATTCTGACTTTTTTGATTTGTTACCATAATATATTTCTTTAAACTTCTTTTCTGCATTTAAAAAATAAAAACCCATACAAGAATTTATAAAATCATTTGCGCTATTTAAATTATTATTAAGCAAATAACTGGCAAAGCTATCCCGACACCTTTCAATTATTAAATTCTCATCATTTAAAAATACGTTTAATTTATCCTCATCTTTTTTCCCTGAAGAGAGTTCTGTAGGAATTTTAAAGTGGATACTATGGTCGCCATTATCATTTATAAAACTTTGACAAAAAGAATGAATATCTTTAAAAATAAGGAATCGAAATTTATCTATAAGAGCGTATTTTTCTTGATCCACTTTGGAGCAATCTTTAACAGAGCTAACACCTGCTAAATACTCAGATAATCGTGCGGCAGCCTCTTTGATCTTTGCTTCAGCGCCAAATTCTTTGGAAAGAGACAAAAGCAACAGGCGGCCTTTTTCATATTCATCTCCATCTTTGCAACATAATGAACAATAGAATCCTAAAGTAAAACGGCACTCAGCTAATGAACAGATTGCTTTAAAGTTCAACTGATCACTATTTTTAGTTCCCTGTTCGATCGCATCTATTAACTTGGATTTTATGGTGGCAACAAGAGAGTTAGGATCTTGTTTATTTTTGGCTAGCATCTCATATATTTTTATCTCGAGGCATGCAGCCAAAAATTGATCTGTTGCAGACAGGTTCTTATTTACTTTGAGAGTCAGTGTACGGGATAATAAGTTTCGAAGCTTATCATTCGAGGGATTCTTTCCGCACTTTAATTGAGAAAATTCAAGAGAAATTAAATCCAAATCTATTTGATCTTTTATACTCTTGTTGTTCTCTAATGAGGAAGCATCCCACAATAAAACCCGGGCAACGGCATGATCTTTATAAAACAGCCATTCAGGCCTTGATTTTAGAAAAGCCAAATGTCTTAGCAGCATAATAGGAGCCTCTGGCCAAGGCTGTAACTCTTTTGAAATCACAAGATCATCCAAGTTAAGGATGGTGGATTCCATTTTATTGCAAAGAGATTCATGCTCTTCCAATTCGAATCCAAACTGTTTTGAAAGAAGCTCCAGATAATTTGCCAGATGGTGATCGTATTTCTTCTGATCATCCTCAGGAAATTCGGTGAATAGAGCATATGAATTTAAATGGTCCCATTCCAATTCCAATGCCTTTTTGACATCTTCTGTCGAATTTACATATCCTGAAAGTACCAGACTGACAAAAAGTCTTCTTATTAAATATTCGCAATAGGTGTTTTTTTCTTCTCTGCATTGATGCAAAACCTTATCCAGGCAGGCTACAATATTGTCCTCTTGAGCCTGTAAATATATGGTATTTGCCTCGTTTGCCGTTTCAGCCATTTTTCCTTCGGCAGGAAATAGAGAACTTATACGCTGCATCTCCTCATTTTCTTGGGCGCCTTGCGCTTGCGGCTTCAGCAAATTCTTGCAAAGTAAAATAAAATGTGAGATTAAATTGTTCTTAAGCAGGCTTGCAGACCCGATTTTAAGGTTGCATTGGATAACCCTTTCCAGATCCTTAAAAATAGATGCTTTTATTTTTTTAATCCTGGTTAGCTGGGGATTAGAAACTTGATAAGCCTCAACTGAATGGGCGCCGTCATTTAAATTCCGGGAAATTGAGTCCATTTTATTATCTCCTAGTAACTGTCTTTTATTTTTACTGTATCAGGATTATAACCTTGGCTAAGAAGGATTCGCCTTAGTTGAATGATTTGATAAAAATCCAATAGCTCATCATTCTTTAGGGTTATTAGTTCTCCGGTTTCATAATTCAATAATCCCCCCATATCCTTTCCGTTAAATGCGATTCTTGGAAGATGCGCCACATGATGGCTGCCATGTCCCCGCTCGGGATCGTAACTGCCCCCTAATGCAATAATAAGGCTCAAGGCCTCTTTCCAGGTGATTTTAACATTATTCATGTAAGAACGTGTTTCCCAAGCCCCAGTTTGAGATTCGTTTTTTTGCTCCCATAAGCGGTTGAAAATTGCCATTTTCTTTTTACCAATGTATTTAATAGTGGGCTCTGAAGGTGCATCCACAATAGGCACAGAAGTTGAAACCGTGTTGGGAACAGTCATTGAAGAAGAAGCTGGTATTCTAGACTTCTTTTTACCCTGTTTATCCAATATCCTTTGCAACTTATTTTTGACATTGAGCATGACTTCCTGCTTTATTGAGCTTGGAGATTTATCTTCAGCGCTTTCTTGCCCTGAATAAAAAGCTCCATCTCTTTTAGGTCCTCCAAATATTATGTCATTCTTAGTGTCATAACACAGTCTTGCAGGATTTATGATATTGGATCTAGGACCAAAGGCAAGCTTGGAAAGATTCACATTTTTAATATTCTTTGGCCTATTCCATTCCAAAAAGCGATTAGAGAGTTCTTGAAAAAGGGCAAATCCTTGTTCGATCTTCTGATTGTATATTAAATTTTTACATTTTAATAAGGCTAAAATTACAAAATGATCGATCGTCTTTCTAGGTCTATTTATAATTTCCCGATTGGATTCAAAAACAATCGCAACCAATTCATTAAACGTATCAGGAAAACTAGAAAAAAGGTCTTCGCTTAAAGATAGGCCCTCTTCGCGATCTTCGAGAAAAGTAGCTTCTAAAGCTACAAAGTGAAGAAAACTTAATAAATGATTTTCACTGCTCTCATTTGAAACGCGGTGATAGTTTGATTCATAGTGTTTTCTACTTATTTGGACCCCAATTTGCGACCATGCCGATTTATCACTTTTTGTTTTAGAAACCTGAATGCCAATAATTACAGCGTGTTCGGCTTGTTCGTAATAAAATTCACATTCATTAGGATCGGACAAATGATATTCTGCAAAATTATACATATCAATAGCCAAATCACAAGCCAAAAGTAAAGTGGGTACATGGTGTCGCAATTGCTGTATTTCATTCCTTTCGTTTTTCGAGATATGACTGAGATCGCTTGAAAATAAATCCCTTAACAACTTGCTATTAATTAAACAACTCGTGTAAGCACAAATGATATTATTTATCGGACCCACATAAGCCGGGTTACCTAGATAAGTTATTATCTCATTGAACACTGTTTTATAAATTTGGTAAAATTCGCGCAGGGAGAAAGCAATTACTACATCTTCACTATTGTTTTCATTGTTCGATAATTTTATAACTGTTTTCTTTTCTCTATCCAGAAATAAAAATTCTTCTTGAGCTAGAAAACATTCAATTAAAGGTACTGTAATGCCAACATTAACAAACTCTCTTATTGCATCACAATCAAATGACAGACTAAAAGTAAAAGGACTATTTGTAGTTAATTTTAAAAAACGAATAAAGTTTTTACTATCATTAATTGAATCGGATCTGATTGATTTTCGGAAGTAATATATTTCTTTGAACTTCTTTTCTGCATTTAAATAATAAAAACCAAAACAAGAACTCAACAACTCGCTTGCGCTATTTAAATCATTGTTAAGTATATAACCCGCAAAGTTATTCTGACATCTCTCCATTAGTAATTTCTCATTACTTAAAAATGAATCTACTTTGGCTCCATTACTTTTCCCTGTACACAGTTCTATAGGAACATTAAATTTGATCCCATCGTTTCCATCAGTTATAAAACTCCGATAAAAAGCATGAATATCTTGAAAAATAAAGAGTTTAAACCTTTCTAAAATAACGAGTTTATTGTGATCTACACTCGAGCAATCTTTGACAGGGTTAGCCTCCTTCAGATATTCATATAATTGTTTGGCAACCTCTTTGATTTTTGTTTCGACGTCAAATTCATTGGAAAGCGATAAAAGCAACTGGCGCCCTTTTTCATATTCCTCTGCATCTTTGCAACATAAGGAAGAATAGAATCCTAAAGTAAAGCGGCACTCTGCCAATGAACAGATCGCTTTAAAGTTCAACTGACTTCTATTTTTATTTCCCTGTTCGATCGCATCTACTAACTTCGATTTTATGGTGGCAACAAGTTGGTTAGGATCGTCTTTGTTTTTGGCTAGCATCTCATATATTTTTACCTCTAGGCATGAAGCCAAAAATTGATCCGTTGCGGAGAGGTTTTTATTTACTTTGAGGGTCAGGGTTCGGGATAGTAAGTTTCGAAGCTTATCATTTGAGGGATTTTTTCCACATTTTAATTGGGAAAGTTCAAGAGAAATTAAATCCAATTCTATTTGATCTTTTATATCCTTGTTTTTCTCCAATAAAGAAGCTTCTATTAATAAAATCCGTGCATTGGCGCAATTATTATAAAGCAACCATTCAGGCCTTGACTTAAGAAACGCCTGATGCCTTCTTATCATAATTGATGCTTCTGGCTGTATTTCATTTGAATTCGCAACCTGCATCAAATTCTTGAGAGTGGATTCCAATTTTTCACGAATAGATTCATTCCCTACCAATTGGAATCCGAACTGTTTTGAAAGAAGCTCCAGATAATTTTCCAGATGGTGATCGTATTTCTTCTGATCGTCCTCGGGAAATTCGGTGAATAAAGCGTATGAACTTAAATGGTCCCATTCCAAATCCAAAGCCCTTTGGACAGCCTCTGTCGAAATAATATCTCCTGAAAGTACCAGACTGACAAAAAGCCTTCTTATTAAATATTCGCAATAGGTGTTTTTATCTTCTCTGCATTGATGCAGGGCCTTATCCAGGCAGGCTACAATATTAGTATCCTCTTGAGCCTGTAAATAAATGTTATTCGCCTCATTTGCCGTTTCAGCCATTTTTCCTTCGGCAGGAAATAGAGAATTTATACGCTGCATCTCTTCATTTTCTTGGGCGCTCTGCGGCTTCAACAAATTCTTGCAAAGTAAAATAAAATGTGAGATTAAACTGTTCTTAAGGAGGCTTGCAGACCCGATTTTAAGGTTGCATTGGATAACCCTTTCCAGATCCTTAAAAATAGATGCTTTATTTTTTTCAATCCTTGTTAGCTGGGGATTAGGAACTTGATAAGCTTCAACTGAATGGGCGCCGTCATTTAAATTTCGGGAAATTGAGTCCATTTTATTATCTCCTATTGTTGATACATAAATTGGGTTAGGTCATACTATCAAAGTATCGAAGAATAGTCAACGATTATTAAATGGAATTAAATGGAAAGGACGAAAGGGACCAAATTGGTTACAATACACCACTGAGCCAGTGAGATCACTGAGAAGGTATGAGATATTTGAAAGGGGGTCATTTGTCAAATAGACAGACATTTTAGAAAAGGGACCAAATTGGTTACAATACACCACTGAGCCAGTGAGATCACTGAGAAGGTATGAGATATTTGAGAGGGGTCATTTGTCAAATAGACAGACTTAGAATATTTTAGAAAAGGGACCAAATTGGTTACAATACACCACTGAGCCAGTGAGATCACTGAGAAGGTATGAGATATTTGAGAGGGGGTCATTTGTCAAATAGACAGACTTAGAATATTTTAGAAAAGGGACCAAATTGGTTACAATACACCACTGAGCCAGTGAGATCACTGAGAAGGTATGAGATATTTGAGAGGGGGTCATTTGTCAAATAGACAGACTTAGAATATTTTAGAAAAGGGACCAAATTGGTTACAATACACCACTGAGCCAGTGAGATCACTGAGAAGGTATGAGATATTTGAGAGGGGGTCATTTGTCAAATAGACAGACTTAGAATATTTTAGAAAAGGGACCAAATTGGTTACAATACACCACTGAGCCAGTGAGATCACTGAGAAGGTATGAGATATTTGAGAGGGGGTCATTTGTCAAATAGACAGACTTAGAATATTTTAGAAAAGGGACCAAATTGGTTACAATACACCACTGAGCCAGTGAGATCACTGAGAAGGTATGAGATATTTGAGAGGGGGTCATTTGTCAAATAGACAGACTTAGAATATTTTAGAAAAGGGACCAAATTGGTTACAATACACCACTGAGCCAGTGAGATCACTGAGAAGGTATGAGATATTTGAGAGGGGGTCATTTGTCAAATAGACAGACTTAGAATATTTTAGAAAAGGGACCAAATTGGTTACAATACACCACTGAGCCAGTGAGATCACTGAGAAGGTATGAGATATTTGAGAGGGGGTCATTTGTCAAATAGACAGACTTAGAATATTTTAGAAAAGGGACCAAATTGGTTACAATACACCACTGAGCCAGTGAGATCACTGAGAAGGTATGAGATATTTGAGAGGGGGTCATTTGTCAAATAGACAGACTTAGAATATTTTAGAAAAGGGACCAAATTGGTTACAATACACCACTGAGCCAGTGAGATCACTGAGAAGGTATGAGATATTTGAGAGGGGGTCATTTGTCAAATAGACAGACTTAGAATATTTTAGAAAAGGGACCAAATTGGTTACAATACACCACTGAGCCAGTGAGATCACTGAGAAGGTATGAGATATTTGAGAGGGGGTCATTTGTCAAATAGACAGACTTAGAATATTTTAGAAAAGGGACCAAATTGGTTACAATACACCACTGAGCCAGTGAGATCACTGAGAAGGTATGAGATATTTGAGAGGGGGTCATTTGTCAAATAGACAGACTTAGAATATTTTAGAAAAGGGACCAAATTGGTTACAATACACCACTGAGCCAGTGAGATCACTGAGAAGGTATGAGATATTTGAGAGGGGGTCATTTGTCAAATAGACAGACTTAGAATATTTTAGAAAAGGGACCAAATTGGTTACAATACACCACTGAGCCAGTGAGATCACTGAGAAGGTATGAGATATTTGAGAGGGGGTCATTTGTCAAATAGACAGACATTTTAGAAAAGGGACCAAATTGGTTACAATACACCACTGAGCCAGTGAGATCACTGAGAAGGTATGAGATATTTGAGAGGGGGTCATTTGTCAAATAGACAGACATTTTAGAAAAGGGACCAAATTGGTTACAATACACCACTGAGCCAGTGAGATCACTGAGAAGGTATGAGATATTTGAGAGGGGGTCATTTGTCAAATAGACAGACTTAAATATTTTAGAAAAGGGACCAAATTGGTTACAATACACCACTGAGCCAGTGAGATCACTGAGAAGGTATGAGATATTTGAGAGGGGGTCATTTGTCAAATAGACAGACTTAGAATATTTTAGAAAAGCTGCCAACCCTCTCAAATATCTCATACCTTACTCAGTGATCTCACTGGCTCAGTGGTGTATTGTAACCAATTTGGTCCCTTTTCCCTTTCGTCCCTTTTCTCTTTTCTCTTTTAGGCAATTATGGCATAATAAGTTTTTTCATTAGGAAGGTTTAAGGACAATGATTGTAAGTGCTCTCTATATTTTTTTGGCCGTAGTAGTCTTGGGTTTTCTCATTTTCATTCATGAACTGGGCCACTACTGGATGGCTCGTCGTGTAGGCATGCGAGTGGAAACCTTTTCCATTGGGTTTGGTCCCCCTATCATCTCATGGATGCGAAATGGGGTCCGCTGGCAAATAGGATGGCTCCCATTTGGGGGATATGTCAAGATCGCCGGACTGGATGTCGACAAAAACACAGACCCCTATAGCGTCCCCGACGGGTTCTTCGGTAAATCTCCTCTGGACCGCATTAAAGTGGCTTTCATGGGACCTTTCGTCAATATCCTTTTCGCCTTTCTGGTCTTTGCCTTGATCTGGATGAGCGGCGGCAGAGAAAAAACGTTTGCTGAGTTCACTCATATCATCGGCTGGGTAGACCCCCATTCAGAATTATACAAAGACGGTGTCCGCCCGGGAGACGAGATCTTAGCCTACAATCAACGCCTTTTTACTAATGCCGCAGACAATATTTATGCCCCGACAATAAATGGCGATGAAATTGAAGTCAGCGGCTTTAAAGTCAATTATGAGACCGGAGAGAGAACACCCTTTAACTACAAGGTCAAAACGTATGCCTACCCCAACCCCCAACTAAAAAATCGGGGCATCAAAACCGCAGGCATCCTCAATCCCGCCAATTATTTCATCTATGAAGAAACCGAACCTGGCTCTTCCGAAAAGACTCCCATAGCATCCAGCGGTATCCAGGATAAAGACAGGGTCGTCTGGGTGGATGGCGAACTGATATTTTCTATGGAGCAACTTTCCCACATTCTAAATGATTCAAGGGCCATGCTTACCCTACAGCGGAAAGACAAAACAATTCTCAGGAGAGTTCCAAGAGTGGAATTACAAGAGCTTAAACTAGATCCTGAACAAAGGGAAGAATTCGTCGACTGGCAGCATGAAGCTCAACTGGGCTCGGTCAAATCTCAAAAACTGCTTTCCATACCTTATATCTTAACCAATGAAGCAGTAGTAGAAGGGCCTCTCAAACTTATCGATAAAGACCTGCACGATCAGGTATTTTCGCCCCATCCCTTGTCAGAGGTGGAATTGCCTTTGGAACCAGGAGATAAGATCATTGCAGTGGATGGACACCCCGTATCCCATTCCTACGAGCTCCTGGCACTTCTGCAGCAGCATCTGGTCAACATCATTGTAGACCGCAACCCTGCCGATGCAGGCAAAATCAACTGGAAAAAAGCCGATGAAGAATTCAATAAGGAGCTAGATTTAAAAGACCTTCAACGCATGGCAAGTAGTATAGGAACGCACTCCGCCATTAAACACTTCGGCCATCTCTATTTACTTAACCCCGTCCAGCCAAAAACCCGCCTTGAACTGGCTGCCACCCCGGAACAAAAGGCCTTATTGACTACAGCCTGGCTGGAACAAAAAAAAGAAATAGAATCGATGACAGATCCCGAACGACAGGCCCAAGCTTTGCAACTTTTAAATAAACAGGAAAAGCAATTGTTACTGGGTCTCCCTTTTCAGGATAGAAAAGTCATTTATAACCCGCTTCCCATGCAACAATTTGAAGACATATGCAGCCAGATCTGGCATACCCTCCAAAGCCTCGTGTCGGGAATACTCAATGTAAAAGCCCTAAGCGGGCCTGTGGGTATCATAAAGGAAGTTTATGCAACCACTCAGATCGGTTTTAAGGAATCTTTATACTTTATTGGATTTATGAGCTTAAACCTGGGGATTTTCAACTTGCTCCCAGTTCCCATGCTGGATGGAGGAACCATTGTAATTACATTCCTCGAATTGATCACCCGCCGGCGCATTCCCCCAAAAACCCTTGAAAAAATCATCCTCCCATTCGCTATTCTACTCATAGGATTATTTATCTATGTCACTTTTAATGATATTTCCCAGCTATTTTCAGGTTTCCATGACTTCATTTACAGATTCTGGCACTAAGGTGTACGTCCTTAAAAAGTCATGGCAGCACATGACTTTTCATGAGAAAGTAGCCAGGGCGTCCCTCCCTGGTACAGGCCGAGACGGCCTGGTTACCTTTTCATGCTTCGCCTTACCATAACTTTCTAAGGACGTATACTAAGGTTTAATAGCGTCTTTTATCAATTGATTTATTTCATCCTCAACGATTGTTTGTATTTGATCAACGGTTCTTAATTTGAACTCCTCCACCAAAACTCCCTGTTTTTTAGCGTTGGCGATGCTTTTTTCAATGAGCTTACTATCACTTCTATTTAATTTGTCTTTATTTTTTTCCAATTTTACTTTCCTCTCCGCGATTTGTCGCAATCTTTCTTCTTCAATACTGGATTCAATTTCATACAGTTCAGTTAAATTTCCCCTAAGTAATTCTATCTGATCGTAATTGGAATAGTTTGTTAATATATTGTTTGGCAACAGGTTTGATTTTTTAATCTCTTTAATTATATCATCTTTTAAATTTTCTTTTCCTATATTTGTTAATTCCATTTTGAATTTGTATTTTTCAATTAATGTGTATAAATCACCTTTACAGTTTTTTATTTCTGTTAAATTTTCTATATTAGTTTGCACCTTAGCAATAAACTCTATTATTTGTTTTGTTTGAGAGATGATATTTTTAATATTATCTATAGCTTTTCTTTTAGACTCTTTGACATTATCTTCTTTAATTCTTTTAAATTCTTTCTTTAAATTTTCTAAAATCTTATCTAGTTTTTTTATCTGTTTATTCCAATTATTCTTATCACCAATATCTTTTAATATTTCAGATAATTTATCAACTTCATTCATTATTTTTGTATTATAAACATCCATAGAAATATCTAAATTATCATTATTTTTTATTCCTTTAAAAACATTATTTATCAGTTCATTTGTTTCCACAGCATGCATACTTACTAATGAGGTAATTCCAGATTCTTTTCTTTTTATTTCTTTTAATGTTATATCAATTGCTTTACCCTGAGCAGACCAATCGACGCTTTTAAAATTTGGTAAGTGCAAATTTGCGGCCGATTTAGCTTTTGAATCGCTTTGTGATTTTACTCTTGATAGCTCATCTTCTTTTATCGGAATTATATTGGGTGAACTTTGACTTCTTATTAAAGATCCATAATCTGTAGGTGATGTTGACATAATAACCCCTTATAAACTAATTTATTTAATTATATCATCTATTATTTCATCTAATTGATTATTAACATCCTCTTTTATTTTATCATCTGTTCTCAACTTAAAAGTTGCAAAATATTTGTCTGTTTTTTTAATTTTATTTATATCTTTATTAATTTTACTTTTCTTAGCCGAATTCAAATGATCTTTATTCTCATTTATTTTTGTATTTGTTTCTTTTGTTTGATAAAGTCTAGCTTCTTCGATCTTCGATTCAATCTTAAAAAGTCTTGTTAAATCATCTTTAATAGAATCAATTAATTTTTTATTATTTTTTATTAATTCCTCTCTATCGATATTTTCTTCGCTTTCTTTATCCTCTTTATATTCATTTACATTGTTTTTTAATTCATCAATTTTTATATGTAAAATTTCATTTATTTCTTTATATTCTTTTATTAAATATTGATAGTTACCATCTTTAAATTCTATATTAAAATCCATTTCTTTCAAAACATCAATATAAGTCGATAATTTTGAAATAGATTCAATTATACTTCCTGTATTAGATATGATCTGTTTAATAGAATCGCGTGCCCTTATTTTATAATTCTCAACATTATCTATCTTTGATGTTTTTTTATTAAACGAAGCTTCAATTTCTTTTCCTTCTACTTCGCTATCTAACTGTTCTGCAACTTGTAGTAATTCAGAGGATTTTTGTTTCCAACTTTGTACATCTTCTAATAATTTAAATAGCTGTTTTTTTTCTTTTACTAGCGTCGTATTCATACCTTCCAAACTGATATCCAAATCATCTGGTTTATCTGATTTTAAAACTTTAAAGGCTGTATCTATCTTATCAGAAGCGTCCAGTGCAACTTGAGAAGCAATTCCGTATAATTTGTTTTCCATAGTTTGTATTTTATTTAATGTTTCATTGATTTCTTTTCCATTTTGTTCCCAATCTATATTTTTTAAATCAGGTATTTTTAAATTTAAATCTTTAAATATTTCCAGAGATCGCCGACTTTCTGCCAATTTTAATACTCTTTGTTCGCTTTGTGATCGTTTCGTTTCTTCTTCTCTCTGTACTTTACGTAAATTTGGTTCACTATGAACTAAATGCCTATGGCTTTCTATTGACATAACCACCTCAAAATATTAGAAAATAAATAATATTAATTTAAATCACATTTTAATTATAACATTTTAAAATTATTTTTATACTTATTTTTTTAGGCATTCATTTTAAAAATAACCTTTTTTGGCTATTTGCGTTGAATTTTAACAATATTGTCACTAGCAACAACATTGCTACAAATTCAACGCAAAGACGCAAAGGACGCAAAGACGTTTTTACGAGTAACAAAGAGTTATTTAAGAATGGCAAAGGCGCAAGGGGTTTAGGTAAGATTATCCATGAAATCTTAATGTTTTATTTAAAGTAAATTTATAGATCACCATTAACATAACTGCATGATACACATCTTAAAAGGAGATTTATTATGAATAGCATTACAAACAATTTAGGAATTCCAGCGCACTACATTCATGAAAAAAATTGTCACGATATTACAGATACTCGTCTTCTGGAAATCGTTCAGAAACAAGGGCAAAAGATACGTTGGCCGTTGGTAGCAAATGATTTAAATAATGGATGGACATCTCATAAATGTAGATGCCGATGGAAAAAGCTCCAGGTGGAACACAGAAAATGGACACCGGAAATTTGCCAGCGTATGGCCCAATTAGTACAAGTACAAAGGGGTCAACTGGATTGGTTCGAAGTTTCAAGCGCTCTAGTAGCTGAATTAAATGCAAATGTCAATGCATTTGAATGTGAGAGATATTTTAAGGAACATTATAGAATTTCCACAAAAAGGAGGATGGAACCTGAATTCACGACTGATAACAGGCCTGCAAAAAAAGCAAAATACTGTTGAAAAATATTTCTTGCTTTGATTATGATATTGTATCCATCATGCATCTTGACTGGACTGATAGCTCAGTGGATAGAGCACCCGCCTTCTAAGCGGGTGGTCGTAGGTTCGAGTCCTACTCAGTCCGCATTTAATGCCATAAAGGATGCCGTATGGATTCTATTCCCTTAATTGGTGAAGTGCCTATTGAACTGGACCATTTTCGCGATCTCGAACTATTGTTTGCTCAATTTCAAAGCCCTGATTTTAAGGCAAAGTCTTCACTGGAACGCTTCTGTCATGTCAATGAAGAACTGGTCAAACTCATCCAAAATATCCCATCCCCCGCATTTCTGCTGGCGGCTGTAATAGATTATATCGATCGCGTCAACCGTTATAAAATTTTCAAAGAAAACTATCACTTTAACCGCTTTGAATTTTGGCTGAACTGTGATCCTTCATTAACTCCCCGGCAAAAATACGCCATCCGGGCCAAAATAGCGGGACAGCATATTCCCCGCGAGGATTATCAACTGTTCTTTCCCATAGGGATGGGCCATTCGTTCAGCGGCACACACTATGTAACGGCGCATCTGTCTCCGGATATAGATACCACCATAGCCTCCTTTTGGGGATGGATGGATGCCTTTGCAGCTCAAATAAGTGATGGATTGCACCTATGGAGTCTCCCCGGAGGACCTCCGGAGTCTCCCGTTACCCAGCTCTTCAAAGACAACTTTGGGGCTTCCGTCTTTTCCGCGTTGGCTAAACAGTCCGGCACCCTGACCTTAAGCGCCATCGATCTCATCAGCATTAAGGATATGATCAGGGAAAGAGGGCACACTCAGGCCAACAAACTGTTCCACGGATTTGAAGAAAAGGCCATTATACTGATAGACGACAAAGGGCATTATCTTGGGGATTGGCGCAGTGCGGATGTAGAGCCTGTCCGGCAGCTCATTATTTTGTTCAATCTTTGTCTGAGCTGGCTCGAATCCACCATCCATACCCGCCTGATTTTCCTTTTCGCTAAAGATTCCCTGACAGCGTCTGAGATTGCCCCTTTTGCAGCTTCTCTCTTTGACATGAGTATGGACAAATGCGAGCCTATTTATGAATATACGGAACAGCAGCGGAACCAGCTAAGGGATTTTTTAATAAAAATTTTGGGAATGCCCAAAGGGTTGAACGGCACCTTCAGGGAATTAAGCGAAAGCCTGAAAGCAAAGGATTTGCCCGGCTTGGACCAATTTCATCAGGACCTAAAAGAACTGGAGCATTCTAATATATTTGACAAAGAAGGACGCCTGATAGAAAACCGTCCGCAGATTTTCAACAATATCCAAAAACTGATTGAGAGCTTGGACAAGGCCGCCCATCTCATCCGAAGCTATCTGGAACGGCTGGATATCGCCATACAAACTAAGCATCAGGTACTTGAAAAGACCCTCCACTATTTGACTCTTCGCAATGACATCGAAGACATTAAAATTAAAATGACCAATTACAGCTATCTGACAGTGGTATATCCTGAAGAGGATGGCAGCCTGTATCCCGTGGGAGTCGTCTGGGGCCATGATCTGCGGAAAACCACTTTGGGAACGGTATCCTTTAGGGATTTTTGTAATTCGGAAGAGGTGAAAATGGCCTCCTATCTATCTGTCATCAGTATCGTCGATCACCATAAAACCTCCCTAAAAACCAGTAACCCTCCACTAGCCATTGTCAGCGACGTCCAATCCTGCAATGTACTGGTTGCAGAACTGGCCATGGAACTCAACGCCCGCTACAGCACGGCCGGAATGACAAAGGAAGAGATTGTACAACAGGTGGAAAATATCGGGCATGGGGGCCGTCCGCAACTGCTGCAACAACTTATAAAACGGCAGATAGCCGCCGATTCCGCGGGAGAGTACTACATCCATCCCCTCCGAGAATTTGTCGAATATCTCTATTTCATACACGCCATTCTGGATGATACAGACCTCCTGACCAAAGTCTCCGGCCGCGATGTGTATTGCGTCATGAATCTATTAAACCGGCTGAAAACCCTGGCCAATAAAAAAGAAACGGAAATCCTGCAGTTGGACGACCTCCCAAAGACTCTGGATTTCCCTAAAGCAGCGGCTGCAAGGATCCTAAAAAATCCCGACATGTATTCCATCTATAAAAAAATCTATATTCTGAAAGAAGAAGATGTGTTAAGGAACATCAGATTATGTGTCGAAGGAAAACCTTCCACAATATTTCTGGATACAAAAGAACAGAACGGCTGCTGCCGCGTAGGACAGACCAAGTTGTTTCCGGCCAATTACCCTATCTTTGCTGCCTCACGTCCTGCCCTGCAAAATGTATGGTTGGAAACGGCCCAGAATATCTACAAATCCAATCCTGAATTAGATTTTCATCTGCAAATGATCAGTACCATTCCCAGCGCGGATGATGTCTTTCATGACAGAAAAGAGGGTTTCCCCCACCAGGACGAGTTCTGGTTTTGGCTGCCCGAGTCCGAACATGCCCAACACCATTTAGGTATTTTTTTAAGTGCCTTTCAAAATGCGCCCGAAGTGAAAAACCAAGCCGCGGAGCTTGAACTCCACGGCTCAAAAACCCAAGCCCTACAAGAAACGTTTTATAGTAACTTCGCACCCTTAGACAGAAAGAAAACCAAATTCATTCCAGGCGAAAAAAACTTCGCCGCGTTAAAATTTAAAGCCGGAAGCTTGAACTCCCGAAAATCGATGGTTTCCCCTTATCTGCCCAAGCTGGTGCCTTAGGGCAGAGGGACATAAGGAACATATTTTACCACTGAGCCAGTGAGATCACTGAGAAGGTATGAGATATTTGAGAGGGGGTAAGGGACATATTTTACCACTGAGCCAGTGAGATCACTGAGAAGGTATGAAATATTTGAGAGGGGGTAAGGGACATATTTTACCACTGAGCCAGTGAGATCACTGAGAAGGTATGAAATATTTGAGAGGGGGTAAGGGACATATTTTACCACTGAGCCAGTGAGATCACTGAGAAGGTATGAAATATTTGAGAGGGGGTAAGGGACATATTTTACCACTGAGCCAGTGAGATCACTGAGAAGGTATGAAATATTTGAGAGGGGGTAAGGGACATATTTTACCACTGAGCCAGTGAGATCACTGAGAAGGTATGAAATATTTGAGAGGGGGTAAGGGACATATTTTACCACTGAGCCAGTGAGATCACTGAGAAGGTATGAAATATTTGAGAGGGGGTAAGGGACATATTTTACCACTGAGCCAGTGAGATCACTGAGAAGGTATGAAATATTTGAGAGGGGGTAAGGGACATATTTTACCCCAGTGAGATCACTGAGAAGGTATGAGATATTTGAGAGGGGATTTTACCACTGAGCCAGTGAGATCACTGAGAAGGTATGAGATATTTGAGAGGGGTCTGAAACATATGTCAAAAAGATAGACATAAGTATTATAATGAGTTTATAAAAGGAGTGAAACCCTCCCTCTCTCAAGCCTTCTCAGTGATCTCACTGGCTCAGTGGTAAAATATTATCCCTTACCCCTTCTCAGTGATCTCACTGGCTCAGTGGTAAAATATTATCCCTTACCCCTTCTCAGTGATCTCACTGGCTCAGTGGTAAAATATTATCCCTTACCCCTTCTCAGTGATCTCACTGGCTCAGTGGTAAAATATTATCCCTTACCCCTTCTCAGTGATCTCACTGGCTCAGTGGTAAAATATTATCCCTTACCCCTTCTCAGTGATCTCACTAGCTCAGTGGTAAAATATTATCCCTTACCCCTTCTCAGTGATCTCACTGGCTCAGTGGTAAAATATTATCCCTTACCCCTTCTCAGTGATCTCACTGGCTCAGTGGTAAAATATTATCCCTTACCCCTTCTCAGTGATCTCACTGGCTCAGTGGTAAAATATTATCCCTTACCCCTTCTCAGTGATCTCACTGGCTCAGTGGTAAAATATTATCCCTTACCCCTTCTCAGTGATCTCACTGGCTCAGTGGTAAAATATTATCCCTTACCCCTTCTCAGTGATCTCACTGGCTCAGTGGTAAAATATTATCCCTTACCCCTTCTCAGTGATCTCACTGGCTCAGTGGTAAAATATTATCCCTTACCCCTTCTCAGTGATCTCACTGGCTCAGTGGTAAAATATTATCCCTTACCCCTTCTCAGTGATCTCACTAGCTCAGTGGTAAAATATTATCCCTTACCCCTTCTCAGTGATCTCACTAGCTCAGTGGTAAAATATTATCCCTTACCCCTTCTCAGTGATCTCACTAGCTCAGTGGTAAAATATTATCCCTTACCCCTTCTCAGTGATCTCACTAGCTCAGTGGTAAAATATTATCCCTTACCCCTTCTCAGTGATCTCACTGGCTCAGTGGTAAAATATTATCCCTTACCCCTTCTCAGTGATCTCACTGGCTCAGTGGTAAAATATTATCCCTTACCCCTTCTCAGTGATCTCACTGGCTCAGTGGTAAAATATGTCCCTTACCCGTTGGTCAAAGACTATTCACCAACGCGGACGCCGCCTTCTTCCAGGATTTCCAGGTTGACCCGAATACCGTTTCGGCTGGCAACAGACATTAACAAGGTCCTAATGGCATTAATGGTTTTACCCTTTTTTCCAATAATTTTGCCTATATCGGACTTCTCAACGGAAAGTTCGATGATCAATGTTTGGGTTCCTCCAATCTCATTGATTTTTACCTTGTCAGGATGGTCGACCAGGTTTTTGACGATATATGCTACAAATTCTTTCATAATTCGATCCTTTTTCACCTATAAATTTAGAAAGGGAGCCGGTACTAAATCGAACGCGTGCCCTTTTAACTGCTATGATACCTTATTAAATCATATTAATCTAGAAAAAAAATAATTATCACCGTTTTTTATCTTAGACGGAGTTTTAAAAGTCCGATCGGACTTTTAAAACTCCCTCATAAATTTAACGTATAATTTTTTCAATCCAATAATTCATATCTTCCGGACACGGAGCTTCCAGCTCAAGCACTTGCCCTGTCATCGGATGCTCAAAACGGAGGCGTTTGGCATGAAGCAGTTGCCGTTCCGCCCCGAACTTCTTGTTAATGCCCGGATTCCCATATACCTTGTCGCCCAGAACAGGGGTTCCGATGTAAGCCATGTGCACCCGGATCTGATGCGTCCGCCCAGTAGCCAATTCTATTTCAACCAGGCTCAGGTTATTACGAGAGGCCAAAGGACGGCAATAAGTCAGAGATTCCTTGCCATGCGCCTCAACAACAGCCATCTGCTGGCGATGGACCGGATGGCGGCCGATCAACGTCCGGATTTCCCTCGAAAGTGTGGAGCCCGCGCAAATGGCGTGGTACACTTTATATATTTTTTTTTGGGCAAATTGGGAAACCAGCCGTTGCTGGACCAGAGTCTGCTTGGCAGCGATCAGAAGGCCTGAAGTATCTTTGTCCAACCGGTGCACAATTCCCGGCCGCAGGCTCTCTTTCGGCTCCGTAAAACGATCCAGGATACCCTGACAATGGTATGCCAAAGCATTGACCACCGTTCCGCTCCAGTTCCCTGCAGCCGGATGCACCACCATGCCAGCAGGTTTATTTATGACCAGCAAATACTCATCTTCGAAAATGATGTTGAGGGGAATAGGTTCCGGAGCCACTTTGATTTCGGGCGTCAGTTGAAAATGGACCTCAATTTCATCCTCCAAAGCAGGTTTCAAGCTTTTTTTTATGGGTTGCCCATTGACAAGGACAAAGCCATTGTCAATAAGGTACTGAAAATAGGTCCTGGACTTTACCTCTTTGTAGCGGCGGGCCAGAATCACATCCAGTCGCTGCCCGGCTTCCTCTTCATTGACACTAATAAAATCTTCCTGCATTATACCCTATTCGCTTTCTGGAATTGCGATGAGCAAAAGTGCCTCATCGCTTATTGGAAAAGAGGTTAAAAACCTTTTAAAAAGACTTAAGACATTACCCTTGAGCAAGTCCAGATTTTGGACACTCGATATTTTTCCTGCAAATTTACCCAAGAACTTTTGATCTTGCCACTCAATTTCCGACAGATAGGAATCATTATTTTGAACCATAAGGGCTTTTAACAATGGGTTCATCTCGTTTAAAGATTCTTCAAGTTCACGATTTATAGCTACGCCAAGAAACAACTGCGTGGAATATATCATTATTGGTTCGGCTCCTCTTCACCCAGTTTTTTCATTGCCTCTTCTACGCGCTTTTCCCTTTGGCCAAAATCAATCAACATATTCTGCTGAATAGCTTCCACCATATATTTATACAATGTCGGATCCATCGCCTGCAAGCTTTCAAGATCAGTAATTTGAGTGGATGAAGGAAGATCTTTAAGAGATCCAGCTCCCGCCTTTGGAACCATTTGACCCGCCTGCGCTGCCGCGGTGCCTGGTGCAGGTACGGTAGATCCTGCACTTGATACTTCTGCTGCTCCAGCCATAACTTCCTCCTTCTTATTCGATAAGATATCATATTCCTAACATCTTATTCAAATAAAAAATTAAATTAAACTATTGTTTTTGCTTTCAATAAAGCATACTCCATTTCTATTACAATAACATATTTTTAAATTAAATTACAAGTATCGATAAAAATATTCATTTTATTTAAAAAAATTTGTTGATTTTGTTTTAAAAGTAAAAATATAATTAGAACTCACAAAACGTTGGCCAAGCCTTCGTAACCGAACTTCAATCTAATTTTTTTTCGACTTTTTTCCAACTCGGTCAGTTTCATCAGAAAAGAGATCGGAAAAGATATTGAAAATTGAATTTGATTATTTTCATCATAATATATAAACCCATATTTAAAATATCTATCTTCAAATTCAATGTAATATTTTTTTTTGAAATCAGGAAAATAAGAACTTACATCCTTAAAAAAATCTTCTTTTCCCTGTTTGTTTAATTCATTAAAATCTTCAAAAGAAACCGTAGTCGTAATAGTGCATATAGTACTTTGAAAATATATCTTTAATTTATTTTCATTTAATATATTTGGCAGATGAATTATCATGTGTTCAACATTCAATTTACTATTAATACTATTCAAATAGCTAAATTTACTAACAAAATGTCCTGCCTTTTTTGGAAGATTTTTTAAGACATTTTCCCAGATTTCAGATTTATTTTGAATCTCATTAAAAATTTTGCAAACTTGGGCAATTCTTCCCAAATCTTTGATATCCAAATGTGAAAAAACCAACGGAAATATTTCACCAGGCAGCATTTGTGTAAGACAAGCTGTAGATGGCACATTCATATTTACCCCCTATAACATAATTTTAGGTACTTTCACTGTTACTATCGTAAAACGTTATTTTTTTAGTTTCATCTAGGCTTGCAATTTTTTTTTCATTTTCTTCATATATAAAATCATCATATATCCGAGATATTGAACAGACTTTTTGCAAGGCCCCCTTTTCGTCAAAATAAAGATAACCCCTGGATCCAAAACCTCGATAATAGCTAATATGACAGTCTTTTGAAAAATAACTGAGCGCTGGCTGAATAATTTTAATTTGCTCGGAATGAGATAGATCTCTAAATTTTTCTAAAGTCATTTTCAATCTGATATATTTAAACAATAAATTAACAACTGCATCGGGCAGATCTATATTCCCCTCTTTTACTTGAGTCTTGATATCTGTATTGGCAGGATCGAGAATATAATTGAAGGATCTAGCAATATTTTCCCATATCCCAGGGTTATTTTGGATGGAATTGAAGGTTCGGCTGACTGAAGCCAATCGTCCCAGATCTTTTATTGACAAATAGGAAAGGATGACATTAAGTACGTCCGGTGGAAGTTCATTGGTTATACACGTTTGGGCAGCATTCTCTACTGCATTGCAGACACTTCCCGGAAAGCGAAAATTCTGCCCCACGGGGACTACAATCAAATCGCCCTCCATGTTTTGAATTTCCCCTTCCACTAGTTTTAACTGGGGACACGTATTCTTTTGAAAAATATCGTTATACGCTTTCCAATTATTTACATCTTTTTGGGAACCATTCAAGTAAGTAACGATATGGATTACCAGATTTTTATGATCGGCCAAGAATTTCTGGACTTCAGAGACGGCAATACTGGCCGCTTTTGAATAGGAAAAACCTCTATGGCCTGTACTGAAAGAAGGGATTAATATTGTATTTGCCTTTTCTGCGACCGCTTTATCCAAAATGGTCCGATAGCAGGTACGTAAAGAATTTTCCCCGTGTATTGCCAGGGGACCGCATAAATACATTATTTTTTTCGCTCCCACGCCTTTCCAGCAAGACTCTATAACAACTGGTGAATTCAAATATAAAATACCATTATTGATAGTTTTTGCTTTTTCTAATGGTGAATTAATCATACAAGCCTCTTTTTTAAATAATTTTTAGCTGCACGTTAGAAAGCAGTCTATCACATCTTTTTAATCTTTGTAAACGACAAACGACAAACGACAAAGGGACATATTTTACCACTGAGCCAGTGAGATCACTGAGATGTATGAGATAATTGAGAGGGGGTAAGGGACATATTTTACCACTGAGCCAGTGAGATCACTGAGAATGTATGAGATATTTGAGAGGGGGTAAGGGACATATTTTACCACTGAGCCAGTGAGATCACTGAGAAGGGGTAAGGGAAATATTTTACCACTGAGCCAGTGAGATCACTGAGAAGGGGTAAGGGATAATATTTTACCACTGAGCCAGTGAGATCACTGAGAAGGGGTAAGGGATAATATTTTACCACTGAGCCAGTGAGATCACTGAGAAGGGGTAAGGGATAATATTTTACCACTGAGCCAGTGAGATCACTGAGAAGGGGTAAGGGATAATATTTTACCACTGAGCCAGTGAGATCACTGAGAAGGCATGAGAGAGGGAGGGTTTCACTCCTTTTATAAACTCATTATAATACTTATGTCTATCTTTTTGACATATGTTTCAGACCCCTCTCAAATATCTCATACCTTCTCAGTGATCTCACTGGCTCAGTGGTAAAATATGTCCCTTACCCCCTCTCAAATATCTCATACCTTCTCAGTGATCTCACTGGCTCAGTGGTAAAATATGTCCCTTACCCCCTCTCAAATATCTCATACCTTCTCAGTGATCTCACTGGCTCAGTGGTAAAATATGTCCCTTACCCCCTCTCAAATATCTCATACCTTCTCAGTGATCTCACTGGCTCAGTGGTAAAATATGTCCCTTACCCCCTCTCAAATATCTCATACCTTCTCAGTGATCTCACTGGCTCAGTGGTAAAATATGTCCCTTACCCCCTCTCAAATATCTCATACCAGTGATCTCACTGGCTCAGTGGTAAAATATGTCCCTTACCCCCTCTCAAATATCTCATACCTTCTCAGTGATCTCACTGGCTCAGTGGTAAAATATGTCCCTTACCCCCTCTCAAATATCTCATACATTCTCAGTGATCTCACTGGCTCAGTGGTAAAATATGTCCCTTACCCCCTCTCAAATATCTCATACCTTCTCAGTGATCTCACTGGCTCAGTGGTAAAATATGTCCCTTACCCCCTCTCAAATATCTCATACCTTCTCAGTGATCTCACTGGCTCAGTGGTAAAATATGTCCCTTACCCCCTCTCAAATATCTCATACCTTCTCAGTGATCTCACTGGCTCAGTGGTAAAATATGTCCCTTACCCCCTCTCAAATATCTCAAACCTTCTCAGTGATCTCACTGGCTCAGTGGTAAAATATGTCCCTTACCCCCTCTCAAATATCTCATACCAGTGATCTCACTGGCTCAGTGGTAAAATATGTCCCTTACCCCTCTCAAATATCTCATACCAGTGATCTCACTGGCTCAGTGGTAAAATATTTCCCTTTGGTCGTTAAAGTCGTTTGTCGCTTCTCCGAACAACAGCCAAAATCTGTTCCAGGGAAAATCCTTTTCTAGCCAGAGCGGCAACCACTTTGTTTCTTTCTGAATAATTGGCCATATCTTTGGAAGCGTATCGTTTTTTTATTAACGATTTTATGGCCTCTTCTTCGCTTTGACCCTGCAGAACCGCTTTTATTTGCTCCTCGGAAAAGCCTTTGAGCCTTAGTTTATGGGCAATGATTTTAGAACCGACATGCCTCTGCTGCTGCAGTCGTATAAAGGATTCCATCCAGGCTTGGTCATTGAGATAGCCGAGCTCATCCAATTCTTTTACTATCCGTTCAGTAATTTCCTGGGAAACCAGTTTTAAAGTGAGAGAGCGCACAAGATCAAAAGAGCACAGACTTTGCGCCGCCAACTTCTTGCAGGCATATCTTTTGGCTCCTTTATATTCCAACTCAGCATAGATTGCAGAAAGTTCTTCAAGGATGACACACACTTTAGGAAGGTGGGGTCTCCGGGTCAAAATTGAAACCGAACCTTCACGCCACGGCTCGCCATCCACAGAGATCAGAACGCGATTGTTTTCCAGTTTGATGTCTACGTCAGGCATAGCATTATTTTTTCATATCGAATAACGTCGGTTGCTGTGGGTCCGCTCCTTTTTCTTTCCTTAAGACCACTTTATTGACAGGCCTGTTGGACAGGCGCACCCCTTTAGCTGCGACACCCTTTATCAGAATATCATTAAAGCTGAAATCAACTTTTGAAATCCGCTGTTTCGGGGCCGGAGCGAGCATCAGTTCTAAACGCACGTCAGGCTGAGTCGTTATATACATCAATTCCATACCTGGCTCATAAAACTGATACTCTTTTTCCAAAATAAATTTACTGATAATGAAACGCTTGGCATAGCACAAATAAGTCTTCGGGTCCCTGTAAATAACATTGAACACGCTTTTCTTGTCGGCCACTCCGGCATAAATCACTTTATTTTTATCTTGGTGCACGTACTGCTTTTCAGGAATGGAGATAACCGAATAGGATCCGTTCTTGTACATCAGCAATACCTTGTCAAAATTGGTGCATTCAAAAGAGGTCTCGCTCGACACTTTGGTCCCAATGAAACCTCCGGCAGCATCGAATCCAATTTTGACAGCCCGGGTTGCTATCTCCCGCTTATCTATCTGCTCGATTTCCTGAATTTGAGTTTTGCGAGGGTAATCAGACCCGTATTTCTTAATGAGATGCCGCAAGTACTGAATGGCGACTTTTTTAATATTTTTCAGGTCTTTTTCCACTTTGGCCAGCGTGTTCTGAGTAGCGACTATTTCTTCTTGATTCTTGTCTGAATCGAATCTGGAAATCCTTCGGATGGGAATATTTAACAGCTTTTCCCGGTCTTCATAAGTGGGCACCCGTATGAGCTGCGGATGGAACGGAACCAGACTGGAGGCTACGGTGTCGTGTATTGTATCGTTCGAGCTGACAGTTTCAATTTTTTTGTAGAGGCGATTTTCAATGAATATTTGCTCCAGCGTTTTATCGAATATTTTTTGCAGGAGTTTTTCCCGTTCAAATTCCAGTTCCTGTTTCAAATAGCTTTGCAGATTCTCCACATGGAAATGGAGCACCTCATCCACCGAGGCCTCCCAGGGAAAGGCATCTTTGATCACTACAAATTGAGAATGAAGCGTCACCTCGCATTCGGTATACCCATACAAACTCTTGATCACGTCGTTCGCATAGACGCCTCGGGGAAGTTTAATTTCGATTTCCACTTTATCTGAGGTATAGTCATCGATAGCATCTATTTTTATTTTACCTCTCTTGGCTGCCTCATCAATGGATTTGATCAGCGATTCGGTCGTGGTACCATAACAGATTTCGGTGATGACGATCGTCTTTGGATCTCTCTCTTCCAGCCGGGCCCTCAATCTGACTTTTCCCTTCCCTTTATCGTACGGGGAAGCATCCATGATGCCGCCTGTGGGGAAATCGGGAAGCACCAGAAACTCCCTCCCTTCCAGAATGGCTATTTCGGCTTCCAGCAGCTCGACAAAATTGTGCGGCAATATATGCGTCGACATCCCTACAGCAATGCCATCTGCGCCCTGCATTAGCAGGAGGGGTATTTTTGCAGGAAGAGTGACTGGCTCCTGCCGCCTTCCATCATAAGAAGGAATCGTCTGCGTCAATTCCGGGTTGAACATCGTTTCCAGGGCCAAAGCCGAAAGGCGCGCTTCAATATAACGGGCAGCCGCTGCCGGATCGCCGGTATAGATATTTCCGAAATTCCCTTGCATATCCAGCAAGAATCCCTTGTTAGCCATATTGATTAAAGCTTCGGTAATGGGCGCATCTCCATGGGGGTGCAAAGCCATCGTTTGCCCAGCCGCATTGGCTACTTTGTGCAATTTGCCATCATGCATATCCCATAAGGTTTGCAGAATACGGCGCTGCACAGGCTTCAATCCATCCCGGGCATTTGGAATCGCCCTATCCAAAATGACATAGGAAGCGTATTTGATATAATGATGCTGCATCAGCTGCTTGAAGTCGTCCATACTATTCCTGATCCTGATTCTGACTTGTACTAGATTCCATGACAGCCGCAGGCTCCATATCCTCATTGATCAAATTTTTCATAATGAATTGCTTCCTTTCCGGAGTATTCTTACCCATATAAAATTCCAATGTCGGTTTAATATCGTGAAAGGTATTGACCGAAACAGGCAACAGGCGGATATCTTTTCCAATAAACTGCTTGAATTCGTTTGGAGAAATTTCCCCCAAGCCTTTAAACCGTGTCACTTCAATCCCTTTTTTCAGCTGCTGCATGGCTGCATTGCGCTCTTCTTCGCTATAGCAATATAAGGTTTTTTCTTTGTTGCGGACTTTAAACAAGGGGGTTTCCAGAATATGCAAATGTCCATTCAGCACCAGCCCTTCAAAATAGGTCAGGAAAAAGGTGATCAACAGATTCCGGATATGCATCCCATCCACATCGGCATCAGTAGCCAATACCACTTTATGGTAACGCAATTGTTCGATATCGTCTTCGATATTTAGGGCGCTCATCAGATTGTACATCTCCTCATTTTTGTACAATTGGTCCAGTTTCATGCCGAAGACATTCAGGGGCTTGCCGCGCAGCGAAAAGACAGCCTGCGTCAAAGGGTCCCGGGCAGCCACAATGGAAGCGCTGGCCGAGTCTCCCTCGGTCAAAAAAATCATCGTCTTATCGCTGTAGGCTGACTGGTCCTGATAATGGTATTTCGAATCGCGCAGCTTGGGTATTTTGAAAGAGATCTTTTTCTGTTTGTCTTTGGCTTCCTTCTTCACCGCCGCCAGCTCCCGGCGCAATTTTTCATTGAAGACAATCCTTTCAATAATGGCGTTGGCAGTTTCCTGGTTTTTATACAGCAGGTTGACGACAGCGTCCTTGACCTCTTGAACGATTGGCCCCCTCAAGTCGGTGTTGCCCAATTTGTTCTTGGTCTGGGATTCAAAAATGGGATCTTTGACCTTGACCAGCAAAGTGCCGATGATGCCTTCCCGTACATCGACGCCTTGGAAATTTTTCTTGGCAAACTCGTTGACCCCTTTAAGGATCCCTTCCCGGAAGGCGGAAAGATGGGTCCCTCCATCGGATGTGTACTGGCCATTCACAAAAGAAAAATAGCTTTCCCCATAGCTTTGCGTATGCAGGAAAGCAAACTCCAATTGCTTTCCCCGATAATGCAGCGGCTCATATAATTTGTCTTCGGAAACTTCTTCATTCAGCAGGTCCAGCAATCCATTCTTCGATTCGATGGCTTCGTCATTATAGTAAAGGGTCAAGCCGGTATTCAGATAGGCATAATGCCACATTCTTTTGAGCACATATTCCCGTTGATAACGGGCTTTCTTAAAGATCTCAGCATCGGGGATAAATTCAATATAGGTGCCATCCGGTTCTTTCGTTTCCCCTTTACTTTGCTCCTGCAGCAGCCCCCTCTCAAAACGGGCCTCAAAAAATTGCCCTTCCCTGTGGCTGCGTACAAAAAAATAGCTGGACAAAGCATTCACGGCTTTTGTACCGACGCCATTCAATCCCACAGAAAACTGGAACACGTCGTCATTGTATTTGGCCCCGGTATTGATCTGGCTGACGCAATCGATCACTTTGCCCAAGGGGATTCCCCGTCCATAGTCCCTTACTGATACCTTTGAGGTGGCTTCCTCTAATTGCACGACGATTTTTTTTCCATGCTTCATGATAAACTCATCGATACTGTTATCGATGATTTCTTTCAGCATCACATAAATTCCGTCATCCGGATGCCCCCCATCGCCCAACCGCCCTATGTACATGCCCGGGCGCAAGCGAATATGCGCCAAGGCATCTAACGTTTGTACGGTACTTTCATCATATTGTTTAGCCATAAATCCCGCTCGACCGAATTGATAACATACGTAAGAATATAACCCGACTCCATAAAAATCGCAAGAAATTCAAGCCAAGTCAACGGAAAGTCTTCACCACTGAGCCACTGAGATCACTGAGAAGGTATGAGATAATTGAGAGGATTCCGTTGACAATTATTTACATAAAAAGATACGATTGAATGGAATCAATAGTCTTTAATCCTTAACAATGAGGTTTTTATGAATATAAATTTAAATACAGTACCATCAGATGTATTGTCAGTTATCACCAACCATCTGGACGTCCGGTCAATAACCCGATTGCCTCTCATAGCAAAAGCTTTTGCCTCTGTGGCAATAGATTTTTTTCAACGCAACGACATGGCCAGGAATCAATTGTTTATTTCCAGAATAAACAGATGTACTGCGGATCAGGTAAAATTGCAGGATGTCTTTAAGTTGGTTAATAAAGGACTTCGTGTGGATTCACGACTGATCTTCCAATGTGAAGAAATGTATGGAATTACACGGGCAATGAAATCCCTGCTGGAAAATCATTCCACCTCAATGATACTGTAGCCAAGCCTTTGCGCCTTTGCCTCAAAGGCGCAAAGAGTAATTTAAAGGCCTATTTCACATCGTCCATTGGATCTTCATTCTCTGATTCCTCAACATCCATCTTTTCAGATTCATTCCTGGTTGAAGCTAATCTTGTTAGCATCTCTTTCATCTCATTTAATTTATCAAAAGTAAGTCCTACTCGTTCCAACAAATTTGATACAGCAAATTTCCAGCCACTATTATTTAACTCCACTGGCTTTGTTCTTAGCAATAGTATGGAAAGAATATCTCTTGAAGATAAATAATCAAAAGGGGTTTTCCCATCGATATCTTTTGCTGATAAAAAAGCCTCCACCTTATCAGGATATTGCTCAAATAGTAGCGAACTAAAAATCGGGTTATTGTTCATACATGCTAAATGTAAAGGGATCCTTTTATTATTATCTTCAACCAAGGGATTCAGGTCTTCTTTATGAGTAATCAAATTCCTCCATCCCCTTTCATTTTTGGTGGCATAGTGCAAAGGAGTTTGCCCTTCATCGTTTCTGATATTGAAATCTATCAACCTTTTTTTCTTTTCCAATTCAAAACTACCATTACCTGTACCCAAGGCAATATGCACCATGGTATCTCCCTTGCTATTTTGGCAGTTTGCAAAACCCATTTTAATAAAATCTTCTACGATTTGCGGATTGCTCCACTCGGGATCTGCTTTTAAAAGTTCCTCTTGAATAATATCCAAATATCTGTCCCAATGGTTATGCAGAATTTCATTATTTTCCTTTAAAGCATTCAAGAAATTGCGGTATTCCGCTGAATCATTGACATGATGGCAGAACATATGAGTGATCTTCTGAAACACTTCAGGATGATCCGCTATAAGCTTTGCCTGTTGGGTCAAACCTCGCAAACAAATGGCAGCAGGCCCCCAACTAAAATCCGGGGTTTTCTTCCATTCAAATTCTTTTTGCAGTTGTTCAAGAGGTGTAGAATAGATATGCAGAAAATAATTCTCATGGCTTAATGTACTCTCGTCCATTTCTGGAACAGGAAGGCTTTTGTCCTCCAAAAGAGCTTTATCGAGATTTTTATCAAAGCGACTGCTGATTAACAGATCTGCCCCTATCAGCACTTCTCCAAAAAATTTCATCAAAGATTCTGATATCTTTAAGGAGGCTCCCGGATAGTCACTGCATTCATGATTTGAATAAGCATCTGCCTCAAGGACCTTATCCTGATACTTCAACCTAACCACTCCCAAGGCATCCGGACTTGTTTTTTTCAATTCGAGGAATTTTTTCATTCCACATAACGGGATGAGATGCTTTTCCAACCGTAAGTATTTTTTTTGCATATCTGTCAAATAGATCTCATATCTTCCCTTTACTGTATCCTTACAAGCCGAGACTATCTTGCCTGAGGCGGCATAAGAACGATGATCCCAATCCTGCCCAAAGTGATTGTCCTTATTTTCAGCACAATCCAGTTTAGCTGCACCCACCGGGTCCATTTTGCGTTCAATTTCAATTGGGCTTCCCAGACTTAGATTAAGGGTTTCCGCCACAAGTTTTGAAATGATGATTTCATTTTTATTACTCGTGCAGTTTGGACCCCAGGCATTATATATGCCGACGGGCATCACACTATTGGTTTCCGGATTTTTTACAGAAAATGCTCCATATTGACTTCTCATATTATGCATTTGATAGGCAGAAAGCCCAATGCAAGGGTCTGAAATACCTTCGGCAATGCTATTGACGCGGCTTTGAACCGTCGTGCATTCCATTGTTCCCAAAGCATGGGGAGAAACCCCAAATTCATTTTCCGATTTTGATGTTGTATTTAATGAACAACTTCTTGTTGGATCCATATGTCTCCTAAAAAATTAATAAAGTTTGAAAACAATAAGCATAGTTTATAAGATATTGAATATATTTGCAAGGCGCCTAAATAATGTTTAATCCATGGGACCATCTACTAAAAACCCCCGCAGCGCTGCAGTGGCAAAATGTCGGCTTGGGTCATCATCACGGCATTAACGTGCCTTTATTCTCCCTTCGATCCCAAAACAGCTGCGGCATTGGAGAATTCAACGACCTCATCCCCCTCATGGAGTGGTGCCGAGAGCTTGGATTGGATGTGATACAGCTCCTGCCTCTCAATGACGGAGGCCTGGAAAGCAGCCCATACTCCTCCCTGTCCGCCCAGGCCCTGAATCCTCTTCATTTAACCCTGTCCAGCCTCCCCCACATTGAATCTGTTCCTGATAGCAAAGCGCGCCTGGGGGATCTGCACCAGCTCAATCTTTCGCAAAGAATTCATTACCCTGCCGTTCTAAAAGCCAAAAGGCAATTTCTTAAGGATTATTTTGCTGCAGTAGGAAAAGAAATCCTAGACAACTATGACTATCTTCTGTTCCGCAGCCAATGCCCTTGGATTGAAACCTACGCCCTGTTCAAAGCTATCAAATTGGATAGGCAATGGCAAAGCTGGGAGGAATGGCCCGAAGAAATAAAAAATGCCGGCCCCAAAGAGCATTTTTCCTTGCTGCGTCACTATAAAGAGGAAGTCGATTTTCAATGCGGCCTCCAATACCTCTGTTTTCAACAACTGAAAAACCTCAAACAAATAGCTGACAAAAAAGGTATTTTGCTTAAAGGGGATATTCCCATTCTCATCAATAAAGAAAGTGCCGACGTCTGGCGCCATCGCGGGTGCTTCAATCTGGATTACGAAGCCGGAGCTCCTCCAGACATGTACTCCAAAGAAGGACAGAACTGGGGGTTCCCTCTCTATAACTGGGAGTCACTGGAAAGCGACAATTATGCTTGGTGGAAGCAAAGGCTTCAAGTAGCTAGTTCCTTCTATCATATCTATCGAATCGACCACGTCGTGGGTTTTTTTCGGATCTGGGGCATAAAAAGAGGAGAACGAGCTAGACAGGGCCATTACTTTCCCACTGAAGAAGATCTCTGGATCCCCCACGGAAGAAAAATTCTAGAAATGATGCTCTCCAGCTGCCGCATGCTGCCCATCGGAGAAGACTTGGGAACGGTGCCTCCGCAGGCCCGCGTCTGCCTTCGGAAGCTCGGAATCTGCGGCACTAAGGTGCTGCGATGGGAACGCAACTGGAATACTGACAGAAGCTTCATCCCGCCGAAGGATTACATTCCTGAAAGCATGTCCACAGTATCTACGCATGATTCTGAAACGCTGCAATTGTGGTGGCGGGACCAGCCGCAGGATGCCAAAGACTTCTGCGAATTCAAAAAGTGGAAGTGGGCTCCTTCCCTGAACACTGACCAGCATCGTGAAATCCTGTGGGACTGCCACCATTCCGGCAGTCTGTTCCATATAAATCTGTTGAATGAATACCTGGCCCTGATTCCCGGCCTGACATGGCCCAAACTGGAAGATGAAAGGATCAATATCCCCAATCTCATCTCTGATTTCAACTGGTCGTACCGTTTCAAACCATCCGTCGAAGAAATCATCTCCCATGATGCCTTAAGGTTGGAAGTTATTGAAATAAAAAAATAAATATGTAAAGATCCAATTCAAATATAAATATTGCTTATTAAGGAGATTTTATGTCATTTTCCACAATTGAAACAAACCATTCTTTGGATCACCCCCTTATCTTCGACTCTTTTCTGGTCACCGAACTTTTTTCCATTTCAAAAACTATTCCTGTAGGAAAGCAACCGAATTCGATTACTGTGTCTCCCGACGGAAAAACAGCCTGCATCGCTAATCTGGTAAGCAGAAATCTAACGGTTGTAGATCTTGTCAGTGAACAAACCATTTTTACCATAACGGTTGGCACCAGTTTACAAGCCATTGCCATTGCGCCGGACAACAGCACGGCGTATGCCTTGAGCTACACCAATAGCACACTGAATAAAATAGACCTGATAAATCACACTGCCAAACCAGGGGTTTCTATTAGCTATGCGCCTGCTTCCATATCTCTTACCTCTGATGGCTCTACTGCCTACATATGCAATCAAGGGATTATTGATCCTCACTTGCCTTTACCAAGGGGCTTTGTATATCCGTTCTATCTTTCAAATAATACTCTAGGCAACCCTATCCGCGTGGGAGCCCTACCCCAAGCAATAGTCATTAATCCTACCGAAGATATGGCTTATGTTGCAAACTACTCGGATAATACTGTTACCCCGCTTGATCTAAGAAGCCAATCCTCCCTAGCGACCATACAGGTAGGCAAAGGCCCTCTTACCATGGCCCTCACACCTGATGGCAACATGGCCTATGTGGTCAACCAACTAGAACACACTGTCACCCCGATACGATTGTCAGATCACGCTGTACTCGCTTCAATTAAAGTAGGGAAAAACCCAAAAAGTATCGCCATTTCTCCCAACAACAAAATGGGGTATGCGGCCAATTTTGACGACAACACTATTACTCCTATTGATCTGGAGTCTCATTTGGCCTTGCCTCCTATTGCCGTCGGCAATGGCCCTTCCGGCGTGGCCGTTTCACAGGATAACAAAAAAATCTATGTCATCAATCAGGGCGATAACACTTTAATGGTCCTATCCATTCAATTCTAACATGCGATTCATATACTTCTTGTTATTACTTTTTATCCTGGCGGAAAGCCGCATGCAGGCAGACTGCCCCTCTCAGGGGAAGCTGCGAGCTTTGTACAATAGCCTGGACGAATCCTCACTTTCACAGCATCTAGCTTTCTATAGGCTTTATGGAGATTTCCCCGAAGGCCAAAAAGCGTTGCACCATGCGTGGTTTTTACTTACAAAATCGTACCAGATGGATGCCCGGTTTAAAAATCTTCCAAATCTAGATTCTTCGATCGAAGCGATTATCGCATTAGTAGGCAGACAGCCTCACGATCCCTTGCCAGCTTTGACTGATTCCCAACTATCTATGATTGAATCCTTGGGAAGTCATTTGGGAAATCGCAAACTTCGAGGCTTTCATCTCTCCCATGAAAACGATGTCCTTCTATTGCCTCCCGATGAAATAGATTTGGCAAGAGGATTGCTTCTCTCCCAATGGGGTCATGAAGACATCAAAAAAATCAGGAGCTATGAAGCTGCCCTTGATCTCATGGCTTTGCAAATTCAAGCCCGTTTGCCTTCAAATATTTCCCCCGAGGCCTCCTCAGAACAACTAATTCATTTGATGAACCAATATATCTTTGAGGAGATGAAGTTCAAGTTTCCTCCCCATTCTCTTTATGCCAAAGATATAGATCTTTATACGTTCCTTCCTTCGGTATTGGATTCCCGACGGGGCGTCTGCCTTGGGGTGTCCATTCTTTATCTATGCCTGGCACAGCGTTTAGGAGTGAGCTTGGAGACGATCACGCCCCCAGGGCATATCTATGTACGCTATCACGAAGGGGATAAAATCATCAATATTGAAACGACGGCCCGCGGCATACATCTCGATTCAGAGGAATATCTGGGAATAAATACCCGCTCGCTGCAGATGCGGAACATCAAAGAAGTCATCGGGATGGCGCATTTCAACGAAGCTTCCCTCTTTTTGCAGCAGGATGACTTTCAGAAAGCCCTGCAAAGCTATCAAAAAGCCTCATTGTATATGTCCGGAGATAAACTTTTGAATGAACTCATGGGTTATACTTACCTGGTGCTCGGTCAAAAAGAACAGGGAAAAGCCCTGCTCCAGTCTGTGGCAGACCACTTGCCCGAATATGCAGTGTCAAAAAGCACCATTGCTGAAGATTATCTTAAAGGCGCCGTCGATAGCAAGGGAATAAAAGCCTTGTTTATACCCGTGGACGAAACCCGGAAATCCATTCTGAAAAAAAAAGAAGCCCTGGAAAAAGTCTTGCTCCAATACCCCAAATTTAGAGAAGGCTTGCAAAGCCTGGCTGTGAGCTGGATCCAGCTCCACCGGGCCGGTGAAGCTCTGGAGGTGTTGAACAAATGCCATGAACTGGATGATCAAAACGTCGAAATAGAATATTACCTGACCGTCTTGAACGCCGAAAGATTGAACTATCCCCAAGCCTGGGCCCATTTTGGCCAAACAGAAAGACTCCTGGAAGAACGCCAACACGCCCCCAAAGCAATAAAAAAATTGCAGAAAGCTCTTGCCGCACAAAGCAGAGAATGATAAAAAGGATATTATGAAAATTTATACAAAGACCGGAGATAAAGGTCAAACGTCCCTTTTCACAGGGCAACGGGTAGCTAAAAATGATCCCTTCATAGAAGCTTTAGGGACAGTAGATGAATGCAACTCAGCTATCGGGGCCGCTTTATCTTTACTCCCTTCCAATGAAAAATTTGATACCGTAAGAGATCAGCTCGTTCTGATCCAACACACCCTTTTTGACCTGGGAGCTGCTGTAGCCACCCCCAGAACTCGCGCCAACCCTTCCAAAATTGAAAAAACGCGATTCGATCATGACGGAGTAGAATTGTTAGAAAAATGGATTGATCAATGGAGCGAACAACTGCCCGAGCTGCATTCCTTCATATTGCCCGGAGGACACCCGGCAGGGGCTATGCTTCATCTGGCAAGAAGCATTTGCCGCCGGGTCGAAAGAATAGTATTTCCTTTGCACAATAATGGCGATGTTTCAGACCATGTCATTATCTACCTGAACAGACTTTCCGATTACCTGTTCATGGCATCGCGCTATGTCAATCATTTGAGCCAAGCTCCGGAATTGACATGGGAACATCATAAGTTACACAGCTGAAAGGGCCAGCATAAGCCGCGTCACTTTAAGTAAAATAGAAAAAGGCACTGAAGGTGTTTCTTTGGGTGCTTATGCAAGAATCCTTTTTATTCTGGGAATGATCGACCGCTTTGCCGATCTGGCTGACGCTGCCCATGATAGATTGGGTTTGGACCCTGAAGCTGAACACCTGCCCCAACGCATTCGCATTTCCAGAAAAAAAAAGGAGGGTAAATAAGATCATTTACATTAAGCTGATTTTAGTCGATTGACGATATAGGAATTCATGCTTAGTCCTTCCTGTGCTGCATGAGCAGCAATTTTTACATAAAGATCAGAAGACATTCTCAAATTGAACTTTCCCGATGTGGCTCTTTCTGGTTCCTTCCCCCTTTTTTTGCACCAGGCTAAATAATCATTTATGGAATCTTTAAAAGCCTGTTCCAGCTCTGTGACGGTTGTACCTTGAAATGTAATTACAGCTCTAATGCCGACAATTTCACCATGAAAAATACGGGCTTCGTCGTCATAAACTGCATATCCTTTATATCCTTTATATTCTAACATGTTTTAACTCCAGCGTTTTCTAGAAATCTTCGCATGGACACAAGAGCACCTTTATCAGTCTCTTTCCTTGGATGAGGTCTGTGAAAAACCGCCTCCTCACCATGTAACAAGATTCGAACTCTGGATCCTGCTCCTTCCTCTATAGTTGCACCTAAATGGATAAGCATCGACTCAATATCTTTCCATTTCACACTTGATTGGACAGGAGTTGCATAAATAGATTGCAGTATTCGTTGATGTTTCTTACCCATGATTTAATGATGCCATAAAATGGGGCCTTTTGTCAATATTTGTTAAGCCTGGCCAGAAGATACTACATGGGATATGCAATTCACCTGTAAAGACTCTGAGGGCAGGGGCGCACAGGCATTGGTCTAAATAGTAATATGTACCCAAACCTGCAGGCAGGTCAAGAGATAGTCTGTGAGCCATGCAAGCAATGTGAGCTAAACCTATATCGCACTCAAAACTACTCAGCAAGCTTATATCTTTTCAAAGCTTGAATCTTAGGGGGATTTCGGGGGATAAAGCTGCTCCACAAGCTTAAATCCCAGGGCGTTAAAATAGGTGCAGTAATTTAAAAAGA
The DNA here is from genome assembly GCA_963780445.1 of uncultured Parachlamydiaceae bacterium. Classification (GTDB taxonomy): domain Bacteria; phylum Chlamydiota; class Chlamydiia; order Chlamydiales; family Parachlamydiaceae; genus CAWACC01. The sequence continues at coordinate 51,784 of CAWACC010000009.1, forward strand.
ATGATACAGTGGTGTTTTCCAATTTTTAATTTCAGGAGGAACCTATGTTTGCATCAGCTCTCTGCTTTTTGGCTGCGAGTTTTTATTATATTACCGATCCGGTAGTCGATATGCGCGAAACAGCATCGGATAACTCAAAAATCGTTTCCCAAGCGATCTTTTCAGAAAATATCGAAATCAATCAACCTTCAGAGGGTTGGTCTCTCATAACCACCCCAGATGGCTATACAGGCTGGATCCATAACACATCTTTTGTCAAACGAGACTCGGCCTATAATCCCAATTTAACAATTCCAGTCTAACCTCACATCTCTACGATATTCAGGACCCTGAATATGGTCCTTCGTTGACCCTTCCCTACGGATCACAACTGCAAGGTTCAGCAGTAGCAGGAAATGACCGTTGGCTACATGTTGAATTGCCAAATGGGGACAAATGTTATATACAAAAAGGGAATGTGGCACCACAACAACCCTTGCAAAGCAAATCCGATTTGGTATCATTCAGCCATAGGTTTCTAGGATTACCCTACACTTGGGGAGGACGTTCCAGTTTCGGATATGACTGCTCAGGCTTCGTCCAAATGCTCTATCGTCACATTGGAATTGATCTGGAAAGAGATTCCAAACAACAGATATTGGATAACCGTTTCAAAACAGTGCCCTTGGAAAATCTGGAACATGGCGACCTCATTTTTTTTGGCAAAGCAGAATCAAAAATATCTCATGTCGGCCTCTACATCGGCAATGGTCAATTCATTCACGCCACAGTACGGGAAAACCAGCCTTGGATCCGTATCAGCAAATTGTCCGATTTTGAATGGAACGGCAACCCCGCAGCCTCGTCCCCTTACCGGTTAGGCCGGCAATTTGTACAACCAACACAGCGAGAATGATATGAAAATTTACACGAAGTTTTAAGATTTTATTAATTCATTTAAAAGTAATTTATAAATTCAATATAAATATACTTAATTAGATTTAAAAAAAGTTGCATAAAATGCAACTGCTCATAAAGTTGAGGTAAAAGAAGTAGCCAGGCCGTCTCGGCCTGGACCAGGGCGAGACGCCCTGGTTACCTTACTTCAACTTTATGAGCAGTTGCCATAAAATTTCTCATTTACTTAATGTCTGTAATTCCTATACGATAAAGTATATAAGGACTAAGATTATGGACATTAAAAATACCCCCTTTCCTGTTAAAAGAGCTTTAAAAAAGTTTGGACAGGATCTTCGTGATGCTAGGAAAAGGCGTCGAATTCCTATGGAGCTTGCTGCAGAAAGAGCAGCAATTAGTCGCGCGACCTTAAGTAAAATTGAAAAGGGCGATGAAGGAGTTTCTTTGGGAGCTTATGCAAGAATTTTATTTGTTTTAGGAATGATTGAACGGCTGGTCGAATTGGCCGATCCCCCATTTGATGCATTAGGGTTTGGATTAGAAGCTGACAATTTACCAAAGCGTATTCGCATTTCCCGAAAAGAAAAAGGGGAAGAGTGAATGGAGCAGGCCATTTTGGTTTATGTAGATCTGATGGGCATTCCGATGAAAGTAGGCCAGCTTTGGGGCCGCTTTCGCAATGGACGAGAAAGCATGTCGTTTGAATATGACCGCGACTGGTTAAATCATCCTAAACGATTTTCGTTAGATCCAGCCTTAAAATTGGTTGCCGGTTCTTTTCATGCAGCATCAGATAAACCTCTTTTTGGAGCAATTGATGATTCTGCACCTGATCGTTGGGGTCGCTTGCTTATGCGTCGCTCTGAAAGAAAAAATGCCGAACATGAAAAGCGGACCGCTCGTGCTTTAAAGGAAATCGATTTTTTATTGATGGTCGATGATGAAGCGAAGACAAGGTGCATTGCGTTTTAAAAGAGAGGAACAAGGCACCTTTCTTAACTACCTATGACAAAAATCATATTCCCCCTTTAGTATCAGTTGGTAAACTGCTCACTGCTGCAAGCCATGTAATGCAAGATTCGGATACTGAAGAAGATCTTCGACTATTGCTTGCTCCTGGTTCCTCATTGGGAGGAGCTAGGCCTAAATCTTCTGTAAGGGACAAGGATGGTCATTTAGCTATTGCCAAATTTCCACGCAAGGATGATGAAATAAATATCATTGCATGGGAAGCAGTTGCTCTTTCGCTGGCAAACAAAGCGGGAATCCAAGTGCCAGAGTGGCGCATTGAACAGTAGGCCGTCAACAAATTCTTTTATCTCGAAGGTTCGATCGGAAAAAAAAATATCGCGTATTCCATTTCTGTCTGCCATGAGTGTTTTAGGGTGCAAAAGATAATGAAATGCATAGTTATCTTGAAATTGCCGATGCTATCCGGCAAATGAGTGCTTCACCTAAAGAAGACCTGGAAGCTCTATGGCGCCGTATTGTTTTTAATGTTTTGATTTCTAATGTGGATGACCATTTGCGCAATCACGCATTTCTTCTATTCTGGTCATGTCGGTTGGCGTTTGTCTCCAGCATATGATTTGAATCCCACACCAACAGATATTAAACCAAGAATTTTATCCACTGCGATTGATCTAATAGATCCTAGCGCTTCTCTTGATGTGGCAGTTAGATGTGGCTCATTATTTTGATCTCGAAAATTCTCAGGCAAAAAAAATTTTTAAAGAAGTCGGCGCGGCAACAGCTTTATGGCGTGAAGAAGCCGCAAAAGCTTAAGATAAAAAAAGCGGAAATCGATCGGATGTCTTCTGCTTTTGAGCACGAAGATCTTCAAAAAGCTCTACTAAACTTGGATTAAGATGTGGCCCTTTCCGGTTCCTTCCCCTTATTTTTGCACCAGGCTAAATAATCATTTATGGAATCTTTAAAAACCTGTTCCAGCTCTGTGACGGTTGTACCTTGAAAAGTAATTACAGCTCTTATGCCGACAATTTCGCCATGAAAAATATGAGCTTCGTCGTCATAAACTTCATATCCTTTGTATCCTTTATATTCTAACACGTTTTAACTCCAACATTATTTGATATCAACACTGCTTGGGATATGCAATTCTCCTGCAAAAACTCTGAGGGCAGGGGCGCACAGGTATTGGCCTAAATAGTAATATGTACCCAAACCTGCAGGCAGGTCAAGAGATAGCCTGTGAGCCATGGAAGCAATATGGGTTAAACCCATATCACTCTCAAAACTGCTGCTTAGGACCAGTGCAATGCCCTTCTTCTTTGCCCAGTCATACAAAGGCAAACAACCTGTCATCCCGCCCTGAAGAGTGGGTTTATAAATAAGAGCCTTCAATAAGGGCAATGCCTCGAGTTCTTGCAAAGAAAGATCTTTCGGAAACGATTCATCAATTGCCAAAGGGTGTGTAAACAGGGCCAGATCCTTTGGATTTTGAAAAGGCTCCTCCACATAATCAAAAGCATCCAAAGGAAAGCGGGAGAAAAACCGGAGGGAATCCGATGTACTCCACGCTCTATTGACATCTATCCTCAACCGAAACGGGTCTTTCAGCACATCAATCAGGTCTGCAGCCTCCTGAAACTCCAGCTGACTTACTTTCAGTTTGGCGAAGGTGAACCTTTCCCGCTTTCTGCGTTGAGCCTGTTCCATTATTTCTGCAGGCGATCCCATCAAAAGGGCGCTTATAGGGACTTTATGAGGTGGGAGCGGGCAGAGATGAGAAAGCAACGCCGACTCCAAGCCAAAAAGGGCGGAAGGCATAAGGTCGAGATTTTCCAGTTCCTGAAATACCGTTTGCTCTGTCCACACTACAGCTAGGATTGCCTGTTTTTTTTGTTCCAACTGGCTTACAGATTCTTCCAGGGATTCCAAGCTCCATCCAGGCAAAGGGGCGACGTCTCCCCAAGCTTTATGCCCCTGTTCATTCGACACGGAAATCAAAGTCCCCAAACGGGTTTTATTATTGTTGAAAGGGATCTCATATCTGTGTAAAGAAAAGTCGTGGACTTTCATATTCATCTTCATCAATAAATCCGGAGTATATCTGTTCCGTTCATTATATGGGTAACTTTATATTTTTCTGGTAGGGATGGATGACATAATGATATAGTTTGCATTAAAAAAACGAGGTTTTTATGAATAACATGTCAATTACTAATATCAGTAATGCAATTAAAGGATATTTGAATAATGATAATTTTGAACCAGAAAAAATATGGGAAATAAATCATTTTATTGATAATCATTTAAGAACGATTCTTCAGCAAACAGACACTTGGGAAGCGAAAGATGTGCAAACCCATCTATTGGCTTTAAGTAATAAGATAAATAGAGGAATTGATACCCCTCATGCACATAAATTGTCCTTTGAAATTATGGGAATTGCCTTAGGGCTTTTCTCAATTAAGAAAAATAATTATTTGCAAGAAGAAATCCCCCCCGATGTATTTTCAATCATGGTAGATAATCTGAATCCATACAATTTGGAAGCAGATATTCAATTTCTTAAATCCATCGAAACAACTTCTAAAATGTGGTTGAAAGAAATAAATGCCCATATTCATAAAAGAATAAATGAAAAGGAACTTTCTGTTTCTATCATGGGATGTAAAACAGGTAATGATGCTATCAATTACATTATTAAGAATAGGCTGCAAAGTGCAAATTTATCTCGTTTTTGCGATATCCATGATGAAGACATAAAAAAATTAATTGAAAATCGCCCTAATCTTCATGCCTTATTTTTACGATCAGATATAATTTCAAGGGTTTTATTAGAGAAGCTTACAGCCCTTCAAAGCTTAAACCTTGCAGGATGCAGGCAGCTATGGAAAGATAAAGATATACTTTCTGAGGCGCTCGGCAAGCTCACAGCTCTTCAAAGCTTGAATCTTAATGGGTATATGCTGCTTTTGGAAGATAAACTGGCAGAGTCGCTCGGCAAGCTTACAGCCCTTCAAACCTTGTCTCTTAAAGGGTGCAGGCACCTTACAGGCAATAAAGTGATAGAAGCGCTCGGCAAGCTTACAGCCCTTCAAAGTTTGAATCTTACATGGGTCGCGGAGCTTTCGGAAGAGAAACTGATAGAGGCCATCGGCAAGCTTACAGCCCTTCAAAGCCTTAATGTAAGAGGATGTGTGCAGCTTTCGGCAGATAAGCTGGCAGAAGTGCTCGGCAAGCTTAAATCCCTTCAAAGCTTGACTCTTGGAGGGTGCAGACTGCTTTCCGGGGATAAACTGATAGAAGCGCTAGGCAAGCTTTCATCCCTTCAAAGCTTGCATCTTGGGTGGTGCAGGCAGCTTTCAGAAGATAAACTCTTAGAGGTGCTAGGTAAGCTTACAGCCCTTCAAAGCTTGTATCTTGCAGGGTGTACGCAACTTTCGGCAGATAAGCTGGCAGAAGCGCTAGGCAAGCTTACAGCCCTTCAAAGCTTGAATCTTGGATGGTGCAGGCAGCTTTTGGGGGATAAACTGATAGAGGCGCTCGGCAAGCTTACAGCCCTTCAAAAATTGAATCTTCACGACTGCACGCAGCTTTCAGGGGATAAACTGATAGAGGTGCTGGGGAAGCTTAAAACCCTGCATAGATTGAACCTTGGACACTGCAGGCTGCTTTCGGAAGATAAACTGTTAGAGGCTCTCGGCAAGCTTAAAACCCTTCATAGCTTGAACCTTACAGGGTGCACGCAGCTTTCGGAAGATAAACTGATAGAAGTGCTCTGCGAGCTTAAAACTCTTCAAAGCTTGCATATTAACAGCTGCTGGCAGCTTTCGGGGGATAAACTGATAGAGGCGCTCAGCAAGCTTACATCCCTCAGAAGCTTGCATCTTGCAGACTGCACGCAGCTTTTGGAAGATAAATTGGCAGAGGGGCTCGGCAAGCTTAAAACCCTTCAAAACTTGAATCTTGGAGGCTGCTGGCAGCTTTCGGGAGATAAACTGGTGGAGCCCCTAAGCAAGCTTAAATCCCTTCAAAGATTAAATTATAGGGGGATTTCGGGGGATACACTGGAAGAGCTGCTCCGTAAGCTTAAATCCCAGGGCGTTAGACTTTAGAATCCGTGCTGTAATTTAAAAAGTCTTATCTAAATATTGAAAATCAAAAACGGAGCAACTTTATATTTTTCTGGTGGGAAAAGCTGAAATAATGATATGCCCCCAGACACCGGCCCCAGACACTTACGCAAGAACCGGCCCCAGACATTTTTTTATATTTTTCTGGTGGGAACAGCTGAAAAATGATATAGTTTGCATTAATTAAAAAATATAAACGTGACATTTCAGGAATGTCATAAATTTCTGTCGAATTCTCCTCTGAAAATGATTCCAATTTTTTGCCATTCCCTGGAGAGAAATTGGTACTAATTTTAGAATCATCAACTTCAGCGGTTAGCGATGGATTCCTGACAGTACATCCTTAAAAAGTAATGGCAAGGCGAAGCATGGAAAGGTAACCAGGCCGCCTCGGCATGTACCAGGGCGGGACGCCCTGGGTACTTTCTCATAAAAAGTCATGTGCTGCCATGACTTTTTAAGGACGTACTCCTGACACGCCAATATAAACGAGGTTTTTATGAATAACATTAACGATATCAACAATAAAATTAATGGATATTTGAATAATGATACTTTTGAACCCGCAAAAATACCTGAATTAAATAATTTTATTTATTTTAATTTAAGAATGATCCTTCAGCAAACAGAGACTTGGGAAGCGAAAGATCTGCAAGACAATCTATTGGCTTTAAGCAATAAGATACATAGAGAAATGGATACCCCTCATGCACATAAATTGTCCTTTGATATTATGGGAATTGCCTTAGGCCTTTTATCAATTAAGAAAAATAATTATTTACAAGATGAAATCCCGTCCGATGTATTTTCGATCATACTAGATAATTTGAACCCAAGCAATTCTGCATCAGATATTAAATTTCTTAAATCTACCGAAAGAACCTCAAAAATGTGGATGAAAGAAATAAATACCCATATTCTTCGAAGAATAAATGAAAAAAATCTTTCGTTTTCTCTCGTTGGATGTAAAACAGGTGCTGAAGCTATCAATTACATTATTAAGAATAAGCTGCAAAATGCAAATTTATCCGAATTTTCCGATATAACTGATGTCGATTTAAATAAATTAATTAAAAATTGCCCTGATATTCATACGTTAGGTGTCCGATCAAATAAAAGTAAAGATGTTCCCTTTGCTAAGCTTCTTCAAAGCTTAAATCTTGGAGGGTATTGGGGGCTTTCGGAAGATAAACTGATTGAGTCGATCAACAAGCTTACAGCTCTTCAAAGCTTGAAACTTGCAGGGTGCAGGCTGCTTTCGGAAGATAAACTGTTAGAGGAGCTCCGCAAGCTTAAAGCCCTTCAACGCTTGGCTCTTTCGGGGTGCGCAGAGCGTTCGGCGTATATACCGGTAGAGGGGCTCAGCAAGCTCACGGCTCAGGGCGTTAGAATCATATAGCAAGCAGCAGGAAGAGAATAGGCCCTTTACCGGTATTTTATTGTTTTTTGCTTATTTTCTAAACTATTTTTTTAAAAATAATTATTAATATTTATTGTGCACATATGCCGCCGCCTCGTCCTGACCAGGGCGGGACGCCCTGGTCACTTTCTCATAAAAAGACATGTGCCGCCATGACTTTTTAAGGACGTGCAAAAAAACGCTTTATGGAAATTGGCTTTTAGGGCATAAGTAATGTCTATCCATTAATTAACCTAATTTATATGTATGAATTTTACTGATGTATCTTTACAAAGTCCTTTAACTTTAACAACATCTAACGGGCTAGTGTCGCCCGGTTCACAAACCACCGATTCCAAACCCTCATGCAAACCAACCCCCTTCCCCGGTGAAACAGACAAAGACAAAGCCTTGCAAAAACTGTGGGAATCCCATAAGATAGATGACCAGGGTTTTCTGATAGAAACCCTCACAGCCTCGCCTCTTCCCTCTTTGGGCAATGACAAAATCCAATCTCTGGCAGATTTTTTAAAGAAACCTCGTCATATATGCTGCGAAGGGATGTTTCAGATCGAATTTACCCTTTGCGAATTGTTTTCCTACCTGCTCCAGAACAAACAGATTGTCGAAGTGGAGCTGGTAGGAAGCGGGGTAGCCTGGATTTTAGGGGATTATGTATTGGATGTCTTTCAGGCCATGGGAATAGAAAACCCCAGAGAATTCATCACTGACCAGATGCTGGCAGATTATGGCCGTTACCCTACTGACTTCGATATTCGGATCATCCTTCCACACAATAGGGAGGATATCACGAACTACAGAAATGCGATTATCGATTTTTTAGCCGCTAAAGCCTCGATCCCTCCCTCTGGAGACAGAACCGTTCTGCACAAAGCTATCATCAAAAATGGCTTTACCAAGTTATCGCCTCCCATAATCAATGATGGGAATTATTGTTTGACTATGGGGTTTCAGGATACCGATGGAGACCAGTTTGACCTGATACTGGTCAAACAATTAAAAAGGCAAAGTTTGTTTGTACAAGATGCTCTAAGGCTTCCTTTGCTGGCTTTGGTGCTGGCCATCAACTTTGATCTGGTCAATGGACAGAATGTCATCATTCCCATCAGTGATTTTAGAAATGGGTGGCAAGCCATTGTAGACAGGTTGACCGGCTTGCTGCGCGCTATAGCCCCTGATACCATCGATTTCATGGGTTTACTAATGCTTCTCTCCAATATTGTGAAAGGCAAAAGATGTTCAGATAAGTCTCTGGTAACGGCATTATTCAATAGATTGCGAGAAATTGTTATTTCACCTCATTTGTCTTACCTTATACCCCCTCCTCTTCAAAAAACTTTTCATCATCTTCCACCAGACTCTCCAAACGATCGCTTTATTAAAGCAATAGGTTATGGCCTTGAAAAGGCAGCGGTCAATCATTTCAAAAATAACCCTCGGGCCATTCTGTTTTTGACTTTGCTGGCCAGTCTGGAATTGAAGCAACAGGGCTTTCAGGACGATATCCCTCTGCTCTGGAACATAATGTCCGTTTCTTTGGATTTTAAAGAATGCAGCGACGTCTTTTCTTGCCTCGCAAATGCGGCACAACATTCAGGACTTGTTTCCATATTGGACCTTTTACAAACCGTTGCCTTTATGCACTTGTCCGCGCCCAAACCAGCCGCCTCCGATACATCTTCCCTCTCTTGCCATTTGACAACCCATCAAGGAACTCCAACCCTACAACTGGCAATGGAAGGGTATCATCTTCTTCTCCCTTTTACCCCCTTGACTTCGCTAAAAAATGGAATTGCCGCCTACCGGTCAACAGTGATGTCCGATCCTCTTGAAGTTCTTCTGAATAAACTCATGCCTTCACACCCACTTCTTAAGCATCCTGGTCCTTTTTTAGAGCTGTATACAGAAACTTTGACCTTTAATTTAAAAGAGATCGAACCCCTATGCGAGGAGACACTTAACTCAGACAAACTGCTTCCATGGCATAGGCTTCTAGTCGATTGGGTGATCCATTTCAGGAATCATTTTAATCATCCCTATATCAACAGTTTTCTTGAAGACATATTTCCAAGATATATTTTCCACATCCCGGAAACGGAAAAACGGAAAAACATCCTCAATACTTTATGCAACCAGGCCGATTCGGAAAAAGAACACAGGCTTTACGTTGCCATGAGGGAGGAAATGCAGAAAAATAAAAATGAAAAAGAGCCTTCGAGCATTTATTTATCTTGGGCACTTTCTTTGTCAGCAACCAATGATCCTCAAAGGGCTTTAATAGCTTTTACCTTTTGGAACAAATGCCAGAGCCGGTTTGAAAAGGATAACGCCATCGAATGGGGAATACAACTCATTCATAAAATGATGCAGGCAAGGCCAGATCTGGCTTTTAGCCTTTGGAAATCTCTGCTGACGCAAAATATTACCCAAGACAAAAAGAACGCTCTCCTTTTGTGGGATATATTTCGAAATCAAGTGTTAAAGGATAACCTGCACAATGTTTCAGCTTCTCTTTTTACTTTGGCTTCCGATCTGGTCATTAAAGCATTACCTGAAAAAATGGAAGAATGGCTGCACTGTTTTGAAAAAATGATGCCTTTTCTTCTTGCACCTGAAGCAAAGGAAGCTTGTGAGACTTTGCTATCTCTATTTTCAACGGATAACTGGATTGAAAAATCCTCTTTTTCCTTTCATCCTTCTCTTCTTATTCTGTTGCGAAATTTAATCCATCAGCTGGAATCTTATTTTCTTTCTCATAGCCCATCGCCAATAAGATCTTGGGAACTCAAGATTGCTGAAGCCCTTGCAAAAAATTGTTCGGTGGAAGAGCTCCAAAGCGCAGGCCCTGAAGACTCTGCCGATCTTTTATTGGGATTCTTATCAGCCCCTCTGACAACATCTTCCAAATATCTTTTCAGAGATGTCTGCAGACAACTTATCCTACTGGCCCCCCATACACATTCTACCACAAAGGAGAAGATCATACGGCATCTGACTGATTTTTTATCCTTCCTGCCCTGCGAATGTTCCGCCGAAATCCACTTAAATATGGTTATTAACACCCATCAAAATCTCCTATTTCAAATTATTGAAAATCTACCTGTGCAAGTTCAAATAAACCTGCTTCAACAATTCTCCAGACATAATTTCTTTATAGATGCTACACCCTATGCGGCAGAACGATGTTTGTCATCATTCCAAGCCATCCTGAAAAATCCAGAAGATGAAAATCAATGCCTTCTGTACGGACCTTTCAAATGGCTGGTGAATCATTGCCTGCTATGTAATTATCCAAATAATTTAAAACAATTTTATTTCGATTTTCTTTTGTTTTTGAAGGAATCTCTTTCTGAAAATGATCTTGAACCTCTGATTGCCAGGTTTTTTGATTTGGTAGAAAAAGAGGGGCCTCCCTGCGAAGAAATGAATTATATCGATGCCTTGATGGATTTGCATCATGATCTAATTTCTAAAAAATTCAGTATTTCCCTGCATATTTTGGACCATCTTTTTTTAATAGCGAAAGACAATGCTCCCATTTTGGCCGATACCATTTTTAAATCTATGGAATCCATGAAGACCTATTCGCCCATTGAAATGTTGATTTTACTGGACAATTCACACCACTATTTTCAGAAATATATCTCTGCAGATAGAATAAAACAACATTATCTCAATTTGACCAAGGTAATTTTAAATTCCGGCGCTTTGACCTTTCTTGAGCTATTGTTTGTCTCATTAAGTAAGGGCTATCACCTTTCCCTATCCAATTGGAAATTGATTCTTAATAACTGCTCCGGTTTTTATCCAGAATTAAATAATATGATTTGTCAAATCCTATTTGCGGATTTCGAAACCCTCTTTTATGAAAATAAAATGGAGGAACGTCACCATTTCTGCATGTGGATCATTAACAAAATGGGCCGCCATCATCCTCAAGTCTTCATCTCTCTGTTAGGATTTTTAAAGACAATAATGGATTCTATAGATGACCTGTCAATGGAAGACGAAAGGCTTGAACTTATTCAAACCCTATTTCTGAACAGTCTTAATTTTATGCAGCCGCAAGACTTAAATAAATGGCTTAATGCCTATGATAAGGCTTTGCCCTACCTGAAGGAAGACGTGGAACCCACCCGCAATTGGAATGAAAATGACATAAAAAAGTTTATCAATACCAGGCTCCAGATAAAAGGGCAGCTGGAGCAAATGAAAATTATGGTCCTAGCAAAAATGGGAACAATAGAACAAGTGAGGGAAATCTGCCGCAATTTCCCTAAGTTCATACAGTTTTTAAATTCCATTTCATTTCCTCAAAAGCAATTATATTTGGGATTCCAGGCCCTCTGTTCTTTGCCCTCTGAAAGAAAATTAATATTCACACCCTTGATCATCTCCTCCATCGACAACCCTTATTACAACGATCTCTTCGATTTTATTGAAGAATTGAGCAATACTGAATGGAATTTAATTGAAATAACCACCTTTATAGACAGTGTAAATCAATGCCGACAATTATCATTAATAGAAGCAGGGTGTCAATTTTCCTTGGGGCTTTTGGCCAAATACCCAAACAGGCCCAAGAATGAAATTGCCAAATTAACACGCTCTTTGGACGTGTTCTTAAAAAAGCTGCATGATAAAAATGCCAAGCTGCCACTATACTTCTGTAGATATTTTGTGCTATTCAGTACAGAATTAAATCCGATTCTAGAAAAAAACCCATTAATTTTTAAGGGATTTTTACAACTTTTTAATTTCACTGACAATAGTGATTTCCTGTTTAAATTGATGAATTTATATTCCCCCATTATTCTTAAAAATCAAGAGCTTTATACTCTTTACTTTCAGTTAGTTGTGGATGACCTGATCCTGCTTCATGAAAGCTCCCCAGAGAAATTTTATGTCGTGCTCACAAAATATACCAGTAAACTGCTAGATGCTTTGCAGCCTCTGTATCAATCCAAGGCCAGCAGAAGAATGATTATGGCCCTATTTAACAACAAAATCACTTCAAAGTTTGTAAAATCGATCAACTTCGATTCCAAGCAAATAGGTCACTCACTTATTGCTTTTACTTTCCTCATCGAAATCAGAATCAATACAGAAGCCTTTGACCTCGAAAAACAAGACGAGGTCCTGCACTCCTACTTATATCTCCCCATACCCGACAAATATCCAAACCTTCAAAAAAGTCATTATTTTAAACATGTACCTGACATTTTAAAAAAATTGACACAAACAAAAAAAATAAATAAAACTATTCATGAATACTTGCTTTTAACTCTTGCAAAAGTGTTTCCAAACAAGCCTGACTTTGGAGATGCCTTTACTAATATGATAAATAACCTATTAAAAATGGATACAGCCTATGCCATGCTTTCGATCCGGTCTCATTTAAGGCACTGGCAAGAGGATATGCTCGAAAACGACAAACGGTATCGCTCCACAAAATACCTGGAATGTTGGAAGAAATTTATTTCCCACATCTCTGTTTCCCTTCTGTCATTCGAAGAAGTTCCAATTATTAATCATGTAATCGATTCTCTATTCAAATCAGATCCCGACAATCCGTTTTTTAAAATGAATAAATCGGAACAGTGGCAGACCACAGCACATCAAATTCTATCGCATATTTTCAAGACCTTGGCAAATCCGAACTGTTCCATATACTCCTCTGTCGAAACTTACCATCAAATTTTCATTCAATTGAGTGAATTTTTATTTTCATTTTTAAAATTCAATAGGTCCACACACTATCATAGCCTCTATTTGGACTTTATCGAACAATTAATGGAGCCCTTAGAAAAATGTTTTGACAAATCTGAATTCGATCGAATGGCTTCTTCCTATTTTCAGCTCATTATGCAGAGCAATGACCTTAACTTAACTCCAAAAGAAATAACTCAAAGATCTGATCTCATAAAAAAATGGCTGGAAAAACTAAAAGTTCTGAACGAAAAAAGATATCTGGAATATATGTATAAAGCCACAGACCTGGCATTACTCCAGCAACTCCCAGAAAAAACAGGATAGCTTGTATTTTTAGCTCCCATTTACCACTATTTTTATAAATGGGAGCTAAAGTTTTCTTGATCTTATATTCATCTATGATTATTTGTGTAAATATAAATTATGATAACACAAAGGAATTATATGTTGAGATTTTTAGCTTTTCTCTATGCAGTTTTGTTCATTGCCGCAGGCATCATGGGATTTCTCCCCAATTACCTCCACGACGGTTTATTGTTTGGTTATTTTTCGGTGAATCCCGTCCTCAATACCCTTTTGCTAGCGATAGGGGTATTTGCCTTTTTTTGCTTCATAAGCAATCCCATGTCCTGCAAAGTCTATTTTATCATCATTGGGTTTGTCTTCCTTGCCGCAGCCTGTTACGGTTTCTATTCGCAATCCCAATTATTTTTCAATCTTGTGGCCAACAACAGGTCTAATGATATCTTTTACCTGGTGATGGGCCTTCTAAGCCTGTATTTCGGATTTGGTGTGAAAAGTGCAATCAAATCCCCTTAATTTATAATCAGGAGGGCTTGTGACAGAACATCCCATTGAAGAACATAAATTCCTCACAGCGGATGCTTGGCGGGTTTTTAGAATAATTTCCGAATTCGTTGAGGGTTTTGAAACTATGACTTCCATAGGTCCATCCGTTTCCATATTTGGTTCCGCCAGGCTCGAACCCGACACTCCGTATTATAATATGGCTATTGAAGTAGCCAAAAGCATTTCTCAAAGAGGATTTGCCATCATAACAGGGGGTGGGCCAGGGATCATGGAAGCTGCCAATCGTGGAGCCCAATCGGCTCATGGGGCTTCCTGCGGCCTAGCCGTAGACCTGCCTTTTGAAGCTGAGCCGAACAAATTCATAGACCCCAAATACAGGCTCCAGTTCCGGTACTTTTTTGTAAGAAAAGTCATGTTCATCCGCTATGCGCAAGGATATGTATTTTTGCCTGGAGGATTTGGGACCCTGGACGAGCTATTTGAAGCTCTCACCCTCATCCAGACAAAAAAAATCCACAGTTTTCCCATCTATCTCATGGGATCGGAATACTGGGCAAGCATGATGGATTGGATCAAAGGCACGATGCTAAAAGAAAAGTGTATATCTCCCAACGATTTAAACCTATTGCAAATTACCGACAATCCCGAAGAAGTGGCGAATGGAATAGAACGCCATTACCAACGGGACCGCGCAGAGAGAAACTTCTAATTACTCATGGTACCAAGTTAGACTAAAGGCTTCTCCAGCAGACATAAGGGATGAAGGCAGACTTTTTACAATCGAATTTGCCGTCTCCATTGTAAGAGGATCATAATGCCAATGGATATTATTGATAGCTCCTGTGGTTCCATTTATTGTAGCTGTACAATTTGTAAAAAAAGCCACGCCAAAATCTGCCAAAGGCAAAACGCCATCTAAATAAGGGGCTTCCAGGATCCATTCCGCCGAGCTTCTTTGAGCACTGCGTGAAGTCGTATAAGCTTGCGGCACAGTAAAACTTACTCTATGGGTGTTATTTATAATAGTCAGATTGAAACGTCCATTAGATATATAAGTAACTCTGGCCGAGATCGAATCCCCAGCATTTACAGGGAAACCGACAATTTCATATGACCCTTGAGGATACATTTCGAACCAGGCGTAGTTTTGCTGTCTGCTATTAACCCAATCCTGCTCTGTGCCTATCTGTTCTACGGTGCCATTGGAATATCCATCGATACCTACCCACGTGGAGGAATACGTATGGGAGCTAGTGCTTCTGGTAATATGAGGCACGGTCCATGAACCTGAAACAGCATTCACAGAACCCACTTCAGGGCGTTGGAGACTCGTAGCCGCAGCGTAGCCGCTCCAATTTAAACTGGTGCTTTCCCTTATGGGAATATGCGGTAAAACGTTCTGATCTTCCGGAGAAGCACTATGCCTTTGAATAGGCTTTAAAGAACATTGGATTTCTTGAAGAGAATCCTCTGCAGTAGCAGGCGCAGTCCAAAATAAAGCGGCTGCAAGCAATGTGGACAGACAAACGATAAATTTACTCATAAACACTCCTGTTGTTTGTAATAAAAACTAACGTATAAAACAGGAGGCTTTTTTTAATCAATTTTTTTTTTAAAGAGCCGCGATAACGGCTCTTTAGGACCTGGGCAAGAATATTAATACTGAGGAGGGGGGGGCATAATGCCATAAGATTTGGCATATACAGGAGGGGGAGGATTATTGCCATTCCCTGGTGGAACGACCAATCTTTCAAGTCTATTTCCTCGTGCATCTTGTTGATTAAGAATAAATGGTTGTTGGGGAACAACCACTAAATGGGGCTGAGGTTGTTGTGTGAAAATAGGGGTTGCGACCACATTAACCTGTTGTACAACAGTTACTGGAACTTGGCGATGGACTGGGAGAACAATACCCCTGGACGCTGGGTTCCCTCTTTGGGCTTCCACATCACGTCTTAACGGCTCTCTTCCGGACATAGGATTCATAAAAACACTCCTTTAATTAATTTATTGTAGAACAGGCCTACCACAGGCCTGTTCCATATCTGTTAAAACTAGTTTGTGCAAACGGATTTCACGTACCTTTGTGAACAGGTGACATTTAAAAGAATATTGGGTATCCAGAAATTCCAGAACGAATCATAGGTTCCAATAATCACGCTATCATTAGGTTCCCAAAGATTCCATGTGTCTCTGTCGCCAGAGTAGAGTTTCCAAGAGGAACCGTCGTTCAATTTAAGCCAGCCATCGCCATAAACAGGCTTGTAAATTTCAATGACGTAAAACCTTAAGTCCCACAATGGGGCGGCGCTAATTTCCACTTCCAGACGCTGATTCGTACGGGTATTTAAAACCACATAGGGATAGGCAGGTTTGCTCCAGAAAGATCCTTCATTTTGCAGCAAAAGCAAAGTATCCCCTGGCAACCAATCGATAAGCATAGCGCGTTGATTAGGATTGGTTAAAAAGTAGGTGCCATCTTCAATTTCAATCTGATCCGCATAAATAGTCGTTCCGACGTAGATATGGTTGGAACGGTTATGACTGGTAGAGTAATTAGCTCCATTCTGGGCCATTTGTGCATCAAGAGAAAGTTCTCCGGTAGAAACCTCTTCTTTTTGAGGCTGGGAAACGGTATCTGCCTGCGAAAACATGGGGACAGCCAGCAAACAGGCTGCGATCAAACTTAAAAAGAATCTTTTGGATAAATTCATGTTATTTTGCCTTTTGGTTAGGTTTAACTTTACTTTATACAATTCATTCAAACGGATGCCGCGGGTCGCATAATCCATTTAAATTAAACTAACAGCATATTCCATAAGGTATATTAAGTCCAGATAAAGTTGCGGTTAATTTTTTATTATTAAGGGACCAAAGAGATTTTACCACTGAGCCAGTGAGATCAAAAAGACAGACTTAAATATTATTACGAGTTTAGAAAAGGGACCAAAGAGATTTTACCACTGAGCCAGTGAGATCACTGAGAAGGTCTAAGCGGAATAGTTTACCACTGAGCCAGTGAGATCACGGAGAAGGTCTAAGCGGAATAGTTTACCACTGAGCCAGTGAGATCACTGAGAAGGTCTAAGCGGAATAGTTTACCACTGAGCCAGTGAGATCACTGAGAAGGTCTAAGCGGAATAGTTTACCACTGAGCCAGTGAGATCACTGAGAAGGTCTAAGCGGAATAGTTTACCACTGAGCCAGTGAGATCACTGAGAAGGTCTAAGCGGAATAGTTTACCACTGAGCCAGTGAGATCACTGAGAAGGTCTAAGCGGAATAGTTTACCACTGAGCCAGTGAGATCACTGAGAAGGTCTAAGCGGAATAGTTTACCACTGAGCCAGTGAGATCACTGAGAAGGTATGAGATATTTGAGAGGAGTCTGAAACATATGTCAAAAAGACAGATTTAAATATTATTACGAGTTTAGAAAAGGAGCGAAACCCTCCCTATCTCATACCTTCTCAGTGATCTCACTGGCTCAGCGGTAAACTATTCAGCTTAGACCTTCTCAGTGATCTCACTGGCTCAGTGGTAAACTATTCCGCTTAGACCTTCTCAGTGATCTCACTGGCTCAGTGGTAAACTATTCAGCTTAGACCTTCTCAGTGATCTCACTGGCTCAGTGGTAAACTATTCCGCTTAGACCTTCTCAGTGATCTCACTGGCTCAGCGGTAAACTATTCCGCTTAGACCTTCTCAGTGATCTCACTGGCTCAGTGGTAAACTATTCCGCTTAGACCTTCTCAGTGATCTCACTGGCTCAGTGGTAAACTATTCCGCTTAGACCTTCTCAGTGATCTCACTGGCTCAGTGGTAAACTATTCCGCTTAGACCTTCTCAGTGATCTCACTGGCTCAGTGGTAAACTATTCAGCTTAGACCTTCTCAGTGATCTCACTGGCTCAGCGGTAAACTATTCCGCTTAGACCTTCTCAGTGATCTCACTGGCTCAGCGGTAAACTATTCAGCTTAGACCTTCTCAGTGATCTCACTGGCTCAGCGGTAAACTATTCCGCTAGACCTTCTCAGTGATCTCACTGGCTCAGCGGTAAACTATTCAGCTTAGACCTTCTCAGTGATCTCACTGGCTCAGCGGTAAACTATTCCGCTTAGACCTTCTCAGTGATCTCACTGGCTCAGCGGTAAACTATTCAGCTTAGACCTTCTCAGTGATCTCACTGGCTCAGCGGTAAACTATTCCGCTTAGACCTTCTCAGTGATCTCACTGGCTCAGTGGTAAACTATTCCGCTTAGACCTTCTCAGTGATCTCACTGGCTCAGTGGTAAACTATTCCGCTTAGACCTTCTCAGTGATCTCACTGGCTCAGTGGTAAACTATTCCGCTTAGACCTTCTCAGTGATCTCACTGGCTCAGTGGTAAACTATTCCGCTTAGACCTTCTCAGTGATCTCACTGGCTCAGCGGTAAACTATTCCGCTTAGACCTTCTCAGTGATCTCACTGGCTCAGTGGTAAACTATTCCGCTTAGACCTTCTCAGTGATCTCACTGGCTCAGTGGTAAACTATTCCGCTTAGACCTTCTCAGTGATCTCACTGGCTCAGTGGTAAACTATTCCGCTTAAACCTTCTCAGTGATCTCACTGGCTCAGTGGTAAACTATTCCGCTTAGACCTTCTCAGTGATCTCACTGGCTCAGTGGTAAACTATTCCGCTTAGACCTTCTCAGTGATCTCACTGGCTCAGTGGTAAACTATTTCCGCTTAATCCTTCTTGTCCCTCAAGCGCTGAAAATACTCGGTCCTTTTTTTCATTTCCCTTTCGAATCCTCTTTCGACAGGATGGTAGAAGCTGGGCCGCGCCATTTCTTCAGGGAAATATTCCTGTCCAGAAAAGCCTTGGGGAGTGTCATGATCATACTGATATCCTTTTCCATATCCCATTTTTTTCATCAGTGGTGTGGGGGCATTAAGAATGATCGATGGAGGGCTAAGGTGAGTGGTTTCCGAAGCTATCTTCTTTGCGGCTCCGAATGCAGTATAGACGGCATTGCTTTTGGGGGCCAAAGCTAGATACACTATGACCTCTGCCAGGGCCAATTCTCCTTCGGGCGACCCTAGCATTTCGTAGGCATCCCTGGCTGCAATGGCCAGCGTCAGGGCTTGGGGATCGGCCAATCCAATATCCTCTGAAGCCATCCGGATGCAGCGGCGTGCAATAAATAGCGGATCTTCTCCCCCTTCCAACATTCTGCAATACCAGTACAGGCTGGCATCGGGATCCGACCCCCTGACGGCCTTATGCAAGGCTGAAATCAAATTATAATGCTGGTCCCCTGCCCGATCAAAAAAGGCAGCCCTCTTTTGCAAAAAACTTTCCAAATCCTCAAGATTCAGGAAAGGCTTTTGGGCCAGATAACTTTCCAAATTTTCCAATAGATTAAACAGATACCGGCCGTCTCCCTGGGCCAGCTGGATGATCATTTTACGGGCTTCAGGACTCGTTTTCAAGGGCCCTTTATATTTTTCATACCGCTGCAACAAGAGCTCCAGGGCTTCTTCGCTTAGGGGTTCGAGTTTCAATACGCGTACCCTGGATAGCAGGGCCGCGTTCAAGTAAAAGGAAGGATTTTCAATCGTAGCTCCCACAAGAATTATTTTTCCGCTTTCGAGATGAGGCAGAAAGGCATCCTGCTGAGCTTTATTGAACCGGTGGATCTCATCGACAAATAAAAGGATAGAAGATCGGAGCAACGGCATTTCTTCCGATTCTTTCATCAGCTTCTTAATATCGGCAACGCCATGAAAAATGGGGCTCATAGTTTCAAAAGGAAGGGAAAACGCTTTGGCATAAAGGCGCGCTATGGAAGTCTTTCCACATCCGGAAGGTCCCCAAAGGAGTATGGACAAGGGTTTGCCATTTTTGATCAGAGCAGTAATGAATCCTTCCGGCCCGACCAGGTGGTCCTGACCGGCTATATCCTGCAAGCTTTTGGGGCGGAGCTGTTCCGCCAAAGGAATCAATGACATACTTAACCTGAACTTCAGGTTTTAAGGATATTCCGGTAAAAACTGGCACCCCTCAGCAATCAATTTGTCAATATAATTCAGATCATATTCATTGTTTAGGAAACCGGGATCTTCCAGCATGAATAAATGGAAAGGTATCGTGGAAAAGACGCCTCCAATATGGAACTCACGCAACGCCCTTTTTGCGATGGCTACCGCTTCTTTTCTGTCTTTCCCCCTGACGATAAGCTTGGCGATCATGGAATCGTAATGGGGAGGGATGGTATACCCCGAGTAGCAGGCGCTGTCCACCCGCACATGCGGCCCGCCGGGCGGCAAATAATACTCTAATCTGCCAGGAGAAGGGGAAAAATTAAGGGCAGGATTTTCAGCATTGATCCTGAACTGGATCACATGGCCGTCGAAGTGTACTTCTTTTTGTTCTACGCTTAAAGGCTTATCCTGGGCAATTTTTATTTGTTCCGCCATAAGGTCCACTCCTGTAAGTTCTTCCGTAACAGTATGTTCGACCTGTATGCGGGTATTCACTTCCATGAAATAGAAATTGCGGTCCTGGTCCAATAAAAATTCAACGGTGCCTGCAGAATAATATTTGGCTTCTTTAACCACATTGACAGCGGCCTGTCCTATTTTCTGGCGCATTTTCGGGGTCAGCACAGGACTGAGGCTTTCTTCAATCAGTTTTTGACGGCGCCGCTGGATGGTGCAATCCCGTTCTCCAAGGTGGATGAAATTTCCGAATTTATCGCCCAATACCTGGACCTCAATATGCCTGGGATTGACAATCATTTTCTCAATATAGACATCCGGGTTGCCAAAATTGGCTTCGGCCTCAGCCCGGGCCGTGACGAAATGCCTGACGAATTCCTCTTCATTCATGGCGATCCGTATCCCCTTGCCCCCACCCCCGGCGACGGCCTTGATAAAAATCGGATAGCCCAATCGTTTGGCTTCTTGCAGGGCCTGCTTCACATCGACGATAACCCCTTCAGACCCGGGAATGATAGGGCACCCCGCGGCCTTGGCAGTCACTTTGGCTTTGGCTTTGTCGCCTAATAAGGAGATAGCTTCCGGAGAAGGTCCGATAAAATTCAGTCCACAGCTTCTGCAAATGGAGGCGAAATTGGCATTTTCGCTAAGGAAGCCATACCCTGGGTGTACCGCATCTGCCCCAGTGATCTCACAAGCGGACAAGATGCTTGGGATTTTCAAATACGATTTTTGGGCGGAGGGCTCGCCGATGCAGATGGCTTCGTCCGCATGCAGGACATGCAAGGCTTCGGAATCCGCCTGGGAATACACAGCCACAGTCTGCAACCCAAGGTCATGGCAGGCGCGGATGATTCTTACGGCGATCTCGCCACGATTGGCAATAAGTACTTTTTGCATATATTAAACAATTCGATATAGTTTGGTTCCAAATTCGACAGGAGAACTGCTTTCGACCAGTATTTCTGCAACCGTGCCGCTGACCCCGGCTTTTACTTCATTCATAACTTTCATAGCTTCCACAATGCAGACAACCGTATTTTTATCTATTTTATCCCCTTCTTTCACAAAGGGAGGCGCATCCGGCGAAGGGCTCGAATAAAAGGTGCCGACCATAGGAGAGGTGACATATAAACTAGGAACTTCTTCTTTGTCTGCTACGGATGCCATGGGAGCTCCACTCAGCGATGAAGCGGATTCTCTGGCTTTTGATAATGCCGCTGTAGCCCGCCGCATGGCTTCATTGGGGGCCGCCATGTCTTCGCCTAATTCCAGAGATGACACCGAAGAGAGGTGATAGCCGGTTTCTTCTCTTTCAAGCTGCAATTCAATTCCATCCTTTTTGAAGGTCAAACGCTTGGTGCCCGTCCGGCCCATTGCAGCCATAAGTTCTTTAATATGCCTTAATTCCACTTAATTCCTCCAAATTTTATACGCGCTGAATATATTCATCGGTTTTGGTATCTATTTTTATGATGTCGCCTGCCTCAATAAAACCGGGGACCTCTATTTTTGCGCCTGTTTCCAGCAAGGATAATTTTGTTCCCGAAGCGCTGACTTCGCCAGAGCCTTCAAACTTCACGACCATTAGCTCTAGGTACTGGGGCAAGTCCACGGAAAATATGGTGTCTCCATAGAAACTGGCTTTGACTTCCACCCCTTCTTTAAGGTAATTGACTTTATTTCCTACGATATGTGCCGGAACCAAAACCTGTTCCAGGTTTCCCGTATCCAGAAACAGGTAATCGGAACCTTCCATATAAAGGAATTCCAATTTCCGTTCAGTGAGACTGACATCCTGAATGGGCTGGTTCGGCTTAAAATTCCTCTCAATAATTTCCTGCGAATTCAAATCCAATAACTTGGCTTTAATGAAGGGAGTCCCTTTAGGAACATTTACTTTGACCGTCGATTCCACTTTGTACAATTTGCCATTAAGGGATATAGTCATGCCTGGAGTAATAACATTCGTTGCTGCCATGAAGGACCTTTAAGTGTTAGGGGTGTATAAAAAATATTTAACCAATTGGATCTCTCAATTCCAATATTGCTTCTTTCATCACAGGAGCCGCAAATACATAGGTGCCGGCTACAATCACATTGGCTCCAGCTTCAATACATTGTTTTGCCGTATGGGCATTTATGCCTCCGTCTACTTCAATATCGAAGGGAAGTAAAATCGGATTTTCCTCAGTAGACGTTTTACCATATTGCCGAATATTTAGCTTGTCGCAAATTTCCCGGGTAAATGAAATTTTCGATAGCACTTCAGACATAAAACTCTGCCCTCCAAATCCCGGATGCACTGTCATTAATAATACCATATCGCATTTGTCCATATATTTGGGAATGAATGACTCTGATGTTTCGGGGCAAAAAGCCAACCCCGCCTTGACATTGCATTTGCGGATGTATTTCAGCGTTTCCTCCACATCTTCCGTCGCTTCAAAATGAATGGTGAGGCAGTCAGCTCCCGATTCGACAAAACGTTCCACATAGTCAAACGGATTATACATCATGAGATGGACATCCAAAAAGAGGTCCGTCGCCCGATTGATCGCTGCCACCACTTGAGGCCCTATGGTCAAATTCGGAACAAAATGACCATCCATGATATCCACATGAATCCAATCCGCTCCGGCATCTTCAAGGCGTTTGGCCTCATCGGCTATATGGCCGAAATCCCCTGCCAAAATGGAAGGAGCTATTTTTATATGCTGCTTATTCATGATTTTTAACCTACCCGATCCAGCGTCCTGCCGTCAACCTGTAATAATATAGAAACAAACGGCCTGGCACATTTTTTAAACAAAATCATTATAACCGGGAATGGCTATTATTTGCAAATATAAGATTCCTCCTTGAAAATTGAAAGTACGACTTTCAATTTTCAAGGAAGGGCCGCCATTTCTTGGGAATAAATTTTCTGAATAAAGGCATGAAATGCCTGCAGAAACTTTTGTTGCTGCGAAGTATCATGGCAAGGATAAATATATCCCAAATAGGAAATTCCATGTTCTATCACAGATGACTGAATAATTTTGGAAGAAACATCCATCTTGGCAAATAAATGATGGCTCTTTTCCCTGAAGAGATTTTTTACTTCTTTAACAAGTACATACACATGCTGCATATCCTGGTCCGATAGGAGATCATATCCCGCAGGATCTGCAAAACTCTTTTCCAAAGCTTCGATCTGCAAAGTGAATAGTTTTTTTAGTATGGTTGGAGCTGTCACTGCCCTGGCACCGATAGGAAGCAGCGAATAAAAAAAATTCTCCAATAACAGATCGCTATAGTGAAGTTCATTTCCCAAAACTTCCTTCAATGTACCTAAAAGCTCCTTCTGCTGGGTAATCATCCCGCCGTTAAAATCGCGCACATCTCCCACCAACCGAACGAGTTCCGATATGATAAATTGACGCGCCTTAAACAGATCGATGGAATGGTCCTTGCGTAAAAATTTCTCTTTGGCGAGTTTTAAACGGAAAACCTGAGCTTCCTTGGTGTATTTTTTCCGGATAAGCCCCAGATTTTTGGACCTGTCCGGAATATAATGAAGTTCTGTGGAATTTTGATGAAAGACCTCCTGAACGGGTTTGTCCAAAGGCTTTAAAACCCGGACCAAGATGACGGTGAAAAAGAGATGCTCGCTGGTTTGCTCATCAAACGTCACAGCCACTTGCGGAATGTCTTTCAAATATTTCACCTGATGGCTCAAAGCCAGAATATTCCTCATAATTTCTTCATCATTGCGCGGCATAAAAATCGGATGTAAAGGCAATTGGATCCTGTCTTTCAGGTCGTTAAGCAACCTCTGGCGCAAAGAACCTATTTCGGGATTGGAAAACGGTTTGCCGTTTTTCTTTTCAATCTCCAGATAATACGTGCAGATCTCCCCATGCCCTCGATGATTGAAGATGAAGGAATCTGCCACTATGACAACGCCGGGGATATAATTCTGAATCGATGCCAACAAATGATTTTTCTGGAACACTTCACTTTCGGAAAAGAAATTGACTCCTACGAATAACGAAAGCACTTTTCTAGGCTCGTTCGCGTTAACGAGCAGTCGGGATATTTTTAAACTCAAATGGCGCTTTCCCGGCAAAGCCGCTACCGCTTCGCGAATCCATTTTCTAAACAGGTAGTGATAACAGATAATCCGAGTGAGATGGCGGGCGCTGCGTTGTATTTTGAACTCATTCCGGCATATAGCCATGCAATGCTGCATTTCATTCAGGAAATCCAAATCAAAGGTCTGCGGAAATTTCTGGATAAGATGAATAATATTCTCGTGAATTAAGAGGGTCTTTTCATCCTGGGTCAAGCCTTTGGATTCCAAAATGCGCTTTGCCGAATAATTCGATTTAAGTCCGGATTTAATTTCTTTTTCATATTTCTCCAAATGACTTTGAATGGTCTCTAATTCGGTCTGGCTGTCTGTGCTGATGCGGATTTCACTCAGAGTATATAATCTGTCTCCCCAACAGGGAAAATAAAAATCCGCTGAAAAGATGGCGGCTATATCTATCTGTTTTCCGGGAAGAAGCCAACGGTTGATGTATTCAAAAAAAAACTTAAAGGCATTCGCCCGGCGCGGGTACAGGGCATAGAAGGTATGAATTCCCTGAGGATCCATTCTGAAACCTATCAGGGGAAGAACGGATTGAAAAGCCTCTTTCTGATCTTCAATAAATGTGTGATCTGTCAGATATTTTTTTAATGCCGTATAAATGTATGCAGTTTGATTTTGACCGTCTTCTGCATCCAGGCGTATCTGTAAGGATGGTATGGAAATTTCACGGTTCATTGGCGCTCCGAAAAACAAAGACATATATAGCATCAAATGACTATCGGATACAATATTTATTTTAACGACAAAAGACGATAACGACCTTAACGACGATAACGACTTTAACGACATTAACGACCTTAACGACATTAACGACATCTTTATTTTCGTCGTTAAGGTCGTTATCGTGGTTAAGGTCGTTATTGTCGTTTCTGCAGATAAAAATATTATTGCAATTGATTTTTATTCGCATTGCCATTAGTATTACATCTTAAATTCATAAAAAATGTGTTTCTAAATATATTTTAAAGGATATTTTTATGTCTATTTCCCCTCTTAACTATTCATTTACTCCAATAAATTCACTTTATAATCCAAGGGGTAAGGAACTGCCGAATTCTTCGTCATCCAATGAAGTTCATTCTCTTACTTCCCTTTCCAACCAGTTTAAATTGCATCAGAAGTCATGCAAACTTATCGACTGGATATTTGCCAACAAGTCTTTGTGGATGGAAATTTTGGAATATACCAAAGGAAGTTGGTTTTATAAAATGAATCAACATCATTTTTATAAAGCCATAGAAGCACCTTGTTGTACTTTTCTTAAAGATAATCCGGCTTGGTGTGATATGAACGGTAATTCAAGCACCAGTTGTGCTTTTACTCTCTTCCTATCTCTTATTCCCTGGGATAATTTCACAGACTCATTACAAATTACCAGTGAGGCCACAACGATATCATGTAGAGGGTATTATAATAAGCTGCCAGCAGAACTAGAGGAAACGCTCTCCGCTTTCAAAGGATTTCCTTCTCTCAAAGAGCTGATACCCACGCTCATAGAACTGAAAATTCTTGAACTAAAAGCCCTCGCAGCAGAAGGTATAAGACACGATGCCCCTTCAACCGGGGTAAAAAATATACCCTGTCTGGTGATTACTGAAGCCAACAGGTCTGGAGAAGCTTTTAATGCTGTATTCTACAATGATCAGTTCCTGGGCCTGACTGAAGATAATTCCACTCTCAAAGAATTCGAAAAAAATGGATTTCTAATAAAGATTAAAATAGAGAATGACAAGGGCCAAAAAATGGGGGTATTTAGCTTGGAACATCTTCAAGCTATTAAAGACCATCTCTCAGCCTCCACTTCAAAAATTCCCCCTTTTCTTCTCATTAAGGCCTCCCCGCCTCCAACACCGGATCAAACGGCCCCAGAAAAGATTGCAAAGGGGGGAACAAAACGGCCTTTCTGGATGGATTCAGAAGATGACCACCCTCCAAAAAAACGCAGGAAAACGGAAGCCGCTCCTGAACTCTCTGTCCCACCCAAGGCACTTTCTCCCTTGACCGTTCCAATGCCCCAAATAGCGGGAGAACCCTCTCCCTATCCCGATCATTTCTGGAAAAATCTGACTTTCACCGCGGTAGAAAAGATATCCAATAAACTGAAGGCACGGGAGTCAAGAAAATCTATTTTTCAGGAAACACCTCATGTCTATCCGATATTGAATCTTATAAGGCAACCGGGTGCAGAGCTTCCCTTCTCCCAACTTCATCCTTTACTTAAGCCATATCAGGCCAAAGAAGTGGAAACACAGCTTTCCTTTTTCCAAAAAGGTGTTTCCAGACTTCTTTCATTCGAGATGGGCCTTGGGAAAACCTATGTTCTTGCTGAAATACTCGCCCAACTGATCTATAAAGGGCTTAACGGGACTGCTTTGTTCGTTGCGCCCCAGACGGTAACAGCCCAAATGACGGATGAACTTCGCAATTACATGGGTGTGGTCGGCTCTATTGCATGGGCCCATCGATTCCATCAGGCTGGCAATGCCGAGCAAACGAGTGTTCTTTCCGAAGGCATGAAGTTAATTGCTGAAGCCTTCGATCAAAACTCTCCCGAAACGCTGTTTTCTGTTCTGCCACTGTTTTCCTATATTCCACCTAGCGAACTCTACAATCTGCTACAGCAGAAAGAGGCTTTCGACCCCTCTAAATCCAGCTTTTGGGAAAAAGTGCAGCTAATGGCTGATAAACTTATCCGATCCCTACAGAATTCCGCACCCTTGGAAATGGGAGCTGTTTCCTCTTCGCTTTTTGATCAGTTGCTCCGCAGCTCTCAATTAATTTGCAGATGTTATGAACAAAACGGAATTACAATTCCCCACCTGGAACATAACCCTCAAGCACTCCTCAACCTGACCCAATTCCCGCCCTACAGGATCAGAATAGCAGATACCATAAACGCTATAAAGGAACAGCTTCAAAAAGGGAACGGGGCCCTTGTGACCCACTTTGAGGCCTTTGCAAAAATACCTGAAAAATTGATGGGGGAAAGCCCGATCGGGGCCCTGTTTATTGACGAAGCTCAAAAAATACACAATTCCAAAGCAGACCGCAGTATATCTTTCCTGAAGTTGACCTCGGCGGCCAAAAAGAAAAATCCTCTTTTGCCATTGCTCCTTTCCACTGGGACCCCATTCGAAAACAATTTTCCAGAACTTTGGGCCTTGCTCAAAATCGGCAATCCCCTATCCAATTCTTTTGAGAAAAGGACCTTAGATCTTTTGCAAAATAGAATGGCACTCCTTCAAAAAGCCCTTGCCGCCGCCATTTCCCAGCAAGAAGAGGATACTTCTGATGAAGAGGGTATTTCATCGGAGGACCTGACAGAATGCCTTATTCTCACTTTCTCCCATCTGGAAGCTTTTCGACAAAAAGTCCTGACATCCTTGCTTGCAAGAAAAGACAGAGAAGACCCGGAAGTCAAAGAAAGCTGGCAGAATAGAACTCCTCAAACCCGCCATCTCATCATCGACGCAAAATTGACAGATCGTGCCAGAGAAGCCCTGAAAGCAGCCCATAGGGATTTTGAAGGCAGTTCGTTCGGCTTTCTGACCTACAGGCACAAAACACAGCTGCTTCTCCTGCATCCCCGCTTCAAAAACAGCTCTTTTGATGGCCGGGACCGAAAAATTGCCAAAGCCGAACGGCTTCTCCGCAAAAAACACTCGCTCAACAAGAAAATGCGATGGATCCGCAATTCACCTCTGGTGTGCAACCTTGTGGATTCTGAACCGTTCAAGGAAATGGTCAAAAACCATCAAAACGGCCTTGTCTTTGCTGATCACCTCAAAACAGCTTCCCTATTAAAACTAGCCCTGGAAGCCCTCTCCACAAACAGCGAACCTGTCCATGCAGCTCTCTTTTCCGGTGAGCAGGCACCACAAGAGAGAGAGAATACCCTCAAATGGTTCAAAACTCCGGAGAACGGTACTAAAATCCTGGTCACCATGAAAAAAATCGGTTCGGCCGGCCTCAACCTTCCCGAAGCTTCCTATGTCTTTTTCCCTTCTGGGGATGACTTCAATCCTTCTGTAGATAATCAGGCAGCCGCCAGAGCCGTCCGGATAAATTCTACGGGCCTTAAAACCATTGTGTCCTTCCAATATGACATCTTTCTGCACTATCATGCCCAGGCGATCCGGGATGTCAAAAAATCGATGGGAAAATTCTTCAACGTGGACGCTTCAATAGGAATCGGAGAACAATTCGCCACGTTCACCCGGCTTCTTTCCGCTCAATTCCACCATGCCCTGTTGAAACAATCTAAAAACTATGGCAATGCCCTGGAGCTGAAGCAATCCTTCGAAGAGCAGCTGGACCTGCTCACGGAAAATATCGACGACGAAACCCTGAAAGCCTCTCTACAATCGGCCTTGCCAGGCTGATTCCTTTGCCAAAACGACAAACGACCTTAACGACGATAACGACCTTAACGACAACAATCAGAATGTCGTTAAAGTCGTTATTGCCGTTAAGGTCTTTTGTCGTTAATTTGAATAAAAAAATTCGCAATTACAAAAAAAAAATTACTGTTTTTTAATAGTTGTATATTACTGATTTTTAAAATTTTACGTCTCATCCATAAAAAAACATGCGCGTAAAGTAAAAATTCTACTGGAGAAAATAATGGCTATTACGTATCTAGAAGAGGTAAATCCTTTTTCATCAATCGGCAGCATAAACCGACAGATTGAATTGGCTGATTGCAAAAGTGATGAATAAAAAAGAATTGAATTAACAACCCTAAACATAGGAGTGTTTCTATGAAAAAAACAATAAGCTTCATCAGCTCTATGATGGCTTTAACTGCTACTGCAGTTGTGTTGGTCGGCTGTTGCTGCTGGGACCGTGATCCTTGCTGCAATCCTTGCCCAAGACCATGTCCTCCAAAACCATGTTGCAGACCGGTATGTCCGCCAGCATGCAACCCATGCGCTCCATGCAATCCTTGCCCAAGACCATGCCCAGCTCCTTGCGAGCCGGCTTGCTGTTACTAAAAGCAAGTAGTGCCTGAAGAGCGACCAAGCGATACGAGAGGTTTACCTCTCGTATCCTAAATGATACATCATCTGATAGTAAATCAACGGAAGGCAATAAATAATCATAGTATGGAAAAACAGGCAAAAAGAACCATGAAAATGCCCAATGCCACTTTTCTTACCCGGCTGTTCCTCTTCCTTTTCACGTCCGCCTGCCTGACTGGGTGTTGCTGTTTTGATTCCTTTTACAGCTGCTATCCCCCGCCGCCGAAATGCTGTCAGAAAAAACCGAGGCCCTGCCCGTGTTACCATTACTGGGATAGGGATATAGCCGATATAGTGGAAGAACCTTATTGTACTTTCTAACCGGATGAACTATTCGCCTTAACTCTAGCGTCCAAGCCGCCAATAGAAAAAAATAGGCCAATAAAAAAACCGGTTAAACAAAGAAAAACTTAACTTGATTGATTGAAACAAAATTAACAAGAAGACTAACTAAATAAGGAGTTTTTAATGAGAAAACAACTTGGAATATTAACCTCGTTGGCATTTTTAATGACCACGGCAGCATTATGGATGGGTTGTGCTCACAACTGGTCTAATGGACCAGATAATGAGATCTACTACTCCGATAGCGCTGAACCTTTCGAACAGGGATACGGCGAGCCATACGCTGAACCGCGCGGCGCACCCTGTGCACCACCTTGCGGAAGACCCTGCGCACCCGTATGCCGTGCGCCTTGCGAAAGACCTTGCGCACCTGTCTGCGAACCACCTTGCCACCCAAGAAGATGCCACTACCCAAATGCTAATGAACTCTGCTGCCGGGACGGCATCATCGTCTCCGCCAGAAATCCTAGCATGTGCATGCTGGGAGACCAATATCCTTTCGAATTCGACATCAAAGCTTGCGATGATGTGTGCGATGTTGTCGTCGTCACCCACCTCCCTGAAGGGGTTTCTTTTGTAAGAAGCACTCCCGAAGCTAAAGTGGAAGGCCGCACGCGTCGTATGGAATATCGGCGCCATGAGAAAAGGCGAATGCCGCCCAGCCAAAGTATGGGTAAAATGCGAATGCGAAGGAGAACAGTGCGCCTGCTTCTGCGCCACAGCCATTCCGGTAAGATTCTGCTCTCTGCTTTGCGCTAAACCGGTGCTGGCTTGCGAAAAATGCGGACCGGAAGAAGTATGCCCAGGCGATGGCGTACATTACACTATCACAGTTACCAACCGCGGAAGCTGCACAGCTGAAGATGTTGTTGTCACAGACCACGTGCCAGATGGCCTGGAACACAGCAGCTGCCTGAGAACGTTGACTTACAAACTTGGCTGCCTTGAGCCTTGCCAAACAAAGAAAATCAACGTCTGCTTCACAGCTGTAAAGAGAGGAAAAGTATGCAACACAGCTGTTGTAACAGCCTGCAATGCAGATTCCGCTTCCTGCCAATGGTGCACATGCATATGCAAATGCTGCGTTGAATTGCATAAGATAGGCCCTAAAGAGCAGCAGATCGGCAAAAATGCTGATTACCAAATCACTGTCACTAACCCAGGCGATAAGCCTTTGACAGATGTGATCGTCACAGATGTTGCTCCAAGCGCAACTTCTATCGTTGCAGCTAATGGCGCAACAGTGACATGGCAACCAGGCTGTATGGAGACTTAAAGAACTGAAACCCGGAGAAAAAGTCAACTTTAACCTTACGTTGACAACTTGCACTCCGGGATGCTTCACCAACAGAGTCAATGTAACAGATTGCCAAGGATGCGATGCCTGCGACGAATTTACCACCCGTTGGAAAGGCCGTCCAGCTCTTAACGTCTGCATCTGCGACACAGAAGATCCAATCTGCGTTGGCGAAACCACCAGCTATTGCATAACTGTTGTCAACCAAGGATCTGAAGCGGACAGCAATGTAGTTGTAACCGTCAATTTCCCCAGAGAAATTGTACCAATGAGCGCTACTGGCGACACCCAGGGACAGTTTCCGGCCAGACAGTCACATTTGCTCCATTGCCAAACCTGCCGCCAAGATCAACCGCGAAATTCCGTGTAGATGCCCGCGCTGCAGCATCTGGCGATGCACGTATTAATGTGAAGTAACATCTGATTCGATCAAGACACCGATCACGCAGCAAGAAAGCACGATCGTGAACTAATCCGGATCGCGCGCATAGGCTTATGCAAAGGGGCGGGCTGAAAAGCCCGCCCTTTTTTTTAAAAAAAAAATCAGGATAGGCAGGATCGCCTTCGGCGACAGGATAGAGACATAAGGGATCAAATGGACATAGTTTGAGCATACGGAGACCATGGAGATCATTCAAGCCCGGAACGGGCTTGAATGACGGCTTTCGTTTGTGCGCTTCGCGCACAAACGAAAATTCTCACAGTGGTAAATTACGTCCCTTATGTCTCTATCCTGTCGCCGAAGGCGATCCTCATTATCTTGTTTTTTCTTTAATATTATCTCATACCTTCTCAGTGATCTCACTGGCTCAGTGGTGAAGAAAAAGCAGCTTCAAAGGGATTTACATTCCTGGTAATAAACCGGGCTTCCTTAAATTTCTGCAGGTACAGTACGTTTCCGGCTTCCCAATCAGGCATCCCGCGTAGGGGATCTGCATGACTAGAATGGATCATAATCTTTCCCATACTTATATTAAGGAGTTCTAGAGCGGTCAACCCCCCTGCTCGTGTTATCGACATCCTACTTTTCCTGATAATGGGCGCTACCTGCTCTGCTTGCTGATTCTCAAGAGGAATCACATAAATATTATCCGGATATTCGTTCTGCTGTTTCTTGGCTTTTATCGTATCGCACGCCTGTTCAAACAGACTTTTTTCATTTCCTTCCTGATGGCAATCGCCGCAAAAGACAAATAGAACTTTTTTTTCTTTTGGCTTTTCTTTTTGATTGACTGCGATAAAATCGGTAACATATTTTAATGTGGACTGTTCTGCAGCCTGGCTTCCCAACATGATATAACTGACAGAGTCATTTTCCTCCAGATCGATGGACACTTCCCCTTTAGATAATTCTTTGTCTTTGATGGGGTAAGCGGATACCTCATTTAACAACTGCACGGCTTTATCGGATTTTATTACTGTGTTCAAGGATTTGATATCCTTGGGATTCATTTTGGAACATCCTATAAAGGGTTTACGCAAGGGAAATTCATCATAAACAATATGGCTCATATCAAAACCCGTATGATCTTTCCAGAAATCTTCCTCTTTTTGTCCATTGTCAAGCAATGGTTTTAAGGTTATCAGTCTGTTTATTCTTCTATCCTCATCACTGAGCCTTCGATACGTATTAAAAAAGTCCGAGGTATGTTTCGTTGGCAATTCGGTCAATACATTATAAATCAGGATCTCTTCTTTTTTATTAAACAATAATGTATTTATAAAATTTGCCACCCGCACAGCTTTGCTGATGGCATGCAAAGCTGCCGGCTGAGGGTTGACTACAGCGTCCACTTTGTATGCCAACAACCACCAGAGGGCATGGAAAAATTCTGGAAGCCAAATGAAGAATTCACTTACTGGCTGCATTTTTGGCGCTGCCTTAAGCTTTTCCACATCTTCAGACTTCATCGCATGGTTCCAATAGTCATGGACAGCGCAGGCAATCTTATCACCTAAAACATCCTTAAATACATCTTTGACGATCGGTGTGCCTTTATATTCTATCACTCGCTGAGATAAGGCTTCTACGCTTACGCGATGGCCTCCTCCACACTGATTATTATATATAAGTAAGTTCTTTCCCGATAAATGATGGGACAGGGTCTGCATGATAAATTCCTTAGGTAAAATTATAAACAAAAAACCCTAACACACTGCCAAAGAGGGCTTCTATCTTTTGGACCAACTTATCTTTTTGTGGATATTCAACAGAACAAAGGATATCTTTGTCGAGCTTTTTTATAACCTTATGGGTAAATTCTTCGTCTTCTATCTCTAACGCAATTTCATGATCAAAATGAGCGCTCTTTTGACTCAGGTTATAGGACCCTATAACGGTTTTCTTGTCATCTATGATCATAATTTTCTTGTGATACAGCGTATCGGGTTTGTCATATTCGTAAACCTTGTCCAAATATTTATAATTAGAACGACTGGGTAAGACCAAAATAACTTTCATAGCCGAGTGATTGTATTGTCCTATTATTTTAATCCTTTGTTCCTTTTTCTTTTGAAGGGCCTCTAAAATTTCCTCAGCTGGATTAAATTGCGAATTCGCCAATCGAATGGTTTTTTCCGCCGATTGGATCAGCCGTACATATTCTCGACTAATGGGATTGTTTTCCCCATGTTCAGGGCCCCCTACAAAAAATTTTACCTTCTTTTGTTTAAATAATCGGGCATGGTTGTCCAAACCGGGAACATTCCCTTGGCTGCCGGCAATGGGAAAATAGTGTGCGGTGGTTGCTCCTGTCATTTTTTGTTCCCAGAGACTGTAAAGTTTGAAGAACTCGGAACGCATTGTTTTTGCAACTTCTCCCTTTCCTGCCACATCGGAATCGCAAAAAGCCTTGGGGATAAGGAGTTCGGCTATAGAAGAGGGAGTACCAGACGGTACTGAACTTCGATTCATCTGATCCGTAAGACTGCTTCCTCCCATCATAAAATATTTTTCATCCACGACTATTAGCTTCACATGGTTTTCGCCAAGACTTACTCCATTATGGAGGTCCAATTGCGCACTCGTAATCAATACATTAAAATGAGGATTCTCTGCTAAGCGGTCCAATAGCTTGCGATTATCTTCATCTAAAAGTTCCTGAGCGCATATTACATGGACTTTTAAATTGGGTTTTTCCTTCATTCTTTGTTCGATCAACCCTAAAAATTCCGTGAATACTTTGCCTCCGGCATAATTAGCCGAAATTTCAATGCTGGATTCCGCAGATTGGACCAATTTTTTTTTCCATTCAAAACCGTCTTCCACCTTGTTGATCAGCAGTAAATCCGCGCTGCTGGATTCGCCTAACCTGGGCCCAGACTGTGGTATGGATCTTAAAATTTCATCGGGAAGTTTAAAGGACTTTTTACAAGTCAGTATCCAGATATGCTTTACTGCAAGTCCTGCAAGCAGGACTCCTGTCGCAGCTGCACATCCCACGAGGCATCCCAAAGGACCTCCAGCCAATGTGCCGATCAGCATAGCGGCAAAGACCACAGCCGCGCATTTTGCGATTTTTAGGCAGCAGTCAGGCAAAGATTCCTTTTCCTGGCCCCATGATAGCGGGACTGCACCAAAACCAGAATTAACCCTACTAAGATATGAATTGTTCATTATCAAGACCATTATTATGAAAATTTAATAAACAAATAAAACAATATTGTATCAAATTAAATCAAACATTGCAATATAAAAATCCTGGCATTCATACTTAAAATCCTGATACAATACGAGTATAAATCACCACTGAGCCAGTGAGATCACTGAGAAGGTATGAGATAATTGAGAGGGGTCTAAAGAACATAACAGACTTATATGTTATAACGAGTTTAGACTAACCCTCCCGATCTCATAACTTCTCAGTGATCTCACTGGCTCAGTGGTGATTTAAAGGAAACCGCAATGGATACAACAAATAATCGCGTGACCTTGAAAATATTTGTTGGCTTTCTTTTATCTCCTGATATAGAATTGCGACTGAACCAAAATCTGCAATGGAAACAGTGGCGGATCGATTCAAGTGAAAACCAACGCCCCCTGTCCGAAACCTATTTCCAGGAAAAAAAGTATATAGGCTATTTTTTGGATAATCCCGCAGCGCCCTTTATCGAAATCAAGGCCGCTGAAAGAGAAATCACTGAATGGTTCTCCGGTTTCCTTCAAGATCCAGGTTCTGAGGCCCTTAAGTTTTACGTTTTTTCCCAAATTTTTATTATTTAATTTTATAGTAACCTCATGCTGCAGCCGCTGTTTTTATCCCTTCTCTTCCTCTCTTCCTTCCTCTTTGCAGAAGAAGGACCCCAATCCAGGCAAATCCTCTACCTGGTGCAAACAGGGCACCTGAAGCAGGCATTGGACCTCTATAAACAGCAGTGCCAACAGGCAGGACAGCATAACATCGAGCTTCTGCAAAATATCGGCCTGATGATTATCGACCAAGGTTGGCGCAGCAGCGACCTCGAAACACAGGTCATGGCCCTTTTTGGAGCGGGCATCTCTA
The DNA here is from genome assembly GCA_963780445.1 of uncultured Parachlamydiaceae bacterium. Lineage (GTDB taxonomy): Bacteria > Chlamydiota > Chlamydiia > Chlamydiales > Parachlamydiaceae > CAWACC01. The sequence goes on from CAWACC010000009.1 coordinate 87,510, forward strand.
CCCATGACCGGGCCATGTATGTCCTGGAATCAGGCCTGCGGCATCCTTCGCCCCAAATACAGCTTATCGCCCTGAATCTTATTTCCAAATATCCCCATGACCGGGCAGATGAGGCCCTCAATATTGCCTTAAGTTCCAATGAATTGATCATCCGCTTTGAGGCTTTGTCGCATCTGTCGGAAAAGAAACATCCCAAGGCTTTCGGACAGATTGAAGCCCTCATGGGCAAGGTAGACAAAAAGGTCCATTGCCTCTTTCCTCCCCTCTTTGCCAAATTGGGCGATCCGGCCTCCCTGGCGGCTTTAAAACGACTCCTGTCCCACCCCGATGAAGATGTAAGGCTCGCCGCCATCATCAGCTGCGCCAAATATGGCCGGGATGATCTTCTGCCTCAGGTCCGCATCCTGGCCACGCACCACGAAATCCCGCAACAGGAAGCCTGTGCAACAGCTTTAGGCCTGCTGAAAGATGGCTCTTCCATTCCCCAACTCAAAAAACTGGCGAAGTCTTCCGTTCCCACGGTCCGGACAGCTGCCCTCCTGGCCCTCTATCGGCTAGGCCAAAGGGAAGCCAAAGACAGCCTTGAAGCTCTGGCAAAAACAGAAAATCTTTTTGCCATATCTTCCCTAAGCGATATTTCAGGCAGCGAAGAGTGTCTAAAACAACTGCTGCAATCTCCTCAAATCAACACCCGGATCAACGCCGCCATAGCCCTTCTAAAAAGAAAGGATCCCCTCAGCCTGAAACACATACAGCAACTCCTCATCAACGGTTCCAGCGATCTTTCCTTGCAAAAAACCACATCCCCAGGCAAAGGCCTGACCGCTTTTAAAATCATCCCCTCCGCACGGCAAAATCTCGAATCGGATTCCCTCGCCTATGAAATGTCGTTAAACCTAAAAGAGGGCCTGTTGGAATTCTCTCTGGAACTGCCTGAAAGGGACTTTCTGGCACTTGCCGAAACCCTTCTGCTCTGCCAGCAAAATGAACTCCTCCCCACCCTTGTGGAACTGTTGTGCCATTTGCAGACTCCAGAAGCGGTAGCCCTCTTAAAAAAATACCAGCAAAAAGCAGGAGCCCCCCTGATAAGGAACTATTGCAACCTGGCCCTATGCAAACTGAAAGAAAAGCGGCCCCTATGAGGAACTGTTAAGCCAATGGGTTATCCAGCAGCAAAACAGCGAACTCGTCAGCTTCCGGCCGTATGTTCCCTGGGAACTGAGAGACATGCAATCCCGATTTGAAATCACGCCGCGGGAAACCTCGAACCTTTTGATCCAGGCATTTGAAACGTTTGCTAAACTACAGGACGATAAAGGGCTGGAAGTGATCCTTGAAGCTGTTGCTAACGGAAATTCAAAAAACAGATATGCCCTGGCCGGCCTCCTGATACGGGCGTCCATTTAAAAACGTATGCAAAAAAAGAAATCCCTTTATATCCTCTGGGCCTTCCTCCTTTGCTCCTGTGCTTCTCTGGGCGCCCAGTCCGAGTGCGATTCTGCCGGAAAGCCCGCGGACAAAGGAATTATGGTCCATCTTCGCGAACCGGAATATAGCCAAGGGGTGCTTAAAACAGATAGCGGAGGAGTCATCATTGCTCCCAATATACGTGTGCAGGCCAGGCACATCGTTTATACGCGGAAAACAGTCAATGGCACAACTGCAGCCTCAGTGGAAGCCGAGGGCGATCTTCTCATAGAATACGGCGAATATCTTTTTGTCGGCGAACGACTGGAGTATGATTTTGAAAAAAAAACCGGTGTAGTGATCAACGGCCGTTCGGGCTTAGAACCCTGGTTTTTTGGCGGACAGATCATCCATCTTTTAGCAGATGGCTCCTATCATATGGAACATGCCTTTATTACAACCTCTGAAAACTATAACATGAACTGGAAAATATCGGCGGAAGAAGCCTGCATCAATCAGAACCACGACCTCAAAGCCAGAAACGTGCAATTCCGCTTCTACCAAGTCCCCCTGCTCTGGCTGCCTTCCTTTAAAACCAACCTCGACGCCATTTTGGATTCCCCCATCCGGTACAGTTTCCGCTGGGGCGGAACCCAGGGGCCCCGCGCTTCCTTCCTTTATAATTTTTTTGCCAGGGAACGGTTTAAGGCTTTTCTGCGATTTGATTTGAGGTTCAACCGGGGAATCGGGCTAGGGCTGGAAACTCATTACCAGTCCGAGGATCATCTGGAAGAACTGGAGACTATAAACTATATAGCCCAAGACTCCGCCATCACACATCCACATGAACACATCCGCTATCGCTATCAGGGGGTTTATAATAAAAAATGGAAAGACAGGCCCCTCACACTCAATCTCACCTGGGACAAGTTGAGCGATAACGAAATGGCAACAGACTATAAAGACAGAGGACTGGAACTGGATACTGCCGGCCGAACGCAACTCCATGTCCGCCATGAAGAGAAATTCGCCATCACCAATTTTTATACCCGTGTAAGAGTAAATCCTTTTCAAACTGTCAAGCAGGAACTGCCCAGCATGGAATCGCATTTCCGCCCCGTCAACATTCTGAACTCTGGAATCATATCCGATTCAAGGGCAAGGGCCGCCTGGCTCGACTTTCAATATGGCAACAACCTGGTCAATGTCCACGATTACCATTCCGGCCGGCTGGAAATCTGTCAGAAACTGTACCGCCCTTTTCAGATTTCCTGTCTGAATATAATACCGGAAATCGGCGGAAATTCCATTTTTTTCACCAACTCCCCGCACGGCCATGGTTCCCAATGGCTTGCCTTCTGGCGCACGGGATGTGAAATAAATTCCAGATGGTATCGCCATTACGGAACGGTCAAACACGTGATCCTGCCCTATACCCGATACCAGTTTATCAGCTACCCTACGACCTCTCCTCATAATCATTATATTTTCGATATTCAGGATGGCTGGTACAGGCTGAACCAGCTGACTTTCGGATTGAACCAGAACTTTTATATGAAAAATTGCGGAGGAGAAATAAAAAGGCTTTTCCAGGCAGACATATATGCCAATGCTTTCTTTAAAACCAGAACGCTGCCCATAGCCATACCTAAAATCTACTCCGTCTTTAACTTTAACACTTTTTCATTTCTCCACCATACCATCGATACCGGATGGGACTTCCAAAACCATTGCCTGGACCATCTCAATATCCTCGTTAAATGGACTGTATCGCAAAATGCAGCCCTGGCAGCCGAATACCGCCAAAGAAGCCGCTTCGATTGGCGCAAAGCGGATCAAACCAATTTTATCCTCGACTCCTTCCGCTCCGTAGAAGAATTGAGCCACTCCCAGCTCTCCGACCGGCGCGACACGCTCCTGCTACATTTCTATTACAGGATAAATCCCAAATGGGCGATTGAAGTGCAGTCCCGGCACGGGTGGAACCGGCTGCACCAGCCGAAATACAATGAATTTGAAATCGACCTCTTGGCAACCCTGCAATCTGCATGCCACCTGAGACTAACCTACAGATACAGGGAAGAAGAAAAATTCCGCCTGGCTGTAAATTTCAATGTCGGTTTGACAAAACCGGACACATCCTGTTATAATGCTGTGATTCCTTGCCTGGAATTCTAATATAATGATACAATATGGCTCGAACCATCAATAGACTTTAAAAATTAAACGCAAAGGCTCAAAGATGCTGTGCGGGATTGAGAAATTTTTATTACCACAGAGCACACAGAGAACACAGAGATCATTCAAGCCCGGAACGGGCTTGAATGACAGCTTTCGTTTGTGCGCTTCGCGCACAAACGAAAATTCTATGTCACAGAGCCAAGCGAATTTCCTCTCTGTGCTCTCTGTGTGCTCTGTGGTAATAGAAATTGCAAATTGAGGTTTTTTTTATGAGATTATTAATTATTGGCGTGGGATACGTCGGCCTAGTCACCGGAGCCTGCTTAGCAGAAATGGGCCATCATGTCATTTGTCTTGATATCAACAAAGACAAAATTGAAGCCTTGAAACAGGGGGTCATCCCCATCTATGAACCTGGCCTCGAAGAAATCGTCAAACGCAACATCAAAGCCAACCGGCTGTCTTTCACAACGGACTATTCAGAGGCTGTCCCAACATCCAAAGTCTGTTTTATCACCGTCGATACACCCGCCTCAGAAATGGGCTATGCCGACCTGCACTACGTGCTTGATGCAGCCGGCTCCCTCGCCGCTTACATGACCGAATACACAGTCATTGTCATCAAGTCAACCGTACCTGTCGGAACGTCCCTAAAAGTAGCCGAACATATCAGGTCCACACTGAAACAACGGCAGTCCCCTGCTCCATTCGACCTGGTTTCAAACCCCGAATTTTTAAAAGAAGGCAATGCCGTCAACGATTTCATGAAACCGGACCGGGTCATCATCGGCACAGGCTCCACCAAGCCGCGAACTCATGAAAGAGATATATTCCCCTTTTATGCTTAGCCATGAAACGATTGATTGTCATGGATATTCCTTCCGCTGAAATGACAAAATACGCCTCCAATGCCATGCTGGCTACCCGTATCTCTTTTATGAATGAACTCGCTGGCCTGTGCGAACTGACAGGAGCAGATATCAATAAAGTCAGAAAAGGAATGGGCGCCGACAAGCGGATCGGCTACCATTTTCTTTACGCCGGGCCTGGCTTTGGAGGGTCCTGCTTCCCCAAAGATCTCAAAGCCCTCAGAAGTCAGGGAGAACAGCACGAATACCCCCTTTCGATCATTACCGCCGTCGAAGAAGTAAACCGAAAGCAAAAAAGAGTGCTGGGACAGAAACTGAAAAAATATTTTGCCAGCCTGGGGGGGATGCAAAGCAAAACGATCGGCATCCTGGGCCTTGCCTTCAAACCCGATACGGATGATATGCGTGAAGCAGCTTCCCTGGTCCTCATCGAACAGCTTCTAAAAGAAGGCTGCCGCCTGCGTCTCTACGATCCTGTCTCCATGCCCAATGCAAAAAAAATCCTGCCCCCTTCTCCCCAAATCCATTGGAGCACAGATGAATTTGATGCAGCTGCCGGCGCCGAAGCCCTCGTTTTCGTTACGGAATGGAAACAGTTCCGTTTCCTCGATTTCGATCAACTGCGCTCCCTTATGAACGGATATGCAATTTTTGATGGACGTAATCAGTATGTTCCTGCAGAATTAACGAAAAAAGGATTTGACTATTTTGGCATTGGTCAGTGTCCTCTAAATAGAAAAAATGAAGAACTCAAGGAAGCTCTCGACATGGAAGGTTACACATGGACCTGACCTCTTTTTTAGAGGCAACACAGCCTCTCATCGATCAACACCTTGACCTGATCCTCCCCGATGCCGAGTGCCCTTACAAAGAACTGTTTGCAGCCGCCCGCTATTCCGCCTTAAGTAAAGGAAAAAGAATCCGCCCTCTCCTCGCCCTAGCTGTCTGCCATGCTTTGGGCGGCGACACGCAATCCGCCCTGGAACCGGCCTGTGTCTTAGAACTCATACATACCTATTCCATGATCCATGACGACTTACCCTGCATGGACAATGATGACTTCCGCAGAGGAAAACCCACCCTGCATAAAGCCTTTCCCGAGGCCCTGGCCCTCCTGACAGGTGATTTTCTCCTCACTTTTTCTTTTGAACTCCTGGCCAATGCCAAAAATCTTAACCCGGACCAAAAAATCCAATTGATCTCCGTCCTCTCTCAAAGAGCCGGAGCCCATGGCATGATCGGCGGACAGGTCCTGGATATAGAAATGACCTATCAAACCGTGGATATAGATACCCTGCAGCAGATCCATCAGCTGAAGACCGGAGCCCTAATCACCGCTTCTGTGGAATTTGGAGCTATCCTGGGGCATGCCAACCCGGCCCAAATGAATGCCTTGCGTCAGTTTGGACACGAAATCGGCCTGGCCTTCCAAATCGTCGACGATATCCAGGATATATCGCAAAGCGAAAAAAAACATGGGAAAGCAGTCGCATCAGATCTCATCAATGGAAAAACCACCTACGCCACCTTGCTAGGAATCGATGAATCGCACAGTACAGCCAAAACTTTGCTCGATTCCGCCCTCGCAAAATTAAACTCTCTTTCCATTGATTCTTCCCTAGCTGCCCGTCTGGCAGAATTTATTATCAAAAAAGGGTAAGGAACCAAAGGGGCATAAGGGACCAAAGGGACATAAGGGACCAAAGGGACGTAAGAGACAAGAATTGATGAAACAAATTATGTCCCTTATGTCCCTTTAGTCCCTTTACAAAAAAAAAGAGCACCCTTTAGGGTGCTCTTTTTTCCATCAGCTAATGCAGCAAAGCTGCTATTAGAACACGTAGCCGAGATCCAAGCCTACGCCAATGCTTCTCCATGACAAGTTGTCACGATGCTCATGGGAAGTAAAACGCTTATAAACTACATAAGCATCTGCAAACCAGTTGCAACGGAATGCATAGGTTCCACCGCCTCTTAAAGTCACGCCTGTAGCGCTTTTTGTCCTTTCATAACGGTCAATTTCATAATTACCGACCTTTGAATTGCGCTCTCTTCTGGCACGGGTTCCAAAGTGATATTGGAATTCACCGTACAGATCCCAGCACTCTGTATGGCAGAAGGCAAGATCAAATCCGATCCAGGGTCCCCAGAAAGTGGCGCGATACCTTGAATGATCCCTTCTATCATCATCAGATCCATACAAAACCTCGCCAGCATCAAACCCATTTGCTTCAAGGGCTTCATATATCGAATGATGGCCCTTTTGGCGCAAACGCTGAGTATCATAGGCAAATCCCAGCGTCGGAACGATCTGAAGGCAGGGGCACCAGCACTGCTGAATAGGATATCCAACAGCGATGTTGAAATCCGCTACGTAATTTCTTCTGATATCATTGTGTGTAGATCCATATTGAATGAGAAGACCAGCATCAGACGGAGATCCGTTAGCAAACTGGTCGGACTCACGAACGGTTCCATCAAGGACCCAACCATATTGTCCATCAGCACGATAGTACATGCAATCGCCGCATACTCCTTTTAGACGGGCTTGGAGAGTAAATATCTCCAAATCCCTAAAATTGAGATGTGATTCGGTTTTTGGATTGTTATCGTCTTCCGCTTTGATTTTCCAATTGATATTATCCGAACGATAGCCGATCCCAAATTGCAGGCCGGTATCAGCTTGAACCCCGCTGCTCAGAGCAAGGGCCGTTGTTAATGCAAGAGCAAAAACTGCACTCAAAAATTTATTCATACGACCTCATTAATGTTGTGAAGGTTATGGCCTTAAATTAAATTTTATACCCATATAGTGTCAATGTTTTTCTTTCGAATATTCAAATATTTTTGCTTTTTCACTTTCTTCTTGCTTTAAGGGCTCATCTGGATTATAAGGTTTCTTTACAGATTTTATACGGGCGCTCAAATGCAAAAAATATATTCACATACCAATCCAAACGTCGATTTTTCTTTGGGTAATGCCGCACCGAAACAGTCCCGATACCTCTTATTCAAACGGGGCTTTGATATCATTTTTAGCCTGTTTGGATTGGCGGCCCTGTCCCCGCTCTTTTTGATTGTGGCCATTTTGGTCAAACTGACTTCTAATGGCAAAGTCATCTATGGCCAGGAACGGATCGGCCGGAGAGGGGTTCTTTTCACTTGTTACAAGTTCCGGACCATGCGCCGCGACGCCGAATCCCACCTGAAGCATCTGTTTGAAAACTATCCGGAAGCACTGGAAGAATGGACGAAAACCAGAAAACTCAAAAAAGACCCTCGCATTACACCTCTGGGAAAATACCTGCGAAGGTCTTCACTGGATGAACTTCCACAACTCTGGAATGTCCTTAAAGGAGATTTAAGCCTGGTCGGGCCGAGGCCTGTCGTTCAATCAGAGCTGGAGACCTACTACAAAGCCAAATCGGAAAAAATATTGTCCATCCGCCCCGGGATCACGGGCCTATGGCAAATTTCAGGCCGCAACAATCTGAAATATGAAGAACGGGTGCGGCTCGATGAAGCCTACATAGATGGACGCTCTTTTCTTCTCGACCTGCAAATCCTATTTAAAACCCTGCCGGCGGTCTTTAATGGGGATGGAGCCTACTAATGGAGCTTACCAAAAGAAATCTTACGGTGTTTTTGGGGATAGGACTCTGCTTTACCCTTTTTGCTCCCCTATTTTATTCTTTTTCCCTATTGGCTTTTTTCATTCCATCCATTGTAATAGCGTGTTATCAGAAATCTTTCCTGGCTTGTTTGTGGCTGGCTTTTTTGTGCGGGCTGGCTGTGGACCTCTTATCCATGACCCGATTGGGAATTACAAGTCTGTCCTATGTATCTGCAACCTGGGTCCTATATAAACATAAAATGAACTTTTTTAGAGACCGGCAAAGCACCTTGCCTATTATGACTTTTTTATTCAGCGGATGTTCTGTCATTTTTGTGTGGCTCTTCAGCTACCTCTTTGAGCCTCATTTTGTATTTGCATTGGCGCCTTTTTTAAAAGAGCTCGTTCTTTCGCCCTTCTTCAATGCCATCTACGCCTATGTGATATTCATTGCACCTTGCCTCATCAAAAACAATCTCGTGTCCTACCTGAGATTAAATTACGCAAAGAAAAATTGAATTTGTGCCAATTTACCACTGAGAACGATGGATTTACCACTGAGGATTTACCACTGAGGATTTACCACTGAGGATTTACCACTGAGCCAGTGAGATCAGTGAGAAAATATGAGATAATTGAGAGGGGGATTTAGGTTTTTGGATTAAGTTTGTTTACTTCACATGCTTTTGATGGCCAAAACACCGATCATCAGGCTGAAAGCCTGGCCTGTAAAAGCCTATGGCAACGCCATAGGTGGCAACGCCATAGGTCAATCGGAACCCCGATCATCAGGCTGAAAGCCTGGCCTGTAAAAGCCTATGGCAACGCCATAGGTGGCAACGCCATAGGTCAATCGGAACCCCGATCATCAGGCTGAAAGCCTGGCCTGTAAAAGCCTATGGCAACGCCATAGGTGGCAACGCCATAGGTCAATCGGAACCCCGATCATCAGGCTGAAAGCCTGGCCTGTAAAAGCCTATGGCAACGCCATAGGTGGCAACGCCATAGGTCAATCGGAACCCCGATCATCAGGCTGAAAGCCTGGCCTGTAAAAGCCTATGGCAACGCCATAGGTGGCAACGCCATAGGTCAATCGGAACCCCGATCATCAGGCTGAAAGCCTGGCCTGTAAAAGCCTATGGCAACGCCATAGGTGGCAACGCCATAGGTCAATCGGAACCCCGATCATCAGGCTGAAAGCCTGGCCTGTAAAAGCCTATGGCAACGCCATAGGTGGCAACGCCATAGGTCAATCGGAACCCCGATCATCAGGCTGAAAGCCTGGCCTGTAAAAGCCTATGGCAACGCCATAGGTGGCAACGCCATAGGTCAATCGGAACCCCGATCATCAGGCTGAAAGCCTGGCCTGTAAAAGCCTATGGCAACGCCATAGGTGGCAACGCCATAGGTCAATCGGAACCCCGATCATCAGGCTGAAAGCCTGGCCTGTAAAAGCCTATGGCAACGCCATAGGTGGCAACGCCATAGGTCAATCGGAACCCCGATCATCAGGCTGAAAGCCTGGCCTGTAAAAGCCTATGGCAACGCCATAGGTGGCAACGCCATAGGTCAATCGGAACCCCGATCATCAGGCTGAAAGCCTGGCCTGTAAAAGCCTATGGCAACGCCATAGGTGGCAACGCCATAGGTCAATCGGAACCCCGATCATCAGGCTGAAACTCTACTTTGTGCGAATACTTTTTGTCTACTGCTATTTACTCCTTGCCTGTCGCTCCGCTAGCGTTTTCGTTTTCCTCATTGTTTTCATCCGATTCTTTATTCTCATCCGACTCTTTATTCTCATCCGTGTCTTTATTTTCATCGGATTCTTTCGGATGAATCGTCCTCTTTGTCAGTCAGAAAACGATTTTTCTGGGGTAGAAGAACTTTCCGAGGACCCTGCAGGCTTGGACTGTTCTGAAGGAGCGTTCTGTTCTTTATTGAACAAGTTCCTTTGCTTTTCCATGCATTTGGCAAAATTTTTAGCCTTTTGCTGCTGAATATCCACCAACATCTGCTGGATCTGCCTATCATCTGTGATCCCATGGTCTTTCATGACATTGCCAAAGATCTCCAATATCGTTTCACGGAAGATCTTCACAGTGGCATTCCTGCTTTCAGGTGTCTTTTCTTTTAAAGGATTCGGCTGCAATTTGGACGCTTTCTCCTCCACAAGCTTCACGACATCTTTCTCTTTTGAATTCAAATCCTTTATAATCCCCTGCCATTCATCCTCAGACACCTTAAAAGTCTTCAAGGTTTCCACCACAAAATTTTCCGGAAAATACGCCAATAACACCTCCTTGGTGCAATAATCCGTATCCGCAAATGCAGCAGAGGGACAAAATAGCGCAGAAAATCCTAACGAAATTGCTGCCACTGTATTTCTAATCAGTTTACCGTTCACAAAGCCTCCTTTGATAAAATTTTTGTTTATAACTTGCACCATACTCCTTTCCTCTTTTTTTTTTGAATATTTTTTTATCCATTTCTTTCATCCCCTTATTGCCCTCACGTCTCATAACTCAATGAGTATTCACATCAAAATCAGTGATTCACGAAATTAAAATAAATTTAAATATAAAATATTTTAAATAATTATTTATAATAAATAAATATTTAGATTATTATAATATATAAGGAATGTGGTTAATTTTTAAATATTAACTTTAACTTTTAAGGAAGGTTTATGCAAACAAATCCTAATAATCCAGTTCCATTACCAAATTATAAAGCTTATTCTAAGGCTCTTGACGAAATAAAGATAGGAAAGAAGAAGTCTCAAGGTATTCGGGGTTTTCAAGTTTTTCAAGGTTTCTTGTGCGGAGTAAACGAACTTACCCTAAAAGATTATGCAGAGTACAAACTATCGTCCGGGATTGGCCGTTTTATTGAAAAATTAAAGCTATGTTTATGGGAAGATAAAGGATGGATGACAACAAAAGATTTTGATAAAGTTATTATATCCTCCCAAATAGATACGAAGAAAATTGTAACTCAACTCGATATTGCAAGAAATATAGAAAGTCAATATAATAAAAAACCACTTAATGATAATGAAATAAAACTGCAAAAAACAGCCGCAACAGTAAAAGATTTTGTCCAAAAAAAATACCCAATTTTGTATAACCAATTCATTTCAAGTAAACAATTGGAATTGCAAATTAATAAGAAAGAATCAAAAATTAATAAGCTAAAACAATATTTTGAAAATAAACCTATAATAGAAATTATTAATGACCCAAGATTTAATTATAACGATTTTATTCTCAAATACTCTGGATATCAAGCCTATTTTTCCGAGAGTGGAGAATTTATTGCAAAAAATATAAATATATCTCAGACTCCACTGATAGAAGCTTTAATTAAATACTTAGCTGAAAAAGAACCAACAACAGAATCTGAATATAAAACAATGTTCCCTAAAGGTGTTAATGATGATAAACTTGCTGAAGAACTTAATCGTGATATTAAGAGATATCAACACGCTTGCATTTTGAAATGGAATGATAAGAGGATAAATTGGCCCAAAACAACACAAAATTTCAAAGAACTTATTCCAGAGCCGATTCGAAAAATATTCATTAAATCAGATAGTAAGCCAACAGATCAAGAATTAAGCAATCTCCGCAGAGTGGCTGCCTTTATGACGACCCCTGCCTGCACGCTATTATACAAACGAGTACAGCAGCAAAGTGGTGATGATGTTAATCCTAGGAGTTTAACACAAGAAATGAATTTTTTCGAAAAAGATGGAAATTGTTATTTAGAAAGAAAGGTCCTCTATCATTTGTTTGACACTACTAATTTAATAGATAATGCACCTCCTATAGCTACTTTAGAGGCATCTATGATAGTGAATTTATCCGATCCACAGGCAGAAATTAAATTTCAAATAAATAAACCCACAATTCTGACTGATGACGACAAAAATAAAATAATAAAGGAAAATAATGAAAGAAATCTGGCTAGGAATAAAAAATTGGAAGCAGAAGCATTGAATGTTCAAAGAGAGATTACACAGGATACCACACAACAAACAACTGCTCAAGATAAGTCCTTTGCTGAAAAATTAAGAGACAAATATATAACTAAATATAAAGAAGAACTAAAAGATCATGACACAGATACTATTTCCGATTCTGAGATCTATAAACATGATTATTCCGAATTTGGAAAGAAATACCCTAAAAACATCAGAACACAATATCAGCCAGAAGAATTGAAGAATCTATTTATTGAGTACTTAGCTGACAAAGAAATTAAGCAATTACAATCCAACCTTAGATCAAATTTGGATAGTTTAGCTCTTAACTCAATTATAAATGATAATGAGTATAAAGATGAATTTAAGATTTTTTTCGATGTGTTCACAAAAAATGTTGAGAAATTTAAGAACTTGCAGTCAAATCCTGATACACAAACTATACATAAAGGCGAATACGATTCACTGCTCCAATATTTTAAACAGTTTTCAGAGTTGCCGCCCGCTTCAACCATCGACGTCGAAAGATGAATGGTATTATGCTCAGAAAGTAAACTACTTTTTGGATTTGCGTGTCAAACTGCAGCAAGACGATAATGGTCATTTAGATCTTGTCGCCGAAAAAGACATTCAGGATTTGTTTAAAATTTCATTTATTGAACACTTGAAAAATAAAGATCTTGTTCAGATCCCAGCAGTTAGGTCTCCACAAGGACAAATAACAAATCAGACCCAGGTTCCATCATTTCCGCAAGAACAAATAACGGATGAAATTAAAAATTATATAAATAATTCAAAAAATCCAAGATTAAAGAAATTGCTATCGATGACAACAAAAGAGTTTTTTAAAATTAATTTTCATGACTACAATAATGAATTTATCAAATATTTAAATAAATATAATAAATTGACAAGAGTAGTAAATCCGGATGCAGAGATTTTAACAGAACAAATGTTTATTGAAATGGAAGAAAATGAGCATAATAATAAAATTGCAGAATTTCATAAAAATAATTTTATAAAGTACCTGATTAAAAAAGAAATTAATGAATTAAAAAATAAAGGAATCTGAATCCGAGAATCCTAAGCTTGCTCAAAATCAAAATCCTGAAAAATATAGACAGGCTGCTATTGAAAAATTAATAAAAATTATTTTATAATTAATATGTAGGTTATTTTTAAAGGAGAGATGTTATGAGCACAAATACAGAATATACTAATTTTTCTAATAAATTAAATGAGGTAGATTTGAATACTGTTAAAAAAAAGAATTTGATTGGTAAAGAAAATGAAGTTAAAATCACCTTAAAAGATTATGTGGATTACAATAACTCAATTTGGAAGTTGGGGACTAAAGTAAAATTGGGGCTCAGAACAGGCATTTGGTTGTCTTCCCAAAAGTTTCAAAGTTACGTGAATAATTTAGATGCTAATATACGTCAAGAAATTGAAGATAGCGCAGACAATATAATAAAGTCCACTTCTAATGACCAAAAATTAATGTCACTAGCGCAAAAAGTCAAAGAACTTCTTCCAAAGACGCCGACGCTAAAATCGAATATTCAAACAACTGGTTCAAACCCAATGCCTCAAATAGAGTCTCAACCACCTCAAGTCCTATCTCAAACTAGTGCTCTACCAATTTTTAACCAACAACCTATAAATTTTCCAGAAGGCAATATTAATAAAATTCAAATTCAAAGCTCTGAGCAAATGGCGGTATCAAATGTACCACAAAATTTAAGTTCATTAAAGAAGATTGGACAATATAAAAAAGAATTTGAAAATATAACTTTATCTGATTTATTAACAAAAAACGAGTATATAAAATACCAAAATCGATTTAGTGGTTATTTATTTTCCCATAATAAAGACAAACCTGTAGAACAACAACTTATACTAGCATATTTTAAAAAGCCGGAAAATGAAACTGAATTAAAAAAGTATACTGCATTTTGTGGATATCATATGGATAAATTTATTAGATATATGGCCTCACAAGATATTAAGGCTGAAGAACATAAACTCAAGGCTACCGCTGTGAAAGAAGAAACGCCTCATTCTGATTAATCGCCTATTGCAGATGATCTTCAACCAAAGCCAGTCGAAACAAAAGCTGCAGAACCCGATCAGGAAGCAGAATCTGTAAATCAGACGGATGAACGTCCGAAAATTCAAGATTGGAGTGCCTTGGATGAATTTTTAAGAATATTGGAAGAGGATGAGAGGGGACATAAGCCTAATACCTGAGTCATTTAAGGCTGCTATTGCTCGGCAGAAATGAGATGGCCGTGTTCAAGGGTAAGAGCTGAAGAAAGAAACTTGGGGGAATTTTTTACGTAGTGAGTAACTATAAATTTTAAATTCTATAAAACATTAATGGAGATTGATTATGACAACACCTGTAAAGAGAAATTACGATTCATTTTCTCAACAATTAAAAAGTGTCGATTTGACTCTAAACAAAATGGATAAGAGAGGTAATGTAAAAGAAGTAGTTACAATCACATTAAAAGATTATGTGGATAGCACGAACTCAAAATTTACAGCATTAAGATTGAGGCTCAAAACAGGCATATGGTTGTCTTCTACAAAGCTTAAGGATTTGATGAAACCCACAGACGATGCTAAATATTCAGAAATTAAAACGGCAGCACAGGAAATAATAAATTCTACTCCTAATAACAAAAAATTATTGTCATTAGCGAATAAAGTCAATGAGCTTCTTCTAGCCAATACAAAAACACCTGAAGAGGAAAAATTTGCAACAATTAAAAAGAAGATACAAGCTGATGATTTTTTTAAATTCGACAAAGACAACAATGAAGTAAACAAAAACATAAAGAAAGATTTCATTAAAGAAATTGAAGAAAAAATAGCTTCAAATGACGAAGCTTATTTTAATAAATATCCATCTATAGTAAAAAATAAAAAATCTATTGCATATGTCAAGGACCTAATTTCAAAACTTGGTGTCGATAAAACGGGAAAAATATTTAAAGGTAGGCTTGATGAGGCAGTTAATGAATTAATGACAGAAACAACACCTGGAAAAGAAAAAGCAGAAGGGAAGGGTAAAATTATCAGTGATTTGGAAACCACTCGTAGAGAATTAAACCAATTGTATATTGAATATCAAGTGAGAAAAAAAATGGAAATCGAAGATTCAACAAAACTACCTAAGGCTGGTACTGGTCCGCGGGAATGAGGTGACCTTGGTCTAAAGCAAGGGCCGAAGAAAGAAAATCGCGGGAATTTTTTAGGTCGTGAGTTGCCATGAGCACTGTTTTATTTTGGGAAATGAGTTCCTGCATCAACTGCCAAATCAAGGCCTGGTATTTTTTATCTGCATTGGCCGTGGGTTCATCAAAAGCTAAAATGGGGGCTTGGGAAACTAAAGCCCTCGCAATAAACACCCGCTGCCGTTCTCCTTGCGAGATCTGATTCACTGATTCGTCAGACAAATGAAAGATATCCATCCTCTGCAAGGCGTCATACAGAATTTTCCTGCCTTGCTCTGTGTAATATAAACCTTGAGAATACAATCCCATATGTACGAATTGCTCGACGCTAAAATCAAAAGGGACGGGGGCATTATGGGGAACAAAAGCAATGACTTTACTGATTTCTTGCCGTTTTTTCTTATGTAAATCTTCTCCGTGCCATAGGACTTGTCCTCTAGTGGGCGGCAGAATACCGGCTATAGACTTTTAGCAACGTGGTCTTGCCGGCGCCATTCGAGCCGATAATAGGATAGAGATAGCCGGGAATGCAATCGAAAGTGAGGCTGTTCAGCACCTCTTTATTACCCATTCGTAATGTCAAATTTTGTATTTTTAACATATTTCATTAAACATATTGTTTTTGAGACCGCATCAAAAGGACCACAAGGGCCAAGCCGCCGACTATGGCAGAGACATTTCCCAAAGCCAAGGCCCGTACGTCCAGGGCCCGCAATCCCAGGTCCATGAAAAGCAATACCACCGCTCCGAAACCGATGCAAAGCGGGATCAGGCGGATATGGTCCGATCCGGACAGCTTCCGCATAACATGGGGCAAAATAAGGCCATAAAACATGATCATGCCCACGGCAGCGATCACTCCGGCGGTCATCATGGCCACGCACAAAAACAATCTCCAGCGCACTTTGGCGGCATCGACGCCCAGGCTAGCGGCTTCTTCATCTCCGAGGGCCAGCAGATTGATCTCTTTTCGGTAATAAAAAACCACCGCCAGCCCTGCTAAAGCCAGAGGGAGCTGTACATGCACATGCCTCCAGGAGCGATCGAGCGTAGATCCCACTTCCCACTCGGTGATCAGTTGTATAAGCTGCCATTGGTCCCTAAGGCTGTACAAAATAGCTCCTTGCAGGCTAAGCAACAAGGAAGAAATGGCGATCCCGGTAAGGATCAGGTTATGCATCTGGACCGGCCCATGATACCTCGCAAGGCTATATACCAGGAGCAACGTGATAAGGCAGCCGCAGAAGGCCGCGATGGAAATGGAGAAAGGGTAAGATACATGCCATCCCAAGGCAAAGACGGGGATAACCATCAGGGAACCTCCGGAAGAGATGCCTAACACGCTGGGCGCAGCCAAGGGATTTTGAAAAAGGGCCTGCATGACAGCTCCCGTTGCCGCTAAGGAAGCGCCGGTACAGAGCAGGACTATGAGCCGCGGAATCCGTTCATCCAGCAGGGGGTTCCATTCCGATGAAGAACCGGAGAATCTATGGAGGGCCCCTTCCCACACCGCATTCCAGGGAATGGAACCTTGCCAGCATGTCCAGAGGCAACCCATTAAAAATAAAAAAATACAAACCTGATAGACCCTTTTATTTTGTTTCATGGGATATTCATATGAAGTAAAGCATTGATCAAATCAAAATAGGCCAACACGATATAATGCGTCGGTGTTTGTTGAAGCGTGTCATCTACCCAAAAGATGTTATTGCGGTGCAGGGCCTTCAACGATTCAAAAGCGGGGTAGTGGACAGGCAATTGCTCCAGTTGCGATGGATCTCGTAGGGATAGGATAAGACAGGCGGGGTTTAACTGCAACAGATCTTCCTGGGATATTTGCGATTTATTTTCCCGATGCAGACGGGCCACAGTGTCAATACCTGACCTCTTAAGCAGATCGGAAAGGACCGTCTCCTCATGGGGAATCCGAAATGACCCATTGTACCAGAGGTAGAGGGTGTTTTTTTTACATATTCGATCTCTTCTGAAGGTCCGGAAGCCAACCAGCGGTTTTCCAAGGAACAGAGGCACGCTTCCATAAACGTAGAAAGAAGCTCCGCCTCCTCTTTTTTTCCGGTAGAGGCCCCGACAAGGTCCAAGGAATCATAAAGATCATTTAGGTTCGAAATTCCAGGAGTGTAAACGATGGCGATGCCCTGATTCCGCAACGATTGCACTGCAGAGGGATCTGAATAAAGGGCCGACACAAAAGCAGCCGCAGGCTTAGCCAAAAATATCTTTTTCCATTTCGAACCGGTCGAGGTTGAAAGGGATCCGGTCCGTCAATTCCCGTGGAAATAACCGGGTGTCATTGCGAAATCCCGCCGGTAAAGCAGCTATGGCCTCCGGCTGCAGGAGAGTCAAAAGAAACGTAGCCGAAGCATAGGTTTGAGGTAAAAACTTATGCTGTGAACCGGTATTTATATTAGCTTCAATTTTTCTTGCCAGATAATGGCTTTTTAAAATCTGCCTGGAGGAAAGGCGCCGCATATTTTTTGCTCCTGCGACTTCCAGAAGGACTGCATCGGCATCCCATTCGATTATTTTTTTTGCCATCAAGGCAAAATCCCCTTGCAAGGCTTTTATGAGTTCTTCCCTGTGCAGGGAGGATAAAAGAGGAGAGCGAGGTTTTGGGAATTCGATAGGCAGGGTTTTGGAGCCGATCTGTGTTTCCAGCTTCCAAAAGGAATGGCGAAATGCCACGGTCCACCAGCTAAATACGAAGACAAGCAGGGCAGTATAAAATAATATAGAGCGGTTGATCCAAAGCATGGTGTTACCAATGGAAAGGAAAGGGACAAAAGGGACATAAGGGACCTAAGGGACAAGAATCTAATGAATCTAATGAAATAATTATGTCCCTTATGTCCCTTACGTCCCTTATGTCCCTTATGTCCCTTATGTCCCTTATGTCCCTTAGGTCCCTTATGTCCCTTATGTCCCTTATGTCCCTTATGTCCCTTATGTTGTCCTTAGGTCCCTTAGGTCCCTTCTTCTTCGTCCTCAGGGGCATCGGCGATCAAGGCTTCCGAGATCAGCACGATACCTGCCATAGAAGCCGCACGTGTAAGGCTCGTTTTAACCACTTTGGCAGGGTCGATGACGCCGGAGGCAAACAAATCTTCCGGCTGCTCTGTCAGGGCATTGAATCCAAAATTGCGGTTTTTGGAATTTTTTATTTCATTAAGGACGACAGATCCGTCATGGCCGGCATTGTTGATGATCTGCTTGATGGGTAGTTCACATGCCTGCATCACAATTTTGGCTCCCATCAATTCATCGCCTTCCAGTTTCAAGCCCTGGATAGCCTCGCTAGCGCGCAATAAGGCGACTCCGCCTCCGGGGACGATCCCTTCTTCTACGGCGGCTTTGGTGGAGCTGAGGCTGTCTTCGACCATTTGTTTCTTTTGCTTCAGTTCGGTTTCGGTGGCGGCTCCTACGGAGATGACGGCTACTCCGCCGCTCGAGTTTAGCTTTGCTTTCTTCCAGTTTTTCTTTGTCATAAGAGCTTTTGCAAGATTCAATTTCATTTTCGATCTGTTTTATTCTGGCTGCTATTTCCTTTTCAGAGCCATTGCCATTGACAATGGTGGTATGTTCTTTGTCAATGGTGATTTTCTGGGCAGAGCCTAAAGCGGAAGGGGGAATATCCTGGGTCATGCCGGTTTCTTCTGAAATCACGGTGGCTCCGGTGAGGATGGCGATATCTTGCAGCATCGCTTTCTTACGGTCGCCGAAACCGGGAGCTTTGACGGCGGCGACTTTAAGTGTTCCGCGCAATTTATTGAATACTAGTGTGGAGAGGGCATCTCCTTCGATATCATCCGCAATGATCAGAAGGGACTGAGCAGCAGCTGCCGTGTTTTGCAAAACAGGTAAAATTTCATGGATGGAAGAAATTTTTCGATCGATGAGCAATATCCTGGGATTGTTCCATTTCGATAATCATGCGGTCATTGTTTGTGCAGAAATAGGGGCTTAGATAGCCGCGATCAAATTGCATCCCTTCAACGATTTTAATGGCGGTATCGGTCCCTTTGGCTTCTTCAATGGTGATGACGCCCGATTTGCCCACTTTTTCCATGGCATCTGCAATCATTTTGCCGATTTCTTCATTGCCTGAAGCGGATACTGTGGCGATGTTCTGGATTTCTTTTTTATTTTTGATGGGGATGGCGGCTTTTTCAATTTCTTTGATGATGGCTTCAACGGCCTTGTCGATGCCGCGTTTAATGCCGATGGGGCTTCCTCCGGCGGCAATGTATTTGATCCCGCTTTCAACTAGAGCGTACAACAGTAATGTACCTGTAGTCGTGCCATCGCCGCATTTTTCTTTGATTTTTTGGACGACCTCTTTGGCCATGGATACGCCCATGTTTTCATATTGGTCTTTTCAAGGTAATGTCTTTGACAATGCTGCTGCCGTCGTTGGTGATGGTGGGGGATCCCCAGCTTTTTTCGAGGCCGACATTGCGGCCTTTGGGGCCTAGAGTGACAGCGACTACCTCTGCCAGCTGTTTAATTCCCTTAAGCAGCATTTCACGTGCTTGTTCTTCAAAAATTATTTCCTTAGGTGTTGTAGACATGTTCTTGCTCCTTGTTACTATAAGTTTGACATTTTAAACTGATATCCAGATTACGCACTGAATAGGTCAGATCACTCAGGGAAATGGCATCAATGCCTAATTCGGCATAGGCCCGTATGGTGTCCAAAGTAATCGTACCTGAAGAATCGATATAGATTTTTTTATGATATGGCCGGATTTTTTCCACACACCGCCTTGCTTCATCGGGCGCCATATTGCAAAGGATGATGACCGAAGCTTCGGTTTCCAGGGCTTCTTCCAGTTTGTCAAAATCATCGATTTCAATTTCAATGGGAATGGAAGCCTGATAAGTCTCGAGCTTTATGACTGCGGTTTTAATGGGATTGGAAAACTTTTCGGCCAAGATCCTGATATGGTCGTTTTTGATCACAAACCGGTCGCTCAAATCAAACCGGTGGTTGATCCCTCCCCCTATTCGCACGGCATATTTTTCCAAGGCCCGCAAACCAGGCAATGTTTTCCTGGTATCCATGATGGCGCATCCGGTGCCCGCAACTTTTTTGACATAGGCGGCTGTTGCTGTAGCGACGCCGGATGCGTGCTGGATGAGATTCAGGGCGGCATACTGGCCCGAGGCAATTCCCTTGGCAGGCCCCCTGATAATAGCAAGAATAGTGCCCGCTTTCTGGCAGGACCCTTCGGAGACTTTCAGCTGGGTTTGAATGCGGGGGTCTATTTTTTTGAAAAGTAATTCGAGAAAGGGCAAACCTGCGGCCATGCCTGCTTGTTTTAAAACCATTTTGCCGAGAAAATGATCTTCATCGGAAATACAGGCTGAGGATGTCACATCACCTGCGCCTAGATCCTCATCAAGCGCTCGCTCGATAAGGCCTATGATTTCATTTTCTAGATCCATGTTATACCCTTTTTAAGACATGACTATATAGAGTTTGCAAGTAAAAGGCAAGTATTTTTATCGAAATTGGCAAATCCCCTTCGAGATTGCCAATTATTTTGCCAATTGATCTTTTTGGATCGATACGATTTTCTTTAAGGAGTTTAGGTTTTTCTTATCCGATGTTTTTTGCTTGGGGGGAATCCAGGAGGTTTTGGGGGATCGTATTACTTCAGGGCAACTCACCTGGAGCATCATGAGGGAATAATCTAGGCTGTTTTGGGCTATATCCTCTCCTGCTTTCAGGGCAAATAGATAAGGAAAGGCAAAATTACGAAGGTTTTGAGGATATTTTTTTGATGTCATGGATCAACGCACCATTATAATAACTCATTTATATCATATTAAAGCATATGGAAGCAAGGTAATTTCTGCCAAACAACAAAAAGCCAATTGCCTGCAATTTAAAATTACGATACAGTGAACATGAACAACTATCTGAATGGATACCAATTGATTATGAATATAAAATTTTTTATCTTTGTCTTTTTCCTAGCGATCACGGCTTCGATTAGAAGCGAGAGCCTGGAAAATTCTCCTTCCGAACTATCAACCCCTCCGACTCCTCCCACTCCTTCCACTCCTCCCGCTAAAACCGAAGAAAAAGAAATATCTGTTACAGAACATACGGTCCAAATCAATGGGCAACCCATTGAATATAAGGCATATACAGGAAAATTGCCTTTGCTCAATGACAAAGGAATGCCTAAAGCCTTCATTTTTTTTGTCGCGTACATCAAAAAACAGGCGCCGGATGCCCCGGCCCGCCCCCTCACCTTTTGCTTTAATGGAGGGCCAGGGGCTGCAGCCGTTTGGCTGCATATGGGATTGCTGGGGCCCAAGCGCGTGGTGTTGGATTCAGATAGATTTACTCCTCCTCCCTACAGTTATACCGACAATGAGTATTCCCTATTGGATGTCACAGACCTTGTCTTCGTCGACCCCGTATCAACAGGATACAGCCACACAGCACCGGGAGAAGATTCCAAGCAGTTCCATGGAGTGGAAGAAGATATCAAATCCATGGGAGAATTCATCCAAAGTTTTACGACACGTTATGAGAGATGGGATTCCCCAAAGTATATTATCGGAGAAAGTTATGGCACGACCCGCGCTGCCGGGCTGGCTTTGCATTTACTGAACGAGTACAAATACTATTTGAATGGAATCGTACTGATTTCTTCCGTGTTAAATTTTCAGACATTGGATTTCGATGAAGGCAACGATCTGGCCTATCTTCTTTATCTACCTTCTTATACAGCTGCAGCCTGGTATCATAAAAAACTAGCCCCGGCCTATCAAAAAGATTTAAGAAAAACACTTCAGGATGTAGAAACCTTTGCCCTTAATGAATATGCAGTCGCTTTGTTGCAAGGAGACAGCCTTGGAGAAACCAAAAGAAAAGATACCATTGAAAAATTGTCCGCATATACAGGGCTTCCTTCCAGCTTCATCGAAAGAGCCGATATGCGAGTGGACATGTCCCGCTTTGCCAACGAACTGCTGCGCAGTGAAAATCGAATTCTGGGAAGATTTGATTCCCGTTATCTGGGATTGCCTGATAATCCCTGGGGTAATTCCAGAGGCTATGACCCTGCCATGACAGCCATTTTTGGAGCATTTACCGCCACCTTCATGGATTATGTCAGAAAAGACCTGAAATGGAAGGAAGAGGGGCAATACAAAGTACTGACCAATCTCTATCCCTGGAATTTCGGCAATGCCACCAACTGCTATCTCAATATGAGTGAAGATCTTAGGAATACCATGATCCGAAATCCTGCATTGAGAATTTATGTGGCCAGCGGAATCTATGATTTGGCTACTCCGTACTTTGCCACCAAGTATACGTTTGACCATTTAAAACTGGATCCCTCCCAAAAAAATAAAATCACCTACGGGTATTTTGATTCAGGTCATATGATATATACCAATAAACCCTCATTGGA
The DNA here is from genome assembly GCA_963780445.1 of uncultured Parachlamydiaceae bacterium. Lineage (GTDB taxonomy): Bacteria > Chlamydiota > Chlamydiia > Chlamydiales > Parachlamydiaceae > CAWACC01. The sequence continues at coordinate 110,258 of CAWACC010000009.1, forward strand.
AAAACTAAAAAAGGAATTAACATCTTTTTACAAATAATTTTCTCTTTTCATTCGTTTCTTTATTATTATTGCATTGACAAAAAAGAGAAAATTAATTTTAATATGGTTATATATTTCTATTTTTCACCCCATTTCTTGTATGTTCAACAATGCCTGAATCAAATCAAGAAGGTTATAAAACGCAAGCGGCTTTCCTTTGGACCCGGATCCTCAGCGTCCCCTTTTGGACGATCGCAAACATGCTGTCGTTTATCCTGTATAAAGATTTGCATATCAATGCTCTGCAAGTCACTCTCATTGTGGCCATGAAACCGATTTCCGCCCTGTTTGCCTCCTATTGGAGCGTTTCGATCCATCACCGTCAGGACCGCCTCGTCTCGAACCTTGTTTCGGCAAATATACTCCGTTTTGCCCCTTTTCTCGCCATTCCCTGGATAGATTCCCCTTGGTTCATTATTTTTGCCTTCGGAGCTTATATGACCCTTTCCAAGGGAGTGACTCCAGCCTGGATGGAAATGTTTAAACTGAACCTGAAAGGACAATCCCGGGAAAAGACATTTGCCTATATTTCGGCCGTAGATTATTTAGCAGGCGCCCTAATGCCCTTTGTCATTGGCTGGATCCTGGACGAGCATGAATATGCGTGGCGGTGGTTGTTCCCTCTGACTGCCTTAGCAGGTATGATTTCCACTTATTTTCTCTGGAAAATCCCGCCCAAGCCTTTGACGGTTCCACAAACCCTCGAAAAGGAAATGACGCTTTCTTTAAAGCAGCGGCTGATCAAACCGTGGCAAGATGGATGGAATCTGATCATTGACCGGCCTGATTTTGCAAAATTTCAAATTGCCTTTATGCTGGGAGGGGCCGGCCTGATGATGATGATGTCGGCCCAACCGATATTTTTTGTAGACAATCTCCATCTTTCCTATACCGAACTGGCCTTTGCGACGACCTTATGCAAAGGAATAGCTTTTGCGGCCTCTTCACCCCTATGGGTGCGATTGTTCAGCAAGCTGAACATATATCATTTTACAGCCATTGTTACAGCCCTATGCGGCCTGTTTCCGTTTATATTGATCAGCGCCCAATACGATCTTCTCTTTCTGTATGGGGCCTATCTTATCTATGGATTTATGCAGGGAGGCAGCGAACTCTGCTGGAATATGTCAGGGCCCATTTTTGCAGGCGAAAGGGACAGTTCGGTCTTTAGCCGGACCAATGTTTTGGCCGGGGGCGTACGAGGATGCATCATACCCGTAATGGGCAGTATGCTGCTCTATTCAATACAAAGCCCTACTCTTGTCCTCCTAGCAGGGGCGCTCCTGTGTTTGGCAGCTACCTGGCGTTTATGGGTGTACAATAGGGAAATAACCTCAGTAGCTTCTGAAACCGCCTGAGTAAACGACAAACGACCTTAACGACGATAACGACCTTAACGACAATAAAGATGTCGTTAAGGTCGTTTGTCGTTTCTATCAATTTTTAAATTTTTTAATATTAATTTTAAAATTGAAATTTATTAATTTAATTTATTATAATATTAGTAGAGATATTTATTTTATTATTATACACGGAGGAATTATTTTATGGATCCAACAACCCGACACCCCATAGGTTCGCGGACGCAAACCGTTCAGCAATGGGAAAACAACCAGACAGAAGACCATCTATTGATGACATTGCACGGTTTAGAGGAAAGCGCTTCCCTATATAGCAGCGCTATAGATCAGGAAGCCCTTACGTTGGCAACGTCAACTTTGAACACGCAAACCCAAGGCAATGGCTTGATTGAACAGCTCCAGGGAGTGGTCCAGGCAACGACAGCATTAAGAGAGCTCGCCTCTTTTGCATGGAGTCAAGGCACTACCCTAGGCGCTACGGGAATTACCATAGGGACGGGACTGATCAGTCTGATTTCCGGCAACCTCCTTGTTGGAATTCCTGCCACATTCATTGGATTGAACGAATGTAAAAAAATAGTAGAGCAGTATCGCAATGCCAAAAACCCCACGGGAGTGATCGGCGAAGCGAAAGCAGGTGTCGCTATGATCAGGCAAATGGAGGAATTTCAGCTTCAAAGCCTGGACACGATTGCAACCCAGCTTCAAAATGCTGGAGACGATTTGAAAGAAGCAGAAAAGAATCTCCAAACCATTAAAGAATTGGCCGTTACAGGGTCTGCTGATGCCGAAAAGAAAAAGCAGGAAGCTATCGGGCTTGCGGAAGCTGCAGTGAGAAGCCATCAGCAAGCTGTCTATAGCCTTCAAAGTGGAAGGACCCAGATCGAAACGGCTATAGTAGCCCTTAAGGAGGCTATGGGGAAACTCGAACAATTGATCGCCATGGCCAAAGAGAAGTTCCCTGACGCCTGAAAATTGCGACACTTTTATGAAGGAAGCTCAAGCAGTGCTTGATACAATGATAAAAGTTCAACAGGAATTATCTCTCGCTGCTGACTCATCCAATCAGGGATTGACAGCGCTGCGTGAAGGAACAAAACAGTATGCCGCTTCCTTAGAACACTATCATAATGCCCATATCATTATGCAAACTGCTCTTAACGAAATTCAAAAAAAAACGCAAATCCAAGATCTTGCAAAAGCAAAAGAAAAACTGGAAAGCGCCCGGAACGAGGCTGCTGCGGCGAAAGAACGAGCGGGTACCATCAAGGAAGTAGCGGAATACACAGAAGAACAGCTTAAGACATTGGAAAAAAAAGTGGATGATCAATTTGGTTCAGCCTCGGTCATCTTCGGCGGAATTGTCGGCACTGCTGCTGCCACTATTTCCCCATTACTCATTCTACCTGTGGGCGGTTCCGGTGCTGCAGCATTCCATTATATCCGCAGGGTACGAGGTTTGGCTTCCAACCTTTTTAACCGCAGGGGAACGAGCCTTCCTACAGAAGGCGAGGGTTCACCACAACCTTTAGGAAGCATTCAGATAAAATACAATGAGAGCTCCACTGGATGGGGAGGTACGTTCCGCGATACAGCCCTCTGGGCTACCGGCAAAAAAACTCTCGGATCAAAAACAGAAGGAACAGGTACTATCCATCTCATGGAAAATGCCTCTTTTACTTTTCAATTTAACAAAAATTCAGGCAGCCCCTTGGGAATGATGAACCCTCAAGATATCAAAAAACTGGAAAATGAGTTGCGCAAACTGTTGGAGACTAAAAAGTTAACGCCGCAAGATTGTTTGAAATTGTTGGATTCGTTATCTAGGGTGGAATCCGAGCACGGCATCTTGAACCTGGTTACTAAAGACTGCCTTCTCTTAAGAGATTTGCGTAAAGAATGCCTGCGGCAAATTTAAGCCCTATATAGACAATTTGGTTAATTCCGGCCATTTTGAGCGGGCATCGCTGAGGGTAAGACGAACCGAGGGGTTCTTAAACAAGTAAAGAAACATGAGTTTCTTCCAGGAAGTTCCAAAAGAGTCGTCTATTTGCTTCAGGTTATTACCGCTTAAATCAAGTGTAAGAAGCTTTTCCCAATTTTTTCCAAATTCCGGCGGCACTACATTCATCTTATTTCTTCCCAGCAAAACAGCTGTGATCTTGCTCCAGTTTTTTCCAAAATTTGCAGAAACTGAGGAGATACTGTTTTCGGCAAGATTGAGATAGATCAGATTAGGCCATGAATCTCCAAAGCTATCCGGCAATTGCGTGATTTTATTGCAACTGAGGTCCAGAAAAGCGAGATCTTTCCAATGGCAACCAAAATTGCGTGGAAGCTTAGAGATGTTATTCAGTGGAAGCAACAGCTTTTTAATATTAGGGAAATATGCAAATTGTTGAGGAATAAGCGTCAGTCCTTTCTTACTTATGTCTATGGCTCCGAACTTACACCATTCCTTTTTGTTCTCTTCAAAAAAAAGGGCTATTTTCCTCCCCTTTTCTTTCAGGGAAGAGGACTGAAAGGCATCCATTGACATAAAATGGGCGAGTATTCCGACTCTTCCGCCCCTTTCGTTCACTGCTATCGATTTACCAAATAAATAGAGATTATTTGCTTTATCATACTCTGAAAAACGACTAAAAAACACAGTGTGACAGCAAAAGGCTTCCGCTTGCAATCGGTTTTTTGTCTCTTCAAAAAAAGATGATTTAAAATGTTCGCTCCTATCCAAGAGACACAGCGCCAGTTTCTTTAATTTCAATGTGGAATCTTGCTCATTACATTCATTTTCCTTAAGAATATAATCTATACCGAGAGAATATCTGTGTTTATCCAGCCATTTTTCCGTAAAGTCCACTGAAGTCGTAATCCGGTGCCATGCTTTGCACACCTGTGCCATTTCTGCTGAACGGGATTCTAAAAGGATTATTTCCTGAACCTCATTTGGAAGTTGCATAAAAGAAGGAACAATTGATTCATCTATAAAAATCGTCATTATTATCACTCTTGAATTGAATAACAAGATTATACGCATTGTACGAATTTTTCTTGCAGCCTTGGGTTGAGTAATTTTTATTACCACAGAGCACACAGAGAACACAGAGATCATTCAAGCCCGGAACGGGCTTGAATGACAGCTTTCGTTTGTGCGCTATGCGCACAAACGAAAATTCTATGTCACAGAGCCAAACGACTTTCCTCTCTGTGCTCTCTGTGTGCTCTGTGGTAATAAAAATTACTCAACCCAAGGCTGCAAGAAAAATTCGTACATCGCGTGATTATACCTGAAACAGTTCAATATTGAAAACAGGAGAATGAATGCAAATGGATTTTTTTTCACTATTTTTATCTACTTTGACATCGACTTTCTTCTGTCCGCCAAACAAAGCCAATAGGTCGGCATCCGCTTCTTCTTCAGGGAGGATCAAAGTAAAGATATCATGTTTTTGCCCCAAAAAAGTCCCCAACCCCAAACGCTTATGCAGATAAAGATTATAGCTTTTCTCCTTCCATTCCACTTTAAGTTTCGAGTGATAGCCATCCTCATCAAAACTCAATAACTCCACTTTGGCAGGTGTATGGGATCCGATTTCTCCACGGTATACCGGAGTAAACCGAACAGTTTTCATTTCATCTTCACTCCAAGTGCTGTCTAAGGGCAATGCAACCCCATCGTCCACACCGGCATAAGGCACAAATTCCCAGGGAGTTTCGGAACGCAAATCGGCTTTTCTGTAATACCCTATCTGTCCGTCCTGTCTTTTGACAGCCAGGCGCACCTCCCTGGCATCATTGCCTATGCCGGTTTGAAAAATGGACAGTTGTTCATAGGCTTCTGCAATATCATCCGGTAAGGCATGTTCTACCCAGCCCTCATTTTCCACTGCATCGGGCAATATCCGGGTCCGGTAATGTATTTTTTTTCCACCTGATACGCATAGTCTATATACGGATTGCCTCCCATAGTATCTATGTCGCAGAGCTGGGTCAGCAGGACAAGCGACCCTTTTCGGGAATCCCTATTTATTTTATACCCTATGGCCGCTATGATAGAACCGCTGACATCATACGTTTTGGCTATGAAACAGGTGCGTTCAGCTTTTCGGAAATGCCACCACGACCTTGCTCCAAGTGGGTACCCAAGGATCATACTTGAGGAGGGCTGTCCCATCAGGGACCATTTCATATAAAGTAGTCACTCCAACATGGGTTCTATAATAGTTGCCCGCAGCATCGGTAAATCCTCCTGCATTTTTTCCCAGATGTGAAATCCGTCCTTTTGAAACCAGCTCCGGGCCCGACAGACAATTTGCCAGGTGTTTTAAAATGGGAAAATTATACCAGCTGTGCTGCCAATTGGCCCTTTCTGTTTTATCCACAGCAAAATAGGAGTCTTCATCTTTTGGATGGATCCGGATTTCCGGATGCAGTTCCAGGTGCCGTTTAAGATTGGGGTTATTATGGATATCCATATACCCGCGCCCTTCGCTTAATACCTTTCGATAATGCACCACGCCTCTGTCATCTATGACGACCAGATTGGCCCCGTCTGCAGAAAGCCGGACAGGTTTTGTTCCTATGAGGTCCCCATCAAAAAATATAGGCTGCCATTCGGCGCCTGGAATATCCCTCTTCCTGGACCAAATGACCCCTTCATGAAGGGTAAACTCCGAAACGTGGTTGAAGGCGGAAACCTCTGTTTTTAGTTCTACCCTTCCCAAAGCAGGTCGAAGGGCCGGATTCAGTTTTATTTTCTCCGCCATTTCAGCCTTGAATTTCTCTGCAGCCTTTTCCAGATCTCTTTTGTAGGAAATCAATTGGACTTTGAATACGAGAGGCAATAAAATACCCAATGAAACCGCAAGAATTATCCCCATGGTAATGTAGGCAACAATCTTTTTTACCAAGGGAGGCATAGAAATCTCATCTTTATACCATCTGATGGTTTTTTCCAGCCAATCCACTTCTTTGGGACGTTCATAGGTGACAACGTTGTACGTAGTTGTTATTTCCTCTCTCTTTTTACTCAGTTTGTCCAGATTTTTGGTTAAATAGATAGACATGAGGTTCTCAAAGTTCATTCGAACAAATTTGTTGCCCCAATACAGTCTCCATAACTCATGGGCCACTGGATTTTTTCTGTCGTCATGCCGAAAACACTGCAGGATCTTATGGGCGAGCACCTGCCGGTCCAGCTTATCATTTCCTTTTTTTTGGATAAAATCTTTCAATTGCTCCTCAGTGAATTTCTTTTTTAAAGAGTCCCAGATAAAGCTCCCCTGTAATATACCTGTCGCATATGCATTGCAGAACATCGCTTTCGGTTCGCCGTTACTATCTAAAATCTGATTGCCCAAAAACAGGTCTGCAAAAAAATAGGCGGAATTTTCCATCATCTTCCATGTAGGCCTGGACCCTTCTTTTCCACAAACTTCATGCTTTCCATTACAAAAACCACTTGCAATAAGTTGAAAATAGGAAAAGGGGGATATGGCATTTGGAGGGTTTTCATGAAGCAACTCGGAATGGTTGTTAAAGGCAGTCTGCAGGCTATGCCTAATAATTTCCTTCCTGAAAGAATCACTGCGGGGACGATAAACCACGACCTCGGTTACATCTTCTTGAGGCACATAATCATCCTTTGATGTATGGACCCCTTCCGCAATGGCATGGGCAATGAGAAAAGGATAGGTCGATTCCTGGCCAGGGTCAGGTTGGACCTTCTCCAAATAGATCATGCCATGGCACATATTCTCATCTCCATGACGTTGCCTGACAAATTTATGGATTTTCTGACCCACATAAAAAAGAGGGTGCCAGGACCAGGTTCCATTATGGCCAGTATCTCTAGAGATGGCAAAAGAACCCGCCAAAAAATTTGTATTTAGTATTATGTATTTTTCTTCCGTATCGACAATCTCTACTTCCGATCCATCATCACGCATTTTTTTTATGCCATAGGACTTATCAATCACGTATTTTTCAAACAGAGGCTCATGCTTTAATTTAAAATCATATGTGTTCATAGATATAAACCTTCATTATTATCGAAACTTGTTATTCTACCACTGAGCCAGTGAGGTCACTGAGAAGGTATGAGATAATTGAGAGAGGTCTGATGCATATGTCAAAATGACAGATTCTAAAAATCCACTTATTGTATAGATTTTTTCAAACTGTTTCTAACCCTCCCTATCTCATACCTCCTCAGTGATCTCACTGTCTCAGTGGTAAACCAGAAGTCTATTTTTTAGAATCCATCAAAATAGCCTTCCATAAGGTATCCATCTGCTCTTGCTGTTCCGGCGTCAGCCGGTGCAAAATCACAAAGCAGTCATCATTCATGCTAAATGCCGCCTTGGTCCAGTTGGCCGACCCATTCACCAGTATCTCACCATCAATTTCCATAAATTTATAATGCAACAACCCGGGCCCAAGATTGAAATATACTGGAATTCCCTTTTTTTTCAAAAATTGAGTTACTTTTAAACCGGCTCCTTGTGCAGCATAATGGTCCAATGCCACACTCACTTGAACCCCTCTGTTAAACGCCTTGGCCACTTCCTCGGCAAAGTCCATCCGGGTCCAGGTAAACATGGCAATGCGCAGGGTTTTTTGGGCGCCTGAAATAAGGGATTTTATTTTCTGGACGGCTTGAGGATTGTCAGGTAAAAACCACATCTCCACTTTCTGCCCTCCCATTAAAAAATCCCGGTGTGTAAAGGGCACTCCACGTCCTTCTTCAGGCATTGTTTTTGCTTTTTGAGTGATCATTTCCGCCAACGCCGGACTGTAAAACCCCAGCACGAGATTGCCATGCATCTTTAGGGAATCACGGGTCATATTCGCCGACCCTATCCAGACCTGAGCTTGATCTACCACCAGAATTTTTTGATGCATAATGTTATCGCCAAACCGTTTGATAACATGTATTCCAGGGCCCAATTTGCGATCTGCAGAGGGGGAATCCCGGCCATCGCAGAGCACTGTAACAGATAGGCCTTCCTGGCTCTTTTGCTTCAAGGCCTCTATGATCCGTTGATCCGTCAGAGTATATATAATAAGCAGAATAGAGTGTTTGGCCTGGAGAATGCTTTTTTCAAAAGTAAGCTCCAGATCGTTGTGGATCTGAGTAGAATAGAGGATCGGAGCTTCTTCTGAAACAGGCAAAGAGATGTGCGTCAATTTTTCTGCAGCCCAACAAAATCCCAGAGCCATCAGTGACATCAAAATGGCCAGAATACCGTTCCGCAGCTTGCGAGGTAAAATAAAAAGGTAGGAACCCCGTTTTCTTTTCGATTTCATAAAGCGATTTATTCTTTCAGGTATATTGAGGAAATCTTCCAGCAGCGGTGAATTTTTTTGTCATGGAAATCCTGGGGAATGGTTTTACCGGATATTTCCTGTATCGAACAGGAGGGAAACAGGGTCGGATCGAGAGAAAAACGTCGGGAATTAGTGCTGAAAAGGATAATCCCATCCTCTGAAAGAAGACGGAGAGCCCTTGAAATTAAAAACACATAATCCTGCTGGATGTCAAATAACCGCGTCATTTTTTTAGACCGCGAGATGGTGGGAGGGTCTATGACGATGACGTCATAGCTTTCCTCTCCATTAATTTCTTCATCCAAAAATTTAAGGCAGTCCGCCCGAACCACCACATTATTTTTTAAAGAAAGTCCATTGATCCTGAAATTGTCCCTGCCCCATGCTGTATAGGTATTCGACATGTCTACGCTTTTGGTATAAACAGCTCCCTTTGCAGCTGCCTGGACACTAAAGGAACAGGTATAGGCAAAAAGATTCAGCAACCTCTTTCCCTGTGAAATGGAGGCAACCCAGCGGCGCGTTTCCCGATGGTCCAGAAAAAGCCCTGTGTCCAGATAATCCCTTAAATTGATCTTGAATTTCACTCCATATTCATACACATAAAAAAAATCCCTGGAGGAATCTTCCTTCTCATACTGTCTTGTTTCCTTTGATCTGATCCGCGTGCGCCAAAAAATATTGTCGAGGCCTATTCCAAACAGTTCACATAAAATCTGATTGGTTTCTGTTACAAGAATATCTGAAGGATCCGCTTTATCTTTCGAAGGCGCCAGATAATGGACGCAAAACCGGCCTGCATACAGATCGATGATCAGAGGATAATGATATATTTCCCGATCATAGAGGCGAAAGCAATCCGTCAAAGTGCGTTTGGCCCATTTCCGCAAATGCCTATAGGTATTGCGCAGGGCATTTTTAAAAGGGGAGCTTTTATCCTGCCCTTCGGAGAGGGGTGGAAGCGTTATATTACTTTCATCTGACATTGTATTTTAATAAATTTTGTTATAAGATGGTGTATAACCATTTTCCAATAATGTTGATTTTATGACAAATCCTAAAATAGGTAACAAAATTCAAACCATCATCCGAAGCGTAGGCAGCCATGGGGAAGGGGTCGGCGATTGCCAAGGGTATACGGTCTTTGTGGAGGATGCCCTGCCTGGCGAAGTGGTCGAAGCGGTAATTTTCGAGAGCAAAAAAAGATACGCAAGGGCCCTTCTCAACAGGCTTCTTCAGCCTTCTCCCCATCGGGTACAACCCATCTGCCCTCTTTCAGGAACATGCGGAGGATGCCAATTGATGCATCTGTCCTATGACCAGCAGCTCGAAGTGAAACGGCAACGGGTCCTGGATTCCCTTCAACGCATCGGCAAACTCTCTTCCGTTGAAGTTGCGCCGTGCCTGCCTTCCCCCTCTCCTCTTTACTATCGAAATAAAATACAGTGCCCTATCAGGAATACACAAGAGGGTATTTCCATCGGACTCTATGCCCGCTCATCACATGATCTCATAGAAGTAGAGCGCTGCTTTATCCATTGCAGCCTAGGTGAAGAAGTCTATGAAAAGGCTCGGGCCCTCATAAAACAATCCGGTATAAAAGCCTATGACCCTGCTACCGGCACTGGAGAACTGCGCCATATTTTAGTCCGAAGCGCTATCCATGCCAAGGAAGTGCTTGTTCTCTTGGTCACTCACAGAAAAATTTCAAAATCTTTATTAAAACTGGCCCATGAAATAATGGATGCCTGCCCTTATGTTAAAGGGGTTGTACATAATTTAAACACAGCCCAAACCAATGTCATATTAGGCGCGGAATATGAAACCCTCGTAGGATGCGGCCACATCCATGAAACCCTCTGCGGGCTTACCTTTAAAGTCTCGCCCGCCTCTTTTTTTCAGGTGAATACCTTGCAAGCTGAAAAATTGTACCTGAAAGCTTTAGAGTGGGCAGGACTTGCCGGTAACGAGGTCGTCCTTGACGCCTTTTGCGGTGTGGGGACATTGACTTTGCTGTTTGCAAAAAGAGCCGCGAAAGTTATCGGCATCGAATGTGTGCCGGAGGCAATCCAAGATGCCAAATACAATGCGGAACTCAATCAGGTGAACAATGCTTCCTTTATCTGCGGAAAGGTGGAAGAGGCGATTCACAAATTGCCGGACATCGATATCATTTTGTTGAATCCACCCCGAAAAGGTTGCGAACCTGAAGCTCTTCAAGGCATTATACAAATCAAACCGCGAACGGTTCTTTATATCTCCTGCGACCCTGCGACCCTGGCCCGTGATCTGGCCATTTTATGCTCTTCAGGGTATGCTGTAGATAGAGTTCAACCTTTTGACATGTTCCCTCAAACGGTCCATGTGGAAACCCTGGTTAAATTATCCCTTAACGGGTAAGAGAATCAAAGAAGCTATCTTCTCTTTTGCCGGGCCAGGAGGAATCCATCTGGCTTTCTTCCATGGGATCTTCATCTCCCCACAAAAAGGGATTGGACTCCTCATAGTTGTCACAAATGTCATCGTCCCCGCTTTGAGCGTAAACGGCCGTGCCAAGAAAAATTAATAGAACAAGGAACCGCAATTGCATAATGCCCTACCTGGTAAATCCTTAATCTATAAATAATTTTTTTACTAATTGTTTCCCAGCTTTTTTTTAATCCCTTTTGCTATATTCAAAAAAGTTAAAACAATAAGCACCGGATAAAGGACCTGTAAAATGGGCCATAAAAAAGCTGATATACCGTTGAACTCGAAAGTGGAGACAAAGAAGGTGACTATCAAGGCACCTGTCAGAATACTCTCATACGAAAGTTTGTCTTTGAACACTTCTTTCTGCATGAAATCTGTAAAGGCCAAGATCAAAGCAATAGCTGTCGTCAGGCATGCCAAAGTAATGGCAACGCATACCAAAAGCCCGGCATAAGGTCCGGCAATTTTTAGGGTAATGGCAGCTAAAAGTTCATCTTTGCTGCCTACGGCCAGCTCCTGACCGTGAAAAGATGCGATATAACTGAATCCGATATAAATGAAGGTCAGCAGAAAAGCTCCTATGAGGCTAGCTGAAAATGCTGTTTTGAGATAGCTTTGACTGGCTTCATTTTCCCTGCAATTAACTTTAAGAAGGGTAATGATCGTAGAAGAAAAGAAAAATGCGGCGAGCAAGTCCATGGTATTGTAACCTTCGACAAGGCCATGCAAAAACATGTTTAAATTTGTACCCTCAACTGTTGGACTCGAGGAAGCTGTGAATAATCCAAGGAGAATAATAATGCAGAGTGAACCCAGCAGCAGGGGGGTCAAAATCCAACCTAAAATGGTCAGGATATGTTTCTTCTTACGCGCAAACAGAAAAATCAGCGCGCAGGCCGCGGCGCTAAAAACAGGAGAAGACATATCAAAAAACGAAGTTTTGAAGGTAGTATATGACAGTGCAATACACCTGGGAGTCGAACCTAATGGCCCTAAAAGGGATATAATGGTCAAAGCCAGCAGGAAGCCGGGAGCCTGGCCCCACCTCCCAAAAAATTGGCGGTAATTGCCATCGAATAGAATCATGGCAATAACGCCGGCCATTGGCATAATAGCCGCAGTGAGAACAAGCCCCAACATGGCAAAGTGATTTTTATCTCCGGCATATTGGCCCAAGGCCAAAGGAAATATGATATTTCCCGCTCCAAAAAACATGGAAAACATCGCTAATCCAATGGGGATGGATTTAAAAAATAATTTCATAAGTAAGTCCTTTTTATAATCGGTTTATAAAGTTAAATGTAAGAAGGATGAATATGTGTGCGCCTAGCGCACGAGGCTGACTACAAAAAGGAAGACGCAGGAAAGGGAAAACAAATCCAAAGGCCAAAACCTTAAGACAGATTGAATGGTTGTATTTGATTGTTTATTTAATGATCCCATGAATAAAGTCTAACATATTGACTATTTCAGTTCAAGGTGATTTTTGGGACCAAAGGGAAAGGGACATAAGGGACCAAAGGGACATAAGGGACATAAGGGACATAAGGGACAAAAATTTACGTGTCCGAGTCCGATTCAATCCTTGTTAATCGGACTCGGACTCGGACTCGGACTCGGACTCGTAAATTTTTGTCCCTTATGTCCCTTTGGTCCCTTATGTCCCTTTGGTCCCTTATGTCCCTTTGGTCCCTTATGTCCCTTTCCCTTTCCCTTTGGTCGATCCTGCTCATCCTGTTCTTCAGTCAAGTTAATGTAGAAACAATCAGGAACAGCGAAACAAGAACAAACAGCACAATGGTGGTCGTTATCCACCATTCATTTCTCTTTGTGATATGGGCCTTAAATTGTTTACAGCTTGCTTTATAGTCTCCAAATGACAGAATGAAAATGAAGATTCCCCAAATAATAAGCAATTCTCCAATTGCATCGGCAATAAATCTGTGTTGTTCAGTGTGAAAAACAACAAACCGGATCAACGCAAAGCCTCCGCCTACGCAAGCCAAACCCGTACGTATCCAGGCAGAGACTGTCCGTTCCGAAGCTAGGCGGGTCCGTTCAATGGCCAAAGAGTTTCTTACATTTTCCTCTTCACGGTCGCTTGCAGTTACATTTTCAGTTTCTTCCATGCTATTCCACTTGCAGGTTACTTTGCAGCAACGGGTTTCAACTCTTTGGAGACATCCACATAGGGCTGTCTTCCCGATGTGCTGACCTTTTTTATCTCTTTTGCCCCTGTGTCAAATGCTTTGAGGTCTGCCACTCGAATTGTCTGGTCCTCATAAGTGCGGAAGTAATACTTCAGGTTATGGGGATCATGCACAACGGTTGCCAAAGTGTAATCACTATGGACGGTTCCATCATTTTCCTGTCGTACAGTGCCTAAAGGTATATCAAACTGATTCAAAATATGGAAAGCCTGAAATACCGATTCATTGACTGTATTCACCGGATTGGCTGTTACAGAATAAACGGCTGCCCTGACAAAACGGGAAGGAGGTGTAAAATCTCCCGGCAATCCCACCATTCCGGAACCTTGTCCAAAGGGAGCTAAAACCAGCTTGCCTATTTTTAATGGAGCCACATTGTCAGGTTTGAGATTGATATAATTCCGCAGGTTTGTCATATGCCATTCAAAATTGGGAGAATTGGTAAGGATCCCCAGAGGATTATCAAAAACGTTTAATTTGCCTTCCATGGGCTCTATGACCAGACTGTTGCCGCTTTTGTCATAAACAATGTAATGAAAGGGCGGCGGCGTTTTTCCCCATCCTTGAATGACTGTAGGAGCTATAAATACTGACTGCAGAGCTGATTTGACTTCTTCCAGGGTTCCAAACTGGGTCAAGATCCAGTTGGAAAAATCGATAGGAGACAGCGATGACGCCTGGTTTTCCGTCGTTGTGGGAGTATAGCCGGCATATCCCGGAAAATAAAATGTTCCTATGGAAAGGCCCGCTTCATTCATTCCATCCATTATTGCCAGGTTATCAAAACAAATGGATCCTACAGCGGCATATTTTGACTGGTAAGACATCCCATCTCCCAAAGGGGTTGTGCCTGTAAAAGCATAGCCTTTCGGAGTTACCGCTACAGAAGTATCTACCTTGATGCCAAACTCAAAGGTCCTGCCATGCACAGCTTTATTATCTTTCGTCTTCAGTTTAATCCCCGTGCAAGCCTCAGAGTGTGAAAAAACAACCAAAAAGGCAGCCGCAAGGCCAAATAATTTATATTTCATAATTGCCTCCCAAAAAACCTTAATCCATATGTATGAAATATTTTTTATATTGTCAATGAGCGAAAATACTTTTTCGTGTCCGAGTCCAAGTCCGAGTCTGAGTCCGAGTCTCTACAAATTCAAAAAGGTTTCAGACAAAGCTTGTTGAAGGCCTGTATATCTTTTCTTGACTTCATCATTTCGTACAGCTATGGCAATGGCTTTTTTTGTACCTACCAAGATGACCAGTTTTTTTCCCCGGGTCACTCCTGTATACAGTAGATTCCGATGCAGCAGCTTGAAATGGGTGGTATGTACCGGCATAATTATGCAGGGGCATTCACTGCCCTGAAATTTATGGATGGAAACAGCATAAGCCAATGCCAGCTCATCCAGATCAGACAGTTCATAAATGACTTCTTTCTCATCCATTTGCACGATGACTTGCTGTGCCTCATAATCGATTTCAGTAATGTATCCGATGTCTCCGTTAAAAACTTCCCGTTGATAGTCATTCCGCAGCTGCATCACCTTGTCCCCTACCCGGAACTTATTTCCTCCGCGTATCACTGCCTTATCCTGACGATTAAGGGAATCCTGCAAAGCCGCATTCAGGTTTTCTATTCCAATCACTCCCCTCTTCATGGGAGCTAATACCTGAATGTCGCGCAATGGATGAAAGGCGTATTTCTGGGGCAACCGGTGCTGGACCAATCCCAATATAGTTTTCATGACCTGTTCAGGATTTTCCGCTTCCATAAAATAAAAATCGCTATCGCTATGGTTCGCAATATCGGGAAAGACTCCTTGATTGATCCTATGGGCATTTGTAATGATGCGGGATCCAGCCGCCTGCCTGAAGATCTCATTTAAATGGGTGGTGGATATCTGCCTGGACGCAATGATATCTTTTAACACGTTTCCAGGGCCGACGCTGGGCAGCTGGTCAATGTCTCCAACAAATATAACCCTAGCCTGACTGGGAATAGCTTTCAGAAGCTGAAACATCAGGAAAGTGTCCATCATGCTGGCTTCGTCAATGATGATCAGATCGCACTCGAGCGGATTTTCCCTGTTCCTTTTAAATGCCCTCTTGCGGAAATCATATTCAAGCAAGCTGTGAATAGTGGAGGCCTTATGGCCTGTTATTTCGGTCATCCTCTTTGCCGCACGCCCTGTAGGGGCTGCCAGCACTATCTTTTTGGTCAGTTTGCCTGTAATAGCCAAAATGGCTTTGGTGATGGTGCTTTTACCTGTTCCCGGCCCTCCCGTAATAATGCTTAATTTTTCTTGCAAAGAGGTCTGGACGGCTTTTTTCTGGTTTTCAGCCAGCTTGATCTTTAGACACTCCTGAACCCACTCCAGGGCTTTTGAAATATCGACCTGCCTTAAACTGCAAAGGGAGCGGGTCAGCCGTCTGGCTTCCCTGGCTATTCCCATTTCGCTGGCAAATAGCTGTTTCAGCCAGATAAAAGGAGTGAGCTGGGCCTCAATCACCATGGGCTTAAGGACAATCCTGTCCATCTCCTTTAGGACTGAAAGCTGTAATTCTATATCGTTTAACTCTACTTCGAGAATTTCTTTGGCGCATTTTAAAAAGTCTGCTAACGGATAACATACATGCCCTTCGTTAGACAGTTCCGACAAGACGAATTCTATTCCGGCTTCAATCCGCTGCGGCGCTTCCTTAAGGATGCCCATTTTCTGGGCCAGGGCATCGGCTGTCTTGAACCCTATTCCGGACATATCCCTGGCCAATCCATACGGGTTTTCTTTGACTTTTGCTATGCTCTGCTGACCATACGTTTTATATATTTTTTGGGCAAAAGCAGGGCTCACACCTACCCCCTGCAAAAATATCATCACATCCCGAATGGACTTTTGCTGCATCCAGCAGGTTTTTATCGATTCAATGCGCTTAGGGCCAAATCCCGGTATTTCTTCCAAACGGTCCGGAGTCTCTTCAATGACATTTAAAGTCTCGATTCCAAATTTTTCGACGATGCGCCCTGCATAAGTGGACCCTATGCCTTTGATCAGGCCGGAGCCCAGGTATTTCTTTATCCCTACAATATCCGCCGGTGCTTCTGTTTTGTATTCTTTTACATCGAACTGCCGCCCATAGACCAAGTGCATCTTCCATTCCCCCTGGCAGCGAATCGTTTCGCCGGGCTGTAAGGCAGGCATCATGCCGACAATACAAATAGGCTGGGAATATCCTTTTAGGACAATCTGAGCAACAGTAAAACCTGTATCCCCATTTTGAAAGGTGATTCTATCAATGTATCCTGTAATCTGGTCCATGACAAAGAATTTATCAGGAAGGCCTATCTCCGCGCAATTAAAATGTATACCGTAAAAAATACGGTGATAAAAATAACGAATTGTATATACTATGTTAACGTACGCCAATATATTCAATTGATTATACAAACCATAAATATGAGGATATTATGAATTTTTCAGATTTCTTAATAAATGGCTCTTCAGCAGCCGACAGACAATATGATCATGATTTTCATTTGAAAAATTATAACTATACCCCTTTACCTTCTATGCGTGAAAGAATCGCAGGGATTTGGGATGAGTTTTCCATCTATACCAAACTTATGATTAGCGGCGGCCTGGTTGGAATTACTGTGGGAGCAGTAGTTATAGTAAACGCCGCCCTTCCACCCGCATGGATTGCCGGTGCTGTTATTGGAATAGCAGCTTTAGCTTTTGCCATTTTTTCCATTGTAAGGCATATTCAAGCTGAGGAACAGGCAGGAATATGGAGATATGATCACTTGTGGGAATTACATGAAAGTAACGTCCAGTCACATCTATCTTTAAAAAATAGAATTAATGAATATAATTATAATGAAATAATACAAAATAACGGTCTTCCAACCTTCTAAAAAATAAAAAAATTAAAGGAATATATGAATTTTTCAGACTTTTTATTAAATGGCCCTTCGATGGCCAACAGAGTATATGATTATGATCATTATTTAGGCTATGAGGATTCTGCAGAAACCTGTCCCACATCCGATCTTCGTGAACGAATAGCTTCTATTTGGGACAATTTTAGCAGCAACGCCAAAATTATGCTGGGCTGCGGCCTTGCCGCAATGTGTGTTGGAATAATAGTTCTTGTAGATATACCCATTGTCGGTATAGTTATTCTCACCGCAGGTGTAGCTTTCGCAATTTTTTCTTCTGTAAGACTTGCTCAGGCCATAGGACAATCCGATGGCTGGCAAAATGACTCCTTATGGTCAGCCGATGAAATGGATCCAACAATTAAAGAGTATGTTGCTGTTAATAAAATGAAGCAGGATCAGGCCAACGCTTTCAATGCTTTCGATGAGATGAGACAGGAGCAACAAAAAGAACAGGAAAGGTTCCAAAGAACACTGGATTCATCTTCCTCTAAAAAAATGTCCGAACTCAATGACTTAGACAGGGATTACCAACCCCATTTAGATGATCTAGAGGATCTATCCGAATCCAATGAAAGTTCATTTTTAAATTCTGCGAAAGCCTATTTTAAACAAGGAAATTTGGACAAAGCCCTTGAGGTCATTAAAAAAATTTATTCCAATACCAAAATGAAAGAAGATTTTCTTGCAAAACTGGCTGAAGGTTATGTTCAAAAAGGTGATTTAGATAAAGCCCTAAAAGTAATAAAAGAAATCTATTCCAATACCAAAGTAAAAGAAGATTTATTTGTAAAATTGGCAAAAGATTATGTTGCTCAAAAAGGTGATTTAGATAAAGCCCTAAGAGTCATTAAAGAAATCTATTCCAATACCGAAGCAAAAGAAAATTTTCTTGTAACATTGGCTGAAATGCATTTTCAAATGGGTGATTGGGAAAAAGCCCTAAAAGTCATCAAAGAGATCTATTCCAATACCAAAGCCAAAGAAGATTTTTTTGCAAAACTGGCTGAAGGCTATCTTCAAAAGGGAGATTGGGAAAAAGCCCTTAAAGTCATTAAAGAAATCTATTCTGATACCAAAGTGAAAGAAAATTTTCTTGCAAAATTGGCTGAAGGATATTTTCAAAGAGGTGATGGGGAAAAAGCCCTTAAAGTCATTAAAGAGATCTATTCCAATACCAAAGTGAAAGAAGATTTTTTTGCAAAATTGGCTGAAAGTTATCTTCAAAGAGGTGATTTAGATACTACTTTTGGAATAGTTAAGGAGATCTATTCTAATACTGAAGTTAAAGATGCCTTTCTTATCACGCTTACAAATTATTATTACGCTCAAGGGAATTATAAGAAAGCCTATGAAGCAGTAAAATTAGTTAACAAAGATGTTAATTCAAAGCTGAGATTAATCGAAAACATTATTTTTGCTTATTGCAAGTTCAATATGCCAAATGAAATCATCGAAATTATTGATGATGTCATAAGAGCTGCCTTTTGTTCAAAATATACAGCTTATATTGTTGAAAATAGCCTGAATTCTCTCCCAACAGTTTCAATAAATGAAACTAAGTTCTCCAAAATGTATGAAAATGTCGGACAGCTTTCAAAGGAATGGGCGCCAAAGATATATTCTTACCATGAAAATGATATTAGAAATGGTGAAACCTACAAATTAATCGCAGGAATTCAATCTGCAGTGGACTCGATAAATATACAATCGCTCTTATAATCGTACGTCCTTAAAAAGTTATGGCAAAGCGAAGCATGAAAAGGTAACCAGGCCGTCTCGGCCTGTACCAGGGCGGGACGTCAAGGAAAAATAGGACCCTTGTGCGAAGATTGAGTCGCCCGGAGCGCAGCGAAGGGCGACTCAATCTTCGCACAAGTTTATTTAACATTTAACTTTGTCAAAAGAAACTACAAACTATAGGTTACCCCGAAGGACGGAAGAATAGAGGGCGGTTTTTACATCGGGAAGATGCATTTGACCAGGAAACCAAAGATCAAATTGCCCTATGGCCTGCTCCACAAACATCTCGTATCCATATACCACTTTGCAGCCCCTGTTTAAAGCGCTGTCTAAAAACCGGGTCATTTTCGGCCTGGTTTTGATGTCCATAACCACAACATCCGGAAACAACACCCTCGAATCCAATGCAAAATCAACTGGTGACGTGTTCACCACAATATCATACCCTTCCTGCAAGACTTCTTGCATCTGATCCCATCCAAAAAATGCGCCTCGATATAGATCTGCCAAACTCTTTGCCTTATCCACCGTCCGGTTGATGACGGTAAGGCAAGCACCCCGTCTATTCGCCTCGAACGCTATCGCCTTGGCTGCTCCGCCAGCCCCCAACAGGACCATTCGCTTTCCCCTAACGGGCATCTTATTCTCAATAGCATTTAAAGCGCCCATCCCATCCGTGTTATAGCCTGTGATTTTCCCCTCATTAAAAACCAAAGTATTGACGGCTCCTATCTCCTTTGCCATGGGATCGCAGGCATCCAGGCACGGGATAACGACTTCCTTAAGGGGCATGGTCACGCTAAGTCCCTTGAACGGAAGCTTCCTCGCTTCTTCTAAAAATTCCCTGATTTCCTGAGGCTGCACGGGTATCTTGACATACACCGCATTTATATGGAATCGATCATACACAGCATTATGGGTCACATCGCTGACACTGCCATTCACAGGAAGTCCAATAAGCCCATAAAGACCTGACTGCGGGTTCAATTTTCTGTAATGATAACGGTCGTTCAATACACTAACAGTTAGCTGGCCCGGAGCGGAAGCGGTTTCATCATCCACAGAAGCATACGTAATGGGGCGGTCAAAGAGCGGCCCCACAATCCTGCCAAGCTGTCCATACTCTCCCATGCTGATGGCTATCAAAGGCTCCTGAACTGTTCTTGCCCAAGACAAAAGACGCACGCTGTCGCAGCCGTTTTTTGCCATAAAGGCCATCTTGTAAAGATCTGCTTTCTTCCGCATCATCCCTTGATAGATCTCATCCAATGAAAAAGGAGTTTGCTCAAAATCATGGTGCGATAGAATAATTTTTATCCTAGGATACAATACTCTGATTTCCCTGATATATTCTGCGGGCACTTCATCTTCCAAATCCAGGTATTCCGGGTGCAAAGCAGCCAACAACCTGATTTTATCCATGCGCTCCTTTTCAGAACCTGAATAACTTCCTCCCTGGCTTCGACTGCGCAAAGTAAAAATGGCAGGCAGGGAAGCAGACTGACGCAGCTGTTGAATTTTTTCTGGATCTATTTCAGCAAACAGGTCCAGGCGCAGCTCAATGAGATCTGCCTTTTGCCTTATTTTCTCTATCTGTTGGAAGGCCTCTTTAAAGGAAGGGCCTTTAATGACGGCACAAATCATCGATCATCCATTGCAAAGCATTTTTGATTATCCTCTCCTCTACACCAACACAATACTGGCCCTGAAAATCCAGCGCTTCTCCGATATCTTTCAGAATGACGAAGCGGGGCTGCCCTTTCAGGGATTTCTTATCTAAAGCCATGACTTGGAGCATAGATTCGACGGTCACTGATCCAGGAAGTTCCAAGGGCAGTCCATAATCTTCCAGAATTTTCCGGATCCTTTTAAGCGCTTCGGGAGCCAGATGGGCCAATTGCATGGAAATATGCCCTTCTGCCAACAACCCTATAGCTACCGCTTCTCCATGGCTTATGGCGTATTGGGTGATCTGTTCTAACGCATGACCGATCGTATGGCCTAAATTCAGCAGATGCCTTTTGCCGTGCTCCCTTTCGTCCTCGCTGACGGTCCGGCTTTTGATGCAGCCGCTCTGATAAATCGCCTGTTCCAGAACCACAGGTTCCAGGGATAAAATTTCCTGCACATGCTCCTCCAAAAAAAGAAAGTACTCTTTATCGACGATCAACCCATGTTTGATCATTTCGACGATGCCATTGCGGATTTCCCGAAGAGGAAGAGATTTCACCAGGGATATATCCACCAGGATTTTTTTGGGCTGATAGATCGTGCCTATCAGATTTTTTCCATAGCGGGTGTCGACGCCATTCTTTCCTCCGATGCTGGCATCGACCATTCCTAGAATAGTGGTGGGAATCATAATAAGGGGGACCCCTCGAGCATAAGTAGCGGCCGCAAATCCGGCCATATCCGTGGCCACGCCGCCCCCCAGCCCAATGACCAGAGTATCCCGTCCCAGCCCATTTTCCATCATGGCATCTTCTACCCTGGCTTTCGTTTCGCGGTTTTTATGGGATTCCCCTTCAGGAAAGGTAAAAAGATAAACTTCCGCTCCCACTTGCCGCATCAGATCTAGCAGCGGGCCTCCATATAGTTTAGCCACTACTGCATCGGAAATAATAGCTATTCTGGAAGAATACGAGTCCACTATCTCCTTCGCCCAAGCCTGATCGGCCAACAGCCCCTGGATAAATTCTATGTTCTGAATTTTCCGTGTCATAAGCGGGCGCTCCTGTCGACCAGAAGGGCATCTGCCAGCACCAGCGCAGCCATGGCTTCTACGATCGGAACTGCCCGAATAGCGACGCAAGGATCATGCCTTGAGCCTTCAGGCAAACGGAATTCAGCCAGATCTCCAGCCGTTGTAACGGTCTGCTGCGCTTTCATGATGCTTGAAGTAGGCTTAAAAGCCACCCGTCCCACGACAGGCATTCCTGTGGATATACCCCCAAGAACGCCTCCGGCATAATTCGTTAGGGTCGCTATCTTGCCTTCTTTTTGAATAAAAACATCGTTATGCTCCGAGCCTGTCATACCTATGCATCCAAAACCCGATCCCATTTCAAATCCCTTGGTAGCGGGAAGGCTCATCATGGCAAATGCCAGACGCGCTTCCAACTTGTCATACACCGGATCCCCCAAGCCAACGGGCATGGGATGGGCGATGAATTCTATGATCCCTCCGTAAGAGTCTCCTTCCTGCTTCCCTTTTTCTATCAGTTCCTGGATCTGCTGGGCGGCTCTCTTATCCGGACAAAAAACGGGGCTCTCATAGGTCATGGTACGCAACGTATGGATATCTTCCTCTCCAATGGCAGCTGTAATAGAATAGACCTGCTTCAAGTAAGCTAAAACATGTATGTTTTGCTGGGCCAGTATTTTTCTGGCAAGGACCCCTGCAGCCACCCTGCCCACGGTTTCCCTGGCAGAGGAACGCCCTCCTCCCCGATAGTCAAAGATGCCATACTTCTCCAGATAGGTAAAATTGGCATGGCCTGGGCGCAGCAGGTCCTTGATAGGTTCATACTTGCTGGAATCGGCATCTGCATTGGGTATCATGATGCACACTGGCGCCCCAGTTGTCCTGCCTTCGAAAATCCCTGAAAGGATCTGGGCCTGGTCTTTTTCCGTACGAGGGGAAGTAAAAGGATTCCGGCCGGGTGCCCTCAACGCCAATGCAGCATTGATTTCCTCTTCCGCAATCTCCAATCCCGCCGGACAGCCGTCAATGACCACACCCAGGGCTTTGCCATGGGACTCTCCCCATGTGGTTATTCTAAAAATTTTTCCAAACGAATTATTCGACATATCCTATCCTTTTGTTTTCCAGGATCCTCTTCAATACTTCATCCTCTGATAAAAAATCGGTATCCACAATAATAATTGCCGCTGCTTCATAATCCTGGATCCTTTTTTGGGACAATTCATAAAAGGCTTTTTCCGGATGGGAGGGATCCAGATAGGCCGGAATGCCCCGTAAAGCCACTCTTTTCCAAAGCAACTCCGGCGAGGCCTTAAGATAGATCAGACATCCGAGGCTCCTGACTATCTCACTGTTCTGCGGTTCCTTAAGGCATCCCCCTCCCAAAGCTATCACAGAGAATCTATTGTCAGCTAGCGCCGCCAACTGTTCCCGTTCCAGTACCCTAAATGAAGCTTCTCCCAGTTTTTTGTAAATTTCACGGCAGCTCAAAAATTCGCCTGATTGCTGCTCATATGCCTTTTCAAGGCACCGGTCCGTATCGATGAAATTCCATTTCAGGTGCTGCGCTAATAACTTACCCACAGTTGTTTTTCCGCTCATGGGCAGGCCGCATAAAATCAGGTTCATGACACCTCCCTAATGGCAGCACCCAGGCTTGCAAAATCCCTGAAAAACGAAGGGTAGGTTTTTGAAACGCATTCCACAGAATCAATGGCAGTTGTACCATGCGCTCCCAGGCCTGCTACAGCTAATGACATCGCCATGCGGTGATCGTGATACGATTTAACTTCTGCGCCCTGAAGCTGTGAATTTCTTATCTTTAACCCATCTTCCGTTTCGGAGATGTCGGCCCCCATTTTCCTCAATTCTGAAGCAATAGCCTGAATGCGATTGCACTCTTTTTGCTTCGCTACAGCGGCATTGACAATCGTGGTCTCCCCTTCAGCAAAACAACCCACTACAGCCAAGATCGTGATCGCATCCACAAAATCGTTAATATCAATAGTGGTTCCTTTCAGAACACTTCCTCTTCTGACATATAGACTTCTATTTTTTTCATCGACTTCAATCCTGGCTCCCATGCTGCACAATACATCTACGATCTTTTTATCCCCTTGGGGATCGCTCATATCAATATTGTGGAGGGTAACCTCCGATTGAGTGATCAATGCCGCAGCTAAAGGAAAAGCAACAGAGCTCATATCCCCCGGTACTTCATACTCAAATCCTTCATACCGTGCCTTGCCTTGCATTCGGTAATAAGAATGCCCTCTGTTTTCATATGGCAAACCCAGCCTATCCAGCCAATGCAGGGTCAAGGACACCCAAGGCTTTTCTCCGGCGTTCACCACTTTTAGCTCCACAGGCCCTTGAGCCAAAGCAGAAGCAATCAATAATGCCGAAACAGGCTGCGAATCTTCTCCATCAACAACTGCACTACCCCCTTGAATAGGGCCCTGAACTATTACTGGGGCAAATCCATCGCCGCGCATCGTCTTCACTGAAACGCCCAGCTGCTCCAAACCATTCAGCAAAGGTTTCATGGGCCTCTGATGGCGGATGGAATCATCTCCTGTAATCACGATCGGAAGAGAAGCTAAAGCGCCTACAGCAGCGCAAAAACGAAGGACAATACCCGAATTCCCTGCATGGATCACATCTTCGCATCGCGATATTTTACCCGATAGGCCATTGATTTCCATTCTGTCCTCGAAAACATCTACGGGTGCGCCCAACAACCTGCATGCATTGGCCATAGCCATGATATCTGGAGATGGAAGGTAATGGCGGACCACACTTTTACCGCAACCTAAAGCGCCAAATAAAATAGCGCGAAGGGATTGCGACTTGGAGGGCGGAACATAAACCTTTCCTTTAATATTCGATGTTTGAACAATAAATTTACTCATATATTTCCAAAACTTAATTTTTATTAACCACAGAGCACACAGAGAGCACATGTCACATAGCCAAGCGAATTTCCTCTCTGTGCTCTCTGTGAGCTCTGTGGTAATAAAAATTGCACCCTATCTTTTTTGTCACTTATGTCCCTTTACTACCCGCCGCATAATAACCTAACAGTTTGACCTGTTTCACTAGGGGATATATTGTCTCCAATAGATGGGCTATATTCTCCGGATTTTCATCCTGAAATTCGAGGTCCACATAAAACAAATACTCAAAAGGATGTCCCTGAAAAGGCCTGGATTCTATTTTTGTCAGGTTGATATTTTGTTGTGCAATCTGACTTAATACAGAAGCCAGGCTTCCGGGACGATGGTCCAAAATCAAAAAAAGCGCGGCTTTATTTTTTCCTGCAACATTTTTGTCCTTTTTAGCCACCATGACAAAACGGGTGTAATTGGCCGGATCATCTTCCAATCCCTGTTTACATAGTGACAAACCATAAATTTCAGCAGCCTCCCGACTGGCCAATGCAGCAAGGGAACTGTCACCTCTGGAGGCTATTTCATAGGCAGCCTGAGCTGTATCACCGGTTAGGACCGGTTCTATCCACGGATAATTGCGAAAGAACAGAGAACATTGCTCAATAGCTTTGGGATGAGACCAAACCTGTCTTATGCCTTTTAAGAAGTCCTCTTCATAGTCAATGGCCTTAATCGTTAACAAGCAGTGTTCTATGCGAACATATTCTTCTGCAATCATCTTTAAATTATATTGATTGAGCCAATCATAATTTTCATAAATCGACCCAACCAGGCTGTTTTCTATCGGTAGGACCCCGCAGTCGGCTTCATCCCTATAAACCATTTCAAAGACTTGCTGAAAAGAAGCGCAGCTTAAATACTTTCCCTGACCTACCTGTTTTCTCCCGGCCAAATAGCTGTATGATCCTTTTTTTCCTAAATGGGCAACAGTTTTCACGGCCTATGCCCTATATATAAAGGATTTTTAATGTCGCAAAGCAGTTGACCAAACTGATGTTCTGAAAGCTGCTGACCGGCATCTGTTTTGGCTTTTTCTGGTTGGGTATGCACCTCCACCATATAACCGTCGAATTCATAAGCCTGGGCTTGCCTGCAAATATCCAAAACATTGTCCGGATTGCCACCAATATGAGAAGGATCGAGCAATAGAGGCACCCCTGTTTTTTTCTTTATGCGCATCGCCATTTCGAAATCAGGCAAATTCCTATATCCTTTGGGGTTGGGCATTTTGCCAGGAGAAAACCCCCGATGGCAAGCCCATAATCTCTCTTTAGGAAATCCGGCAGAAATAATATGTTCATAAATGCCCAGCCAATGCCGTTCATCATCCCACATCTGGTTTTTGAACATAAATTGAATCCCTTGAGGGCCTTTGGCCAGTATCCGGGAAATTTTTTGCTGTTCGATGTGGTTTTGATTTCTGGAACCCAACCATACGAGCATCTCAGCTTCGGGACCATAATGTTCCAGAGCTTGAACGACCATTTGGGCATGTTCTGCTGTTATAATTTCCGTTGCCGGAATCATACCCTGCGATAAGGTTTCTTCTAGAAGTAGAGGAAGGCTTGTCCATCCCAATCCTTCCCAGCCCGGCTGAGTTCTGGGTTTCCATAGAGAAGCCCGGATCCGGCGGATTCCCATCCGTTTCAAAAGGGAAACGCTCTCTTGAAGCTGTTTCCGCGATTCCAAGGCACACGGCCCTGCTACAATCCATGGATTCATGGCCTGCCTGTTTGTATTCATATGATATCCTAACTATTTAACGGTTTAATAAATAAAAAAAAAGCCCCGCTTGCGGCGGGGCTTTGGACAAGTTGGCTTTTCTGCCAACATCATCTGCTCTCCCGCCGAAGCCGAGAAATAAAGTAAAAAAAATAATAAAAACTGAAAATCAATCGCCAACCACTCGAAAACTGGGAATATAATTTGTTTTTCATAAATTTCTCTCCATAACTTACTTTTTCTTTCAGGGCAAAAAAAAACCCCGCTTAAGGCGGGGTCTTTGATTACTCACTCTTTGAGTGCGTCAGCAAGCCTCCCGCCTTATGGGTATGTCATAAAACCAAAAATAAAAATAAGACGTAGTGTTTTGACGCATTTTTTCTCCTAAATCACTATTTTCTCATATTTTCCTTTTTCTGTCCATCGAATTTTTTCATTCGAATTTTTTTGCAAATTATTTGATTTTCGCTCTATCATATAATTAGACAAGGCGAAAAATATGATTGGTTTACCATTTAAAAGAATTTCTGAATTTTGCATAAAACACCCTACTATTGCGAAGCTATCGCTATTTGGATCCGCGTTATCTGGTACTTTACATCAAGATAGCGACATTGATTTGCTGATTGAATTTGAACCTGGTAAAACACCCTCATTATTCACTCTTATTGACCTGGAGGATGAACTCTCCGCTATTTTAGGTCGAAAAGCAGATTTACGTACACCCGAAGAATTGAGTCGTTATTTTCGAAATGAAGTTTTAGATCAGGCCAAACCCCTTTATGTTAAACCGTGATTTTGTTCGTTTTCAACATATGCTTGACGCTGCACTTGGTGCAGTTTCCCATCTATCGGGAAAATGTAGGGAAGATCTCGATTATAATCGTTTATTGCTAAATGGTGTTGTACGTGAATTGGAAATCCTTGGCGAAGCAGCTTCTCAAGTAACAAAACCTGTCCGCGAACAATTTCCATCTCTCCCGTGGAGAGAAATGATTGGTTTGCGCAATCGATTAATTCATGCGTATTTTGATGTAAATAATCAGGCGATTTGGTTGGTAGTAAAAGAATCGTTGCCTTCTCTCATATCGCAACTGAAAGAAATTCTTCAAAATTGGCCGCAACAAAAACCTTAGTACTTTTTACTCTGATTTTTGTTTTGCTGTTTATTTTTGCCCAAATCTTTCTTGGACTTATCCGTTTTTTCAGGAGCTTTGACCTCGAAAGGCTTGGAAGGTACCGGTCCATGACTGACTACAACATCAGGATTCTGATATATGTATTTTATAGCATCATGGGAAAATAATTGATTAGAAATTGGATCCAACATAATTTCACCTCAACTATTAATTATAGCATAAATGTAATTTTAAAAACGACAAACGACCATAACGACTTTAACGACTTTAACGACTTTAACGACAAACGACAATAACGACCTTAACGACAACTTTACTGATCGTCGTTTTTGTCGTTATGGTCGTTTTTGTCGTTAATGTCGTTATTGTCGTTATTGTCGTTTATCGTTTGTTACCCTGCAGCCGTGATTATCATGCGCGCCATGGGTTCGGGTGCATAATGATACGGGATAATCTGTTTATCTACTATCCGTACATGCTTCGGATCGGCTCCTTCCTGAACAGCTAATTTCATGACATTTTCCTCGAGTTCCTCTACCACTTTCTGACGGTCCAATGTGGAAACCACCCGATCTATCGTAGCGGAATATTCCGCCAAAGCTGCGCCATAGGCATTAGCCACATTGGCATGCGAAGGAAAACAGAACCGTTCCTCCCATAAGGTTTGGGGAAATAAACCAGCCCCTCCTCCGATCATCACAACAGGAAGATGCTGTTCATCAGGCCCAACAGAATATACCAGTTTCTGAATTTCTCCTCTGGCCTTATCCGTAATGGAGCGGCAGATCTCACGAGATACATTCAACCGTGCCGGATCGGCTCCCGGAATGCATACATACTCCAGAGACAACGCAATATCCGTCAAGGTCAATTGCCCCCCTCCAAACGAAATTCCGCGGGAAAAAGTTTCCCTTCCACAGCTTAAAGGGCCTATTTCTATTTTTTCACCCCATGCGATATGAGATCCGCCTCCCAATGCTATCGACAATACGTCCGGCATGGAAAAATTCAGCGGGATCCCGCCTATGTGGGATTTATTCAACCGGCGGCGAGGAAATCCTTTTCTAACTATGCCGACATCGGTCGAGGTTCCACCGATATCTACTATTATTGCATCCTGGGTTCCAGCCAATTTGGCTCCGCCTATAAAGGAATTGGTAGGGCCCGCGGAAATGGTCAGAACAGGATATTCCGCTGCCCTTTCCAGGCTCATGCGGCTGCCATTATTCTGCGTAATCCACAGAGGACAGTCCAAACCTGCGAGTTCCTGAGAAGTCTTAAGTTGACAGAACCCATTTTTCATCACCTTTTTCAATGCGGCATTGAGGATGGTGGAATTTTCCCGTTCGATGAAGCCGATCCCACCTATCTTATGGGAAAGGGAGATGGGAAAATCCGGTCCCAAAATTCCTTTGACAATTCTTTCCGCTTCCAGCTCCTGAAAATCCTTTAGGGGGGAAAATACTCCAATGATGGCCAGGCTCTCCGCCCCTTCTTTGACCAGGCGCTCCACCACTTTTTTAAACTGGTCCGGATCAAAAGGAGTTATGGGATCTCCATGGCATTCATACCCTCCATCCACCGAATAGGTGTTGATGTGGACAGCCTTTTGCAAATCTGTTGGCCAAGAAAAGCAAGAAGGCATGGAGGCCGGATGATGCCCCGCCAGCCGTATCACTCCTACCCGATAAAGGGCCTCCCGTTGCAGGATCGCATTGGTAGCATGAGTCGTTCCCAAGGAAACTCCTGCAATCTTGTCAGGGGTAACACCAGACGATTCCAACAGGTTTTCCAGAACAGCTTTAAATCCATGATGGACGTGTTCCGTGGTAGGAAATTTGGCCGAAGCTATTATTTTTAAATGGGAATCCACCAAAACTCCGTCTGTATTCGTTCCCCCAATATCAATGCCTATGTTATATCTATCTTTATTATTCATTTTTTTTGACTCCTTTCAAATTTTTGATACGTCGTGTTGTAACCAAAATAGTGAGGTCCCACAATTTTCAAACCTTCCGCCGTTTGCCACAATTCAGGCGCCGGCAAGGCAATCAAGTTCACCTTGATCCCATACTGCAACGATTCGCTGGTAATAGGGGTCCCGCTCTCCTGTTCTATCAACATGAGAATATCCGGAGTGGTCGCCACCACTTTTCCATTTTTCTTTGCGATCAGATATTCATTTTGATATCCCAATTCCATGCAATCGCTATCGGACTGGATCGTCACCGTCCCTTTTAAAAAGCCATCGACAATTTTTTGGTCGATGTCGGTGATTTTCCCAGATCCAAGGCAGGCCCCTCCTGTGGACTCCAAAAGAGGGATCAAAGGATCTTTCCCCAGCTTTTGCGAGTTCGAAAGAGTCCTTCCTATAGCCAATGCCTGTGATACTGTCCCTGGAATGATCGAATCGGCAGCCTGCGTCCCTGTCATCAGGTACATGGCCAAGGCGCTGGACGATCCCATGGCAACGGTGGCGTGCCTGGCGATCCTTTCTAAAGCCTGGCTGTTGATGGCTTCCAAAATGATCGTATTTCCCAGGCTGTCAGCAATAAAAGCCGGCCTTGTGGACACCCCTTTCAAATGGCAGGAGGTCATCTGCAGTTCCGGAAATGCCCGTCCAATGGTATCTCCATCCAGTACCGGCAAATCCAACTGTCCCGCAATGGCAAAGGGCACGAAGGCATTGCCGCCTCCAATTTCTACCGGGATCAAAGCGCTCGCTTTCTTTCCGTAATATCTTTCTATTTTTTCAAAAATAGAGAGGAATTCCCCATCGCCGGGAATCTTTTCGATTCCAACCAAAGGGGCTCCCATAAAGCCGACGGGAACGACCAAATCATCGGGTTTAAGTTCCGTTCTATCCATGAGCCGGACGGGCCCATAC
Organism: uncultured Parachlamydiaceae bacterium; assembly: GCA_963780445.1. GTDB lineage: Bacteria > Chlamydiota > Chlamydiia > Chlamydiales > Parachlamydiaceae > CAWACC01. Next base: position 140,749 of record CAWACC010000009.1, read on the forward strand.
TTCATAAGCTGGTATTTGGCCTGTATCAGATTATAGGCGGGATCGCCTCCTCCGCCAGATCCCAATAGTGCACTGCCCAGGGCCATATCATCCAGGTCATCTAATTGGATTTGTCTCATAAAAATTCCTTTGTTTTATTATTAAAAATAGTATAGTTCCAAATGAAGCGGCCAAAAAGGCATCCAGAATAGCTATAGAGGTTATTGAATACCCTCCACACATACTCACTATTCCCAGAACAGCCCCTAGCGACCACGCCCACAGATTGCCTCTTTGGGAACCTTTAATTTGCCCGCCTTGGCATTGAGCTGCCAGATAGGCAGCAATTATTACAGCCCCCATGCTTCCGATGCCGACTCCCAACAATCCCAGAAGGACCTCCAAATGGTCCAGCAAGTTGAAACATGCCAAAAAGGTCCCGGCCAATCCGACGATCCACGTGCAAAAGGCATTCGAAATATTGGGAAAGATAAACTTCAGGCTCACTGCCCCGGAATAGAGGTTTGTATTATTGGTTGTCCATCCGGCCAAAATGATGAAAAGGGCTACCCAAGCATTCCAAAATATATTGTTTCCTTTCAAAATTTCCATTACAGACTCTCCTCCGCGGGTGGCTGCCAAGTAGACTCCAATAAGTTCTACCAGGGGTATCACAACGCCGAATGTTAAAAAGATGCTTATGAAAGCATCTTTTTTAGATCGCGCATGCCTGAAAAATGTCGGCAGGTCAATCACAGCCGCCATTGCAGTCGCCATGACCAAAGAGAGCCCTCCCCATGTGAAAATAAAAGAGAATTCATGGCTCTCTTTTCCAGGCATGCATAACGCATACAGGAGCGTGATGCCTAATATCGGCATGCTGAAATCCGATAGAAGATTCAAAGCACGCAATCCATACATTCCTGTACACGTCATGACTAAACCAAGTCCTGCATTGGCAGCAATCAATGCCGAGCTGTCAGATGGAATCGAAAGCAGATCTAATAAAGCTTGGCTCATCAGATTGAGCTGTATCCCAAACCACCCCAGCAAGGAAAACAACATGGCCCATGCAAACAGGACGCCTCCCTTTTTTCCAAAATAAAGGGAAGCATTTTCAATAGTCGTTTTCTTCTCCTGAAAGCTCATGGAAGCCATTACAAGAGCTATAAGAGTCAACAGGGCATTTCCCAAAACGATAGCCAGGACCGCAGACAGGAAGCCATAGGTCTGGCTTAAGGTCTGGCCTATCACTATCACCGGGAGGCATACCGCCCCCCCAATCTGAATGCTCGAAAGCTGTTTCCAATTTTGTGTTGCTATCATAAGTGTTTATCCTTGTCTCTCGCGTTCTTATAGGTATCACAATACATATGGACCGCCAGGAATAATGACTTGTTCTCAAACGAGCAACCCCATTCATTAGCGATTTTCAAGTATCTGTCCCTTCTCTCATCATCCGGCAAGGACAGGGTTTCATTCTTTTTTCTTGGAAACTGCCTGTGCTGCGCCCAGTTGGCATCTAAAATATCCGTAATGCCGTGAGAGCTGAATTTCTCAGCAAATTCCTCTCTGGTGGTATGAGCATTGTCATTGTCAATGCTCACACCATGTAAAAATACCACAGGAGCACTGTCATCGCAGGCTTCCTCAGCCCGTTCGAAATGGGTGCCATCGCTGGACGCTTTGTAGAGAAATTTTACACTGTCGATATATTCCCCATCTTTAGTCCAGCGGCATACATGAACATAAAATGGAAGATCTTGCGACACTATTTCCCTAAAAACAGCCTGCATGTTGTAATAACAGGGAGAACAAAGTCTTTTGGCATCATCTTCCACAGAATACTGTTTGATTTTCCCTATTAACTCATATTTTTCAGGCGTATCCGGCCACCCCTCCAATTTGTGCAGCAAATATTGGATGGAAGCATGGGACAGGTCCCGCTGAACAGCTTCGACTATTTTCTTTAATGCATTTTTTGCCAGAGTTTTGTGCTGGTATTTTTCGCATCGCTTTTCAAAATTCTGCAGATGCACGGCTTCCTTGTTGCTATAAAAAGCCTCTGGATCTTCTGTTTCCCCTTTCGCAACTTGTAGAATGTACGATTCCACTATGAACTTTAGGTCATCAGAAAAACTGAGATCTATTTTATACTTTTCACACAATTTTGAAAAGGTAGCTCCAACGCTTTTAAATTCCTTAAAGAACTGGTTGGAAGAGATAGACTGGATCTGAGACAGTTCATTCTGATACCTCTCGAACCGATCCATTGTGTTCTTGACTTGGTCTTGAAATTCAGGCGAATGCAAATAGAGCTTAGCCAATTCCGCAATTTTCAGCGCACGGATCTGACAAGCTGTATCTCCCACCAAGGCATCAAATTTAGCAAATTTATGTCTGGCAAAAGCTTTTAGCGCGGAACGCGTCACGTGTACAAAAAAACCGACAGCATCTAACATGCTGTTTACTTCCACCGGTTTTTTTGCATTTCCAGGAACCACCTGGTTTTCAATAAAATCTGTAAATGATTTACTATAAATACTTTGCATACTATTTCTCCAAAAATTATATACCTGCTCCGTATACAAATCTAGGCGATCTTTACAAAAAGAATGCGCACTTCCGATTCGTACGAACAGGATTTTTTTTAACAATGAAATCCGATAATCCGGGCCAAGGCCCTATCGAAGATCAATAATTTTAAATTAGGCTTTAATAAGAATGAGACGTTTGGAACGCATCACACATTTAATCTTGTGACACATCATGGAAAGGCCTTTAAGAAGGGCCATAAGGACAATAGACAAAGAAGAAAACAAAGAAAATGAAGACAAGGTGAATATCGAGGAGTCTGCACGACTGGTACAACTCCGCTCATAAAATTCGGCCCTGTCAAATATCGCAGGCTGCCTGGCAGCTGCTGTACAATTATTTGACTGAAACATATTTAACATTCCTTACATTTAAAGTTTAGATGTTTGCAGAATGGATAATATCAAAAAGGATATTTTCTCGTCAACAACTTTAAAGCTGATTAAACAACTTCTTCATTAATTAGACGATTCCAATTCTCCTGAATATAGGGAGGGGGATGAAGTCTTTTCATTATAGGTGTAATGGCGCCGTCATTGATGTAGGATGAAAACGACAGATCTTTTTCTTCTACCGTGTTTTTATTTGAATTCTTTTCTTTCGCTTTAAGCAATGGGAAAACAGCTTTTTTTGCTGAATGAAAATCATTCGATCGGAAAGCCAACGCTCCCAAATGCTGAACATCAAATGGCACCGAAATCTCCGCCAAGGCTTTATGATTCTTTTGTTTCCATGTTTCAATAATTCCATCCAGCGTTTCTTTTTCGCTCTTTTCCAAAAGCCTTGTTGTATAGCCAATGGTACTCCAGGCATTCTTCATGACAGTCAGTTTTGGCCATTTTGCTATTCCTTCTCCTGCAACAATCAAATGCAGCCGCAGGGCCAGGAGTTTATCATCGTTTGAAAAAACAACAATAATAGTGCCATTGTTGGTAAATTTGATTTCAATAGGCTTCAAAGAAAATGAGGTTTCATTGATCGCTTTTAATGCAACCTGTTTGAGATTTGTGTATTTTTCATCAGAAGGGCACGTTTTGCTGACTCTTTTGCGTAAATCCTTATTTTCAATGGCATTCAATGCGTGCTCTTCCGTTGTAGTTGCCGCAATGTTACCCATGACAGCTTCCTGACTTTTCAATACTTCATCTATTGCCTTTAGATAATCCCCTCCATTACTTTCCATTTCAATGTGAACATGATGAAGAAAGAAAGACCGGTACACTTTCTGAACATTTTCAAGCTCTTTCCAGGATTGGGACGGGCTCTGATCAATCACTTTGGCAGCAATGAGAGTAGCATGTGGAATACGCACATGGACTATGGGTAGATTGGAATTGCGCAATTCCCTTTGAAAATCCTGAAAAATATATTGGTATTCTTTAGGAGGCTGAATTAGGTAGGCACAACCAGTCGTAGGCGATGATCCTGCAAACCCTTTTACCACTATATTTTTATTTACGTTCGCCGGAATTTGTTCTTCACTAATATATTTTACACCTAAATTTATTTCAGGTATAAATGAACTTGACATCAGCAACCTTTTAATCTATATTTATTTAATATAATATTAATGCATTAATATTTTGTTTTAATAAAAAAATGATTAAATTTTTATTAAGGAAAAATGATATATGAATACAAATAATTTTTCATTCATCAAAGAATTGGCAAATGAAACCCTCAGAGTATCGAAATCCCATGATTTCAGTGATGTGGGAAACTCCATCTGTCAGCAGAAAACAGCTGAGCTTTTTATAAAGACTTTAAATGACAATATCGCTCTGACCAATGAAAAAAAAGAATTTTTGCTCTCTTGCTGTCAAACATGCTGCTTCCATGAAGGCGAACTTAGCTCAAATTCCAATATTATTTTAAATATCGCTAAATTGTGTTCTTCCCAAACTGCTGAAACCTCTTGTGATCTATGCTCTGTCATTTCAAATATTGTGAGCAATTCAAATCAGCCTATGGGCCTATAATTTTCGCAACTGCTCATAAAGTTGAGGTAAGGTAACCAGGGCGTCTCGCCCTGGTCCAGGCCGAGACGGCCTGGCTACTCCTTTTACCTCAACTTTATGAGCAGTTGCTAATTTTCCTTTATCGCTCAAATTATTGTTTCTCAGAAGTAGATCCAATCTATTTTACAAATATCTTAGTATTTATTTTTTAATATATTTATACAATATTAATAGTTATTTCTTATAATTATTATAGTTACATAAAATTTATAATAAATTGATTTTAAAATTAATTAATAACAAGGATAAAAAATGAATGTGCCTAGTTTAAAAAATAATGTTAACACATCTAGTCCAATTAAAAATACAAATCAAAATTATAATAATGGATTAACAAAAGAGCAAGAACAAGCTGAAAAGATATTTAAAGAAGTGATAAAAAATGATATAATACGAAATAATTTTACTAAAATTGGTTATATTAAAATTTCAAGAAGACAATTCCATGATTTAAAAAGTAGTCTTTTAATTAAAAAAACTGGTAACAATATATCAGATATAAAAATCTATTCCTACGTACACGGATCGAAAGGAATCCTAGGTAAAGGAGGAACTAAAACGGCTAAGTATGTAGTAGAGATAAATGGCAATGAAAAACTAGTTGTATCTAAATTTCACAATGATAGCATTAACTATATCAAAAACAAATATCCTGAAATGTTGATATCCATAAAAGAACTCAAAGATACCACTAATGTCTCAGGAGGTACATTTGCAGCTCTAAATAGTTTTACATATGATTCGGATTATCCAGTAATTGTAAATAAATTTGGAGAAGTCGATCTTTACAATGCAATTAAAGAAATAGGGTTGACAAAAGAAGAGAAAATTAAATTTGCAAAAGAAATTCTTCAAGGTCTTATTGGAATGCATAAAAAAGGGTTTGTCCACTTGGATATTAAACCTGAAAATGTGTTTATTATTAAAGGAGTAGCCCATCTAAGCGATTTGGATTTTGCAAGGAATACATGGAAAAAAAATAAGGATAAAACTGTAGGAACCTGCACCCATCTTGCCCCTGAATTTGCAAATAAAGAAGTTAAAAATATAGAAGATTTAAAGGCAGCAGACGTGTACAGTATGGGGATTACTTTGTATGAACTCTTTGAAGGAAAACATCCCTACAAGGATCCTAAAGAGTATTTACGAAACGAACTTATGAATATGAGTCAATGGGAATTTAAAACGGAATTCCCTGAACCTAAGAAAGAAACTATTGAACATTTAGTATGGGAAATGAAACATTTGGATCCAAATAAGCGTCCAACAGCTCAGGAAGCCTTGGACAGATTAAATGCCTATGCCCTATAATTCCATTGACTACAAAATATAAGTGTTCAGATACCCATTAACCTGAAATAGGACAGAGGTCCCAGGTTAATGGACTGGCCCAGACATTATTTTTGCCAAATTTTATCTTACGAAATTAATAAAATGCAATTCCATGAGAAATTTTTTATGTAAATAATACCTCATGGAAATAATATTTCTTGATTTCATGAGGCCATTAATTTCATAATAATTATAGGTAACTCACCTTACGCAAAACATGTAGAAATCTCGTCTTTTGGTTTCGCTTCATCTGCGATATTTGCCGCCCAGGCCAACGGCCTGGTTTGTAAAAGCCTAGGGCGCAGCCCTAGGTGAATTCAATATATCAGTTTCAGGCTGAAGGCCTGATTATGTAAATCCTGGGGCGAAGCCCCAGGGAAATACAGGGCAGGCCTTCAGCCTGCAATGGTTTATTACTGGTTTCCTAGGGCTTCGCCCTAGGCTTTTACAAGCCAGGCCGTTGGCCTGAGCGGCAAGTACCCATTAAACACAAACTTAAACCAATAGGCGAGATTTCTACATGTTTTGCGTAAGGTGAGTAGGTAAGAAGGAGGAATACTGGATGGATGAGACACCGTTTTATGGAAGAAAGGAAGAGTTGGACCGGCTTGGTGCATTGCTAAAAAAAAGACATCGAGCCTAGTTGATTGAATTGGAATCGGACTCGGACACGAAAAAAATAGTTTTGGCCTATAATTTGCCTTGATCTTTCAATCTTATAATAATGCCCTGTTTTGCTGATTGGTAGTACTCTTCCAATAACTTAAGGGCTTTGTCTTTGTCGCGGCTTATGGCAGCATCCATTATTTTTTTTTGTTTTATAGCATTATAGAGCATTTTACCTTCCTCTATTCTAGCTAGAAGCCACTGACGGCGATAACGTTCCGTTTGCTGATAGAGTTTCGTCTGAATTTTTAATAAATATTTCAGACCACAGCCTCCAATCAAAGCCTGGTTAAAAGTGCGATGCCGCTCCTCCCAGACTTTATACTGCTCTAGGGAAGTTATGGATTGCTTTACTTCAAATTGATAAAGTTTGTGAAAAGAAGAAAGCGTGTCCGCCTCCCACTCATCATTTCCCTTATCGATGGATAATCCTAAAGCAATTTGTTCAACATAAGTACGAGTGTCGTAAATATCATTTAAATCCTCTACGGATGTGGGGGCTACCATGAATCCTTTCTGAGGTACCGCTATAACAAAATCTGTAGCTGTAAGCATTGATAGAGCTTCCCTTACAGGACTTAATCCAACCCCAAATTTTTGCGTTAAATCAGCAATATGGATTTTATGACCCGGCTTTAATTGGCCGGAAATGATGTCCTCATAAATTTGTTGATAGACTTTTTCTGTTCTCGAGCTCATATAATTATTAGAACATCTCGACTACAAAAAATCAACTATTTTAATGTAAAATCGACTATTTTAAGAAAAATCGATTTTCCTATTGACAATCGATTTCATTTTATTGTATAATACATTATATAAACATAAAAACCATAAAACAAGGAGGTTTAATTATGAATAATAACGTAGATAATCAACCAAGAAAATTAGGATCCGGCTTCGGTCCTAACAACGAATTTTCTGTATTTTTGAATGAACCTAATCAAGGTTTAATCAATAAAATATCACATGAAAAAGCCGCTATCCTTCACCATTGGATAGAAAATCACAATAAAGGCATCCCTATTACCGATGTTTTAGAAGGTCGGATCCTCGCGAATGTCATGCCCGATCTTTTAGTAGATATCAGTATCACGCATTTAGCCAAAATGCTGCCTAGGCTTCTCGCAGATATACCGGAAGATATAAGAAACCTATTTACCCAAGAGAATCTCTTAGACAAATTAGATCAACGCTTTTTAAATTCTTTAAAAATTTCTCTGCCTCAGGAATTACCTGAAGGAGTCACATGGCCCCTATTGAACGATCTCGTTTCAAAGGAATCTCTATTACATATGTCGTCGTCAAAAAATAACGATATTGACAATAGAGCCTTTCTTTTGGCCTATTTAATTCCGGCTTTACTGGATTTAATGGAGGATGATCAAAGAGAAAAAGCATCTGTAGAGATTGCAAAGAGATTAGCTCCGAGAAATTTCAATGTAGTAGCGGATGAAAACTATTTTGATCTAAATTTAAAAAGTCAGGAACATCATATCACTGTGGAGAACAATGGTCGTACGCTTATTTTCAGAGCAAATAATGAAGGCGCAGAGCATAGTTTAGCCAAGTATAGAGGGAGAATATGGAAGCTTGACCATACACATATTCATCTAGAAAGAGACGGTGAAGAACGGGAATATAGGCTTTATGATTCGCAAGAGCAAAAGCACAATGCGGAAAATGGAATACAGAGAGATCCTAATCTAGACATTGCGGGTGAAATACACACCGTGTATAAACGATTGCCCAAAAAGTATGTAAATCTCCCTGATAACAAGAGAGATGCCTACTGGAAATATATGGCCGTTGCAGTGCCTTTAAAAATAGGTGCATTCAATCAAGATTTTAAAGATATCATCGATGCAATAGGTCTGGATGGCAAATTAACGGAAAATAAATCCTTGACGTTAAGAAAAAACTTCCAGGACATTTTTTTAAGGAAATTTAAAAACCCTTCTGTTCTTTATCATAGCTGGGGAAGCTTAAAATCCAATACACATGGTTTTAGGTCAGGATTAAGTTTTAATATCATTCCAGAAAGCATTGAAGTGTCTAGCAGCCAATACAATAAGCTGAAAGAACTATTTGGTACCTTGGATCAGCTGCCGGATGGAAAAGTCTTGGAACCTATAGACAGAAAAGCAGGAAAAAGAATAGCAAGATAGATGGTAACAGTTCAGATATCCCGACGAAGGAGGGGTATCTGAACTGTTACGAAAGATATAAATAGAGGAGATAATATGATAACAAATAGAAAGCGCATAGTCATCATTGGCGGAACTTCAGGGATAGGATTTGAAGTCGCTAAGCTGGCTGCAGTGCAGGGAATGGAAATAGTCATCACCGGTTATAAGAACCATTCTGACACTGAATTCAAGCGATGGTTCCCTGCAGACACAAAGATAGAGATTTATCAATTGGATATTGCAAATGAACAAGCTGTGAAAGAGTTTTTTTCAAAAATAGGTCCATTTGACTATTTAACAACCCCTGGAAGTACTTTGCCAAAAGGACCTTTCTTAACTATGGATAGTGGAACAGCTAAGCAAGGCTTTGACAGTAAATTTTGGGGACAGTATTTTGCTGCAAAATACGGTGTTCCGTCAATACGCGAAGAAGGAGCTATTGTCTTTTTCTCAGGTGTAATCGGACAAAGGCCTCAAGCAAATTTATCTATCATGGCTTCGGTGAACAGTGCTGTTGAAGGCTTAGGCAGGGCTTTAGCTGTTGAACTTGCTCCTTTGCGAGTGAATATCCTATCTCCGGGGTATGTCGACACTTCAAGATATGCGGGCATGCCTGCGGACAAACGGAAAGAACTCTTTGACTCTTTATCTGAAAAACTACCGGTAAGGCATGTAGGCAAACCGCAGGAATTAGCGGAAGCTGCATTGTTTTTGCTAACGAACACTTATACTACAGGGATCACGTTGCAGGTTGACGGGGGATATCTATTGATCTAGTGACAGGCCATTTTAAAATATTTTCTTGCATGACATCCGTTATATCTGTTATGAAAACTGAAATATAACCTAATAACCTGAACTTTGGGTTTTTTAGGCCTTTGGACTGCGTCAAAGCCTCGGAGATCGAAAATTTCTAGCAGGTCAATATTAGAAAATATGGACCTGCTAGAAATTTATCGATCTGCGAGAGCTTTCACGCTAGCCCAAAGGCCTAAAAAACCCAAAGTTCAGGTTAATACCTCAGGGAGTTTATCATGAGAAAATTATGGGCCGTCATATGTGTGTTAAACCTATTCATAGTTTGCTCTTTACAAGCAGAAAAATGCAAACAGTGTGAGAAAGATTGCACAACAACAACCTGTTATGTCGATTTGCTGCAGTCTCCCCAGATTCTTGGAGATGCTTCAGTAAAAAAAATAACCATTCCCTGCGAAACAGACTTTCCTCAAGAAGGTTCTAATGTCCTAGATGTATCTGCCAAAGGCGGTAACAACTCTTGTAAAGAAAAGTTCTCAAAAATCGGTGGAATTTTCAATAAGGTTACTGTCGTTCCGGGTGAGTCCTACTGCATTACGGCCATTGGAAAAGTAATCGACACTAATTCTGCAGTGAAAATTTATCTCCAGCAAAATGAATCACAGATTCAGTCAAGCACTGATTCCCTTACCAATAATTTCAGGATTGTAACTTTGAATTTTGTAGCGAACGATTCTAGTGTTAATATTGCTCTTGGTGTAAACGAGGGTATAGCAAACTTTGAAGTGCAAAAGTTTACTCTCGCAGCCTCTGAACCCTGCACATTTACGCCTCTCAACATTCTTCTAACTAATGATGATGGATATTCTTTCGTCGGTATTCAGTCGCTTAAAACAACTTTTGAAGCAGCAGGCCACAACGTTTTTCTTATTGCCCCCTCATCAGAAATTGACGGCACTTCCTCAGCAGTTAATCTTCCAACTACAACTCCTCTACCCCAATTTGCATTGGTACAGCAGGTGTCCACAAATGAATGGAAGGTTTCGATCGTCAACTCCCCGTCTGCAACGGCTTCTAACGAACCAGCATTTCCTGTGACTGCATTTGCCCAGGCTCCTCTCGCTTTTCCAGGTATTAATTTCGATCTCGTCCTCGTTGGAATTAATGCTGAGGCATTAAACGCCGGCCCCATAGCAAATATCTCTGGAACTGTAGGTGTCGCACGAGTAGCAGTAACCGATGTTGACACGCAGATACCGCCAACTCCAGCCATCGCTGTAAGTATTGACAATAATTTGAACTCTACTTTCGTAAATCAAGTTGCCGATTTTGTATTGGATCTTGTCACCCAATTACAATGTTCAAATTTTGCTAAAAAAACAGGAAAACTTTTACCCCCTAATACAGCATTGAATGTCAATTATCCTAACCTATCTCCAAGTGACATCAAAGGAGTTAAAATCACCCGTCAGGGAATTATTTCCTATGGTACTCACGGCACTGCATTGGCTGGCATTCCAATAGGAGCTGTAGCTGTTCAGCTCGTGCCCCCTCCGCCACCCGTCGGACCGACAGCCTTCGTTTCGGCCATAGAACTGGCTCCACTCCCTCATCCTGTAATAGATATTCCAGATTCTGACTCATTGGCTGTACAGCAAGGATACATTAGTATCGAACCTATCACAGGCGATCTCACAGCCCCTTCATGCTCGACGAAAGATATCATTGACACGATGGGGCAACTTTCCTTCCCCGCCTTTGGAACCTACCTTCCAGAAAATGCGAAAATCCGATTTTGCCCCCGTAAAGAGTAGTGTCTCTCGAAATCCCAGTCCACTTGTGGACTGGGTGTGGACTGGGTGGCTGAAAGCCTGATATGTAAAACCCTAAACTCTCCCAGGTGAATCCTTTAGGGACTTTGCATTGAATTTGTAGCGACATAATCGCCAGTCAAAGCAGGCGCTATTCTAGCTTTGCGCTTCGCCAAGACAAAGCCCAAAATAATAGCGCACAAATACACTATAACATCAATGCAATCTGTAAATTCAACAGAAGCTGGGTCTTTTATTAAAACCATGACTAGAGTTCTCAAAAACAATAATCCAAAGGAAATTATAAAAAAGGTGGTCCAACGCCTTTCAGATGTTTTAAACGCATCAATATCTTTCCATTCTTTCCTGTTCCAAGCTAACCGCCGGCCATGCCTGACAGAAAAATATAAGAGGCTGATCTGCAAAACAGTCCAAATGAGGATGACGGAATGTGTAATAATGCTTGAAAAATGTAAATCTTCAAGAAACACATAAATAACTAATTGTATCATATAGGCGGTATACAGATCCCACTGTCTTCGAAAGAGATTATTAAAAGGACACAGGACAGCCAGGGTAGGCTTTAACAAATAATCGATCTGACTTTCTGCAAGCATTTCCTTATTTCTGATTTCAGATTTTTCAAACCATTTCATATTGATCTCCAAGGGAGTTTATTATTTTCTTAAAAGCATAAAAGAGAGCCAGCTAAATGCCAATGCAATGCAACCCAGAGCAAACACTTTAATAAACGGAGTGGGAAATGGCGGGCTGACATCCTCTTCCCCTTCCTCTTCCTGTTCTGGTTCAGATTCGATGGGCATAGTGACTGCCTGAAAAATGGTATTAGACATTTTTTGAAGGTTTTTACGCCATTTCCTCATCTTATCCGTGGGAATATGGTCTTTTTTGGTCATCAATTCATATCGATAATGTAAACAACTATCATCCTTAAGTTTTATATCCGATAAAAACACAACCTCATCATTATCGATTTTTAATCGCATTGGATTGTCTTCCCATGAAGTTTCAGAACAAACTACATAAATATCCTCTACAACATTGCAAGGATAAGATAAATAATGGGGCATTTTGCGTGTGGCATCTATGGAAAAGGTCAATGCGCTTACAATTTCACCTGGATTAACATCAAGGGAAAGGACCTTCTCCTTATCATCCACTTTCCATGGATTGACAACATCATAGGCAACTGTTATTACGAGCTCATTCTTTTCTTGGCTATCTTTGAGCTCTAACGGAACTGCTGAATTTATGATGCCGTACTGTTTTGCATAATATTCATGGAGGTGATCTTCTGTCGTTCTGACTCCATTCTGTTTATAGAATCTCCTCATCACATCAGCATCGTAACCTGTATATAAGGTCTCTGAAACTAACCTTGACGGGTCATTCGAAATGCCAAGTTTTAGGGTGGTGACAGCTTTCGTCGATGAGCCCTCAGATGAAAAGGGGATCTCTGTTAAGCCTGAAGTCTCTTCACTCAAAACCAGACCTCGTCCATAGGGATAGCAAACCATGGTCCTTAAATTTCCCCCTTGAAAAGGCTGTGTGGGATCAATCCAAAATTGTTCATCGCCTAACTGGATTTGCAGAATGGAATGATTCAATATCGTCGGAGAGGGATGCCAATCTATGATATGCTCTTTAAGGGAACTATGGACCCATACAGGAAACGACTTTACTCCCATCAGGTCCAGAATGGCCTTCAAAAGCAGGGTTTTATCTTTGCAATCTCCGGAACGCCGCTGTAAAACGATATGGGGATCATAGGGCAAGTAGGCGTTATCTCCCAATTCAAAACCTGAATAGCGGATATCATTCTGAACAAACTGGATGGCTTGAAGAATCTGCTGCTCAAGATCAGGACTTTTGGATTGCAAGGTTCTGACAAGTTGAATCATCTCCTCTGAACGGCGCTTAGTCAGCCGGAACAGTTGACTTCCCCATTTGGCAACATCAGCCCATTGGTCAAATTCACTGATTTGAACCAGAGGTTTATGGATATACCAACTGGGCAGCGAAGACCCGTTTATTTCACAGGGCGGAATATCGGTAATTTCCCAAATCCATTCCTCCCTGTCGTTTTCGATTGTCTGATGAAGGGGCTGAAGCTTCGTGCGGAAGGATTTAAAATGGAGCGGATGATTTTTAGAACCTATTATGCGGAAGAAACCATGATTCAAATGAGAAGAATATTGCAAACCGAATACCGTGGTCAAATAGTCTTTAAGCACAGGAATCCTGCCCAACCTGGAATAACCATATTCCATCACATCCCCAGGTTGAATATCGTCCAGAAAAATAATCCAGCTTTTGACCCCGCTGTACAAGAACTCGCCCATCCCTTTTTCCGGCTGAATGATCTCCATGCGGGCTGTGGAGATCCTATCCAGAGATTCACCCCCTCTTAAAACCCGGAGGTCATGGAGAATAATAGATTCGTAGGAAGGATCAAATTCAATTTCAATGTATGAATGATCTTGTATGGAAGCTTGGGAAGGAAGATATTTGGCTGCATGATAATATTCCGCTTTTTCATCGCTATCTATCTGGTTGTCGATGAGGAGAAAGAGGTCCTCATGATCCTGGGCTTGGCCTAAAGGAGCAGGCTGGACAGGAATCTTCTTTATCCAAGAAGGGATGGGGCCTATGGAACAACAGGGATCTGGTATCGTCCTTTCAGAGGAAGTTCCGTAAACCATACCTTGAAAACTTGCGAAACAAATTGCAATAAATCGAAGAAAAATTTTTATACGTGTCATAATAGCTGCTTTTTTTTTAACCATACTATCAGATAGCCAGAAGGTAATCAACAACAAAATGACACTGAAATGTACATGAGGGTTATTGTACGTCCTTAAAAAGTCATGGCAGCACATGACTTTTTATAAGAAAGTAGCCAGGGCGTCCCGCCCTGGTACAGGCCGAGACGGCCTGGTTACCTTTTCTGTTTTTACCACGTTTCTTCGCTTTTTCAACTTCGTCCTGAAATTTACGTAAGTGTATGGGTTTTAGCATTTAGATACCAAGTTTTTTGAAAAGATCTTCTATATTATCGCTCTCTATCAGATTTTCTCCGTGTTCGATCTGCTTTATTGCTTCTAGTGTTTCAGCATTCGGCGTATTTGTGCCATAAAGATGTTCATGCATCCATTCGATAATAATTTCCCTCATGCTTTTTTCCAATATAGCAGCAAGGGCTTTGAGCCTTTTGTGATCCTCATCTGGAATGTCTATTGTCATGCGGGACAAGTGACCTTTAGTATTCATGATACTCCTCCTTATTTGTCTCTATTCTACCAGAACCAGACAATCTAGGCGCTGCGGCGGCAGATGGATGATGAACTCCGTGCGATGCTGGAGCAGCACGGAGTTCGGGACCGTTCCCGGCGCGACCAATCCCAGTCGCTCGAACACCTCGAATCTCGCCAGGCGGGCGATTCCACGGCGCAGGTCGAGTCGCTCGTGCCAGACCCTATAGGTGCCCAGCCGTCCGTCGCGGCGAGTGAAATAGCCGATCAAAGGGTGCGTAAGAATTAAGGCCGTCTCTTCCGCATCGGCGAAACCGTCGAGCCGACCAGTTGGTTCGTCTGTGCCCTCCAATTCTGCTTGGGCATTGCCCCAATCGGCTGCGGTGTCCAGACGATAGTGCGTGCAGCGCTGGCCGTCCCAATTCGCATCGATCTGAATGTGAGCCGAATGCCACGGCAATTTCCACCAGAAGCGCGGGATCACCACCCAGTTCGTCGCCAACGACGTGCCGAAGAACCAGACACAGCGTTGGCCTTGATAGGTGACGTAAGCGCGATAGTTGGTCTGGCCGAAATAGAATTTGAGCCACGGTGCGAAGCCGAAGCGGAAGTCGAGATCCCGGAACGGCACCGCCGACACGAACGCGGCGCGCCGGCCGTCGTCGAGTGGAAAGACATCCGGCTCAAAGCCTTTTGGCAACAGAGCGGCCAGTGCCGCGGGATCGACGGCGAATGTGATGATGGCGAAGTCGGCGAGTGTTGTTGTGACATCGCACAAGCGAACCGAAGGACGCGGCGGATACAGGTCAGTGGAAATTGCTGTGGCGTCGTTCATATGCGCATCATATCCCAAATAGATTTAACTTCGTTTCTAATAACTTTGTATTTTCCGCTGGCGAAAAATTTCATAGAGAAAAATCGAACCAGCAGCAGCGATGTTAAGAGAAGAAAACTCTCCCTCTAAAGGAATCTGGACAAATTGATCTGCGAGCTGCTGGTACCCCAAACTTAACCCATTTGTTTCGTTACCCAGCACAAGAAATAAAATGTCTGCATCTAACTGCGCTTTTTCTAGAGGGACTGATCCTTGATTACCGGTAGCAACCACTCGTATATTATAAGTTTTCCTCCATGCTTCAAGTGCGCGTATAAAGGCTTTTATTCCTTCAACTCGGTAAATAGAAGCAGAAAAAAAAGTTCCTCGGCTGGCTCGGATACATTGCGGATCAAATTCATCCGCACCATGCCCAGAGATGATAATAGTAGAGGCTCCAAAAGCTACGCTAGAGCGAATCATCATTCCTAAATTGCCTGGGCTTTTTGGCTCATCAAGCACAACGACCACATCTCGAAGTTTTGGTTGATAAGACGGAAAAGAACGTACAGGCTGTTCGATAATAGCTACTATTTCTGCACTTTCTGTTTTATCGGAAATTTTGTCCATCAGCTGATTTGTAAGAGCATAAGCAGTATCATAATCTCCTTGTGCCAGGTAGTTTTCTGCCCAAGTAGGCATTGATCGTTCTTTGCTATAGAAAATCGAACGAAATTTCCATCGTCTTTTCCACGCTTCTTCAATAGCTAAACGCCCTTCAATCACAAACTCTCGGTAGCGATGGCGCTTATTTCGATTGGTCTGTAATGTGGACACGCGCTGAAGTTCGTTTGTCTCTCTATTCAAAGAAATAATATTCATACACAATTTTAATCTCATTTTACCAACTGCGCCGTAAGGCCGCGGAAAGGGGTCAGAGAAAGGGGTCAGAAAGGGGTCAGGCCTGACATTCGGACATTTTTAAAAATTCAAATGTCCGAATGTCAGGCCTGACCCCTTTCCGGGTATTTATAGCCTTAAGTATCTGCGAATCGATGCTTTTTAGGTTTTTTTTGATTAGCCTTCATGTAAGAAATACTACCCTGTTTTTCTTACAAATGCAAGAGTTATCGGAAGTGAAACAGCCCTGGGGAAGTTATTTAATCCCGACTTTGACAGTTGCTTTTCTAAAGAAATTGAAAACCAGATAATTACATTCAAAAATTTAGATACAACTTATCTGAAAATAGTGTCTGGGGAAGGTTCTTGCGTAAATGCATAGCTTAATCGTATTAAAAGTTATACAGTTATGCAAGAACCGGCCCCAGACATTAGAAGTTATGCAGTTATGCAAGAACCGGCCCCAGACACTTACCTCACGTACTGACATATTTATCTCCTCATTCATCCTGCTAACCTCCTTTATGGGTTAGCCCTTTGATAAAGTATTTTTTGTCAATACGACATTTCTACTTTGGAGAAATACGACATTTCTATTTTGCGTTAACACCGCTAAAAGCAGGATTGAAAAAAATGAATAAACACACTATAGTGTTTCTGTAATACACTCACCTTACGCAAAACATGTAGAAATCTCGTCTTTTGGTTTCGCTTCATCTGCGATATTTGCCGCCCAGGCCAACGGCCTGGTTTGTAAAAGCCTAGGGCGCAGCCCTAGGTGAATTCAATATATCAGTTTCAGGCTGAAGGCCTGATTATGTAAATCCTGGGGCGAAGCCCCAGGGAAATACAGGGCAGGCCTTCAGCCTGCAATGGTTTATTACTGGTTTCCTAGGGCTTCGCCCTAGGCTTTTACAAGCCAGGCCGTTGGCCTGAGCGGCAAGTACCCATTAAACACAAACTTAAACCAATAGGCGAGATTTCTACATGTTTTGCGTAAGGTGAGTAATACAGTAATATTGTGTGACAAAATTTTATTTCAAAAATAGGCTTTACAATGAACGATTATACAAAGAAACTCGAAGAGAAAGAGAGAGAAAGAGAAGAAAAGGAGCGCGAAAGAAAACAACAGCTAAACAGGGAAAGAATGTGGATGTTTCGGTTTGTGGCTTACTTAGCAGCTATCTTTGCTTTGTTCATGGCTGTTATTTTAGGGTTCGGGCCAATATATTCCGTGTGGGCTCAGCGTCTTTCAGGAGAAGCAGAACTCGCAAGAGCTGAGTCTAACAGACAAATTCGAGTGCTTGAAGCAAAAGCAGAGCAAGAAGCTTCCAAAGCTTTAGCAGAAGCCGAGGTTATCCGCGCTGAAGGTGTATCCAAAGCAAACAAAATAATCGGAGATTCTCTACAAAATAACGAGGGTTATTTGAGATATCTTTGGATCCAAGGACTCCAGTCAAACCACATGCAGGTTGTTTATGTACCAACAGAAGCAAACTTGCCGATATTAGAGGCAACACGTATGAGCAACCTTCCAAAGGGTGAATAATGTCTGGGGCGCCGAGTTAGCAGGGAATGTTGCCACTCCCTGCTAACTCGGCGCCCCAGACACTTTATGAGAAGTTACCATTTCGAGAAATGTTTTAACAAATCAACTTTTGAATTTCTTTTAAAATTTTAATAGTTTTTTATATAATCTTAATAATTATTTGCTATAATTATTTACATGACAAAAAATCTTTAAAATTAGGAGATGTTATGAATAATGTTTCAGGAATGGATCCTGTAAGAAATAATACAACTTGGAATGTAGATGATAATAATCCACCTCCAAATTCCCATAAAGACCTGTCCTCTATTTGGATAAACATGGAGGATGATACAGACTATCGTTATGATATAAAACCCGAGCAAGTTTTTGGCAGGGCAGAATGGAAAGAATACAAGTCAGGTGATGAACCATCTCCGCCATTGCCAAGAACTATTGCAATGGACTTGATTCGACCTTCTGGGATTATGGTTAGTGATTATGACTCTCCGGCTCATATAGGTATAGTATCCGCAAGAAAGCTATTTAATTCTTAAATAATTGGCTTATGAGTTTAATTTTGTGTCCCTTGCCTTAGGTGGTAAGGGATAGAAAGGGGTCAGGCCTGACAGAAATGGGTCAGGCCTGACATTCGGACATTTGAATTTTTAAAAATGTCCGAATGTCATGCCTGACCCCTTTCCAGGAAATGTCTGGGGCCGGTTCCTGCGTAACTGCATAACTTTTTCTACAAATGCCTGACTAATTAGCAATAATCTACAATCATTGTAGATCCGTTAAAAGTTATACAGTTACGCAAAAAAAGTCCCCAGACATACAGATTTTATCGAACTGTTTCAAACCCTGGGAATGACCCCTTTCGCATAACATAGACGAAAGTTGATGAAATTTTTGGGAAAAAAAGCAACTTTCTCTTGGTTATTAATTTTCAACAAGATATAGTCAAACTTATATAAACCCCCATTTTTAGGGGGTTAGCAAAAGTTTTAAATATATATATGAAAATCAAAGACTATATAAATAATTTATCTGCCAATGGTAAGCGATCTTTTACCACATCGGAAATTAAAGAATATTTAGGCTCATCGGATAAAGCAGTATGGAATGCAATCGAGCGTTTGAAAGCAGTGGGTGAACTGGCAAGTCCAGCAAAAGGGTTTTACCTTATCATCCCTCCAGAGTATCGAATTTTGAAGTGTTTACCACCTGAATTTTTTATCCCTCAACTTATGGCATATTGGGAAATGCCATATTACGTTTGTCTACAGAGTGCCGCTATGTATTACGGCGCGACCCACCAACAAACGCAAATTTTCTATGTGATTGTTCCTAAAAACAGGCCCATGATTCGGTGTGGTAAAGTCCGGATCGAATTTATTGCGAAAAAACAACTTTTGAGAACCCCTATACAAGCTATTAAGACGGCCGCCGGCTATATCAACGTCTCGACACCCGAGTCTACGGCGATGGATATCATCTGTTATGTAAGAAAATGTGGTGGATTGAATAGCGTGTTGACTATCTTAGAGGAATTAGCAGAGAGAATGGAAAATGAGTCACTGAGGGCATTGGCTGATGCTAGCCACGAAAAGCATTGGATCCAGCGACTCGGTTTTTTATTGGAAAAACTTGGATACTTAGAATTATCAGAAACCTTGTATGAAAACTTGAGGCATCATTCTACAAATATTATCCCTCTGGCATCCTATCTTCCAATGAAAGGCTCCAAAAGGAATTTAAAATGGAGAATTGCTGTAAATACTAATTTAGAGAGTGATTTATGATCCCAAAAGATTTTATCAAACACTGGCGACAAAAAGTGAATTGGCTTTTTGATCGGCAAGTAGAACAGGACTTAGTGATTGGTCGCGCATTAGTAACTCTATACAATCACCCTGAAATTATGGCTTCCCTTGCCTTTAGAGGTGGTACAGCTTTAAATAAACTATTTTTTAGTCCGGCGACTCGGTATAGTGAAGATCTTGATTTTGTCCAAATAAACGATGAACCAATCGGGAAGACTCTTTCAAATATTAGATCCGTATTAGATCCATGGTTAGGAGAAGCAAGCTGGTCGCAAAAACAGCGTTCCGTGAAGCTTGTTTATCGTTTCGATTCAGAAGACACCCCATCATTCCCTATGAGGCTTAAAATTGAAATTAACTCCGTAGAGCCATTTTCTGTGTATGGTTTTACGACACGAAATCATACAGTCGATTCGCCATGGTTTTCGGGAAGTTCAGAAATAAGCTACATATTGTTTGGATGAACTGATGGCGACAAAGTTAAGGGCATTATTCCAACGATCAAAAGGACGTGATTTATTTGATCTTTGGGTTGGGGTAAGAAAGTACTACATTGACTGTGATAGAGTGGTAAAAGGTTTTAAAAAATACAATGAACATCATGGCACCATTATCCTGCCTAAACAATTTGAAGAAAATATATCCAATAAGATGGCCGATCCAACTTTTTTGAACGATATAGTGCCTTTACTTGCAGAAGGTGTGAGTTGGAATGATAACGATGCTTGGCAGACTTTAACAAATGAACTGCTTAGTCGTTTGTAGAGAAGAAAATAGTCTTGGGTAATGTCTGGGCCGGTCTTGCGTAACTGCATAACTTAATTGTATTAGAAGTTATGCAGTTACGCAAGAACCGTCCCCAGACATAGAGTCCTGTAAATCAACAGGTTTCAATCCGGAAGATCATTTTCGTGGCGTCACGAAAATGATCTTGCTTGGCAAGGGAGCAGAACGACAAATAGAAGATTTTATGTTAACCCGCTACGCCTGCTACCTTGTCGCTCAGAATGGCGACCCAAGAAAAGAACCGATTGCCTTTGCTCAATGTTATTTTGCTTTACAGACGCGCAAACAAGAACTCATTGAAGAAAGAATGCTGCTGCAAGCACGCATGGAAGCCAGAGAAAAGCTCAAAGACTCTGAGAAAACTCTTTCTCAAAATATCAGAAAGGGGTCAGGCCTGACATTCGGAAAGGGGTCAGGCCTGACCCCTTTCTGACCCCTTTCCTTCGGACATTTTTAAAAATTCAAATGTCCGAATGTCAGGCCTGACCCCTTTCTGACCCCTTTCTTAGACCTCTTTCCAAATGTCCGAATGTCAGGCCTGACCCCTTTCTAGGCCTGACCCCTTTCAAGCTGCCTGTACGGCAGTGAACTTAAAGCCGTAGAAGTCGGCACAACGAGATAATTTCTAAGCTGCCTGTACGGCAGTGAACCAAGGATATTTGAAGAACCTTCAAAAGTAGCTTTTCTAAGCTGCCTGTACGGCAGTGAACTTAAAGCAAACACTGGACAAACTATTCAAATTGTTTCTAAGCTGCCTGTACGGCAGTGAACTTAAAGCCGTAGAAGTCGGCACAACGAGATAATTTCTAAGCTGCCTGTACGGCAGTGAACTTAAAGCAGGAAAGGGGTCAGGCCTGACATTCGGACATTTTTAAAAATTCAAATGTCCGCGAAAGGGGTCAGGCCTGACCCCTTTCCGATATGCTTGTCGGATCTAACGCAGAAACGGTTCATCCCCGCTTGCGGAAAGAAAGGGGTCAGGCCTGACCCCTTTCCTTGACCCCTTTCCTATGACCCCTTTCCATGACCCCTTTCCATTCTTTTGAATTGCACGGGAATTGCACGGGAATTGCACGAAAGTCTCATTGGCATTTTCTTGCTCTCATGTTATTTAGAAGGCATAATGTCAATAAATTAATGATGATATTTGCACGGGAATTGCACGATGAATTTCAATCTACTCCCGGAAACCATAAGCTAGCTTTGGTCTGCCCCTTAAAATGTACCTGTCCTTCCAGTCTTAATTCTTTTAGAAGCTCCTGTACTTGCCTTTGCGAAAGTGAGGGCAATACCTGATTTAGCTCAGCTAATTTGGATCCTCTGACAGCATTAACCTGTAAGTGTTTAATCAACAATTCTTTATTTGTCTTTTTATCTAGGCCCTGTTTTCCTTGTATACATTCCACTTTTTCCTGCAAGAGTGTAATATTCTGGCAAAGCATATACCAGGTGCCTCGACCTTTTCCTATCCGTTCAACAATCCCTAAGTCAACAAGATGATTAAGACGAATCTTCAATTCTGGAGGTGTTGAAGGAATCGGGCGTTCATTATGAACTAAATCCAAGACCAAAAAATCTTCGGTATTGAACGAAGCCAATCGTTCCTGACCAATTTTTTCTAAAAACGAAAAAGCTTTCATCTTGAATTTGCCCATCTAAAGTTAACACTACTTCATGCTCATCGGTATGAGAAAAATCGGGTAATGGCTTTCCCTGTCTGAATACTCTCTTCAAAAATTCTATCAGCTCCTTGTCCTGCACGTTCAACAAGTCCGCATTTATTAAAAATATCTGCAATCCTTCGATTGCGAGGTTGTTGTTTCCAAAGCATGTTAGATGGAGTAATTCCCGAAGGAAATCCACCTGGACTGGCAATGACAATTTTACGAGGAAATTGTTTTACCCAAATTGAACCTGCCTCTCTATAATCACGATGGCTTACAGCATTTAAAATGGCTTCTCGAATGGCTTTTTCATTAAATGTGGGGATATCCCAAACAAATAATCCATCTTGGAAATGCTGGAGATCATTTCTTAGGTTAATCTTATCCCATAATTCATCATAGAATGAGAAAAAATCCTTGTGTATATTCGATTCTTTGTTGAGCAGGCCCTGTAACACCACTAGAACGATATTCAAAAATAACTTCTGCTTGCGCGAGGAATTTTCTAAGCGCTAAGGTTTTCCAAAAAGAATAAGAGCTGCATAAGTTATTTTCTTATCTTCAACTGCTCCTATATCCTTAAGCAATTGCTGATCCGAAAGACTTTTTAGATTATGATTGCCTGATTTGCGTATCCACATTTCTCGAAAAACTTTAATAGACTCCTTGTCTAAGTCTTCCAATTTGGCATGAGGACAAATTTGTGCGGAAAAATCAGGCTCTGCTTCATTAAAAATGCGCTTAAGCATGTCTGGGGTCATTGGAACTAGCTCTTCCCCGCGACGCATCCAGTAAATTCCTTGATATTGGATCGGAACTCCAATTGGTCTTGATGGAACTGAGAAAATGACTACTCTCTTTTCATCAACAATCAATTCATCTAGCTTCAATACGAAGATGTAAGCGAGTGATAAGGTCTGATTTGGTTTTTTCCAAATTGCGACAAGCTTGACTTCCAACGATAATACGAGGCATTTTATCTGTAGACCCCCAAAATGATCTTTCCTCCACCTTCATTCGCAAGGGCACAACAATATTGAGTCAGTTTATCACTGTCATAGTTATTTTTTGCTTCTTTGAATTCGAGATGTGCATTCTCTCGATGTTTCATCAAAGCATAAAGCTCATTTACTAGTGAATCCATAACTTTACCTAAAAGCCTACCATAAAGTGTCTGGGGACGGTTCTTGCATAACTGCATAACTTTTAATACGATTAAGTTATGCATTTACGCAAGAACCGGCCCCAGACAATATTAAATAATTTTCTTTAAAATGATAAAAAAAACAACCAATTGAGATTAGTCTATCTTTTTGTGACTATTTTATCAATTATAAAAATATTATTATATAGTGCATAAATAGACTCGGTGCCACATCGATTTAGAAAGGCACCATTTGGAATAATTCGAAAAAAATTAATCTGAAAATTCAAAGAATTTTTTTATTCTTCAGGTAATTTTATCATTTTAATCAAACCTTTTTTGGCCACAGCAAGGACTTCAATAAAATCATCAAGAGGAAAATTCCAAGATTTTTTTTGTTCATCATGAGGATAAATCTCTATTTCCATATTATCTATCCCATTTTCTTGTGTTATCATTGCTACTGTTTGATTATCATAACAAATATCCGCTACCATTTCTTCATAATCTAAATCACTACACATTAGTATTCGAAATTTATCTTTCATGATTACCTGAACTAATTTTTTAATTGTGATATTTGGGAACCGTTCTGCAAATTAGAAAGTCATTTTTTCTGTATAATTAATTCTGAAGAGCCCTCTTCTAAAGAATTATTATCATCAAAATGCATATGATATCCTGCTGAAACATTATCTTGAGCTAAATTTAAAAGATGATTCGCTAAGGAAATCAACCCTTCTTTATTCGCTTTTATAACGATGCTACTATTTTCAATTTTTGTTTCTATATCAAAACCCTTTTCCCAATTGTATCTCATACCTATGTCAGGATTATATTTAGGGACTTCAAGCTTAATTTTGATCATATGTAATTTGCATTAAAATAGTTCTAATTCTTTTTGGCAACTTTCTGCCCAATTTCGGAAAATTTGCAATACTTCAGGCAGCTTGTTTACTCCACATCGTCCTTCAAATCGGCAATCTTCTATAAAACAACATATCCAATTTTCTTCAGAATGTTCGATTACAATTTTTTGAAATTCGCTGTGCTCCAATTCTGTGTTTTCTAGATTGATTGTTACAGACCATCCAGGATTATCTATAGTACCTATATGAATGCTGCTTCCATGTTCCCAGCCACCGTCACAATGATCCTGATACCATTTAAGTAACCATAAGAATGCATTTTCATCAGTCATAATATTTGCTTAATCCGTTAATGTTCAACCCAATTGCGAAAGATTTGTAGAATCTCCGGCAGATTGAAAGGACCCCCAAAACCTTTAAACATATTGTTTTCTACACAACAATACAACCAATCATTTTCAGATCTATTCACATCCATAATTTTAAAATATTTGTTTTGAATTTCGGTTTCATCCAGACTGACCTTGAGATACCATCCTGGATTATCAAGAGTTCCAATTTGAATTCCATTCCCATGCTGCCAATCGCTATCGCATTGCTTGTGATACCATTTAAGTACCCATAAAAATGCATTTTCATCTGATCTGTCAACGGATTCATTATTCACTTAATTGTTTGCCTGTTTTAATTTCTCATAGGCCAGATTTAAGGCATTCATAAAGGCATTGTATTCAAAGGACCAAATCACCTTCTCTTCAGATCGATCATGAAGCTCTATTTTGGTTTGATCTATTCCATCATCGCAATTTAATGTAGCGACTTGATTATTACCAAAATTTAAATTTACAACCATTCTTTTATAATCCAAATCGCTACTGACTTCTATGGTAAATAGATTCATATTTTCCTCTTCATAAAAAAACCTTTTAAAAGAACCATCTGATTTATTCATAGTGAAACATTCTTATTCATTTTGGCAACTTTCCACCCAATTTCGGAATATTTGCAATACTTCAGGCAGATTAAAAGAACCACAGGGTCCTTCAAACTTTCCGTGTCGCACAAAACAGTGGAACCAGTTATGTTCAGAGCGTTCCGTTCTAATTTCTTTAAATTCTATCACATTCCGTATCTGTAATATTGACTGTTAAATACCACCCTGGATTATCTAATGTACCTATATGCACGCCACTACTTCCATGTTCCCATTCCCATTCGCCATCACATTGTTTATGATACCATTCCAATAACCAATATAGATTGTCATTCATAATTTAATTCACCTTCCTCAGATCTCTAGAATCTTCACCCGAAAATTGATATGAATTTCTGCCATTTTATTAATCTCAGTTTATAAAATTTTGAATAAATGAATTTTTGCTTCTTCTAAGGCTCTTTGAAAAGATTCCAAAGGGATTTCCCACCATTTTGATTTTTGTGGTGGATATATTTCAAGGATGAATTCTTCTGTTTCCTGAGAAATTTCAGCTATAATTTCTCCTTTATAATAGATTTCACATATCAATTTCTCGCGTTCAATGGGACTGGCAATTATAAATTCAAAATCTTTATCCATAGTCCTAATTTTTTAGGATTTGTACGTATTTAATACCGTTTAACCAATCTGGGCGATCCTGTTTTATTACGTAATAAATTCCACATTGTGCCTCTTTGGTTAAGTTATCAAAGCAATTTTTATCGAATTTATTTCTTTTGACCCAGATTGAAGCAATGGATTCTCCACAGGAATTTAAAACGGCTGGATCTTCATTTGTATCTTGGGCAATCTTAATCAGAGCATCCAATGCGTCATCTTCATTGAATTCGAATAAGTCCATTGCTGCGTCGTCTCTATCAGCAATAGAAGTGGTTTTATCCATTAGCAAATCTATAAGA
Organism: uncultured Parachlamydiaceae bacterium; assembly: GCA_963780445.1. Classification (GTDB taxonomy): domain Bacteria; phylum Chlamydiota; class Chlamydiia; order Chlamydiales; family Parachlamydiaceae; genus CAWACC01. The sequence goes on from CAWACC010000009.1 coordinate 166,794, forward strand.
AATTTTAGGCGGTCCTGCATGTTTAGCTCATGTTTACTTTTTTTCCTCCAGGCTGAAAGCCTGATATGAATATGAAAACCCTGGGGCTTCGCCCCAAGGCATTACAGGGCAGGCCTTCAGCCTGCAATGGTTATTACAAGTCCCCTAGGGCTACGCCCTAGGCTTTTACAAGCCAGGCCTTTGGCCTGAGCGGCAAACATCATTTGTATATACTTTTTATTTGTGCTTTCATTTGGCCCTTTGTATTTTAAATATATTCTTCAATATTATAAATTATCCTTAGAAAGTTCACTATTAACGCAATCGAGCCAATCATTCCACGCTGCAGGATCCCTTGTCGTGTTATTTGGAATTAATTGAATATCCCCTAATAAGGAGCCGACATCATCCGATCGTGTTCTTTCAAAATATTTCTCCAAAAAACTTTGCATTATTTTAAATGCCTGAAGCTGCGATAATTTTTTTTCCATCTCTTATGGTTCTTATGAGTTCATAATTTATTTGGGCCTTTTTCCAACAAAGTTATCAGGCATTTTCTTTTTGCCTTCAAGATAATCTAATGCTTTAGAAAATTCTCTTGCAGTAACGCCTACATTTTCATGTTCGACATCTGCCAAATGTTGTATCTGCCAAATAACATACCAAAATTCCTTTTCAAATCGTTGACTTAGTGGAAGTTGGTTTTTTTCTGTTACAGTAAAATAATCGATTACATCATTTGCAAAACTGTTTAGTTCTATTAGGGTTGCTTTACCGGATAGATAATTTCTGAGCAGGTCAATTAATTCCTTTTTCTTACTTTGAAGATTCATGTTGTCGTTCACTATTCACAAGTTTTGCGCATCTCCCAAAGCGCTTGCTTCGCTGATTGGAGCACCCTTTCGAATTCTGACATTTGAAAGGTCCAATGATCATTACTTTTTGGAGGATAAATTTCTATTTCTAAATTCTCAAAGCCTTGTTCCTGCGTGAGAATGCCAACAAATTGATCATCAAAATAAATCTCAGCACAAAGATCATTATATTCCACATCGCTAGATATGATAATTTTGAATTTATTAAGCATTAATTTATCTTCCTTGGTTGCAAAAATCCAGTAAAACCATCAATAGGATTAAATCGAGCCCCCCTCCCATCTGATACAAAAATATCATTTCCACCAAAACGATTAGGATAGAATTTTGATTGCGGATGGGTTAATATATCATCCAAATGAAATTGACCCTGCATATTTTTACTTGCAGGGTTACCTGTCGCTATAGGAAACGGACTATTGACTCTATTACCATGTTTATCTAATGCTCGTCCAGCTTTTGTTAATCCTTCACGATCCAAAACTTGACCAGATTGAGACAATTTATCTAAAGAATATGCTTCTGTTTTTACCACTTCTTTCTCAGCAGATTTTGCAACTGTTTTTTCAGAGGTTTTGACACTTTGTTCGAAAATTTGCTTGATGGGGGTGGTGTGTTGGATGGTGGTTTTGGTGATCTCGCGGGTTTGGTTAAGCGTTTTTGTAGCTTTGAGAAGCGAGGGAATCCTTTTATAAGCCATCCTGGCCAAACTTGTGGCTACGCGTAATTGGGTGCCTCCATAGACCATGCCTGCTGCCATAGACGCAGCTGTGCCGCAATAATAGCCCCAACGTCCAGCAGCAGAGGTATGCTGATAGGTGCCCAAAGCATATTCCGACACTCCCCAAGAGGCATCATCAATATAGCCCCGAGAGGATCCATGGAAGAATTCCCGGATACTTCTCCCCCCACAGTCCATGGGGATCTACAAAAATAAGCGGATTGTTATGCACATAGGCATACAAATTAGGCCCATCGGCAAAACCTAGGGGATCGGGCGTGAGCCATTGGCCGACATGGGGATCGTATTCCCGCTTTTCAAAATGATAGAGCTGTGTGCCGTCGTCATATCTTTGGCCGGAAAACAACCAAGGCGAATAGTCGCTGCCTTCATGTATAAAAAGCCCAAAGGCATCATACCGGTACGAGGCGCCCACTCTCTGCTGGTCCAGCAGCTGGCAGATGTCTCCCCGATGGTTCCTAATAGGGGTAAAGAGCTTCCCGTCCAGTTCTATTGCCAAAGTAGCCTGCTTATGGGTCAGACGGAACTGGGTCAGGGTATTGTGTTCTCGGGCTCCAATCTCCACATCGAACTGATACAGGTACTGCACGGTGGAATAAGGCGTGATACAGGCGATACGCCTTCCCAAAGGGTCATATAGATATGATATCTGTATAGCGCCGTTTTGATATGAAGTCAGTCGGCCCAAGGCATCGTACGTATAGCGTGCATCCCCTTTGCTAGTTCTTCGTCCATTGACATTGTAAAGATACGGTTGCAAGGTATCGTGTGTCAGGCGGTTCAGGGTGTCATAGCTATGTACAGCTTCATTTTTATTCCGTCTGTTGCCGATCGAATCAAAGCGATAGGTGTTTTCATAAAAACCGGTCTCCTGAATCAGCTGGTCCAATCCGTCATAGCTGTAATGGGCCTGCCAGGAACCTAGTCCATCGCGGGTCTCGGTTTGGACAAGATTGCCGACAGCATCATAGTTGTAGGCTTGGGTATAGGAGAGCGAGTCTATCCTCTGGCAGCGGCCTTTGGCATCCCATTGATAGGAAACTGCTGTCTGATCAGGCAGGGCGGCCTGGCGGATTTTGCCTCTCCAATCCAATTGATGAGTGTACGCATAGAGGAGCTGATCTCCATTATAGCGCGAGGCAGAGATCAGTCCTGCAGGAGAATAGTGGTATTTTACGGTCCCATTGCAAAAGCTCATCTGGGTAGGCCGGTGCAGGTCGTCATACGCATAGGAAAATTCCAGCCCCGTAGCCTGTTTTTCATAAACCATCCGGTTCAGGGGATCATAAGCGCGGGTTGTGAGGGTCTTATTCACCAAGTCTTCTGCCTTGAGCAGATTGTCGTTGAGGTCATAGGCATAGCGGTACTGAATGGTTCCATCTGAGGCGGTCTGCTGAAAAAGGCGTCCTAGAGAATCATACTGATGGGTGATCATGACCCCGTCAGGCATTTTAATGGTATGCAGCCTGCCTTTGAGATAGGTCCATTCGGTAATTTTGATCCCTTCTTCCGACTCTTTTATTTTTTGACTCATCCCGTCGTAAGAAGTCTGGATGTGGTAGCTTCGGAGGGGTTTGCCATCCAACAACACCTCTTCCTGCCGGGAGATCGGGTTGCCTCTGCCATCATAGTCATAGCGGCTATACGCTAAAAGGACTCCTTTGGGAGAAACGATTTTTGTTTCCTGCAGACGCTGCAGCGGATCGTAGATTTCTATGGTGCGCCTGCCGGAGGGGTCGATGGATTCCTTTTCCAGATGGTCCGTTTGACGGTAAACGTATTGGTTTTGAAAGCCCAGAGGATCGGTTTCGAGGACGGGCAGGTTCTGGGAATTATAGCGGGTTTTTGTTTCGGCCCAATGGGTATTCTCTGTAAATTCCCGCTTCACAGTCCGGTTACCGGACAGGTCGTATTCGTATTGCACCTTATGGCAGATTTTTCCTTGAGCATCTTCTATACGCTCTTCGATTACCCGGTCTAAGAAATCGTAGACCCGGATATCGACCCGATCCGCTACGCGGCTTTTTGAGAGTCTTCCCAGGGTATCGTATTCGTATAGGGTTTTTATGCCTCCTTGTATTTTGGCTACTTTACGGCCCGTATCGTTGTATTGATACTGAGTGATACCCCCCAAGGCATCGATTTCTTTAATGAGATGATCGCCTTTGTAGGCATAGGACAACGTCTTGAGAAGGGCTCCTTCTGAACTATAGGTTTTCGCTTCGAGGATGCGCCCTTTAAAATCTACCGTATAAGCTACTGAGGTGCCGTCGCGGTTCCATTCCTGCACCAGATGTCCCAAGCGGTTGTAGGCAAATTTCTGCGTGGTGCCATCGGGATAGAGGATCTCCAGCGGCTTATTGTAGATATTATATCGCGTTTCGATGGCAAATCCGTCTTTGTCGGTGAAGCGGGTGATATTCCCCAGAGCATCGTAGGATTTGAGCTCTGTATAACCCAAGGGATCTGTGACAGCAGTTTCCCGTGAAGCCAGGTCGTATTGGTGCAGAGTCTTTTGACCATAGATATCTGTCGAGCTGAGGCAGTTTCCCATCGGATCGTATTCGTAATTTTTGATAAATATGCGCCCCTCATGTTCTTCCTTTTCTTGCGTCATTCGGTTGGCTAAGTCATACGTATAATATACCTTCTTTCCGGTCCCGGCTTTCTCTTCGTAGATCTTGTTGCCATTGTCATCATAGGCATAAAAAGTGGACTCGCCTAAGGCATTTGTCTCACAGACATGCTCCCGGCGGGAATTGTATTCGTAGTAGAGACTGTAGCGATAAGTCCCTGTGGAATCGTAGACCTTTTCCTCTTCTAGCAAATCCCCCTGAGTGTAGACAAACTCCCTTTTTTTCAGGAAATACCGCTTTCCTGATTTGAGGTCTTGGTATACTTCACGGGTCACGCAAGGCAGCGTCATCCCTGGAAGAGCGGGATTCAACTGAGGTTCTATTTCTGTGATGGTCCTATAGGTGACATTTTCCAGGTTATTTGGATCGGTATGGCTGCCATCGTCGACGATCTTGTTAATTAATATGGCATTTTTGTCATAGGTGTAAAATTCCCTTTCCTGGACCTTCTGGAACACGCGGGTCAGTTTGCTTGCCAATAAATTCGTTTGAGGATAATAACTGTAGAGGTATTCGATCTGATTATCGTGGTTTTCGGTCAGCATCCGGTTCGAATCCTTGGAATAGGTATAGCGCACTACCAGAGTGTCATCGGCGTCTTTTTTCGTCATGCACCCTTGCAGCTTCATTTCCAGTATATTGCCGCGGTCATCATAGGTGTAATTCCTTCTGCTGACCACCTGGCCGGAAGGGGTCTGTATCGCATGGCGCGTCAGCTGACCTTTATTATCCCAGTCATAGGTCTGGGTGCGGTGGCCTTCCGTAAGTTTTATCAGGCGCTTTCTGAAGAATTCGAACTCTTGTTTAGCTCCCCGCGCATCCGTGACATTGGTATATAACGTGTGATAATCAAAGGTGTATAAAGGCTCCTGGATTCCCGAATGGTACAGATTTTTAATCTTTTCCTGGCTATTGTAGTCCACTTCGATGAATTGCCCCAGGGCCCTTTTAATCTTGCGGACGCTGAAAACGGTGCTTATATAGTGAGAACGCTTGAGCTGTTCATACTGAGTGGCCGGATAATTATCTGTGATGGCCTGGTCCAGAATGTATTCTCTAAATTTCCCTTTTACGCCTGAAGCGGCGTTGCCCCGTCTGACCGTCGCTTTTCCAACCTTTTTTATATACCTGGCTTTCTGTCCATTGCTGCCTGTGACGGTTAGCTCGAGGTCTTTATCTACAAAATCCATCCAATTGAAAGTCAGCGTTTCATCGGAGTTGGTCGTCCAGATCCGCTTCAGTTTGAAAGCGCCTTCCTTGTTAAAATTGTAAGAGAAATGGAGCTTGTTGCCGTTGCTTTTGTCTTCCCGTTTGAGCAGATAAAGGGTCTCTCCGCTGTTCCGGTGTTGAAACAACTCATAATGCCGTTTGGCGCCATTGCCTAAAGTGACAACGGCCTTGCCATCATTGACTTCCGCGTGCATAGTATAAAGAGAAGGCTCGCCCCGCAAAAGGGCTTCGCAGCAGTTGCTGTAGCCGGACTTATAATATTCCTTGGCCACGCCCCCTGAATAGTAGTATTTCCCTTTGGATTTGTCTCTTTTAATCTCGAGGAGCACCTCGCAGCCCATCCTCATCTCGACGCCGGCATAGAATTTGCCGTTGCTAACAAACGTGCTCAGCAAGGCCGGGTGGGAGCAGCCGACTCCATAGCCGAATTCGCTGTCAAAATTATGCCCTCCATCATAGAAGCGGATCAATTCTAAAGGCTCGGAGCCTTGAATTTCAATATCGTGGTCGATCTGGACCAGCTTGCCGTTATGGGCATTGACCGTACCCTCTATCAAAGCGAGGGTATTGTATTCCGAAGTTAGATACGGAGGTTCTTCTTCCTGAGCAGACAAGACACAGGAGAACAAAAGAAATAGAAACAAGTATTTTTGCATAAGGTCCTCTAAACTCGATTTCAAGCGACTATGCAGAGGAAACTATCAAATCCAACAATTTTTTGTAAAGAGATTTTAAAAATTAAACGCAAAGGCGCAAAGATGCAAAGGGCGCAAAGACGTTTGTAGAAGCTTCAAAGAGTTATTAGGAGACACAGGGAAAGGATTTTTTTTGGAAGGTTATTTTTTTTATGTATACCTTTTAGTGACTCTTAAATAACTCTTTGTTGCTTCTTAAAAAAGTTTTTGCGCCTTAGCCTCTTTGCGTTGAATTTGTTGCGATCGGGTTTTGCAAGCGGCTTAATAAAAAAAAATATTTTTATAAAACAGAACAGGTGATAAGTACTAGTGTTATGGACTTTGCGTATATCAATACTCTTTTCTCACGTTTTAAGCAGCCTAATGGGAACAATGCCCAAAAGAAGGTATCTGAAAATCTCTTGAGGTATTCTCAAATGATCACTCCGGAGATTTTTGAAGCCTTTGAAACAAGCGATTGCGGCCTGGTAGGCGGCGAAGCCCGTGAACGTCTGGAAACCTACGGCCTGAACGAAGTGTCTTATAAACTGCCCTCTGCCTGGTATTATCTCCTGTTTAAAAGCTATGCCAACCCTTTCAATATTTTACTCACTATTCTGGGGATCATCTACAACTTCCTTGGGGATACCAATGGAGCGCTCATTATTTTAGTCATGGTATCATTAAGTGTAGGCATCCGGTTTTTTCAGGAGTTTCGATCTACCCTTGCAGCGGAAAAGCTGAAGGCTATGGTAAGCACCAAAGCCACTGTCATTCGAAGGGGCGATATGGAATCTCCTCCGGTCAAATTGGAGCTTCCTATTCAACAAATCGTTCCCGGCGATATCATATTCCTTTCTGCAGGGGATATGCTTCCTGCAGATGTCTATCTGATCTCCTCAAAAGAATTATATATAAGCCAATCGGCATTGACTGGAGAGTCGATGCCCGTAGAAAAATCCGATATGTCAGTGTCCAAGAAGCCTGCAAGCCCAAATCTTTTGGATATGCCGCATATGTGTTTTGTCGGAACGAATGTTCTCAACGGCACAGCAACAGGTGTAGCCATTGCTACGGGGGATAATACGTTTTTCGGCTCCATGGCAAAGACCATTAGCGGCTCCCGGCCGCTGACCAGCTTTGATGTGGGCATTAATAAGATATCATGGCTTTTGATACGGTTCATGTTTGTCATGGTCCCGTTTGTTTTCTTGATCAACGGCATCACCAAGGGAGACTGGTTCGAATCCTTGCTATTTGCCTTTGCCGTGGCTGTCGGGCTTATACCAGAGATGCTTCCAATGATAGTGACGGCCAATCTTGCAAAAGGGGCTGTAAAGATGTCCCGCAGCAAGGTCATCGTCAAGCAGCTCAATTCAATCCAGAACTTTGGCGCCATGGACATCCTATGCACCGACAAAACAGGTACATTGACCCAAGATCGGATTATTCTTGAAAAGCATTTGAATCTTGCCGGCGATGATGACATGAATGTGCTGAAATATGGCTATCTGAACAGCCATTATCAAACTGGATTGAAAAACCTATTGGATGTGGCGGTACTGGAGAATGTTCAGCTAAAGGAAGAATTGCATCTGGATAAAGCTTTTCGTAAAATAGATGAAATCCCCTTTGATTTTATCCGGAGAAGGATGTCTGTCGTTGTGGAAAGCGCACCCGGCAAGCATCTGTTGATTTGCAAAGGTGCTGTCGAAGAGATCATGGCTGTATGCACGCAGGCAAAAATAAATGATGAGATCCAACCTCTTACAGAGGCTATTGTCCAGCAATCTTTGCAATTGAAGAACGACCTGAACGAAGACGGCCTGCGCGTATTGGCAGTGGCATTCAAGGAAATGCCCGCCAACGGGACCAGGGAATACAAAGCGAACGATGAATGTTCCCTCGTTCTGATGGGTTTTCTTGCGTTTCTCGACCCTCCCAAGGAATCTGCCAAAGAAGCCCTGAAAGAACTGCAAGATCTGTCAGTCAAAGTCAAGGTGCTGACAGGAGATAATGAAGTGGTCACCAAAAAAATCTGCAGCTGGGTGGGACTGGATTCAGAACACATACTACGAGGCCCTGAAATTGAATGCATGGAGGATAAGGAGCTTCAGGCGGCTGTTGAAGGAACGACCATTTTTGCCAAGCTGACCCCCCTGCAGAAATCGCGAGTGATCCGGATGCTCAAGGCCAATGGCCATACTGTGGGTTTTCTTGGAGACGGGATCAATGATGCACCCGCCTTGAGAGAAGCCGATGTCGGGATATCTGTAGATACGGCTGTGGACATAGCCAAGGAATCCGTCGATATCATCATGCTGGAAAAAAGCCTGTTGTTCTTAAAAGAGGGCGTGATCGAAGGGCGTCGTACTTTCGGCAATATCATAAAATATATCAAAATGGCCCTAAGCTCCAATTTCGGCAATGTTTTCAGCATATTGGGAGCCAGCATATTGCTGCCGTTCCTTCCCATGCTGCCCCTGCAACTTCTTGTTCAAAACCTTTTGTACGATATTTCACAGATCACCATACCTTTTGATTCGGTCGATCAGGATTTTCTTCGAAAGCCTCGCAAATGGGATCCCAGCGGCTTGGCCAGATTCATGGTCTATATAGGGCCCGTCAGCTCCATTTTTGACTACACTACTTTTGCACTTATGTGGTTCGTCTTTCACGCCAATTCCATTGAAACACAAGCTTTGTTTCAATCGGGATGGTTTGTGGAAGGGCTCCTATCCCAGACATTGATTGTACACATGATCCGGACCCAAAAAATCCCCTTCTTTCAAAGCATCGCTGCTCCTCCTCTGCTTTTGACAACGGTGATTATCATGGCCGTAGGCATTATCATTCCGTTTTCCCCCATAGGAGCCAACCTTGGAATGGTGCCTCTGCCAGGAAGTTATTTTTATTGGCTTGTAGCAACCCTAATCAGTTACTGTATTTTAGTCCAGATAGTCAAAGCTTGGTTCATCCGAAGATTCCAGTGGCTTTAATGCCTGCCAGGCATGGGCTACGATCGTGTTTATATCGGCATACCGGGGAGACCATCCCAGTTCTGTCCTCGCTTTTTGAGAATCGGCGACCAGCATATAGGAATCGCCCTCGCGCCGGGGCCCTTCGATAATCTTTAAAGATCTCTTGGTCACTTCTTTTATGGCGTTTAAAACTTCCCTTACAGTAAATCCTTGCCCATTTCCCAAATTATAATGAGAGGAAGGAGCTCCGTAAAGCAGCTTTTCCATGGCAAGGATATGTGCTGAAGCCAGATCGTAAATGTGAATATAATCCCTCACACAGGTCCCATCTTTGGTGGGATAATCTGTACCGAAGATGGTAATCGTTCCGTCAGGTTGTTTAAGACTTCTGAGGGCCACGGGAATCAGATTGCTTTCCTTAGTTTTATAGTTTTTGATTTTACCTGAGGGATCTCCCCCGGCGGCATTAAAATATCGCAGGCAGCAATATTTGATCCCATAAGCAGTGTCAAAATCGCGAAGGATAGTTTCCACCATCAATTTGGTGCGGCCATAGGGATTTATAGGTTGGGTGGGATGGGTTTCTTTGACGGGTAATTCCTGAGGCAGGCCAAATATGGCAGCGGTCGAAGAAAAAATGATCTTATTTACCTTGTATTTGACCATTGTATGGAGCAATTGAAGTGTCTTGACCACATTGTTATTGTAGTAGGCGCCAGGATCACGCACGGATTCTCCCACATCAATCAAAGCGGCAAAGTGCATCACGATGTTTATGTTGTATTGCTCAAAGATCTTACCTAAAAGTTCCGTATCTCCTAAATCTCCACAAACGAAATGACCGTTTAATACAGCTTTGGGATGCCCGCTGCTTAAATTATCCAGAACCACGGTCGAGTATCCCGCAGCATGAAGGCGTTCATTGACATGGGATCCGATAAATCCGGCGCCGCCGATAACAAGCACATTTGATATATTCATTTTTTGTTCTCCTTTAAATAATGTCACTATATGATTTAACTGATAAAAACTGAATCATTTCTTGATAAAATTAAACTCTTCGGAGACAATGAAGTAAACAGTACGCAGAGATTACATAATGAGCGACCGTTCCAGCGAACTGGAAAATTATAATGAATTAAAGTTTTCTAAAGAGCGAAGTTTCTTTGATAAGAACCCAGCCATTCGCTGCCTCATTGGCATTGGGTTCGTTATTATCCTTTTTATCATTTTGCATTTTCGCGAAGAACGGATAGAAATTCTCGAACTAGGAAGCATTGCTCCCGCTTATGTCGTCGCCCAGGTCGATTTCGATTTCTTTGATGAAGAAGCTACGATCATTCTCAAACAGGAAGCGGTAAAAAATATTGGAAAAATCTACCTTATTTCCGAAAAGGATGTGCGGCAGCGGAGAATCGAATTTGAAAACTTTCTCATCTATAACCAGGGCTGGCATGCGAATCCGGCCGCGGCCAACATCTCCTTTGAAGAATTGTATTCCACCATGGACGCCCTGGAGCAGGAATTGCTAAAAGCCCGTTTTAGCGATGCCAGAACGCTCCAAATCATGAAAGATCACGGAATCCTGACCCCTTCCTACTTCATATACACCCCCAACGAACTGACAAACAACAATAAGCTCCCCGTCAAAATCTGGAACGATATTGGCGACATACTCAACCGGGAGCATAAGTTTAATGATGAATCCATCCAGTTCACTATCAATTTTTTTAAGGACAAAGAGTGGCAGTTCGAGGAGGATATCCCCGCCCAAAAAATGCTTAGAAAGAAACTGCAAGCACAGGTCCCTGACAAATATACCCATGTAAGCGCAGGCAGCCGCATCCTCAACCAAGGAGAGAAAGTCACTGCCAGGCATATCGCCATGCTGCAGGCCATGAAGCAGGCGGTCAGTGAAAAAAGAAACCTGTGGCATCCCCTTACAATATTGGGTAGTGCGATCATGTCCCTTTTGCTGACAGCCATAGGGGTCTTTTACTTGCAGGCCAATTACCCTTCTGTAATGGCATCGAACAGAAAGCTGTTCCTTATTGTCACCGTGATGTCATTAAATCTTATCCTGGCCAAATTTACGGAGCTCTTTCTGCTTTCATCGAAAAACAATCTGATGGAAGCGGTCAAATACCCCATTGTCGTACCCTTTGCGGCCATTCTCCTGTGCAGCCTGATGAATTCGGCCATTGCCACCTTCGTGAGCGGGTTTTTGACCATCATCTTGACCATGGCGCTCACTTTTAACAGCCAGGGCTTCCTGATCTTAAATTTGATAGCTTCAGTAGTGGCTATTCTGAGTACCCGTTCGTTAAGGAGAAGAAAGGAGATTTTTATTGTATGTCTTAAAGCCTGGATATGTGCTGTCCTGGCGATCGTTTCTATGCATCTCTATTACGATTCCTCCTTAAATGTGGCCGATCTAAAAGACGTTTTCACTGCCGGCATATTCATGCTCTTTACCGCAGTCCTGGTGGTGGGCCTGCTGCCTTTGCTGGAATCGTCTTTCAAGGTAATGACCAATGCCGCACTGATGGAATACATGGATCCTAACAATGATCTGTTGCGAAGGCTGTCCATAGAAGCGCCCGGAACGTACCAACATTCTATTGTTGTGGGCAACCTCGCCGAAGCCGCTGCAGCCTCCATAGGGGCCAATGGGCTTTTTTGCCGCGTCTCCACTCTGTACCATGATATAGGCAAGATGACTACGCCTCAATACTTCACTGAAAATCAGCAGGGAAACGAAGTCAATATCCACCAGCTATTGACCCCTACAGAATCGGCTCAGGTCATTATTGCCCATGTCAGCGAAGGGGTTGCCTTGGCCAGAAAAGCAGGCCTTCCGGAACAGTTTATCGATATTATCAAAGAGCATCATGGAACCACTCTGGCCTATTATTTCTACCGGAAACAGCTTGATTTAATGGGAGGAGATAAAAGCAAAGTCGATGAAAGGGAGTTCCGCTACGCCGGACCGAAGCCTCGCAGCAAAGAATCGGTGATCATCATGATTGCCGACTCCCTTGAAGCCGCTTCCCGGTCTCTGGATAAAATTGACGAAGATTCCCTGATGGAATTGGCCAATAGGCTTATAAAAGAAAAGGCGGAAGACGGACAGTTTGATCAAAGCCTGTTGACATTTGAAGAATTGGCAAAAGTGAAATCAACTTTAGTAAAAACCCTCGTAGCCTATGGACATGCCAGAATAAAATACCCCGCAAGGGAACCCAAAAAAGAAAACGTCCAGCCCCCCATCAATTTTGAATCTTGAGGAAACTTATGCCTTCTCCTTTTAAATTGGCCCTCATCACCGGTGCAAGTTCCGGAATCGGAGAATCCCTCGCCTATCTATTGGCAGACAAAGGAATCGACCTTATCCTTCATGGAAGGAACAAGGCCCAACTGGAAAAAACAGCCCGTGATCTTCAATCGAAAGTCAAAGTAGAGATCCTGATAGCCGATCTGGCGCAGCCCGGTGAAAGAAAAAAAATCATCCAAGCCCTCCATGAGAAAAAACCGGATCTGGTCATCAATAATGCAGGCTTTGGATTATATGGAGAGGCTCTGACCTGTGAGACCAAGGAACTGCTGGACATCGTAGAAGTCAACAGCATGGCTGTTTTGGAGCTCACCCTGGAAGCCGCCAGGGCTTTGTCAGCAAATGGGAACAAAGGCGTCATTTTAAATGTCTCTTCCAGTGCCGGAGAAATTCCGGTTTGCCCTGGTTTTACAGTCTATTCTGCTTCAAAGGCTATGGTAAATAGGTTCTCACAATCTTTGGATGAGGAATTAAAAAAGAAAGGCATCCGAGTATTAGTGGCCTGCCCCGGTTTTGTCAGGACAAATTTTCGGCAGCGCGCCGGCGGAGGGCAAGGGGAAGATTCTGCGTATTCAAAACTGGCCATGACGCGGGAATACGCAGCTCAACAAATCTGGCGGCAAATTGAAAACCTGAAACCTATCCACATTTTTGACTGGAAAACCCGTTTTCTTGTTATTGGCGCGAATATCTTTCCAAAAAAATGGGTGGCTGCCCTCTACCGCAAAGTAGTCAGGCACCAATAATAAATCAGGCCGAGACGGCCTGATTACCTTTTTCGTTCAGATACCTTGACGAAGGATGGGATATCTGAACTGTTACAAAAAAGCCAGATAATCAAGTGTACCCAAAGGACCTCCGAGCAAGGGCAACGCCAATATTGGCATTCGCACCATCATCGCAGACAGAGATATTAATGCCAGAAGAGGCAAACCCTACAAATAATCGCCACGCATCATCATATTTATCAAGGACACGTACTCCTCCAAACGAGCCCTCATTCCAAACGAAATTTCGTTCTTTTGATCTGACATATTCCATAAGAAGGCTGACAACTGTATCCTTCAGCCTTGAAAGATTCCCTCCTGATTCTTTTACAAGATTTTGTTGTTCGACTAAGGTTAGATTACTGCCCATAACTTCTTTCTTTATCCATACCCAGTGCGGTTTCTCCATACGTAATTCTCTCCTGAGGATGTCTTGCCAAACATAATGATGATAACCCGTTTCAAGGTCAGTTTTCGGTCTTTTGACCAGATTGCCAATAGCTAAAAGATTAACCAAGTGCACTACTTCACATCCATTACTTTTAGCTATCATGATATATTGAGGAATGTATGTAAGCAGGCTATCCTCTTTTTCCAAGTCGCCATAGGCCCGTCTGGGCAGGATGGGCTCTTCTCCGGGATATACACCACCAATATAATTCTGCCATTCCTGGGTGCCAAAAGCCTGCACAGGGCGTATCATTTTACGAAATTGTTCGTCATCGGCAATAGCTTTCCAATTTCTACACACCAAAGCCACAGAGGGAAGGTCCGCCGTGAGATTTTGGAAAATGATTGGAACCACATCCATAGGGAGTTCACTAAATTGGCCTATGGGATTCACCAGAGATTGTCCATAGATGGGATCTTTTCCCGTTTGTTGATTAAGGATATCCGTATTTAAAGACACATGAAGCTCCTTTTTATATAAATCAAGAATCATCAGAAATTATCATTCAGTGTATGTAAATATTGATTTTTGTAAATATATAACCAGGTATAGGGTGCAATTAAATGTGAGGGGGTGAGAAATTTTTACTACCACAGAGCACACAGAGAACACAGAGATCATTCAAGCCCGTTCCGGGCTTCAATGACGGCTTTCGTTTGTGCGCGAAGCGCACAAACGAAAATTCTATGTCGCAGAGCCAAGCGAATTTCTTCTCTGTGCTCTCTGTGTGCTCTGTGGTAATAAAAATTTCTCAACCCCACACATTTAATTGCACCCGTGCGTAATGTGAGTTACTGTGTGGAATAATCCAAAAGATATAATTTATTATTCCTTAAGCAGAACAACTTATGGTTTTTTTTATCCCAAATTATTTTTTGAATTTCATTTGTAGTATCTATTTTCGAATACATATTAAAGATTGATATCGGACTATGCTTTTTTGGGTAAAATCTCTTCGATTTTAGTATATCTTTGTCTTCTTCATTATCATTAGCAATAGATAGTGTTTTAACCAATTTGCCATCATACAGATTCCATAAATTAACCTTATTTCCACCTGTCAAAATCAGACCGGATGCAGGATCAAAATCGATATGTGTAGTTACATCATAACAATCATATTCGGGATTATATGTTGAAAAATTATTTACGAGCTGTTTTGTATGAATATTCCATACTGCAATTGTTGACATAAGTGCGTTCTCATTGGCATCATTTATTAGAAAAGATGCAAAAAGCAATCCTTGTTCTGCATTAAAATGCAAGCCTGTCGCTTCATGAGGAGAAGAATTATCAGAAATGATAAAGTTATGAATTTCTGTTCCATCTTCCCCTTTCCAGATGGAAATGTTCTGGTCGTGATTTACGCCAATCAATAATTTTAATTGGGAATCATAAATTGTTTCCTGGTCAATGCATGCATTCGGTATTTTTTTTATAAGCGAATTTTGATCATCCCATATTTTTAATGAATCATTATTTATATTATTTCCATCCAAACCTTTGGTGAATATTCTTCCTATTGCCGGATCTTCTGAAATCCAGCGAACTGAATGATTATGAGGTTTAAAAACTCTGATGTCCGATAAATCTGAAAAATTGAAACAGCCTACATTGCCAGTATTCAATCCAATCCAAAGATGATCCTCCATAGCATATAGACTTGAGGGGCAGGTACCGCCGAATTTTCTTTCAGCTACTAAAACCTTCTGTGCATCCAAATCCCAAATTTGGGTGAGTCCTGTGCTCCATGCAGTGCAAGCAGCCAGATATTGTGAAGACTTTCCCCCGATTGCTAAATAGTCCATAGGCAAAGTCAAGGAGCTTAGAATACTTTCCCTATTAGTTTCTATAGCAGAAGAGGTATCTATTGCCCATGATTTGACTGTGGGGTTTTTTTCGGCATATTCAGTATTACTATCACATGTAATTACGAGTTTAGGAGGATTTTCTGAGGGGTTATGGATCAAAAAATTGCCAATGGGATTCTGTTGAGTAAATTCTCTTGGTTTAATATTTTTGAAAAATAAACGGTCGTGAGGATTTAAATTCAGATGGGTTTCCACATTTTGCTTAAAGCCTTTACATATCTGAGAGATCATGGGAAGATCTTTTACAGGCAACATATTAAATATTTTTATATGCAATTCCGGAGGAAGTTCAGAATAGTTGTCTTTGACACAAAAATGAATAGTTTCTTTTGATTTGGTGAAGAGGTGCATTGTAGTTTTCGATCGAAGAGCCTGACCCCATGTGCTTATGACGGCCCATATTCCCTGAAAAATTCTCTCTATGCGTTCAAGAAAAGAAAAAACCCGCTCTTGTTTTGCAATTACCGTGTATCGAAGCCCCTGATAATCGGAATTTACCCTCCGGCCCTGTGCATCCACCTCTCTACCCTTACTTTTAAAGCTTTTAAAGTTGGGGGAATTCACCCATGCTCTATTCAGTGGAATTTCATAGACATTTGTAATAATCTTAAAATTTGGCATTATTCCTCTCTATTTCAATATTAAATGAATTAAATAACTGTTATAAAAACTACTTCAATATATATGGTTCCACGTTAAATGTAAATATGTAAAAATCGGTTTATGCTACCTGGACTTTAGCCATTAGAGAAAATAGTTTATTTTTTCGTGTCCGAGTCCAAGTCCGTGTCCGAGTCCAAGTCCGTGTCCGAGTCCGATTCAATCCTTTTTAAATCGGACTCGGACTCGGGACACGAAAAAATAAAATACTGTAAACTATTTTTTTTATTGCTAATATCCAGTTATGCTCCAGAAATCTGAAAATGCCCTATATACCTGTCCCATGCATCCTGAAATTGAACAAGACAAGCCGGGAATATGTCCTAAATGTGGAATGTCTTTAGAACCAAAAATGCCGGCAATCGAAGAGGAGGATTCAGAGTATCGGAACATGCTGCGCAGATTCTGGATTGGCGCCATTTTAACAATAGCTGTCCTCATATTGGCAGCCAGCAAGACAGGTCCCGTTTCACAATGGATTCAATTCATCATAAGCACGGCCGTTGTTTTTGGGTGCGGATGGCCCTTTTTTGAAAAAGCCTGGCATTCACTTCTCCATAGTTCTTTGAACATGTTTTCTTTAATCGCCTTAGGCGTAGGAGCCGCTTATTTTTACAGTGCCTTTGCTGTTTTATTTCCTGACTGGTTTCCCGAATCCTTTAAACAACGGGGTGAACTTTTCATTTATTTTGAAGCGGCTTGTATGATCACTGTGCTTGTTCTCCTAGGACAGGTCGTGGAACTTAAAGCGAAAGGGCAGGCCAGTCAGGCCATTAAAGCCTTGCTTGGCAGGGCCGCCAAGACCGCTCATCTTGTAATAAAGGGTCAGCAACAAGACGTTTCGATCGATCGTGTGAAACCAGGTGATATATTAAGAGTGAAACCAGGAGAAAAAATCCCAGTGGATGGCACAGTCATCGAAGGCTCTAGCTATGTAGATGAATCCATGATTACAGGCGAACCTATACCCGTTCCAAAGAAAGCTCAGGATATAGTCACTGGAAGTACCCTCAACCAGACCGGCAGCTTTTTAATGAAAGCGGAACGGGTCGGCAGTGAAACTCTATTGGCAAGAATTGTGCAGATGGTATCCGAAGCACAAAGGAGCAAAGCGCCCATTCAAAAACTCGCCGATGTGACTGCTGGCTATTTTGTTCCCGCTGTGATTTTAGTGGCGGTCCTCACCTTTATTGTGTGGGGCGCGATCGGGCCCGAACCCCGTTATGTTTTTGCGCTGGTCAATGCTGTGGCCGTATTGATCATAGCTTGTCCCTGTGCGTTGGGCTTGGCTACGCCTATGTCGATCATGGTGGGAGTAGGACGTGGAGCTGAAATGGGGGTCCTCATAAAAAATGGCGAGGCTTTAGAAAGACTGGAGAAGATCAACGCGGTGATGATAGATAAAACAGGGACTCTGACGGAAGGGAAGCCTGAAATTACACGGATTGTCACAGCCGGCCAGGAAAATGAACTTTTAAAATGGGCCGCTGCTGTGGAAAAAAATAGCGAGCACCCTTTTGCATTGGCCATTGTGCAGGAAGCTCAAAAGAGAAATTTGAAAATTCCAGAAGCTGTTCATTTTAATTCTGTGACAGGAGAAGGAGTCGCAGGCATTGTGGAAGAGAAAGAAGTGTTTGTCGGCAAGGCGGACCGCCTCCAAGGCATTGCAGATTTTCAGGCCCAAGTGAAAGAAGCGCAAGAACAGGCTCAGACAGTCATTTATGTAGCGGTGGATGGGAAAGCCATGGGATTTATAGCCATTGCGGACCCGATTAAAGCCTCTACTCCAAAAGCCATAGAAGACCTCCACCGGCTGGGTATAAGGGTCATTATGTTGACAGGAGATAATGAATACACAGCAAAGGCAGTGGCCAAAAAGCTGAATATCGATGAAGTTCATGCAGGAGTCCATCCTAAAGACAAGAATGTCCTCGTTCAGCGGCTTAAGGATCAAGGGAAGGTTGTCGCCATGGCAGGTGATGGGATCAATGATGCTCCCGCTCTTGCTGCGGCAGATGTAGGAATTGCCATGGGAACAGGTACGGATGCGGCCATGGAGAGTGCCGGAGTGACTTTGGTGAAAGGCGATCTTTCGGGTATTATAAGGGCGATTGCTCTAAGCAGAGCTACGATGCGCAATATCAGGCAAAATCTTTTATTTGCCTTTATCTACAATATAGCGGGCATTCCGATTGCTGCAGGAATCTTGTATCCTTTTATTGGCCTTCTTTTAAATCCTGTTATAGCCAGTGCTGCCATGGCATTTAGCTCTGTTTCGGTCATCTTGAATGCTCTTCGGCTCAAAAAGTTTAAAGAATTAACAAGATAAAAAAATAACAAGATAAAAAATTAACAAGATAAGTAGGATCGCCTTCGGCGACAGGATAGGGGGTGCTCATTACTGATTTTAAACCACAGAGACCACAGAGCGCACAGAGAGGGTTCTAAGATCTGTGTAGAAGAATTTTCGTTTAATTTTTAACGCAAAGATGCCAAGACGCAAAGATTCGATCACGCCGCTATCGCGGCGTGATCGACAGCTATCAATTGCGCGCTTTGCGCGCAATTGAATCTTTCCGTCTTGGCGTCTTGCGTTAAAAATTAAATGAAAGTTATTCCACACACATCGTAGAAGAGCCTCTGTGCTCTCTGTGTGCTCTGTGGTTAATAAATTTTAAACAGTAACGATTATTTTTTCTTTGGCTTTTTGTCCAGAAATTCGGGGAACCGTTCTTCTATACTCCAGGGGCATTCTTCAGGGAAAGTATCCAAAGGCAATCCAGTTTCTACTGAAGCATATTTTCTGGCATCCCTATAGGCTTCATCATACACTTTGAATAATTCGATTTTTAAAGAAGGGCTATTCCTTATTAACAGTATAATCTCAATGGTTGCGTTCGAAATAGAAGTTTTCCAGGAATTGGAATCCATTTGTTTGTACGGTTGATATTTTTGTTTCAATAAATGCATCAACAATCTGATGACTTGACTTTGCAATGCTCTTTTATCGTTTCTTCCCAAGGATTCTATCTCCTCTATCAGATTACATATATCCAATTCGTTGAAGTTGCCTTTTTTCAACAAACCTGCTTGTGCTTTTGTCCATTTAAAAAAATCCTTGTCATACAACATCGCTTTTTTTGATGAAACAGGAGAAGAGAGAGAAAGTCTTTTAGGACTTGCTCTCTTTATTTTCTTTTTGGTTTGCATCTTAATTTATCCGCCTGCCTGGGAAGTCAAGGGCTTGGGTGCCGAAGTACCCGGTTGTTTGCTTTCAAAAGGGGAAGGAGGCGGGTTTACAGGAGCCTTTTTGTTCAATTCACTCGCTTTTTTCAGTTTAGCCCGCTTTTCTTCAGGATCCCACTGATGATTGACTATTTTTTGAATATCATCGCTGTCCAGCGTTTCAAATTCCATAAGCATCGTCGCCATCAATTCCACTTCTTCTTTATGGTCCAGAATAATTTTTTTAGCTGCAGCATGGGCTTCATCCAATATTTTCTTCACTTCATCATCGATGGCCTTGGCGGTTTCTTCCGAATATTTCTTTTCGTGGAAACCAGTCATTCCCAGATAGCGGCCTGTATCCGCGCGTTCATCGTATGCTACAGGTCCGAGTTTATCGCTCATGCCCCATTCGCAGACCATGCTTCTGGCCAGAGCAGTGGCCCGTTCGATATCTTGCTGCGCTCCGCTGGAGGTATCATCAACAAAGACTTCCTCAGCGGCCTGTCCGCCCAGCAATACGGCCAGTTGGTCGTGCAGTTCTTTTTTCCAATAGCTCACTTTGTTTTTCTTCGGTAAAAACATGGTGGAACCGAGCGACATGCCGCGTGGAATAATGGTGACTTTCTCCACCGGGTCGGCATGTTTGACGACAAGGCCCACAATGGTATGGCCAGACTCATGATAGGCCGTCGTGCGCTTTTCATTTTCATCCAGTTCGAGGCTGCGCCGTTCTTTTCCATACAGGACTTTGTCGCGCGCTTCGGAGAGCTTCATGCATCGTGACAGCGGTCCGGCCATTGCGGGCCGCAAGCAAGGCTGCTTCGTTCAGGAGATTCGCCAAGTCGGCTCCGGAACTTCCGGGCGTGCTGCGGGCAATCTGCATCAGGTCGACAGAAGGATCCAGCTTTATCTTTTTGGCATGGACCTTTAAAATATCATAACGGCCTTTGATGTCGGGCAATCCAATGACGACACGGCGGTCGAATCGTCCGGGCCGCAAGAGGGCTTTGTCCAGAACATCGGGGCGGTTGGTCGCTGCCATCAGAATGACACCTTCATTCGTATCAAATCCGTCCATTTCTACGAGCAGCTGGTTAAGGGTTTGCTCTCTTTCATCGTGTCCGCCTCCGATGCCGGCGCCGCGGTGGCGCCCTACCGCATCGATCTCATCTATGAACACGATGCAGGGAGCCATTTTTTTGGCCTGGTCGAACAGATCGCGGATACGGCTGGCGCCGACGCCGACAAACATTTCCACAAATCGGAGCCCGAAATGGAGAAGAACGGGCGGTCGGCTTCGCCGGCCACTGCTTTGGCGATGAGGGTTTTACCTGTACCTGGAGGGCCGATGCATAGTACCCCTTTGGGGATATGCCCGCCCAGGCTGGTAAATTTCTGTGGATTTTTTAAAAATTCGACGATTTCCTGCAATTCTTCCAGCGCTTCATCGACACCGGCCACATCTTTGAAAGTGACTTTATTGGAACCTTTAGTCAACATTTTGGCCGGGGATTTGCCAAAATTCATGGCATTGGTCCCCATCCCTTTCATCTGCCTGGAGAAAATGAAATATAAGGCTACCATGACCAGAAGGACAGGCAACAAGGTGACGATATAGTTGACATAGTTAGGAGCCGGCTCTTCGCTTTTGAAGGTTTTTTCCAGCACTGTATTCAGGGGTTGATCCGGCGCTTTGAAATAGCCCCCTTTGTTGGTGGCGAAATTGTCCCATTCTTCTTTAGCGTTTTTAAACCAGTGATTGTATTCTTCTACGTCCTGTTTTTCCAAAGCCCTTGTGGACAGTTCTTTATTATTAAAAAACCAGATGACGCTTTCTACATTTTGTCTGGCTTTGTCCAGCTGTTGCTGGTTATCATCCAGTTTGGCCACGACCCTGTTGTATTCATCCATGGCCTCTTTGTAGTTTCGCACGCTGCGCAATTTTGTCAGACGGGAGTTATCTTCCTGCTGGTTCAATTCATTTGCAATACTTTGCATCTGGCCGATGGCTTTTTCGTATATGGTAACTTTTTGGGCTTGTGCATCTGGAAGTTTGTTCACTTCAACGACGCTGTTTTCAATATTTTTCAGGTTCTGCTTCATCATTTCGTTTCCGATCCCCAGTAAGGGTGAACGGAAACCTTTAATGAGATCATCCAGCGAAGCTCCTAACTGTTGAAGCTGGTTTTCCGTCGGATTGTTGCCCAAGTTCCTCAATTGATCCGAAAGTGACGCCAAAGAAGTGACATTTTTCTGTGGAAGCGAGGTAATGACGATGCTGTTGTCTTGCCCAGGTGCAGTGTAAAGGTCTTGAAGGACGACGTATCCCCCTTTTGGAATGGGCTTGCCGGTAAAAAGCAAATACCAGGAACCCGACTGATAGATCTTGTCTCGATAGGTTGCCAGCTGTTTAGTCAAATAATCTTGTTCAGAATGCAACTCATGGTTGGTGTAAAGCAGGTCGAGGTATTTAAACCGGTTTTTCCCCTCCTCCGTCTGATGGTCGCGGAATTTACCGCTAAATGTCACGAGATTGTCGTTCAGGGCGATTTTTCTACTGTCTTCAGGTTGGATCAGCTGAAGGTTTACCAGATGTTCCAATTGATAGCTGAAGGAAACCTTGGCAAATTTCGTTTCAATGAAGTTTTGAATCATCAGTGTAAATAAAAACACCGCCATCAAAAACCATATAAAGCTGTTGGGGAAAGTTTTCTTGAAATCCTGTTTTTTGTCATCACTCATGATTTACCTTGAAATAATAGCCGAATTAAATATCTTCCTCTACTTTATTCATTGTAACATATTTTGCCTGTCTGTTTCAATAGAGAATATAGACCCTCATAAAGGAGGCAATTATTATGTCAGTTTCATTGCATCAACCATGGGTATGTCACCCTCATGCAGAAGCCTTAGTTTTTAACATCATGGAACAGTGCTGCACGGCCAATTCCTTCATTGCCGGTTTAAAAGAAAATCTGCTAAAACATACCAGCACCCGCCTTTTTGACTGGGTGGACCATGTTTCGGTTGGATATTCTGCAACCCTTGAGGAACAATTGGAAAAATGCGGGTTCGTGTTTCTGCATGCCGCAGCCTCATATAGAGTTTTTCATCATCCCGGAGCCCAACTGCCCAGGATCGTTTTGAATGATGAAGAAAATGGCAGCATGGGGATCGCCCTTACAGTGGATAGCATTGAAGATTTTTTAATGGTCCGCGGCATCACCGGCTGGATTGAGGGAAGTCCCTTCAGCCTTTTTAGACGCTGCTGCGTTTCTACCGATAACGACGCTTCCCTATGGATCATCGAAAGAAGAGGCACCGATACCATTGAACCGGTCTATCTGGATGCGGTCTATGTGGAGCATTATCTGGAAGCAAAGGAGAAATGGTCGACCCGGCAAAGGCATTTTGAAAATGAGGAAGAGGCTATGCACCACACCCATATCCTGGTCAAAGAACTGGTCAACTTACTCGGAACGGACGCCGCCGCCAGCCTGATACTGGAATGCGAGAGAAAATTCTGGCAGCTCCGCAATACCGCCGGCCAATGGCAAAAATACCGGCAGGACCGTCTGGGAATGGGATGGGGAAACCATGACCATCACACCTTCCGCTCTTCCCGAAAACACTTTTCCTCCCTGGTCCGCTTATTTGAAATGCTGGGCTTCCACTGCAGGGAACGCTTTTATGCCGGCGAAGAAGCCGGATGGGGCGCCCAAGTCATGGAAAATCCCCAGGCCAAACTTGTGCTGTTTTTGGATGTCGACCTGGCCGCGCATGAGCTGGACCAAGATTTTTCCCATCATCCCATGCCCGATCTGCCCCATCTGGGCACGATCGGACTGTGGTGCGCCTTGCATGGAGACTCCATCCTTCAGGCCGGCATGCACCATCTGGAAGCCCAATTTATGTTTGACGAACTCGCCCATGATCTAAGCCATTTTCATATCCGCATGATGGAACCTTTCAGCAATTTCCCTTTCCTCAAACAAGCCTTTACCGAAGGGGAAGTCTGGCAAGTAGACCCCAGACGAGTGAACATTTTGCTTCACCAGAAGAAAATCACTCCTGAACAGGCGCAAAAGTTCCTAAACTACGGGGCTGTCGGCAGCCATATGGAAAATCTGCAGCGGCGCGAAGGATATAAAGGGTTTAATCAAAAGAATGTTTCGGTTATCATCAAAAAAACCGACCCTAGAGAACTAACTTTTACATAGGAATTATGCACAACAAAAGCACTCATGAACAATTTTGCGAAGTGATCCCAGGCGGAGTGAATTCTCCGGTACGCTCCTTCAAGGGATTGGGAATCCCTCCCATGGTCGTCGACAGGGGCTTTCAAGACACTATTGCCGACTGTCATGGCAACGAGTATATTGACTTCTGCTGCTCCTGGGGCGCCCTGATCCACGGCCATGCCCATCCGGACATTAACCGGGCTGCCATCAATAGAGTTTCCAAAGGCAGCACCTTCGGCATCACCACAGCTATAGAAGAAAAAATAGCCCGAAAAATTACCCGGTTGGTACCGTCCATTGACAAAATCCGGTTTGTTTCAACGGGAACCGAAGCTACTATGTCGGCGATACGCCTGGCCAGGGGCTTCACCGGAAGAAATAAAATCGTCAAATTTACCGGAAACTACCACGGCCATGCTGATTTTTTACTTGTCCGCGCCGGATCCGGAGTGATCGGCCTCACTTCTACCTCTTCTTCCGCCGGCATCCCCGATCCGATCATTCAACACACTCTTTGCCTGCCCTATAATGATATCGCAGCATTCAATAATTTGGATAAAAATGATATCGCTGCTGTGATTGTGGAACCCATTGCAGCCAATATGGGAGTCGTCCCCGCCTCTCAAGAATTTCTGGATGCGCTGCGCTCGGAAACTAAAAAAATCGGCGCCCTGCTGATATTCGATGAAGTGATCACCGGTTTCAGGGTAGGACTTAATGGAGCCCAAGGGCTGTATAACATCACCCCCGATCTGACCTGCTTCGGAAAAATCATCGGGGGAGGGTTCCCCGCTGCAGCCTTTGGCGGCAGGCGGGACATCATGGACTATTTAGCTCCTTTGGGCCCCGTATATCAGGCAGGCACCCTGTCCGGCAATCCCGTCGCCATGGAAGCCGGGTATCAGGCGCTTTCCCTATTGGAAACCCCGGGATTTTATCAGGAACTGGAACGAAAAACGAACTCCCTCACCCACCCCGTCCAAGAAGAAATAAAGAAACGAAACCTGAATATGTGCCTTCAGCAAAAAGGTTCCCTATTCACTCTCTTTTTTCGGTCGTAAAAAGGTGGAAAATATGGAACAGGGAGAACAGCTGGACCTCGAAACCTTTGCCGAATTTTTCCGGTACCTGTATAAACACGGCGTGTATTTTTCCCCCTCGCAGTATGAGGCTTGCTTCATCTCGGCAGCCCATAACGAAAAGAACCTGGAAAAAACACGCGATTTAATACTTTCTTTCCTCAATCGTAAATCAGAATGAAAAAACAATTGTTGCTGTTACTTTGCCTGCTTTTTGGAATTATAACACAAGCGGTCTGTTCCGAGGCGAATCCCGATGTGGACAGCCAACTGGAAAAAACTATTCATATCGATCCCTCCAAACGGCAAACTGTGGGATGGATCACCATCGGAGGCCATGATCAGGAGATCAACCAATCGACTTGGCTTTATGTCAAAAATGCCCTGGAATACTATAAAAAAGCAAGCCCGATTTCATCATCCTGGACTTGAATACTCCAGGAGGAGAGGTATTTGCAGCCCAAAAAATATCGGATGCCTTGAAAGATATGGATACCCAATCGAGTATTCCGGTAGTGGCTTTCATCGACAATTGGGCCATCTCGGCTGGGGCTATGCTGGCTTATTCCTGCCGGTTTATCGCCATTGCCAAAGATGCCAGCATGGGAGCCGCAGAACCCTTGACCCTCGAAAGCGGCAAGGCAGAACCGGCTTCCGAAAAGGTCAACTCCGCCATACGGGCGGATTTGCCAATCGGGCCGCTTTTTTGGCCGCAATCCCTCCATCGCCGAGGCCATGGTCGATAAAGATATCATCCTCGTCAAACGTCAGAGGAAAAATCATCAAATTAGACCTGGATTCCCAAATCATCTCCACGGGAAATGAACCGGATATTCTGATCAAACCCAAAAGCAAACTGCTGACTTTAACTGCTGAACAATTGATGGAATACGGCGTAGCCGATATCTTGCTCCTTCCGGCAAAGCTCCCGCCCATTACAGAGGAAGAACAGGCCCAAGGCAAATGGCCGCCGGACAAAAGTTTGCTGTTCACCTATCCCTTATTTCCAAAAATACGCCAAAGAAATCATCATAGACGAATACCTGCCCGATTGGAAAGAGAGATTTTTTGGCTTATTGTCAAATCCCATCGTTTCTTCGCTCCTTTTTTTAGGGTTGGTACTAGGGTTCTACTTGGAATTGAGCACACCAGGCTTCGGAGCTGCCGGACATTAGCTGTGACCTGTCTGTTTTTAATCATTTTGTCCAGTTATGCCAATGAAGCCGCCAACTGGCTGGAACTCATTTTTATCGTGACAGGGATGGCCATTATCCTGGTCGAACTTTTCATTCTGCCCACCTTCGGGCTTTTGGGCATTATCGGCATCGCCCTGTTCTTCGTGGGCCTTTTCGGGCTCATGCTTCCGGGGTGGAATCGTTTCACTATGATTCAATACCCAAACCCTAAATGCCGCGGGACAAGCAGTATTCGAACGCTTGGCCTGGCTATGCGGCGCACTGGTCTTGGCGTTTGTAATCATGCTTCTGTTAGGCCGCTATGTATCCCAGGCTCTGGAGCATTTAGGCGGTTTGTGCTGGTGGGACATGAACAGGAGGGGTATATGGCTGTAGACAAAAATGAACTGAAAATCCCCCCGGGAACCCAAGGCGTAGCCATAACTTCGCTCAGACCTTCCGGAAAAATCGTCATCCATGATACAATGTATGATGCCATCAGCTATGGGGCCTTCATAGAGAAAAATACCCCTGTTGTCGTCGATAGGATGGAAGGAAGTTCCATCGTCGTTAATCCCTTAAATAGCGATAAACAAAAAACATGACACCTTTCCTATTGCTCATTTTAGGCCTGCTGCTGATCCTCATGGAATTTTACCTGCCGGGAGCTGTCATGGGGATCACTGGAGGCATTTTAATCGCCGTCAGCATCTATCTCTTTGCTATGCAAGCCAACTCCCTGGTTGCCGTATTTTTCTATCTGATTCTTGTTGCGGTCCTTTTAGTCTTATTGATTAAATTCGCCATTTGGCGTATAAGGACAGCCAAGCCTGAACGAGTATATACTCTGATAAAGCCCAAGAAGGATTTGTCGCTTCAAAATTTGATCAGACCGCTATTGGAAAAAAAGGGACCGTCCTGTCCGATCTCAAACCTGGCGGCTATATCCTCATAGAGGGAAAACAGCACCAAGCCCTCTCCCAAACCGGCTATATCACTAAAGGGACTGAAGTCATAGTCCTCAGCGGTCAGGAAGAAAGCCTCATCGTCAAACCTGTAAAAAAGGAATAAAAAATATGCAAGTCACCCCTCCCGCCGCCATCCTGTTGGCAGACATAGGGATCGAATTTATTTTATCTTTGTCATTCTAGCCCTTGTCGTCATCATATTGCTGAGCATTCTCGGCAGATTCATCAGCTTATGGTTCCAGGCCTTTGTTTCGGGTACTCCCATCCCCTTATTCAACATCATCGGGATGTCCCTGAGAAAAATCCCCCCTCGCATTATTGTCAATGCGCGGATCATTCTCTATAAAGCAGGCCTGAAAGATATTTCCGTTTCAGATCTCGAAACCCATTACCTGGCCGGAGGGCATTTTCCCAATATCGTCAATGCCATGATCGCAGCAGACAAGGCGAACATCAACCTGGACTGGAAACGGGCCACTGCCATCGACCTGGCCGGGCGAGATCTCTATAAAGCCGTACAAACCTCGGTCAATCCCAATGTGATCGACTGCCCCAGCCACGGAGGCTACATCACAGGAGTCGCTAAGGATGGGATTCAGATCAACGTCCGCGCCCGGGTCACAGTCCGCACCAACATCCAGCAGCTGGTGGGCGGCGCCACGGAAGAAACGATCATCGCCCGCGTCGGCGAAGGGATCGTCAGCGCCATAGGCAGCTCCGACACCCATTTACAGGTGCTCGAATCCCCTCAACGGATCTCCAAGCTAGTGCTCGAAAAAGGGCTCGACTCCTCCACAGCCTTTCTGATCCTCTCCATCGATATCGTCGAAATGAACCTCGGAGAAAATATCGGAGCCAAACTGCGGGCCGACAAAGCGGAATCGGACAAACGGATCGCCCAGGCAGAAGCGGAAAAAAGAAGGGCCATGGCCGTCGCCATGGAACAGGAAAATATCGCCAAAATCAAAGAAAAAGAAGCGATGCTGGTGGAAGCCCAGTCCCTGGTCCCCAAATCCATCGCCGCCGCTTTCGAAAAGGGGAACCTGGGAGTCATGGACTATATGCGCTATATGAACGTCGGCGCCGACACGGAGATGCGCAAATCGATCTCCAAACCCGATGAAGGGCAAAAGAAATAAAAAAAGGATATTTTTTAACAGGATAGGCAGGATCGCCTCCGGCGGCAGGATAACAGGGTTGAGAAATTTTTATTACCACAGAGCACACAGAGAGCACAGAGTTCATTCAAGCCCGTTCCGGGCTTGAATGACAGCTTTCGTTTGTGCGCTTCGCGCACAAACGAAAATGCTATGTCGCAAAGCTAAACGAATTTCCTATCTGTTCTCTCTGTGTGCTCTGTGGTAATAAAAATTATCCTGCCGCCGGAGGCGATCCTGCCTATCCTGTTAAAAAAGTGTTACCCTGATTTAAACTATAGTCAAAAAATAGAGTATCCCCATGGACCTGATTCAAATTATTGGTTTTGTGGTCGTGATGATCATGATGTCCCTTCTTTCCAGGCGGCGTAAAAAGGAACGGACCCGATCGGAGTACCCTGAACCCGCAGAAGAAGACGCACACAAACAAAAGCAAAACCTGAAGCAGTTTTTAAAATCGTTGGATATGGATATGAAAGATGATGAGGAGGACGAGCACGCTCCTCTTCCGGAACCGCCGCCTGTCAAAAAAGCCCCATTGCCCCCTCCCCCGCCGCCTCGCGCCTTCATGAAAGAAACGAAGCCGGCACACAAGCCTGACCGCCTAGTCCAGGAAGGAAAATACCAGTTCGAAGAGAAGTTCGATGCGTATGCCCTGACCTCCCCGCTCGACCAAAGAAAATATCCAACCGATCTTGATAAAAGATATGGAAAATTTCCGGTAGGCGAAATCCTCAGCCCCGACATGCAATCTTCCGTAAACAATTATAAAACCTACGTGAGCTCAAAGCCTTCCAAGGGAAAACAATTGGTGGAAAAAATCGCCTCAAAAAAAGATATGGTCGTATATCAGGAAATCATGAACCCTCCCCTGAGTCTTCGGAGACCTCTATTTTAAATAAAATACTTATGTCGATCATAAAAAACTATCAATATGTCAAAGATTCTATCGCGGAGATCGCCTATAAATGCGGTCGGAACCCTGCCGATATTGAACTCGTCGTGGTCACGAAAGAAAGGGAATGGAAAGATATCAATCCCATATATCATCTGGGACATAGGGACTTCGGTGAAAGCCGGCTTCAGGAAGCTTCTGAAAAAATGTCCCATACCCCGGAAGATATCCACTGGCATTTTATAGGGCCCCTTCAAATGAACAAAGTGAGAAAAGTGGTCTCATCGTTCGAACTGATCCACTCCGTCGACAGCTATAAACTCGCCGAAAAAATCTCCCAATGCAGCCAGGAAGAGGAACTCATCGCACGAGTGCTTTTGGAAGTCAACATATTAGAAGAAGAAACGAAGCAGGGATTTACCGAAACAGAAGTCAAATCGATATTTGATTCCCTCTGGGAACTTCCTGGAATAAAAATCGAAGGGTTTATGACCATGGCCCCTTTGACCGACGATGAAAAAGTCATACGCACCTGTTTTTCCAGGCTGTGGGATCTGAGAGATGAACTCGTCATCTGTTCCGGAGGAGCCATTTCATTGCCTCATCTTTCAATGGGAATGTCGAATGACTATCACCTCGCCATCCCCGAAGGAGCCACCATCTTGCGCATCGGTTCCGCCATCTTCGACCAGGAATAAAAAAACCGGCCGCAAACATGCAAATGCAGATTTACGGCCGTTTTTTGATACCTTAAAATCCGGCCGCAAACGTGCAAATGCAGATTTACGGCCGTTTTTTGATACCTTATCGCTGTAGTGAACGAACTTAAACCAATAGCCGAGATTTCTACATGTTTTGCGTAACGTGAGTAAATTAATACTTGAAATATATAACATGTTATGTTATGTTTTGATTAGGAAATATGGAAACAAGATGGGCAGGATCTCAGGATCGCAAAAACGGCATACCCCTTATCAGAACTTCTTAAGGAGGAAAATGAACTTTAATATCTATTTAAAAAAAGATACGGGAGAGAGAGTAAAGAAAGCAGCGAAATCTCTTCACAGGACACGTAATTCCATTGTAAATGAAGCCTTGGAAGAGTGGCTGCAAAATCACACGAAAACCGAGTGGCCAAAAGACTTCTTTAATTTTCCAGCTATAGAAGATCTGCCTGACTTTAAATCTTTACGTAAGGATTTATTAAATAATATTTCAGAGGATCCTTTATCATGAACTATTTGCTGGATACCTGTGTGATCTCAGATTTTTTTAAGAAAATTCCATCAGTGATAAGACATTTTGAATCTGTTTCACCTGAAAAAATTCATGTTTCCTCCATTGCTGTCATGGAAATTGAATATGGTTTGAAGTTAAATCCGGAAAGAGAAATCAAAATACGCCCTGTTTGGAATGCTCTTTTAGCTCATATTCATGTTATTCCCTATTCCCCTCAATGTTCCATGGCATCGGCTTCTATTAGAGCTGCTTTAAAAATTGCAGGATCTCCTATTGGACCTTATGACGTCTTGATGGCAGGTACAGCCTTAGCTCAAAACATGATCATGGTTACTTCTAATGGCAATGAATTCATCCGCATACCAGAAATTACCGTAGAAAACTGGCGAAGCGAAGACTAATAAACCTCGATTGGATATTTTCAAATGGATATTTTCAGATGGATATTTTCAGATTGATTTTATATTAGCTATTTTCTATAATCTAATTTCCGTAAAATAAGATAATAAAATTACAACAAATTGTTATTTACAAAATATTCATATAAGGATCTTGTCTATGCAGATACAAAACAACACCATTAATTACCAGAAGGATATTTTAAACCTGTTAGAAAATGTTGATGTTAAAAAATGCCGGTACAATTTTAAGTTAGCTATAAATATAGAGTCAAAACTTCAAGACCTAATAAAAAATAATTTTTCAACACCATTGGACCCAAAATTCATTGATGCAATGGATAATAAATTTTATAAGTTTTTTAAATGTACTAAAAAAAAGAATATTTGGGAATTATTTAATAAAATTAACGGCTATATACATGCTGAAAAGACCGAGAAAGAAAAAATATTGGAAGATCTTAAAAACCACCTGAAATTAATAAATCAATCTAGCCCAATTCTAAATACCACGGACTATGATATAACCACCGAAAAATCTTTATATCAGGATACTTTAAAAGATATAACGTTCATAAAAGCGGTATATCAATGTGGAATTCCGGAAATTATCCATCTTTTTATGAAAACTGTCGCTATCCCTCCCCTTTCCATTTTTGATAATCCTGTTCCTGAACCATTGGCTTCATTTGATGCAGAAAAAACTCACACATTAGCTGAATTCAATCGCAGACACCATAAAGATCCAGCTTTAGAAAATAAAATTATGCTCATTCAGAGATCTATTCGTGGAAAAATAAGAAGAGAATCTGAAATCAATCGCATCAGATCACTTTATAGTCATTCCCTGCTGAATGCTGGACAAGAGGCCCATAAAGCCATGGAAGCTGCAAACACCCCTTATAAACCTCAAAAATGCAGCCCTGAATTGGCAGATCGGATCATTAATGCAGCCAGTCATGTCACATTATATTCTTCTATCACCCATCTGGCAGCCACTCAAAATTTGGCAAAAATTATGGACGGATGCCTCTATGGTCGGGAAAATCTGGTCAATTCCCATATCGATTTCCGACCGGCTGCACTCAAGACATGTGATATCCGCAATGGTGATGGAAATGTCATCTGTTTCGGGCCCAATCTGATAGATCCCATGTGTTTACAGGGAAAAACTGTGGGTATGGAATTCGACCTGGCACAATTTTTGACTGCAACAGATTTCAATAAAAATCCCCATGCATTTTTTAAGCAGAGGGATTTTGGATATAGCTCTAAACTTATCCAAACAGTTCCATTAAAAAATGAAACCCTGACTTTTGCACACGATACAAGTTTTCCTCGATATCAAAGTAGTTCTTGCATAAATTTGCAAATTTATGGAGAAGAGAATAATTTAGAATATTGTGTTGAACTTCCAAAGTATCATTTTATCTCTTATAATTTGAATGAAATACAAAAAATTTGGACATTAAACTTTTTTAAATTCCTGGACAATTTAGAAGATGTAGAAGGACAACCAGCGAATAATAAAATTGATCATATTTACAATCTCATTTCTCAATTAAATGACGTTGAATTGATTGATTTTTTAACCGATCTGGGACGCAAAATGTCATGCACAAGCGAATTTAATTTTTATGGAGCCCATAAAATAGATTTATATGCTTTAAGAAGCATAAGCTTTTATAAATATCGCAATAAACAAGATAGCATTAAAATAGATCAGCTATGCAATGAATTAAACAACAATTGTTACGATTCCATTGATAAGTTAAAAAAATTAGCTCCTGAATTATTGAAGAGCCATCGCTTTGTCGACTTCCTCATTTCAAAGATAAAAGATCCAAATGCAGCAGCTCAATTTAAACACTTTTTATCAGATGATGAAAATTCTTTGCCAAAATAATAACCCATAGTCATTCCCTCAACGGATCAACGCAAAAGCATAACAAAATAGTTTAGATTGACCGGTAGAATTCAGAAGAATAACACCTGTCGAGAACTATTGAGCCCATATTTCCAATTATTTTTTTCCAATACATAATACATCAATTAAAACGGCTTTTCATTAAAAGTGAGAACTTCCGTTAAAATTAAAAAAATAACATTACAAAATATTGAAATTATATGATAAATAATATTATTATTAAGTAAGAGAGAATGAAGAGAAAATGCAATATAGCAATATTGCATAGAGATAAAAATAAATAAATAATATAAACAAATTTAAATGTAAGGGTTTTATGGATCCAAATATACGTCGTGAAGTATCACCCTCTCCTCAAAATAATAACTTACACTCTACAGGTCAACCACCGTCAATATCATCAACTAAGGGCATACATGTCAGCGAACTAAAGCGAGATGATGTTGAAGGTGCAACAAAAACAATGCATGAACTTGCTCAAGATAATCCAATTAAAGAAGTTAAATCTAATATTTTTAAAGAGTTAAAAGATAAAATAACCTATTTAATTAGTAAAAAATCGATCAAATTCGCCACTTCAAATGTGGGTCTTGATGGAGGATTGGGACTTGTACAGAAATATTTAATAAAGTATACACCTGAGAAATATTTGGAGATTGCTGTTGGTGGTATAAAACAGACCCTTGCCCAGCCTGCTTTCGAAGCCGATAATAAAAAAGGGATAACGGATCGTCTTAATGACATCGACTTCGATAATGTTAAAAATAAAAATATCAAGACATTTAAAAAAAATCTCTATTCAATAATAATAAAAGATAATTTTAAGGTACTAACTGAAAGTGATAAAAAATGTCTAAATGAGTTAACTGATTTCTTACAAGACCATCAAAATTGTAAGGATCTGGTGGATCTCTTAAAGGGTAAGGATGCTAAGTATAATCCAGTGCCGGAACTTGGCAAGTTAAATGAATTCATCTTTATGTTATATAATATAGCAAAAATTCATGATCAATTGGGAAAAAAAGAGGGTGATTTATCAGGTATCAAAGAACATGTAGACAAAACAATCAAAGCCCACATTAAGGAACGGGCTAAAGAGATAACCTCCAAAGATGTGGTTTTTACACAGGAATTATCCTCTGATTCAAAACTGGCGCAAAAAGTGAGAGAAATTCCATCAAAAAAACTATTTTGTCCATCAAGTGGTATGAAACCTTCTTTAATAATCGATACAAATAGATTTGAGGTTCAAGAGTGTAAACATCGTTCATTGAATGAAGTTGGGGATAAAATTAAAGATAAAGAAATTGTCCGCGAATTCAATGCAAACATCCCAAATACTGATCCTAACATTAGCGTCATCTTTAATAAACACGAAGACGGTTCCTTCTCGAATGATCATTTCAGGGCTGTTCTTGCCCATGATAAAAATACAGGCCAAAAGGTCGTTCTGTGTTCGATACATCTTCCAGGGTATGGTATTGGAGCTGAACCTCGTCTGCATGGAGAACGATATGACGATCTTCTCAAAATTCATCATGTCATTCATACATTAGCTAAAGAAAATGGTGCTTCGGGAATTATTGTAGGGGGGGATTTTAATTCCATTAGTGAAGATGTGGGAGAGGCAAAAAGCCCCTTAAATGCAATGGGAGCAGAAAAATACACGCGGTTCAAAACAGGCTCTCAAACAAATGTTGCCCCTCCAAGTTTTATCCAAACGCATTATCCCACTGTCCGAGAAGTTGATCATGTGTTCGCTATGGCTGTGGGTGAAAATCAAATTGATGTTAATGCTGCTGACATCAACGTATCAGGACAACCCATCGGTGATGCAAAAACACAACACCTTGAGTCTTTTGATCATAGACATGTAAAGGGTAAAGTTAAGTTTTCATCCAACTCGAACAAGCTTCAACCAGCAAGTCAAAGAAATCCAGTTAAATCTCAAGAGGACCGAGAATTAATCAACCGATTTATAAACATCAGAAATAATGCTATAACTGTTGAAGAAAAAAAACCTGGGGAAATTAAAACTTATGTAGATGAAATATTTTTTGATATACTGTTGGGTAAAGCTAAAGATACAAAAGATCTAATAAAAAAGATTAATTTACTAATTTCTCAAGTAAATGATAATAATTCAAAAAACGGCATTCTGACAAATTTCAATGGGAGAATAGACACAAATTCAGAACAATTACAAGCATTAGGCATTGACAAAGATAAAGTTAAATCTGAAATTCAATCTACAATCGCTAAATTACCAAAACCATCTCAACTTGCCATACCAGCTGAAACAGTGACCTTCAAATCTCAAACAGTCCAACTCGAGCCCGAAAGCGAACGATTGACCGATTATTCAAACGTTATGGGATTGTCTTTGGCCCCACCTTTGCCTTCTAAACCAACAACAGTACAGCAAGATGTACAGAAACAAATGCCACCGCCCGTGAAAGATAAAATACTAGAACAAAAGACTTTTGTTGAAGAGGCAGAGGAACTTATACAAGAATTTCATCCTGGAACCCCAACTGCAGTCACCGCAAACGATCAAACTTCCTCTCTTCCTCCCAATGCAAATCTGGAACAAATATGGAATTTTATTGTTTCTGCTACAGAAAACACAGGAGGAAATTATCCAAGTGAGATGGAGATTGACAGGTCATTAATGGAAGCTAGACAAAGCACACCTGTTGAACAAGCTAAAGAACCGGAGATTGACCTTGAAAAAGGGGTGGGTGATATTCTTGAACCTATTATTAAAGAAGAAGAAAAGGCAAATGAGATGTTACGAGAATATAATGCAGCTAAACGAGAACAAGAGATACAAGAGAATGAAAATCTGATAAAAGAATTTGAAAATTATGCTGCTAGTGATTTGGGAGATAAAGCTTATGAATTAAATAAATCGGAAAGAGAAGCTAATGAATTAATAGAATTGGGAAGAGGAGCAGATGAATTAATAAAACAAAGTAGAGCTTTAGGTGATGAAACGGCAATAGAAGAAGATGCTTTGACAATAGAAGAACAATTAGAAAAATTGAATGACGATGAATTAAAATTTGCGAATGCATCATTAAGCGATGTGGAGAATCCTGATGATATCATTCCCATGGTATCTGGCGCTTCCACAGAATTTTTGGAAGAAGAAAATGAAACTACGAAAGTGACGAAACCTTCTTCGAATATAGCCGAACAAACAGGTTCTCCTTCTTTTGAACAAGAAGTGGTTCGGAGTGTGCAAGCTAAAATGAAAGGACGCGTTGATGCTGCTGTTGCTGAAAAAATACAACAAAGCAGCGCCCCCTTAGCAGAGAAACCTACTAAAAAACCGGTGGGAAGTGATGCCAAAAGCCCAGCAATTGAGGCGACCGAACAACCCAAAAGCATACTTGGAACGCCTGGAGAGGTGAAGAGCGATAAAACCGTATTTACGGGTTATGCTAGACCCCCTGGAACGCAAGTTTCAAAAAAACTTGAGGATTTTTTCAATGACCCAAATCGTCCGGATTTTCCGTCGGACTTAACAACTGATACAAAAAAATTAGAAGCGGCAAAAAATAATCTTAAAGAGTTTTTAGGAAAAAATCCTGCTTCTATTAAAGATCCGAAAAAGACAAACATATTAAAGGCTATTGCCGGCGGCAACAATGAAAAAATCGCTGAGCTATTGGTCAACTTAACTGTAAAGGCAGACAGTTCTGATGTGCTAAAAAACGCTAAAAATGCTGGATTAAGATATCGAATTGCAATTCAACCTGATAAAGTGCAAAAGAAATTGAATGAGTTATCTCCTGCTATTAACCAGCTGAAGGTTTCATTAAACAAGGACGGAGAACAAATCCCAATTCCACAAGATTTAATTGAAAAGCTGAAAAATAAGATGGAATCTTTATCACCCGAGCAATTTGCAAAATACATCTTAAACTTGAAAATAGATCCATCCATACAATCAAAAATGCCTAGTCTTAAAGATATGGTAGATGCTGCGCATAGCTATAATATGGAAGCGATAACATTGGACAAGTGCAAAAGGAGTTGGGTAAATAATAATTTCGATGATTACTGTAAGGCTATTGTATCCTCTATAATTGTTCCCGATACAAATGATCCCGATACAAATGATCCCGATACAAAAGATCCCTTTTCAATACCTGGATCGGCATCTCCCCCAAAAATGGGGGATTTAAACAATAATGGATTGAAGATCAAGAAAACTGATAATTTAATATTTGAAAAGCCAGCCTCTACTAAGACTATTGAAAGAGATGGGAAAACACTCACCCTTTTTAAAGTAGCAAGCGGAACAATTGATGAAAATAAACACACATTCACGAATGCCTATTTCGATTATAAAGCCTCCAGATTATACATTGAACCTGAGGATGGGCGCTATCATGATCACGTGCTCGTTTCGGAAAAATATTCCCCTCCAATTATTACTTTGTGCGATGGCAGCGGTCATGGTCCAGGGGCTGCAGAAACGGCAATAGTGACTGCTGAAAAGGCCCATAAAACACTCTCTGATAAAATTAAAGGATGTAAAAGTATACATGCAGTTCTTATGTGTCAACTTGAGGCCTTAATGGAAGCAAACAAAGAGGCTGGAAATAAAACAGACGTTTCAGGAAGTAGTACTACCTATATCCAGACCGCGGTCGTAGGAGATCAGCTCACCGGAGTGGTTCTTGGTGATTCTAAGGTATTTGTTTTTAGACCTAAAAAGGAGGGTGGCTGGGAGGCTATTGATCCACTAGGAAACTTGAAAGGCACACTGGATGCAACAGAATCCGGCGGTCAAATTGTAGCTAATAATTCCACTCCACAAAGCGATTTACATAAGGTGCATGCATTCACATATAAGCTCCAGTCAGGCGATGTAGTTTATGTATGCAGCGATGGGGTTGTGGATAACTTTGATCCCTCAACCAGTCTTCCTAAAGATAGTCCAATTAAACCTGATGAATGGAAACTTGAAGATCCCGCTCATATTCAAATTTCTTTGAGCGAAGCTAAAAAGCAGATGGAAGCACTAGTAGAAAATTGTAGAACCGGAGAAGAAATTAGGAATATCATCGCAAAACACATTGAAGAGAAGACCAAGGCAAAAAAACTCATGTTAATGACAACAACAAGTGAACAAAGAGTCAATTTGAAGGAAAGTGATTTCCCTGGTAAACTTGATGACGCGGCAGCAGCCGTATATGTCTATAAAAAAGTATCATTTGATAAAAATGTCGAAGTTTCAGGACCTGCTGATTTCACAACCGCTTTAAATGAGGAAGTTAGGAAAGATAACAGGGAGACTATGAGGATGCATGGAGGGATTTCTTTACGAAGTAAATCCCCCGAAAAAAGCATTAGGGCCCAGGAAGCTAAGATAAGTGGTAAACCTATAACCTCTGATCCAAATGCTGTAATTAGACCTTTATCATTAAGTGAAATTAACGAATCATCTTCAATGGATCAATTAATAAAAGCTATTCGGCCCGTTATTTTTTCTCAAGCTGGTCCACAATTTGATAAAGCTGTTAAGCAATTTGTAATGTCAATACTTGAAGATATTTTAAGGGAATCTCCTTCTTATGATTTAAAAGACATAGAAAATGAATTAATAAAAAGAATTGGAGATACAAATAAGAAAGATGAATTGTTAAATCGGGAAGATTTTAAAGCTATATACGAGGGCGGTAACGTTCCTTTTAATTTTCAAAAGGCCGATGGATTTAGTGAATTAAAGAGTACTTGGGAAATAAGTGAAGCGTATGAATGGGTCCAACCGTCTGAAGACTTAAAAAACGCAGAAAAATTAATTAATAGTCATGAAAAAGGATTTATTAAACTTCTTAACAAAGGATTTATTAAACTTCTTAAACAAGCTCTCAACGAATCTGATGAAAGCAAATTGAAAAAAATAGAAGAAAATTTAGCAAATGAGAAAAATGAAGATATTCGTAAAGCTAAAAAAATAATAATAGATGCTTATACAAAAGAATCAAATATAGAATCAAATATTTCAAAAGCAAAATCTATAATACAAAGTGACGATAATTTTTTAACATTACTTGAACAATCTCTAGAAGCTGTTCCTAATCATCGAATAGCAAAGATAGAATTAGCAAATAATATAAATGAATCTATGAAAAAAGATGAAAAGCTTTTTAATGCTAAATTAATGATAAAAGACGCCTATATAGAAAAATCAAATATTATAGAGAAGAATGAACGAGCTAAGGAAATATTGAAAAATAGCACTATAAAGGAAGCTCCATGGAAGGTAGATGATAAAGACAGGACAATTGCTACCAGATATTTTAATGACAAAGAGTTGACAACTTGCAAAGAAAAAATCCAAAACGCCTTTAAAAACCCTGAATTGAAAAAAGCTATTGATGCCTACGGAAAGGGCCATAGGAAAACAATTCAAAGTTGAACATAGGGAGCGGAACGCGGGGTTTTTAGCAATATAGTAATGATTGCGCCCCGGTATGGGGCGCAAGTATCTTTTCATTTATCCAAAATCGAGTATCATAAGCAACTTAATGCATTTCGGAGCGAGCAGGATGAAATTGATGAATTATATATTATTTTGTTTTGTGTTTCGTGCGCCCCCTGCCGGGGCGCACTCTTTATTATGTTGCTACCCCCGCGTTCCGCTCGCTCTGTGGTTTAATTTGTATTATCCGTTTTATTCCGGAATAGAAGCTACAAGATGGCGGGTTTCTTTCTTCTCAGGTGGTTTGGGAGAAGGAAGGGGACGTCGTTTTTCTCCTTCGCGGGCTCCAAGGTAGCCATAGCGATGGTAATCGAGGCTAAGGCATACTTCTCTCAAATAATGAAGCAATTCTATTCGTCCATTGCCCAGCACAGGGGCTCCATGAACAGAGCAAAAGGCTTCGCTTCTTGCCTCCAGGATTTCTGAAGAGGGCGGAGTCAACAGGCGCAGCCTTTGCACCTTCCCCTTTTTCATGCGTTGGACAAGCTGGGCTTCGGTCTCTTCCACCCTTTTTATTTTAAGAACTTGTCCTAATCCGTTTAATTTTTCGGCTTCTCCACTGATTTCAAGTGGCATTCCACAGGTGAGAGCGGCCGCAATAACCCTGAACACATCCATTTCCTCATCTCCGGGTTGAATGCGGAACGTCATCTGCCTGTGCGGGACATACTGTAAAAAATTGTCTTCTCCCCATAACAATGCGGGATCCTGTTTCTTCTGAAAATAATGATTCCAGAAGTAGGCGTAGTTTTCCACGCTGGCATTCCATAAGGCTAATTGTTTATTAGAATATCCCTTTTTCTCCACTTCGGCATGAAGGCTGTGCACAGCATCATTGAGATTGTCCTGCTGTGCAGGCAGTCGGACCTGTTCTGCCTTCATCAGCTGCATCAGGTAATTCGGTCCTCCCGCTTTGGCCCCTCGCCCAAAAGAGCTTTCTTTGCAGCCTCCAAAGGGCTGCCTCTGGACAATCGCTCCTGTTATCGTACGGTTGATATATAGATTGCCGGCTATAATGTTTTCACCCCAGAAGGCCTGTTCCCTTTCATCCAAGGAATGCAATCCCGCAGTAAGTCCATAGGGGGTGCCATTTGCCATGCGGATGGCATGCTGTAAACTATCTGCCCGCATCACCCCCAAAACAGGGCCAAACAGCTCTTTTTGATGGGTAAAGCTTCCTGCCCGGACTCCCCACTTGATCCCCGGGCTCCACAATTGCGGGTTTTTTGAATCCTGTCGGGGTTTCAGAAGCCATTCTTCTCCCTCTTCTAAAGTGGTCAAAGCTCTCAACAGATCGGGATGGGCGGGTTTGATCAAAGGGATGACTACAGACGCCGGATCCCATGCGGGCCCTACAAACAGGCTTTCAGCGGCATCTTTAAGAATGCGCCTAAATGCGGGGTCATCATAGACTTCCGCTTCGCAAATGGCCAGGCTGCAGGCACTGCATTTCTGACCTGAGTGCCCAAACGCAGACTGCAGCAGGTCTTTGATAGCCAGGTCGCGGTCCGCCATTCGGGTAATGATCAGGGTATTTTTTCCTCCGGTCTCAGCGATGAGGTCCACCTCCACCCTCTTTTGCAGGAACAACCGCGCGGTTTGGGTCGATCCGGTCAGAAGCACGGAGGAGACCCGCGGGTCTTCGATGAGGCGGCTGCCGACAGGTTCATCGGGGCAAGGGAAAAACTGGAGCAGATCTTTTTCAAAGCCGGCGTCCCAGAAGCAGTTTGCCAAGGTCCATCCGCACAATACCGTCTCAGGAGCCGGCTTGAATATAACGCTGTTCCCTGCAGCTAAAGCGGCAATGAGGCCTCCGGCGGGGATGGAGCAGGGAAAATTCCATGGAGGCGTCACCAGGACGGCCCCTTTGGAATGCCATCGTACATCTTGCAAGCAAAACACCTCTTCCATATTCCTTCGATAATACTCGGCAAAATCTATCGCTTCCGAAACCTCCGTATCCGCTTCGCGGACCGTTTTGCCTCCATTCAGCATCATGGCGCCGATAAGGTCGCCGCGGCTTTTGCGCAAGCATCGGGCCAATTCCGCCAGCAGGGAAGAGCGTTTAGCAACCGGTAAAACGTTCCACTGTTTATGAGCTTCTTGGGCTGAATCGAGAAGCAAATTTACCTGATCTAAAGTTGCAGAGACATATTTAAATCTTGTTTTTTCCGAAAAAGAGGGATCTGTTCCCGACTCCAAGCGTCCCTGAGTGATTTCCTGTCCATGGATAACCAGAGGAATGACAGGGAGCTCCTTTTGGGACCATTCGTTGCGGATTTGTTTTGCCCATTCCACATTGTCATTAAGCGACCAGTCGGTATCCGGTTCATTTTCAAATGCGGCATATTCCTCTAGATAGACAGGAGGCTCCAGACGGTTTTGCGTCTTGCGGGGAAGAGAGGGAAGCGATTCCATTTGCCGGCAAGAGAGTTGGAAAGAGGAAACCTGCTCCTCCCATTCTTTTGTATCTGGAATGAGATGGAAAATATGGGGCAAAAAATTGTGAAGTGCCGTATTTTCATCCAACCGCCGGATCAGATAAGCCACTGCATGCTGGAATTCTTCTTCCCGGGCCACTGGACAGTAGAGAAGCATATCGTGGGACACATCTTGGACTGCACGGCGCAAAGGCTCCGCCATACCTTCTAACATTTCGAAGCTCATAAAGGGCTCAATCCGGTTTTCCGATCGGAGCAACAGGGCAAATGCCACATCAAACAGGTTATGGCTTCCAATTCCTAAATGAGCAGCTTTTGCCCTTTCCGGATCGGACCCATAGATCAGCATGTGCTTAAAGTTCGCATCAGCCAACGATTTTTCTGTGTAGGGCGCCTGAGGCCAATTCCTTAGCGAAGCCTCTACTTGTTCCATCGCCAGGTTAGCTCCCTTGACCAGCCGGATTTTTATGGGAGCCCCCCCCTTGGCCACTCTTTGGAGGGCCCATTGGGTGAGCTCCTGCTGCCATTGGAAGGCATCCGGCAGATAACTTTGCAAGACTATTCCGGCAGAATAGTCATGGAATTCGGGATCTTCCAGAACCATCCTGAACAAGGAGACCGTCAAAGCCAGATCATGGTATTCTTCCATATCCAGATTGACAAACTTTGCTTCGGAGGTTCCGTCTACGCGCTTATAAGGGTTCTGTCTTGCGGCGCGGTACAACTGCTTCAACCGTTCGGACAGGATTTGAAGCGCGGTATCCGGAGCGGTGAGGTTGATCTGGCTGTAGAGAGTGGATATTTTAACAGAAACATAATCCACTTCGGGCGTGGCCAGATCATCGAGGTATACTTTTAAGCGCCGTTGGGCTTCCTGTTCGCCCAATATGGCTTCACCCAGATGGTTCAGATTGATCCGTATGCCCTGCCTGTTCCGTTCCTTCAAATGCCTCAGGAGACGCTCCGGTTCACCTGGCTGGATGACCGCTGCCGTTTCTTTTCGTATCATCCTTTTAACTAGAGGGACCAGGACTTTGGAAAGGGGCTTTCCCAGCCATTTAAAAATTTCCAATTGTAATCTTTGGCCCGGAGAGAAGAATTGGGGAATCCCAAATTTGCGTATAAGAAAAAGGATCTGATCGGCCATGCGTCGGGAATCCCGGCTTCTGAAACATTGATCCGTCAGACTGGCAATAAAGGCCTTGCCTTGAGGATCTTTCATCAGGCGTGCCATTTGCCGGGAGTGGATTTTTTCAGAATGATCCTGATGATGACGGGCCGCATTAAGGAGCAAAGCGGCCAATTCTACAGCCTTATCGCAGCGCTGTTGCAAGGCAAGCGGTTTGCCCCGGACATCATCCAGAATATTCTGAGCCTTCTGAATATCATTTAAGTTCATGTTATCCCAATTAAAGGGGTATCTCTATGCCCAGCATCAGACTATAGCTGGAGGCATTTCCCGTCGTCATAGCATCTGCCTCGGCAAATAACGTCATATCAAGCGCTCTCGCACCTATGTAAATGGAGCCCTCAACGGCATTGGATTTCTGTTTCGCCCCGTGAATATGAAATTCCTCTTCTACCCCTTCAAAATGGAGTTTGATTTTGGTATTGTCTTTAACATAGGCATGGCCCCAGGCTATGTCCGTACTGAAAACGATATCGCACGGCAAAAAGGCGTTGATCCTTATTCCAAGCCGGGAATCACAGACCCACTTATTTTTACGCCGTACGGCCAGGTTGATGGAATCCCCTCCTTTTTCACTAAACTCATTGTACCAGTAATAGGCTCCTTCGACCCCTGCGAACGGCTGCACATTCAGGCAAGGGGTGACCTCCCAGGTATATCCCCATTCATTATAAAGGCCCGCATCAAAGACATTGGGCCTGCCGTTAGGCCATCGGTTTACATGATGGATATGGACTTTCCTTGTCACGTTAAAATGATGGTATCCAAAGGTGATGTCAGCCAAGGAATAAATACAGGCGTCTTCATAGATACCGTATAGAGCGCCCTGAATGGAATTGACGCTGGCATCTCCATTAAGATTGTAATTAATGCCATCATTTTCATAAAAGGCTGCCACGCCTATTTTGACATAATCATTTAATCTTTGCTGGACAGCCAGCAGCGCATCGAGATTGTAGGACTTGTATCCTCTTGCTTCTCTATTGCCATCCAAAAACGAACGGCCATAATGGCTCACTTGCCATATTTCCAAACCATTATACCAGCAGCAGGGTTCTTCGCAAGGGTCACAGGGATCACAGTCATCATCACAACAATCGCAGGAATACATGGAGTCGCTGAACAAAAGAGGGTCAAACAGATTTCGCAAAAACCTTTGTGTGGACAAACGGGCAAACTGAAAAAGGCTGGTGTACTGCTGCCCGCTGAGTTGGTCCAGATCGTAAGGTATTTGGCAATCCGGAACTTTCAACAAATTTTGGATCACGTATAATAAATCGCCATGTACGTGGGGATTGTTGTCCAATATCCGGGCCACCTCTCTTTGATTGCCTGTACGGGCAAAAGCTGCAAAATCGGTAACCAGGGTTAGAAAGACGGTGTTGGACAGATAATTGAGATTCGGAACAAGGGCCGAATTGAGATTAGAGAACACAGCTCCAAAAGTTCCGGAAACTCCATTTGTAGCACTGAGAATTGTATAGGGGATGCCTAAAAGGTAATTTCCGTGGCTAAACTGCAAAGCAAGAAAGCCTCCGTCTATGGACGCTGTCCCAGGGGTTCCGGTCACTTGAATGTACGAACTGCCGTCCTTATTGTTAAATTGTACCTGATATATGCCTCCCGGATCCTGGATATATTCGCCGTCGATGGGATAAACACCTATAGGGGGAGCAAAAACCTCGCCCGGTGTTACCACTACAGTGGTTCCCTGAAGGAATAAGGGTAAACAGACCGCAAGAATTGCCAGTCCTGCTTGTACAGTCGCTTTATTGATCCATTGCATAATCTCTCCCGTATCTTTCCCAATATGCATAATCACAAAGGAATAGTAGCCTGCGACTTTTTTGTCAAATTATTATTTTTAAAAAGGATGGCTGTATGTCATGGATATGTAAATTTTTATTTTCGGCCTCTTCAAGAACCTTTTCCAAATAAGCGACTTCTTGACTGTCATTCT
Source organism: uncultured Parachlamydiaceae bacterium (assembly GCA_963780445.1). GTDB lineage: Bacteria > Chlamydiota > Chlamydiia > Chlamydiales > Parachlamydiaceae > CAWACC01. The sequence goes on from CAWACC010000009.1 coordinate 211,390, forward strand.
TTCTTTCACAAATTCGTTTTAACAAAAACACTCCTTCGACTGTTACTTCCTGCTTTAAAGATTCTCTTAACAGATTTTCAGCTTCTTCTCGAGTAATAGGTGGAATTCCCGGTGAAATATAACATTGTGCCAGCAATACCATTAGGGAGGGTGAGATGGGTGATACTTTTTCGGAAGCTCTTTTGTAAGCAGCATACCTTTCATCATACCTTAAAGTAATATTGCAGGCGTTTCCAAGAAAAGCATCAAAAGTCCAAGAGGAGTCCCATTCTTCCTTATATTTTTCTCTAATCCCATAAAGTAAATTAACAGCAAAATTCTGAATATCTTCATCCCATTTATCATTATAAAGCATTTTATAAGCCAGAATAATCCCTTCTTTAAAAGATAAAATCCTAGTAATAGCATCATCATCAAGCATTTGGATCGATTCCCATAGCCTTCCAAAAGTCATCTGTAGTTTTATAGCTTTGAAGTTTGCCTTGTTTCGATTCTTTCAATGCTTCAATAGTTTCATCATTGGGTTCGTTTACAGAAGGCATTGTTACCTTTACAACAGATTGAAGAAGCTCATTTATATTCATATTCCGAATCCTGTTGAATTTGATTTAAGAAAAATCCAATTTCCGTACACTCAGTTTCATATTCAAGAGTCCGAAGCGAAGCGAGGACGATTGAACCCTCTAGCCCATAGTGACCAAGCCCTGAGCGTCAGCGAAGGGCGAGGGAACTATGGGAAAATGATCACCCTATTAAAAGAGCCCGGAGCGCTAGCGAAGGGCGACTCATTACCACTCTTACTCCTCTAACTCCTCCAATTTATCAACCTTCCAGTTGGTCATCCATAACCTGTTGAGTCGGTCAATCTCATCGTGAACTACCTGTCCCTAAAGGGAGCAGGCTTCTGGAATTAGCCTAAGCAACTAATTCTTTCTTTTTTGACGCTTCTCTGCTGCGTGCACAATTCGCATTCGCTCCTTGCGTCTTATTTGCAGCTCCACGTCCTATATCTATCAGATACAATCCGATAGACAACTCCGTTCCAGAGTAAAATAAATTGATTGCTAATGTACGTACCAAAATTTATTGCCGTTAGGCATTGAGTGTAGCCGCAATCAGTACACTCCAGTACGCCCTAGCCTTTTACCGTAGAAGGATTTTCTACGAACCCAATAGACTGTCAGATAACATGCTTTTTCTATGAAAAGCATCTTATAGGTAACATTATTGAGAATAAAATGAAAGAAAAAAAAGAAAAAAAATAAATATAAGATACAAAAAGCTCACTTGACCCTCCCCTAAAGGAGAGGGATTGCGTGAGCACTTGTTCAAAAGATTCAACCTTGTGATGTTCCTTTTGATTTTCTATATATTTTACAAGCTTTTTAAGATGGGTAATTGAGCAAGAAAAAGCTCCATATCCCTCCTGCCATTCAAAGTTAAGAACACCCTGCTTTTTCAACCATCCGGTACTGTAAGATTTTAGCTCTTTGATTAATATGCTAATGGGTGTGGATGCGTTTAATTTAATAAGTATGTGAATGTGATCATTGGTTCCATTGATCGATAGAATGGGAATATTTCTCTTTTTAGCAATGCCCGATAAATACCCATAAAGCCTTTTTTCCATGTCATTTGAAATCAATGGACGTCTTCTTTTTGTTGAAAAAATGAGGTGAACATATATCTCTACACAACTGTGGGCCATAATAATACTCACACGTAAAAAATAATTCATATGTAAATATAGAGAAAGATTGGATTTAAATGAACATGTTTTTTTGAGTCGCCCGCCGCTTCGCTCTGGGCTCCATGTGGGAGATGAATCGGTTCCCATAGTTCCGTCGTCCCTCGCAAGCTCGGGACTCCGTCACTATGGGCTAGATGGTTCAGTCGTCCTCGCTTCGCTTCGGACTCCCCAAAGTGTTACCTATGTCCTTGATTAATGTTACCCATGTCCTAGATTATTGACAAATCGGGTATTTTTGGATATAATTAGATATGTCTGGATATTAATTTGGATACAAATCATATGTGGGACATATCAAAAATCACCATCACTCTTGAAATGCTGTCTCTGATTGCAGAAATTGATGAATTTAAAGGGGCATGGCAACTTTTGGGGCGGCTGACGCCGGAAAGGTTGCAGCAGCTCAAAAAAATTGCGACCATTGAAAGCATCGGCTCTTCGACACGTATCGAAGGATCAAAATTATCCGATCGGGAGGTGGAAAGATTATTTTCCAATTTAAATTCCCATTCTTTTGTTTCCCGGGATGAACAGGAAGTAGCCGGCTATGCCTATGTATGTGAAGAAATTTTTCAGGGCTTTGAATCTATTGGATTTTCTGAAAATATCATCCGGCAGCTCCATGGATGGCTTCTTAAATTTTCTGATAAGGATCAAAGGCATCGAGGCGAATATAAAAAACTTTCAAACAACATAGAAGCCTTTGATGAAAAGGGTAAAAGCTTGGGAATCCTATTTGAGACGGCATCCCCATTTGAGACTCCATTAAAAATGCGGGAACTCATGGATTGGACCTCTTCTCAGTTGGAACAGAAGACATTGCATCCATTGCTGATCCTTGGAATTTTTGTTGTTGTTTTTTTGGCTATCCATCCTTTTCAGGATGGCAATGGACGATTGTCCAGAGTTTTGACAACGCTGTTGCTTCTAAAATCGGGTTATCTTTACGTGCAGTATAGCTCTCTGGAAAGTATAATAGAGCGCAATAAAGAAAGCTATTATTTGGCCTTAAGAAAAACACAGAACAATCTGAAATCGGACTCTCCTGATTTTGGTCCCTGGCTACTGTTTTTTTTACGTGCTTTACAAAAACAAAAGGTACATCTTGAACAGAAAATGGCCCGCGAGAAAGCATTATTCCTTCACATTCCGGAGCTCAGTTCGCGAATAATAACTTTGATTCATGACCATGGCAGGCTTGGCATTGGAGATCTCGAAAAAATGACGGGAGCCAATCGCAACACGCTTAAGAAGCATCTTAAGGATCTGGTTGAGGCAGGAACTCTGCTCAAGCTCGGCAAAGGCAAGGCAACGTGGTATACGCTTCAATAAACCTTTTAATTTTAGAATTAGTGACTTAGGCAAATTCCAGAAGCCTGCTCCCTTTAGGGACAGGTAGTTCACTTAGAGAATCTCTTGCAAGGTCCAAGGGCATTCTTCCGGAAATTTGGATTCTGGAAGCCCTGTTTCTTCCGCTGCGTTCCATCGAGCCTGGCTATAGGCATCTTCAACAAATTCAGGCAAAAAACGCTTTAAGCTTGGGCTGTCCTCTATGATATACCTGATTTCCAACCGTGCATTCCGGATAGAGTTTTCCCATGAATTGGTTAATTTATTCGGTTGATACTGCTTTTTTAATAAATGCATCAACAAAATTGACAAGTGGCTGCGCAGGGCCCGTTTATCTGATCTTCCCAAAGACTCTATCTCCTCAGCCAAATTGTCCATATCCAGTTTTTCAAAATCCCCTTTTTTCAGAAAGACTGCCTGGCTTTTTGTCCATTTAAAAAAATCTGTATCATAGGCAACAGGGGATCTTTTAGAAACAGTGATTCTAAGTTTTTTTGGATATTTTCTAACAGTTTTATTCTCAGTTTTTTGTTGATTTTTCATATCACCTCAAAGTGAAGCTTTGATTATTCGCTCGGCTATGGTAAGCCATAATCCTTCTCGGGGAAAACGGATATCCACATAGGCGGCAGCCACTCCCTGGGCATCCAATTGCCGAAGGGCTCCATATAAATTTTCTGCCACGCTCTCCGGAGAATCCAGTGATCCCATCTCCAGCACGCGGCAGGCAGATGGATAGGGTACGTCTTGGAATCCCAAGATTGTTCCTTTAAGATCCGGCGGAATCTTTTCCAGTAAAACCAGTCTCGCTTTAGGTGCATAATGGCGATACATTTGCCCCGGGCATAGGGGAGACTCCCCGTTTTTGGGAGCTGCTGCAACGCGGGGAGCGTAGCCCAGTACTTTTTTAAAGGCATCAGGCTCCAGGGCGCCTAACCGGATGATCTCCCATTGTCCGTCCCGAAATAACAGGATAGTAGATTCCAAGCCTTTTCTGCAAGCCCCTCCATCGAGGACGGGGAAATCCTGGCCAAAATCGGCTTCTACATGGTCGGGGGCCGTTGCCGACGGCCTTCCGGAAAGATTTGCCGACGGCATGACAAGGGGTCCGCAGCGGTGTAAAAGATCCAGCGCTGCCGGATGCTGCGGCACGCGGAAGGCCGCTGTGGGCAATCCGGCGCGTGCATTTACGGGTATAGCCTCCTGACGAATAGGAAAGACCAGCGTTATGGGGCCAGGCCAGAAAGCCTCTGCCAAGGCATCTGCCTGCATGGGCATAAGAGAGACATAAGGGACAACCTGGGGAAAAGAGGCGGCATGGATAATCAAAGGATTGTTGGCCGGACGCCCTTTAAGGGCATAGATCCGCTCGATGGCTTGGGAGTGTCCTAACAGACCGGCCAGTCCATATACCGTTTCTGTAGGGACAGCGACCACCTCACCTTTTTCAAGCAAATGTTGAGCTTCGACGACTGAAATACGCATAACTGTCTATTTTTTTAGCAAATGAATGCACTCCTTCAAACCCGCTATAAATCCGTCTATTTCTTCGCAGGTATTGTAGAAATAAAAAGAAGCCCGGGCAAAGCCGGAAGGGCTAAACCGTCGGGTAATGGGCTGGGCGCAGAGATGGCCGGAACGGATGGCAATCCCTCGAAGGTCTAAAAGGGTCGCCAGGTCAAGAGGGTGTATTCCATCCACCATAAAGCTTATGATAGCCCCTTTATCCTTGGCCGTGCCCAGGATTTTTAAATGGGGTATTGCCGCCATTTTTTCTGTGGCATACATTAAAAGGGTTTTTCCATGGTTATCGATGGCATCCATGCCGATATCAGTCAAATAATCGATAGCTTTCCCAAAAGCGATGATTTCAGCGAACATAGGAGTGCCCGCTTCAAATTTAAGCGGGAGAGTGTTATACGTCGTTTTTTCAAAGGTAACGGTATCGATCATATCTCCACCTCCCTGATAGGGCGGCATAGCCTCCAACAGGGCTTCTTTCCCGTACAAAATGCCAAGTCCCGTAGGGCCGCACATCTTATGGCTGGAAAAAGCGAGAAAATCCACATCGAGATCCTGCACATCGATGGGCATATGGGGAGCGCTCTGAGCTGCATCGACCAGGACTTTAGCTCCGGCCTGATGCGCTGCTGCAGTGATTTCTTTTATAGGGTTCAGGGACCCGAGGGCATTGGAAATATGGGTAATAGCGACCAGCCGGGTACGGCCATTGAGCAGGCTATAATAGACATCGAGGACCAGTTCCCCTTTTTCATCGACCGGAATGACGCGCAGGACAGCGCCTCTCTCTTCGCACAGCATTTGCCAGGGGACTATATTCGAATGATGCTCCATTTCGGAAATGACGATTTCATCGCCGGATTTTACAAAGGCTTTGCCAAAGGAATAGGCGACCAGATTGATGGATTCGGTGGTTCCACTAGTAAACACGATCTCATGATTTTTTTCGGCATGGAGGAACTGCTGGACCTTGTCCCTAGTCTCCTGATAGGCTTGAGTGGCGTAAATGGACAGTTCATAAACAGCCCTATGCACCGTGCCATAGTGATCCTGATAAAATTGTACATAGGCATCAATGACCGGTTGAGGCTTTTGTGAAGTCGCCGCAGAATCCAGATAGATCAAAGGCTTCCCATGCATCTTTTTTTTCAGCATGGGGAAGTCCTCTCTCAGCTTCAGGAAATCGGGAGATGCAGCCATAAACTTTCCTTAATCCATAAAGTTGTTTGCACGTTTCCGGACCTCTTCCAGAAGAGAGCTGCAAGGAATTTTGTCGAACATTTCCCTGCAAAAGCCATCGACCAACAGTTTTTTTCCCTTTGCTTCAGGGATGCCTCGGGTATTCATATAGAAAAGCTGTTCCTTATCCAACTGGCCTACAGTGGCGCCATGGGAAGCCTTGACATCATCGGCAAAGATCTCCAAATTGGGCTTGCTCTGTGCACTGGCAGTGTCGCCGAGAAGCAGATTATGGTTCAGTTGAAAGGCTTCTGTTTTTTGGGCGGCCTGATGCACAACGATTTTACCTTCAAAACTTGATTTGCTGTGGCCATTCAGAACTCCTTTAAACATTTGCATGGAGCGGCAAAAAGGAGCCTGATGCTCCATCAGAACGTGGACATGGGCTTCCCGTTTTTTGTCAAGCATCCAGATCCCATTAAGGATAGCCTCGGCATTATCTCCATTCAATGCTACCCTATAATCATGCCTGACCCCGGCTCCTCCCTCTGTGATTTTCATCGTTTTCAAAGAGCTGTTCCGCTTCAGGCCGGCCCTTAAAGCATCGAAATGCCATTGTTCCTCCAGCCCTCCCAGGACTGTTTGAGTATAGTGGATGTGGGCCTCTTCCTCAATGGCGAAATCCACAACCCCATTAAAAAAGCAAGGGGCCTCCTGCAAGGTGTGGACTGTGGAAAAGAGAGACAGCTGACTTTGGGAGCCGGCAAAGAGATGCAGCCTGGGAAGGACAATAGCGGATGAACCCTCTGTTTTTATGATATGCAGCAGCTGCAAAGGGGCTTTGCACTCTGTTTTTGGAGGCAGATAAATAAAGGCTCCTTGGCTATGCAAGGCCGCATTTAAAGCGGCGAAAGGGTCGGCCTCCTCTTTCAATGCCCTGGCCCATTGATGGTTCAAAAAAGTCCCATAGGTCTTCAAGGCTTCTGTAAGAGGAAAAACCACAGCTTTTTTAGGGAGGGCTTCCACCGCTGAAAGATGCGGCCTGTACTGTCCATTGACAAATACAAGAACGGAATTTTGACTTTCAGGATATATCAAAGGCTTGATTTCCTCTTCCGCGACATCCGCCGGAGGGAGAATAACATAGTCCCGGCTAAAAAGACGCCGGAGATTAACGTGGCGGAATACTTCCGACTTCCTTGTCGGCAAGCCCAGTTCCAGATAGCGCATCCAAGCCCTGTTTCTCATTTTTTGGAAAAGATCTTCCGCATCCACTTTCTGGTAATGATTTTGCAGCAGGGAGTGGAAAAGGGTTCTCTCCGGATTCATCTCCGTCATCATGAGGGTGCCCCGCCTCCGGGATCTGACAGCCAGTCATATCCCTTTTCTTCGAGCTCCAAAGCCAATTCGGGGCCTCCGGATTGCACAATTTTGCCATCCACCATGACATGGACACTGTGCGGCTTGATGTAGTCCAGCAGTCGTTGGTAGTGGGTAATGAGGAGCAGGCCCATGCCATCGTTCATGATCTGGTTGACTCCTTTCGCGACAATGCGCATCGCATCGATGTCGAGGCCTGAATCGGTTTCATCGAGGATGGCCATAGTAGGATTCAAAACAGCCATTTGCAAGATCTCGTTGCGTTTCTTCTCTCCGCCTGAAAACCCTTCATTCAGATTGCGTTCCTTGAATTCCTTTCTGATATCCATCATCTCCATTTTCTCTTCGACTAAAGCATCAAAATCTATGGCAGGCATTTCCGGATAGCCCTTTGGCTTTCGGATGGAATTGTAGGAGGTGTGCAGAAACTGGAGATTGCTCACTCCTGGTATTTCCACGGGATACTGAAAACTCATGAACAATCCCAGGCAGGCCCGCTCTTCCGGCTCCAACTCTAACAAATTTTGCCCTTTGAACCAGACTTCCCCCCCAGTGACTTCATAAGCAGGGTGCCCGGCAAGGACTTTGGCCAGGGTGGATTTGCCTGCGCCGTTGGGTCCCATGACCGCATGGATTTCCCCGGGTTGAACCTGTAAGTTTACGCCTTTAAGAATGAGTTTTTCCATCGATTTTGGCCCATAAATTTTTTATTTCTATCATTGTTATCCCACCGAATTTTCTAGTTTGAGGGTTAACAGTTTTTGCGCTTCCGTGGCAAATTCCAGAGGAAGCTCTTCGTATCACTTCTTTGCAGAAGCCATTGACGATCATATTGATGGCATCTTCTCGTGCGATGCCGCGGGATTGGAAGTAAAAAAGCTGTTCTTCATTTAATTTGGAGGTGGAAGCTTCATGTTCCACCTGGCTGGAGGAATTCCCCACTTCGATATAGGGAAACGTATTGGCCGAGCATTGGTTGCCGACCAGCATGGAATCGCACTGCGTATAGTTCCTCGCGCCGGTCGCTTTGGGGACTATCTTGACCAGGCCGCGGTAGCTGTTATGGGAAAGATCCGCAGCGATCCCCTTTGAAATAATGGTCGAGCTGGTATTTTTTCCCAGATGGATCATCTTGGTGCCGGTATCGGCCTGCATATGCCCATTGGTCAAGGCGACGGAATAAAATTCCCCAACAGAATTATCTCCTTGCAAAATGCAGCTGGGGTATTTCCAGGTGATGGCGGCGCCGACTTCCACTTGCGTCCAGGAGATTTTCGAATTGACTCCGGCGCATCTTCCACGCTTAGTGACAAAATTGAAAATACCCCCCTCTCCGGTTTTGGGATGCCCGAATACCAGTTTTGCACCGTGGCGTATTTGATCTCCGCATTATCCAAGGCGATCAATTCGACAACAGCCGCATGCAGTTGGTTGTTATCATAGGCAGGGGCTGTGCACCCTTCCAGATAACTGACGTAGGAGCCTTCTTCGGCGATGATCAAGCGTCCTTTCAAATTGTCCCGACTCCTTGTCATTGATGCGGAAATAGGTGGAGAGTTCCATGGGGCAGCGGACCCCTTTGGGCACATAGACAAAGGAGCCATCGGTAAATACAGCGGAGTTTAGCGCGGCAAAAAAGTTATCCCCGATAGGGACAACGCGTCCCAGATATTTTTACCAGGTCGGGATATTTGTGGACAGCTTCGGAGATGGAACACAGGACCACGCCTGCGTCATCGAGTTTTTTCTTAAAGGTCGTGCCTATAGAGACCGAATCAAAGACCATATCGACAGCGACATTGGCAAGCCTTTTTTGTTCATCGAGAGGGATGCCCAGCCGTTCAAAGGTTTTAAGGACTTCAGGGTCGACTTCGTCCAGGCTATTTATTTGAGGGTTTAGTTTTGGGAGCGGAATAATAGCAGATGTCCTGGTAGTTGATTTTGGGATAGTTGACATTGGCCCAGCGAGGCTCCTCCATCTCAAGCCATTTCCGATAGGCTTTCAGACGGAAATCCAACATAAAATCGGGTTCTCCTTTTTTCATCCGAGATGGCCCGGACAATGTCTTCGTTCAACCCTTTGGGCAAAGCATCTGTTTCAACTTCCGTAACAAAGCCATATTTATACTCGGCGCTATCCTTCAAAAAAGTTTCTGCGGACATTCCGTTATCCTCAACCTAATTTATATTTTCTATAAGTATTTTACTTTAAATTTATTTTTTAATCAATGTAAATTATTTGTAAATTATTTCTCCTTACTTCTCTGTGTGCTCTTGGTTTAATATTTTTTAGAAGCGGTTCCGATTGTCTAGCCGAGTTGTTTATGTAAAAAATCGCTGATATCAATGATCCTATAGAAGTAGTTGCTGCTATAAACAGACTCGCTTATATCTCCCAAGTGAAACAGGACGGGAATTTTTGCGATTCCTCTAGGCACTGAGAGTGCTTTAAGCTTGTCTTTCATCGTTGTAATAATTTCTTGGCCAATTTCGCGTCTGTTAAACTTAAACTCACATACAAACAAATTGCGCTGATTTGTTTGGATTAAATAGTCAATCTGACACCCCTTTTTACGGGATGATGATTTTTGAATATAGGGGTTATCAGCTACAATCTCCTGCCCATGAATCCCCAAAGAATCAATAAGAAGAGGCCGGTTTTGTAAAAGAAGACTTTCAACCTGCAACCCCATGATTACATCCCACCCAGGAAGCTTGACAAGTTCTTTTACATCAAATACACCCTGTTGAATAAAAGGTAAATTAGGTTCAATATATTTCAGGTAAAATCGAATGTATTGGTCACTAATTCTATAGAGGCTTTGACGGCCGATTTTACCCGAGTTCAAGTTCCATTGATAATGTTCCGTAACAAATCCTGAGATAATCAGGTTGTGCAGTAATTTTCCCAGTGTTCCGCTATGGGCATAATCAATGCTGTCCCGAATATCAATTTGTGTCTTCATGCCATCCCTTAGACTGTATATGATTTTTTTGTATATGCTTCCATGGGAGCCAAATAAGTCGTGAAAAATGCGTTCAAATTCATGAACTAAAAGACCATCCGGTTGAAAACACAAGTTGTTTATGTGCCATTCAGCCAAATGGTCATGAGTAATTTGTTCCAAATACCAAGGAATCCCCCCCAAAACAGAGAGAATTTTATAATAATCATAGGCAGATCCTTTCACATGATTCTGGCGTAAAAATTCCGCGCTTTCGGGAAGGGTCAGCGGCGGCAATGTTATTTCCAGTGCTATACGCCCAAAAAATGCTGTGCTTTTTAAAATATTTTCCTCAATCCATGAAGAAACAGATCCGCAAAGAACCAGAATGAGTTGTGGAAATTTTGAATGATTTAAGTCCCACCAAATCTTTAAATATCCAAGAAAATTCGGATTTTTGTTGGCCATCCAGGAAATTTCATCCAGCAGCACCACGGTTGGTTTATCTGTTAGATAGCTGCCTAAAGCATTAAATGCATCCCCCCAGTTTAAAAAGGTATGCGTAGGTAATTTGAAATAGGCACTTAATTGGGATGAGAAGTTATTCAACTGAATAGGGTCATCGAATTTCTCCGTCGGTGGCAATCCTGTAAAGGCAATAAAAATCTTACCCTTCCCAAATTCCTCAGCCAATCGGCTCTTGCCGACACGCCTTCTACCTCTGATCACTACAAGAGAGGCTTTTTTTTTCTTGCCCAAGCTTTTAAGACGTTCAAAAACCTTACGTCGCCCTATGTATTTATCCATACAATACTCCTGCACATAACTTACATATACTTATTATGTGCAGCTTATTAATTTAAGTCAAGATGCACATAACTTACATATACGCATTATGTGCATCTTAAGACAGGCCGGCCTGCCCTGTAAATGATATAGACTTGAGCAATAAACGTACGTCCTCAAAAAGTCATGGCAGCACATGACTTTTTATGAAAAAGTGGCCAGGCCGAGACGGCCTGGTTACCTTTTCATGCTTCGCCTTGCCATAACTTTTTAGGACGTACCCGTGCAGGCCTTTGACCTGCTGAAAGCCTGAGATGTAATTATACCTTTTTAAAAAAAATAATTTACATTTAATTTAATTTTTTATTTTTCAATTAAATTTTTCTTGATTTCTTTCTGTAAGTTCTGCTAAACATAATATTTTCAAATTTAAATCTACCCTGAAAAAGAGCTATGAAAAATTTATTTTACATCATCGCATTTTGCTTATTATATGGCAGCACGCTGTTCTCCGACGACGACAATGAAGCCCTTTCCCTGGCTTCTTTGGAAGGCGAACCCTCCTCAATTGTGCATGGCTGCGTCAGCGCCATCACGGGTGATTATGTGGAAGGCCAAACCGATCTGATCATCCCGGGCATTGAACCTCTTTATGTGCAGAGATCTTATTGTTCCACACCGTTTTCAGACCGTTCGATGGAAGATGGATGGAGTCTGAACCATCATGGCTATCTGGATGAGATACTCCCGATGATGAGGGATCCGAAAACTGTTATCCCTGCATGAAGATTTGTTCCAGATGTTTTGCTCGCCCCAGTAAAAAAAAGGTCCAAACCGTGTATTTCTTGACTATGCGGTACGGGGTCACCAATTGTTCCAAAGGGGCCATCAGCGCCAGGACAAATTGGATAAATACAAAAATCCACTACGACGGCAAGCGCTTTTATGCGACCACGGGATCAGGCGCTACTTATCATTTCGATAAACGTCTTAGAGACACAGCAAAAAAAGATGTCTTTCGGCTGATGACAATTAAAAAGCCCAATGGCAATGAGATCGCATATGATTATTCCGGGCATCATCTGACCGGCGTCAAATATCAAAATAAAAATGGGACCGTTTTAAGTTCATTTAAAATCAATCGCCCGGATACCGAAAAGCACCAAGATGTGATTAAAATCACAGCTCAGGATGGCCGCACTGTAGCTTACACTTTTTTCGATTCTACCTCGCTGAAGGTCGAATCCCCATTATTGCCGACTCATACGTACCATTATTCTGCTCCTTATAAACATGAACCTTCTAAGATCATCAAAAGAACCTTCCCGCGCGACCGTGTCTTGAAAATTGATTATTACATAAAGGATATCAATCACGTAGGCTCTGAAAACATCCAGATCAAATCCCATAAGGATTTGCGGATGAATCGGGTGAAAACGCTCCAGGAACCCGTTGGGACAGGACCAGACCTGATCACTACATGCCGGCTGATCTATGAGACGGGCGATAAAGGAAAAGGCTCCAAAGTACCGATTGAAGGCTATACCAAGGTCTATGATGCCTTGGACCATCAGACTATTTACAGGTATGACGAGAACCACCGTTTGTCCTGCATTGAGAAATACCTGGGCAGCAAAGAGTACCGGCTTTATACCAAAGAGAAGCTGACCTGGGGAGGCTGCTTCGATTCTCATTTGTGCCTGCGCACTTTTGAAAATAAGGACGGAGGCATCCTCTTTGCCCGTTATTTTAATTACGATAGCTATGGCAATATCCTTGAAGATGTTCTTTCAGGAAATCTGTCCGGAGCTTTTACAAAAGGTGTTGAGCTGAGTCGAATGGCGCCCCCAGCCAGAATAACGAACGCTATATCAAAAAATACACCTATTCCGAAGATCACTTGACGCTGTCGGAATCGGATGACAGCAGCAAAATGGAATACTCATATGCCGAAGGGACCGATTTATTGACCGCCAAGTATGTGAAAGAAAAAGAGATCATCCGTCAGCGATATTTTTACGAATACGATGAAAACGGGTCCCTCACAGCTGAGATCATCGACGACGGCGATTCTTTGAAGTAAAAATGACTGGAGCCGCGTCACCGAGAAAAAGATCAAAAGGATCGTCAATACGACCAAAATGCCCATCGGCTTGCCGGAGATCGTAGAAGAAAAATACCTGGATGTGCGTTCGCGGACAGAACGGCTTCTCCATAAGATCCACAACAAGTACAATGCCCTAGGGCAGCCCTTAAGGCAAGAGCATTATGATGCCAATGGCAAGTTCGCTTATGCCCTGGAATGGGACTATGACCAGAAGGGAAATGTAATCCGGGAAGTCAATGCGCTAGGTTATGTAACAACCCGAAAATTTGATGAGAACGGCAACAAAGTCGAGGAACAAGGGCCTGACAAAGACTATTATAAGAGATTCGAATACGACTACATGAACAGGCTCATCCGGGAAGAGATCGTGGGCACAAACCAACGCTTTGCCAAGCTCTTTAAATACGATTACCTCAATAATATGATCTCTTCGACCGATATCTACGGCAATGCCACCGATTATGAATACGATGAATTCGGGCAAGTCACAGCGACGATTTATCCGGCGTATCTGGATGAAAACAGCCGCGCCATCCGTCCGAAAGCTATCAAAGAATATAATCCCCTTGGCTGCGTCCGATTGCAGAAAGATGCCTGCGGGGCCATCACAAAAACAGAATATACCATTCGAGGAAAACCGTATCGGATCGAAAACCCCGATGGGACAGTGGAGACGTTTTTATACGATCTCAAAGGGGACCTTAAAGAATCCACAGCCAGAAATGGCATTAAGACCACATACAAAACGGATTACCTGTCACGGGTCATTGAAAAGAAAGTCATCGGCCCCGATGGAAATGTACAGACCTCCACCTTTGTCTACAATGCCTTTCACCTCTTGTCTGAAACAGATCCGGAAGGATTTAAGACCACGTATTGCTATGATGGCGCCGGACGCCTGGCCGAAACCCGCAAGGACAATAAATGCATTACGTTTGTTTATGATTCCCTGTCCCGTCTAGTTGAAACCCGGGAACATTTTGACAGGGGGTATATCGCCCACATCAAAGCCTATGATCTGCTGAACAGGGTCATTGAAGAAAGGACCGAAGACCATACCAGGCAACTCTTTGGAAAATCTGAATACCAATATGACCCCGAAGGCAATAAGATCCTGACGATCGTTCATGGAGAGGCACCCGCCGTCACTCGCATTCGTTACAATGTCCACAATGAGCCCATCGAAATCGTAGATGCGGAAGGCAAATGCACCGTCACTGCAATGGATTATGGCTATCGCAATAGCTTGAACCAGTGCGTGCCTTGCATTGCCGTGACAGAACCCGACGGCATTACGACCAGGACTATCAAGGATGCCTTAGGACATCTCGTCAGCATCATAAAAACAGATCCCTACGGAAATGAAGTCCAAAGGCAGGACTTTGTCTATAATAGCCTCGGAAGAAAGATCAGGCATATTGAAACCGTCTTTGCTTACGGCAAGGCCGACCGAAAAATCGTCACCGCCTGGGAATATGACCTCATGGGCAATCTCCTCAAGATCATTGAAGCCTCAGGAACGCCCAAGCAAAAAACCACCAGTTATGCCTATGACAGCTTCGGACAGAAAAAGTCTATTACTAAACAAGACGGTTCTACACTCTATTATAAATACGACGGCTTAGGGCGCCTCATCGAGTATTACGCCTCGGACAAGACCTTCCATTACAAATACGCCTATGATCGCCTGGACCGTGTCAGGGAAATTCAGGACAAGCTCGATGGCACCATGACCCTGCGCGCTTACAATGCCCATTCTCAGATCATTTTGGAGACCTTAGGCAATGGCCTGAAAATTCAATACGAGTATGACAAGCTGGGACGTCCCACTCTGATCATTCTCCCGGATGGATCAAAAACAGCCTATACCTATGATCCCTGCCGCATCAAAGAAGTGCAACGCCTGGATCCCTTGGGACATCTCCAATATCGGCACCGCTATAATGCTTTTGACCTGGCAGGCTTTGTGAAGCAGGCCACCCTCATCGGAAATGCAGGCACATTAACCCAAAAACGGGACATCCTCAGCCGCATTTGCTCCATTGAAGCACCCTCTTGGCGAGAACAATTGGAGTACGACCTTTCCGGGAACTTGATCGAAAAGATCGTGAATGGCCGGCTTGAGGAATATAGCTATGACCCCCTGCATCAAGTCAAAACAGAACCCAATCACACCTATGAATACGACTCCTTATTTAACCGCATTGGGAAAGACGGCCAGAATTACACCCTCAATGTGCTCAATCAACTGGAGCATGATGGAGTGGACAAATACATCCATGACCTTAACGGAAGGATGACCTATAATCCCAAAAGCCAGACCGTTTATACCTACGATGCCATGGACCGTTTGCTGAGCGCCACTCAAGGCCAAAAGCAAACCCGCTATAAATACGATTTTGAAAACCGCCGCTTAAGCAAATCTCACTTTGTTTCCGATGGAAAGCAATGGAATGAAATAGCCACCGAATATTATTTTTATCAAGGCAAAAATGAGATCGGCGCATGGAAGGAAGGCAAGATCACACAGCTGCGCCTCCTTGGCTGCGGCAAAGGAGCCGAGATCGGGGCCGCCGTTGCCATAGAATTGGAAGGACGCCCCTATGCTCCCATCCATGACCATAACGGAAGCGTCGTCAGCCTCCTTGATATGACAGGCCAGCTTGTGGAGACCTATTGCTATACCGCCTTTGGAGAAGAACAAGTCTTGGGCCCCTCCGGTCAACTCATAGCACCTTCCAACCCCTGGCGCTATGCCAGCAAAAGATTTGATAATGAGACAGGCCTGGTGTACTTTGGAAACCGCTATTATGATCCCGTGATTGGACGCTGGACCGTGCCCGACCCCATTGGATTTGATGGAGGCATGAACCTTTATGCCTATGTCCTCAATAATCCCCTTATTCTCTTTGATTTATACGGACATGCCCCCTTTCGGGAAACCGTACCTGAAGAACTTAAACCCTCAGGATTTTTTCAGACAATGTTCCATAAAGTAGGCCAATGCATCCGGGGGATAGGAGACCATGTCTTATGCATTCCCATCATCAGGGACGTCGTTTCTCAAATAGGCCATTGCATGACAGCCGGAGGGAACCTGAGAAATTGGAACTCCATGTGCCGCAACAGAGGCTCCTGCAATTTTTATAATGGCGCGCCTGAAATGAACAATAAAACCAGGTCATCTTTTTTCAACGGCATCGACAATACCTATACCGATTGCTCGAATGGAGTCAATACTATTTCGGAAGAACTTGGCGGATATAGAGTGCATGGGACCTACAACAGTTCCCATGGGCTTTTTCTTGACCTTTGGGAATGTATAGCTCAAAAGCTGGGCCTTCCGACCCGTTCCGTCAAAATGGCCCTTCAGAATATCAAGGAACAGATCGCAGCCGTAGGCGGAGTAGGAGGTGGAGGACACGTCTTTGTGCAAGCTCACAGCCAAGGAGGCTTGATATTGCAGCGCGTCCTTGAGCAGCTCAGCCCTGAAGAAAAGAAAATGCTGGACGTCGTCACCTACGGCTCTGCCTCCATTATCAAAGATCGTGATTTGAATTATGTAAGAAATTATATTAATTCATCTGATGTCATTCCGATGACAGATCCAATCAACTACTTTAAAGCTAGATTTTCTAATGAGGATCATGTAGTATTCATGAAGTCGGACCCTGGAGTTTATTTCGAGCATGGATTTTTGACTGATGGAAATTATTCCAAGGCAAGAAAAGACGAATGTGACAGATTTAAAAGCCAATATGGACATCTTTAAATTATGAAAAATATTTTTAAAAGTTTATCTTATGTTATTGCCGGTTTTGGGTGCTTGTTCATCCGTTCCTTATGATCAAAATCTCAGATATCAGTTAATACGAGATTATTCAAAGGAGATGCAAAAAAAGAAAAATTTAACAATGATAGCTATTGGAGGTGGGCAACAGGGTAGATTATTCTGTATAAGCTACAGTACGCAACAAAATGTAAATTTGGAACAGGCCCGTGAATTACTTGTAGATACATGTGAGGGATTTCTAAAACGAGTGAATAACGATCAAAAATTTCGCCCTTATATGGTAGAATATCCCTATAACGGCACAAATATTGATATTGCGATCCAATTTGTTGACTCCAATGATTACTGGAGCTCATGCCTCCATATATAGCACTCGCAGCTAATTATCAAAGGTAAAGTATGTTATTATACTTCAAATATGAAGGAAGATTTAATCAATTTTCATGAGGAAACTTACGAAGAGGCATGCAAAATTGTGAAAGGGAATCAAAATTAGCAAGTCAAGAGAGCGGATTTTTCAAGTCTTCCCAGCAGGGGACATCTTTAAATTATGAAAACAAATTTTAACAGTTTATTTATTCGTCCAATTATCGCAGTTAACTTATAAGCAAGATATGTATTCACAAGAACAACTGATAGCGAAGCTAAACCAGTTTCGCCAATCCCCCAATGAAACAGAATGGTTAGAATTTAAAGAGGTGAAGAATAGTTTTGATTTTGACGATCTTGGAAAGTATTTTTCAGCCTTAAGTAATGAAGCAAATCTGAAAGGGATACATTCGGCTTGGCTTGTATTTGGAGTTAAAGATAAGCCTCCCCGCGCTATTGTTGGAACTAATTATAGAAAAGATCCTGCTAAATTGAATACTCTAAAACATGAAATCTCACACCATACAAACGGATTGTCGTTTCAAGAAATTTATGAACTGAACATTCAAGAAGGACGGGTTTTAATGTTTCAAATTCCTGCAGCTCCTGCAGGAATGCCTACAAGCTGGAAAGGGCATTATTATGGAAGAAATGGAGAATCTATTGGAGCCCTGTCAATTCAAGAACTGGAAACTATTCGACAACAAATTCAAGATATTGATTGGACAGCTCAAATTTGTCCTGAAGCAACTGTCGAAGATTTGGATGAGGAAGCATTACGTGTGGCGCGAGATAAGTTTCGAAAAAAGCATTTAATACATCGGGTAAATGAGGATGTAGAAAGATGGGATCTTATCACTTTTCTTGATAAAGCCAAGCTGACAAAGAACGGCCAGATCACGAGAACGGCCATATTGCTTTTAGGCAAACCGGAATCCGCTCATCATGTGAATCCTCATCTCGCGCAAATTTCATGGAAATTAGAAGCTGAAGAAACCGCTTATGCTCATTTTGGGCCCCCTTTCCTGCTTAGTGTTGAAGAAGTCTTTAAGCATATTCGAAACATCAAGTTCCGTTTTCAACCTCGCAATCAATTAATTCCCATCGAATTATCAAAATATGACCAACAAATAATTTTGGAGGCTCTTAATAATTGTATAGCCCACCAAGATTATACACAAAATGCGCGCATCATTGTCGTTGAAAAAGTGGATCGCCTAAAATTACAAAATATCGGTGGGTTCTTTGATGGTACTGTAGACGATTATGTTCTTCGGGAACGCACTCCAGAAAAATATCGCAATCCATTTCTTGTACAGGCAATGGTCAATTTAGACATGATCGACACGATGGGAATGGGTATTAGACGGATGTTTATAGAACAGCGCAAACGCTATTTTCCCCTTCCTGAATATGATGTACATGATCCAAATCACGTTTATCTGACTATTTATGGAAAACTCATTGATGAAAATTATAGTAGCGTCTTGATTGAGAATCAAGAGTTGTCCTTAAATGAAGTAATGGCATTAGATAGCATTCAAAAGCACCGGGAAGTCTCAAAAGAGGCTGTCCAAAGACTAAGGAAGAAGGGATTAGTAGAAGGGCGTTATCCCAATATTTTTGTCGCTGCCCATATTGCAGCGGCAACGGATGATCGTGCCCAATATATTAAAAACAAGGCATTTGATACCGACCATTATCAGCAGTTGATACTTAAATTTTTAGTACAGTATAAGTCTGCAACGCGCCAAGATATTGATAAATTGATTATGAATAAGCTATCCGAAATTTTGAATCCAACTCAAAAGAGAAATAAAATTGGGAATTTATTAAGT
Source organism: uncultured Parachlamydiaceae bacterium (assembly GCA_963780445.1). Classification (GTDB taxonomy): domain Bacteria; phylum Chlamydiota; class Chlamydiia; order Chlamydiales; family Parachlamydiaceae; genus CAWACC01. The sequence continues at coordinate 230,408 of CAWACC010000009.1, forward strand.
ACAATGAAGCGTATAGGTTTGATTGAAAATCAAGGTTCCGATAAGAATCCAAAGTGGATTTGCAAGAAATCTAAATAATAAATAAGAATTTGAAATTACGAGAAAATTCCCTGGTTGAGTAAATTTACGAGAAAATTCCCCGGTTTTACGAGTAAATTTACGAGTAAATTTCCCGGGTTTACGAGTAAATTTACGAGTAAATTTACGAGTAAATTTCCCGGGTTTACGAGTAAATTTACGAGTAAATTTACAGGATCTAAGCTCATGCCTAATGTGGAGCCTTTTTTATTTGAATGAATTTCTATCTTTTTACGAGTATTTACGAAAGAAATTATGAGTAAAATTATGACTATTCATTAGAACTAATAAAATGAAAACGACCACTTTTCAAAACTTATTCAAAATTGATCAAAGTGTGTTTAATTATCCAGTACATCAAGTCTCATTATTCTCTCTCATTCCCTCAGTTTTTATACAGGCATGTCGAATCCAAAAAATCAAAGTGATTGCTTTGGTGGGAACACCTGTACTATAGATCTTCTGTTTATCGTGCCGGAAAGGGGTCAGGCCTGACATTCGGACATTTTGGTTTGGAAAGAGAAAGGGGTCAAGGAGAATTTACGTAAATGGATCCATAACGCAGACTTTCAAATGTCCGAATGTCAGGCCTGACCCCTTCTCAATCCAATTTGTTGACCCCAATAATCGCTGGATGATGCCTCCATATATAGCAATTGCAGCTAATTTTCAAGGAGGTAAAGTATGTTACTATACTACAAATATAAAGGAAAAATTAATCAATTTTCATAAGGAAACTTACGAAGAAGCATGCAAAATTGTGAAAGGGAATCAAAATTAGCAAATCAGGAAGCGCTGATCAAGCCAGATTGATGAGCCGATTGGCGAGAATAAGGGGCATATCTAAATTTTTGAATATTCCTAATTTGGCTCATCTTGAACATTGTTTTAAATAAGATGAAGGCATAGCTTGCGGAAGCTCTTGAGATTGTGTGAATTGCTTTTTAGATTAAAAATGCAAGATATTATTGTAAATAAAATTGGAATAAGCTAATATCATATATAGAAAGCAAGAAAATCTTACAAAAAGTATTGATATGAAAGTGGAAATAGGTAAAAGAATCAAGGCAGAGAGAGAGCGTCGAAAGGTATCTCAGGAAAAACTAGCGGAAGCCCTCGGGTGGAAATATCATCAGATAGTCGGTCAAGTTGAGAAAGGCGAACGAGAAATCAAAGCATGGGAACTCTATGAAATTGCACAGTTTTTACATGTAGGTCTTGATGTTTTGCTAGGGCAAAAGGAACCGAATCAACAACCCTATGTTTTATGGAGACAGAAACCAGCTAAAGACGAAAAGCTTCTTGAATCGAAATTCTTAAGTCAGTGTGAAAGTTATTCGTGGATAGAACAATTAGTTTCAAGTTCAAGCGAATCTTTTACCTTTATCTCTGAAGAACTTCCCAGAATTCAAATCAATTTACAGCACTTTACGCTTGAGCAAGCATATCATCTTGCTGAAAATGCTCGACAAACTATGGGATTAGGAGATTTTCCAGCAAATCATCTTGTAAGTATACTAGAGGGGCGCTATGGAGTACGATTTATTGTCGATGATGACATCGAACCCTCCGCGGCATGTATGAGATCTTCAAAAGGTTGCTATATTTTGATCAATGGCAGGAATGCTGAAGTCAGGCAGTATTTCAGCATTGCTCATGAACTATTTCATCTCATAACATGGGACGAGCAGATTTTGAAGGCTGTGGAAAATGATTCCCGTTTGCATATGCACAATGAACGTTTAGCTAATGCATTTGCGGCAGGGTTTTTGATTCCAAAAGAAAAACTCCAAACCGAGTTAATGCGTATTTGTGTAGAAAGAAATGTCAGCATTCCAGAAGTAGTTGCATTGGCAGAGCAATTTCAGGTTTCCCAAGACGCAATTCTTTACAGATTATTTAATTCAAGATTAATTACCGAAGCACAGTTAAACAAAATGAAAGAGCGCATCCCACATATATCCCTTCCAAAAACATTTCGACAGGCTATTTCTAGAGTGCTCAAAAGCAAATATGTTCGGCTTGTTTATTTAGCTTATGAGCACATGAAAATCTCAAGAGCAAAAGCTGCCAGACTATTGAATACTGATCTTAGCGAGCTATCCGATCTTTTTAACGAATATGGCTTTGTCGAAGTTAATGCAAACTAAATCAAGTAATATCATTCTCTTGGACGCCCAGGTGATTATTGATTTACATGCCTGGTCATTGTGGAAAAGGCTTAATCACGCATGTATCATAGGTGTCACTTCGATTATTAAGCGCGAAGCGAGATTTTATAAGGATGGACAAGGGCAAAAACAGTCGATTGTCTTAAAGCCAGACATTGAAGCTGGTTTGATTAGGGAAATTGAAGTAGCAAATAAGGATGTATCATCTTTAGGAGGGGTTTTAAATCCCAATTTTTTACCTTCTTTAGATGTAGGAGAATTAGAGACAATTGCATTTTTATACTGTTCAAATCAAAAAAATCAATATCATTTTTGTTCTGCCGACGGTTTAGCAATAAAGTGCCTGGGCGCTATTGGACTTAGGCAGCATGCCATTTCATTGGAAGATCTTTTTGATCAATTACGAATTAACTTTGCCCTTCCTCAAAAATATTCAAAGGTTTTTTTAAAGAAAATGCTCGGGGAGGGCTTCAGAGATTCTCATTTGTATCTTCAAAAATCATAAGTAAATTTTGAAACTCAAGGATATGAAATAACATTGAATGTAAATGGAGGTTATCTGTGAATCTAAGAAAGTTTATTGCAGAAACATTAACTCAAATTACTGGTGGAATCAAAGACGCTCAAGAAAACATGGCTGAATATCAAAAAGAAAAAGATTCTGAATATACAGCTCCCTATGTTAATCCAAACCCAGCCGTAGAATATCATAAAAAGTTAAGCGATATAGAGAAAGGGGTCACAGAAAGGGGTCAAGAAAGGGGTCAAGAAAGGGGTCAGGCCTGGGCTGAAACGAACCAGTCTAAAAACACGCTGCAGCATCCTCTAAAATTCCAGAAATTTCTTGTCCCATTTTAATCCTTTTGGACTTTTTTACGACTAAGCAACCAATGATTTTTTTTATTTGTCTTCGTTGAGACTGAACGCTCTGACCGATTTCTTTTGCAGCCCATTCATCTATGTCGGATCGCTTGACAAACTCCATCGCCTGGGCAACGGTTTTTTTATCGAGTTGTCCAACAGCTGCCATAGCTGCAAATACAAGAGACGTGAACCCAAATGCTCTTTGTTCCCGTTCCATGTATTTGATTTTCCCAAAGAGCGATTCCAATATTTCGCTGGAACCAACAAAGTACTCTCCAAATTTTACCCCTTTTGACTGGCTCAAGAGAAACGAACTGAGATGATCGGCAAACTGAAGTTCTTTCGCCCCCATTCTAACAGAAGAAATGGCTTGTTCAAAAGAATCTACGATATTTATGTGGATGCCTTCTATCCTAACTACATGACGTGCTGCTTCCCCTATGGAGATAAGGCGATTCCAGTAGTCAATGTCATCGCGATAAGAGAGGAGCCATCCCAAGTATTTCTGCAGCTCCTCAATATCAAGGCTTGGATATGAGATTCCGTTATCGAGCAAAACCACCATTTCCGCTGCCCACATGATCATAGTACCCACATTCATGTAGCGTGCCTTTGCTCGAGGACTTGGCGGAAGGGCACCAGGAATTAGAGAGTTCTGCATTTTTCTTCTAGCCTGTGTTAGTTGCTCGCGGAATTCTTTCCATCTGGGAGCTTTATCTAAAGCAGTTTCAAGCAGATTGGATACCCGGTGCGCTGTATCACCAATCTGTCGCGTCTCAGGACTGAATATTTGAAAAAGTTTGATACCACGGAGCATTTCCGATCCCCGATCGCTGCAGATAGCAATTATTTTTCCAACAGTCGATGCAACCTCTTTCAATATTTCGGCAACGGCTTCGCCATTCAATGTAGACAGAATACGCATAGACAAAACCTCTAAGTCTTCAAGCTTCAAAGCGCGATTTTTAATTTTTTGCAAGCTGGTTGCCCGGCAACCTAAAACCACCACGCATTTTTTTTCGCCCATTTGAATGGAGGCATCAATCAGCACCATCCAGTCATTTGCGATGGTTTTGGCGCGTTTTAACTTATAGTAGCCAACTTGAGCCGCCCAGTATTTAATCGTTGTACAAGATGGAGCAAGATAATCCTTAAGTTCAGGAATGGTCTCAAATGCAATTTTTAAACTTTTTGATGTGGTTCTTAGCGGCGATGCGGCCTCTATGAATAAGCGGACGCTCAGAAAAATTATGATGATTTGATACCAACTTCGTAACTGATGACCAAATGTTATTAAGCTCGTCTTTTTTACCGTCGATTCTTCGGTGGGTAGTTTTTTTTTAACTCTTCAAATTCCTTCAATATTTCTCTCAGCCTCTCTTCTTTCATTTCCAGTAGAGCTGCAACTTGTTTGTACTTATCATCAGCGTCTAAACGCGCTTTTTTCTGCTCCTTACATTTTGCCTTCCAGTCATCACGGTTCTTTTCCAGTTCGGTTTGGCGATCCTGATGCGCCTTGATGACTTTCCCTTTCTCGCGACTTTTAGCTTTGATTGAAGCACGGCTTTCCTCTATTCGCTTGGCTTTTTTCCGCAAGGCACGTGTTTCTGCTTTGACGTTTGGCTTATCGGCTTTTTCTTTCACTGGAATCTCTGATATGTGTGTTGAAAAATTTATAACCGAATATATTAAAATTTTAAGAATAAAACAAGAATAAATTGAAAAAAAAAGCAAGGCAGGGGCTTGAAATCAAGTTTAGGGCGTGGCAGTCGATCACAGAATTGGGGGGTAAAAAAACGAAACGATTTTTCTTGGAAATATCATGTTCGTTTCAGCCCAGGTCAGGCCTGACATTCGGACATTTGAGAAAGAAAGGGGTCAGGCCTGACATTCGGACATTAGAAAGGGGTCATAGAAAGGGGTCAGGCCTGACATTCGGACATTTGGAATGGGTCAGAAAGGGGCGTGCTTGATATTCGGATATTTTGATTGTGTTTAATTATGATTTAACTTTATGTTTTAATGTTATGGCAAGGCGATCACGTTTTCATCTACCTTCTACGATTTATCATGTCATGCTGAGAGGAAATGATGGGAAGCCGATTTTTTTCTCTGAAGAAGATAAATGTCGCATGTGTTTACTGCTGCAGGAGGGCGTTGAACGGTTTGGACATTCGATTCATTCCTTTTGTTTTATGACCAATCATATTCATCTTGCCATCCAAGTGGGTGACGTGAGCATTTCACGTATCATCCAAAACCTTGCTTTTCGCTATACTCGTTATATCAACAAAAAACACAAACGTATAGGTCACTTATTTCAAGGGCGCTTTAAATCCATTGTTATTGATGGCAATTGCTATTTCAAAGAACTTGTAAGATACATTCATCTCAATCCTGTGCGCGCCAACCTTGTGAATCAACCTGAAGAATATGCTTGGAGTAGTCATAGAGCTTATTTGATGATAGACGAATATACATGGTTAACAAGTGATCATGTGTTAAAAAAATTTGGCAGCACGCGGAATGAGGCCATCACAAATTATGAAAGCTTCCTCTTAAAAGGGATCGGGATTGAAACTAAGCTGAATTTTAAGAGTGGTCATTCATATGGGATTTTAGGTGATGAAGAGTTTGTTGAGGCAGTCTTGGAAACTATTGAAGGTTCTCAAAAAAAAGAAATCAAATTGCCCGAGCTGGTTGTTAAAGTTTGTAACCGACTCGACATTCCCGAATCAGCTTTATGCTCTCCAGGAAAAACTAGATTAGAATCGTATGCCCGTGCAATTTTGGCACTTTTCGTACGAGAGATTGAGAATCTTTCAATCGAGGAATTGGGGGCATTTCTTGGTCGTGATCCAAGTGGTCTGAGTAAGCTTGCTAATCGTCTAGAAAGAAAGTGCGCCCAGTCTCCAACCTTGGGCGCTGAAATAGATAATTTACGTAAATGGATCCTTAACGCAGACTTTCAAATGTCCGAATGTCAGGCCTGACCCCTTTCCAATGTCCGAATGTCAGGCCTGACCCCTTTCCTGACCCCTTTCCAAATGTCCGAATGTCAGGCCTGACCCCTTTCCTGTGGTGGCCATCCTAAGGCAGATCATCCTTGGAAACAATATCCATATCCCTGGGATTCGAGTAAAAAGGTGAAAAAAGAGGCTATGATATAATAATTGAAGGTAAAAACCGGAAATTTCTAAATTGGTAAAAGCGGAAATTTCTAAATTGGATTAACATAGTTTTTTAGTTTTTTAGTTTTTTTAGTTTTAGTTATGTAAGAACCGGCCCCCCAGACACCATAAAATGAAAAATGGTTATGACGCTGTTTCAATAAGCTTAAATAAAGCATGCAATTTTTTAGCAGCATTTTTATCGAAGGTGTAAGTGAAAGGACATGCATTTAAACTATTCTGTCTTCCTATCAAACAATCTGAAAAATCGACTCCGGAATGATATTCATAATCCAGCAATGCTTGCCGGGCAATTGTATCATGCTCTACTTGAATTTGTTGAGTCTGGAGCAGTTGGCCAAGTACATCAATTATTTCTTTCTTATCTGCACTGTAGCATCGTTCTAATACCCAAGCTATTTCACAAAGGGTTATTTGTGAAATCCACAACATTTCACCATTCGAAACGGCCCTTTCAATAATGCGTGTAGCCAGTTCTGATTGTTTGTGATCATCCTGTACCAGATAACGAATTATCACATTTGTATCTAAACCTATCTTTGAACAACCTTTTTTGAAGTATCATGTATGGCATTTTTCATTTCTCTTAAGGAAACAGGTCTGCGCCGTTTGGATTTAAAGATACCTTTAAGATGTGAAATATCTTGATGTAATAAAATTACTTTCAAAGTTCCATCCTCTTCCAAATGAAAATCAAGCTTGGAGCCGGCAGTAATTTTAGCTTTGGTTCGAATGGCTACTGGAATCGTAACCTGACCTTTACTTGTTACAACAGCTTTCATAAATCGATCCTCCTTACCCTAATTGTATTTCCTTACTTAATGGTAAGACAAGATCTCTTTATATGTCAATTGAAATCCCACAGAGAAGAGAGAATTGTAATATTGAAGAAAAAACAAGATAAGAAGGATCGCCTTTGGCGGCAGGATGATTGAAAATCACATCTATCCTGCCGCCAAAGGCGATCCTTCTTATCTTGTTTTTTCTTTTATTTTGTTTTCGTTTTTAGGTTATGTACATCCAGCGATTATGTTTTATTCCAGTATTTCAAAAGTTGATTTTTATATATATTGGCTTGCACAGGATCATAAGAGATAGATTTTATCACGCGCCTCAATTGCCTTTCATAGTCTTTAACCACTTCCAGGTCATTCAGATCATATCTTCGAATAGTCAAAGTGGAATAAGGATTTAAAATACTCTTATTATTTACAACAAGACGATATTGGGGCATAAAATCACTGCCATCGGTCTGCATATACAAATAGGACAGAGGAATATTCGGGTCAGTTGGAACTCCTTTTTTAATGCAAGGATACGCATGGATATCTAAAATTTCATAGGGCCAATGTCCCATTCCAGGAATCTGGTACGATACATCAAACAACTGGAACATGACCCCTCCGTCCAGATGCTCTATCCTCGTTCCAATGTCAAAAAGGGTGGGTATTTCATCATGCGGCATCCCCACCAGATCAAAGAGCAAGCCGATTTTCTCCTGGAAGCTCGGCGGCTTGAACGATCTGGCCAATTCAAAAAACACGGGAGTGCATTCATATTTCTGGTTATAATTATTGAATAAAGTAAAATTCACAGAAATTAACTGGTCCCGCTGTTCCGGGAGGTTATCATTGACTGTGGTAAAGTCATTTAAAAATAACCAGGCGTGGCTATAATCGCGAAGACTGGGATCTCCCGGTATTCGGAAAAAATAGAAGTCCTTTTTAAATTCCAGACCTAAAACCTCTTCAAAAACAATCCTTATAATATCTTGAAAGATACGGAACTGATGGCTGGCGGCATGATAGCCGATGTGGCCGGGCTCTTCCTGATTCTTCAGTTTATCGTAAAAGGGATATTGCCGAAGGAATATACCTTGCTCCTCCAATTCTGCATTGACTTCCGTAAGAGAGTGAAGGGATAAATATCTTTGGGTAGGAAACCGATAGGGGCTGCTGTCCACCGGAGGAACAAAGTTGTTATAACCCCGCAAAAACTGTTCTCCCTGCAACGGAAAGGACAAACATACAAGAAAAACCAGGTGTAAAAAAATGGACTGTGCCCTGTTTTTTATCATTATCGGCCTCTTAAATTTATTTCAGTTTCCACTTCGATTGAAGTTCTTTTTGATAACTCTTTCTTTTCGTCTTGTTTGAAGACAGTTTTTTCACCTGTTTTCTAAGTGCTTTTTGATAGCTTGAGAGCTGGGAAGGGGTAATGTCAGGGGTATATCGGACTATTTTCAACTTACTGGAAGGATTCAATGTTTCGGAGTTATTCAATATAAGGCGTATCTCATGGGGATAGGGCGGGGTAAAATCGTCATCCATAAAATATTCGTCCACCGTCTTATTGGCTGCTATAAATCCGTTGGGGTAGGCAGGGTACGCAATATTTTTGGCCACTGCATAAGAATCGCCTGTAGTATCAAAAAATTGCAAAATGACGCCTGTGGGTGAGGCTAGCCTTTGTCTGGCCAGCTGAAACAGAGGAGCAATTTCTTTGTTCTGTATGCCTAACCGTTCGAACAACCATTTCAGTCTCCGTTCATACCCCAAGGGTTTGACCGGTTCATTTTTCACAAATTGCCGGATCGTATTCAATCCCAACCGGTCCAGGTTGTCCCAAAGAGTGAAATTCAGCGGAAAAGTGCCCTCCTGTAATGTCATCGCATTATCAAAAGCCCGCACCAGATCCTCTTTGGTTTGAATCTTGAGCATGGGATCCAAAGGAGGCGCCAAAAATTGAAAATCAGCCCGTACAGGTATCTCTACAATTTCTTCTATCACAAAACGTATGATGTCCTGATAAATCAAGAAATCGATACTGTCTCCATAATAACCTAAAAAACCCTCCTGTTCCTTGGCTGCAATTTTATGAAAATCATTCATTCTTTCTGCAGTCAAATCGCTTACTTTACCAAGCTCCTGGGTCCTTTGAAAGCTCTCATTAAATGTGGATTGTTTTTCGAGATTTAATGACGGTGCAATAAAAGCACCCGCACCTGTATTCAGTAAGAAAACGAAACAGGTTGAAATAGGTAGGATTAATTTATTTATCTTCAACATGCCAAACAGCCTTTAATTTTTTTTTATATAAATCTACTAAAATGGGGTCTCTCGTCAATGCGCGGATTTTCCCCCGGAGAGCATTTTCATATTTTTCCACTATGGCGGGATCAATCAAATCATAACGCCGAATCGTCAACTCGGAATAGGGATTCAAAGTCGTAGACGTATTCATGACCAAACGCAACTGGCCCGAATTGTAATCAAATTTTTTTGCAAACGTATTTTGATAGATTTGAGACAAAGGTGTGTTCACATTCCTGTCAAGACCTCCTGCAGCCAATGCGGGGTAGCACATAAGGTCGACCAACTCGTAAGGATTGTGCACGGCGGGTTTATGGTGCGATTCATCAAAAAACTGAAAGAGGACTCCCGTTTCATAATTTTCCAATTCGGCCCCTGTCTGGAATAATGACGAAATAGCGTTTGCCGGAAGGCCTAACTCTTTGAATAAATATGTTAATTTTTCGGCATAGTTGATATGAAACCAGGAGACATTCTGGGAAAAATAGCAAACGGTACATTGAGAGAAATTGTCAAAATTGCCAAATAGGGTGTAATTCATCGAAACAATCTGATCGCGCTGCTGGGGTATGCCATCGTCGATCCGAGGGTATAACTCCAAAAAATTGGTAGCGCTGGGCAGTTCATGCAACGAAGGATCCAAAGGAATTCGCAGGAAATGAAAATCATTTTTTATTTCGAAACCCAGAACTTCTTCAAAAATTATTTTGATAATATCTTGAAAAATGCGATAACCCTGTTTTGCCGCCTGGTAGCCAAAGAAACCCCGTTCTTCATTAGCAGCTATCTCGGTCCAAAAATCGAAATAACGCGTAGGAGTACCTGAAAGGCTCAACGTGAATTTAATGGTATCTGCCGTTTCATACTCCACCTGCCGTTCTGTCGGAGGGCGAAATGGAAAGGTATCTTTATTATTAAAGGGATAATCTTTAATAAATTTTTGAGCTTCCAGAGGGAAGGAGACAAAAGATAAAGCAAGGATTACAAATAAAATATAAATTTTTATTACTTTCATAAATTTAACTGGATTAATCAACGTTAATCTTATATAATATGTTTTTTGCGTATTATATTCAAGAAAAAAAACATGATTATTTAAAAAAATAACCACAAAAATCCAAATGTTAAAAACAAATTTTACTTTATTGATATTATTAATGCTACTATTCGCGGGAATGGATAACCTTTTCTTTTCTTCTCCTTTAAACGCCGCTTCTTCTGCTTATTATCCATCTCATATTCAGGAATCCCGCCTTCAAGAGTCTACCACCCATTTTGAACTGAATCTCACCGCTTTGCTTTCCTCCAAACAGATTACATTTGCCACTTTTAAAAAGGTAAAATCGATTTTTGATCAGGCTGTCGCAAAGAAAGACCAAGCGGAATCGTATTTTTTTGCACAGATAGATAAACTTACCCTGTCAAAAGCAACATGCAGCCTGATAAAAAAATCGTGGGAAAATTCCGTCGCTGCCATCTATAAAAATGATCCACCCAGGCATGATGCTCCCCACTGGAAAAAAGAATATTCGAAACAAAAGGAAAATGAAATCGAGCAAAGAAAATTAAGGGCCCTCATCTATGAACAGACAAAGACCGCGTGCCTGGTTGGATACCATTACAACAAGGAAGAAACCGTTTCTCCTGATTATTTAAAACAATTGCAGGACAAGATGCAAAAAGAAACCCGTGCAGTGGAACACATTAGCCCCATAACCTCCTCTGGCCCTTATCCTAGCACGGAAGTGGCTGTATATAAAACTGGCAGCATCGAATTAGGCATCCAGTTAAAAAATGAGGGATATCATCCGGTCATTCTCAATTTTGCCAACAAATCACATGTAGGCGGAGGGGTTGTCCGTGGAGCCTTGGCACAGGAAGAGGACCTGTTCCGCCGCAGCTCCTATTTTCTTGGCCTCAATATCAAATACAATCCGTTGCTGAATGAACAGCTCGAGGGGACTTATCTGATACCAGAATTTGGAGCCATTTATACTCCCCACGTCTCTGTCATCAGAGGACCTGAATATGAGGGATTCCCTTTTATCGCTCCTGTTACACTGGATTTTATTGCAAGCGCCGCTTACAACAAAAACTCCCATAAGGGAGATGCGCCTGCCGATGAAAGAGAATATCGGGAAGGGATGAGAAAAAAAATCCGCACGATCTTGCGCCTTGGAATTATGAGAAAGCATGATGCCATAGTTCTCGGAGCCTTTGGCTGCGGGGCGTTCAAAAATGATCCCAAAATAGTATCCAAGCTGTTTTGGGAGGTCATTCAAGAGCCGGAGTTTGCTTGCCAGTATAGACTCATAGCCTTTGCTGTACCCAGCAAATGGGCAAAAACCCATCAGATTTTTTCCGACAGACTGCATGAGTTGACTCTTGATAGACCTTGACAAACTGGTTTTGTCTGAAATATGTTAATTATCATCAACCAAATTGAAATTATTATGAAAACAATAAAGAAAACAGTAAGAGCAAATCCTAAAAGGCTTTCCATTGCTGCTCCCGTTTCTTCAAAAAAAAAACTATTATATGATAAGGATTTTTTCAAATGGACAAAAGCACAAGCCAATGTATTAAAAAAGGGAAGGCTGGTCGACTTGGATATAAGAAACCTGGCAGAGGAGATTGAATCCTTAGGCAGAAATGATAAAAGATCGTTGTCAAGTCAAACTGTGGTCTTGCTGACCCATTTACTTAAACTAAAATATCAACCCCACGGGCAAGGAAATTCCAAATCCTGGAACAGTTCTGTTTTAAATTCTACAAGGGAAATTAAAAAGTTAATAAAAGATAGCCCCTCCTTAAAAAATGAATTGATCAAAGAATTTTCAGAGGCCTATGAAGATGCGAAACAAAGTGCATCTGTGGAAACAGGATTGGACATAACCATATTCCCTAAAGCATGTCCTTGGACTATTGAAGAGCTATTTCCAGAATTGTACAAAAAGCCAAAGATAAGAAGAAATAAATCGTGAATAGAGCCAGAATCAAATTTGAATCGAGGTTCTTATGAATTCTCTACCTTCTGTCGTAATTACCGATAAAAATCAATTTCATGCTATTTGCCAAAATCTCAGCCTTCTAGGCACTCTTGGACATGAAGGATTGAAGATATTTCAAAATAATCAAGACCCGAGTTATCCAGTCACTTGCAAACGGTCTTGGCTTAATAATGAGCAGGAACAGAAAGTTCAGGATTTCGTTTTAACATTTTTTGAGAAAAATCTGGGCAAGCTGGCTGAAGAATCACACCCGCATGCATTACTTACAAAAATTGAACCTTTCTTTAAAACCGATATAGAAAAAAATCGATTCTACACCATTCGACAAGAACTGTACAACCTGCATGCCATCAAATCCACGGAACAGGACAGGGCAAGGATCATCCAAGAGACGGAGCAGGGCAGGGCAAGGATCATCCAAGAGACGGAGCAACGCGTACAAGACTTGGAAAAGGAATCAGAAAGACGGCTAGAAATTCTAAAAAAAGAAATAACACTTTTAGAAGAAACTTTGGAAGATACTTTGTTAATCTGCCAGAATATTCCCCTTAGCGCTCATCTAAAAAAATTACGCAAAGTTATTTTTTTTAATTCCTGTTATCAACATTCTGATATGGAAAAGCCTTCTCTTACCGATACAGAAAAAAAACATTATAAATATAAATTTGATTTTTCAGATTTTCATTCCAAAACTATGATGTCTCTTCTAGATTGGATCGAAGATCCCAATAAAATCACTAATCTATCAGATTTTAATGCCTTATTCGAGTTATACAGATTAGCAGACTTTGTCAATGATGTTGACTTTAGAGCGGACTGCCTCAAACTGTTAAAAAAAGAACTTAATGATGAAAATAAACTATATATCTTAACAATAGCTGAATATTCATCGGGGGATGAATTAATCAAAGAGTGCTGCCGTTCTGTCGTCCATAATTTTAAACATGCAGATCAACATCAGAATTTTTTAAAAATCAAGCCCGAATATTTGTTACAGATTATCCAAGACAAAGAACTATTTATAGATAGCAAAGTCAATTTTTTAAAGAAGATCCATTCTTGGGCAGAGGCGCAAGCTAAACAAAAAAAAGCGACCCTTAAGGAGGTACTGTATGAAACAGTCGAAGGCCATCGCCTTATTGACAACATGCATTTTGGAAACCTGTCAACAAAAGAATTTGTTTCAGAGGTGCTTCCCCTACAGATTCTATCTTTAGAAGATACTAATAAATGGCTTGAATTTCATATCAAGGACAAAACTCCCAAGGGTTTCCAAGATTTAAAATGCAAGCAAATTGACGACAATAAAGCTAAAATTACTTGGAATATTTCTTGGGAAAAATTTTCCTCTAGCTGTTGGGATATAGACAGATTAACCGAGAGTTTTTCTTTCATGGATTTTCAGTGGCAGGTACAAATAGGCAAACTTGATGAGTTTATGGTAATTTCGCTTCGGATCAATACTCTAGCAAATGACTTTGATTTTTTTTTAGAAGTGGGGCATTTTCAATATTATTCATTATCTTATGACCAAAAAGAAACAACGATACAAACAGCGAAATTTATAGATAAAGGTATAAATAAAAATCCTGGTCGGTTCAGAAAAGGGGCGACTATTAAATTAAACGCACTGGAAACTATAGATCTAAAACAATGTTGTGTTCCTCTAAAGATTTTATTATTCTTGAAGAACACACCACCGGAAATTACTTAATCATAGATATAAGCCTCGTGGGGAAGGGCGCGTCCTTTCCATCTGTTTAAAAGGTCTGCTGTAGGATAATGAAAATCTTGTGAGAGCTCTAAAGGCCCTTCTGGGGGGTCTTGTAGAATAATTTCTTTTATGATTTTCTTGTCCCGATTGACAAGAGCAGCCTGAACGGTTTCTATGCTGTCCGCGCCTTGTGGATTTTTTAAAGGGGCAAAACAATCCTCACGAGGATATACTAAAACCTGTACTCTGTCGGCAAACCGAATCAGGTCAAAAATATACCGTTCAAATTTCCAGGCTATGGGGTCTTTGGACTGAACGAATTTTCCTTCCGCATCGAGGTATCTGGCAGCTTTATATGCTTTATGCAGGGGTAGAAAAGCGTAATTGTCATAGGCTTGATTTCTTATGAATTCCATGCTGAAACAGAACAAGCTCAGGTTAGCCAAAGGATATTTCAGCTCTCCCTTAAGCTGGCGAGCTTTTCTTTCACTTTCATCCATTTCTGAGTATTCAACGACCTTGATTCTCCCCTTCTCTTCAACTAACACTCCTACTTTTTCCTCCTCGTTCAAACGATAGGTGCTTTTAATCGTGATATCATTTTTCTGGGCGACGTGAAATCCGAGCATTTCCGCATCGAAAGGATCTGCCAAAGCATTGTCCACAAGGACAAAATGCACCTGTTCCACTCCTTGATCGTGCCACTGCTTCCAAATGCCCGCATCCACAAAAGACCTCAAAGCCGAACCATTGCCATCAGGGCCCATGGCCAGGGAAAATTTGTCTTCCAGGAATAAACGCCCCTGACGGTCCAAAAAAGGGAGGGTTCCCTGAGAGTAAAAAAAGACCTGGTCAGGTTGCAGTCCAAAATAGTGATTCGACTGGAAATAGGAGACAATGGAACCATGATTCAAAGGGGATGTCATTATGGCCAGGGGCAAAAGGACTCCGGACCTTTTCCCTGCGGATGCAGTTTTTTCGGCAAACACTTGAAATAGGGATTTATGCATGATAGGGGTAATGGGGACCATGCCTTTGGAAAGGCCTTGGTTGAGCCGGGTGCCTTGCCCCCCTGCTACTAGGATGCAGCCGCATTTATTTTGTTTTAGGAGCTGGAGGCCTCTTTCCTTATTCTCCAGGTTACCGCTCTTGGCATAGTCTTGTATTGGATTTATTGAAGATCCCGAGGGGATGGGATTTTCTTGAAGCAGAGCCCTTTGCGTGTCAAAAATAGCCGTATCCAGCTGTTTGATCTGGCCGGCCAGAAGGAGCTGTTGCTCTTCCGTCAAGGTATTCCAGAACGCCAGCAAATGCGTCTGCTGAATGGAAAGCAGTTTTGATTCTATTTCAAACGTTTTCATACGTATACTTTTTATCATGTCTGTATATTTTTTGACTATCAACAAAAAATGACAAATCACAATTCTGCATTGAATTTGCAGCGATGTTGTTGCCGGCAACAATATCGCTTTAGATTAAACGCAAAGTGCAAAGATGCAAAGGGCGCAAAGACGTTTTTTAGGAGCAACAAAGAGTTATTTAGGAGGTGCAGCTCTTTAGTGTAGGTGCAATTAAAAGTGCGAGGTTGAGAAATTTTTATTACCACAGAGCACACAGAGAGCACAGAGAATTGTTTTTTTTCCAAAAAGGCTCTTCTATGATCTGTGTGGAATAACTCTCGTTGAATTTTTCACGCAAAGCAAAAACGCAAAGATTCAATTGCGCGCAAAGCGCGCAATTGATAGCTGTCGATCACGCCGCTATAGCGGCGTGATCGAATCTTTGCGAAACGTCTTTGCGCCCTTTGCGCCTTTGCACCTTGCGTTTAATTTGTAACGATATTGTCGCTAACAACAACGTAGCTAACTCCTCTGTGCTCTCTGTGTGCTCTGTGGTAATAAAAATTTCTCAACCCCACACATTTAATTGCACCCCTTTAATGTAGTTGGGTTTGCAAATTAAATAAATTTATACTATGTAAATGAATATGCAACTTTACTCTATTTTTTTTTCTTTCCTGTTTCTTTTTATCCAGACAGGTCTGGAGGTATCCTTGAGCAGTGCATTGGCCCCGCAAAATGTCCTTGAACTCCTGATGAAGGGTAATGAACGCTATGTACAAGACAAATCGGAGCATCCCAACCGCTCTATTGAAAGGAGGCAATCCATTTCATCGAAACAGGAACCTTTTGCCATCATTGTCGGATGTTCCGATTCCCGAGTAGCTCCGGAAATTATTTTCGATCAGGGAATAGGAGATTTGTTTGTTGTCCGCGTCGCCGGAAATGTCATTGGGCCTATTGAACTGGAAAGCATTGAATATGCTGCGGAATACCTGCATGCCTCTTTGATTCTTGTGCTGGGCCATGAAAATTGCGGAGCTGTAAATGCGGTTTTATCTGGCCAGACGGAAGATATTGAATCCATTGCCGCCAAGGTTGAAAAGGCCATGAAAGAAAACAAAATCGCCTATTCCACCAACCCCGTTGAAAATGCCGTTAAAGCCAATGTGAACTGGGCGATCAGGGAATTAAATAAAAATGAATTGATTCAAGAATTGAGAAAGAAGAAAAAACTGGCGCTTGCCGGGGGTTATTATCATCTGGAATCGGGCAAAGTGGAACTCTGTTGCATGGAAGGAATCGACAAATAAATTCATGAATAAAAAAAAATCTTTAACCCAAGATATTTCAGGATCAACAGTTTATCTAAATCGTAACATTTTTTCAGGATAATTAGCTTGCGGGCTAAATTTATCCATGTTAAAGTCTTTCACGAAACATATCCAGAATATATTGTGGAAATGTTGTTTACAACTTTCCCTGTGGCTGGTAATTGTACGCATTATATAACAAAGAGGAACAAAACATATGATCATGACCTGTGATGCCTGGACAAATTTCTTAGACTACGTAAAAACCCGATGTTCAGCTACCGCTTTTGGGAATTGGCTTTTGCCCATTACAGTCATAGAGTCGACAGAGGACCATATAATCCTCGAAATACCCAATATTTTTGTTAAAGAATACCTTCTAACCAATTACAAGTCCGAACTGATATCTTTTTTACCGGTCAATGCCGACAAAGAACCTGCCATTGAATTTCGTATCGCCAGCCCTTCCAGGAAAACTTCCCCGGTATCTACTCCCAAAGTGGAACCTGTTTCTGCAGAAACAGCTCCGGTTGGAGAAATCCCCAAACTGAATCAGAATTACCGCTTTGACACTTTTATTGAAGGCTCCGCCAACCAGTTTGTCAAATCGGCGGCCATGGGAGTGGCTTCACGTCCGGGAAACTCCTACAACCCTCTTTTTATTCATGGCGGTGTAGGATTGGGGAAAACCCACATATTACATAGCATCGGGCATTATGTTGTGGAAAGCCACAAGAAACTTAAGGTGCAATGCATTACAACTGAAGGATTTACAAATGAAATTGTCGATAACTTAAGAAGAAAAACCATTGATAAAATGAAACGTTTTTACCGCTCTGATGTAGAAGTCTTATTGGTAGATGATATCCAGTTCCTCCAAAATCGACTCAATTTTGAAGAGGAATTTTGCAATACCTTCGAAACCCTGATCAATCAAGGCAAACAAATAGTCATTACCAGTGACAAACCCCCTTCCCAGTTAAAACTATCTGAAAGGATGATTGCCCGAATGGAATGGGGCCTGGTGGCCCATATTGGAATGCCTGAACTGGAAACCCGGGTGGCTATTTTACAACATAAAGCGCAGCAAAAAGGGCTGAACCTGCCTAACAATATCGCATTTTTCATTGCAGAGCATATTTATAATAACGTGCGTCAACTGGAAGGCGCCGTAAATCGCCTCTGCGCCCAGTGCCGGCTGCTGGATCTGAATATTACCGAAGCCCTGGTTGAGAATTCGTTAAGGGAAATGCTGCAGCAGTCACCCCGTCAAAAAATCACCGTGGAGCAGATCTTAAAAAGCGTAGCGACTATTTTTCAAGTAAAGGTCAGCGACCTTAAAGGCAGCACCCGTACGAAAGATATTGCCTTTCCAAGGCAAGTGGCCATGTACCTGGCTTTAAAACTCATCAAAGAGTCCCTGCAAACGATAGGATCCTACTTTGGCCGTACCCATTCCACATTGCTGCATGCCTGCAAAAATATTGAAAAGAAATTGAATGACGATGAATTGCTAAGACGGCAAATCAACATGGTCGAACGCAACATCCATGCCGGCTAAAGTGATAGATTTACCACTGAGCCAGTGAGATCACTGAGAAGGTATGAGATAGGGAGACTCCCTCACAGCATTGTGCGAGTTTTTCTCGCAGCCTTTCGAGGCTGCAAGAAAAACTCGCACAATGCGTAAATTAAAACCTTGCAGCCTATTTCAGGCTGCAAGGTAGTATGCGGTTTAGAAGTAGTGCTTTATTGTGAATGCAAGGGAATTATCATCCATTTTTTTGTTGGCAATGCTGAAGTATCTGTATTCAGCGCCTACATCTACATTTTCGCAAATGCGATAATTGACGCCGGCCATCAACTGATAAGCAAAACCATTTTCGTTAAATTTGTGAGAGTAAGCGTTAGAGTATCCCTCTTCAAATGAACTGAAATGGGTGTTATGTCTTACAGTGGCATACCCTAAACCAACGCCAACATAAGGACGAATGACAGGATGGCAGTTCAGATCATAGTAGGCATTTCCCATGAAAGCCCATGTATTTTCATGTCCCTCAAACTTTTTGTTCACAAGAAGGCCATTGGCCAGATAATAACTGTTCCTTCTAAAGGAAACCTCAGCTTCCACGCGATAAGGTTGATTGAATCGATACCCTACAACGCCTCCGACAAGATATCCGGTTTTAGAATTCAATTTTACATTGTGCTGTGGGTTAATATCTAACCAGTTTGGCCCGCCAAGTAAACCTGCATATAAGGCACAATCTTGGTAGCAGTTATCCATAGAGTATACATTAGCCGACAGCAATGTACCCATGAGCAAGACGAGGCTTGCCAGAAATTTTTTCATAAAATTCCTCAGTGTTAATTGTTTTAAATTTTGTTTTACTTTTTCTGTACAGAAGCTATTCACAAGCGTGAATGTGCACAATCCTAACAAATGAAGGAATTCCTGAGCAACAAAAAAAAAGATTATGATAGCCTATGGGATATAAATGCCAGGGGATGCCACTTTCGCATCACTTAGGAGGCTTGTTTAACGATGAAGCATCGCAAATTCAATGCAAGGCATCTACAAACTGTCCTTGCGAGGATTGCTTTTATTCACGTCATATGTTTTGAACGCTTGTTTTAAGCGTTCATTTGGTTTTGGCGGATTTTTTAAAGCTTCGGGGAATACATCTCTATCTCTGTCTGACAGTGTTATATTATCTTTTAGCTATGCGCAGGATGAAATTCCAGTTCTAAACCGCATGCCTTGATTGCATTTATAAGAGTAGAAAATCGTGCCTTACCGGTTTGAGATAAACTGCGATAGAAACTTTCACGGCTTACTTCCATTTTAGAGGATATCTTACCCATTCCTCCTGAAGCTTCAACAACATCGCGAACAGCCAGCTGAAAAATACCCATATCTTTTGCTTCATAACTTTCCTCTAAACATGCATTTAAATAAATAGATGCATATTCCGGATCTTTAAGCCTTTCGATTAAAGATTCTTTATAATTTCTATATTTTCTCATTTTTTACCTCGCTTTAACGAAAGATGGTCTAGCCAATATCCTCTTCACCTTTATTGTATCCAATCAGCTACATTTATGTAAAGCTAAATTTGTCTATAGGCTATCGAACTGCCCTGCAAAAGACCAGGGCATAGATTTTTTTGGGATAGGACATTTGAAGGGCCTCGGCACATCTTTTGAGGGTGGTTCCTGTGGTCATGACATCATCTATCAAAAGTACGATTTTGTTTTGCAGTTGGGGACATTTTTTACAGCTAAATTGATCGGTTCCAAGCTGCACCCGCTGGCTGCGGTTTAATCCGGCCTGGCTGAAGCCTCCGCTTTTTCGCTTGAGTATGTCATGGACCGGACATTGAATAAACTTGGCAAAATAATGGGCGAGCAATGCACTTTGGTTATAGCCGCGGTCTACATAATGTGTAAATGACAATGGAACGGGAACAATGGCTTCAGGCATGGGCCATTCCAGCTGGCAGAACTGTGCCGTCAAATAGGCGGCCATTCCTTCTGCCAGATAAGGCATATTGGCATATTTGAGTTTTTTGACCAACGTAGCTGAAGGGCCTAAAAAATCAAAAGACGCGGCTATTCCGTCCAAAAGGCGGGGAGACTGATAGCACGTTTGGCAGAGGCGCAATAAGGTGTTGCAATCGGCTGAAAAACAGAGCGAACACCTCTCCAAAGAATCGATGAGCTCCATTAATTGCAAACAAGGCCCGCACAGGATGTGCCTATGATTTTCCAGCGGCGTGCCGCAATGCAAGCAGGACGGAGGATAAAGAAGATGGATAAAAGAGTCGCCGATGAGGGAAAAAAACCTGCCTATCCCTTTCCTAATTTCCATAAAGCGTTTGGATTTTCGTATCTATAAAGGAAGAGAGCTCTTCATAGTTTTCAGGATAATTTTTTTTCAACCATATCTTGAGCTTTTCCGAAATAAGCGTAATATCTTTTAAGTCCTCAGCGGGATTTTTCATCGCCTCATTTTTAGTGAGCTTGCCTACATCTAAATGAAAAGGAGTTTCATTTAAAAAACCGGTGTTGATCAAGACGCCATGGTCTTTGTCGAAAATTCCCAGTCGGTATTCGTCAGCATAGAAGCTGAGGATTTTATCCAGGTGCTCTTTTGCAGCAGCGAGGTTATGACCGTTTAAATCCTCAGCGAGGATGTTGCGGGTTGTTTTTCCTTTTCTTTGGATGATAAAAACCACCTGGTCCAGGTCGATCTCCCTAGGAAGGCCTATTTTATCGTAGACAGTGAGGATTTTATGGAGGTCTTTTGATTTGTTAAGATGGATATATATCAGACCACTTTGGGGACGATAGACCTCGTAAGCGAGCCTGTACCCTTCAAATAAACCGTTGAGCTTTCTTTGCTTTCTGGCGTACTGCTGCGATCTATAGCTGGAAAGAGGGGGAAGAAAGGAAGGCAATAGTTCGACAAACCAATGTTGTTTTAGGTGTTTGAACTTAAAAAACTTGAGCACATATTGATTGTCTTCGCTAGAAAAAGCATAGCTTTGGGACCCTTTCCCAATATAAGAGAATTTCTTGTTCAAAATGGCATCTAAAGCCTGTTTTTCTTCAGCATTCAGAGGAGGGATCTCCCATTCTTTATGGTGAGGAAGCTCATAGGTGATATTGGCCAGGCGGAAATCATCAGTCGCCTTATAGTAAATTTGGACAAGGACCAGCATAACTATTAGCGTAAAGGCCAGCCAAAACAATAAATTCGTTTTATTTTTTCTTTTTTGAGCAGACATAATTAGATTAAATATTCAGGGCATTCAATTCCTGTTTTAATTTTTCAAATTCTGGTTTGAGTTCACTTACAACTTTTTTGCCATTGGGGTGCTTTTGGAGTTCCTGAATCCTGGTTAAGAAATGTTTAAAAAGATGCAGGGTGCTTTCCGTGTCTGTGATAAACTGAAATTCCTGGCCATCAATTCTTTTAATACGATGGGCAAAAACGGGCTGTTGGGGAGAGGGAAGCATATCTGAAGTGATAAGATTGATAAAATCCCCTTTTTCAAATACGTCTTTGGCTACCCAAAGAGGCATAGAGAACTCTTCAATCAGATCATTTAATTTATCTTTTGGAAAATTTCTGGCTTTTTCGTTGTTGGGATTTCTTGACAATAGGGTTTCCATCAGGGCATTGGCATTTTCGACATTTCCTCCAAAAATGTTAAAAAATGCGTTGTGGATTTCCCGATAGGTCGATCGATTGATAGGCAAACAGAAAATTCGCTTCATAGCGTTTCTTATATTGTTTATTTTCTCGTGATCCATCATAATTACCTCCAGATTAGGGTTATTGAAAATGTTCCGCCGTACATTGAATTTGTGTTATTTTGTTCTATCCATTACCAGCATACACCCATTTATTTTACAGGCTGAAAGCTTTCAAGGGCATTTTGAACAGGCAGAAGAATACTTGGCAGCTACTCTTTTTGATGAAGCCATTTTACTTTACCAGCTCGTATTACAGGATCCCTCGCATTCTTTAACAGACCAGTTGCCTTATGATTACGTAAAAATTCGTTTAGCTCAAGCATTTTTTGCTGAAAAAAGATATCAGGATCTTCTGGCGCTTCTAGAAAATCATCCCATTGAAACACCTTGGCTGGAGCAGACGCGGCTTTATCTTATAGCTCTAACTTATAGAAGTATGGATAAACCGGAAGAGTCGATAGCAGCTCTGAAAGAATTTCTGAAATCCGCAGACTCCATCCCCCTTCCTTACGATAATGAAGCCAGGCTTGAAATGGGAATAAACCTGTTCCAGCTGCAAAACAATCAAGAATCCAAACCTTATTTTGAATCCATAGTAGAAAAAGGAAAGCGGGACGACACTTATTTCCTAGCCCTGATCTATCTTTCCAGACTGGCTTTAGGAGAAAAAAAAATAGAAGAAAGCGAATACAGGCTTAACCAAGCAGAGTCCCTTCTGCCTGAGGATCATCTGTTAACCTATGAAACTGCCTACTGGCATGGCAGGGTATGCTATGAAAAGGGCGATTATCCAAAAGCCATTCATTATTTTGAAAACTGCAGTCCCAGGCATCGTAAAGAACAAAGCGAGTGGTATCTGGACTCCTTGTATCATATGGGCCTGGCCTATCTTGCATTGGGCAATATCCCATCCGCCTTGCCTGATGAACAAAAGAAGTATTTATTGCAGGCGGAACGCCTGCTGGACCAGATCATCCAAAAGAACCAAAAGCATCCATCGGAAAATGCATATCTCGCCCTTGCAGCTGCGTACCTTTCCCTTTTCCGCCATTTCGGAGAGGAAAAAGCCTGGTCCCTAGCGGACAGCATCCTCTCCCGTCCGGATATTTTTTTGAGCCTTGAAGGGCGGGCTCAAGCCTTATTGTTGAAGGCGCAATCGGAAACCACATACGAAAAACGGGACCATTACTTTAAACTTCTTACGGACGAAACCTGGCGCGAAACTTCCTGCTATCCACAGGGGTGGTATTATTATGCCCTGAATGACTTTCAGGAGGCAAATCTAAAGCCGCCAGGGGATGCCGCCGCATCAAAATTATTTGAACAGGCTGCTTATTCCTTTGGCCAGGCCCTTCATCTCTTGGAAAATTGCGACAGGCCTTTGTTCCTTTTGTCCGCCAAATTCCGGGCGGAAGCCCTTCTTAACCAGCATACCTTTGAAGGCAACCTGAAAGCTTTTCATGTCCTCAATCCCGTTCTGAAAAATTATTCCACAGACATACGAAACCTGCCGGATCCCGGAGAAATCTATTACTTGCAGGGATATACAGCCTCCCTTCTGTCTGCAAAAGGGGAAGAGTTTAAGGAGTCCGCCAAAAAAAATCTGTCGCTCTGCTCTAACGAATTTCCAAACAGTCCCTTCACTACCGAATCGCTATATCTGCTTGGCTGTTTGCTCTTTAATTCAAAAGAATACCCGGAAGCTGAAGAAACCTTTTTAAAACTGACCCAAAGCGGGGCGGGCAAACACACCGGCGATGCCTTTTTTTGGCTGGCCAAATGTATGGCCAAACAACAAAAAAATTCTCAGGAGATAACGCAGTTCCGGCGCAAGGTCTATGAGGAATTTCCCGAAAGCCCCTATGCTGCTGAAGCCTACTTCACTCTGTATACATACAAAAGTTATATGCAGGGCGACAAGCAGGCTATCAAACACCTGCTGGGATTTAAAAACAGATTTCCGAATTCCCCTTTCCTGATCAATGCCTACTATTTGACAGGAATGGATGCTAAAAGGGACAGGACCTCAACGGAAGGGAAGTCTGTCAGGAAAAAAAACCTGAAAGAAGCCATAGAAGCCCTGATATTGGCCGAGACGGCGTTTGACCCATTCATGAAAAGAGGGATCTTTACTGAAGACAATCTCAACTACTACATCCATCTCCGTTATCTTTGCACGCTTGAAAGGGCATTGGCCAATCTCGCTATAGCGGATGATTCACAGGGAGCCAAACGGCGCATATTTCTTGAATATTCTGAAGAGGTCTTGCAAAATCTGTTCAACGACTTCCACCAGGAGGATCATCCGCTTACCCAGAGACTGCTGAAACTGGAGCTCTATCCCAGGATTTTGGAAGAAAGTACGTATTGGCTGAGCCATGTGCATTCCAAAAACCAGAATTTCGAAGCGGCCGAAGGCAAGCTTCGTGAAATGCTCGACAACTATAGGAAGGCCAAAATCACACGGGGGTATTTTCTCTCGCGCGTTTATTACGATCTGGGCATAATGGCAGCGCAAAAAAAAGAGTACCAGACAGCGTTAAAGTACTATCTGTTTTCTGAAGACGCTGCCAAAGGAAAGCTGATCAGCAACGATCAAAAAATTGACTTATGGATCCAGCAAAGCTTATGCTACCGTGAACTAGATGAATTGGATAAAGCTATGCTGTTCCTATCGCGTGCCATCAATGATGAAGCTGTTTCCAGCCTCCGCATAAAGGCCATGTACCTGAGGGCCGATCTGTACACCCTGCAGGGACGCCATGAACTGGCCAGAAAACAGCTGGAATCTGCTTCTAGAAATAGCGGCGAATGGGCCCAAAAAGCAAAACAAAAATTAATTGAGGAATATGGATATCAATAATCTGCCGGACTCTCTCGCCAGTCTGTTCCAATACAGTTCCAATTGGAACATCATCCTTGTCATTATCGCCTTTTGTTCCCTGATCAGTTTCACCATCTTCATTGAACGGTTTTTATACCTTCGAAAATCGGAAATAAACACCAACAATTTTATTATCAACCTCAGAAAGGTCATTAAAGAGGGCGATATTGTCGAAGCTATCCGCATCTGCGAAAATACCGGGGGGACTATCAGCCATATTGTAAAGGCCGGCCTCCTGAAACATGACCGTTCCAAAGACCAGATTGAAAATACTATGGAAATTTCAGGCATGATTGAGATTGCCCAACTGGAAAAAAATGCTAAAATCCTCTCTATTATAGCCTATGTATGCCCCCTAATTGGCCTGCTTGGTACTGTGCTGGGATTCATCCAGGCTTTTTCCGAAATGCGGGTCAGCGGCCTGGTGGATATTTCCGCCACGCAGATAGGGGCCGCCATGGAGTACGCCTTGGTCACAACAGCCGCCGGCCTTGTGGTTGCCATTCCTTCCATACTTGGCTACAATTATATAGTCAGCCGCATCGAAGGTTTTGTCCTTGAGATCCAGACTGTTTCCCATGAAATCGTCGATTTGCTGATCTATCCTGAAGAGACCGAAACACCCCCTCCGCGAAGGTATAATAAAAGAGGGTAAAAATGAAATTTAAAACCAACCTGAAGCCTTCCAGCAATCTGATCGACATGACCCCTCTGGTGGATGTGATCTTCCTCATGCTTATTTTTTTCATTATCACCTCCGATATCCTTCCTCTGAAATCCCTGCATATTGAGAATCCGGAGCTTGCAAGGGATTCCACACCTTTGACGACCCAGCTCCTGCTGGTAATGGATGCTCAAAACGTCATTTATGTGGGTTCAAAAAAGGCCATTGTAGACCTCGGTTCGCTTAAAAGCCAGCTGGAAGAAGAGATCAAAAACCTGAAAAACCAGCACCATGGAATTGAACCTACGGTAGTCATCAGTGTGGACAAACGCGTGGATTACGGTTCATTTCTCAAACTGTTTTCCATTGCTCAACAAACCTGCAAATGCCTCCGCCTGGTTTACCAGGCTGAAGAATTTCCCGACCGGGATTATTTTTGAATTATGCTGAAACTGGAAAAAATAGCCAAAACATTGGAAATCAGCATAAGCCTTAGGCCTCAGGCTCCCTTCTTTACCCGCCATTTCATCGAAGCCTTTTCCATTGCTCTCGGATTGCATCTATTGGCCGGATTTCTGTTTACCATACAAAGAGGCAATACCTCAGACAATCTGACCGTGCTTTCTCCTGTCTATGTGGAATCGGAAGCTTTCCTGAACAATCAAGTGGTGGCGGATTTCGAAGCGGAAGACGTTGTCCATCGTTACATGCAGGAGCCCATGGAATCATGGCCTGAATACCCTTCCTTTTCCAGTATCCCTGTAGGAATTAATGCCCAACCCCTCCGAAAGCCAAAGAAAGAAACCGACAACCCCTTCATAAAAGCCGAACGATGGCTGGCGACTCCAACGATCCCATTGCCAACCCTTCCGGAAAAACAATGGAAACCCTTGCAAATTTCAGTTTCAGGGGGATTGGAAAACTACCCCCTATTGAATGAGGGATGGAGAAATGCAGACCTTTCCTTCTTGAAAAATCTTCCCTTGAATGAATGCAAGGCCTCCTATGAAATCCGCCTGGACCTGCAAACAGGTTCCATTTTCTGGTATCAGCCTCTTTATAGTTGCAAATCGGGAAAATATAGACGGTTTGCCGAACAGATCCTGAACCGCATGATATTCCATGTCTCCGATCCTTCTAAAGCTGTGGTGTCGGGAACTGTAGAAATATGTTTTTTCAGGGGCAAAGAAAACTATGATTGAAGTGTCTCCTGCAACGGGTGTGATGTTATATCTGGGGATTACCCTCATTTTTATTTTAAGTCTGTGGGGGCTCAACCATTATCATAAACGCAAAAAATATGTGAAACTGGAAGCCCAGCGTCTTCTCGTCTGCGAATACTGCCACTTTGCCTATCTGGAAGATTGGGGCAAGACGGTTACCCAATGCCCGCAATGCAGCTCTTTCAATAAATAACCCGAGTTCGATGCATATGTCATTTTTCACCACTGAGCCAGTGAGATCACTGAGAAGGTTTGAGAAGGGGAGGTTAGAGGCCTATTGATCAACTTTAACGTAAAACCGTTGAAGTTAATAATATAATCCCTCTCACCTAACTCAAACCTTCTCAGTGATCTCACTGGCTCAGTGGTAAAGCTCGGCTCTGCAGATACCTGATGACAGATGAATGGCCTTTTGTACTTCGAGGAATATGCAAAAATCAACTACTCGCTATTTCCCATTTCGGTTTCTAACGGAGCCCTACCTTCAAACTGTTAGACAAAAAATTTTTTTAATAAATTTATTTCTTGATTTTTATTTTAAAATATCCCTAAAATAAAGCCTAAAGGCATCTTGTGAAAATAACATCCTTCGAAAGTCCGGCCGTTTTATAGAAAAAAAATGACAGGGCAAAAAAAAAGTGTTGCACAATATACCCAAAAGTAAATATTGATAAGATTGTCATGAAAATTTTAAAGGAGGAGTCAAATCCCATGGCATTAAAAGATACAACAAAACATATGCATGAACTTCTTTCTCAGATTACTGTAGATTTGCAGAAAGCTGATGGCGGAAATAAAGCCGCTTCGCAAAGAGTTCGTACCGGCACCGTAAAACTGGAAAAACTTGCGAAAGTATATCGCAAGGAATCCATTAAAAACGAAAAAGCCACGAAAGGGCAAAAAAAACCTGCTAAGAGAGCAGCCGCAAAGCCAAAAGCCAAAGCAGCAGCTCATCATGCAGCAGCTCATCATCATGCAAAAAGCACAAAAGTAAAAGCAAAGGCAAAAGCCATTGCCAGACCGCGTGCTTTGTCCATTCGTAGGGCCAGTGCAAAACTACCGCGTACGGGCGCTAGATACTAGAATAATTGAGGGGGCATACCCCCTTCTTCGTTTCACAGAAAAGACAGGATACATCCTATCCTGTCTTTTCTTTTTCATCGGTCATTATGGGAAAAACAAAAAAACAACGGATTGTTGAAGCGCGCATGGACTCTTTTTCCAGTAAAGGTAATGGAATGGGAGCTTTTACCCTTTCCGATGGCGCTGCAGGAAAAGTGGAAGTCCCCTTTTCAATTCCTGGAGATAAGGTCCAGGCTTTGCTATTAAAAAAAAGAGGAGGGGTATATTCAAGCCGGCTGGAAGAGATCATCGAACCTTCGGCGGACCGGATCGCTCCAAAATGCCTGCATTTTGGCACATGCGGAGGATGCCGCTGGCAGCAAATTCCCTATGAGCAACAAGCACGGCTAAAAGAATCTTTTGTGCGGCATTGCCTGGCCCCCTATCTGACCTTTCATGTGCAATTCAAACCCATTATTACCCCGCAATCACCTTGGAACTACAGAAATAAAATGGAATTTTCCTTTAGCAGCGATGCAGCAAAAAATTCTTATCTCGGATTACATAAGGATTCGGGGCGCGGGAAAGTATTCAATCTGACGGAATGCCATTTGGTCAACCCCTGGATGGCCGATGCCGTCGAAGCTGTGGAGGAATGGTGGAAAGAGGAGCGATTGGAAGCGTACCATCCCTACAGAAACACCGGTGCACTGCGTACTTTGACCACGCGGGAAGGCATCAGGACACAGGATAGAATGATCATCCTGACAGTATCCGGCAATCCCGATTATGCTTTAAAACAGCATCAATTAGGGAGCCTCGTGGCTTTTTTACGCGCTGCAGTGGAACCGGAAGATGCCAGCGCCCATTTCACCATTTTTCTGCGCATCCAACAAACCGCCAAAGGCATGGCCACCCAATTTTATGAAATGCTCCTGCATGGGCAGGACCACCTGAGGGAAATCCTTTATGTCACTTTAAAAGAGGGAGCCTCTCCAGTTCCCATGAAGTTTAAAATCAGCCCTGCCGCTTTTTTTCAACCGAATACACTCCAGGCCGAACGTTTATACTCCGCGGCCCTGTCGGATTTGAACCTGAAACAGGAAGATTGCCTGTATGATTTATATTGCGGCACCGGCACTTTCGGTATTTGCGCAGCAAAAGAGGCCGGCCAGGTCATCGGCATTGAACTGATGCCTGAAGCGACATTGGATGCGGCAGAAAATGCAACTACTAACGGATTGAACAACATCTCATTTTTAACAGGGTCTGTTCCAAAAGTCCTTGAAGAGATAAAATTGGAAAATAAATTCCCCAAGCCTTCCATTGTAGCGGTCGACCCTCCCCGTGCCGGGCTGGACCCCAAAGCCATCCAACAGGTCCTCGATCTCCAACCTGATAGGATCCTTTATATCTCCTGCAATCCAGTGACCCAAGCACAAAATGTGGCTGAACTTGTTTCCGGAGGTTACGAATGTGAAATCATTCAGCCCATAGATCAATTTCCGCATACCCCTCATGTGGAAAATATCATTATCATGAAAAAAAATAAGTAAAACCGGTACAAGGGGGTTGGGTAATTTATATTACCACAGAGCACACAGAGAACACGGAGATCATTCAAGCCCGGAACGGGCTTGAATGACGGCCTTCGTTTGTGCGCTTTGCGCACAAACGAAAATCCCATGTCACTGAACCAAGCGAATTTTCTCTCTGTGCTCTCTGTGTACTCTGTGGTAATAAAAAATTCCTCAACTCCACACATTTAATTGCACCCTAGAAGGAGAGATGTTTGAAATTTAACTTAATAAAAAAAGACGGGCTTTCAAAAGCGCGTTTGGGAACCATAGAGACTGCCCATAGCCTTATTGAAACCCCCGTTTTCATGCCTGTAGGTACGCGAGGAGCCGTCAAAACACTGACCCAGCAGCATCTGCTGGACCTGGACGCCCGCATCATCCTGGGAAATACCTATCATCTGATGCTCCGGCCAGGAAGGGAGATCATCGAAAAAGCCGGAGGCCTGCATTCCTTTATCCATTGGCCTCGCTCCCTCCTGACAGATTCCGGAGGATTCCAGGTATTTTCCCTTGCAGAACTGAATAAAATAACTGACGATGGAGTCTTTTTCCAATCCCACATAGATGGGTCCAAGCATTTTTTAGGTCCTCATGAAAGCATGCAGATCCAGAAAACACTCGGATCTGATATTGTCATGGCTTTCGATGAGTGTTCTCCCTACCCTGCCACAAGGCAGCAAGTGGAATCAGCTCTTGCCAGGACCCACCAATGGGCTGAAAAATGCCGGCAATTTGAGCTGCAGCCCCATCAAAATCTGTTCGGTATTGTCCAGGGAGGAGTCTTTGAAGATCTCAGGCTGGAATCTGCAAGAGCTTTGACCTCTTTGGATTTTGAAGGCTATGCCATCGGCGGTTTATCTGTGGGAGAACCTGCGGAAGCCATGTATAAAACCATTGAAGCCACAGAACCATTTCTTCCGGAAAACAAGCCCAGATACCTGATGGGCGTTGGCACTCCGAGAAATATTATCGAAGCTGTACTGCGAGGGGTCGACATGTTCGATTGCGTCATGCCCACCCGAAATGCCAGAAATGGAACGGCTTTTACCTGGTCAGGCAAAGTCATTATAAAAGCAGGCCGGTATGCGGATGATTTTTCTCCTCTGGATCCTGAGCTGGATTGCTATACCTCACAGTTTTCAAAAGCGTACATCCGCCATTTATTAAATGTGAACGAAATCACCGGATTGACCTTGGTCACTTTACAAAATCTGGCTTTTTATCTTGATTTCATGAAAAAATTAAGGCAAGCTATTCAACAGGATGGTTTAATACCCTTTTATCAAAAAATTTGTCAACTTTATCCAGAATAGGAAGACCTATGAATAACAAACTTTTATTTCCGGTAGTCGCTTTAACAGCCCTGTTTTATTCCGCAAAGGCTTTTGCCGAGGACACGGAAATGCCCCCGCCGAGGGACCAAGGGCAATGGATGTCATTGGTCCTGATTGCTATTGCATTCGTCTTTATCTATTTAATGATGTGGCGTCCCGAACAAAAACGGCGCAAAGCTATGGAGGAACAAAGGAGTGCGTTGAAAAAAGGGGACCGCGTAACGGCTATGGGCATCGTAGGGACCGTTATTCGAGTCCAGGAACACACCGTTATCCTTAAAATGTACGACGGCTCAAAAATTGAAGTGCTGAAAGCCGCCATCAATGATGTGAACCCAGGCTCCGAAGACGATGTGAAAAAAGCCGAAAAAGAAGAACGCAACCTCCCGCCAAATGAGTCCGGAAGCACGAAAGAATAACAAATAACGGCATGAGGGAATTTTCCTTCGGAAAATTCCCTCATCGGGTTCGTTCAATATTCAAAGGACTTCCACGCAAGGGCAACGCCGAGGTCATCGAGGTCATCGTTGAAATTGGAACTGCAGACAAGAAGGCCAGAAGGCGCGAAGCATAAACATATTCTCGCTCTTCCAGCCTGCTCATTAACACGTACCCAATTGAATTCACTATCAAAATCACATATATAATTGCGCTCTCCAGATCTGACATATTCCATAAATACGCTAACGACTGTGTCTATTAATCCTGAAATGTTCGCGCATCTTATATTATTATTTTCCTCCTTGGCAAGCCTTTGTTGAACTTCGTAGGTTCTTTCTTTGCCTATGATTTCTTTGCTAATCAATACCCAGTGCAGCTTTTGAGGATTTCTTTTTTCCCGGATGGGTGTTTGCAAAGAATCTGGATCATATCCGATTTTATTCCCTTTTATTGGATTTGCTACCAGTTTGCCAATAAACTCAAGGCTATCCAAAGATGCATCTTCGATCTTGCCATTTACTTGGGCCATCTTGACTTTTTCAGGGATAACAGTAAGGTAATAGTTCCCTATTTCCAACTTTCCCCTCTCCATATCTCCATAAATTCGCCTTGGCAAAAGTGGTTCTTTTCCAGCATCCACTCCAATATATTCCTTCCATTCCTGGACGCCAAAAGCTTGAGCAGGGCGTATCATTTTACGAAACAACTCATCGTCGGCAATAGCTTTCCAGTTCCTACACACCAAAGCTACAGAGGGAAGATCCGCCTTGAGATTTTGGAAAATGACCCTTGCCACATCCATTGGAAGCGGATTCTTTTGGCCATTGGAATCTATATCCATTGCAACTGGAAAGGGATCCATCGCTGTTTGTTGAGCAACGCTATTTGTATTTAAAGACATATAAACCCTTATTGTTTTTTTCTGGATTTACTACATTGCTAATCTATCGATTATTTACGAACCTTAATTTTAAGTAAATACAAAATAATTTTTTAAATCGAACTGTTGTTGTTTTTGAGAAAAGAAAAAATTAACAAATGACAATAGACGTCCGGGCAACGCCATAGGCTATTACAGGCCAGGCTTTCAGCCTCTATAGTTTGTAATTTATTTGACAAAGTAAATGTTTAATAAACTTGTGCGAAGATTGAGCCCGGAGCGCAGCGAAGGGCGACTCAATAATTTTTTTGTGTTAATCCATTTTTTTGCGGCTACAATGTCCATTTTTTTCCAAAATATTGCTGGCAAAGAATATTGTTTTAAGCGTATGATTGATGAAGCTAACCAGATGGGAAGCGAAAGAAAAACCGAGTCGGTTTGGAAAAATATCCGGCAAAGCGTTAGTTAACCCTTTCAAAAATTATTATGAGAAAAAAAAAGAGATTATCCTTGGACTTTTGATTCAGGATATCATTGAATCGCTACGAACTTTAGTTTTTCAGTTTACTGAAAAAAATCGGCTATTTTCATAATTTCGTCATGCGCCCGGATATCAAGGTAATCAGGCCGTCCCGGCCTGTAAATCAGGGCGGGACGCCCTGGTTACCTTAAGAATAGAATGGCGCCTATGACGAAATTGTGAAAATAGCCAAAAAATCAAGAGAAAGTGGCCAGGGCGTCCCGCCCTGGTACAGGCCGAGACCTGGTTACCTTTTCATGCTTCGCCTTGCCATAACTTTTTAAGGACGTACGTAGATTTAAAAATAACATCAAAGGAAGATTACATGAGTTTTTGCGCTGAGTTCAAATTAGACAACAAAAATGATATAGTACATTTTTTTCCACTAGTAAATAATAATATTTGCGGATATTTACAATCATTAAAAAACAGAATTATACATTTATTTGAAAAACATGTATGGATTAATGAAGAAAAATTGTTTGCATGGGTAGAAAACCACCCGGACGAGTCTATTAGCGATCTTTTTAAAGAAACAAGGTTATATAAGAAAATCCGCAGGTACGAAAATCATATGTCCCTTCCTGAAAAATCTTTTTGGGAGCATCTCAAAGATGGGCTGCTCTTCCTTTGGCGCTTCATCAAATCGCCTGGCTCGATAGGGGCTGTCCTGCCCAGTTCTGATCGATTGGCCAAAGCTATTGTACGACAGATCCCCAATACCCCTTCTGACCAAAAACGATATATCCTGGAAGTGGGGCCAGGCACTGGTGTTTTTAGTGAAAAGATCCTCAAACGCATGAACCCCAATGACGAACTTCACCTGGTTGAATTTGATCATGATTTTTGTGAAGAATTGCGGTCCAAATTTGCCCACATTCCCAATATCAAGATCTATGAGGGTTCCATAGCCGATTTCAATCCGCAAACCGACTTTAAAATGCCTCCCGATAAAAAATATAATTTTGTGGTCTCGGGACTGCCTTTTAACGCCTTTGAAAAGCCGTTTGTGGAGCAGGTTCTGAACAAATACGTAAACCTTACAGAAGAGGGAGGCCATATATCCTATTTCGAATATTTTTTCCTGCCGGCTATTAATAAACTATTTATGAACCAATCTGCAGCTCTCAATTTAGAACATGTATTGCAGGTTAAAAATGATTTTTATAATAAATATGGGGAAAATAAAGATAGGGTCTGGATCAACTTCCCTCCGGCAACTGTATTACATCATGCTGTCCATAAAACCAAAATAAACAACCCGAATGAAAGAAATATCTGAATTTTTATATGGTTTTAAGTTGAATTCGGCTCCCCTTTCTGATAGAATCTATAATGTAAAAAGAATAATATATCGAGTTACATGCCGGACAAGTCAACATCCCTACATACTATAGGCCTGGTTCTAAGCCATCAAACCCTTCAGGGGGCAGTACTTTCTTTCCAGAAAGGAAAACCCTGCCTGATCGAAGCCTTTGAAATGCCTTTGCAACAGGGTGCATCCTCTTCCCCGGAAGTATTGTCCCCTGATGATGCCGCCAAATTGCAGTCGTATGTACAAAGAAACCTGACTGTGACCTGCCTTGGCGGAGAAGAAGCGCTCATCCGCCCTTTGGAAATTAAACTTAAAAAAGAAAAAGATATTGATGCCGTACTCGCTTTTCAGGCGGAGCCCCTATTGCCTTATCCTATAGATAACGCGGTGCTTGACAAAATTAAAATATCGGAGGGGCAAGAGGGAAGCTTGCTGACCGTGGCGGCGGTGAGAAAAGATCATCTTCAACAACATCTGGACTTATGGCACAGGTTTGAAGTCGAGCCCGAAATCGTATCCTGTGCTTCTGCCGCTTTAGCGGCCTTTAGCCTGCATTTTTCATCGGGGGAAAAATCTCGGCTGGTCCTGCATATTGGCCAAACCCAAATCTTGTGCATTCTGACCCACCAAGGAAAACTGCAAGCGGGGCTTTCCATAGACAGTGGAACTCTCCATCTTGCCCAGGCCTTGGACCAGGATCTCCAACAGCCTTCAATCCAGGAACCCGCCGCCCTTCGTTCTCTCAATTTTCTGGAAGTGGATAAAGAACACTATCCGGCCCTTTCTTCAGCCCTGGAAAGCCTGCGGCTTGAAGTGGTCAGGACCTTATATGCCCTTTTAAAGCAGGCGAAAGGAGAAGAGATCTCCTCCATTGTATTGACGGGCGAAGGGGCGGCTTTCAACAATCTGGCGGAAGCCTTGTGCCACACCGTGAAGAAATCGCTTCAGGCTCCTGCAATGGATCCTCTTTTTAATCTGAAACCGGCCGAACTGCAGAAATTCGCCCTCCCTATTGGAGCTGCCTTGACTGCCTTGCCTCATTACAAGCATCAAGTAAACTTCCGCCAAGGGGAATTTGCCTATCCCCACCCTTGGCGCCGCTATAAAAAACCTCTGGCTGTCTATTTCAGCCTTTGTTTTCTCTTGGCCCTCGCATTTTATGTCATGACGCAAGGCTATATCAAATACCGGGAAGATCAGGTGCGGCAAAGCTATTCGGAACTCTTGCAATTTATGCATAAGCCTTATACTGGTTTTGAAAAGGAGTTTCAAAAACCGCAAGAGCCGCAGGATATAGCCTCCATTCGGCAATTATCTTCAAATGATCTGATCAAACGGCTGCAATTCCTCGATAAGGAACTGCAATCGTCTCCGTACTATTACCCTCTGATGCCCAATACCCCTACCGTGAGCGATGTGTTCGCTTGGCTGTCCACGCATACTAACGTCGTTGCCATAGACCCCAAAACCGGCTCCGTCAAACCCCTGCTTGTACTGGAAAATTTCAACTATACCATGATCAAAAAACCGGACCAGACAAGAAAACAGGAAAAATACCAGGTCAAGGTCGAAATCGAATTCAGCAGCCCTACGCCCAAACTGGCAAGGGAATTTCATGATGCCCTTATAGCGCCGAACGCCTTTGTGGACCCAAAAGGAGAAGTCAAATGGAATACCAACAGAGGTCTTTATCGCGCCTCTTTTTTTCTGAAAGATAAAACCGTGTACCCATCGTCATAAAGAGGAAATTTTATGTTTTCAAATATTCCCCAATCCCGCTTGTTGCTGTACATGATGATAGGGGGCCTTATTCCTTTTCTCCTGATGCTCGTCTATTTTACCAGCGAGCTTAATGAAATCTCTTCGGTAGAATCCATGATCATGAACGTGCACGATAAAGCCTGGTCCATAGAAAAGAAGCAGGCCGTAAATATTGCTGTCAGGAACAATTATCGCGATGCCGACCATTTTTACATCGACAAACAGCTGGAAACCCTGAACTTCCTCGAAAATGAGATTGAAAGCCTGCAAAAGATCCTGAACAATAAAAATTTTCCGGATGATGAAAACATCAAAAAACGACTGGATTTTTTGACAAATAACAACTCTATGATTTTTACTGAGGGAGTAGTGCAGTCCAATCCTTTCTTTCAGGAAACGACCGAAACCCTCGTGCATCCTGTTGAATTGAATGTTGAAGATATCAGTACCATTTTAGCCAAAATTGAAGGGACCCACATCAACGACGAGGCGCCAGGGCCCAATCGGCCGCAGATGATCATCCTGGACTTCAAACTGGATAAAAAACACCTTACAGAAAAAAATGAAGTCTTTACCCTGAACCTTAAATTATTAAAACGGGAATTTCTTTAAACTGCCATGCCTTCTCTTTTTCCAAAAATGCTGCTAGCACTGTTTTGCGTGATCTTATCTTCTTGCGCCCCCCGGCAAACCCAAGATACCCTTGTCAGCATCAATCTGATCGACAGGGATGGGATTTCCGAAACCATCACAAGCAAGGAGCGTCTAAAAAAATATGCCGTCGCCGATTTCCTCTCATCGCAGCCTTATCAAAAGGTTTTACGCGTCTATAAACGCAAGCCGAATGGGGATATTCCCGCTTATGTAACAAGCTACCATCCCAACGGCCAGCTGCACCAATACCTCGAAATCATCAATGGCCGAGCCCTGGGCCCCTATAACGAGTGGTATCCCAATGGCCAGCAAAAAATTGAAGCCTTTGTGATAGGAGGCGAAGCCGATATCACCGTGGCAGCTGAAAAAAGCTGGCTCTTTGACGGGATCTGCCAAGTCTGGGATGAACAGGGGAACCTGCTGGCTGAAATTCCTTATGATAAAGGAGTTCTGGAGGGCACATCCATCTACTACCATCCTGATGGGAATATAGCCAAAACAACGCCGTTCACTAAAGGTCAGATCCATGGCACCCACAGTGCCTATTTGCCCGCAGGCGCTCTGCTCTTGACAGCTGAATACAAGGACAATGTGCAGGATGGGATCTCCCTCCAGTACCGGCCAAATGGCGAAATCTCTGCCGAAGAAATCTACTGCGAAGGGCTTCTTATGAATGGCCGGTACATCGATGCCTGCAACCAGATCGTGTCTGAAATACAGGAAGGCAACGGGTATCGCTCCGTATTTCAGGGAGATTTCCTCCTTGAACTGCAGGAATTCCACCACGGCGTTCCGGAAGGGGAAGTCAAAACGTTCAATTCCCGAGGCCAGCCGGTACGGATATGGCATGTGAAAAATGGATTGAAACAGGGGGAAGAAATCGAGTACTATGTCACTCCAAAGAAAATAGACAAGCCCATCCCCAAGATCTCCATAAACTGGTTCGATAATAAGATCCAGGGCGTGGTCAAAACATGGTATCCGAATGGAGTCCAGGAAAGCCAACGCGAAATGAGCCAAAATACAAAAAATGGGATCGCCACCGCATGGTATCTGGATGGCAGCCTGATGCTGATCGAGGAATACGACCGCAATAAACTCATTCGAGGGGAATACTACCGTAAAGGGGAGAAACAGCCGGTTTCCATGATCATTAAAGGAAAAGGCCTGGCTACCCTCTTTGATGCCGACGGCAATTTTGTCAGGAAAGTCAATTATATCGGTGGGATGCCACTCGATTAGAAATTTTACCACAAAGGAGCACTTATGTCCCATACAGATCAGGAACGTAAAAAAGCCTTAGAACTGGCCGTCGGCCATATAAAAAAACAGTTCGGCGAGGGGGCTATCATGTCCCTCGGAAAACACTCCAGCGAACGGGAAGTCAGCGTCATCAAGACAGGCGCCATGTCCCTCGATATCGCCTTGGGCATCGGCGGACTGCCCCGCGGAAGGATCGTCGAAATTTTCGGCCCGGAATCCTCCGGAAAGTCAACCCTTGCCTTGCATGTCGTCGCCAACGCCCAGCGCAATGGCGGCGTGGCCGCCTATATCGATGCCGAACATGCCCTGGATCCCAGCTATGCAGCCAAAATCGGTGTCAATATTGACGACCTGCTGATTTCGCAGCCCGATTCCGGAGAAGAAGCTCTAAATATCGCCGAAACCCTGGCCCGCTCCAATGCCATCGATGTCATCGTCATCGATTCCGTCGCGGCTTTAGTCCCAAAATCGGAACTGGAAGGTGAAATCGGAGACTCTTTCATCGGCCTGCAAGCCCGCCTCATGTCCCAGGCCCTGCGAAAACTCACCTCCGCCCTTGCCAAAAGCAATACCTGCGCCGTCTTCATCAACCAGATCCGCGAAAAGATCGGGGTCATGTTCGGCAGCCCGGAAACAACAACTGGCGGCCGCGCCCTGAAATTTTATTCCTCCATCCGCCTGGATATCCGCCGCATAGCCGGTATCAAAGGGCCCGGAGCTGAGGCCACTGAAGTCGGCAACAGCGTAAAAGTGAAAGTAGTCAAAAATAAAATGGCCCCCCCTTTCCAGATCGGAGAATTTGATATTTTATTTAACAGGGGTATTTCACGTGCCGGCAACGTGCTGGATATTGCAACCGACCTTGGTATCGTAGATAAAAAAGGCGCTTGGTATAGCTACAAAGGACAACGTCTGGGGCAGGGCCGCGATACCGTGCGGGACGATCTGGAAAAAAATATAAAACTGCTGGAAGAAGTGGAAAACCTCATCTTGCAGCAAATCAAGGAAAAACCCCTTAAGCCAGGAGCAAAATCTGCCGCTGCAGAACCGGATGCCGCAGCGGAAGAAGCTTAAGGGACAAAAGGGGAAAGGGAAAGAAAGCAAAGGCCCACTGAGCCACTGAGATCACTGAGAAGGTATGAGATAGGGAGAGTTATGCTGCTTTTCTAAACTCGTCATAATATTTCCCTCTCAATTATCTCATACCTTCTCAGTGATCTCAGTGGCTCAGTGGTGCCTTTGCTTTCTTTCCCTTTCTCTTTTGACCCTTCAATTAAAAATCGATCTATGATTATTAAATAAAATTCTGTACTGGAAAAATAGTTAGATCGATGTTACAATCATTTTACTATTAACATTTTTCAAGGAGTATTTATATATGATGCCAATGAATTTTGACGGATTTGGCCCTTATCTTCCCTTACTCGATTTACCAACTACAGGCTTGGCTCGAGACGTGGAATTTTCTAAAAATTCCGATTCGCTTGATGCTTGTCTGGCAAGAAAAGATTATATAACTATCATACAGAACAAGGATTTATTCTGGCAGGCCTTTTGTAAAGCGCTCTTTCCTCATCAAAACAAAAAGGAATCTAATATTTTTAGCGTTTGCATGGAGGGTAACACCATAAAATTCTTAGGAAAAGAACATATCATCAAGAATACACAAGATTTAATTGAGGAAATGAGAGGTTTTTTCCTGGAGGGTCTAAAAGATAATAAAAATGTTGAAATCCTGGTAGTCAAACGTTTGGATGATTATCATTTAAAAAAAGAATGTGATTTTATTGATCTTTCTCATGTATCTGATGGATATTTTGATCATTGGTATAACAAATTTGTAAAACCGGCTTTACCTGAGCTGGCCAAATTCTGTGGTGCACTTTATGTTGAGGATAAGAAAAACCAGCTGGTTCATACCTGCTCTCTTACTCAACCTAGAACAGTAGGTGTTGAGGTTATACGAATAAAATGGGCTGAGGAATCCCATTTGATTTATCCCATTGCCCCTAAAGTTATTCCAGAACGAGAAGAATTAGGCAAAGCCTTGTATTCTCTATATCAAAAACAGGAAGGATGCGACTTCAGCTTGGTTTCCAAAGAGGGTAAGACTAAAGTACACTCCCTTCTTCTGCGTGTCTATGGCGGACCTGTACTTCAGAAGCTGCTCTCCTCCCATATGAAAGAAACAAATGAGGCCTCTATTTCATTTGCAACTTATTCAAAGAGTATTGTTGATGCGTTTATGGATTACATTTATTTGGGCGGCAAAGCTTTTTCCGAAAAAATCCTTTCATCCAAGGAAGACAAAATGATCAATATCATAGAATTGTTTGAATTTGCCCATACCTATCAAGTGGACACTCTGGTGGATTGCTGTACCAATATCATCAGCCTGGTAGCCACCAAGAATGATTTGGAGACTTTACAGTCAGTTCTTGCCTTACATGATAACCCGCATCTAAAACAAATCTGCGATCATCTTTCAGTCAAAGATAATACATCTATCATAAAAGTTTAAACTTAAAAGGAGTATTTATCTATGATGCCCGTTAATCCATTTTTTGAAATTGATTTTGGACGGCTTAACTTTGGACGGCCCAGCGAACTAGCTCGAGACCAAGTTAATTCCAAAAAATCCGATTTGCTTGATGCTTGTCTGGAAAGAAAAGATTGTATTTCCATCATAGAAAACAAGGATTTATTCTGGCTGGCCTTTTGCAAAGCGCTCTTTCCAAAACAAGGCAAAAAGGATTCTGATGTTTTAAAGGTCTCAATAGAAGGCAATATTATAAAAATCTTAGGAAAAGAACCTGTCATCAAACAAACGCAAGATCTGATTGAAGAACTCAGACAATTTTTCTTGGAAGGCCTGAGAGCAAGGAAAAGTTTTGAATTACTCATAATTGAATTTTGTCGGGAATGTCATTTAAGAAAGGCGGGTGACAGTATTGACCTTACTGATCAAAAGGGATATTTTGGATGGGTTTACAATTCCTATCTAAAACCAGCCTTACCCCTGCTTGCTCAATTCTGTGGAGCTATTTATAGTGAAAATAAAAAAAAACAGTCAATTAAATTTGTTCGTGAATGTCCAGCTAGAGAAGAAATTGTTGACGTTATCCGGATTCAATGGCGTGATGAGTCCCATTTGGTTTATCCCATTGCCCCTACAGTTATCCCGACAAGGAAAGAATTGGGCAAAGCTATGTATTCCCTTTATCAAAAGCAGGAAGGGTGCGACTTTAAGCTGTTTTCGAAAGATGGAGTAACTAAAGTTCATTCCCTTCTTCTGCGTATCTATGGCGGACCTGTATTACAAGCGCTGCTCTCATCAGACATGAAAGAAACAAATGAAGCCTCCATTTCATTTGAAGGGTATTCAAAAAGTGTTGTTGACGCGTTTATGGATTACATCTATTTGGGCGGCGAAGCATTTTCCGAAAAAGTCCTTTCATCGCATGAAGACAATAAGATCAACATCATTGAATTGTTTGAATTTGCCCATACCTATCAAGTGGACACTCTGCTGGATTGCTGCACCAATATCATCAGCCTGGTTGCAACCAAGAATGATTTGGAGACTTTACAGTCAGTCCTTGCCTTACATGATAACAAGCATCTAAAACAGATCTGCGATTATCTTTCAACCAAAGGTAACACCTCTATGATCAAGATTTGACTTACAAGCCTAGCGATGTTATTACTACAGACAATATCGCTTTAGATTAAACGCAAAGGCGCAAAGATGCAAAGGGCGCAAAGACGTTTTTAGAAGCAGCATAGAGTTATTTAAGAATCACTAAAGCGACACCTAAAATATCAAAAAATAACTTAAATAAATCTTTGTTGCTTCTAAAAAACGTCTTTGCGCCCTTTGCATCTTTCCGCCTTTGCGTTTAATTTGTTTGCCTCTTTGCGCCTTTGCGTTTAATTTTTACTCGAGTCAAACCAATGCTTGCGTGTTTTGTCTATACATGTTACGATCATATCATCTAGGCAATTAAAGAGTATTACTTATGTTTACAAAACGAAATACCTCCAATTATCGTCCTTTATTTCGTATCCTTTTTTCATTTTTATTTCTTTCTTTTTGTATCCCTTTATTAACTTCCTGCTCTAGTCAAAGAGTTATTGTCAATGGCCTGGAAGAGCGGGAAGCCAATGAGATCCTGGTTTTCCTGGCAGAAAACGGAATTCAGGCAACGAAAGTGCAACAACCTTCCGCAGGAGGGGGTGGGGCAAAGATTGCATTATACGACGTTTCAGTTCCCGAAGCAAATGCCACAGAAGCCATGGCTCTCCTTAATCAGGCGGGGCTTCCACGGCGGAAAACACAGAATCTCCTGAATATTTTTTCCGGAACAGGGCTTGTCCCTTCCGATCTTGAACAAAAAATACGCTATGAAGCGGGTTTGGCAGAACAAATTGCCAGCACCATCAGAAAAATTGACGGCGTGCTCGATGCCGATGTCCAATTGTCATTCCCGCCGGAAGATCCCCTCAATCCAGGACACTATAAGGGCAAAATCACCGCTTCGGTATTTGTAAAACACAATGGGATCCTGGATGATCCCAACAGCCATTTGATCACAAAAATCAAACGCCTTGTTGCAGCTAGCGTCACAGGGCTCAGTTACGATGATGTCACCGTCATTCCCGTCAGGGCCCAGGTCAATGAATCTTCTACGGGCATCATTAACAACGCACCCACTGAAGAACGGCAATATGTCGATGTATGGTCCCTTATTATTGCACAAGAATCCCTTTTCAGGTTTCGGATTATTTTCTTCTCTTTTGTCCTCCTCATTTTCCTGCTTTTAATCCTTTTGGTATGGATATGCTGGAAAGTATCCCCTCTTCTCAACCGCTACGGCGGATTTAAAGAACTGTTCCATCTTCACCCGATAAAACTGGAACAGAAGCCGGAAGAAGAAAAACCTGAAGAGAAAGAAGCTGCCAAAAAAGAGGCCAAATCTGCTGAAGAAGAGGATAAGGACGTCGATGTAACCTAGGATCGCAATGAAAACAAAAAGTGCCATTTTATTGAAAGTCCTGTTAAACCGCTATGAAAAAGGATCCCCTGAAATTGCCTTAAAATGGCTTCCTGAAGAAATGATAAAAAATGTCTCACAAATTCCCGTTGCAGCAAACAATCCTCTTCCCTTGTTTGAAGAACCTAAAAAGGCCCTTTTTAGAATGCATTATTCATGGCTCCTCCCCTATATCCAAAAGCTCCCGAAAGGAATCCTGCTTCCCGTCATTTCCTCCTTGTCCGATATGCAATCCTCCCGTTTAAAAAAAATATTAAAACTGGATTCTGAAAACGCGCTCCCTTTGGCACCCATGGCAAAAAATTACATTGCCTATGCCATCGCTCATGCCATTAAAGGAGTAACCGAAGTCCTGCCTATGGAATATTTGCCTGAAACACCTTTTAATGCTTTAGGGCTCTGGAGTAAAAACGAACTGGTGGAACTCATTGAATTTTTAGGGATCCACGACCTCTCCAATGAAATGAAGCGCATAGTCGATAAAAAGATCCTAAAAAATGCCTACAACTGCCTGTCCGCCAAAGAACAGCAATACCTTAAAATCTGCATGCATCTCAAGGAAAAAGTCGCTACGCCCGGTCTTGGCCTTGAGAAATGGAAAGGCGAAGCGGGAAAACTGAAAAGCGTGCTCCAGGCCAGGGGCCTGATACGACTTGGCAAAGCCTTGTCCGGCAGCCATCCGGATCTGATCTGGCACCTGATGCATATTCTGGACACTGGCAGAGGCACTGCCTTATCAAAATATTGCAGTACAAAAGCTTTGCCCGGCATCACAGCTGCCCTGTCGCAACAGGCAGCCAATTTAATGAATTTTCTCAAAACTTAAAGAGTGAATCGTGAAAAAAAAATTCTTTTCTCTCATACACAACGGAACCCTTGGCCTAGCCCCTCAAGCCAAAATCATCCCCCAATCTGAAATCGATACCATGCTTGAAGGGGTCCAAGTCCTAGAAAAAGTCAAAAATGATGCAGAGGACTATCGACTGGAAGTGGCAAAAGAAGCGGAAAGCCTAAAGGAGCAGGCTCAAAGAGAAGGCTTCCAAGAAGGCTTCAAGGAATGGGCACAACAAATTTCCCTTCTCGAACAGGAAATAGTCAAGGTCCGCGAAGAACTGGAAAAGTTCCTGGTCCCTGTCGCCCTGAAAGCTGCCAAGAAAATCGTCGGCAGGGAATTAGAACTGTCAGAAGATACGATCGTCGATATTGTTTCCAATACCTTAAAATCCGTTTCCCAGCATAAAAAAATCACGATATATGTTAATAAAAAAGATTTGGAGGCCCTGGAAAACAATCGCAGCAAGCTGAAAGAAATTTTCGAATCCCTGGAAGTGCTGTCGCTGAGAGAAAGGAATGATATCGCCCAAGGAGGATGCATCATCGAGACAGAAGGCGGCATTATCAACGCCCAACTGGAAAACCAATGGCGTGTTTTGGAAAATGCCCTGGAAATGTTATTAAAGAAAAAAACACCTGCACAACATGAATAAATTATGACCGCTTCAAAATTGTTTAATCCCCGTTTTTGGCTCCTCATATTTGCCTGCGTTGGAGTTTTCTGGTTTTCACCGGAAATACTGTATCCTCAAGCAGCCCCGAGGGCTACCACAAGCGTCCCCCCCCCTACCCCGGCCGAGCAAGCACAGGCCGCCCCCTTCGACGTCTTTAAAACCCCTTCGCTGATTACACAGGCAGTCGCACTGACTCTGATGTCCCTGCTTCCCTTCATCATTATGATCTTAACGTCATTCATGAAGATCGTGATCATCCTGTCCCTTTTGCGTAACGCCCTTGGAGTACAGCAAGCTCCTCCCAACCAGATCCTCAACGGCGTTGCGTTTATGTTAAGCCTCTTTATAATGTATCCTACGGTCCTGAAAATGTATGATGCGGCCGAAACAGTCATCAACGAAACCAAAGCGCCCGATTCCATCATTTCACCTCAATCTTCCCAATATATCATTGAAATCGCGGACAAAGCAAAAGAGCCTTTAAGGGATTTCTTAAAAAGGAATTCCAATACAAAACAC
Organism: uncultured Parachlamydiaceae bacterium; assembly: GCA_963780445.1. Classification (GTDB taxonomy): domain Bacteria; phylum Chlamydiota; class Chlamydiia; order Chlamydiales; family Parachlamydiaceae; genus CAWACC01. Next base: position 275,106 of record CAWACC010000009.1, read on the forward strand.
CAGGCGCTCTTCTATCGCATCGCTTACAGGATCCTTCCTGAAAGCTATCGTCCGGAAATAAAACCTGACGATTTTATGATTGTGGTCCCGGCATTTATTACAAGCCAGTTGAAAGAAGCATTTGAAATTGGAGTATTGATCTACATTCCTTTTTTTGTAATAGACCTGGTGACGTCGAACGTGTTGCTGGCCATGGGGATGATGATGCTATCACCGGTAACGATTTCCATGCCGTTAAAACTGTTTTTGCTGGTAATGATGGACGGCTGGACCTTGTTGATCGATGGCCTGGTCTCCACTTTTAGGTAATGGGGGAATTTTATGTTTCAATCACAGGTTATCCAGCTCGCATATCAGGGGCTTTTGCTGATTCTGATTTTATCAGCTCCTCCCATCCTGATAAGCATGTTTTTCGGCATCCTTGTAGCTATCTTTCAGGCAGCTACACAGATACAGGAGCAAACCCTTTCCTTCACCATAAAACTCGTCGCGGTGACACTGACGCTGATGTTGACAGGAGGCTGGCTGGGGGCTCAAATCATGCAGTTTGCAGAGAACATTTTTACACATTTTCCCCAATGGAGCGTTCCTAGTTAAATATATGGGACAAGATTATGTGACCCTTTTCATCAATTCGGCCTTTTATGTTCAAAATCCCATGGCTCCCCTGTCGCTATTGTTTCTTTTTATGGCGAGGATTTTACCCGTTATAGCCCTTGCCCCATTTTTTGGGGCCCGTGTTTTGCCCCACCCGGTTAAAGTCACATTTGCTCTGACATTGTTCGTTATTTTTCTTCCGCAGCTGATAACAGTGACCAAAACGCCATTGGAATTCAATTTGCTGCTTGTATTTTATTTTTTTAAAGAGCTTTTTGTAGGGTTTGTCATAGGGTTCATGATCAGCATTCCATTTTCCATTGTTCAAAACGCAGGCATAATCATAGACCATCAACGCGGCGGAGCAAGTTTGATGGTGAACGATCCCACGATACAAAACCAGTCATCTCCCTTGGGCACCCTATTCAATTTTGTGCTCATTTATATTTTTTTTACCATTGACGGCCCTTTTTTATTGATTGATGCCCTTGTCACTTCTTATGAGATCATTCCTCCCGATGCCATATTGAATCCGGCATTTTTTGTCAAAGGTTCGAATTTCTGGTCAACGCAGATAAGTCTGTTGAACAAGTTGATGATTATTTCCATTCGACTGGCCACTCCAGCCTTACTGGCCATCCTAATGACAGATGTCTTTTTGGGAATTGCCAACCGGCTGGCCCCGCAGGTCCAGATCACTTTCCTTGGCATGCCTCTAAAGTCCTTACTGGCCCTGGCCGTCGTGTGCCTTGGCTGGACGTTGTTTTCTGAAGAGCTCACCAAGCTATGCTATCAGTGGCTGAGTATAACCAAAAATGTCATTACCCAATTCAAAAGCGGTTAATTATGATCAATACGGAATTCAGACCTATCAATGACAGTCAGCTTAGAATAATTTCCAACAAGGCCGAATCCCATAAAAGCAATTTTTTTGAAATTCAAAGGCAACGTTTTTCATTGAAATATGCAAATTTTATTTCTTTAAAGTTAAACAAAGAGGTCATTATCCAACTCCTTTTCCAACAAGGAAAGATATCCCTTGATGATAGCCTCGAAACTAAAAAATATATTAAAATTTCCCGCAGCCAATATACGGGCCTAGCCAACAGTTATATTGTAGTAGCGCTTGGACAAAAGAGAAACGAACAACAACAACCGCTATTCTTTAAAAATAATACACCAAATTATAATCTACGCATCTATTCTGTAATTCATGGGAAATTGGGACTGCTAGGAAAAGGAAGTATAAAAATCGTAAAATATCTGCTTGATGAAGAAACAGATGAAAAACTGGCCAAAGCCAAATTTATAAAGAACCCAGAACAAGGCAAGTGTAGGTTTCATATGCAGGCGGCATTAAAAAAAGTCGAGGGGTTGCCTTGTGTGAATGGGGGGACTTATGACGTTTTGTATAGTTTTTCCAAAGACCGTCCCTATCCTATTCTTATTTCTGAATATGCCGAATCAGATCTTGAACGTACAATCAATGGATTCTTGAACAGAATGACCAAAATAAAATATGCATTGGGCATACTGCAGGGCCTTGCCAGAATTCACGAAATAGGTGTCGTTCATCGGGATATAAAACCTTCAAATATCCATATCATAAATGGTATTTCCCATCTCTCTGACTTTGACTTTGCCACTATGGTATGGGATCCTGATGAATTTCCAGGCACCCCGTTATATGCTGCGCCGGAAGTTATCGGCAGAACCTGCAATAGCTTTAACGACCTAAAGAAGGCCGATGTCTATCAAACAGGAGTCACTTTGTACGAACTTTTCAATAAAAAACACCCCTGGAATAAGGATGAAGATCTAGAAGAGAGCAATCAGTTTTATGACGAATTGCCGGAGATGACAAAAGAGAGGTTTGAAATATTGTTTCCACAGCCAAAGAAAAAAACGATCGAGTACCTCATATGGCAAATGAAGCATATTGACCCCAATTTGCGCCCTTCCGCAAAAGAAGCCTTGCAAAGACTCTTAGTCCTTTCTCGTAAAACTTCAAATAATTAGACTCACTTGTTAATTCGACTTAAATCGCTATCATTTTATAAATTCTCTGTTAATGCGAAATTTTTTGGGTTTATTAAAATATAAATATTTCCACGTTTCCTCAATTCACCAACGCAACTAATAGGAATCCCGTTTTGATGTGCTTTAATGGCCATATCATAATTTGGTTTTTCAAGTATGATGTTCACTTTTCTTTGTTGCCCTTCCAGTAATCCAAAAACTGTAATTTCTCCACTTTTGTTTCTATCTTTACTTGCCAGTCTTACCACAACGCCTCTTAATTCGAATTCTTCAATAGGTTTAGTTTCTTTAAATGTACGTGCCGCTTCACCTATAAAAGGTAGAAAGTCTTTATTAAATTCGATTTTATTAGGGGTGCATTTAGGTGACGGTCTTCCTAAAGACCATTCTATAGAAAAGTCAAGATGTTCATTTCCACAGCTATTACTTATTCCTACGATGGCTTCACATAGATTTGCGCTCACTCCTTTTTCGATAGCTGTTTCGAATGGATTAATATCATTACTAACAAGAGCTTTTTTTGATGCCTCTTTACATGCTTCTAAAGCGAATATAAGATTCATCATGACTCTTCTTTCGAAAGGTTCTTCAATAATGGTATTTTCAGTATCAGTTTCCGGTACTTTTAAAATGGGAGGAATTTTTGTCGATATTGTAATTATAAAGCTTCCTTTTTCGGTATGATCAAATTGAACTTTATCCATAAATTCTACAACCTTATCCGGCTTCCGAGTAGGGTAGTGTCGCTTTGGGTAAGATCGTCGAGCATGCTGCAGCTGTAATTAGATCTCTTGATGCTCCCAAAAGAAAAACACTATCATTTAGAGGAATTGTGCCATTAAATGTCTTTGAGAGATTGTGCCCTTATGCGTATAACATCTGCTGAGGAATTAATTAAATTTTGATATATTGAGTCTGCTGGCCGATCCTCGAATACTTCCAGAATATTCAAGGTTTCACTGATTCTGAGAGCATAGTCAACAAAATTGGTCTCTAAAGGGACTAATACTTCAAATTCCCCGTTTCCTGCTTTTTTTTGAGTCCATATCAATAAAGAATTGTATACGCTTTTTTTCTGCATCCATCCCTTTGCTTTCAGATAGGAAATCAAATCAACAGGATTAACTTTCATGAGTTCATTTTTTGAGAAGATGATTTTCATAAGATCTAGTCCTTTTCCCACTTTTGTCATGATACTATGAAGAGAGTCAACCGTAAAAATATTCTTTCTGGGTATGTGGATTGTTACCGAATTTTGATTTTCTGATTCAGGAAATCCCCTCAGTGATGCCCAATATCCGCATCTTTTTAAAATAAGAGCTTCTTCTTCAGTATGTTGCACACACTCCTGAAGTTTTTCCGGGACAAGTACAACTATTAATATCCTTGGAATATGCACATTTTCTATTCTTAATTCATCATAATTTTTTTTTATGAGAGGAAAGTGTAAGCAATCTTTTTTTCGAATATCTGCTGAGGTACATTTTAGTTGTGCTTCAAGTCTTGGGGAGCTTATTGTACCACCGCCTCCTTTCAAAGAGAATCCAATATCTATGCTATCATCATCGACAGAAGGTTTGTATGTTGCGAATTTCGCAATGGATGCAATTGCACTTACAAAAGAATAACTGAATTGTTCCTTAACGAGATTTTCTTCCACTTAAAATGGTCCTTTACATATTCCTGTTTTGTTAGAAGCATGAAGATAAGGCAAATGGCAATTTTATGCAATTTGTTTTTTTTGACCTTAACGACCTCTTAACTTACTGAAGATTGGTGTCCTGAATATGTTTGGACAGGTTACTCAATATATCCAGTCTTGAGATATTAGCTTTACCATATTTATAAGAAGAAATCCGATAAATTAAAATATAAATTAGATAGTTTGCTAAAACGAGAAGAAAAACAGATTGGTTATTCGTCACGTGGAAAACCAGATCCACGTAACATTGAAATGTACATCGATGAATATGACCGAAAAAAAGATAATGATAACATACTTTTTCTATGTCTTGCATTGATAGAGGATTATGTCTCAATAGAAAACTCTCTCCAACAACTCCATAAAGAGCTAAGGCAAGATCCTTTTCTTAGTGGTAATCAGGGGGTTCTAGATAAAGGATTCCTGCTTTGGAATGATCTTCCTGAATCTGCCAGAGATAAATTAGTAGAAAAAATTGGAGGTCTACCTTTTCGAGCTTATGTAGCTTGTACAAAATACATCAAGAACTATAGAAAAGAGGACTATTTCACTTTATTTCAAAAATTATTAAAGCCTCGTTTTGATAAACATGATGGAAATAATATTAGTCTGAAAGTTGATATTAACACAATTTTTAAAGAATATGAGCTTCAAGAGATATCGGATAAAATTTACTCTATGTCTGAAAAAAACGCCCTTCGCCGCCCTCTCAAGAAACCACGTATAGAAGTATGCTCCAAGAAACAAGCTTTATAACATGGTGACAAGTTTTGAAAAGACAGAAAAGGGACTACTAGTGCATCTTTTATCCGATGGACAAGAAAAAAACCTATTAGTTGCCGACTTGATTGCAGCAGACGGTGTGAATTCAAAGATACGCAACATTGTTGTTAAGGACACAAAATACTATTTAGGAGTGGTTAGATGCCGCTCATGCGGTAAGTCCCTATAAAGGCCGTGGAGCAAATTTAGCACTTGAAGGTGTCCAGACATTTGTGGAAGCGGTTAGAAATGAGATCAAAGCAGCTTCTAAAGCGGGGAAAGAAGAGGACTGGGCTAAAGTAAACAGAATTTATGAAGCCAAACATTGGCCGCATGCCGCGGAAGTGCAAATAAGCTGTCGACAAAGTATTGGGGAACACCATTTCAATTATAAAACGGTAACTTAGTCTTAAAATAGCTGGGGCAGGTTCTTGCGTAACTGCATAACTTGTAATACGATTAAATTTTGCAGTTACGCAAGAACCGTCCCCAGACACTTTTTACTCAGAACCCTAGATTTACCCTGCTGTAAGGGCAGTTATTTAATAACACCTCCTTAGAATAGCTTCGTATCGCACCCAAAGGACTTCCGCGCAGGGGCAAAGCCCTCGCCCTTTCCACGGGCATAGACGCGGCCGACAGTAAGGCCGGAAGACCCGAAATGTAAATAGAGTAGCCATTCATCCCATTCATCAGATTCCTGATAAACACGTACCGCATTGAATTCCTTTTTAGCCCAATCCCACACAAAATTGCGCTCTCCGGTTCTGACATATTCCATAAACATGCTGATGGCTGTATCCATTAATCCTGAAATATTCGTACCAGGTATGTTTTTATTTTCCTCCCTGGCAATATAATCCTGATAGTCAAACCCTATATTCACGCCTACGCTTTTTTTGCTTATTAATACCCAGTGCGGGTTCTCAAGATTTCTTTTTTCCTGAATTGATTGTTGACAAGATCCTATAGTAAAACCAATTTTATTTCCTTTTGATGGATTCGATACCAGCTTGTCAATAACCTTTAGGCTATCCAATGGGACTTCTTCGGCCACCTCAATATCCATAGATGTATCGTCGACCTTTCCATTCTTTTGCGTTACTTTGACTGTTCTAGGGATGAAAGTAAGGTAGTAGTTCCCCTTTTCCATATCTCCATAGACTCGCCTGGGCAGCGGGAGTTCTTCTCCGGCATCCACTCCAATATATTCTTTCCATTCCCGGCTGCCAAAAGCTTTGGCTGGGCGTATCGTTTCGCGAAATTCTTTATTATCTACAATAGCTTTCCAGTTTTTGCAAACCAAAGCCAAATTAGGAAGATCTGTTTTCCCATTTTGGAAAATAATAGGCAATACATCAGTAGGAATGGTACCCACTATGGGATCTACCATAGATTGCGCTTCGTATTGGTTTGTTCCTACAACATTAGTATTATTAATTTGCATAAGATAACTCATTTTTGTTTTATAAGATGTTTACAGTAAATTAAATTATATTTAATCTAATAATATATAAATATTTACTTTTTGTAAACGAAAACAACTTGAAAACAACTTGAACTTGAAAATAACTTGAACGTCAAATGTCTGGGGACGGTGTCTGGGGACGGTTCTTGAGTAACTGCATAACTTTTAATACGATTAACTCACCTTACGCAAAACATGTAAATCTCGTCTATTGGTTTAAGTTTGTGTTTAATGGGTACTTGTCGCTCAGGCCAACGGCCTGACCTGTAAAAGCCTAGGGCGAAGCCCTAGGAAACCAGTAATAACCATTGCAGGCTGAAGGCCTGCCCTGTAATTCCCTGGGGCGAAGCCCCAGGATTTTACATATCAGGTCTTCAGCCTGAAACAGGTATATTGAATTTACCTAGGGCTGCGCCCTAGGCTTTTACAAACCAGGCCGTTGGCCTGGGCGGCAAATATCGCAAATGAAGCGAAAGAACTAAACCAATAGACGAGATTTCTACATGTTTTGCGTAAGGTGAGCGATTAAGTTATGCAGTTACTCAAGAACCGTCCCCAGATACCGTCCCCAGACACTAAGCTTTAATGAATTATGAAATCTCCCAACCGGATTTTGAGATCATAGATGTAATCCACTAAAATCTAATGCATCAACAATAGCTCCTAAATTGGCGCGTGGATCTTTCAAATGGATCTTTAGAATTTCTATTTTTGTTAAGCCTTTTGAATTCTTTAAAGCAAAGAACTTTTTCAAATTCTCATTTTGGAAGAGGTATTGGTAAAACGCTGTTACACTATCGCTAACGGCCAATAAATAAGAATTCATGCTTTCTAGTTTAAGATTGATAATTTTCAGCAGTTGATCGGGTGAAAAGCTATGTTGATTAGCTTCCAACGCCTCATAGTTTTTTTTAAAACTGATAACCTGATTGATTAATTTGATTAAAGCATCTAACTCTGAATTTTCTGAAGACAGTTGAATCAATGATCTTTGTTCATGATTACCTAAATGTAAAAGAAATTCCAAATTATCTGGGTTCTTCGCCGATTCACTGTCAAAATTTTTTCGTAGGGCTTCGCATTCCTTTTGATGCTTTTCTAATATCGCTGCTATGGTCTTATCCAAACAGTTTTTTGTTAAGCTCTTTGTTTCCTTTGTCAACTCTTGAGAGGCTTTATAAAAGGGTTCAGATAAAACCTCTGCCACTTTTGCCATGGTCTGAACTTTGGTTTCATCCACAAGTTCCCAAATATTGATATTGATCTCTTCATTGCGAGACTTAAAATAAAAAGGATTTGAAACCATAAAATTGGTCAGATGCCCCTTATACTTGTTCATTACAGCAATTAAGCATGCTTTATCTATGCACCAGTCTTCCACTTTGGAACCTATGTAGAGTTTTAAATATCTTTGAAAAAGATCTTTGCGCGCTGCAAAAAACTCTTTTACTGAATCGTAATCTGTAAGTTTTCTAAGTAACCCGTAAAATAAATTTTTATCTCGTATTTCTTGTATTTCCAGTGCATAGGATTCAAATTCTTTCAAAATGATTTTGATCGTATCTAAATTGATATGTCCCTGGACACGCAATAAGCTGCCATCCTCTGATTTGATCACAGTCGAATTAGAATCCTTTAAAACACTTTGAATGAGCTCTAAATTCTGATGAATTTCTGTAACATCATTGGGGCTTTTTATGATTACATGCGAAAAAGAGGGAGATGAATTCGATCGGTTGCGATCTGCAAATGTGACCGATGGTGTTGATCTAGTGTCAATGACATTATCTTTATCTTTTAGGCGCTTCGGCAGTAATTTCGCAGATTTCGCGGACATTTTTCTCGTTAACCGCCTTAAAGTATTTGGGGAGATGCTCCTTGAGTTTTTTCGGGGGGTTTCAGTGGGGCTTCGAGGGGTTTCAAGGGAATGAGGAGAGCTGGGTTCTGATTCAGAAGAATCATTAATTTCCAAGATTTCTAAAATAGACGCAAAGTCTATAAGGTTTTCAAATTTTGGCGAGAGGCTCCCTATCAACGCATCCACAGCATCTGTGTAATACTGTTGATGCTTGCTCATATAAGATGTTAAAATGACACTCAGTGCAAGCTTCATTGTCTTTCGATCTGCATGATATTCTTTACATGTGTTTTGCAATCGGTTCGAAACAATTGTGTTATAAAAAAAAGGATCTTGTTCTTTGAGTTTGAAAGCCTTGTAAGCAATGGCAAAATATTCCCCTTTTCCAAAAGAATGATGATCCAGCCGCTTCATTAAACCGGTGATAATTTTGAAATTTGCTTCTAGTGCAAGACCTGAAATAATTTCCCGAAATTTTTGTTGAATTTTTTGATACTCCCCATATTCAAATAGATAATTTTTTAGATCATTTTCAGTATATTGAATGATCTTAGGACTACTAGGTGTTGAGCTTGATACATCCATATGGGCCTCCTTAGATGTGACTAAGCTACATAATGTCGATTATAAAAGCAACAACATATACCAAACCTAATTTTTCGCCTAGGCGTTTTGCTTGCTTTCAGCAATTCAGCGCGAGAAATTTTTCTCGCAGGATACCCAGTTTAATGAATCTTTAAAAAAACGCGATGTGCGACTTTTCTGGATAAGAAATTCCAAAAGTTTCGAATGTGAGTCGCCCGTCGCTTCGCTCAATGTCATCAACTTAAAATAATTTATACACACTTTCTTCGTGTCCGAGTCCGTGTCCGAGTCCGATTCAATCCTTGTTAATCGGACTCGGACTTGGACACGAGCTCGGACTCGGACACGAAGAAAGTGTGTATAAATTATTTTAAGTTGATGACATTGCGCTTCGCTCTGGGCTCTGTCATAGGGGGGGGGCTTGTTACCCATAGTTCCCGCGTCCCTTCGGGACTTGGTCACTATGGGCTAGATGGTTCAGTCATCCTCGCTTCGCTCGGACTCAGCACAAATTGCTTGTAACTGTGAATAACGGTGAAATATTTGTGTGCAATGTTCTTGGATAGGTCAAGTTTTCCACAGAAAGAGTCCGAGCGAAGCGAGGACGATTGAACCATCTAGCCCATAGTGACCAAGTCCCAAAGGGACGCGGGAACTATGGGTAACAAGCCCCCCCACGACAGAGCCCAGAGCGAAGCGACGGACGGTTCTTGCTTAACTGCATCACTTTTAATACGATAAAGTTATGTCTGGGGATGGTTCTTGCGTAACTGCATAACTTTCTTTCTCAATAATACACTACTATTTTGATATGGCTTTTAATGCTTCTTCATACGTTTCTGTGAATTCGTTTTTATATTTGAAAGTGTCATTAGAATCTGCTGTTTGGTAACTTAAAATGCCTTGAGATATTTCTGCAGTTGAAATTTCTGGATCATAAACCTCTCTTCCATTTTTGTCATGATTGTATATTATTATTTGAATATTCTCAATGGTAAAAGGTCGCATTTTTAAAAATTGTTGAATATCTGAATTCATATTTATCTGATATAACAATTCCTGGGCAGATTTTATTAGAAGGATTCGCAAATCCTCTTTAGGAGATTAGACAAAATAAAGTTTAATTTTATTCTTTGAAATGCTATTCATATGACATGAAGAATAAAAACGACATTATAGAAGATATCCGCAATAGATTCAATCAAATTCAATCTTTTTTAAATGAACGCTCAGTTCGCATGTGGTGCGCTATTGAAGCAAAGACGCTTGGTTACGGAGGTAAAGCAATCGTTTGTAGCGCTACAGGAATATCTTGGCCGACAGTTTCCAAAGGGATAAAAGAACTGGAAACTGAGCCAGTTCCAGCTGACATTGAAAGCATAAGACGCCCTGGCGGGGGTCGTAAAAAAATTACACAAAAAGATACAACTCTTTTACAGGATTTAGATGCTTTAATTGACCCAGGAACACGTGGAGACCCTGAAACAACTTTACGGTGGAGTTCAAAAAGCACAATTAAATTAGCTCAAGAGCTTCAAGAAAAAGGACATGTAATCACACAGAGGTCTGTTCACCGATTGTTACTTCAGCAAAAATACAGTATGAAATCGAATAGAAAGCGTCATGAAGGCGCTAAAGAGCATCCTGATAGGGATAAGCAATTTCAAAAAATAAACAGCACGGCGAAAGAATTTCAGAGCAATCACTGTCCAGTATTGTCAGTTGACGCTAAAAAGAAAGAAAATATAGGTTTATATAAGAATAATGGTCGAGAGTGGAGCTCAAAAGGACAACATACAGATGTTAACGTTTACGATTTTATTGATAAAGTAAAGGGAAAGGCAGCGCCTTATGGCATCTACGATGTTAATGCAAATTTAGGTTGGGTAAGTGTAGGAATTAGTTCTGATACTGCAGAATTTGCAGTTGAAAGCATTCGGCAATGGTGGTTGGAAATGGGGAAAGAGATTTACAAAGAAGCTCCAGCGATTATGATAACGGCTGACTGTGGAGGAAGTAATGGCAATCGAGTTCGTCTTTGGAAACATGAATTACAAAAATTTTCCAACGAAATTAATAAGGCGATAACGGTTTGCCATTTTCCTCCTGGGACTAGCAAGTGGAATAAAATTGAGCATCGATTGTTTTCTTATATTTCTCAAAATTGGCGAGGACGACCTCTTGTTGATTTGCAAACGATTGTAGAACTTATAGGAAACACAAAAACAACAACGGGCTTGGTGATCAAAACAAAAATCGACAAGAAAATTTATGAAAAAGGTAAAAAAGTCCCTAAAGAGTTATTTGAAGCGATAAATATTAAACCCTGTGATTTTCACCCCGAATGGAACTACACAATTCAACCAAATCAGATTAAGTCCTAAACATTATTTAGTCTAGCCTCCTTAGTCAAATGATCTTTTGTATCAAAACACAATGCCTGGGGACGGTTCTTGCGTAACTGCATAACTTTTAATACGATTAAGTTATGCAGTTACGCAAGAACCGTCCCCACACATGAATAAAAATGCATCCATATCCTGTCGCCGAAGGCGTCCTGCCCATCCTGTTTTTTCCGGAAGTTGCTGCGACCGATTATAACACCTTGAATTGTATTGTCATTTTATGGCAATATTCATAACATTGAAGAATCTAAAACTGTTAGAATATAAATATATTAACGTGAGTCCAATATTTAAGTCCTTGATATTAACTCGTGTCAACTTATACATCCGCGTTAACGGCGAGGTCCGTGCAGTGGTTTAATATTAGGTAGACCGTAATTGTTATCCCTTTGGGGTGTCATAATACTTGATTTATATTAAAATGGCAAAAACATACACATGACAAGATTTAAAACAAAATACCTCTTACTGTTTCTGATAGCCTTTTCGATAGGCATAGGAGCCTATTTCTGGCGCGACGGCGCCTGCCTTATCCTGAATCTCTACCTTAAAAAATTATGCCATGACAAACTGCAAGGCTCCTTTCAGGCGCACCGCATCTTCAATGAAAATGAATATTGGATCATCGAAAACCCGCATATCGCCGGGCATAAGGCTTTGGCTGAAGGAGGAATGGATTTTCAAGCGGAGAAAATCCTGCTAACCTTTGACCCCCATTTCAGCCGGCGGCAGATAGATCTCAGTATTAATGTGATTCGACCCAACCTGAACATCAAGCAAACTACAGCTGACATTCAAGCCATAGTCAATGAACTTTTTCCTTTCAATTCCTATATAACATTCAATACGAAAATAGCCGTGTCAGAAGGGACTCTCCATTTCCACGATTTCAAACAGGATCCTCCCAGCCGCCAAACGCTTTATTTTCAAATCGAAGGTGAAAGCAAAGAAAGCCATAAAGGGCAAATTACTGTCAGCCTGGATGATCCTTCATTCCACAACAATTGTGTCAGTCTCTCACTGAACCAGCTGGAAGAGCAATTATTGACCATGAACCTGGATTTTGACAACGTCAGCTGCAGTACTCTTGTCAATGCAGCCAGCAATTTTATCCCCTTCCTTCGCTTTTTGAATGTAAAGGAAGGGTCCGTTACAGGACAAATGACCTTGAACATTCCACAGGAGGGGCATCCCTTTGCACAGGGTGATCTGGCCCTGCATAACATCCAGTTTCACTCTCCGGAACTGGAAGTTTTTGGTTCGATCAAAGAAGCCTGTTTGCACTTGAATGAAAATAGCGATAACCGAAATGGGCATTCGGCAACCAGGGGTTATTTAGAACTGGCCAAAGAAACAACTCTCGAATTCGAAAAGGAAGGCAATCCTTATTGTAAAATTACTGACCTGTTAGGAGGGATCTATTTTGAAAAACCGGACAGCGCCTACATCAAAATCGCCGGAAAATGCTCGCACCACGGCACTGTCTCGCAGCTTCAGATGGAAGGGAATGCCAGATATGGCAAGGAGCAGCCTGGAGTCTCTATGGATCTCATGGCCCAACTCTCTTCTCCCGAAAACCCCTATGCAAAGGCCAAATTTACCACACGTTCGCTGAAAAACGGATTGAATTATGCCGAAATCACTCTGGAACATATCGGTTCTTCCGATTTTGATCTGCTCAAAATGCTCTTTGTCCCTTACATTCCCCAACTGCACGACACTCACATGAACAAGGGGTTCATTGATGCCTCCGCCCTTGCCTATCTCGATGGCTTTCAAATGACTGAGATGAAAATTGAAAAAATATCGGCTCAAGGAGTCCACTTCAGCCTCTTTCCCTGGAACCTGGTATTCAAGATAGGAAACCTCAATGGTAATTTCTCGGTCAATCTTAAAGCACAAAACATAGTAGAAACCTTGAATGCGGATCTGGATATAACGGACAGCCATCTTTGTATTTTTGGCGAAAAATCCAATATCTTCCAACTGTCCGACATGCAAACCCGCCTGACTGTGCGCAAGGGGAATATCGAAAAATCCAATGTAGTAGGAACATTTGCCGGCCTAAAAGGAACCATCCATTTTGACGGGCCTTCTCCGTCACCTGGAGACCTTGCCCATTTCAATTTTAAAGGCAAAGCGGATGAACTTGCCTCACTACTACCCAATCCAATTGAAGAAAAATTCAAACAGCACTTTTCCGAGGACTTCCTTTCCATTAGCGGCGGCATCCGTAGAACCCCAAATGGAGTTACAGTAGAAGGAACCTTGAATGTCAAGGCAGAAATGGAAAGGTTTGGCCAAACGATAGAATACGGATTCTCTTTAGACAAAATCCCAAGAAACAGTTCCAAAGAACCCTCCACATGGACTGTTCCTGAATGCCTGCTCGATGAATTTCCCCAAAAGCAGGGAGAAAGCACCCCTTCGCCCTATCTGACTGATTCGCCTCTCAAATGGTTCCGAAGCGAACTCGTCACCAATGGCATCGCGCTGAAAGACGGATGGCTCCAAGCACAAAATTTGCCTTTAAACAAATATGTAGAGCCGTTTCTTTGTAGCAACAATCAGGCAGCCCTATCCGGTTTTGGAGATTTCCAGGTTTCATTTAATCAAGACCATGCCCTTGTGAATTTTGATCTCCGGCAGGCTGTTATTGAAAATGATGTGATCACCATAGACGTCAAAAACTTGACGGCTGATATAGAAAAAGACCCTTCTCTGCCTCTGCCAGCCGCCTATTATATCGACTTTGACAAGCAGACCTTCCTTGGAGTCATTCCCGTAACCAATGGGTCCTGCTTTGAGAAAAGGCACGGCCTATTATTTACAGATATCCATTCCTTAATTCTGCTCAAGAACAAACAGGCCCATCTTACACGCCTAAATACCTCCTGCACCGGCATGCACTTTGATGGAAAAGTCGAAGTGGACCTTTCCAGTACTATTAGAGGTGTTTTTTCTATCAATACTACGGTAAATAAAATTGAGGGCCATTTTTCCAGTGTCCAGAATCTGGCCTCCCATTTTAATGCCCTGGCTTTCTTGCAAAAAATTCCGCTTGAGGGGGAGCTCCACCTGCGCCAAAAAGGCGCTTCCCTGATCATGGATTTTGCCCCTGATGATTTCACTATTGATTCTCATATTGAAGGGCATTTGTCTTATGGAGCGGCCTCGCTTCAAAATACGGACCTGCAGATTAAAGAACTGGAAACAGATTTTGAATTCGACCACAATGCCAAAACATTCAGTTTGAACGATATCCATGGCAAGATTTCCATAGGAAACGATGAATTGGCCCAAGAGTATCCCCTGGCGGGAGACCATATTCTCTTTACGAATATCAGCAATAAAGAGGCCTTATTTGACGTGTGGATCGGCGACAGCTCCCGGGATATCCTAAGGATCTCCGGAAAAACCCAAGCCAAATCCCTGCTCGATGAAGAATACCATCTCCTGGAATTTAAAATAGACCCTGAACTGACCCACTTTGGCGACGTCCGTCCTAAAAGCTTTGAATTGAGCTTGAACCAGCATAATGAAATCGCTTCATTCAATTTGGAGCTGGGTTTAAAAATTGAAACAGTCCTTTTTGATCTTCAGCTTGCCCATCTGGCCGGACTCATTCATTTTCCTCCGCAACTGCTAGCTGAATTGCATCGCTGTAAAACCGCTTCTGGAGGATTAAATATCCGTTTCCATTGTGAAGACTCCCTCTGGACAGGTCATTTCGATGGAACCGATCTCACCTTGGGCTCCCATAATTTTCAAAAATTCAGTTTGCATGGAAAAAAGAACGGGTCTGTCTGGGCTATCGACCAACTGCTGCTGGACAATCTGTCCTTTGCGGCGGACCTGGTGCGGAATCCGGAAGGATGGACGGCCAATTTCCTGGGAGCTCGCTATGGCGAGTCTCTTTTGATAGGTATGGAAGGAGAATTTAAAGAAAAGGAAGCGGCATTCAAGGGTCGTGTCAACCTTCTTGAACTGAACCTCGACAAATTGCACGAGTGGCCCCGACTGCGGGAATTTTTCCTGGAAAACAACCCAAAGGGTTTTCTCAAAGGCACCGGCGCCATTGAAGCCTATGCCCAGCCGGAAACTCCTTTTGGCTGGCAAATCGACCTCTCCGTAAATTCCTCATTAAAATCCTTCCAGTTCAGGGGCATGGATTTTGAGGATGCGGCCAATGTTTCCTGTCGTTATGTTACCGACCGAACAATTGCATTTGGCAAGCTAAAAACAACGCTTAAAGATCCTCTGGATAAAACTTCCCTGGGTGAATTAAATCTGGAAAAAATCGAATATGACCTGAATAAAAATGAACTGACCATTGAAAAACTGGGCTTTAACATCCCGTACCGGCAACTTTCCTCTGCTACAAACCAATTGCAGCAGGCTTTTAACAAGGTCATTAACCCCCAGATAGCCGAGGTCATTAAAAATCTAAAGCAGAATGGCTCTCTAGAAGGGCAATTTGATCTTATCCAGTCGCCAGCTGCTACACAAATGCAGGTCTCCCTGAAGGACGGGTACTATCATTTTGCAGGAAATGAACATGAGACAGGTCATCTTATCCTGAAATGTAATTTAAACAGCATGAAACTTCTGACACAATACCGTCTGGGCAATCATCTGTGCTGGCTCTCCATTCAAACTACCTCTCCCGGCCTGACTGCTGGCTTGATGACTTTATCGGACCATTATCCCGATATCCATCACAAAAACCAGCCTGCCCTTCATATAAACTGGCGTTATAATGGACAGGATGGCCTGCTGGTTGACAGGGCCCAAGGCCAATTCTGTGGATTGCTATTCCATCTAGTCCAGGACAGTGAATTTTTATCCAACAGCGATGCCCTTTGCCTTCAAGGCAGCGTGAGCCTCGATCCAACTCAGGCTGCTAAATTGGTCAGTGATACCCTGAGCATGAAGCTCGCAGCCTTGGAACTGGGCAGTGGATTCGAATTGCAGGGCAAATGGAGCCTTGAAAAAAAACATGCTTATGCCCCGGGATTGCCAATACACTTTCACGGGGCCCTGCAAGGGCAAAATATAAAGATCAAAGGTTATGAATTCCAGTCGCTGACAGCCTTTGTCAACATCCATCACCAGGATATCCAGGTACACCAGTTGAAACTGGAAGATCCCGCTATCGCCATTTCTATGGATCAGGGTCATTTTTACCAGATGACAGACGGAGAGTGGTACTGCCAGATCCCCGCCATTCATTTAAATGAACTAAAGCCCAGTTTGCTGCATGAACCCGGAATAGCCCCTCCAAAACAGCCCGGCAGCCTGGTGATCCGTTCCATGGAGATCGAAAACCTGTACGGCAATCTGTCCCATACACAGACCCTTACAGGAAAAGGGAAACTGCAGTTTTTGAATCCTCCAAAAAAGAATCTGTCAAATCCCCTGTTTGCCATACCGGGAGAAATCCTCACTATGCTGGGGTTAAATCTAACCGTCCTGAATCCTGTATCGGGCACCGTCTTTTATGAGATACAGGACGGCAAATGCTATCTGACCAAATTCAAGGATGTCTATAGTGAAGGCAAACTCTCCAAGTTCAATCTGAGCGATTCCAAAGAACCTTCCTTCGTAGACTTTGAAGGGCGGTTAAACCTGCGCATCCGCATGAAACAGTACAACCTGTTCTTTAAACTGGCCGAGCTGTTTACCGTAAACGTAGGAGGCACCCTTAAAAAACCCACCTACTCCCTCCATAAATATTCCTCCCATAAAGACACCGCCAATAAATGACAAAGTTGATTAGGCGCAGCTCTGAATATCCTTACTGCGTGAAATGAGAAGCAATACTGCCCGATCAATATATCAGAAATTTCAGTTAAATGTCATTGAACTTTATTAGGTAAGTAGTGTATAATCTTTCTTTTATCAAGGTAGAGAATCATGATTTTTGCTTATTTTGCCATGATGGTGGTTGTGGCAGCCTCCAATTATCTGGTACAGTTTCCTCTTAACGATTGGCTGACTTATGGAGCTTTTACATACCCCATTTCATTTCTCGTCACGGAAATGACCAATTTGTACTATGGCCCTAAACAGGCCCGAAGGGTCGTTTATATCGGTTTTCTTCTCGCCTTTGCTGTTTCCATTCAACTGGCCACTTTAAAAATCGCCAGCGCCTCCTGTTTTGCATTTTTGACCGCACAGCTATTGGATATTCTCATATTTAACAAGCTTCGTTCCCTTCCCTGGTGGTATGGGCCCTTTTTTGCCTCTTTTTGCGCTTCCATCACAGACACGTTCCTCTTTTGGAACTTGGCGTTCTATGGAGAATCGTTGCCCATCCTTACATGGGCTCTTGGAGATCTAGGCGTAAAAATTTCTCTGGATATTCTCTTGCTAGCCCCCTTCAGGACCTTCCTGCGGACTTTTAAACAACCTGCCTTGACCTGAAAAAAAAATAAAAATTCGAAAAAAGAATTTGACTTTTTTTCAATTTTTTGGTTTTCTTACACATCTGGGGACGTCTATAGTGCGTCAAATATTTTGGCGTGCAGCTAATAGGTAAGCTACAACAACAAAAGTAAATGATATGTTCAAATTTCTCACTTTTTCAATTCTTGTTTTTTCAAATCTAATGTGCTTTAATACTATATATAGCTTCATTTCTGGCAATGCCTTCGAAACACCCGCTGAACGTTACTTCGAACATAATTTTAAATTAATCAATGAAGCAAGAATATTAAATAAATACGAAAATTGTCTAAAATTGCTTGATGATTTGATTAATTCAAAATTTTTAGATTATGAATAAATATTTCGAAGCAATCCAAGATTTAAATGAAGCTGAGAAATGGGTTCCATTGCTAGATAAAAGCACAATTTGTGACCTATGCAGAGTAAAAGCAAAGTATTATCTTGAACTTGGTAACGCTCAGGGCTTCGCAGACGAAATCATGAAAATGGCGTCGATAGAAACTAAAAATACAAGTTACAAGCAAGTTGGTGATTATTTCGAAGTATATCCTATAAGCCTCACAGATAGAGAATCCCGCAATAAAATAAGACAATTTTTTATCTCTGTATTTGCAAAAAACGTTATTGCTTATTCCCAAGATGATAAATTGTATTATAAATTTGAAAATGCAGATGCGAATTCGACCCAAAATTATTGCTTTGCAGATACATGTTGGGAAACTATGGATTCGGAAACATGTTCTATAAGATGTGAAGAGTTTTCATACATTGCATCAGCGATGGCCCTTTTCATACCTAATAAACTATATGCTGCAGCCGTTATTTTAGCTATTGGTCATGTCACAATCGAATGTAAACAATGCTGTAAGCATGGACTAGGAAGTGATAAATGTCTCGGTTTGATAAAAAAGATTCTTATAAATTCCGTACCGAGTCCAGAGCTTTTTTCGGATGATTACTTATGATTTGGTATGCAATAGGAGCTTGGGTTCAAATATTCCAGTATCTAATTGTCTCGGAATATTCAGAGAAAATCGTTAAATTTGCTGCATTGTTACTCTTGTGCGTAGCTTTTATATTGATTGTTTTCAATATTTGGCCAAGTAGTAAGGTCAGCTATTTACTTATTGGTTACTTAAATTTTGGGGCCATTTTAAAAAAGCAGGTTAAGAAATGAAATTTTTCTCCATTTTACTCACAATTTTTTTGGTGCTAGTTTTGCAACCAACAGTCATAAAAGCCTTTGAAGTTATTTCAGAAAGGTTTATCATAGAGGAATATCTAGACATTCCTGTTAACAGCAACAAAAATAATAATATTGTTTTGTTGGCGTTTGATAATATTACATGCAGGTATATTGCATTTAATTTTGAGAATAAGTCAAATTTAAAAGCGAATGAAATTTGTGTTGATTGGCTTTTAGAAAATTATGATGGGTTGACCTTAGAAGATGCTCAAAAATATTTTTCACAATATAACCTCTCGCATGAAAATTACTCTATGATAATTATGTAACTGTTCCCACTCGCAATGCCAGATTCCGCTTGTCCTATGGCGTTGCCATAGGCTTTTACAGGCCAGGCTTTCAGCCTGATGATCGGTATAATGATGTCTTCCTATGGCGTTGCCATAGGCTTTTACAGGCCAGGCTTTCAGCCTGATGATCGGTATAATGATGTCTTCCTATGGCGTTGCCATAGGCTTTTACAGGCCAGGCTTTCAGCCTGATGATCGGTATAATGATGTCTTCCTATGGCGTTGCCATAGGCTTTTACAGGCCAGGCTTTCAGCCTGATGATCGGTATAATGATGTCTTCCTATGGCGTTGCCATAGGCTTTTACAGGCCAGGCTTTCAGCCTGATGATCGGTATAATGATGTCTTCCTATGGCGTTGCCATAGGCTTTTACAGGCCAGGCTTTCAGCCTGATGATCGGTATAATGATGTCTTCCTATGGCGTTGCCATAGGCTTTTACAGGCCAGGCTTTCAGCCTGATGATCGGTATAATGATGTCTTCCTATGGCGTTGCCATAGGCTTTTACAGGCCAGGCTTTCAGCCTGATGATCGGTATAATGATGTCTTCCTATGGCGTTGCCATAGGCTTTTACAGGCCAGGCTTTCAGCCTGATGATCGGTATAATGATGTCTTCCTATGGCGTTGCCATAGGCTTTTACAGGCCAGGCTTTCAGCCTGATGATCGGTATAATGATGTCTTCCTATGGCGTTGCCATAGGCTTTTACAGGCCAGGCTTTCAGCCTGATGATCGGTATAATGATGTCTTCCTATGGCGTTGCCATAGGCTTTTACAGGCCAGGCTTTCAGCCTGATGATCGGTATAATGATGTCTTCCTATGGCGTTGCCATAGGCTTTTACAGGCCAGGCTTTCAGCCTGATGATCGGTATAATGATGTCTTCCTATGGCGTTGCCATAGGCTTTTACAGGCCAGGCTTTCAGCCTGATGATCGGTATAATGATGTCTTCCTATGGCGTTGCCATAGGCTTTTACAGGCCAGGCTTTCAGCCTGATGATCGGTATAATGATGTCTTCCTATGGCGTTGCCATAGGCTTTTACAGGCCAGGCTTTCAGCCTGATGATCGGTATAATGATGTCTTCCTATGGCGTTGCCATAGGCTTTTACAGGCCAGGCTTTCAGCCTGATGATCGGTATAATGATGTCTTCCTATGGCGTTGCCATAGGCTTTTACAGGCCAGGCTTTCAGCCTGATGATCGGTATAATGATGTCTTCCTATGGCGTTGCCATAGGCTTTTACAGGCCAGGCTTTCAGCCTGATGATCGGTATAATGATGTCTTCCTATGGCGTTGCCATAGGCTTTTACAGGCCAGGCTTTCAGCCTGATGATCGGTATAATGATGTCTTCCTATGGCGTTGCCATAGGCTTTTACAGGCCAGGCTTTCAGCCTGATGATCGGTATAATGATGTCTTCCTATGGCGTTGCCATAGGCTTTTACAGGCCAGGCTTTCAGCCTGATGATCGGTATAATGATGTCTTCCTATGGCGTTACCATAGGCTTTTACAGGCCAGGCTTTCAGCCTGATGATCGGTATAATGATGTCTTCCTATGGCGTTGCCATAGGCTTTTACAGGCCAGGCTTTCAGCCTGATCCCATAACCGCCATTGCATTGGCGGGCATTTCAAACGTTACAGTTCTCCCCTCTTTTTTAAGAGGCTGGAGGTCTATTTTCGCATTTTGGGTATGAAGCAGCACATTCATCGAACTGGGAATGGACAATTCATCATCGGGAAATTGCAGGGTAATTTCTATGGGCCTGTCATTCATTGAAACAATCGCAGCCGACCATTGATCGCCTGTACGAAAAGCAGCCAGGGTCATTCCACTGTCTTCTAAAGGCTTCCCATTTTTAAGAAGCTGCACATTGATTTTATGCAGGCTGCCTCCAAGTATCTGATTAAGCATCGCTGTCGTTATCCCTGTAGAGGTCCATTGTTTATCGGACTGGGCCGAGGCTACGACCGCCTGAGGCTGTCTATTCAGATATGTGTTATCAATTAAAGCCTGTGCTAAAGCAAGCCCTGACACATCTGACACGGCTTTGCTCCAATCAGGATAATAATATTCCCTATCCTCAGCTTTTATCAAATTTATATGAGGCCCCGCAGCCTCTTTAATCAAAGAAAAAGTCTGATCGGCTGCCTGAGAGGAATGATCTTCTCCTCCATATTCATTCGTCAGCTCAATCATTACATTGGAAAATTGACTTGTATCTGCATTGTGACCGAGGTAGGATCCAAAAGTCTCCAAATCGGCTTCTCCAATAGCCGGTGAAATAATGATCCAGGGGTTGGCGCCGACTTGCAGGCAAAGATCTAAAAAATTCCGGTTTGTTGAGGTGTCTCCATAGGCGAAGCGCAAATAAGAAGGATTCAATGCCATCAACCTGTCGCTGTCATATTCAGCGGGATTTGTAAGGCTCAACGCCAGGCGTTGAATGGAGGGAACCACAATCGCCGGCTCTACTGAACCCATAATTTGAAATGTCTTAGAAGGAGGTGGAATGGCCGCTTGAACCGCCGCGTCCCTCTCATCTGAATCAAAATCATGAAAAAAATTAAACCACCAGAAAACTCCACCTATTATGACAGCTGCCAGTAAAGACAGGCACACGATGCTAGTTATTTTTATAGTATTTTTCGTTGATGACGACATGGTTATTCTTCTCCGCTATTTTTTCGGTAAACAATTTTGGTATGCCATTAAAGGCAGTTGCAATGCAAGGAATTTCAAAACCATTAAAACTGTCTTTACTTTTTTTTATGAATCCTATATCATGGGTATTCGAGTTCTTGAAAAATGAAAGCACAAGGATGGAGTAAACATGTCTTCTGTAAAAAAGAAGCGAAAATATAAAATCGCAAAGCATAAGCGCAAAAAGCGCAGCCGGCGTGACCGTCACAAAGGCAAATAAATAAAAGGAAGAATCTCATAGATTCTTCCTTTTAATTTCGTCTTTTTCTTCCCGCCCTACATTTTATTGAGTTGTTTATCATTGGTTGTTATGTGGAAATATCCTAAAAAATATGATGTCATAGTCATGGGCGGTGGCCATGCAGGCTGTGAAGCTGCTTTAGCTTCTGCCACGATGGGCGCAAAAACGCTTCTGCTGACCATGAACCTGGACACCATCGCCAAGATGAGCTGCAATCCGGCTGTCGGTGGCATCGCCAAAGGGCATATGGTCCGCGAAATCGATGCCCTAGGCGGCGAAATGGGAAAGGTCGATCGACTGTACAGGAATCCAGTTCCGCATGTTAAATGCCACCAAAGGCCCTGCAGTATGGGCTCCAAGGGCCCAAGCCGACAAAGTCGCCTATCAATTCGAAATGAAGCACCGCCTCGAAAAAACCGCCAACCTCGAAATCAAACAAGGAACCATTGAAGAACTTATCGTAGAAAATGACCGGATCGTAGGAGTAATCACCAAAGAAGGGATCATCTATCATACAGAAACCCTTATTATTTCTTCAGGCACCTTCATGCGGGGCTTCTGCATATCGGCGAAACAAATTACTCCGGCGGCCGGGCAGGCGATCAGCCCTGCAGTGGGGCTTTCAGCCAGCCTGGAAAAACACGGACTAAAATTGGGCCGGTTGAAAACAGGAACCCCTCCACGCATCAATAAACGCTCCATCGATTACAGCCTAGCGAAGAGCAACCCGGCGACGTTAATGTCCAATTTTCCTTCGATGATGAAGGCATTCCGCGCCTGCCTCAAATTTCCTGCCACATCACCTATACGACTGAAGAAACCAAGGAAATCATCTTAGCCAATATCCATCGCTCTCCGATGTATTCGGGAAAAATCAAAGGGATTGGCCCCCGCTATTGTCCTTCCATTGAAGACAAAGTGGTCCGATTTGCCGATAAAGAACGGCATCAGATTTTCTTGGAACCGGAAGGATTGAATACCCAAGAGGTTTATGTCAATGGCGTGTCTTCTTCCCTTCCCTTTGATGTGCAGATGGATTTCATTCACAGCATCCCTGCCTTGCGGAATGCTGAGATCATGCGTCCCGCTTATGCCATTGAATATGATTATGTGACATGCGGCCAGATCGACTCCTCATTGGAATGCAAAACTATCGAGGGATTGTTCCTGGCAGGCCAGATCAATGGAACTTCAGGCTATGAAGAAGCGGCGGGACAAGGAATCATGGCAGGAATCAATGCCGCCAACAAGATTTTAGGGAAGCCTCCATTGATTCTGCAGCGTTCCGAAGCCTATATCGGAGTAATGATCGATGATCTAGTGACCAAAGGCCTGGATGAGCCCTATCGCATGTTTACCAGCCGTGCAGAACACCGGTTGTTACTGCGGCAAGATAATGCCGATCTGCGGTTGCGCCGTTATGGATATGACCTGGGACTTATCAATCAGGAAAAATATGACCGATTGCTCCATAAAGAAAAAAGGATCAAATCGGAAATGGAGCGTCTAGGAAAAATTTACCGACAGATAGGTGAAAAGGGATTTTCCCTGGCCCAAATCCTGTGCCGGCCGGAATATACCTATTCTACCCTTTTACGCGATTTTCCCGAAGCAGCAGCGGACCATGGCGAAGAAATCAATTTTCAAATTGAGCTCAATTTGAAATATGCCGGCTATATAGAACGGCAGGCAGGTGAAATTGCCAAATTGGCCCATATTGAAAATGTGAAAATACCGGCCCAGTTCAATTATAATGCTATTATTGGCTTACGCAATGAAGCCAAACAAAAACTCTCCAAACATAATCCCATAAATCTGGGGCAGGCTTCCCGCATTTCAGGTGTTTCACCGGCGGATATATCCGTGCTATTGATAAATCTCACAAAATCCAGACTTTAGCCATTCGAAAAAATAGTTTACAGTATTTTGTTTTTTTCGTGTCCGAGTCCGCGTCCGAGTCCGTATCCGATTTAACAAGGGTTGAATCGGATACGGACTCGGACTCGGACACGAAGAAAGATTGCATAAGGCCGATATTTTTTTTCCTTAATAATTCCTTTTCTGCTACGATTCCAGCTTTAAAACCTGTTTAACAGTAAGTCTAATTGGGGAACCTATGAAAAATGTCAGATTGTTCTATTTTGCACCTTATGTTTTATCTTCTTTAATGCTTCTAGGATGCTCCAGAAGCTCCTATGATGTTTGGGAAGACACAAAAACCTGCGGAAGGCATATCAACAGAGGGCTCTGCTGCCTGGGAGGCGGTCCCACACGCTCCAGGGCGGTATGCAGTCCCGATGAATTTTATTACGAAGATGTCTATGACGATTCCAATGGAGAGGATTTTGTCCCTTTAATGGACAACTCGCGGCCTGTAGGCATGAACATGAATGAAAGGCCAGTTCCTCCCCCAAGGGAAACTCCCGGAGAAGCAGGAAGTTCGATTCCAGGGATTGAATCTTTTTCCGACCCCAGCCTGAATCCAGCGACTGCAGGTATTTTCAGGAATATCCAGTTCGATTACGACAGCAGCTTCGTCAAAGGGGAAAACAATTTGGCAACGGTCCGAAATATTGCCCAGTACATGAAATCACATCCGAATGCTTATCTATTTGTGGAAGGACATTGCGATGAAAGAGGCCCGGAAGCGTACAACCTGGCCTTGGGATCTCGCCGGGCCCATGCTGTCAGGAACATGCTTTTGCAGCAAGGTGTCCATCCAGACCAGGTTTTCACCATATCGTATGGCAAAGAAAGGCCGCTGGTAATGGAACATCATGATGAAGGCTGGGCCCAAAACCGCCGGGCAGAATTTAAAATCTACATCCGTTAATTCCGGTCATTGATATATGAGCATTCCAGGGTTCTTAAGAAGGCCAAACCATCTGCTCCAGGTTTTTGTTTTGGTTCCCGCATTCCTTTTTACATTGCTTTCTCCGTTGGAGGCAGTAAGGCGCCGCCCCAGTTTTGAGGAAGACAATGCCATCCTTCTTAGGGAAATCCTGGATTGCCTGGATAACATAAAAAACGACGTGCAAATTCATGAATCTCGACTGGCTACATTTGAGGAGAAATTTAAAAACATAGAGGACATTATTGATTCTGTACGGCAGCAAGTGAATTCCTCCACTCAAGCGGTTAGGGAAACCTTAAAGAACCATTCTGCCGACCTAAATGCTAAACTGGCCGATCAGCAGAATAACGCGAAGGGATTATTCAGTGAAGTCAAGTCTTTTGCAAATGACAATCAGCAAACCCTAAATGATTATAGGCAACGAATAGCAGAGCTGGAAAAAAATATGGTACAACAAAACAGCAATATTTCAAATCTTCAATCTGCTCTTGCTTCGATCATAGACATCATAAAAAACACCGAAAGCGCTCCTGAAAAAGCGGAAGTCCTGTCGTCTGAACCAGGGGAGAAAATCTATAAGGTCAAAGCCGGAGACAGCCTGGAAAAAATCGCCAAGCAAAATCAGACTTCAGTAAAAAAATTGAAGGAATTGAATAACCTTACCAGCGATCAAATCATCATTGGCCAAAAGCTGAAAATCCGGGAATAATGATTCGGAACTGTCATTTCCCCGGCAGGGGAAGACGTTAATAGCCCCGTGTGAAGCGAGCGTCAGCGAGCGGAACGCGGGGTTAGACATAATAAAGAGTGCGCCCCGGCAGGGGCGCAGGAACACAAAACAAAATAATGACCCCTCACCGATTTAAGGCATTAAGTTACTTATGATACTCAATTTTGGATAAATGAACAGGTTCTTGCGCCCCTGCCGAGGCGCAATCATTACTATGTTGCTAAACCCCGCGTTCCGCTCGCTGACGCTCGCTTCACACAGGGCTATTAACGTTTTCCCCTACCGGGGAAATGACTGTTTATTCTTTTGATTTTGCCTGACAAAAAAATTCAAACTATGGCTATTTTCCGCAGGGAAATTTGCACATAGCATAAATTGGAGAAATGCGGAAATTTCTAAATTGGCATGGCATTCATTGACATTTAATTTTACTTTAAACAACAACTCAAGTATGATTGATTAAAACAATATTATATTTAAATTAATCATGAGGTTTTTCTATGAATATACAACAACCGAACGTTTATTCAACATCTATTAAATTAGAAGATAATATGACTTCAATTGAAAATAGTTCTTTTTCCGTTTTTCCAATTGAAGTTATAAAAAAAATATTTAGTGAAATTAAAGACTCATCTCTTCGCTCTCAACATAGCTTAGTCCTTACAAGTAAAGCATTTTTAGCCTTAGGCCTAGAAGCTTATAGTAATAAAATTTATGGTTACAAGGCGACTGATGATTTCTTGAGGCGTTCTAAGTTCTCTTCAGCCACATTGCGACACATTCTTCAAGAAATTGTTGACGATAGTGCTTTAAAAAATGTAACTCATATGATTCTCTTTAAAAATAGAAATGAAAAATATACAATGGAACTTTTCAATAAATATTTGCATAATCCTATAAAAACTGACAAATTTGAATTTTACGAAAGTGAGCTTATTACTATTTATCAATATATAGATTTTCTCTTATTTAATCATCACGGGGCTTGGTATCAAGGAAAAAAAAGAGATTTGATTATAAAAAAATTATTAAACAAATTTGATATTAATCCTTTTGAGGAGAATCTCTTTTATAAAAATTCTTTATTTTCTGAAATTTTAATGTATGGAGAAAAAGATCTCATCGGATTAACAAAGTCATTATTAAAAGATTCAAGATTCAAAAATTCAATAGATTATTTAAAAAATGTTCTGAAAAATTACAGACCTGATTTTAAATTGAATATGTTAAATAAACTTTTATATTATCCCTTAGACCCATCAGAAAAAATTATTGAGCTCTTGAAAAAAGCCAAAGATCAAGAAAATCTTTTTGAGCTTATTATTAAGGAGATTAATCTTTTGTCTATTAAGGACAACTTAACTGAGTTTGAAGAATTTGTACAACAAGTTAAAATATCCAATCCTCATTTAGCTGACATGTTACGTAATGAAATGGAATTAAGAGAAAAAGCATAAATAGAGTTCCAGTCAATTTTATTGTGTTATTTATTGTTTATTTATTTGACTTTAAATAACAAAGTGAATAGAATTCAATGTGAGTTCGAAGTCCTTAGATATTTAGCTCATGTTGGCCTAAACAAAAACCACGAAGTGGTTTTTGTTTAGGCCAACATATGGAAAATTATCAACGACTTAGGCATAGAATTGGCTTTAATTTATAACATTTAAAAAATTAGGAGTTTTCTATGAATATACAACAACCGAATATTTATTCAACATCTATTAAGTTAGAAAATAATATGAGTTCACTTGAAAATAGTTATTTTTCCTCTTTACCAATTGAAGTTGTAAAAAAAATATTTAGTGAAATTAAGGACTCATTTCTTCGTTCTCAACATAGCTTAGCCCTTACAAGTAAAGCATTTTTAGCTTTAAGCCTAGAAGCTTATAGTAATGAAATTTATAGTTATAAGGTGACTAATATGTTCTGGACAGGAAACCTCTCGTCTAGCACATTGCGACACATTCTTCAAAAAATTGTTGATGATAAAGCTATAGAAAATTTAAATAATCTGATTCTATTTAAAAATAGAAATGAAGAATATACAATGGAACTTTTCAATAAATATTTGCATAATCCTATAAAAACTATAAAGTTTGAAGCTTACGACAATGAGCTTATTACTATTAATCAATATATTTATTTTCTCTTATTTCCTCCTGGGGGTGGGGCTTGGTATCAAGGGGAACAAAGAAATTTGATTATAAAAAAATTATTAAACAAATTTAATATTAATCCTTTTGAGAAGAATTTCTTTCCAGTTAATAAGAGCGACGTCCTTCCAGATGAAGATGGTTCTTTATTTTCTAAAATTTTAGTGTATGGAAAACAAGATCGCATGGGATTAATAGAGTCATGTTTAAAAGATTCAAAATTCAAAAATTCAATATATTATTTAAAAAATGTTCTGGAAAATTTCAGATCTGATTTTAAATTGATAATGTTAAATAAACTTTTAGACTACCCCTTAGACCCATCAGAAAAAATTATTGATCTCTTAAAAAAAGCCAAAGATGAAGAAAATCTTTTTGAGCTTATTATTAAGCATCCTAAGATTAATCTTTTGTCTATTAAGGACAACTTACCTGAGTTTGAAGAATTTGTACAACAAGTTAAAATGTCCAAACCTCATTTAGCTGACCTATTACGTAATGAAATGGAATTAAGAGAAAATAGTATGGATGTAGAAGCATCGAACAACTAAGCCTAAAAATCGGAAAGCGTACCTCCTAAAAAGTTATGGCAAGGCGAAGCTTGAAAAGGTAACCAGGCCGTCTCGGCCTAGGCTGGTTAATCTGAATTAAATTTGCTCTTCTGATCATGTTCAAAAATTCGTCCCATTAACCCTGTACCTGCTTTAAATCTTTCTTGCGTATTTTTTATTCATAGAGTACCTTTCCAACTTCCTTACATTTTCTAACCATACCTTAAACATGCCTAAATCCTCTGAGACCCCCCGAGACTTGAGAAAAAAACTCAAGCGTTCTACAGACAGCCGCAATTCAATAAAAGATAAGCAGCGGGAAACCCAATATGAAGTAAAAATACTTAATAATTGTTTATCTGCAATGACCCAATCTCGTGATAAATGGCGTCTTGAGTGTAAGGAAGACAAAGTTCTTATCAAAAAACTTGAACAAAAACTTTCTGATATTACTGAAAATCACAATGAACTAATTGCTAAACTTGAAAGCACTGATTCTTTGATTCTAAAAAAAAAACGAAATCGTTGATTTTTCCAATCGTTCTCCAGGTTATTGTTATCATTCTTGGCTTATCCATATTGCCATTTTGCTTGTAACTCAAGCTTGTATATCCGCTAGAGCAGCTCATAAAATCTTTGAGATTTTTGCTCTCGTAATGCCTGTTATTACGCGTATACCTTCTAGATCAACCATTCGATTATGGATATTAAAATTCGGTCTTCATAAATTGATGAAGCCAAAAGAGAAACTAAACGATTGGGCGGTAATTTTCGATCATACAATTCAAATGGGAAAGTTAAAAATACTAATTGTGTTGGGTATTTCATTGTCTCGCTTACCCTTTAATCGAAGTCTTACCCTAGCAGACATGCAAGTTTTAACTCTTTTGCCTATGCAAAGTTCTACAGGTCCAAAAATTCAAGAAGTGCTTATTAATTTAAAAAACGACTTAGGAAGAATAAGGGAAGTAGTTGCTGACGAGGGTCCTGATATTAAATCTGGGATTAATCTATTCAGAAAAACCAATCCTGAGTGTGATTACATTAGCGATATCGTACATAAATTAGCCCATTTTCTGAAGGCAGAATTAAAAAATGATAAAGCATGGGAAGAATTATTAAAAAAATCTTCGGAGACTCGCACAAGGCTTTTACAAACAGATTGTGCTCATTTTGTTCCTCCACAACGTCGGGATAAAGCACGATATCTTAATTTAGAAAAATTTATCAAATGGGCATGCCGAATTTTAAAGGCTTGGGTGGGAAATGAACTTTCTATTGAAGACCGAGAAGTAATATTTAAAGAGTTTGCTTGGGTATTTGGTTTAGCTGATGATATAAAATATTTTCATCAGCTATGGCAAGTAACTAGCATTTCTCGTGATTTTATAAGAAACTATGGAATTCAAACCGATACAGCTGAAATTTTATCAAAAAAACTCCACATTCTGGTCCTTGATTTTAGGGCTCAAGTATTTGCTGATAAAATAGTTCAATTTGTTTCTGAGGAATCTGCAAAAGCAAATTCAAACGAACGTCTTCTAGGTAGTTCTGAAATAATTGAATCATTAATTGGTCTTGTGAAGCATCATTCTAGTACGCAAAGTCGTTCGGGTTTTACAAGCTCTGTGTTAATGGCACCAGCCTTAACAGGTGAAATAAACGAACAAATCGTTTTAAATTCTATGACAAATATTAAAATGGCTGACTTAGAGGAATGGCAAAAAACACACTTCGATTCAACAGTTCAAAAAAAACAAGCTAAGTTTTGTCGACAGACACCATTACAAGAACATGCCTATCTTAACGAAAAAAATGGGACAGGAAATGGAACATTTTTCACTGTGGATTTTGAGCCAGAAATCATTTAAATTAACCAGCCTAGTCTCGGCCTGTACCAGGGCAGGACGCCCTGGCCACTTTCTCAGCGTTTTCCATTCGACAAAGCATTCAGCAAGGTTTTAAGAATATGATCCACATCGCCATCGGTCAGATCATAGTATAAAGGCAGGGACAGGGTTTTGGCATAATATTCTTCCATCTTGGGAAAACAATGATGCACTTCTCCATATCTTGTTTCAAAATAGGGATGCCGATAGAGGGGTATATAATGCACCTGCGTTCCAATGTTTTTTGCCAGCAGCTTTTGCATAAGTTCATTTCGCGTAATTCTAAGGGCCTGAAAATCTATCAGCACGACACAGAGATGAAAAGCCACAGTGTCATCAAATTCCGGGGTCAAAAGTTTGATATGGGGATGATCGCGCAATCTCTCCTGATAGCGCCGCATGATCTCAAGACGGCGACGGACAAATTTATCCAAACGCTTTAGTTGGCTTCGACCTAGCGCCGCCTGAAATTCGGTAAAGTTATGATTGTCGGAAATATCCCGAACTTCATAATACCATAGCGGCGGAGTGCCTTTCAGGTAGACGGGATCCCGTTCTATCCCATTATTGCGGAACAGTTTCAGCCGATGGCACATCTCTGCATCATTGGTGGTGACCATGCCGCCTTCGCCAGTAGTAATTGTCTTGGCGGGGTGGAAGCTAAAGGCTGTCATATGGCTCCAAAGGCATGAGCCTACAAACGGGCCTCCGGCAGAATATCTTGACCCCAAGGCATGGGCGGCATCTTCAATAACAATAGTTTCCGGATTTAAAATATTTCGATCTAGCCCTTCCATGTCAACGGGGATTCCTGCAAAATGCACAGGCACAATAATCGTTTTGCCACGGGATAGGGGTTGGTTGGCATTGAGGCAGACCTGCTCCAGGTCGAAATTGCCTGTATTTAAATCGATATCGACAAAAACGGGTTGCGCATCAAAATGAATGCCCGCACCTACAGAGGCTATAAAAGAATTAGGCGTGGTCACGATCCTGTCAAAAGCACCCACTTTAGCTGCATAGCATGCTGCCTTCAATGCCGAAGTGCCGCTGTTAAAAGCAACGGCATATTTTGCGCCGCAAAATGAGGCGATTTCCTTTTCAAAGGCTTCTACCTGAGCGCCTCGTGTAATCCAAGGGGATGCCATCGCTTCCTGTACCGAAGCGATGTCAGAAGCATCTATGGATTGCTTTGCATAGGGAATGAAAGATAAGCTTGTCATAAAGTATGGAGTATAAAAAAAAATGATTATCTGGAAAAGAGAAAACTCTTTTCTATTATTGTTTTTTCCATTAAAACTTATAGATTAAAGCACTCACCATATGTATGCCCATGAATGAGGATAGTGCTCAAGGCTTATTAAAAAAAGAATTGAAAATTCCTGCAGGAGACGAATTTTCGTCGCTTCTCCAGAATGAACTTCTTCATATTTTTGAAGAACGACCTGGGGCTGAGGAACTATTTTCAGAGGAAAAAGGGAGTGAACTCCCCCCTCAAAACCAATTATTTAAACCTAAAGTTAAAAACAGGGAGACTTTTATGAATACTGAATCCGATATTTTCTCCTCTCCAAAGAGTGTGGATAATGGATTGACCCAAAATTTGACAAAACGCCTTTATTCTCATGCCACAGAGGCCATTGAACAAAATCTGTTTCAGGGAAGCCTTCCGGAGGCCAATTATTTTGCCCTGGAGGAATTAAAGCGGCTGGCCCTTTCACCCGAAGATATGGGCCCAGCCGAAACTGCCATGGCAAACGACAGCGGGCAAGCATCCAAGTTGGACCTGGAAAAAAGAATGGCTTCTTTTCAGTTGGTCCAAAAAGCTCTGGTAAAAAAATACACGGGGCAGAAGACTCCCGGGCATAATGCCACAGATTTTTCGATGTATTATCTCAATGGATGGCCTTCCCATTTGTCCGGGACCCCGTATTCTCTGCCTCTGCTCCTGACAGAGTCTTCCAGGCAAACTACAGGAGGGATTTTTTTACGCTGGAACGGCAAAGGGATCGTTATCAACCCAGGGACGGGATTTTTAGGCAGTTTTCATGCCCAGGGCTTGCACATACATGATATCGATTATGTCATTGTTACCGGATCCCACTCTTCCTGCCATGCCGATGTCAGGGGAATTTACGATCTCAATTATGAGCTGAACAAGGACAGCCCCACCCTTCATTTGATCCATTATTATTTCAACAATGCCGCTTTCCAGGAACTCTCCCGATCTTTAAAACCTCATTTCAAACAGGAAAGGGAAACCCTACACAGCCTGGAGATCTTCCTGGATTCACCGGACGTGGAAAAAGTAGAATTGACTGATGACATTACCCTGCATTATTTTTTAACCTCAAACCGCGAGACCTTTTCCAGTGGAAATCCAAATCTCGGTGCCCGTCCAGCAAAAAGCCATTCGGAATTGGGCCTAAAGCTGGAGATGAAATCGAATTCTTTAGAAATAAATGAAAAAGACCAGGTCAGAATAGGGTATATTGGCCACTGTTCGTGGAATCCCCTGATGGCCCATCACCTGGGCTATTGCGATTTGCTGGTGACGGCTTTTGGCCATGCGACCCCCAATGATATCAATAAAATTTCCTATAATACAGACTGCCTGGGATGCTATGGTACCTATACTTTATTGGAAGAAGTGGCTCCCCAACTGCTGCTATGCGGTGAATTTAGCGGAAAAGAGGGAGATATACGCCTGGAAGCTTGCCAAAAAATCAGATCCGCCTATCAGGCACAAATGCAGACGGCACAAAGGGACCTTTCGACTATTTTGCCTGGGGATATCGGTATGCACATTTGCTTGAAAACTATGAGCGTCAAATGCTCGATTACGGACGAATGGGTACCAGCCAGCCAGGTAAAGGTAATCAAAACAACAGATTCCTTTGGAAAACTGATTTATCTTTCGCCGAACTGCTGTTATTAAAGGGAAAAAGGGACCAGAAGAATTACAAAAAGAACCTAAAGGACAATTCACCACTGAGCCAGTGAGATCACTGAGAAGGTATGAGATAGGGAGAGCTAGCCGCTTCTCTGTTATCTCATATTTTCTCAGTGATCTCACTGGCTCAGTGGTTAATCGTCCTTTAGGACCCTTTGGTTAGGGGTGGAATCACAAAAACATAAGACAGATCATACAGGTTTTCTGCAGCGGGCTTGGCTTCGATTTCGTAATAAAAGTCTCCTTCCTTTAGAGGGTGAATTTTGGTGACGGTAGCTACATCCAATCCCGGTGGGAAAATCCCATCCAGACCTGACGTCACTAACAGATCCCCAACTTTGATTATGGGAACGGCCGGCTTATTGGAGCGGTCATGGATGAATCGACCTGTTCGCAGATCCCTTGCAGGCCCTTCTCCGTCTGCAAAGTCATAATTGAATCCAATGCCTTGCAAAATCAGCCCTTCCGATTTCCATAGGGGTTGGCTGCTGCCGAAGATTTCCCCTTTGGCCAATAGACAGGTTTGCTGGCCATAGGAGCGTTTCACTCGGACAGAAGGCCTCAAACCAGAATCCGTAATGAGCCGGATGCGCGACTGAAATTTTTCGACTTGATCAATGACACCGACGATAGCAGTTCCGATGACGACAGGGCTATTTTTTGTGATTATTTCCTTGCCTAACCTGTTATTGTCCTGAGATCCTACATTAAGCCAGAGAGCGCTATTCCAGGTAGTATGAGAACGAAAAATGACTTGAGCAGGCAGACACTCGAAACCGAAATCAAAAAAACCTGCCAAATCCTCTCCTAATAAAGACTGCATTTTTTTTACTTCAGTTTCCAACATCTGATTTTTCAGGAAAAGCGTTTGAATCTGCAATCGAGACTTCTCATCAATTTGAGAAGTGGAATGGTAGGAAAACCGGTGAAAAAAATTTTCGAGAGAGACTTTTATATCCGACGCCGCCTGCCAGGGCCTTTGCAAGAAACCCGACAGTTTGCCTTTTATATTATCCCCATTTTCTTTTGTAAGACTTATCAAACCCAATAGGCTTAGGCAAAGGATTAGATAAGGGACTATCGCTTTATTTCTCATTTGCATACGACAGCTGCAATGCTTTCAATAACATAATCCAGATTTTTTTTGTTCAATCCAGCCATATTAATGCGGCCGTTCCAGATGATATAAATGCCAAACTCTTCTTTAAGTCTTAGGGCATGTTGAGGATTTAATCCACTGAAAGAAAACATCCCCCTCAGATTTTTTATAAAACTGAAATCTTGTTGGGGACATTTTTTTATCAGCCCGTCAGCCAGACCTTCCCTCATTTCTTGGATGCGGTTTCTTATCTGGCTGAGTTCAAGCTCCCACTCTTGCCTGAGGGCAGGATCTTGCAAAATAGCAGATACAATTTTGGCTCCATGTACCGGAGGATTGGAATACCTTTCTCTTATCAGCAGCTTAATATGGCTGCCGGCTTTTTTAGCTGTTTCAGCGTTTCCTGTAACTAGATACAAGGTGCCCGCGCGTTCTCCATATATACCGATATTTTTTGAAAAAGATTGAGCTACCATGAGCTGATGCCCCTGTTCCACAAAATAACGGATGGCTTTTACATCCTCTTCAACCCCCTCACCGAATCCCTGATAGGCCAAGTCAAAAAAAGGAAACAAGCTGTATTTTTTAACCATATCGGATATTGCCATCCATTGCTCAAAGGAAAAATCTACTCCTGTAGGGTTGTGGCAGCAAGCCTGTAAAAGAACAATAGAACCTGGAGGCATTTTTTTTATGGAACTGCAAAAACCCTCAAAATCGATTTGTTTTGTTTTTTCACTGTAATAAATGTACGGTTCCACCTGAAGGCCCGCTCGGAGCAGGATTCCTCTGTGATTAGGCCAGGAAGGTTCAGAAATGAATATCTTCCTATTGCACTCTTGGGCCAGGAATTCCGCTCCGATCGTCAAGGCGCCACTTCCACCCACAGCCTGAACGCCAAAGACTTCCTGATTTGCAATTAGAGAGGAGTTGGTCCCAAAGATCAGTTTCAGCGCTTGCGCCACAAAGTCCGCATCGCCGGAAATGGGAAGATATTCTTTGGAGTAGCCTTTTTGAAGGAGAAGGGCTTCCGCTTTTTTTACAGAGTCAAAGATAAAAGGGAGCCCGTTGGCATCTTGATAGGCGCCGACACCCAGATTGACTTTTCTTTCCCTTTTATCTGCCTTGAAAATAGCGCCTATGCTCATGATAGGATCATCTGGCAGCATTTCTAGAGTTTCAAAAAAAGACATAGACACCTCCAAACTTCAAAAAATGAGAAGTAGATATGGAGCGTAACGGGATCGAACCGTTGACCTCAACAATGCCATTGTTGCGCTCTACCAACTGAGCTAACGCCCCATCAAAAGATGGAAATCAAGAGTTTTCTTATCGTATAGTGAATACATAATGTAACATGAGAACATAAATTAATGCAAGAGATAACGTAACAGTTCGGATACCCCTCCTTCGTCAGGGTATCTGAACGAAAAAGGTAATCAGGCCGTCTCCGTCCTGCCCCCTTTTTTTAACATCCTTATAATAGTTAACCTTGCGCAGAAGTTCCAAAGAATTTTCGCGCGCAAACAAAGCCAACCCAGTTGTCGCCGAACTCATCTAAAAAGCCAGAGACGCCGAGGCCGTCGGGATAGAAACCTAACATTGATCGGAATAAATCATCTCGCTCATTGACTCGTATATATATTCTCTGATGCGTAGCTGTGAAGGGGGGATCCCAAAAGAAATCGCGCTGTCCTGTTCTGACATATTCCATAAAAATGGTGGTGGCTGTATCTATCAGCCCTGAAATATGTGCTCCGCATGCCTTTTTATTTTCTTCCCTGGCAAGTTGTTGTTGCTCTTCATAGTTTGCATATATTCCCATGACTTCTTTCTTTATCCAGACCCAGTGAGGTTTGTTATTATCCTTGAGATTATCCTTGAGATTTACATTTCGAAGAGAATTTGCAGTAAAACCTGTTTTAAGATCTGTTTTAGGTTTTTTGATCAGATTAGCAATAGCTTCCACATTATCCAAGAGCACTTCTTCAACATTTCCATTTTCTTTGGCCACTTTGACTTTTTCAGGAATAAATGTAAGAAGCCCTCCCTCTCTTTCCAAATCGGCATAGGCACGCCTTGGTAAGTTCGGTTCTACTCCTGCATCCACCTGTATATATTTTTGCCATTCCTGGGTTCCAAAAGCCTGGGCAGGGCGTATCATTTTACGAAATTCCTCATCATCGGCCAAGGCTTTCCAGCTTCTACACACTAGAGCTACAATGTCAAGATTCCCCTTCAAATTTTGAAAAATGATCCGGGCTACATCCATAGGCACCACGTTCCATGAGTCCATTGGATCTATCTCCATAGGTTGTCCAATGATGGGATCTCTTGCTGGGACAATATTTAAATTCATATAAACCTCAATTAATATTTTTGAATAAGTTTTAAATACAAAAACTGTTAATGCATTGATTGTGCATAACTATAAATTAGTTGTAAAGGATAAGCAAGCACGTTGTGCTAGTTTTTATTGCAGCCTCTTCAGGCTGCAATAAAAATCGCACAATGCGTAAACAATATAAAATGTATTTTTTGGATTTGTAACGAATCAGTAAATATGTTATGCTTTATTTTAAAAATGTTTACATAATGAAAAAAACATTAATTTATTTATTATTTATAACATCTATTCTTTCTACCCTATTAGTAACTACTGCATCAACTGTGAGTGGCAACAAAACGGCATCGATTGATTTTGATGGCAGATTAGCCGGATTTTTGGATTTTGTAAAAAACCTGCAGAAACAAGGGTTGCTTGATGGTGAAGTTTTAGTTGCACACCATGGGAAGACTTTGTTACCTGTTGCCTCTAAGGGGCCGCAGTTTATGATCGGTTCAGTATCGAAGCAGTTTTTCGCTGTCGCATTATTAAAATCCCTATATGAATCAAGCAAATTTGGGGCAAAAGAACTTAAAATTGCCGATGTTAAAAGAAAACTCCATTTACCACTCTTTCAATTTTTGCCTGAAGAATCAGCTATTTGGGATGGGAATATGCCTGCATGGGCGCATGAAATCTCTCTTCATCATTTGCTTAGTCATACCTCCGGCATTCCAAACCATACGGATGTAGAAGGTTACGAATACTCTAATCTGATGGATCCAAAAAAACGTTGGTTTGAGTCGTATCACACGACAAGTGAAATCATAAAACTCATATCCAAGGAACCTCTCTTATTTACTCCAGGTTCAAAGTTCTCTTACTGTAATACAGGCTATATAATTATTGCTGAAGCCATTGAAGCCATCACCGGATTGCCGGCGTATCTGTATATACAGAAAGCCTTATTTGATCCTATCGGTTTATCCTCAACGGCAAACCCTGTTCAAGGACAGTGGGATATCATAAAACAGGATCCGAAATTATCAAGGCTTTCAACTCCTCTGAAATATGACCCTAAAGAAGGTCAGATAGATCTATACCCACAGCCTCACTCGACGGACATAAGCGTAGCCATAGGTGCAGGATCGATCATCTCTACATCAGCTGATTTGTTAAAATGGAATCAAGCCTTGCATAAAGACCATTCGGTATTGCCTATAGAACTCTATAATTTGTTGATTAAAGCAAATAGGGAAGACTATGGTTATGGAATAGGGATTGAAGAGAATGATACAGGAGTACTTTTAGGGCATAGCGGCAGCATTGACTCGTATA
Source organism: uncultured Parachlamydiaceae bacterium (assembly GCA_963780445.1). GTDB lineage: Bacteria > Chlamydiota > Chlamydiia > Chlamydiales > Parachlamydiaceae > CAWACC01. Next base: position 313,352 of record CAWACC010000009.1, read on the forward strand.
AAACACTTCTTTTATATATGCCGGAACAAGACCTATCGATTGTCGTACTCTCAAATATTTGTTACGATTTTGATAAAATTGAAGCTGAATTTAAACAGATAGAAGAGAGTTTGAAAGATACAATTCCTGAGGAAAAAACACGAACTGAAACTGCCTACAAAATGATCCTTGAAAAATATCCACACAAGAGGGGATTTGAAGTCATTCTGGAAAATATTGCTAACTACTTATAGAATTTCAATTAACGCGATGTGCAACTTTTTCTTGCAGCCTATAAGGCTGTAAGAAAAACTCGCACACCGCTTCAATTACTAAAATGACTTCCGGGCAATGGCAATGGCAATGCGATCGTCCTCTGGAACGGCTTGCACGTTAAGCATGCCTGAATGACCCGGTATAACATTTAAATATATGTTGTTGTTTTTTATTTGTTCCTTTACACGCACAGCTAGTTCTTTATTCCACAAAGGAGAATCATCTATTATTTCTGGCCATCGAAATGTACCAAATCTAATACTTTCCATCAAAAGGCTGATTGCTGTATCTATTAACCCTGAAACATTAGCCCCTGGAACCTTAGCATTCTCTTTTGTAATAACCTCATTCACATGGAGCTTATCCAAGACCTCTGTTGTTTGCAGCCACCTAAAGACATTTTTATTAATCATAACCCAGTGCGGCTTTTCGTGATTTGCTCTTACTCGCTTAGTACAGAAATCATGACAACTCATTTTATTTCCTTTTTTGGGATTTTCCACCAGCTTCCCAATAAATTCCAAATTATCTAAATAAACCTCATCATCAAATAAAGTCACTTTTTCTGGAATAAAGGTGAGCATGTAACTAGCTTTTTCCAAATCCCCGTAGACACGCCTTGGCAAACGGGGATGTTCTCCTGCATCTACTCCAATGTATTCTTTCCATTCGCGACTGCCAAAGGCTTCGATAGGATGAATCATATCGCGAAAATCATTAGCATCTACAATTTCTTTCCAATCTCTGCATACCAAAGCCACTGATGGAAGATCTGATTTAAGGTTTTGAAAAATGATCCGCAAAACATCCTCAGGAAGTGGCATTTCAGGAATGTCATAAATTTCTGTCGAATTCCCCTCTGAAAATGATTCCAATTTTTTGCCATTCCCTGGAGAGAAATTGGTAGTAATTTTAGAATCATCAACTTCAGCGATTAGCGATGGATTCCTGACACGCCGCTCAGGAAGTAGTTTCACTTGGTCTATGGCATACACATTAGATTCATTCTTTTCTTTCTTATCAAAAAAATCATGAAACCACGAGGTTATTTTATTTATTAAGTCAACCGGACTTTCTTGATTTTTTATTACCGGAAGCTCTGTTATATAATTTATTTTTGTGCGGACAGTATTTAAATTCATCGAGTAAATTCCTTAGTTAAATTCTCATTTATATTACTAAAAATCTGAAATGTGTGCAACGTATTTAATAAAAGAGCTTTATCCTTCTACGATAGATTTCCTGACAACACCGTATTCTTGGCCCCATAGATCAGTCATCTGATTTCTTACATTCCAAATCTCTGGAAAGAGATGCTTTTCAGAGTGCGATTTAAGAGTTTCAACCGGACGCCCTCTGAGAGACTTTGAACTTTCTCCAATGGTACGGCTGATCAATTCCATATGACGTTTAAAAAAACGGTGATAACGCTCATCCATTTCTGCCATAGCTTCAGCTACAGCATAAGAATCATCATGCCTATAATTTGAACTATAAACTTGTTCCATTGTCAAATGATTTTTATCCAAATAGCAGGTTTTATAGGTGGCCCAGAGTTCAGGGAATATATGATATAGAACTTTGAAGCCCGGCGAAGTGACACCACTGCCGCTGCCTAAATGCAAGCGAATAGCTTGATAATCTGCGGGCGACATCGTTTCCAGTAAATCCACCATATTAATAAGTTGTTGTTGAATAATATGGACCCTATGAAAATAGGTTAGTACTCTAAACGTTTTGTTTTCTTGCATATATTCATCTATATCCAATAGAGTATATGACATTAATTTTAATAACATTTCTTCAATTTGATGAACAATTTGGAATTGAAGTTCATCTTGATTACATAGTTCACTAAAATCTTTTTGACATGACAATATTTCATTCGTTTTTAAATAAATTTCATAATCTGAAATTCCTTTCATTTTCATCATTGAATAAAATTTTTGTTTATCCATAAACGCCCCTCTTTTTCAATTCAAATTATTGAATGCATATATTATGCCAATCGAGGAAGTATTGTACAAACGTTTCAAGAAATACCTCTGATTTCTCGCAATGTTCATAATATAAGTAAGGCTCTATCATTTCAATTTCCATGACTACAAACTGATGGTTACGTAGGATACCGTCCACTCTGGCAAACAGAAATTCCCGAGACGTCCTGTTTAATATTTTTTTTACTTGCTCAATCACATGGGATTCTGGATTAATCGGGAATACAGATCCCTCGTGGATATGTTGGACTAAAAAATTACCCTTTGCAGGTTTTTTTATTACAGCATGAGAATATTTCTTTTTGAGAAAAATAAAGGATAGCTCCCCGTGATCGATAATTTCTTCAGCAAAAGGTTGTAACATCCATTCATCTATATCCAATTCCAAACATTTTGCAATTATCTCAGGGGCATCATCAAGGATAAATCTTTTTAGATTTAACCCACCTCCTGAGATGACGGGTTTAATGACACAATTTTTCCATCCTTTTTCTTGAATAAGATCCACCATACCATTCATTTGGTTTTTTGAAAGCCACAGGGTATCCAATATAGGGATTCCTTTCAGGGCTAATTCTTTTAGATATGTTTTTTTGCCATTCCACTCTATTGTTGACAATGGATTAATTATTAGAATTCCTTTATTTTTTATTTGGTTAAGAGTTTTTAGAAAATAATTGAAAATTTCAGCACTTTGAAAATAGTCCCATGTGGATAGAACTAGGATAACTTGATATTTTGACCAGTTGACACTGGGATCATTCCAGACTACATGTTCGGCTTGAATATGCCTTTTATTCAATTCATTTATTATTGCAAGATCACAGGTTTTATACTCATCCCATCCCTTGCAGGTCAAAATCCCGATGCCTAAACTTTGTAAAGATAAATTATTCATTATGACGCCAATTTGATCAAGAGAGCTATCGAGTGTCTATTTAAGTCCTGTGGTAAAAAAGAGAACACAAAGCGCACCTCAGTAGCTACTTGATCAATAGGATCCGTTTCAGGGGGAGAAATAACAGTCCGAGCAGGACCGAAAACCATAAAGTGGCAAACCGGATGAACAGGGTGGCAGCTATGGCATCAGGCAGGGCAACATTTTGATGCACCAGAAGCTGCACTAAAGTGACCTCCGATCCCCCTATCCCCCCTGGAATAAACGTCAACGCTCCCACCAGCATCGATAATACGTAGTTGAAATTGGCCCAGAAAAAAGAGATGTCGGCCCCCATGGCATTTAAAATATAACAAAAAGCCAATCCGTTGCCACTCCATGCTACTATACCGAGCAGGGTCCCGCCCAGCAGAGAATACCATGCAAAGCAATTGTTAAACGAAAGAATGCCATCTAATAAATAATCCATAAAATGCACAAACCTGCCAGTTCCCTTCCTTAAAAAGTAATCTCTCAAATATTGCACCCACTGCACCTGGCGCATTAGCAGTAAAAAGGCCAGGATGCCAGCCCACAGGAAAAAAATGACCCAGCGCATCCCTGAAATATTCCAAAATCCTAAACTGATGATCACAGATACGGATAAAAGATCCGAAAACCTTTCTGAAAAAAATACCGCAAAACTGACTCTATAAGGCACATGAAAATCGGCAAGAAAGACGCTTCGCAGGGTTTCACCTGCTTTGGCAGGGGTGGGGGTCAGGGCAAATCCGGAAAGGTATATTCTAAAATGGGTTTTCCAGGGTATATGATATCCTTGAAGGGCTACAAAGAACTGCCAACGAATAAAACGCACGGTCATATTAAAGGTGGAAAGAAGGAGGGCAATGGCAACTCCCCAAAACCCAATTTTATAAGAGGCCGTAACGACATCGTGCCAGCCTCCCCACAGGATAAACAGAAAGTATACCAGCAATGACGCCAATACCGTTAAAATCAGAGTTTTAAAACGCCTTTTCGACAATACATGGGACTCCTCCATTCTTTATCCTATTTAAAAGTGGGCACGCAGTCATAGGGGGAATAATACCTCGGACGGCATTTATGGATGGGACGGTACTGTTCTTTTGTCAAGGGATTGGGCGTATTTTGTTCAGTTTCAAAAACCTGCTTGAACATATTTTCCCCCTCACGCTCATGGATCACTATTTCACGGCTTTTTGTGTAGGGCTCGGTCCGATAGTTCCAATAATCCAGTCCACCATATAGCTGGCTGCCATAATCCCATCCGGTATATTTCAGATTGAAAGCATAATAGGTAGCTGTTTCCTGTTCCATTTCCATCCAACCGACATAGTAGGGATCATCATAGATACCATCAAAACTCTCAAAATCCACGAAAATTTCCAGCTGACGCGGAGTCAAGGGGTAGGTAATAAACTGAGGGCCCAATATGGGATCTTGATTTAACGCCGCCAAAAGGCCTTCGACCAGATCGACCATAAGCATGCGGGCTTCCCCCACCTCCAATAAATCCTGGGAAAGGAATTCCATATGGATCGTGTTGACGGAATCGATGTAATAGACTTTACAATCTTCCAGGCGTAAGTGCTTAACATATTTGAGATAGGCAACATATTGTTGGACCACATGGACCAGTTCATTGGTATCAATTTTTTTGACCCATTGTCCTTCTGCGTACCAAAGCTCTCTAAAAGGAATGCAGCAGGAAGTGTGGAGGGCAAAGGCAAAGAGGATCAAGCTTCCGAATAATTTTTTCATGGGTGTCACTCTTTCGGTTAAAAACAGGATTGTATTTATAAAGCTAATATTTGAAAAGATGATATTGCTTGTACCATCGTACAAATTTTTCCAAACCTTCTTCCAAAGAGGTTTTTGGAATAAAATTCAATTTTTTTTGGCTCTCTTCAATATCGGCAAAGGTTTTTAAAACATCGCCTGGCTGCATGTCAGTAAACACCTTGTTTGCGGTCTTTCCAAGGTATTTTTCCAGGAGGCGGACAAGGGTCATTAATGACTCAGGTTTATGATGGCCCAAATTAAAAATCTCACAGGAAGACTCAAGGTCTATGGCTGCCACAGTTCCCTCCACAATGTCATCAATATAGGTAAAATCCCGTTCCATATGCCCATGATTGAATATCTCTATCGGTTTCCCTTCCATTATGGACTTTGCAAAAGAATAACAGGCCATATCGGGCCTTCCCCAGGGCCCATAAACAGTGAAAAAACGCAATCCCGTCGTGGGTATTCCAAAGAGATGATGATAGGAAAATGCCATCAATTCGTTGGATTTCTTGGTGGCGCCATAGAGGTTGGCCGGTGTGTCGCAAGGATCCTGGATTGAAAATGGCACTTTGGCATTCAAGCCATATACAGAGGAGGAAGAGGCGTACACCAATTTTAAGTGCAGATGGCGGCACGCTTCCAATATGTTCAAAAAGCCCTCAATATTTGATTTTATGTACATGTGCGGATGTTGGACCGAGTGCCTGACCCCTGCTTGGGCAGCCAAATGGAGAACATGGGTAGCTCCCTGATTTTTTATAGCTTCCCTTAACATATCTGCATCGCAAAGATCTCCCCTAATGATCTCCACTCCCATTTTCTTCAATTCAGCTGCGCGGTCTTCTTTTAATTTTGGATCGTAATAATTGTTAAAATTATCATATCCGACAACGTCATCTCCGCGCCTTTTCAAACATGAGGCCACGTGAAATCCTATGAAACCTGCGGCTCCTGTCACAAAAACTTTTTTCATCTTGATCCACTCTATTTTGTCTGTTAACATATTAACCATACACAGAATTTCAAGCCAATCTAAATGAATGAATAACAACGTCATAGCCGCCTTTGATTTTGACGGCACACTCACCTTTCATGATACTCTTTTACCCTTTTTAAAGTTTGTAAAAGGTATTTATCAAACCTCCTATGGGCTGCTGCGGTGCCTGCCCTATCTTCCTCTTGGCCTTGCCGATTCCCGTTATCGGCAGCGGGCCAAAGAAAGTGTGCTCTCTCACACTATAGGTGGAATGAATATAAATACACTCAAACAAAAAGGGGAAGAATATGCCCAAAAGATGTTAGACTCCAGGGTACGTCCCGAAGCCAGAAAAAAACTATTGTGGCATCGGAATCAAGGCCACAGATGCATTCTCATCAGCGCCACTCTAGATGTTTATTTAGAACCCTGGGCCCGCCAGGCTGGCTTTCAGGACCTCATCTGTTCCAGACTGGAGGTAAACTCCGATAATACAGTCAGCGGAAAACTCCGAGGACTTAATTGCTGGGGAGAAGAAAAGGCAAGTCGCCTCCTGCAGCTTCTTGGTCCTCAAAAAAATTATACTTTGTATGCTTATGGTGACAGCAGAGGAGACAAAGAATTGCTAGACTTTGCCGATTATCCCTTCTATCGCAAATTCTCAAGAGACGGGTTCTAGTATGTCTGGCTCACTTTTTGTTGCACTTTCTTTCATCAAACCTGCAATTGAATTGAGCGGTAAGTAGAGGGTCATGTTTTTTTTGGGAAAAGACAGAAATCCATATTGTTCATAAAACTTTTTTGCACTTTCATCTTTGGCATCAACTAAAATGGCATATGCTCCAACATCCTGTGCTGCATTAATAATTCTATTAATGGCATCTGTCAAAAGCCATTTGCCCCATCCCTGTTTTTGCTTATGTTTACTTACAGCTAATTTACCAAGTAACCCTATAGGAATGGGGTATTTAGGCCAAGTGTCGTTATTTTCATTCATAATGTGTATAAATTCTAACGTGTTGCCCATACTAACGGTATAATAACCAATAACTTCTTCATTTATAAGAAGTACAAAAGTTCTACCAAAACCTTTTAAATGATTCGGTTCTGAGTGCCTTCTGAAAAAGTCATTGAGACAGTGAATACCGCAGTCAAACAGCTTTCGTTGCTCATCACTTGTATTTATTACAGGGATTGTATTTGGCACGCGGATCATTCATCCTTGAGCTTTGTGTTGAAGTAGAAATCAAATGCATCTTTAAGTTTTTGATTAGGTTCAGGGGGGTTTTTTAATGACTCCAGAAAACAATCTCTATCTTCATTACAAAGCATAAGAAAAGTATCTTCATTTTCCCTCGTTTGACATAAAGGATTGCATATCAATTCCAGATTTGTGACAGTCATTGAATCAGCAAGCAGGCTCGAAATTATTTGAAATTCACTATTGGAAAATAGTTCTGATAATGACATCGATGGTTCAATGCGACAAGTTAGGGTGGAATTCATAAAAGTTCTCCATTCAATAAATTTTCATATTTTTGTGATAAGGAAGTGGAGAAGACTTTCCAAACCATGTCATGCAAATTTTCCAATTGATCTTTAATTAGATTCCAATTTATCATTTTTTCTTCAAGGGACAATATAATATCAATATCAAAGATAAAATTTCCTTGTATTTCATTTCGAACAGGTTCCGCCAACGTCAAAATCAGGCGGACATTATTTCCCAGATCAAACTCATTTCGAGCTAAGAATTTAGACGAGCAGTTAAGAATTGCATTTGGATAATATATATTAGGTTTAAGCCATGCTGAAAGAGGTTCTAAAGGATTCCGCCGTGAAACCAGGTTGATATAGCGAAGACTTATCCTTTTTGCGAAGATAGAAGTAAACACTGAATTAAGTGCTGTCCAACCCCGAAAAACATCCTGTAAAAAATAATCCCATCCAGGATACTGCTTAACTTCATTAATTGTTAGGATATTTGGAAGAAATTGGATCATGTGATTTCGTTCCCTATGTTTAAAAATCAAGCGAGTTGTGCCTGATTTTTCTTCATTGACAGAGATTCCCATTTCGGTAATTGCTGCCTGGAATTGTTTGATTTGCTGTTCCGTTACACTTGGATAATCCGAACCAAGTTCGTTTTTAATTGATCTTAAAATTGTTCCTACAGCCAGATTTTGAGAAGGATTGCAGTCGAAATGAATTTCACAAAGTGATTCTGCTATGGTTGAGTTGGGATAGCTTTTGTTCTTTTTAGTTCTTCTATAGTTGGCAGGGGACTCTATCATAATTTTACCTAAAGGCAACTTAAATATCTTATGCCTAATCTTGCATTTGCGTCTTTTTTTTGAAAGCAGCAATTTTTACATATTGCTGCTCAAGCTTTGTCAGTGTATCAGATATATATTTAGATTAAAATATAAAAAAAATTTTGATTGAATTAAAATTGGGATTATGGGATAATCAAGCTGCATTTTAAGTTATATTTCTGTCATGGATGAACCTATCATATACAATAAATCAAATCCTTATGTAGCCTCTATCAAGGAACGGTATTGCCTCTCCCATCCTGAATCCAGCAAAAAAACCTGGCATGTGGTCCTGGATATAAAAAATTCCGGATTGACCTATTCCGTTGGAGACAGCATTGCCATTTACCCCTGCAATGACCCTGAACTAGTAGAGCGGACCCTTGAAGTTCTCCGCGCCTCAGGAGATGAGATTGCCAAGGACAAGCGGTCAGGGCAGAATATCCCTCTAAGGGAATTCTTATTCCGCCACGCCAACATCACTACGATCAGCCGTAAATTTATCGGCGAAATAGCCCAACGGCAAACGAATCCCCTTAAAAAAGAACATCTCGAGACCCTATTGCTTGAAAGCCATAAAGAACCCCTAAAAGAATATCTGGCCCATCATGAAATCTGGGATGCCTTAAAGGAAAACGAAGAAGCGGAATTCACTCTAGAAGAAGCCGTTTCCTTGATGATGCCCCTTCTGCCCCGTTTTTACTCGATAGCCTCTTCTCCATTAACTGCAAGCGATGAGATCCACCTTACCGTAGCCAACCTGTCCTATATTACCAACCAATGCATTCGCCGTGGAGTCTGCACCTATTATTTATGCGAACTCTCTCCATTGCATGCCCCAACTATCCCCATCTATGTGCAGCCTCACCATGGTTTTACATTGCCTCCAGATCCTGCGGCAGATCTAATAATGATTGGTCCAGGAACCGGCGTGGCCCCCTACAGGGGATTCATGCAAGAAAGGATCGCTACCCGGGCACCTGGAAAAAATTGGCTGTTTTTTGGAGAAAAAAAACATGTCTATGATTTCTTATATAAAGATTTTTGGCACAGTCTTGTCGATCAAGACAAATTAAAACTGGATTGCGCCTTTTCCCGGGACCAGCATCATAAAATTTACGTGTGGCATCGGATGCAGGAAAGAGCAGCCGAGATTTTTGAATGGTTAGAGAACGGAGCGTATCTGTTTGTCTGTGGAGATGCCCACCGCATGGCCAAAGATGTGGATGCCACTCTGCACAAAATCGTCAGGGAAGAAGGCCGGATGGATGAATCTTCTGCCAAAGCCTATATTAAAAAGTTGAAAGCGGATCACAGATACCTTCGCGATGTGTACTGATTTTTTTTTCGATTAGACGGTCTTCCTGGAATATCTGGAGGACTAGGGGTTGGCCTGTGTCATCATACTTGTTGAATTTGCCATGTTTTTTTCCCTTCTGGTATTCGCCTTCAAAAATAAGGATGCCCTCGGAATTCCATTCCTGGCAAAGTCCGTCAAAATGGCCGTCTTTGTAATGACGCAGCGAGGCTAAACGCCCATTTTCATAAAACGTCTTTTCCTCGCCTGTTTTTTCTCCATTTGAAAATAGGCTTTCTTTTCTCAATTTACCCGAAGGATAGTATTTGCGGGTCACGCCGTCTTGAAGGTCATTTTTGAATTCTGCAGACAGAACTAGATTCCCTTCATCTGTATAAAACAACGACAGCCCTTCTTTATAGCCCTGATGGTAGGAAGCGCTCATGGTCTTGGTCCCTGCAGGGTTGTACTTGATCAACTGCCCTTCCAGCCTCCCATTTTCATAGTAAGCTTCTAAGGCTTTGACCCGCCCAAAAAAGGGGTCTTCAGAATAATAGATTTCGTGAAGTCCATGGAACTGGTTGTTTTTATAGTGTGAAATCTGTTCGGTCCCATCCGGATGGCGAGTATAATAACGGCCATTCAACAACCCCTGTTCATAGGTGGCCTCCACGATTAAATCCCCTTCCGCATTCCAATGTTTCTTTGTCCCATGCAAAATACCTTGTTGGTATGCGGCAACTGCCTTGAGTTGGCCATTGGGATAGTAGGCCCTTTGTTCCCCCTCCAGCATTCCATTTGCATAATGATTGACTTTGGCAAGCTGAGGTTCGGTTTGGCCTTCTTGTAAATCATAGTACTGTTTGTGCTCTCCATCAGGCATTGCTATATCCTGATAAGTGGTTACAGGAAGTTCCTGCTCTTTCTTGTCTTCATCCTTTGGATGGCTTAAAGGATATTGCAGCATTTCCTGGCTTTGATAGGAAATTTCCTTCTCATTCCCCTCTTTTACCCCTTTTTTATACAGGGCTTTGTATTTCAGCTGACCATTGGGATAAAATTCAAGATGTTCTCCATGAGGTACTCCAAGAAGAAAGTTCTGAATTTCTTGAACAGAATGGTCTTCATAATAACGCTTGAGTGCAGGGCGGTGGTTATCATTGTTGAGAAGTCCTTTGAGATAATACAGCTCCGCTTTGGGAGTTCCTTTTTCATGCCATTCCTGATAGAGGCCTATGATCAGCCCCTTCTCATATTTGGCCTGACTGGCACGGGTCCCGGTATCATAAAAGCTCTCATAATCCCCATGCCGTTTGCCTTTCATATAAGAGAATTTCTCTTTCAATCTGCCATTTTCATAATAGGTTTCCGCTGGCCCCTCTAATTCATCCGCATGATAGGTCATAAAAGCTTTTAGTACACCACTGGAGTAAAAAACCTTCGCCTGCCCTTCCCGCTTCCCATTATTATAGAAAACAATTTTCGAGACTGCCCCATTTCCATCATAGTATATTTGTGGTCCATTAAAAAGGATGGGCCGCCCGGGTGATTCGAGCTGGATCAGATCCGACTCACTAACAACAGTGTTATTGGAATTGTATACGATCTGCTTGACGGCCACCTCTTCGTTTTCTCCAGCGACAGGAGCATAAAACAACAAGATTTTTGGCGTTCCGTCTGAAAATCTTTCATGAACTTCAAATCGCCAATTTGGCTGTATCATTTTCAATCGGGTAGTTTGCTCCCCGGCTTCCATACAAACCAAAATAGGGAAGAGCAAAATGGCAATGAGATAATACGGGTTCATGAATCTCCCTTCAGTCAAAAACAAAAAGGAACAGGATAGGCAGGATCGCCTTCGGCTGCAGGTTACCTATCTTGCCGCCGAAGGCGATCCTGCCTATCCTGTTTTCCTTCAATCTAGGGTAAACATTCCCTAACTGTCCACTTCGATTTTCTCCATGGCCGGTTGCGCTTCTGAGGGTTGCGGCATGCGCAGAACAGCTGCAAATCCGATGAAGAAGGCGCATCCTAAAATCCCAAGCGCTTTGGCCGGGGCATCGTCAACGAAAAATTTGGTGAGCAAACCTCCGCCCCCCTGTCCGATGCCTTCGGATACGCACCACACCATTCCCATCAGAAAGGCGCTGATCATTCCGGGATTGTTCGGTACCAGGCGTGTCCCCCAAGCCAAAGAGACTGGGTTTACGATTCCAATGGCAGCTCCCATGAAAAATAGCAGGGCCAGCAATGGCATATTTTCCAACAAAGGATTGAAAAGGAGAATATAAAATAAAATGAGGCCAATAAAAGTGGCGGACAAAATCACCTGGCGGCACGAATATCTATCTGCCAAATAGCCTGCTACCGGTTGCATAAAAAAACTGCCCATCACAAAGAAAAGATGGCCTCCGCCAAAGCAAATCCAGCTATCATATTCACGTGAAATCAAAAGGTCTGGCAAAAGAAATATCGACCCCCAGGCAAGCGACTGGTTGCACACCTGCGAGATATACAACCTCCTGAGATCTTTCCTTTTGAAAAAACCTTTGAAGATCCCAAGGCTAAATTTCTCACCTGTAGATCCTGCACTTTCGGAAGGCTTCAACCGGCTTAACACCAAAACAGCTGCCAACAAGACCAGGGGAAGCGCCAGAACAACGGTGTGCCCTTGAAAGTAATAAAAGGAATGGTAAAAAATGATCTGGCTTAAGGCTATCCCAAGAGTGCCGCCTGAAGTAAAAATCGTGATAAACAGGCCTTTCCTCTCCTTTGTCAAAGAACCCATCCAGCTCACGGCTGAAGGATGAAAGGCCCCTGAACCCAGGCAGGCCAATAAAAACAGGAAGAACAGTACAAAGAAGTTGTCCGTATAGGCTAAAAAAGTCGCTGCCGTAGTTGTCAGGATTCCACACAGGATCAGCTGTTTCCTGTATCCCTTATCGCTGAGCGATCCAAAAAATAGCTGCATTCCTTCACCGGTAAATGCGCAGAGAGTGGAAATAAGTCCCGCCATAGCCAGATCCAAATGAGCCATAGTTTTGTAAACAGCCCAAATGCCTATCATGAGATCGACCCCAAAATGGCCCAGCCACAAGACCAAAGCCGCTAATATCACATTTTTATTGTCCCTGATTTTTGACCAGATCATAACTTTAGACAACCAATTTATTATCATTTTGATCCATTATACCACAAATGTCATTAAATGAGAAGGAACAAGAAATGAACAAGAAATGAAAGGGTGCAATTATTATGTATGCTCTGTGGTAATAGAAATTTCTCAACCCCGCAATGAAACAAAAAATGTTGCATTATCTTTTATGAAATGGTAATAGTTTTTTTGAGTCTTTATTGAAAACAAAAACACCCCCTTAGGAGGAAATAATGAGTAAAAATCGAAAAGAAGACCTAAAAAAATTGGCTTTGATGGGCATCACTGGCGGTATTATTGTTGCTGCACAAGCACCGGTAACAGCCTTTGAGACGAATTCATTTTCATCAAATATGATCGTAGCCGGCTGTGCCAGCTGCCAGCATACAGCCTCTAATGACCGCACTTATGGTCAGGGACAGAGCTCTTGCAACTCAAAAGGCGACTTCGCCTATAATTCCTGCAGCGGAAGAAGTTCTCCCAATGGCTGCAGCGGAAGAAATTCTCCCAATGGCTGCAACGGAAGAAGCATTTCCGCCAGCTGCAGCAGCAGAAGTTCTCCCAATGGCTGTGGAGGCAGAAGCTCCAACTATTCCTATTTTACTGCAGACAATGATGCTTCATCGAATGCCATTCAGAATCCAAATGGCGATAATGACAACGGCAATGCCTCTAATACTATGTCCGAACAGGAACTGAAAGCGAAACTCTCTCCGCAAGCAAAGGCAGATTATGACAAGCTTTCCCCAGAAGGTAAAGCCAAAGTCATGAAAATGGTCAGCCACAGCTGTGCAGGAAAGAACGACTGTAAAGGACAAAACGCCTGTAGAACTACAAATAATGATTGCGCAGGAAAAGGAGGATGTAAAGGCCAAAGTAAATGTCGCACTACTCCTGAACAGGCAGTAAAAGCTGCTTCCATGCAGGATAAACGCGCCAGCCTGAACACCCGCAGCAATACCTATAGTCCTCGATAACCAGCAGTTCTTGAAAAAAAAATCGTGCTCGTGCTGGTGTGTGTGCTTGGCACACACACCAGCATTTTTTTAGGAAAATGACGGCTCGGTAATTCTCTATGCCAGGCGTAATCATAGTAGGTGCCCAATGGGGTGACGAAGGAAAAGGGAAAATTGTCGATATTCTCTCTTCCCAGGCGCACCATGTGGTTCGGGCGCAAGGAGGAAATAATGCCGGCCATACTGTCCTCATCGGAAACGATGAATTTAAATTACATCTTGTTCCTTCAGGTATCCTTCATCCAAAAACCCAATGTTATCTCGGTGCAGGCACCATCATCGACCCTGCCGTATTGATCCGGGAAATCCAATCGTTGGAATCCCGCGGCTGTTCCACGCAAGGCCGCTTCTGGATCTCTCCTGCTGCCCATCTCATCATGCCCTATCATCGCATACTAGACCAATTACTGGAAAAAAGGAAGGGTCAACAATCTCTGGGCACTACAGGTTCAGGCATAGGCCCTTGCTATGCCGATAAAGCCCTAAGATGTGGCCTCCGGGTCGCAGAATGGGTGCGGCCTGATATTTTTCCGATATTATTAAAAAATGTCTTAAGCCTGAAAAATGAAGAGCTTACAAAAATTTATGGCGCTGAATCATTAGATTATGATAAGCTATTGACTCAATACACCGATTTTGCCAGGTTTCTGACGCCCTGCATAGCTTCTGTTGAAGACAGGATCGTTTTGGCCTTGCATAACAATGAAAATGTCCTCTTCGAGGGAGCTCAAGGAACTTTTTTAGACATCACTGCCGGCACCTATCCTTTTGTGACAGCTTCAAATACCGTGGCGGGGGGCGTCTGTGCAGGAGCCGGCATTGGGCCATGCCATATTGACCATACGATGGGAGTGGTGAAAGCGTATTTGACCCGGGTGGGACAAGGCCCTTTTCCCACGGAATGGCAGGAAGATGAAACAACCATCACCCCTCAACAGGCCTGGGAATTCGGCACAACTACAGGCCGAAAAAGAAGGATGGGTTGGCTGGATGTGGTTTTATTGAAAAAAGCTGTTAGCTTGAACGGATTGCAATCGATTGCCTTGACAAAACTCGATATACTGGATACGCTTAAAACAATAAAAATAGGTGTAGCTTATAAACTGGATGGAAAGCGGCTGGACCATTTACCTGAGATTGCCGAGGACCTGGCCCAGGTAGAGCCCGTGTATGAACTTCTCCAAGGTTGGGAAAGCCCGACACGGGATATTTCTTCGTATGAAGATCTGCCCGCCCCGGCAAAGGATTACATTAAACGCATTGAAACTGCCTGCCAGGTTCCCGTAAACCTGATTTCCATAGGTCCAGAAAGAAAGAACACTATCATTATTCAAAATCCATTTGATGCTTAGGAAAAATACACGATGATGCCAAATTGTACATTCCTAGAAGATGAAGTCCTGTCCGGTAAAAGGGTGCCTTTGAGAAAGGAAAATAACGCTTTGCCCCTCCTGCCTGATAAAACTAAACTACCCGTCCATGTGGCTGTCATACCTGATGGAAACCGCCGTTGGGCCAAAGAACATGCCCTGGGTATGGCACAAGGGCATAATAAAGGCGCCGATAATGTCATGTCCATTGTCCGGGCAGCTAAAGATTTCGGCATCAAACACATTACTTTTTATATATTCTCGACAGAAAACTGGTCCAGGGAAAAATATGAAATAAATGCCCTTATGTTTTTGTTAAGGCGTTTTCTCGTAAACCACCGAAAAGATATGATTGAGGAAGGCATCCGCCTTCATACCATAGGAGATCTGAGCAAACTGTCAAAACAGGTCAATACCGTCATCAGAGAAACTAAAGAGGCTACAGAACATTGCCGCGAAATCGATATGATCCTCGCCTTGAATTATGGGGCCCGGGACGAACTCAAAAGAGCCTTCCTTAAAATCCTGAACGATGTGAAAAACAATAAAGTCAGAGAACAGGACGTCAATGAGCAGCTAATATCAGGGTATCTCGACACCGCCCCATGGCCGGATCCCGACCTGCTGATCCGGACCAGCGGCGAGCACAGAATGAGCAATTACTTACTGTGGCAGTTGTCCTATGCTGAGCTCTACGTCAGCCAGGTGTTATGGCCAGATTTTACAATCGGCCATTTTCTTGAGGCCTTGATGTGTTTTCAAAACCGCGATCGAAGACTTGGAGGAGCCTAAATGAGGCCGATCAGTCAAAATTTCAAACAGCGTTTCCTGGTAGGATCCGCTTTGACTCTTTTTTTATTGATAACCATCTATTTTTCCAAGTATCCCCTTTTTCAGCCCTTTTTTGCCTTGATGACAGCAGGCATTATCAGTATGGCACTTTGGGAATTCTATCAGTTGACCCGAGCTCATGGATATAACCCTCCTGTGTTGTCGGGCATTCTGTGCACATTCGCTTATATCTTTGCGCTCTATCTCAATTACCTGATCCCTCTTCACAATGCCTTACCCGAGGCTGTGTTAGGTCTCACCCTTATCCTTACCTTTGTCTACTTCTGCCTATCAGGCCATTCCCCTTTCATCCATTTGGCTATCGTCTTCTTTGGAATATTTTATTTGACTATCCCTTTGGGATGCCTCTTCAGTATTAATTTCCTATTCCCATTTAAGCAAAACCCCGATGGCCGCTTATGGCTTGTTTATGTCATGGCTGTCACAAAAATGACGGATATCGGCGCCTATATCATCGGAAAAATCGCTGGCAGGACCCACTTTGCCCCCTACATCAGCCCTAAAAAAACCCTGGAAGGCGCTATTGGAGGCCTGGCAGTAGGCATTGTGACTTCCCTAGTGTATTCCCCATTGGTGAATATGCACTGGATCCAAAGCTTATGGATGGGAGCTGTCACAAGTGCATTGGCCCAATTCGGCGATCTTTCGGAATCCCTTTTGAAAAGGGATATGGGAGTAAAAGACAGCAACCAGCTTCCAGGCCTAGGGGGTGTTCTGGATATCCTGGATTCCCTTGTCTTTGCCGCCCCCTTTGTTTATATTGTTCTTAAAGTTATCTATTTATGAGGAGCAAATCATGATTATCACTATTGACGGCCCTATAGCCACCGGTAAAAGCACCATCGCCAAGGCCCTGGCCCGCGAAATAGGATATATATATTTTGATACGGGGGCTATGTATAGATGCCTCACTTATGGCGTACTGAAAAATAAGATCGATTATAACAATTTGGAAGCCCTTAAAGCTTATCTGAAAACCTTTGATTTCGACATAAAACTCAAGCAAGGCAGCAAACACTTCATTGTCGAGGGAGAAGATGTAACGGATAAAATCCGATGGGGTGAAGTCACTTCACACGTTTCACAAGTATCAGCAATTAAAGAAGTCCGGGAAAAGCTAGTAGTCATCCAAAGACAGCTCGCTACGGGAGTTAACGCCATCTTTGAAGGGCGCGATATGGGATCGGTGGTCTTTCCCGAAGCCCAAGTGAAGGTCTTTTTAATGGGAAAACCCGAAGTCCGCGCCCAAAGGCGATTTGAAGAAATGAAAACAAGATACCCTGAAGAATCAAAAAATCTGACCCTTGAGCAGGTACTTGAGGAGATCAACAAAAGAGACACCTATGATATGAACCGGGAAATTTCCCCTCTGAAACAGGCAAGCGATGCTTTTGTGATCGATACCACAGGATTGACCGTGCAGGATATCGTCCTAAAAATCCTGGAATATAAAGACACTCTTAAAGCAAAAAAATAATACAATTTATTTTATCGTTTTATTGGTTTCTCTGTTTATTAGTTTCTCCTTTACTTTATTCTTTGCAAATGATAACATTTTTTTTAGAAACTTATTTTATATTTATGAATAATCATTTCAAAAAAGGAGAATAAATATGTCTTATACTCTTAATAAAATTATAGATAGTATTGTCTACGATAATCGTTATCCCACACACCAAGAAATTATAGATTGGGCGGAACAGGCAAAACCGTTTAGTGAATATGAAAAAATCATTGAAGGTATGGAAGAACATAATTTATGTAGGGTTTCCTACCAAGTTGATAACGTATACAAGCGGAATTTCTATCCCTCCACCCTTAATGGAGCAACTGTAATTATGGAAACGGGGAATACATTATGGTCGCAAAATGAAAAGCGAAAAGTAGATATCAAAGACTTAAAAGGAATCGAATTTTCACAGATTGTAGCACAACGTTATTCTGCTGAAATTGCTGCCAAGCTTTTCATGAAAGAAGAAAAACGTATAAAGCAGGAGCAGGATCGCATACAAAGAGAAAAAGCTGAGCACGAACGTGAACGAGAATGGAGAGCAGAACGTGAACTTTCAGCAATGATCCAAATGTTGCAGCCTAAACCGTCACCACCGCCATTTAAACCAATAGAGAGGGACATGGTGAAAGAAAGAGAGCTTGAACGCAAGTTGAAAAAGCAGCGAGATGATATACAAAAAGAAAAAGCTGAGTTGAAACGGTTGGAGTTGGAACGTGAATTGCTGCGTGCACTTCCTCCTTTAAAAATGAACACGTATCAAACTTCTCTTTCAACGCGCAAACTCGAAGAATTTGATGCGTTGCCAATTGTTCCCCTTTCAACGCGCAAACTCGAAGAATTTGATGCGTTGCCAATTGTTCCCCTTTCAACGCGCAAACTCGAAGAATTTGATGCATTGCCAATTGTTCCCCTTTCAACGCGCAAACTCAAAGAATTTGATGCATTGCCAATTGTTCCCCTTTCAACGCGCAAACTCAAAGAATTTGATGCATTGCCAATTGTTCCCCTTTCAACGCGCAAACTCGAAGAATTTGATGCATTGCAAATTGTTCCCCTTTCAACGCGCAAACTCGAAGAATTTGATGCATTGCAAATTGATCAAAAAAATCAAAGAGAGGTGAACTCTACCCCAAAGGTGGACACTGCTTTATTGAAGCCGGAAAATACGAATAAAGAAAGTTCTTGCATAATTTTATAACTCATCTTACGCAAAACGTGTAGAAATCATCTCGACTATTGGTTCAAG
The DNA here is from genome assembly GCA_963780445.1 of uncultured Parachlamydiaceae bacterium. Taxonomy (GTDB): domain Bacteria; phylum Chlamydiota; class Chlamydiia; order Chlamydiales; family Parachlamydiaceae; genus CAWACC01. The sequence continues at coordinate 332,050 of CAWACC010000009.1, forward strand.
TTCGTTTCTCTTCATCTGTGTTTAATGATATTTGCCGCCCAGACCCAACGGCCCGGCCTGTAAAAGCCTATGGCAAAGCCATAGGACAATCGAAACCCTGCCATCAGGCTGAAAGCCTGGCCTGTAAAAGCCTATGGCAACGCCATAGGACAATCGGAACACCATCATCAGGCTGAAAGCCTGGATTTCTGCCTGTTGATCGGTATAATGATCCCATTCCTATGGCGTTGCCATAGGCTTTTATAGGCCAGGCTTTCAGCCTGATGATCGGTATTTTGGTTTTCCTATGGCGTTGCCATAGGCTTTTATAGGCCAGGCTTTCAGCCTGATGATCGGTATTTTGGTTTTCCTATGGCGTTGCCATAGGCTTTTACAGGCCAGGCTTTCAGCCTGATGATCGGTATTTTGGTTTTCCTATGGCGTTGCCATAGGCTTTTACAGGCCAGGCTTTCAGCCTGATGATCGGTATTTTGGTTTTCCTATGGCGTTGCCATAGGCTTTTACAGGCCAGGCTTTCAGCCTGATGATCGGTATTTTGGTTTTCCTATGGCGTTGCCATAGGCTTTTACAGGCCAGGCTTTCAGCCTGATGATCGGTATTTTGGTTTTCCTATGGCGTTGCCATAGGCTTTTACAAACCAGGCCGTTGGCCTGGACGGCAATTATGGCTGTAGTGAACGAACTTAAACCAATAGCCGAAAAAAGAGTGTTAGTGTAAATAGATTTGAAAAGCCTGTTAATGGTTTCGCATGTTAATGGTTTCTCCTTTACTTTATTCTTTGCAAATGATAATATTTATTTATAAACTTATTTTATGTCTATGAATAATCATTTCTAAAAAGGAAAGAAAATATGTCTTATACTCTTAATAAAATCATAGATAGTATTGTCTACGATAATCGTTATCCCACACACCAAGAAATTATAGATTGGGCGGAACAGGCAAAACCGTTTAGTGAATATGAAAAAATCATTGAAGGTATGGAAGAACATAATTTATGTACGGTTTCCTACAAAGTTGATAACGTATACAAGCGGAATTTCTATCCCTCCACCCTTAATGGAGCAACTGTAATTATGGAAACGGGGAATACATTATGGTCGCAAAATGAAAAGCGAAAAGTAGATATCAAAGACTTAAAAGGAATCGAATTTTCAAAGATTGTAGCACAGCGTTATCCTGCTGAAATTGCTGCCAGGTTTTTAATGAAAGAAGAAAAACGTATAAAAGAGGAGCAGCAAGAGCAGGAGCGCATACAGACAAGGAATGCTGAGCTGAAACGTGAAGGAGAATGGAGAGCGGAATGTTATCGTGCAGAAATGTTACAAAAGAGCAGACCAAAAACGCCCCTAGAATTCGAACTAGAACTGGATTCGTACAAGCACAAAATGATGCTCAAGGATGCTGATTATTCCCTTAAACTCACAACAATACCTTGGAGACAGCTACACCTCGAGGAGTGGAAAAAAAACCACCCCGAGGGGATTATGTCTATCAGTCAAGAAAAGGTAAAGATGGACTCAACCCCAAAAGTGGACACTGCTTTATTGAAGCCAGAAAATACGAATAAAGAAAGTTCTTGTACAATTTTATAACTCATCTTACGCAAAACGTGTAGGAATCTCGACTATTGGTTCAAGTTCGTTTCTCTTCATCCGTGTTTAATGATATTTGCCGCCCAGGCCAACGGCCTGGTATATAAAAGCCTATGGCAACGCCACATTCGCATCAAGCTAAGGAAGCCTGTTTAGAGACTATTTAAAAGTGGCTTAAACAAAAACCACGAAGTGGTTTAATATAGGTAGCCCGTAGTTGTTACCCCGAAGGGGTAATTACTACGGGAATGATCCAAAATAAAGCAATGGCACTCCGAATGGAGTGCCACATTTGAACGTGATTTTAGCCCTTTTGAAAAAACAGGGTTGTGAAACCCTGAGACAACAAAATTGTTACGCTTATAATTTCGAATGTGGCACTCCATTCGGAGTGCAAATATGTTTTTAATCTGTTCCCGTAGTAATTACCCCTTCGGGGTAACAACTACGGGCTACCTATATTAAACCCCCTTCGGGGTTTTTTTGTGTTTTAGATTGCATTGCATTTAAACAGACCTCCTTAGCTTGATGCGAATGTGGCGTTGCCATAGGCTTTTATAGGCCAGGCTTTCAGCCTGATGATCGGTATTTTGGTTTTCCTATGGCGTTGCCATAGGCTTTTATAGGCCAGGCTTTCAGCCTGATGATCGGTATTTTGGTTTTCCTATGGCGTTGCCATAGGCTTTTATAGGCCAGGCTTTCAGCCTGATGATCGGTATTTTGGTTTTCCTATGGCGTTGCCATAGGCTTTTATAGGCCAGGCTTTCAGCCTGATGATCGGTATTTTGGTTTTCCTATGGCGTTGCCATAGGCTTTTATAGGCCAGGCTTTCAGCCTGATGATCGGTATTTTGGTTTTCCTATGGCGTTGCCATAGGCTTTTATAGGCCAGGCTTTCAGCCTGATGATCGGTATTTTGGTTTTCCTATGGCGTTGCCATAGGCTTTTATAGGCCAGGCTTTCAGCCTGATGATCGGTATTTTGGTTTTCCTATGGCGTTGCCATAGGCTTTTATAGGCCAGGCTTTCAGCCTGATGATCGGTATTTTGGTTTTCCTATGGCGTTGCCATAGGCTTTTATAGGCCAGGCTTTCAGCCTGATGATCGGTATTTTGGTTTTCCTATGGCGTTGCCATAGGCTTTTATAGGCCAGGCTTTCAGCCTGATGATCGGTATTTTGGTTTTCCTATGGCGTTGCCATAGGCTTTTATAGGCCAGGCTTTCAGCCTGATGATCGGTATTTTGGTTTTCCTATGGCGTTGCCATAGGCTTTTATAGGCCAGGCCAACGGCCTGGGCAGCAATTATCGCTGTAGTAAACGAACTTAAACCAATAGCCGAAAAAAGAATGTTAGTGTAAATAGATCTGAAAAGATCTGAAAAAGAAGATCTGAAAAGCCTTGACCTTTATATTCTACTTAATTATGCTAGTTTTTTAAATATTTTAAGGAGAACGTAATGTTTTTTACATCAGCACCGGAAGACATTAGAAATCATATTTTAACTTTTATTGATATTCCGGAAAATATCACAAGTGACAACATAAAATTAAATGGACGCTCCGTTTCCAATTTATTATGTACGAATAAAGAAATTAACCAAAAAATGAAAGACATTTGTTCCAAGAAATTGGCTGATCTTAAAAAAATCTATGATGTTATAGGTAAATATTCAAAATATAACGATATATTAGAAAATAAAAGATATACGACAGGAAAAAGACTGGAGCCGCAAGGAAATCCCCAGCTTCTCGATGCTTTATCTACTGGACTCTATGACCCACACTCTCAATGGGGGACTTTGAGTTCTTTCAATGAATATACTCAAGAAATCGAAAACGACATTAAAGATATAGTCAGATTAACACCACAAAGTTTGAAATGCAATATTGGACTCTTGCCTTCTGAATGGGCAAGGTATTATGATCGTTTGCCCCCTTAGCTGTCGCTTGTCGTAACCATTCCATACCTGTGCATATAATCAAGCTTTTGCTAGATAGTGGAGCTAATCCGCATCAGAGTTATTGGAATGGTCACTGTGACATCTCTATATACCACGAATTTAAGGATCGCACGGGTGATCGTGCTATGGCCATAAACGAATCATTCAAGGCATATGCGTTAAACACAAATAAGGGATTAGTAGCATTTTTGGATAACCTCACCAAGCAATGGTGTCTGGAACATAAAGACGGCGACGATATATCGACGACGACGACATCAATTTCAAATTTATTAAAATGCTAGGAAAGCTCCCTCAAGAGAATTCGTAAGAGCGATTTACAACTGAGAGAGAGCATTTCATTTCAGATCCTTGAAAAAGGCTAAACAATCGACTAGAATGCTCTCTTTTAAAGAATCGGACAAACCAGAATTCCAGGCTTTAAAAATAATATTTTTACAACTTTGGAAGTTACGCCGTTGAATTTGGGATCGAGCTTTAAAAATTTCGGTATACGCTTCTGCCTTCCAAAAATTCACATTGACAGATTCCAGTGTACGAAAGGCTTTCCTTACACCAGTCTGAGCCTGAATTTTGATAATTTTTACAAGCACTCTGTCTTTCATTATACTTTTTAAATTATCATTCTTTATAAAATTCTCGATTGTTTTAAACGCTTTTCTGCTATTGCCATAATATTGAGCTTCTTTTATGGCTAACTCAATAACAATATTATCTCTAATTTTATCATGTACACAATATACGAGGTCATGCGCTGATTTAAGGAATTTGGGGTCAATTTGTGCCAGCATGAGAAAAGATTCCGCTTGATAATACGGACTAATAATAGAATCTGTTGTTTTTTTTGCCTGTTCGATATCATACATAACTTCTCTTTTTGCAATTTCGCAAAGGGCCCGGTCTTTCCAATATGTATCCCTTATGGAATCTGCCAGACTATGTGCTTGTACACAGTCGATTTTTAATCCTGCTTCGGTAATGATACAATAAAGCATTATATTTCTATCATCTCCGGAAAATGTTTTAGCAATACTTATGGCTTGTTCAGGATTATTTTTAGCAATTACTTTCACTATCTCTGTCATGGCATGGATTTTATTACTTGTACCCTCTATTGTATCTATGGTGGCGTACGCTTTTTCAAGGTTATTTTCTGCCTCCACTTTTGCAATCTCCATCAAGGCTTTTGGAAGTTCATCAGACATATCTTGATTTATTAAATGAGCTGTAGCGCGTGCCTGTTTGATATCGAATTTAGCTTCTAACTTGGCAATTTTTGAAAGAGCTCTTGATTTCCAGTAATCGTCATCAAGAAGATCTACCATGGGATAGATTTGATTCAGAAGCTTTAAATCTTTGTGTGCAATGCAAAGAAAGCTAAATATTCTGTAATGAGGATCAAATAGGGAATTGGCCAAAACAATTGCTTGTGCAATATCTAATTCGGCCATTTTTTCAATTACTTCGGAAGTGTCATATAAATTTAATTCAGGAAACAAGTATCCGATTTTATCACACATCTGTTTTTTAAATAAAGCTATGGATTCGTTTCTTAAAATATTTTTATAGATCAATTTAGAGTATTCTTTATTTAAAAATGGAATTTTTTCCAGGACGCCATTTGTGGCAGCAATTTTTTTGAAAATGTCAGGACACTGGTATCTTAATTGATTCAATGGATTCGTGCGAATGCGATTATATAAGGAGCAACAAGATAGCCCCAGCGATTTGGTATCCTTTTGGTTCAAAAATTTTAAAATATTTGGCAATAAATGAGGAGAGGCTTCAAATTGCGTCTCGTTTTTTAACCGATTATCTTCCAGAAAAAAATTATTTTTCATCAAAGATAAATTGCTTTTACTTGAAATCATAGTATATCACTCCTTATTAACGATTTAAGGTTGCAGCATATCAAGTTGGCAGTTTTATATATAGGCAAATTGTAACAGTTCACATACCCCCTCCTTCGTCGGGGGCATGTGAAAAAAAATAATTCGCAAACAAATTTTTATGTAACAGTTCAGATACCCTGACGAAGGAGGGGTAACTGAACTGTTACTTTCGTCCTGTTACTTTCGTCCTTTACTTTCAAATAGCAAAATGATATAATGTAAATAATTTCATTAACAAAAAGCCTTAAGGAATCACATTTTTCTGAATGGCCAATAAGGAGAACAATTAAAAATGGCATTCAAAAAATTAGGCTTGTTGCCTGAATTGATCCGCGCAATTGCAGATAAAGGCTATACCGAGCCGACACCCATACAATCCCAGGCTATTCCCATCATACTGGAAGGCAGCGACCTTCTGGCCGGGTCTCAAACCGGCACTGGTAAAACCGCCGGCTTTACCTTGCCGTTGCTTCATAACCTCATGAAAAAAGCCAGGACAGGTTCCGCCAAAATGGCAAGGGCATTAATCCTGACCCCGACACGCGAGCTGGCCATGCAGGTGGAGGAAAATGTCAGGGCATTAAGTAAGAACCTGCCTTTAAAATCTGCGGCCGTCTTTGGAGGGGTTAATATAAAAATGCAGATCAGAATGATAGGCAACGGGGTAGATATAATTATAGCTACTCCGGGGCGTCTTTTAGATCTCATTGGGCAACGAGTCATACACCTTTCCCTTATTGAAACCCTGGTCCTTGATGAAGCAGACCGCATGTTGGATATGGGGTTTATGCCCGATATCCAACGGATCTTAAAGCTGTTGCCTAAAGAACGCCAAAACCTGCTTTTTTCGGCCACCTTTTCCAAAGAAATTAAAAAGTTGGCGCAAGAGTTGTTGAATTCCCCAAAAGTGATTGAAACAGCCCTTCCCAATTCCACTGTGGACAGCATATCCCAGCTCGTTCACCCTGTGGACAACAAACGCAAGAGCGAACTGCTGTCGTCATTGATCAAAAATCATGGTTGGAAACAGGTCTTGGTCTTTATGCGCACTAAACACGGGGCCAACAAGCTGACGGACCACCTCAAAAACGAAGGCATCTCAGCCACAGCCATCCATGGCAATAAAACACAGGGCCAGCGTACGAAAGCCTTGCAGGATTTTAAGAAAGGGGCTGTGCGCATTCTAGTTGCTACAGATATAGCTGCTAGGGGTTTGGATATAAATCACCTGCCTCTGGTAGTAAACTACGATCTGCCGGATACCCCTGAAGATTATATTCACCGCATTGGCCGTACGGGAAGGGCCGGTAATACCGGAGAAGCCCTATCCCTAGTATGTGTTGATGAACACAAACTGCTCCGGAATATTGAGCGCCTGTTAAAGAAAGACATTCCAAAGAAGGTTATCCCGAATTTCGAACCCGATCCCTCCATAGCGCCGGTCCCCATTATCAGGGGCCGCCGGATGAATCCGAGAAATTCAAGTCCTCGCCGAAGGCGTCACTGATTGAAGCGACGCTTCCAGTGTTTCATCGTCGATTTCTTTGGCCATAACTCCAAGCAGTTCTTCACATTCCCCTTTTTTCTTTATTGCTTGCTCTAGGTCCCTGGTATTGTTTAACTGAGTTTGATAATACTGCCAAGCTACCACCTTGATAAATGCGTTGAATTGGTCTCTGGTGCTTGAAGAGTGGATGTGAAGAAATTTCTCCATCGATGTTTTGACGTCTCTGACAGCCTGGGTATGATGATGTAAGAAAGTATCATATTTGAAGGTCACAATGGTCTTCAGACCCGCAGAGTTGACTCGCAATACCCTTGCAGTGGCCTGCCTGTCCACCGATGGATTCCAGTCATCATCAGGAATAAATAGGGTAGAAGCTTCCGGCAGGTTCAATCCGATCGATCCCGCCTTTTTCATAATTACCAACAGCTTGGCACATTTACCGGCCGTCCTAAACCATTTAAGATTTCTTTCCCTTTCCTCGATATTTTGCTCTCCTGTATACAATCGCACTCGTATATTCTGTTTGGAAAAATAGGACTGAGCAGATAGCTTAACTATGGATGCGGTCTTCAGATACTCCGTAAAGACAAGACCATGGCTTTTATTTTTGACCATCTCTTGGAAAGGGCCCGACTCGAACAGATTCGAAAGCAGAGGGGAGCTCAGGATCCATTCCCTATTTTGATCTGTCGTCCCCTTTCTCAGCCGCTTTTCAATCCTTTTGACAACCTTGTTTTCCGTAGTAAATGAGGCATTTTCAAAATCGGGATGCAGCAGGATCCTCTTGATCTTGTGTGTATAGGAAAATACATCAGCAGAACCCGTCATAAATTCATTATGTGCCGTTTCCAGAGCTGCCTTAGCCTGATCTGTGATTTTAGATTCTATTAGGACAGGGTAGCTTTCGGGAATGGCATTGCCCCAGCATTCTCTCACATCCGTATCTTTTTTTTCTTTTCTGGCAAGCAAAGGCACCAGGATTTTTTGTCGAAAAGCTTCCAGGTGGGTAAAAGTAAGGACCAGGCATTTTAGCAGATCTTGAGAAATTTCCCCTCCTTCCTTTGAAATTTCTTTCGCTATTTTCCTATGCAGAAATTTGATTCTGTTTTGAATTCTGTCAATGCTTATTTTATTAAAAGAAATATCCAATGGATTGGCGATCTGAAAGAGAGTCCACAGCTCGGGAAAATTATTTTCAAAAGGTGTTCCCGTAGAAAGAAGCAAAGGCAGGAAGGGATCCTTGTTTTTCGCTGCAGTCGTCAGACTTAGCAAACGTTGGCTTCTGGCAGAGGTGTACGTGTGGACTATTTGGGCTTCATCGAGAATAAGAGCTCCGATGCTGCCTTTTGTCAGGGAGCTTTCAGGGATTTTTGCGAAGGCCTCATAATGAGTGACTAGAATCCCCTTTTCACTTTCAAGAGCACTGATTATAGCCTCCTGATTTGAGGCAATGCTGACTCCCGCCAGTAGAAAATTGGAAACATTTGGATGGTTCCCTAAATTAGATAATATCTGCACTAGATAGCCTGTCAGTTCCTTTGCCATCTGCGGCGTTACGGATCGTGGTACAACCACTATAAACACGCCTTTTCGCCCTTTAAGGATAAGCTGTGAAATAACTTCAGCTATCACATATGTTTTGCCCAGGCCCATTTCAAAAGATAGAATCCGCGAAAGTCCCTTATCCATAAGGGAAAGCTGCTTTTTGACTTCATCAGCTTGATAAGGTTTTAGAAGAGGATGTAGGGGTGAAAAGTCGGATTTCTCTGCAACCTGCGCAAGCAGATTCAGTACAGGGTAATCATGCGGTGATTCAATAAATAGATTCTTTTTCGCTTGTTTGGCTATCCATTTGCATGACAACTTTTCAAGGTGATTTAAGGATAGATTTCTCCAGAATTGACCGCCCACAAGAGGTAAATTCTGTGACATTTGCGGAACATTAGGAATGTGTGAGGTTCTGAAGACGGATGGAATGGATAAGGACAATGGAGAAGGTAACAGAGAGCTGTTTGTAAAATCTACTTCCGTTTTCATCCTTTTGTAGCCATGTTTCTGATCTTCATTGGTTAGCTCCAAGGGGCGTTTGTTTCCCTTTTTAAAAGATAATTCCTCTGAGCTTTGCCGGAGGATAGATTCATTGCGCTCCAAATAAAGGGCGGATTCAAGTAAAAGAAAGGGAGGGATCCTTGCATTGGAACCGGAAAGGATATTCTTTAAATCACGAAACTGTTCTGCTTTGCAGATAAATCTTCTCTGTCCTTCGACTTCTTCACTGTATTCCAGCAATCGTCCTTCCTTGAAATATTTCCCGCCCGCATTTCCATGATCCTTTGACAATCCCAGAAGCTGTCCCTGATAGAACACGGCATTTAAAATATCGCCCTGAAAATGCTCGCCTTTTTCCTCAATTAACAAACAGGGTATTCTTGTCATTTCCGAAGATGAATAAGGTGTGGGATCATGTAACAATGCCTTTAATTCAAGCATTTTTATCTGAAAGACAATCGGACAGAGCTTTTCCAATAACGAGTCAGAGATCTTGTCCATCTGACCTGTCGTAGGATCTATATGGGGATTTTGTATATTTGTTCCTTTAAGTTCGAGAGAGAGGCTAGAATCTAAATTCGTAATCACAATGGGGTCCGATCCCTTATCCTTCATACGAATAAAAGAAAGGAGCGCATTTATGACTTCTAAAACAGCTTTATTATTGAATTGACTTAGGCTATAGGAAAAAAGTGGGTTAGTTAAAGCTTGTTGCAAATTCTCCTGATACTCAAAATACCAACACCCCTCCGATTGTTCGAGGATCTTTATCCATAAAGACCTGTTTTTGTCAAAGACATGTTCTAAGAGTGCATTAATGTGAAATAAGGTTAAATTGGGCTCTAAAGGGACGATAGGTAAAATCGGATCTTTTTGACTAATGGCTTCGGGAACAGGCGGAAAAGAAGGTGGCCAAGATACATGGGGGATATTATATTCAATGGGAGCGGCAAATATATGACGTCCTTGAATAAGCTCGTTTACAAGCAGAAATAGATCTACTTTATTCAAACGCCATATTACTTCGGAAAGGGAAACCAGTTCATATGAAGGGTTTCCATTATATGAAGGAGTTCCTATACTAAGCTTCGGAGCCAATACTTGTATTGGATTAGTCAAAGCTGCTCTAAAAATATGAAGTCCCAATATTTTGGCAGCGGCAACCAAATATTTTAAAAATTGTTCACGCAACTGCAGGTTAGTAGTGCTGTTAAGTGGGTACAGAGTGGCTATGTAGGCTTTAAAGAACTTTTGGGAAAATAATTCAAGAGGATAGTAAGATTGCCGGAAGCTTATTTCCTTAGGAACACACGAGTCCACATAGGAAGCAAGTTCTAAAATGGAGCCGTTACAAGCCAAGAAGGCATCGGTTTTAATTGGGGCGGTGGGAGATAGATTGCCATCGAGCGCAAAGACAGGGGTTGAAGCCGGACTATTAAATGGTATTTTAAGATTTGCTAGGATTATATTTTTGTCTTTCATAGAATAATTTGCAGAATTGATTCTGTTGTAAAGTTCAATTCCTATCTCTTGAAACGTTTTTTCTGTCATAAAATCAAAATAATAAGGCCATGCGAAGCAAGCACAAATCAGCTCTTCCACTGCTTTTCGTATTTCGGAATCTTTACTTTCTTTGTGGATGCTATCGATTAGGAAGAAGGGCTTTAATAATGCCATTTTACCCGAAGACTTTCTGTCAAGGTACCCTGTGTCAAAGAAGGGATGTGCAAATAGCAACTTTTCTTGGGAGGATATCCCATTTACGGAATGATAGATCCAACTGAATGGAAGTTGTATTTCCGCATCGCTCTCTAATCGAAGGAATGCATATCTAGGCTGATTATATAATACAAAGTTTTCCCATAGTTCGATATTGCCCATTTCCAACAATAAGGAATCAAACCAAGCTCTATAAATAAGCGAATTGGGAATATTCCTGTGCGGAGTAATAGAATAGTTTCTAATGCACCATTTTCCCAAGTTAATGGGAATGCTGCAAAGAGGATTCCCCAATTTACTGTATTCCAGGACACGATTTATAAACCCTTTCATTGAAGGGGGGGCCTGGTCAATAGAAGATTTATTATCTTCGTAAAATTGTCGCGTATAATTATTATCAACATTCATCCACCTGCGCATAACCTCCACGAACTCTTGAGATGATCTTGAATTCGTGGAAAGGGCTGCAGGATTAACTGTATCTAAAGGTTCCACAGTTACCTTTTCCCATGGCATCCTTTCATCAAGATCAAAATCCCATAATGCTGGCGGCTCTTGTTCTTGAGATTGATAAGATGGTGAAGAACTAAAATTAGTATTAAATGATGGAATGGACATAAGATAACCTCTATCTAATTATTGAAACGTAAATTCGCGTATTTGACTTACGATTTTATTAACTTGAATGAAATTAATCAAGGAGAAATAATTTTTATGAATTTATTAAAATATTAATGTACATTTTCAATAGCAACTGCTCATAAAGATGAGGTAAGGTAACCAGGGCGTCTCGCCCTGGTCCAGGCCGAGACGGCCTGGCTACTCCTTTTACCTCAACTTTACGAGCAGTTGCTTTCAATATTCAATTTGACATCAAAAGAGGACTATTTTCATAATTTCGTCATGCGCCCGGATATCAAGGTAATCAGGCCGTCCCGGCCTGTAAATGAGGGCGGGACGCCCTGGTTACCTTAAGAATAGAATGGCGCCTATGACGAAATTGTGAAAATAGTCCAAAGGAGATCATTCATGGACTAAAAAAATTCCAAAGAAGGTTGTCCCAAATTTCGAACCCGATCCCTCCATAGCGCCAGTCCCCATTATCAGGGGCCGCCGGATGAATCCAGGAAATTCAAGACCTCGCAGAAGGCATCACTGATTGAAGGGACGCTTCTAGTGTTTCATCATCGATTTCTTTGGCCATAACTCCAAGCAGTTCTTCACATTCCCCTTTTTTCTTTATTGCTTGCTCTAGGTCCCTGGTACTATTTAACTGAGTTTGATAATACTGCCAAGCTACCACCTTGATAAATGCGTTGAATTGGTCTCTGGTGCTTGAAGAATTGATGTGAAGAAATTTCTCCATCGATGTTTTGACGTCTCTGACAGCCTGGGTATGATGATGCAGGAAAGTATCGTATTTGAAGGTCACAATGGTCTTGAGGCCCGCAGAGTTTACCCGCAATACCCTTGCAGTGGCCTGCCTGTCCACCGATGGATTCCAGTCATCATCAGGAATAAATAATGTAGAAGCTTCCGGCAGATTCAATCCGATCGATCCCGCCTTTTTCATAATCACTAACAGCTTGGCACATTTGTCAGCTGTCCTAAACCACTTTAAATTTCTTTCCCTTTCCTCGATATTTTGCTCTCCTGTATACAATCGCACGCTTATATTCTTTTTGGAGAAATACGACTCAGCTGAAAGCTGAACTATGGATGCCGCCTTAAGATACTCCGTATAGACAAGGCCATGGCTTTTATTTTTGACCATCTCTTGGAAAGGACCCGACTCGAACAGATTCGAAAGCAGGGGAGAGCTCAGGATCCATTCCCTGTTTTGATCTGACATCCCTTTTCGCAACCGCTTTTCAATCCTTTTGACAACTTTGTTTTCCGTAGTAAATGAGGCATTTTCAAAATCAGGGTGCAGCAGGATCCTCTTGATCTTGTGCGTATAGGAAAATACATCAGCAGAACCCGTCATAAACTCATTATGTGCCGTTTCCAGAGCTGCCTTGGCCTGATCTGTGATTTTCGAATCTATTGGAATAGGGAGGCTTTCGGGAATGGCATTGCCCCAGCACTCCCTCACATCCGTATCTGTTCTTTCTTTTCTGGCAAGTAATGGCACCAGGATTTTTTGCCGAAAGGCTTCCAAGTGGGAAAAAGTGAGGACCAAGCATTTTAGCAGGTCTTGGGAAATTTCTCTACCTTCCTTTAAAATTTCTTTCGCTATATTCCTATGCAGGATTTTGATTCTGTTTTGAATTCTGTCAATGCTTATTTTATCAAAAGAAATATCCAATGGATTGGCTATCTGAAAGAGAGTCCACAGCTCAGGAAAATTATTTTCAAAAGGTGTTCCCGTAGAAAGAAGCAAAGGCAGGAAGGGATCCTTTTTTTTCGCTGCAGTTGTCAGGCTTAGCAAACGTTGGCTTCTGACAGAGCAGTACGTGTGGACTATTTGAGCTTCATCGAGAATAAGAGCTCCAATGCTGCCTTTTGTCAGGGAGCTTTCAGGGATTTTTGCGAAAGCCTCATAATGAGTGACTACAATCCCCTTTTCACTTTCAAGGACTTTAATTATATCCTTCTGATTTGCGGCAATGCTGGTTTCCACCAATTGAAAATTGGAAACATCTGGATGGCACCCTAAATTAGATAATATCGTCGCTAGATAGCCTGTCAATTCCTTTGCCATCTGCGGCGCTACGGAACGTGGTACAACCACTATAAACACGCCTTTTCGCCCTTTAAGGATAAGCTGTGAAATAACTTCAGCAATCACATATGTTTTGCCAAGGCCCATTTCAAAGGATAGAATCCGCGAAATCCCTTTATCCATAAGGGAAAGCTGTTTTTTGACTTCATCAGCTTGGTAAGGCTTCAAAAGTGGATGTAGGTGGGAGAAGTCAGATGCCTCTGCAACCTGCTCAAGCAGATTCAGTACAGGATAATGATGAGGTGATTCAATAAATAGATTCTTTTTTGCTTGTTTTGCCATCCATTTGCATGACACCTTTTCAAGGTGATTTAAGGATAGATTTCTCCAAAATTGACCACCCACAAGAGGTAAATTCTGTGACAATTGAGGAGTATTAGGGAAGTGTGAGGATCTGGAGAGGGATGGAATGGATAAGGACAAAGGAGAGGATAACAGAGAGCTGTTTGTAGAATCCTCCCCTGTTTTCATCCTTTTTAAACGGCGATTCTGAGCCTCATCGGCCAGCTCAAAGGTACGTTTGTTTCCCTTTTTCAAGGGTAATTCACCTGAGCTTTGCGGGAGAACAGATTGATTGCGCTCCAAATAAAGAGCCGATTCAAGTAAAAGAAAAGGGGGAATCCTTGCATTGGAACCGGAAAGGATATTTTTTAAATCACGCAACTGTTCTGATTTGCAGATAAATCTTCTCTGCCCTTCGACTTCTTCTATTTTGTCCAGCAATCGTTCTTCCTTGAAATATTTCTCGCCCGCATTTCCATGATCTTTTGACAATCCCAGAAGCTGTCCCTGATGGAACACGGCATTTAAAATATCGCCCTGAAAATCATCGCCTTTTTCCTCTATCAACAAACAGGGTATTGTTGTCGTTTCCGAAATCCATGAAAGAGGTGTGGGATCATGTAACAACGCCTTGATTTCAAGCATTTTTATCTGAAAAAAAATCGGGCAGAGTTTTTGCAATAAGGAGTCAGGAATCTTGTCCATCTGACCTGTAGTAGAATCTATATGGGGATTTTGTATATTTCTTCCCAGAAGCGTGATAGAACTAGAATCTAGATTCGTAATCACAATAGGGTTTGGCCTGCCCGGCGCCATATCTTTGATATGGATATAAGAAAGGAGCTTTTGTTCTGCTTCTGAAGCTGCTTTTTTGCTGGATTGACTTTGGAAGAATGAAAAAAGCTGATTCACAAAAGCTTCTCGCAAATCCTCCTGATATTCAAAATACCAACACCCCTCCGACCGTTCAAGGATCTTTATCCACAAAGACCTATTTTTGTCAAAGACATGTTCTAAGAGTGCATTAATGAGAAAGTGGGTTAAATCGGGCTCTAAAGGGACTAAAGGAACAGCCAGATTTTTTTGAATAACGGCTCCGGAAACCGGCGGAAAAGGAGGTACATAGGGGATGCCATTTGCAATGGGAGCAACTTGTAAATGACGTCTTTGATTGATGAGTGCAGGCAGGTTTACTTTGCGCAAAAGCCATGAAAGCGAAGTCTTAGCACTATTTCCTAATCCAAGCAAAGGAGCCGATACTTGAATGTGAGTGTCCAAAGCCATGCTAAAGAAGTGATCTCCCATTATTTTGGCAGCAACAGCCAAATAATTTAAGAATTGTTCACGCACTTGTAGGTTGGAGGTGCTCTTATGTGGGTACAGAGTGGCCATGTAGGCTTTAAAGAACTTTTGGGAAAATAAATCAGTAGGAAAGAAAGATGCCCCGAAACTTATTTCCTTAGGACCCATCGCATCCACATAGGCTGCAAGTTCTAAAAGGGAACCGTTACAGGCTGAGTAGGCATCGGTTTTAATTGGAAAGGTGGGGGATAGATGGTGATCAAGCGCAAAGATAGGGAATGGGTACTTACATAATGAAATTTTAAGATTTGAAAGGTTTATATGTTTGTCATCCACAGAATAATTTTCCGAATTGATTCTATTGTAAAGTTCAACTCCTATCTCCCGAAAAGTCTTTTCTGTCATAAAATCAAAATGTTTAGGCAGCGCAAGGCAAGCTGCAATCAACTCCTCTACTTGTTTTCGTATTTTGGAATCTTTGCCTTCCTTGTGGATGCTATCAATTAGGAAGAAAGGCATTAATAATACTGTTTTCCCAGTCACGGTACAATTCAAATACCCATGGCAAAATAAAGGGTTTGCTAATGACAACTTTTCCTGGGATGTCCCATTTATAGAATGATAAATCCAACTGAATGGAAGTTGTATTCTCGTATTGTTATCCAATTGAAGGCATGCATATATAGACGGATTGTATAATAAAAAGGTTTTCCATAGTTCAATATTATCCTTTTCCAACAACAAGGAGTCAAACCAAGCTTTAGTTATAAGCGAATTGGGGCTATTCAAGCTCGGAGTTAAACAATAGTTTTTAATGCATAATTTTCCCAATTTAATGGGAATAGCAAGAGTATCCTCTAATAGACTGGCATATTCCAGGGCACGATTTATAAACCCTTTCATTGAAGGGGGCGCCCTGTCGAAAATAGGTTTATTATCGTCGTAAAACTTTCGAGTGTCATTTTTATCAACATTTCTCCATCTGAGAATATACCCCATGAAATCCGATATTGGACCTGGATTTGTGGAAAGATCTGTAGGATTAATTGTCTCTGAAGATTCAAAAACTTCCCCTGGCATCCTTTCATCAAGACCAAAATTCCATAATTCTGTCAGTTTTTGTTCTGGAAACTGAGAGTAAGATGGTAAAGAACTAAAATTACTATAATTACTATTAAATGATGGAATGGACATAAGGTTAACCCTAATATGATTATTGAAACGTAAACTCGCGGATTTGACTCACGATTTTATTAATTTGAATGAAATTGATCAAGAAGAAATAATTTTTATGAATTTATTAAAATATTAATGTACATTTTCAATATTCAATTTGACATCCATAGCCCTATTTCCGGCGAAAAGTCAATTTTTTCGCGTAAATGAATAATTAAAGTGGCGAAAAGTCAATATTTTTTCAACTTTTCGCGTGTTTGAATATTTAAAGTGGCGAAAACGCATGAAAAATAGACGGTTTTCGCGGGATAAATTATTGCTTCAGATTAAACGAAAAGTCTCTAACCAGGATACTCATAGAGTTTCTGTAAACCGTCTTTGCGCCCTTTGCGTTTAATCTAAAGCGATATTGTCGGTAGCAACAACATCGCTACAAATTCAACGCAAAGGCGGAAAGAATATCTCTGCGCCCTTTGCGTTTAATCTGAAGCGATATTGAAACCCTTGTCTATTTTACCCGGATCTGGTCGCCGACTTTCAGATTTCTGGCTTTGTCTTCATCCAGACCATTTAATTTGAGCAGGTCATTGACATCCATATTAAGCCTTTTGGCTATCTTCCAGGGGCTGTCTCCATTTTTCATGGTGTAATATTTGGGCGCAGAAGCTTCCGGGGTGTTTGCAGGATTAGCGACCTGCCCTTCAGGAATCCGCAGGACCTGTCCTATCTTTAAACGGTCCGAACTGAGGCCGTTGGCTTTTTTTATGGCCTGGACAGTCGTTCCATGGGAGCGTGCGATTTTTTCTAGGGCATCTCCCCGCTTTACCGTAACCTCGACAAAAGATCCATTGCCGGCAAGTTCATCGCCATTTTCATCTGTTGTATCCGTTGCTGCTGCAGCTGCCGTCTCCTGATCCAGGAGAGGGATTTCTTCTTCCAAGACAAATTCATTTGAAGGTTCTTGTGGATTGTTTTTGCCCAACAGCAGATCCATTCCTGGGGATTCTGTTTTATTCTGATCAGAGGCTCCCGACACGGGTTCCTGGATCATGTCCTGAATGATGTAACTGACTTCTTCGGGATGGGATATGGGATCATCCTCCACGCGGGAAGCCAACATGAATATAACAGCCAAGACTCCCATATTTGCCAAAACGGCAATGATAATAAGATCTTTTTTAGTCATTGGATGATCCTTTACTTTAATTCTTTTACAAGTTGTTTAAACAATTCTCCCCGCTGCTTATAATCCTTGAACATATCAAAGCTGGCGCAACCCGGAGAAAGCAGGATATTTTCCCCTGAGTTGGCTTTTTTACAGCATAGTGCAAAGCATCTTCTAAATTCAAACAAATTTTGACCTCCATATGGGAGGAAAGTTCCTTTTTCATCTGTTCAGCAGCCTCCCCGATAGCACAAACGCAATGCACTTTTTGATCAAATCCGTCAATCCAAGGAGTATAAGAGCTCCCTTTGTGGACGCCTCCTGCTATTAAAATAACCTTGCCTTCCATCGATTGGATGGCTTTTAAAACGGCGTCAATGCTGGTGGCTTTGCTATCATCATAAAAAGAAACTTCCTTGAATTTTCGAATAAATTCTATTCTATGAGGTGGTTTTGTAAAAGAAGCATAAGCTTTCAAAAATGACTCTGAACTAATTCCTGCCTCATGGCAAAGGAGAAAGGCGGCCATCAGGTTTTCAACATCATGGGTCTGTTTATGGGTATGCGGGTGAGGTAAAGCCAGTACTGGTTTTTTGTCGATAAAGACATGCTGTTTGTCGCAATACACATCTGACAGGGGATGATACCCAAAAGTGACACTATTTTCTGCAGGTGCAAGATCTTTAAACTGTACAAAGGTATCATAGTTTATAAATAGTTTCTTTCCTTCTTTAAGGCATCGGGCTATTTGAAATTTGGCTTTGGCATAGGCTTCCATGGTGAGATGCCTGTCGAGGTGATTGGGAGTGATATTCAGGATCACAGCGGCATCCAAAATCCGCGTTTGCATGGTTTCCAGTTGCCAGGAACTTAATTCAATGACCAACAGGTCCTTCGGATCTTCCTCTATCAAAATACCCGTTAGCGGCTTTCCAATGTTTCCGACCGCTTTAACTTTTTTGCCTGAAGCCTCGAGTACATGCTCGGTCAATAACACAGTCGTGGTTTTTCCATTAGACCCTGTGATCCCCAAACATTTTTCTTTTAAATGGCGGCAGGCGAGTTCAATTTCTCCTGTCACTTCCAATCCCGCCTCCAAGGAGGCCTTATAGAGGGCATGCGTGGGGGGAACACCGGGAGAAGCTACTACCAGGTCATAAAGGGATAGGTCCAGAGGCTCTTTATCAGAATGGAGTTTCAGTCCTGACTGTAGTACCGATTTAACTTCGTTGTCTTCTTTAATTTGGTCCGCCTTTTGGTCCACAGCAGATACACGAATCCCCTGCTTCAATAAAAAGCGGGCCGCAGATAGCCCGCTGACGCCCAATCCTATAATCAAAACGCGTTTATACACTGACAATTTTTTCTCTCTATTGAAATTTCAACGAGGCCAATCCAATGATGGCCAAAATCAAGCCAATAATCCAGAAACGGATGACAACTTTCGTTTCGGGCCATCCTTTATATTCAAAGTGATGATGCAAAGGAGCTATTAAAAAAATCCTTTTTTTATTGCGGAATTTATAGCTGCCCACCTGCAGAATTACCGACAAGGCTTCTGCTACAAAAATGCCGCCGACGATAGCCAAAAGCAATTCACGCCGGAGCAGGATAGCCGAAACACCCAATATTCCCCCAAGAGCTAAAGAACCTGTGTCCCCCATAAAGACTTGGGCCGGATGGCTGTTATACCACAAAAATCCCAAACAGGCTCCCGCCAAGGCACACAAGTAAATGGCAATTTCTCCACTGCCTTCGATATACAGGATATTCAAATAATTGGCCATGGGCAGGTGATTGGAGACAAAGGCAATGAAAGCCAGGCAGACTGCCACCATCAACAGTGAGCCTGCAGCCAGGCCATCGAGTCCGTCTGTCAGGTTAACGGCATTGGAGGTGCCAATGACCACAAACTGGATAAATCCCGCTGTTAATAGAAGGGACAATCCTGAAAATATCAGAAGAGGATCTTTTTTAAAGGGCAGATAGATTCTCCCTGCATATTCCTGCACGGTCAATGGCTGTGAAACCGGCTGGGCTTTCAGAGGGTCCATACGGTGCTCCTTGACCACCGGCGGGGCAAACCATTTGCCCATCTGCAATCCTTGTGATATCCCAGGGACTAAAAGATACAGGGCCAAGGCCCCCCCCAGTATTCCCTGCAAAAGAAATTTCTTCCGGGCAGAAAGTCCTTTGGTATTTTTGTACTTTAGCTTCAGATAATCATCCTGAGCTCCCACCAAACCTAAAAAAACTGTTGTGAGGAATAAAATAAAGGTAAAAACATTCCGCAAATCCATCCATAAAAGCATCGATACCAGCATGGAAAAAAGGATCAATAGCCCCCCCATGGTGGGCGTGTCCTTCTTCTTGAAATGCAGCTGCCCCAGCAAGGGACACTCATCGGTACGTATAGTCTGGCCTATTTTTAATTCGTATAGCTTTTTAATGAAAAAAGGGCCAAAGAAAATACAGATCAATAAAGAAGTCAAAGCGGACAAAATCATGCGCGTAGAATAATAGGAAAATACCATGGGCACCTTGATGCCCCATTCCGCAAGAAAATTTAGACTTAAATATAGCATGACTTGACTCTGCAAGGATACCCGGCCTTACACCCACATGGTATTACAAAACAGGGGCATTTACAAGAAAATTTAACCGCGAAGCGTATTATACTTCATCAAGAACTTTCCACAGGCCTTTTGCCCTGGAGCCTTTCAAAAGAACTACATCGCCCGGTTGAGCCCATGACTTCAGGATTTTTACTGCTTCTTCCACTGTTTCTACCCACTGGACTGTCCGGTCCTGTTCTTTCCATAGGTCATAGATGGCCCGGCATTCCTGTCCCAAGCAAATCATCCGCTCCACATGTTCTAAAGCATACTTGCCCACTTCTCTATGACATTGTTCTGAGAACCGGCCCAACTCCAGCATTTCACCCAGGAGCGCGATGCGCTTGCCTCCGGGTGAGGCCGGCGGTAAGGATTTAATAGCGGCTTTTACAGAAGCTTCGGATGCATTATAGGAGTCATTGACAAATAATATGCCGTCTTTCATCACCTGTTGAAAACGCCTTTCCGGCAAATCCAGGATAGGGACTACCTGTATAATGTCGTGCCAATCCACCTCAAAATACCTGGCTGCAGCAACGGCAGCCATTAAATTATGGATGTTATGTTCTCCTGGAACAGACAGAGGAGGAAGCAGGATCTCCTCTCCCTGGTATCGTAAAAGAAGTGAACATCCCCTGTTGACAGCTGTCAAATCGGCGGTATTATCATTCAGGGAAAATGAAAATTTTGGGCAGCTTCCCACACCACATAATTCATGAAAATTGAGGATGTCCCTGCTGAGAATACCCCATTTTGTGAGAGGATGGGAAAAGATCTCTGATTTAGCCCATCCTATGGCCTCCAAGCTGGAAAAGTTCTGAGCATGCACAAGGGCCGTGGTGGTAATAACAGCTACTTCCGGAGGCGCAATATCCACCAGCTGCCGGATATGGCCCGCTTCGGTCATGCCCATCTCCAAAACCAAGATATCTTCCCGGCCATCCGTATGGTTTAAAATATTGAGTGGAAGCCCTGTCTGCGTATTGCTGTTTCCCGGAGAAGCCATGACAGTATATTTTTGACGCAACAACTGAGCGGTGAATTCTTTGGTGGTTGTTTTGCCCACAGAACCGGTAATTCCGACCACCCGAACCTTGCGCTGCCCGAGTATCTTACGGGCCATGCTTTGCAAAGCCTTCAAAGGATCAGGAACTCTCGCGAGGATCAAACCGTAATCGGGTCCTGTATAACCGGCCTGCACAACAGCAGCCACAGCCCCTTTTTGGGCAGCTTGTTCCAAAAATTGATGGCCGTCCGTTTTCATTCCGGGCAGAGCAAAGAACACTCCTCCCGGCTCCAGCAAACGGCTGTCCACGTAGCAGCCGCTTACAGGCTTTTGGGGAAATTCTTGGGGGGAAACCCCATCTAAAATGTCGCTTAAAAGATATTTGTATTCTGGCAAATGATGCTTCTCCTAAAAATGCAAGGTCGCAACGGCCAGTTGCGATAATAGCCGATTTCCGGTCGGATCTTCAAGAAGGAACTGAAATTATGTTAAAGACAAAAACAGGATAATAAGATCGCCTCCGGCGGCAGCATATTCCCCTTTATCCTATCCAAGAGCCTTTTCAAAAACCAATGCTTCAAATTCCCATCGACTTCCGGGAAGGAGCAACGGCAACGCCGAAAAGTCCGTTGTCATAACCGTAGCTGACATTGAGGCCAGAAGGAGCGAAAGCTAAACCTAACCTTTCTCCTCCTGTCTGCTCATTGACACGCACAAATGTTTTCCGACTATTGATAAATGGATCCCAAACAAAAATGCGCTCTCCGGATCTGACATATTCCATAAATATGCTGATGGCAGTATCTATCAGCCCTGAAATATTCGCTCCGGATGCTTTAGCTAGCTTTTGCTGCTTGAGATATGTTTTATTTCTGCCTATAACTTCTTTCTTTATCCAGACCCAATGCGATTTCTCCACTTGTCTTTTTTCCTTGAGGGCATCTTTCCAGGAACCTGAAGTATATGCTGTTTTATTTCCTTTTTTGGGATTTTCTACCAGTTTGCCAATAGCTTCCAGATTATCAAAGGGAACTTCTTCGATCACTCCGTTTTCTTTGGTCGCTTTGACTTTTTCAGGAATGAATGTAAGCATGCCTTCCTCCCTTTGCAGATCGCCGTAGGCACATCTTGGCAGGCGGGGTTCTTCTCCGGCATCCACTCCAATGTATGCTTTCCATTCTTTAGATCCAAAAGCTTGGGCCGGACGTATCATTTGACGAAATACCTCATCATCAGTTATGGCTTTCCAGCTTCTACACACCAAGGCTAGAGTCGGAAGATCCGCCTTCAAATTTTGGAAAATGATCCGGGCTACATCCATGGGGAGTTCACTCCATTGACCTATGGAATCTACTACAGGCTGCCCACTGATACGATCTCTTCCTGAAACGATGGCTGTATTTAATGACATGCAAAACCTCAATTTAATTTTAATGTTAATTTTTAAGACCAATAAAATTATCAACTAAGTATTTATGAATATTTATTATCTGTAAATATAAATAATTTTCTATGTCAGAATTTATCGATGGAAAAAATTCCTTTTCATGGTAGAATGAAGATGACCTTAACCTTGGATATATTATGTTTTCCAAATATTTGGACCCAAAAAACGATGTGGCTTTCAAAAAGATCTTTGGCACAGAGAAAAACAAAGATATTTTAATCCATTTTCTAAACGACATGATTACGTTTAAGGAAAATGGCCCGATTAAGTCTGTGGATTTCCTAAAGACAGTACAAGATCCAGTAACGGCAGCGAAAAAAACCAGTCTTGTTGACATTCTGTGTAAGGATGAAAATGGAAATCAATACATCGTAGAAATGCAGGTAGCAAAGGAAAAAGGTTTTGAAAAACGGGCCCAATATTATGCATCGAAAGCCTATATTACGCAGGCTGCTAACGGAGGAACCTATCAAGACCTCAAAGAAGTCATTTTCCTTGCCATATCCGATTTTGTCATGTTTCCCCAAAAAAAAGAATATAAGTCGGATCATGTGATTCTCGATAAAAAGAGCCATGAGAACGACCTGAAAGACTTTTCCTTCACATTTTTAGAATTGCCCAAATTCAATAAAGATATTGATCATCTTTCAAACATGACTGAAAAATGGACCTATTTTTTCAAGCATGCGGAAAATAGTTCCCAGGAAGAGAGGGTAAAACTTTGTGGAGATGATAAAATCATTGATAAAGCCTATGAACAATTAAACAGTATGACCTGGAATGATACAGAACTTCTAACCTACGATCAAGCCGAGAAATATGAGGGAGCCTATCTTGCTTCTATGGCACAAAAATTCGATGAAGGAAAAGTAGAAGGTGAAAAGGTGGGTATCGAAAAAGGAAAAGTGGAAGGTGAAAAGGTGGGTATCGAAAAAGGAAAAGTGGAAGGTGAAAAGGTGGGTATCGAAAAAGTTGCCCGCAATCTTTTGTTAATGAATTATGACTTGATGACTATAGCCAATCTTACTGGCCTTAGCACAGACCAAATCAAGGAGTTACCTTAACTTATGTTTTTCAGAGTTGTTTACTATTGGATCTCAAGGGGCATCCTTGATGCTAGGCGGTTGCGCGCAACAAGTCCTTAGCAGTTATTCCGGCATCCACCCCAATCATTCTTGTACACCAAAAGCCTGGGCTGGACGTTTCAAATAAAGAAGAGGGTCTTTTTATAGGTAAATCAATAAAAGAACCCCCTGTTTTGTTGATTTAAATCTAAAGATCCTATATCTTTACATATAAAGAGGGGATTTTATGGAACGAATTAACATTGCATTCCTCAAAAATTGGCTCTACTCGGACAATCGCAAACCATTGGTTATTCGAGGAGCCAGGCAAGTGGGTAAAACATGGTTGGTGCGACGTTTTGCAGAGTCGCAAAATCGTAAATTAATAGAAGTTAATTTTGAAAAAAGGCCTCAACTTGCCTCTTTATTCAACACTAACGATCTGCAACAAATTTTTTTGAATTTGAGTGCAGCCTTGAATGAATCGATAGATCCCGCAAAAAGCCTATTATTTCTGGATGAAATCCAGTCTTCTCCAGAGCTGTTTGCCAAACTTCGATGGTTCGCGGAAGATGTGCCCCATGTCCCGGTAATTGCAGCAGGCTCTTTGCTGGATTTTATTTTAGAAAAACATTCTTTCAGCATGCCTGTAGGAAGGATCAATTACATGCATCTTGAACCGCTTTCATTCGAAGAGTTTTTACTTGCAAGTGATAAACAAGCTCTTTTTGACTATATAAATGCTTATGAAATGGGAAGGGAGATCCCCACTGCCATTCACGACCAATTGATGAATCATTTCAAGGAATATTTAATTGTTGGAGGGATGCCTGCAGCGGTGTCTGTTTGGATAAAAAAAAGATCGTTAAAAGATGTTTCTCAAGTTCACCACGACTTGATGGCTACCTATATTGACGATACAGCAAAATATAAAGGACGCATTGCATCGGAAAGAATACAGGAAGTACTTTTAGCAGTGCCAAAACATCTCGGAGAAAAATTTATTTATAAGAAAGTAAATCCGGCAATCCAAGTGCCTGCCATTAAACACTCATTAGATCTACTTTGCAAAGCCAGAATTTGTCATAAAATAATCGGTAGTGCCGCAAATGGAATACCTTTAGGTGCTGAGACCAATGATAAATATTTAAAAGTCATTTTTCTTGATGTAGGATTATGCTCTGTGGCTTTAGGACTATCTTTGGATGTACTATATTTGACAAATGAAATTATTTTAATAAACAAGGGGGGAATTGCTGAACAAGTGGTGGGGCAAATTTTACGAACATTATCTCCTCCTTATGTAGAACCCAATCTTTATTATTGGCACAGAGAAGAAAAGGGCTCATCAGCAGAAATTGACTATGTAATTCAGCATCGTAATTTTGTCATCCCGATAGAAGTTAAAGCAGGAAGCACGGGAAGTTTAAAGTCACTTCATTTTTTTATGGGCTTAAAAGGACTTTTAGAGGCAGTTCGAATTAATTCAGATCTACCCAGTACTACCGATGTAAATGTTAAGAATTATCAAGGAAATCAAATCCATTATAAATTAGTTTCCTTACCTTTTTATCTTTTAGGCCAATTGCAGCGCATTCTTACAACCTCGTAACTTAAATTCCTAAATACAAATGATTATTTCTGAATTTATCAATGAAAAAAATTCCTTTTCATGGTAGAATGAAGATGACCTTAACCTTGGATATATTATGTTTTCAAAATATCTAGATCCAAAAAATGATGTCGCTTTTAAAAAAATTTTTGGCACAGAGAAAAACAAGGATATCCTGATCCATTTTCTCAACGACATGATCACGTTTAAAGAAAATAGCCCCATTGTCTCGGTGACTTTCTTAAAAACAGTACAAGACCCTGAGACTGCTGCCAAAAAAACAAGCATTGTCGATATCTCTGTGCAAGGATGAAAAGGGAAACCACTACATTGTAGAAATGCAAGTAGCAAAGGAAAAAGGTTTTGAAAAAAGAGCTCAATATTATGCATCCAAAGCCTATATCTCGCAAGCTAACAATGGCGGAGAATACCATGATCTCAAAGAAGTGATCTTTCTTGCCATTTCCGATTTTGTCATGTTCCCCAAAAAAACTGCATATAAGTCAGATCATGTGATTCTCGATAAAAAGAGCCATGAGAATGATCTAAAAGATTTTTCATTTACTTTTTTAGAACTTCCAAAATTCAATAAAGATATTGATCATCTTTCCAACATGACAGAAAAATGGGCCTATTTTTTCAAGCATGCGGAAGAGACTTCACAGGAAGAGACTTTAAAACTCATAGGCAATGATGAAATTATGGAGAAAGCCTATGAACAATTGGATCGTGTGTCATGGAATGATGCAGAACTTTTAACGTACGATCAGGCAGAGAAATATGAAGGGGCTTACCTTGCTTCCATGGCACAAAAATTTGATGAAGGAAAAGTTGAAGGTGAAAAGGTGGGTATCGAAAAAGGAAAAGTGGAAGGTGAAAAGGTGGGTATCGAAAAAGTTGCCCGCAATCTTTTGTTAATGAATTATGACTTGATGACCATAGCCCATCTTACTGGCCTTAGCACAGACCAAATCAAGGAGTTACCTTAACTTATGTTTTTCAGAGTTGTTTACTATTGGATCTCAAGGGGCATCCTTGATGCTAGTTTGATTCTGATATGGCAGAAGCAATCTCACAAATAGTAGGGAAGGAATTATTAAAATGTAATCAAAAGAACAAATAAAGTGGAACTTGATTGATCGGATATCTAAGGGACCTAGGCAAAGAGGCGAAAATCCTACGTTTAGGCTGCGCGAAAGCTCCTGCGGCTTAAACGCATCGAAAAGCGACCCAATATTATAATATGGGTCGCTTTCGATCGATTTAACCCCGGGGCTTTGGCGCAGCCTAAGCGTAGGATTGATTCTTGCCTAGGTCTAAAATCGCAGGGTCATGTCAGCCCCACATAAGACCATTCCTTTCTTTTTCCATTGTCAAAGGCGGGATTATTCCAGTTGCGATAATAGCCGATTTCGGGACGGATCTGCAGGATCTTAGTAAAATTGTGGGTCAATCCAATGGCGTGGCTGGAATAGGTTCCAGGAAAGCCTGATCGCTCCCCATCGACATCTCTCCAATATTCATTGCGGAAGGTAATGAAGTCGTCTTGGTAAATTCGAACATGGTATAATTGACGACCCCAAAAGTCAAGGTCGTACCGGGAATATTGGCTCCAATGCCGCCCGCCGCCGCCAAACGATCTTACAGGACCAATGCTCGGTGTTCCGCCTACGACGGCATCGCGCTGCCACATGAAATAGCCTTCGGTTTTGGTGTGGATGTCGTCAGTGAATTTGTGCTGCCATGTGCCTACAATGTAATTGAAATTGTCGTGGCCGGCGGGCTGTCCATAATATTTGAAAGCGACGAAACTTAGCGGCATTAATGGAATTCAAAACCAAATAAATGGAATCTTTGTTGTCCGAAGCCACCCATCGGACGCCAAACATTCCCGTTGGAAGTGCGCCGTTATACCAAGGTGCCATGTCGGTTCCAGCATGGATGCGGCCTGAACAGTCCAATTTTTGATTAAGCATGACCGTAGCCATGATACCTGTTTGGGTATAGGTATCAAAGGTAAACAGTATCGAATGGGTTCCCATGTAATTGTCCGGAGCAAACTGTGTTTCGATATCAGGACAGGCAATCCAACGTCCTATGCGGAGAATCATCCCTTGCGCGACCCTTGGAAAATAGATGTCGACATATTGTTCTGTGAAATCATATCCGTACAGCTGGTTATCTTTAAGCAGTTGATAACTGGTCCAACCTCCGGCTGTCATATAGCGATAATCGATGCCATACAAAAAGGTTGAGCGGAATCCTACATCTACATGATCGGTTTGTACGGAATCCAACTGCCGTTCTACACGAAACACAAATTGATCCAGCTCCACCCTGTTGGGAACAATCCAATAAGAATCGGGCGTATTTGAATGTTCTGCATGTGCTCAGGTTTGCCGAAGCATTGATCCACCCATATAGGGAAATCTTTGCTTTTTTTAGGGCTTCCCCAAAGCAGGTATGAGACAGCCATTTCATCAGAGGGTATTGATCCGTATCTTCAGGTGGAACTCCGATCAAAGGATATCCCTGGTATTCGGCTGATGGAAAAGGAGGAGAGGCAAATGGGGCCGGAAGCGCACGTCTGGGGGGCTCTTCTTTTTTTTCGGAATCCTCGCTGCCATCCTTTTCTTCCTCAGCTGTATTTATTTCTTCGGGAGGGCCCTCCTGCCAAAATGAGGGCTCATCAGTTTCGTAACAATTCTCATTCTCCTGCATTTCGTAGGAATATTCGAGCGGATAATCGTACTCAATGATCGGATCGCAATATTCATAATTGACCTGTCTGGCATATCCTAAATGGGTACAGGCCAGAAATGTCATTAGGAAATAATTCTTCATTTTTTTCTTCATTATGTTGTCCTTGTTTAATCAAAGGGGTACATAGTATAGAACATTAAGGAAATAAAGTTTTTTTTCAAAGAGGAAAGGAAGAAACCAGCAACTCCCGGAAAAAACAGGATGGGCAATTGTGTAGAAAGTTTACGAAAAGATTTCTGTTGTTTGACGTTTCAAGATACTTCTGAATATGTTTTTTTTTAGCGGGAATCGCTGGGAAGCAACCAACCGGAAATGGAGCTTGACTTAATGGAAAATTTACTATATCATTAGTACTTAGTACTCCACACATATCGAGGTAAATATAACATGAAGGCTGTAAAAGAATTCAACCAGGGGCCCGCCCTTTTTATCATCATCTATCATATTTTTCTTCTTCTCACTTTGCCTGTTTATCTTTACTATACCATTCCCGGGGCCGGCATTTGGATATCAGCTATTGTCCTCCTCTACCTGACCGGAATAAGCATAACTGCTGGATATCATCGCCTCTATTCTCATCGTTCGTATAAAACTGTCAAGCCCGTGGAAGCAGTCATTCTGTTCTTTTCTTCCATGACGCTCCAAAGCAGTGCCTTGCGATGGGCTTTTGATCACCGCCTGCATCACGCCCATGTCGATACCGATGAAGATCCATACAGCATTAAAAAAGGCTTCTGGTATGCCCATTGCCTTTGGATCCTGGAAAAACCCAAAAACATCGACCCTAAAGTCGTCCCCGATCTTCTAAACAATCCCCTGGTCGTTTTCCAGGACCGTTATTACAAGATCTTAGCCACCCTTACCAATGTGATCGTTTTCCTTTTTGTGGGATGGCTTTTCAGCGACTATTGGGGCGCTTTCTTTATAGCTACCTGGCTGCGCATATTTGCACTGCACCATTTTACCTGGTTTATCAACTCATTGGCGCATACCTGGGGTGACAAGCCTTTTTGCCAGGAACAGACTGCTGTAAACAACTATATTCTGGCCCTTCTAACTTTCGGAGAAGGATACCACAACTATCACCACGTATTTTCCACAGATTACCGCAATGGAATCCGCTGGTTCCATTTTGACCCCACAAAATGGGTCATCTGGCTATTGCATAAATGCGGACTGGCTTTCGGATTGAAACGGATTGACCCCGTCCTTATCAATCGCCGCCTGGTCATCGAGCGTAAAACGCTTTTACTGGAGCGGCTGAAAGAACTCTGGCATGTAAAATATGACGATCTAGCTCAAAAAGTAGAAGAGATCTCTGATCGGATTGTCTCTCAACTGGCCAAATTCAATTCCCTGAAGGAAAATTACAAAAAAGTCAAACGCGAAAAAAGCGAAATGGACCTGTTGAACAATCTGAAATCGGAAATTAAAAACTTGAGAAAAAACCTTCGGGAAGACTGGCGCCTGTGGGTTCAACTGTCAAAAGATATTATGAAGATGAAACCCGTAAAGGCCATAGCATAGTCCGTGAAATATAATAACCTTCGCGCTTTTGAAAAACATTTGGCTGACTCCGCGCCGTCCCATTTTGCAGGAGTCTATCTGATCGTTTCAAAAGAGGACTTTCAACGTAAACAGGCCATAGATTTGGTGGTCAGGCAATTGTCTTCCTCTTCTTCTTCTCAAGGATTCAATGTTCAAAGTTTTGAAACAAATGAGATAAAAATCGACAAGGTATTGACGGAACTGCATTCCTTTTCTTTTTTTTCCGGCACAAATATTTTGATCCTTCAAAATTTGGACAAAGCACCCAAAGCCTTTATGGAAAAATTGGAATCGGCTTTGGCTGCACCTAAACTATCCGCTACACTCATTCTGGCTGCTTCTTCCTTGCCAGCCACGACAAAACTGTATAAACGGGTTGAAAAAATAGGCATTATCCTAGATATTCCCGAAGAAAAACCATGGATTAAAGAAAAGAGCCAGCAGGAATGGACCGTATCCCTGGCAGCGAAAAAAGGGAAAGCTCTTTCCCCGCAGGCGTCTCTTAGGCTTATCAAACGCATCGGCACAGATTCTTCCGACCTGTTTCATGAACTGGAAAAACTGGTGTGCTTTGTAGGCGACCGCACCGAAATTACTGAAAAAGATATCCTGGAGATAGGTTCTGTAAATCATGTTGAAACGATCTGGCAGTTGGCTGAAGCCATTTTTAAAAGAGATAGCAGCAGCGCCTTGCGCATCAGCAAAGGGTTGCTGGAAAATGATTTGGCATTTATTGTCATCCTCAGACAACTCCGTTCCCAGTTTGAAACGGAATACAAAATCAGCGCGCTCCTGGCTCAAGGCGGCGGAACCAAAGAAATAGCAGAGCACTTTCCGAAAATGACCCCATTCATCATTGAAAAGCATATCCAGCAAGCCCAATCTTATGGTCCTGCAAGTCTCAGAAAGGGATTATTGAAAATCGATGAAGTTGAACTGAATTTCAAAAACAGCTCAGGAAATGCAGATATTCTAAATGAACTTTTGATAGCCCATCTAACAACATGAATATGAAACCTGCATTACTTTTATTGCCCAATCTGATCGGAGACCACAAGCATCATGAATTATTTTTGCCGAATAGTGTCGACAAGGCGGTCAGCACACTAGACGGCCTGATAGCCGAAAGCTTCCAGGCGGGCCGCCGCTACCTCTCCCGATTTGAAACCAAAATTCCAGCTCCCCAAATACCCGTAGCGGTATATGATCAGGATACTCCAGAAGCGGACACCGATTTTTTTCTGGAACCTATAAAAAATGGGGAACGATGGGGACTGATTTCGGATGCGGGGCTTCCTTGCATTGCCGATCCCGGCTCCAGACTCGTCCTTCGGGCCCGTCAGCTAGGCCTGACCATACAAGCCTTTGTTGGACCTTCTTCTATTTTAATGGCTCTGATGCTGTCCGGGCTTCCAGGCCAAGATTTTGCCTTTCATGGGTATTTGGACAGGGATGCGGCCCAGCAAAAGGCAACTATTAAAAAATATGAAAGCCGATCCCGCGAAGAAGGGTCGACTCAAATAGTGATGGAAACCCCTTATCGCTCGGCTTACTTATTAAAATCCCTTTTAGAAACCCTCCATGATAAAACCCTCTTATGCCTTGCCTGGGACCTCACGCTTCCTACCCAAGGCGTCATGACACAAACAGTTGCCGTCTGGAAAAAAACCGCCCTTCCCAATATCGACAAACATAATTGCCTCTTTTTATTCCATAATAGCCTTTGAGGAAAGGGAATTACAATGGCCGCCAAAAAAAAGAAGAAATAAGTGAAGAGTTAAAAATTGCATTAAACGAAATCGGAGAGTTTCATATCTTCGTAAGTAATGTATCTAGGTCGTATGATTGATACCGATGAGTAGATTTATTAATATTAGGTAGCCACATAAATATTAGGCATTAGGATTCACATTCTTTGCTGTGGGGAAAAGATGGCTATATTTTGCCAGATCTAGATCACAAGTAAAACAAGATATTATGATCTTGACTAATTGATCAGATGATCCGGTTTTCTTATTTGCAGGAATAGTTTGTCATTTTCTCCTCTGACAATATCCAGGATGCAGAAAGGGTACAGATGGCTTAACTGTTTGGACATCCTTTTTGCAAATCCCTGTAAAAAATGAGATAACATAAAGGATTGCACAGGTTTGTTTAAAAGCCGGCATTGCTCTTGATATTCTTTCCATCCTTTTTCATCAAATGCTTCAGGCGTTATTTCCAATGCATCGACGGCTGAAGATCTTTCCAAGGCATTGTAGACCTTTCGTATAATGCTATCCCCTGGGTATTGTTCCCTTGTGGAAGGATCACTCATTGGAAATGGCGAAGGGTTATACATTGAATCCATTTTGAGGACGTTTTCATCAAAATAGCCTTTATTGGTATTTTCTCTTGGAGACCTTGGGTACTGATCATCGCAACATTTCACATCGCCTCTATAGAATTCATAATCAGTGTACCCTTTTTTTTTGTACATTTCATACAGATAGTCCTTCGCATAGATAAAGTGATAGAGGTCTTTGGGAGTTAACGTGGGTGAAGTTTTTGTGCTTTCAAAGCGGCAGATTTCAATGATTTTATCCAATCTCTCCTCCAAAGCCCTATAGCCGCTGCTTAATTTTCTATAACGGCACTGTTTGAGTATTTTGTCTTTCATTCCCGGCCAGGCAAACAGTTTCAATAAAACCTTGGGATAGGGTTGATGGGCCTGAGGAAATCCAAAAGCTGCCATATTGGAAGTCAGTTTTCCTTCATTAGCCTCTCTATCGCGAAATTTTAAATCAATGTTTTGATAAATAAAATCTTCTTCTTCATCGATGTCATAGGGCTTGATCCCTTCAGGACCGGAATAAATGACAGTATTGCCTCCATGCCCATCTCCGCGCCCTCTGACCAAACTCAGAGTGAGGTAGCATTGAATTGCAGACACATCCATGGCAGCAATCTGTTCAGCTCCTCCAGCCGTATTTTCCAAAAAATCATCTATTTTTTGGGAGTTGTTAATATATTTTTGGAGGAGATCTCCGGACCGAGTCTGCAAAGCCGGAGGTACATTGTCATTTCCCATCAAATGCTCTACTTCGTAAGCTAACAATTCTGCCTTGTTGCTTATTTTAGAGCCCCTTTTTTTGGCCAAATTATTTCCGTGCTCATCTTTGATCACATCGATATAGCCGCGCTGGGTATTCGTTTGCTCTTCATAAGACGCGGTTTTGTGTTTAATTCCGTTCAGGCTAATATAGTCGCGCAAGGTTTCTTCTCGGATGCTGAAGGAGGTCATTTTTAACAATATTCTCAGGGCAATTTTAATGGTATCTGGAGGGTATTTTGCAGATTCCAGATCGTTCAATATGTTTTCAATATGATTGAAAGCGGATTCGTGTTCCGTGGTCAGATTTTCAGGAGAACACATTAATAAAGCCTTGTGTTTGTTTAAGGCATCATTTGAATCCGCATCCAGATAAGAGGAAAATTCGTTTTCCAGGCAACCTAATACCCTAAAATAATGAAACCGTTTGCAGCTTTCGGAATCATCGAGTCTTGGAGACTCATACAAAAGGCGGTCCAGTAAAGCGGAAGGCATATCATCCAGGTCGTCCGGCAGGCATCGACAGACTTCTTCAATGGCTTTGGAAATAGCCGCTTCTTGATACCCTTCGGCTGTTAGCTGGGCCCTGGCTTCCGAGAGGGTTTGGTTCAGCTGAATAATATGTAAGATGTTATCATAGATATCAGAGTTTAGAATAGGTGAATCGATAACCGACGCTGCTATTTTTTTCAGGGCCGGATCTGTGATTTGCGCGTTTGTCAAGTCGATAAACCGTTTCTTAAATTCAATTATTTCATTTTTAACTTGGCCTAAATACCATCTTTCAATAAATTTAGGAAATAAAGATTTAAAACAGGTAAAAATCCTTAAAACTCGGAACGGTATATCGGAGCTTTCAATATGATCGCCCAAGGCATACAGAGAATTGGCATCCGCCATGGCCATAAATTCAGTTTGAGGTTCTCCTTGTGTGGATTTTTCAAACAAATTTTTAATTATAATATAATTTTGGTCTTGTATGTTCATAGATATTACCCCGATAATTTTAACATTAAACTATAATTATAACAAAAAAACATCTATGATGTCAATTTATTAAAACCATGCGTTCTTACCTTCTCATTATTTCCTCTGCCATTTTTGTTATGGGTTTGATCATGATTTTTAGTACGTCTTCTGCTGAGGTCTTGGAACGCGATCTGGATAGGAGCACCCATCAGATGCTTCTGCGTCAACTGGTGAACTTAGGCATAGGCATTCTCTTGGCTGGCCTGGTGATAAATATTGGCTACAGAAAGATTTTAGAGTGGAGCCCGCTCCTTTTTGCTTTTTTCTGCTTCCTGCTTGTTCTGGTATTGATCCCGGGGATCGGAACAAAAGTCAACGGATCCCGCCGCTGGTTATCGGTGGCAGGATTCTCTTTTCAGCCCTCCGAATTTGTGAAATATTTTGTACCCGCCTTTTTTATTCATTCCATCCTGAAAACAAATGTGGACCTTCTGACTTTTAATCAATTTGCCAAGCTTGCCGCCATTTGCGCTATCCCTATAGTGCTTATACTTGTAGAGCCCAACAATGGAACAGCCATAGCCTTAGCAATCAACCTTCTGGTCCTGTTTTTTTTAACCCGGATCCCATTGAAATATTGGACCATCCCTTTAGTAGCCCTGACTTTAGTAGGCGGGATTTCCGCGTCCCAGCTCCCTTATGTTTCAGCAAGGCTTAATGTCTATTTTCATCCAGAACTGGATTTGAAAGGGAGAGGGCATCAACCTTATCAAGCTAAAATTGCCGCGGGTTCGGGGCAATTGTTCGGCAAGGGCCCAGGGAATAGCCTGCAAAAGCTCAGCTACCTTCCTGAGGCCCAGAACGACTATATAGCAGCCATTTATGCTGAAGAATTTGGGTTTCTGGGGATAGTGCTGCTTACCAGTTTATATGCTGCGATGGGATATACAGGTTTTGCAATAGCCCAAAGAGCTGCAGATGAAGAAGGTTTTTATTTTGCCGGGATTATTTCCTTTCTGTTTTGTTTTCAGGCTTTCCTGAATATGGGAGTGGTCTCTGGGCTGCTCCCTAGCACAGGGCTGAACCTCCCTCTTTTCAGCCAAGGAGGGAGCTCTCTAATGGCAAACTGTATGGGCATCGGATTTTTATTTGATATATCCTGCACCGGAGAAGAGAAATCATGTCAAAGAAAATTTTAATAAGTGTAGGAGGCACGGGGGGGCATATTTATCCCGCCGTAGCACTGGCCCAGGAACTGGCTGCCAAAGACCCTTCCATTGAGACTCTGTTCATTGGAGGACGCCTGGCCGGAAATGCCTGGTTTCAAAGCACCCAAAGGCCTTTTTACAGTATTTCATGCAGCCCTTTTGCGAGAAAAAATCCATTCAAACTGTTTTCAAGCCTGACCCTTAACCTGGTAGGGCTCTATGAAAGTCTAAAAGTCATAAGGCAATTCAGGCCTGACCTGATCATTGGCTTTGGAAGCTATCACAGCTTGCCCACCATGACGGCAGCCCAGCTTTGCCAAATTCCCGTCGTTCTTTTTGCCTCAGACACCCATCCAGGCAAAGTGATCCGGCTGTTCTCCAGATTTTCCCTGGTAACCGCCATCCAGTTTACTGAAGCTGCAAAACTATTAAAAGGGGAAACACAACTGGTTTACATGCCTTTACGGCCCGGATTTAAAAAAGACTGCGTTTCGAGAAGCGAGGCCATACAATATTTCAATCTTGAAGATAACCTGAAGACCCTTCTCGTTTTTGGAGGTTCTCAGGGAGCTGCCTCAATCAATCAAATTCTGGAAGAGGTCGTCCAGAAAAAAGGAAGGGAATGGTCCTCTTCCCTGCAGATCTTACATTTTACCGGACGGGAAGATGCCTGTGAAAAACTGAATCAGTCCTATCAAAGCATGGGTTTCAGAGCCTGTGTCAAAGCCTTTGAAGAGCGTATGGATTTCGCCTGGTCGACGGCAGACCTTGTCATTTCTCGAGCGGGGGCTGCCACACTTGCAGAACAGATCGAATTTGAAGTGCCGGGCATTTTGATACCTTACCCCCATGCAGCAGACAACCATCAGGAGAAGAACGGGCATGTGATGAAGTTTCAAATAGGCGGCGCTGAAGTCATATCGGAGAAGCAGTTAAGCAGTGACCTGCTGGCTAAAGCAATTATGGACGTTTTTAATGCGGATGCAAACAAGTTGAAAGTGATGAAATCAGCCCTGTCGTTATACAAAAGAAACAAAAAGGCAAAGAATTTTAGCGACCTGATTCTGGATATTGTCGAGCGATTGATATGAAAGAATTTGTAGCAATGTTGTTACTGGCAACGTTTTGTAGGGATTTACCACTGAGCCACTGAGATCACTGAGATTATATGAGAGAATTGAGAGGGATCCGAAGCATTCAGACTTAAATATTATGAAAAACGTTTTGTAGGGATTTACCACTGAGCCACTGAGATCACTGAGATTATATGAGAGAATTGAGAGGGGTCTGAAGCATTCAGACTTAAATATTATGAAAAACGTTTTGTAGGGATTTACCACTGAGCCACTGAGATCACTGAGATTATATGAGAGAATTGAGAGGGATCCGAAGCATTCAGACTTAAATATTATGAAAAACGTTTTGTAGGGATTTACCACTGAGCCACTGAGATCACTGTGATTATATGAGAGAATTGAGAGGGATCCGAAGCATACAAACTTAAATATTATGAAAAACGTTTTGTAGGGATTTACCACTGAGCCACTGAGATCACTGTGATTATATGAGAGAATTGAGAGGGGTCTGAAGCATTCAAACTTAAATATTATGAAAAACGTTTTGTAGGGATTTACCACTGAGCCACTGAGATCACTGAGATTATATGAGAGAATTGAGAGGGGTCTGAAGCATACAAACTTAAATATTATGAAAAACGTTTTGTAGGGATTTACCACTGAGCCACTGAGATCACTGAGATTATATGAGAGAATTGAGAGGGATCCGAAGCATACAAACTTAAATATTATGAAAAACGTTTTGTAGGGATTTACCACTGAGCCACTGAGATCACTGTGATTATATGAGAGAATTGAGAGGGGTCTGAAGCATTCAAACTTAAATATTATGAAAAACGTTTTGTAGGGATTTACCACTGAGCCACTGAGATCACTGAGATTATATGAGAGAATTGAGAGGGGTCTGAAGCATACAAACTTAAATATTATGAAAAACGTTTTGTAGGGATTTACCACTGAGCCACTGAGATCACTGAGATTATATGAGAGAATTGAGAGGGATCCGAAGCATTCAGACTTAAATATTATGAAAAACGTTTTGTAGGGATTTACCACTGAGCCACTGAGATCACTGTGATTATATGAGAGAATTGAGAGGGGTCTGAAGCATACAAACTTAAATATTATGAAAAACGTTTTGTAGGGATTTACCACTGAGCCACTGAGATCACTGTGATTATATGAGAGAATTGAGAGGGGTCTGAAGCATACAAACTTAAATATTATGAAAAACGTTTTGTAGGGATTTACCACTGAGCCACTGAGATCACTGAGATTATATGAGAGAATTGAGAGGGATCCGAAGCATTCAGACTTAAATATTATGAAAAACGTTTTGTAGGGATTTACCACTGAGCCACTGAGATCACTGTGATTATATGAGAGAATTGAGAGGGGTCTGAAGCATACAAACTTAAATATTATGAAAAACGTTTTGTAGGGATTTACCACTGAGCCACTGAGATCACTGAGATTATATGAGAGAATTGAGAGGGGTCTGAAGCATACAAACTTAAATATTATGAAAAACGTTTTGTAGGGATTTACCACTGAGCCACTGAGATCACTGAGATTATATGAGAGAATTGAGAGGGATCCGAAGCATACAAACTTAAATATTATGAAAAACGTTTTGTAGGGATTTACCACTGAGCCACTGAGATCACTGAGATTATATGAGAGAATTGAGAGGGGTCTGAAGCATACAAACTTAAATATTATGAAAAACGTTTTGTAGGGATTTACCACTGAGCCACTGAGATCACTGAGATTATATGAGAGAATTGAGAGGGGTCTGAAGCATTCAGACTTAAATATTATGAAAAACGTTTTGTAGGGATTTACCACTGAGCCACTGAGATCACTGTGATTATATGAGAGAATTGAGAGGGGTCTGAAGCATACAAACTTAAATATTATGAAAAACGTTGTGTAGGGATTTACCACTGAGCCACTGAGATCACTGAGATTATATGAGAGAATTGAGAGGGATCCGAAGCATTCAGACTTAAATATTAGTTGTAAGGATTTTTCATAATATTTAAGTTTGTATGCTTCAGACCCCTCTCAATTCTCTCATATAATCTCAGTGATCTCAGTGGCTCAGTGGTAAATCCCTACAAAACGTTTTTCATAATATTTAAGTTTGTATGCTTCAGACCCCTCTCAATTCTCTCATATAATCTCAGTGATCTCAGTGGCTCAGTGGTAAATCCCTACATAACGTTTTTCATAATATTTAAGTCTGAATGCTTCCGATCCCTCTCAATTCTCTCATATAATCACAGTGATCTCAGTGGCTCAGTGGTAAATCCCTACAAAACGTTTTTCATAATATTTAAGTTTGTATGCTTCAGACCCCTCTCAATTCTCTCATATAATCTCAGTGATCTCAGTGGCTCAGTGGTAAATCCCTACAAAACGTTTTTCATAATATTTAAGTTTGTATGCTTCAGACCCCTCTCAATTCTCTCATATAATCTCAGTGATCTCAGTGGCTCAGTGGTAAATCCCTACAAAACGTTTTTCATAATATTTAAGTTTGTATGCTTCAGACCCCTCTCAATTCTCTCATATAATCTCAGTGATCTCAGTGGCTCAGTGGTAAATCCCTACATAACGTTTTTCATAATATTTAAGTCTGAATGCTTCCGATCCCTCTCAATTCTCTCATATAATCACAGTGATCTCAGTGGCTCAGTGGTAAATCCCTACAAAACGTTTTTCATAATATTTAAGTTTGTATGCTTCAGACCCCTCTCAATTCTCTCATATAATCTCAGTGATCTCAGTGGCTCAGTGGTAAATCCCTACAAAACGTTTTTCATAATATTTAAGTTTGTATGCTTCAGACCCCTCTCAATTCTCTCATATAATCTCAGTGATCTCAGTGGCTCAGTGGTAAATCCCTACATAACGTTTTTCATAATATTTAAGTCTGAATGCTTCCGATCCCTCTCAATTCTCTCATATAATCACAGTGATCTCAGTGGCTCAGTGGTAAATCCCTACAAAACGTTTTTCATAATATTTAAGTTTGTATGCTTCAGACCCCTCTCAATTCTCTCATATAATCTCAGTGATCTCAGTGGCTCAGTGGTAAATCCCTACAAAACGTTTTTCATAATATTTAAGTCTGAATGCTTCCGATCCCTCTCAATTCTCTCATATAATCACAGTGATCTCAGTGGCTCAGTGGTAAATCCCTACAAAACGTTTTTCATAATATTTAAGTTTGTATGCTTCAGACCCCTCTCAATTCTCTCATATAATCTCAGTGATCTCAGTGGCTCAGTGGTAAATCCCTACAAAACGTTTTTCATAATATTTAAGTTTGTATGCTTCAGACCCCTCTCAATTCTCTCATATAATCTCAGTGATCTCAGTGGCTCAGTGGTAAATCCCTACATAACGTTTTTCATAATATTTAAGTCTGAATGCTTCCGATCCCTCTCAATTCTCTCATATAATCACAGTGATCTCAGTGGCTCAGTGGTAAATCCCTACAAAACGTTTTTCATAATATTTAAGTTTGTATGCTTCAGACCCCTCTCAATTCTCTCATATAATCTCAGTGATCTCAGTGGCTCAGTGGTAAATCCCTACAAAACGTTTTTCATAATATTTAAGTTTGTATGCTTCAGACCCCTCTCAATTCTCTCATATAATCTCAGTGATCTCAGTGGCTCAGTGGTAAATCCCTACAAAACGTTTTTCATAATATTTAAGTTTGTATGCTTCAGACCCCTCTCAATTCTCTCATATAATCTCAGTGATCTCAGTGGCTCAGTGGTAAATCCCTACATAACGTTTTTCATAATATTTAAGTCTGAATGCTTCCGATCCCTCTCAATTCTCTCATATAATCACAGTGATCTCAGTGGCTCAGTGGTAAATCCCTACAAAACGTTTTTCATAATATTTAAGTTTGTATGCTTCAGACCCCTCTCAATTCTCTCATATAATCTCAGTGATCTCAGTGGCTCAGTGGTAAATCCCTACATAACGTTTTTCATAATATTTAAGTTTGTATGCTTCAGACCCCTCTCAATTCTCTCATATAATCTCAGTGATCTCAGTGGCTCAGTGGTAAATCCCTACAAAACGTTTTTCATAATATTTAAGTTTGTATGCTTCAGACCCCTCTCAATTCTCTCATATAATCTCAGTGATCTCAGTGGCTCAGTGGTAAATCCCTACATAACGTTTTTCATAATATTTAAGTCTGAATGCTTCCGATCCCTCTCAATTCTCTCATATAATCACAGTGATCTCAGTGGCTCAGTGGTAAATCCCTACAAAACGTTTTTCATAATATTTAAGTTTGTATGCTTCAGACCCCTCTCAATTCTCTCATATAATCTCAGTGATCTCAGTGGCTCAGTGGTAAATCCCTACAAAACGTTTTTCATAATATTTAAGTTTGTATGCTTCAGACCCCTCTCAATTCTCTCATATAATCTCAGTGATCTCAGTGGCTCAGTGGTAAATCCCTACAAAACGTTTTTCATAATATTTAAGTTTGTATGCTTCAGACCCCTCTCAATTCTCTCATATAATCTCAGTGATCTCAGTGGCTCAGTGGTAAATCCCTACATAACGTTTTTCATAATATTTAAGTCTGAATGCTTCCGATCCCTCTCAATTCTCTCATATAATCACAGTGATCTCAGTGGCTCAGTGGTAAATCCCTACAAAACGTTTTTCATAATATTTAAGTCTGAATGCTTCCGATCCCTCTCAATTCTCTCATATAATCACAGTGATCTCAGTGGCTCAGTGGTAAATCCCTACAAAACGTTTTTCATAATATTTAAGTTTGTATGCTTCAGACCCCTCTCAATTCTCTCATATAATCTCAGTGATCTCAGTGGCTCAGTGGTAAATCCCTACATAACGTTTTTCATAATATTTAAGTCTGAATGCTTCAGACCCCTCTCAATTCTCTCATATAATCTCAGTGATCTCAGTGGCTCAGTGGTAAATCCCTACAAAACGGGTTTTATTTTTCCTTAGCTGCCAGATGGTCGAGATAGCTAATTACATTGTTTGCATGGGATCTGATGCAGCTGGCGGGCGTGTCTTCTATTTCAATCCATTCAATTTTGCCATCGTTGATCACCATAGCAGAACGCATAAATCCATATCCAAGGCCTCTATCGCCTGAGAGGTTCACCCCTAAACCGGTTTTGTCAGCCAATTCACCCAAATTATCTGCCCACATATCAATTTCGGGGCTTCCGTGGAGTGAATTCCAGGCCCGGCTTACGTCGACGTTATCCGGAGTGACGCAGATGATTTTTTGAACGGCATCCTGGATTTTTTTAAATTTTATATTAAGGATTGTATTTGCCTCTTGTTTGAAACCGGCCAGATGCTGCCTGGTACAGATGGGTGTAAAAGCTCCTGGTACAGTAAAGAGGACCACTCGACGAGACTTCAACTCAAATGATGTTGAAAAGTTTTCCCTTTCATCGAGAGATTTCTTATATCTAGTCATGATAATATTGGGGAACACATCACCTTTTTTCAGTCTATTTTTTGAAAAAATTTGTATTCTCCCTGTAATCATGGGGCATACAAGGCGTGACAAAGAGTTCATCTTATTTCTCCTTTTGGTTTGTGTCTGGATTCGGCATTGTATTGAAATAGATTTTATCAATCAACTAAAAGATGGCTTGACACTTCTTCCCATTAACCTCATAGTATCCAATCAATAAACCTTTAAAATAAAATGACTCATCCACGCACTGGTATTTTACTTGCCAATCTTGGCACGCCTCATTTGCCGACTCGTAAGCACGTGCATCAATATCTCACTGAATTTTTAACGGATAAAAGAGTTATCGATCTGCCCTGGCTGTGGAAGAACCTCCTGGTCCGATTCTTTATTATTCCACGCCGGTATAAGCAATCCACCGAATACTATAAAAAAATCTGGACGGAAGAAGGGTCCCCTTTGCTTGTTTATGGGGAAAAGATCAGGGCTCTGTTGCAAATGAGGATGGGCCCCGCATTCCGAGTGGAGCTTGGCATGCGATACCAGATGCCCAGCATAAAATCCGCCTTGACAGCCCTTCTAGACAATCAACTGGAAGAAATCATTGTCCTTCCCCTTTTTCCACAATATGCTTCTGCAACCACTGGTTCCATTCATGAATGCATCATGCAAGAATTAAAGGACCATCTGCATATTCCCAAAATCACTTTTATCAATAATTTTGCTGCAGATCCCGGTTTCATTGCAGCCTTCCGGGCTGTGGCAGAGGGTTTTGACATTTCTTCCTATGATCATATCCTATTCAGCTTTCATGGGCTGCCTCAAAGACAAATTAAAAAAATGGATGCTAAAAACAGCTGCCTAAAATCAAAGGATTGCTGTTTGCAGTTGACTTCAAGAAACCATTTCTGTTATTCCGCCCAATGTTTTGCCACAGCGCATAGTATTTCTGATAGCCTAAAATTGCCTCGGGATAAATACAGCATCAGCTTTCAATCCAGGCTTGGAAAAGAGGCATGGCTAGAGCCTTATACCAATGAACGCATTAAAGAACTGGCTAAAACAGGTCAGAAAAAGATCCTGGTCTTTTGCCCTTCTTTTGTTTGCGATTGCCTGGAAACCACTTATGAAATAGGAGTAGAATATGCTCAGGAATTCCGACAGGCCGGAGGCCATATCCTCGACCTGGTACCAGGTCTGAACGATCATCCAAAATGGATCGATGCCTTGGAAAAACTAGTTCTTAATCTCAATAAATAACCTTTTAGAAAAATTCTTTCCTTTGCGCCCTTTGCATCACATTTTGTAGGGATTTACCACTGAGCCCACTGAGATCACTGAGATTATATGAGAGAATTGAGAGGGGTCTGAAGCATACAAACTTAAATATTATGAAAAATCCTTACAACTAATATTTAAGTCTGAATGCTTCGGATCCCTCTCAATTCTCTCATACCTTCTCAGTGATCTCAGTGGCTCAGTGGTAAATCCCTACAAAACTATTTTGTATGCTTCGGATCCCTCTCCATTCTCTCATACCTTGTCAGTGATCTCAGTGGCTCAGTGGTAAATCCCTACAAAACTATTTTGTATGCTTCGGATCCCTCTCCATTCTCTCATACCTTCTCAGTGATCTCAGTGGCTCAGTGGTAAATCCCTCCAAAACTACTTATTTTCTGTAAAAATTGTTATACCCCTTAGGCCACGTGAATATTACCTTCTCATTGAGGTCCCTATCGTAACGGACCTGCACACTGATGTAGGGATAGGGATGCCGATTATCCTGGTCGCGCCCTTCCTTTTTCAAATAAAGCTTGATAAATATCTCCTTGTTAAGCCAAGGCTGAGTCGATACATCCGTATCCTTTTTTTCATAGCGGGTGAATTCTATATACTCTTTTTGTTTTTGATACCGGGGTGTTTCCTGATAGTAGTTTTGCAGCAGCTGGATGATCCTTTCCGGCTGGTTTTCCATCCCCTGCACATAAAAGGAGACCTCTGCTCCCATCAGATGCTTTGAATGAGGATTTTCCTTGTCGGAATAGATGTAGGCATTATGCTCCGGGCAACGATGTCCGCTGGTAATAACCACCCGCCTGCCGGTTTTTTTTTGAAGATAGTTCAACAGATCTATCAAGACAGGATATATAAATTCTTTATTATCTCTTAGGGGCAAACTATGCTTCTCACTGCCTCCGCAATCGGTGTAATGCACTCGCTCCCCTTTTTTCAAAAGAGTCCTCACTGGATTTAATGAACTGCCCTTGCAACGGAAATACTCTTTCGTGATCCTGGGCAGGGTGCTTCCCCTGTTTTTTTCCCAAGGATAGGGTTCAGGCGGGTTTTTCTCCGGTGCAGGCGGCAGAAAATAATGTTCATTATGCAAGCGGTAGATATATTCCCCTTGAAGGGTCACTTTCTCTTTTGGTTTTTTAGTTGCATCCTGAAAAGAACATCCTAAAAGAAATAAACACGATAAAATGTAAAAAAACAGGATAATTTTGATTTTCATTAATATTTAAAACGGGTATTATGAATATTTATATATATTGAGCATCTCTATATCATATGCATTGGATATACAATTATCAACTGTTTCTATTTGATTTTGATGGATTGCTTGTCAATACCGAAGAGGTCCATTTTGCTGCTTATCGGAGACTCTGCAGGCTTTATGGCTTTGAGCTCAATTGGAGTTTTGACCGCTATTGCCAAGCGGCCCATTACCATCCGGAAGGATTACGGGATCAGATTTATGCAGAATTTCCCGCCTTAAGGGAAAAAGAGCCTTCCTGGGATATCCTCTATGCCCAAAAAAAACAGGCGATGCTCGACCTTGTCCAAGAAGGAGCCATCCATCTCATGCCCGGTGTTTGTAAACTGCTCTCAGAACTGCAAAAATCCCATATCAAACGGTGCGTGGTCACACATTCCCCCGATAATCTGGTACAAGAAATCCGCAAGCAAAATCCCATTCTGGACACCATTCCAGTATGGATCACCCGTGAAGACTATTCGCTTCCCAAGCCCCACCCGGAATGCTATCAGATTGCCATTCAACGGCTGGCCCAAGAAAATGACAGGGTGATTGGATTTGAGGATACTCCAAGAGGATTAAAGGCCTTGATGGGATCTTCTGCTGAACCTGTTCTGATCTGCACGGCCCAGTACCCTGAAATACCAGGCTTTCTCCAAAGCGGGGTCCGCCATTACTCCTCCCTTGAACAGGTCATTGTACCGTAAATGGGTGCAATTAAATCTGAGAGATTGAGAAATTTCTACCACAGAGCACACAGAGAACACAGAGTTCATTCAAGCCCGGAACGGGCTTGAATGACGGCTTTCGTTTGTGCGCTTCGCGCACAAACGAAAATTCTATGTCGCAGAGCCAAGCGAATTTTCTCTGTGCTCTCTGTGGTCTCTGTGGTAATAAAAATATCTCAACCCCACACATTTAATTGCACCCACCGTAAATGACTTTAATTAAAAACAGGCCTTGAGGCGGAGCCGCTTTCCCTGCAGCTTTACG
Source organism: uncultured Parachlamydiaceae bacterium (assembly GCA_963780445.1). Taxonomy (GTDB): domain Bacteria; phylum Chlamydiota; class Chlamydiia; order Chlamydiales; family Parachlamydiaceae; genus CAWACC01. Next base: position 376,849 of record CAWACC010000009.1, read on the forward strand.
ATCGCATGCTTTTAGGATAGCCCTTATTTCGTCCATCTCCCTTTTCCCGGCCGCCGTTTCGAACAAGGCCCCTACGATATTTCTGACCATTTTGTATAGAAACCCGTCTGCTTCAAACTCCAGCCTCCATCCGTCCTCTTCCTGGACCAGATCTATCCTCTTTAAGGTACGCACCGGATCTTTGCTGGCCGATCCTGCATGGGCTTCATTGGCAAAGGACGTAAAATCGTGGGCCCCTAAAAACAATTTAGCAGCCTCTATCAGAATATCCAGATTTATTTTCTCATGCACGTGGAATTGATACAGCCTTTCAAAGGGGCTTTGAACCTCATCGAGGCAAAACCGGTAATGATAGATTTTACCCGTAGCACTATATTGGGCATGGAAATCCGCCGAAGCCTGTTCGATGGATTTTACCCGGATATCTTTCGGCAAGAGGCCATTCAGAGACCTTAAAATCCTGAAATAATCGAGAGGCTGCTGTGTGAAGAAGTGAGCGGTCTGCCCCAAGGCGTGGACCCCGGCATCGGTCCTTCCCGAGCCTATCACACGGACATCGGAGCGGGTGATCGTTTTGAGGGCTTCTTCAAGCACTCCTTGAATGGAAACGGCATTGAGCTGTATCTGCCAGCCGCTATAAGCCGAACCATCATAGGCAATGAGCATTTTATGGTTGAACAGAGCTTTTTCCATAGTCACCTGCTCGTATGCTTTCAGCCGCTAAAATATCTTCCGGCGTAGTAATTTTTATATTATTATAGCTTCCCTTTACAATTCTGACGGGTTGTGAAAGAAGTTCCACCAGGGAGACATCATCTGTAACCGTCGCCTTGATTTGATCGGCCCTATCAAACCCTTTTTGCAAAAGATCCCTTCGGATGACCTGAGGTGTCTGAATTTCCCACAGAGCATCCCTGGAAGGCGTATTTCTAACCCACCCTTCCGCATCGCATTCTTTGACTGTGAATTTTACAGGCATTCCCAAAGCCGCCGCTCCTTTTTCGCGGGCAGCCGCGATCACAGAACGGGCCATTTCCGAAGTAATAAAAGGGCGGGCGCTGTCATGGATGCCAATCCATTCCGATTCAGGACCTGTTTTTTTGAAGCCATTGAACACCGAATCCTGGCGCCTTTCTCCCGGCGCAGCAAAAACTATTCGCTTCTGGAACGGCTTTTTCTGAAATATATGATGGTAAGCAGGATCGCATACGACCACGATTTCAAAAACCTCTGGCATAGATAGGAAAACATCAAAACTGTATAATGCTACCGGTTTGCCCCCCAGAGGCAAAAACTGCTTGGGTAAAGGCGCCTGCATCCGAGTTCCCAATCCCCCCGCCAAAAGTATTATACTGACAGAAACATTTGAGTCCATTGTCTATTCCAAAGTTATGATCACCATTTCAGGCCTGGCAAACCATCTAAAAGGCATGACGCTTCCGATGCCGCGGCTGACATATTCCCATTTGTCAAAATGATGGAAAAGGCCTTTTTTGTATTGCATATTTTCCAGCAAAGTCAGTTTTTTCCAGATCCAGGGCAAATTGACCTGCCCCCCATGAGTATGCCCTGAAAGGATAATATCTCCGGGATAATCCTTTAATAAAGGGATGGTATCGGGATTATGGGTTAATACAATGCCCGGGTACTGAGCATCATAACCGGCAAAAGCTTGTGATGGAATAAACTTCCCCAAAGTATACTCTCCCAATCCGCAAATGTTAAGGTACGAACCCTTGATAGGCACTTTCTTTGACTGATTCTCCAGAAGCTGACAGGGAGTTTGTTGAAGTAGCTTTATCAATTTCGGATGCATTCCTATGGCTTTTGCCCTTTCTGTTGTTTTTTTTGCCAATGTTACGGAGGAAAAGAGCCGGAACCAACTCTTTGAAACCCATGAAGCCGAATCATCAGTTATATCGTATTCCCCTTTGGAATTCACTGACACAGGGACCTCGTAATCGTGATTTCCCAATACAGCAAAACAGCCAAAGGGAGCTGAAAGAGAACAAAGAAAACGTTTTAGCCTGTCAGCTTCTGTCAGTTTTGAAAAGCAGAGAAAATCACCCGTAAATACAATAATATCGGGTTGCACTGAGCAAACCCGTTTCAGTACCTTACGCAGAAAAAACTCGGGAACGGCAGGATGCAGATGCAAATCGCTTAATTGAACTACTTTTACTCCTTTTAAGGCAGCGGGAAGTTGAGGCACCTTCAAAAAGAGTCTCGTTTCGTCCAGTAAATACGGTTCAATAAAGCGAGGCCAGACACCCATAACGGAACACACACACCAGGCATCCCAAAGAAAATCCTGGAACGTGTGCAAAAAACGTTTTTTTCTATTCTGAATCATGCAGCAAGTCTATCACAAAACATAACTAACAACAAAGAACAAACGACCTTAACGACCTTAACGACGATAACATTTGTAAAATAATTTACCACTGAGCCAGTGAGATCACTGAGAAGGTATGAGATAGGGAGGGTTTGGCTGCATTTTTGGCTATTTTCACCATTTCGTCATAGGCGCCATTCTATTCTTAAGGTAACCAGGGCGTCCTGCCCTGATTTACAGGCCGGGACGGCCTGATTACCTTGATATCCGGGCGCATGACGAAATTATGAAAATAGCTGCATTTTTCACGCTTTGGAGAAAGTACGTCTCTTTGACATATGCTTCATCCCCTCTCAATTATCTCATATTTTCTCAGTGGTCTCACCGGCTCAGTGGTAAATCGCTACAAATGTTTATTGCTGGCGCTGCCTTTTTTGGGGAGGTTCTCCGGTGGTTTGATCTCTTGATGAAGAGGAAGGATTTGATGAGCTAAACCCAAGAAGAGATAGAATTTGTGTAGCCTCTGGCAATCCTTGCTTGGCAGCCTTTTCATAAAACTCTGAGGCTTTTTTGGAATCCGGCTGGCATCCGATGCCTTTAAGATAACAATTACCCAACTGAAATTGAGCCTCTTTCAAACCTTTATTTGCTGCCCGTTCATAATATTCAAAAGCTTTCCTGGGATCAGGTTCGCATCCTTTGCCATTCTCATAACATTTAGCCAAATCCAATTCAGCTTCCCTTAAACCTTGATTTGTCGCCCGTTCATAATATTCAAAAGCTTTTCTGAGATCTGGCTGACATCCCATGCCTTTCGCATAACAATTGGCTAAACTCTGTTGAGCCCGTCCCCAACCTTGATTTGCTGCCCTTTCATAATATTCAAAAGCTTTGTTGAGATCCTTCTGACGTACTTTTCCAGAGATATAACTATCCCCCATAGTTTGTAGAGCCGGTCCATAATTTTGATCTGCCGCCATTTGAACATACTTTAACCCTGCTTCTGGATTCCGAGCGATACCACTACCATGGTGATAAGCAAATCCAATAGCATATTGAATTTTATGATTTTCACTATTTAAAAATGGAGTTAAATAGTGATATAGGTTTTGTTTTAAAATTTTTAACAATACACTATCTTTATGAAATTCATTTATCATTCTTTCAATACTGCTTTCCCCTTTTTTGTAGCGTATAACGCAAATTCTCAATGAATAAAGGGGATTTTCTTCTTTCACTTTGTCCCAATTTGTTTCCGGCAATAACTTTCGTGCCGCTGTTTCCCAAAATTTATTTGCTGCCGGAGAACTGCTCATTTCATTAAATGCTTTACATACCTTGTTGCAAATCGCCACATCTTTAACACTAAACCCGGAATCAAATAATATTTTTACCTGCAACTCCGCAGGCAGCGTTGGAAGACTATAATTTACATCCATAATTTCTTTCTCCTTATATTGATAATTTACTCACATTAAATAATACATATAACCGTTGTCAGATAATACACGCATATCCATTTTATCTTCAATATAAATTTCTCCAGCGATCATTGCTGAGGATTTTTTGGAGTTCGATATTTGTCAAAGATGGAGGATTCGATGTAAAACCCAAGAAGATCTATAACTTTTTTAGCAACTGAAAAAAAATGACGGCTGATGAGAGTGAATTATCAATGGTCGGGAAGAATCTATTCTCTCTGTGCGCTCTGTGTTCTCTGTGGTGAAAATAATATTTTAACCACTGAGAACACAGAGCGCACAGAGAGAATGAGTTAAAAACAATGGCCCTTCGAGTATGAAGATCCTGCTTGTTTATCGGGAAGCGTATTCAGGTTCTTTCAAATGTTTTGCCAGTTTGCTGGTCATTTTAAACATGTCAATGGGTTGTGAGGATCCTAAAGCTTTCGCCAATTTAGCATCTGGATTAATCATGCGTTTGTTGGTTTGGTCCTGCAATTTGTGTTTTTTGATATAATCCCACAACTTTTTTGTGACCTCAGTTCTTGCCATGGGCCCATGTCCCACAATTTCTGCCAAAGCCTCACTCACATGCACAGGCTTCATAAAAGCGGACGGTTTTTTTTCTTTACTCATTTTGACACTCCTTATAGGTTGTTTATAAAATTCTTGCTTACTTGGGTTTTTTTTATCTGTGATGATGATTTATAGTCAAAAGAATTTAGCATAGAGTTAGACCTGTTCCTGATTTTTTGTAAAATACACCCTAAATTCTAAGAACCTAAACTAATGGTTATTAGAACCTTAAAAGTAAAAAGAAATCATTGATGCATCACTTGCACGTAATTCACTATAATGGCAAATTGAAAAAAAAGGAAGCTTCTAGATGTCCGATCATTCTTTACAACAAAAATCCATGCAGCAACAGATTGACACTTTATCGGCCCTAAATGCAAAACTCTTCCCTCTGGCTACCCCTGCGCAAAAGGCGAAATACCTTTTGGAATCCACTCCTGTTGCACAATTTTTGGCCTCATCCAAAATTCTGAATCAATATCTTGCTGGAGCAGATCCTGAAAACCAGTTTGTTTTGCTTTCAATACTGGCGCTCCACCAAGGTCCGGTGGTTTTTAGAGGTATTGAGAGCATCAAAAACCCTGAAGAAGCTCTGGACAAACTGCTCCAGCAATTAATACCTGTAGAAAAAAATTACCAGGCTTTAGGTGGAATTATTGGCTATCATCTCATGATCTTGAAACTTATCCAGGAATCGCACACTGTTCCAGACCCCGCAGCTTCATCGAAAACCTCATTTTTAAAACCTGAGGGACTGGACATCTCCCAAAACAATGCCACAGTAAAAAAATATATCCGGGCGGGCATTGAGGCTCTACCCTTGATGGCTGAAATCTACCCTGTAGGGGGTGCGGGCGACCGGTTGGATCTGATGGATCCAAAAACCAAAGAGCCTCTCCCCACAGCCAGGCTTGAATTTTGTGGAAAAAATTTATTAGCAGGCCTGTTTGAGGACCTTACGGCTAGGGAATTTCTCTATTTTCAGCTGACCGGGAAGCAGGTGATCACTCCTGTAGCCTTAATGACTTCCCATGAAAAAAATAACCATCAGCATATCCTGGATATGTGTGAAACAAACAGATGGTTTGGACGGCCGAAAGACTCTATCCGTTATTTTATCCAGCCGCTTGTCCCTGTCGTTACCATTGAAGGAAACTGGTGCCTTACGGGCCCCCTTCAACTGAAGCTTAAGCCTGGCGGCCATGGGGTGCTCTGGAAATTGGCCCACGAGGCCGATATCTTTGACTGGTTTAAATCCCTTAAGAGGGAAAAAATGCTAATCCGGCAAATCAACAACCCCATCGCAGGGGTCGACTATGGTTTGCTGGCTTTTATAGGATATGGTTTTAAAGAAAACAAGGTATTTGGTTTTGCATCCTGCCCCAGGCTCTTAAATGCCCATGAAGGAATGAATGTCATTATTGAAAACAGGAAAGAAGGCAAGTATCAATATTGTCTGACCAATCTGGAGTACACAGACTTCACCAAAAAAGGGATTCATGATATTCCCGAAAAACCGGGCAGTCCCTATTCAGCCCTTCCCTCAAATACAAATATACTTTTTGCGGAAATCCCGTCCCTACAGGAAATCATTCTACACTGCCCCATACCCGGCCTGTTGATCAATATGAAAACCAATATGTCTTATATCAACCCTGAAGGAGAAATCAGCGAATTGCCTGCAAGCCGTCTGGAATCCACCATGCAAAATATCGCCGATTACATTATCGATGAATTTCCCCATCCTTTGCGTCCTCATGAATTTTCCCGGCTTAAATCCTACCTCACTTATAACCTCCGCCGCAAAACCCTTTCAGTCACCAAAATTCTTTACAAACCGGGAAAGGAATTGTTAAGTACACCGGAAGGCTGTCTTTTTGAAATGCTGGAAAATTATGTAGAACTCTTCAGGGATTATTGCGGATTTAAAATTCCCGATCTGGGTTCACCCGAGAACTATCTGGAAAAAGGGCCTCCTTTTTATATCCATATCCACCCCGCTATAGGGCCCGTTTTTAGTATTATTGCCCAAAAATTGCGTGGAGGCCATTTACATCCTGGCGCCGAACTTCAATTAGATATCGCAGAGATCGACATAGAAAATCTGGATCTTCAGGGAACCTTGAGAATTAATGGAAATAGCCCTGGTTTATGCACCCTGAAAAATATCACTGTTAAAAATAAAGGAATGGACTATCAGGCTTCAAGACCTCTCTGGGCCCATCAATTCAAGAGGCATGAAGAGCTCCTTATCTATCTGGAGGAAAACTCGGAGTTCATGGCAGAAAATGTGACTTTTAATGGAGAACATACCATCCGGGTACCGGCCGGAAAGAGAATGATTGCCTGGCAGGAGGGAGAAAAAGTGAATTTTGGAATGGATAAAATTACCGGAACACGATGGCTTTATTCCTTCAATGCCGCCAATGACATTTTTTTGACTAAAGGGAATGGGACCTAAGGGACGAAAGGGACATAAGGGACCTAAGGGACGAATTGGACATGAAAGACCAAAGGAGCCTGTCCCTTAGGTCCCTTATGTCCCTTAGGTCCCTTAGTCCTTTTTTATATCCTTAGCATGGTGGCCACAAAAGTCACCAACAATCCCGTACCATAGGTAGCTGCAATTCCTAAAGCCGTAGCTACACCCAGGAAAGATCCCATGAAAATGGCAGCCGAAGCGCCTGCAACCACAGCAAACGCGAAACCGGTCACTCTTAGCGCTACTTGAGCCACAGGATTTGAAGCATCATCTCCCAGGCTTTGAATTTTCATGCTCAGTAATGCGGCTCCTGACAGGGGCAGAAGCCATATACATGGGCCTGCGACGCCTAATGGGGCTACAAGACTCGTTGCCTGGGCAACTGCAGGGGCAGTCACGTTGGAATTAAAAAGGGTAGCAAGCGCTACCGCATGGGTCTCTACTACGGGAACATAGGTTGAAAAAAACTCTCCAACTTGTGTTGCAGCTGCGCAAGCCGCACTGCTTACCTGGCTCCAAGCGCTTGATAGGCCAGCCTGTATTGATTCAAATGACATATAATCCTCCTATATTTTAACCATTTTTTTTGCTCGTTACGTTTAGAATAAATGTTACCGAAATTTTAATGATTTGATTATGCAGAAATATCTATTTTCACGCAATTCTAAAAGATTTGTTTATTGTATTTTATTTTCTAAAATTATCAACAAAAGGGCAACCTTCACAGCTTGCTTCATAGTGCAGGCAAAAATCCTTATGTAATTGATAGGCTCCCTGCTGTATATCGGCCCTGTCCAATACGTCTCCCCTGGCACTATCTCCCAGAAAACGGTATTTGAGATATTTCAGTTTACTGGTAAGGGAAGCCGGAAATGAACCATAAAAACTGAAAAGGGCTTCTAATTCTTCTTTATTACCGCATTTTGATATTTCGTGATAAAGCAATGGAAAAACCGTATTTATAAATATTTCCTGTTTAAGTGATTGTCCGATTAATGGCAAAATATTTTTTTCCTCGCCGGATTCAAAGTTGAAATGATAACTCCACCAGGGATGCTGATAGGAGGGCAATATATTCCATGCATCCTTTTTTAAACGGCTCCACTTTCCTTTGCCAGCACAAGCCCTCCACGATTCGCACCACAAATTTTTTAGTAAAGAAAAGTAATGAGGAAGGTCGGGATCACATACGAGTTTTACCAAAGCCACAAGGCGTCGTAAAGGATGGTTCAAAGGCCTCACCTGATGCACACTCAATAAAAAATTTTCCTCAGAGGCTTCCGTAAGTGCATTCATGAGATACAGGGAGTGATAATGGCGATAATAATCGGAGCCGCCCCATTTTTTTTGAAAATCAGAGCAAAAGAATCCTGTACAACCCATTGCCCATGCTAATAAAACATCTTCTCCCAAATGGCGCAATGGGTAAATTCTTAAAAATAAACGAAAAAAAATCTCCGTATTATTTTTATACCCTAAAGCCATCGCGATTCCACCTCCCAATAATAGGGAAGGGTCTTCGATCCTCGCAGACAAGAACTCCCATTTTTTAACCAGCCTCCAGGCTGCCGCACTTATAAAAAACCGTTGCAGTTTTTCTTTGGCCAATCCGGAAAAAAGATGCTGGGCGCACTTTCCGCTTCCTGAAAAAACCTGATAGGGATACATGTCCAGGTCGATCACCTGAGCCAGCTTTTCCAAAGGAACCGTTAAAGCCTCTTCAAGAAAAACCTCTGTTATGGGACGTCCGTTATTTTTTAATATGCATCTATCTTCCTTGGATTTCCAAAGCACGACATGCAAGGCCACATCGTTATAGCGACTGTCCTGATGATGCTGGTGGCTGTACCAGTCTGAGGAAGTGAAATGAATTTCAATATCTCCTTTAACTTCCCGTCCATTGACAATGACATGCGCTTTTAAAAAGTCGGGCCCTGAATTGAAATTCCATATTCCAGGTGAAATAACCTGTAATTCTTCCCCTTGTGCTGTTTTTAGATTCTGTAAAAAACGCTGTTCCCACCAAACAGCTTGAAGATGCCTTTCTGTCAGAAAAAAATAGGGTGATTTTTTCTCTGCCAAAGAGTTCCTGTTCCCAGGTAGTAGTGAACGATAAAAAGTCTCCATCGAAATCCCGGTCATCAAAGAGTTTAGAAAAATACCTTACTATTTTTATAGGGTTAGTGGCAAGGAAAATGAAACCAGAAGGAGTATTTTATTTATTTTTTTTCGGGTCTTTAGTAAGATAAAAGACAAGAAAGTTACAATGAAGGATTTAATATGCAAGGCGATCTTATTCTACGTTTAAAAAAAATTGAAGATAGATTCACACAAATGTGGAGGTATCTTTGACTTGGCTTCGAAGGAAGCAAAAGTAGCAGAATTGGAATCCAAAATGGAAGCGCAGGAATTCTGGAATGATAATGAACAGGCTCAAAAGATCATTTCCGAATGCAATAAATTGCGCGCTTGGACGGTCCCCTGCAAAAATTTAAAAACCCGTTTCCAAGATGTGAAAGAGCTTCTGCCTGAAGCTACGGAAACACAGGAAGAAGCCCTCGTTGCTGAACTGATGCAGGAACTGGACCACATTGAAAAAGAATTGGGCGATCTGGAAGTCCGAAAAATGCTGTCCGGAGAACTCGACAATAAAAACTGTTTTCTTAGCATCAATGCAGGGGCCGGCGGAACGGAAGCCTGCGACTGGGTCTTAATGCTGTCAAGAATGTATCAACGATGGGCCGCCAAAAAAAAATGGACGGTGGAGATCGTCGACAGTGTGGATGGAGAGGTCGCCGGTATCAAAAGCATCACCCTGAAATTTACCGGTGATTTTGCCTATGGCTATGCCAAAGCGGAAAAAGGGGTGCACCGTCTTGTCCGCATTTCCCCTTTTGATGCCAATGCCAAAAGGCATACGAGTTTTGCCTCTGTCGATGTGACACCCGAAATCACCGATGATATCCTGATAGAGATCCGTCCGGATGAAATTCGAATTGATACCTTTCGATCTTCAGGCGCAGGCGGACAGCATGTCAAAAAAACTGATTCGGCAGTCCGCATTACTCACCTGTCCACCGGGATCGTTGTCACTTGCCAAGGGGAAAGAAGCCAAGTGCAAAATAAAGAAACCTGCTTTAAAATGCTGCGCTCTAAACTGTATGAAATGGAAGTTATGGCCAGGGAAAAGAAAATCCAGGAAATGGGCGGCGAGAAAAAAGAGATTGCCTGGGGCAACCAGATCAGAAATTACGTATTTCAACCCTATACATTGGTCAAGGATACCAGGACCAAATATGAATCGGGCAATATCAATGCTGTCATGGATGGAGAAATAGACGAGTTTGTCAATGCCTATTTATTAATGCATATTTGAGGTTATAATTATGCAAAAAGAACAACAACATGAAGATCCAATCACCCCCCCTATTGAAGGATTGGATATTCGATATACCGAAATGAATGATGGAAAACATCTTCGCGACTGGTTAAAGGAACCCAACATTTTACGCTGGTTCCCCATGTGCGATGATGTGGAAATCGATGATGCCGTCACTCGTTGGATCAGTTTCGCGCGCTATAAATGCAGCCTCACGGCAACATTCAATGGCGAACCCTGCGGCTTGGTAACCCTCTACCTGCAGCCCTATCGCAAACTGGCGCATCAATGTGAATTCGGGATCATTGTCGGTGAACCCTATCGAGGCAAAGGAATCGGAGGGCATTTAATCAGAAATGCCATCAATCTGGGAAAAAACTATTTCCGCATCGAACTGCTGCATTTGCAGGTCTATGCTGAAAATCCCGCCATACGGCTATACTCTCGCTGGGGATTCAAAGAATTCGGGCGTCAGACTCATTGGATCAAGGAAGCTCCCGATGATTATCGCGCCCGTGTCTTTATGGAACGGCAGATTTAAAATTTATGGCTGCCATGCATTCATTAAAACATGAGTTTGAAACTTTTGCCGGCAAAAAATTGCACGTCATAATCAATGACAACCGTTCCACCATGCTAAGTGTCAAGTGGGAGCCTGATTACACTCAGGTTTCCCTTCATAGAATGTTCCTGAATGCCCCTCAAAATGTCATGGATGAATTGGCCTGCTACTTGAGGCGGGACATTCCCAGCATATCAAAAAACATCAAGGCTTTTATAGAAAAAAATCTGAAAAATCTCGATTATAGTCATACTGTCAAAACCCTATATCAACAAGGCAATGTATACAATCTAAAAAAAATCTATGACTCGGTCAACAAAGAGTATTTTAATAATGCCCTAAGCCTGAACATCACCTGGTTTGGAAGATCGGTTCAACGCAACCGCAACCGAGTGTTTTTTGGCCTGTATCAGGACTCGCTTCGACTGATAAAAATCCACCGGCTTCTGGACAGCCCCATTTTTCCAGATTATATTGTCCACTATGTGGTCTATCATGAAATGGTGCATCATATTTGCCCTGGTTATATTGACAAAAAGGGGATGACTCAAATCCACAGCAAGGAATTCAAAGAAAAGGAAATGCAGTTCCGCCATTATGGCTTGGCTCAAAAATGGATCAGAGATCATCAAAATAACTTTTTCACTGACTCATAAATAACAAATCATAAGGAATTATCTCATGGCCGGCCACAGTAAATGGGCAAATATCAAGCATAGAAAAGAAAAAGCGGACGCCAAAAAAGGAAAAATTTTTTCCAGAATAGCTAAAGAAATTATCAGCGCCGTCAAAGTCGGCGGCGGGCCGGACCCCAAATCAAATCCCCGTCTTCGCATTGCCCTTCAAAAAGCCAGGGAAGCCAATGTCCCTAATGATATTATTGATAGAAACATCAAAAAAGCTACCCATGCTGACCAGGCAGACTTTCACGAGCTGACCTATGAACTTTATGGATATGGAGGCGTTGGCATCATTGTCGATGCCATGACCGATAACAAAAACCGCCTTTCCTCTGACATGCGCATCGCCACCAACAAAAGAGGAGGAACAATCGCGAGCCCAGGAGCTGTCGCTTTCAATTTCGACAGAAAAGGGATCCTGCAGATATCCAAAAAACACGGAATTGAAGATGAACTTTTTTTGGCTGCTTCAGAAGCTGGTGCCGAGGATTTTGAAACCGCAGATGACATGTACATCATTACTACAGACCCGGTCAAACTGTACGCCGTAAAAGAAGCGATAGAAAAACTCGGGTTCAAATGCGATGAAAGCTCCCTGGAAATGATCCCCAAAACTTTTGTCGATGTCGATGCAGAAACGGCAAAGGCCAATCTGGCTCTCATGGAATGGCTCGAAAACCTCGACGATGTCGATGCCGTTTATCATAATATGAACATCCCTCAAAACATTGTTTAATCAGGTTTTTATATGTTGTCCCAACAAATCCGCCGCAAGTATTTAGAGTATTTTAAAAACCGGCAACATGCCGTCATAGCTTCATCCCCTGTAGTACCCCATGATGACCCCACCCTGCTCTTCACCAATGCGGGAATGAATCAGTTTAAAGACGTTTTTCTTGGAAAAAGCTCGCGGGACTATACCCGGGCTGCCACCAGCCAAAAATGCATCCGGGTAGGAGGCAAACATAATGACCTCGAAAATGTGGGCCACACACGGCGCCACCTCACTTTTTTTGAAATGCTTGGAAATTTCTCATTTGGAGATTACTTTAAAGCCGAAGCGATTCAAATGGCCTGGGAAGTGGCCACGCAGGTTTTTGAATTCGATCCTAATAAAATCTGGCCCACTGTCTATGACCAGGATGATGAAGCTTTTGAAATCTGGAAGAAATATGTCCCTGCCTCGCGGATTATCCGAATGGGAGAAAAAGACAATTTTTGGGCCATGGGAGATACCGGCCCCTGCGGCCCCTGCTCTGAGCTTTACTACGATAAAGGAGAGGCTTACGGACCTGCAAGGAATCCAGGCGAGGATGCGGACGGCGAACGCTTTTTAGAATTCTGGAACTTAGTCTTTATGCAGTTCAACCGGTTCCCCGATGGGCAGATGCACCCCCTGCCCCGGCCATCCATTGATACCGGAGCCGGCCTGGAACGCATTCTCAGCTTGAAAATGAATGCAGACAGCGTTTTTGAGACCGACATTTTACGAAGCCTTATAAGAAAAATCGAGGGAGTCTCAAAGATCTCCTATGATTTTCATGATCCCAAATTGGGGCCTGCCTTTCGGGTGATTGCAGACCACCTGCGCTGCCTCTCCTTTGCTATCGCAGATGGCGTCCAACCCAGCAATGTGGAGAGAGGTTATGTGCTGCGGAAAGTTCTCAGGCGCGCGGTCCGATATGGCAGAATGCTGGGAATAGAGGAACCTTTCCTTGCCAAAGTCCTGCCCCAGCTCGTCGAAACCATGGGAAGCGACTTCATCGAATTGAAACAGGCTGAAAACAGGATCGCCGAAATATTGACCCTGGAAGAAGAAGCTTTCCTCCGGACCCTTAAAAGAGGAGGCAATATCCTGAACCAGATCATTGAGGATGCGCAAACCCATAAAAAAATCATCAGCGGCGATGCCGCATTTAAACTCAAAGATACCTATGGCCTTCCCTTAGAGGAAATCCTCCTCATAGCCAAAGACAGCTCGCTCTCCGTCGATCTCGATCGCTATGCGTCGCTGGAACAGGAAGCTAAAGAAAAATCCCGCAGCACACAAAAGGCGGCGCAACAGATTGCCCAAGAAAATCTCTTTGTCGATTTCATAAAGAAATATGGCCCTTCGCAATTCACAGGATATGATTCGGCTGAATCCCGTGCACCCATCCAAGCCCTGATAGTCGGAAATCAGTTTGTAGAGACCTTAAAGGAAGGAGAAGAAGGGATGGTCATTTTAGGCCGGACCCCCTTCTACGCTGAAATGGGTGGGCAGGTCGGAGATACAGGCACCCTGCAAGATGGAAACAATTTTTTTGCTGTAAAGGATTGCATAGCTCCCTATAAGGGAATTATTGCCCATGTAGGCAAAATGGAAAAAGGTTCCTTAAAAATAGGTATGGAAGTAACGGCTGCTATTGATGCTGAGCGCAGGCAAAAAATTGCCAACAACCATACAGCCACTCACCTGCTTCATTGGGCATTGCATAAGGTATTAGGAGAGCATGTCAAACAGGCAGGTTCTGTGGTAGATCCGTTAAGGCTGCGCTTTGACTTCAGCCATCACAAGGCCCTTACGCAGGAAGAGATAGACCGGATTGAAGATATGGTCAATGACCGCATTCGGCAAAACCGCCCTGTCAGTGGTTATGAAATACCCTATGAAGAAGCCCAAAGGCGTTCAGACATCAAACAATTCTTTGGCGAAAAATATGGGAATAAGGTGCGCGTCATCGACATCGATTTTTCCAAAGAATTGTGCGGCGGGACCCACACCTCTGCCACAGGAAATATTGGATTGTTCCGCATCGCTAAAGAAAGCAGCATTGCTGCCGGCGTTCGCCGGATCGAAGCGGTAACGGGCGCTGAAGCCGAAGCTTTGGCCAAGGAAAGCGATCGATGCCTTCTTACCTGTGCCAACCTTCTGAAAACACAACCTCAAAAGCTTCAGGAAAGAATAGAAAAATTACTCGAAGAAAACAGGCAGCTTGCCTCTGACCTTAAGAATATGAGAAAAGCCCAACTGGAAAAAATTACAGCAGCCCTTGTTTCAGATATAAAGACTGTTAATAATGTCTCCCTTTTGACAGCAGAACTGAATTTGTCCAATGAGGAATTGCGACTCTGTGCGGATGATATTATGAATCGCACGCCTTCACTGGCTTTGGTTTTGGCTTCCGCAGTCGAAGGAAAATGTCAGCTTTTGGTAAGAGTCAGCGAGGATCTGGTTCTCAAGGGAATTAAAGCCAGTGAACTGATAAAATCCATCGCTCCCATTATAGGCGGCAGCGGCGGCGGCAAACCCAACAGCGCCCAGGCCGGCGGCACCAACCCCCAACAAATCCCGAAAGCTCTGACACAAGCCCAGGAATTTATCGCCAAAATGTAAAAGTATACAAAGAAAAAACAGTTGTACGAGAGATGATGAATGACTGTGCCAATGCCAACAAGAATTTATCGCATCATTCATATAGATAATCTAAAAATACTTTTTGATAGAAATGGCCTTTATGCCCCATCAGAAGAACCTTTAGACGGGAAAGTCTATAAAGTTATTCATGATGTTGAAGTTCAGAAAAAAAGACGGGTAAAACAAATTCAATGTGGCCCAAAAGGATTTCTACATGACTATGTGCCGTTTTATTTTGGATATCATTCACCAATGTTGTTGAAATTGCACACTGGGCAAATTGCAGGCTTTAGTGAAGGACAGGAGTCCATTATTTATTTGGTGTCTCATGCACAAGAAGTTTCTCACTGTAAGGAAAGGTTTATTTTTTCTGACGGACATGGGATACATAACCTTACAAAATGGTATGATGATTTAAAGGATCTTGACAAAATTGATTGGTTTATGGTCAATCAGAAGTTTTGGAAGGATAGTATTGAGGATAACGATCGCCAACGTAGGAAACAAGCTGAATTTCTCATCTATAAATTTTGTAGTTGGTCACGGATAGGAGGAATAGCGGTCTTCAATAAGGTTATGGAAAAAAGGGTTTTGGATATTTTGAATCTATATTCAATTGATTTGCATAAACCTGTGAGAATTTTAAAAAAATGGTATTACTAGCTTATGCTTGAATTTTCAGAGGAAAACATCTTGGATACTAATGTAGAAGCTCTTGTCAATACTGTTAATTGTGTTGGCATAATGGGCAAAGGACTTGCGTTACAATTTAAACAAGTTTTTCCCGATAATTTTAAGGCTTATAAGAAAGCTTGTCATCTAGGAAAAGTTCGACCAGGACGGATTTTTGTTTTTGAAATGGGATTATTTGGGAATCCTAAATATATCCTGAATTTTCCTACGAAAAACCATTGGAAAGAAAACTCTTATCTTGAAGACATACGATTAGGATTGAGGGATCTTATAAAAATAGTTAAAGAATTAAATATAAAATCGATTGCAATTCCACCATTAGGTTGTGGAAATGGAAAATTACACTGGCCAGATGTTCTTAAATTAATTACTAAAGCATTTGAAGGTTTTGATGATGTTGTTGTTAAAATAATTGAACCCAATGAATATAAAAGCAAAATCAAAGCTCGATTAGGTAAACCAAATTTAACACGATCTCGAGCTTTACTTATTAAATTAATTGGACGTTATAAGGAAGCTCAATATCTGTTAAGCTTAATTGAAATTCAAAAACTGGCATATTTTTTGCAGGAATCTGGAGAGGCCTTAAAACTAAAATTTGAGCAAGCTCATTATGGACCTTTTGCAAATAATTTAAATAAGGTTTTAAGCACAATGGAAGGGCATTTTATTAAAGGATTTGATGTTAACAATCCTAAGCCCAATGTTGAAATTGAGCTGATTGGCAACATAATTGAACAATCAAATGAATTTCTTAAGGGGGATACAGAAGCGCTAACACGCCTTAAAAATGTTGAAAGCCTAATTGAAGGATTCGAGTCACCTTATGGGTTGGAGCTGCTTGCAACAGTGCATTGGATTGTACATCATGCTAATCCCCAAGCAAATAACTTGTCTGAAGCAATCGAACTAATACATAATTGGAATTCAGCAAAGAGAAATAAATTTTCTTCGGATCACATTAAAACCACATGGAATTACTTGAAGGAATTGAAATGGATATAAAAATTTCATTAGCAGATTACTTTAAAGAAACCTATGGAGATTTCCCAAAAGGAGCTATCCTCTTGAACGGCTTACGAAACAGAGAAGGATTAACGCAAAAAGAATTGGGAGAAAAAATTGGGATTGCCCAATATCACATTTCCAGAAAGGAACATGGCAAACGAATAATCGGTAAAGCAACAGCAAAAAAATTGGCCTCCGTTTTTAAGACCGATTATCGTATTTTCTTATAAGATATATGACGGTGTTTTCTTTCTTCATTGTCAAATTAATTTTAATAGCTTCCTAAAACCTCATTCGTATACCAGAAATAATCCCATTGAATTAAATTTATACACTATTTAAAATCAAGGGTTTAAGGAGTTATATGTCATTAGGAATCACTGCTATCATGCAAAATAATGAGCAAAATCCCATCCATACCCCTCTCATGAAAGATCCTATTCATGAACTTCCTGAGGATATAAAGAGGATCATTTTTGAAAAATTAAAATGTGAACTTCCTTCCCTGGCCCTTGTCAATAAAGAATGGAAAGCATTAGCCGATGATAAAGTGCTCTATGACAAAATTTATCCACCCCAGGCTTTTGGGGCTAAAGAATGGAAAGAGTTTATCGGCGCAGATCCCGGTAAAGAGCCGCGCCTGCCCCGTTGTATCCATAAAGATCTCGAAACAGGTGAAAGTTTGCTCACGCTAATTCCTGAAAAGGTCACAATAAGTGAAGCAAGTATCCCAAAGGAAATCCTCCTGAATGATCTGAATACAATTGGAAAACTAGTAAAAAATCCCCTTAAGGGTAACAAAACAGGTTTTTCACATTTTGCAGATATTATGAATGAAAGAAGATGGGTAGAAAAATCCCACTGGGTCTGGATAAAGAAAAATGTCGTTTATAAAAATAAACACATTGATAACCAATCGAATTATATTAAGGGTTTGAGAGCTTCACTTCCAGGGCTAATAGAGACTGTGGTCAGTTTATTCATGGAATATGTTCGATCGGGAAATCGCATATTTATTTGGGATCCTCTTAATAATCAAAGAACTGCAGTGAGAGTCTACGGATGGTCACAGCGTGGATGGACTATGAGTTTATCCTTCACTTCCAGTCAGCTGATGATATTTCTCAATGATGGCGGGGCGCTAGTCCATGAAGGCGTTGTCCCTTCTCGAAGATTCTTTGGAACTGACATTCGTTAATATAAATGGCAAAGGCCCTGTAGAGTTGAAATCCTATTCTCTAGTACTCGTGCGGCTTCATTCTTCTCTTTCTTTTTGTTCATCAACTGCGCCATACCCTCTACCTGGTTCTTGGCTCTTTGAAAAATTGTCGTTTGGGAACTGACGTTAGGATCATTTGAATCCGTATTTTCAACTACCGCCAGTTTCTCTCCATAAACCATTTTAGCTCCTGTTTCCAATGCATTGTGCAGTATTTTTGCCATTGTATACGATTCAGATCTTGTCTTGTCCACTTTAGCACCGGGTATTCGAGGATTGGCACAGGCATAATTTTTTTCATGATTCACAGGCCTCAAACAATAGGAGATATCAAAAAGCTCTTTCATTTCGTTACCGATTTTTTGGAAGGTGTGGCTCTTTTTGAGATCTTCATTGAAAGCTGTTTCATTCAGAGTTTCCGTGGCAAAATTATAGTTTTTAAAGAATTTGTCATAGATTTCACCATTGGAT
Source organism: uncultured Parachlamydiaceae bacterium (assembly GCA_963780445.1). GTDB lineage: Bacteria > Chlamydiota > Chlamydiia > Chlamydiales > Parachlamydiaceae > CAWACC01. The sequence goes on from CAWACC010000009.1 coordinate 395,111, forward strand.
TGGTCGCGATCATAGATAACATAGATATTTTTCCCTTTGAAATTATTTTGCAGCTGCTCTGCAATTTCCCTTCTGCGTGCCTGTTCTATTCCAATCAATTCGCTTAGTTTTCCCTGTTTTAACGTTTCCTGAAGCTTATTCTTAGCTGCCAATTCATCCAATATATCCCTTGCGCTTTCGGCTATGAGGATGACCACATTATCTTTCTGGCTGTTTGCCAATTCCTTGACAATTACTCCTTCAAAGGAACCTTTTCCTGATCCAGGACCTCCGTTGACAGCAATGGTAACGATATTATTGACCGCCGGGAATACTTGAGAAATTTTCTTCTCAACATTTTTAAGACGGCCTGTTATGGATATGGCTCCATTAACAGGTTCTGTATAATTATTACCTACCAGATAAATATTCATATTAGCCCCTTATTATTTAATTAAATAAATCTTTATAAAAAGACTGTTTTTAATATTTATTTTAACGTTTTAATGTTAATTACAAATAAAGATAATATTAAAAATATAAAAAATAAGAGGATAAAAAAAAGTGGATGCCTATTGAGACTCGATCTCGTAGACCACTGTAACCGACGCATTCACCTCAACGTCTCGCGGTGAAATCGGAGTCGCTGCTTCTAAAAACTGGCGGTTGACATGTAAGGGTTGAGGATTCAAATAGAGTTGGTTGACAGACAGTTCATGGATCCTGTTCAATTTAATACCTGCTTCCGGAGCTAAAGTTTTGGCATAGGTGTCGGCGTTATGAAAGGCCATGACTATGGCTTCCGATTTGGAAGGCTCGTTAGCCTGTATGTCGAATGAAACATTTTCAATCACATTGGACCCTTCTTTTGCTACTGCATCAATGATATCACCAGCTAAGAGGATTTTTTGTGTGCGAATGTCCAATGTATTATAGACGCGATAACCTGCAATCGACGGCTGCCAATTCTCCGGAGGATTTTTGGGAGCCGGCGTCATTTGCGGTGTAATGGAATATTGTTTTGTTTGAATTTCCTTGTCGGTCAAGCCAGCCTTGACCAGGGCTGCCTTGACAGCCCTCATTTTTTCACTGTTATCCTGAATCACCTGCTTCACTTTCGGGCCATACGATTCCACCCCCACAGTTAAATTGAGGGTATCCGGAGGCCTGTAAATAGTGGCCGAGCCTGTAACGGTCAATTTGTCAAGATCCTCCGCCCAAGCTTGGAATGTGAAAAGCGTGAGACAACAAAATAAAAAAATAACCTGCATAAAAAGCGCTTATCTGCCAATCAAAATCAATATCCCAGCAGCAATAGCCAATATGCCCAAAATAATAGGTGGAATTGCAATACTGGTCAAAGAGACAACGCCCACAAGAATCAAATATATAGCCAAAAGGATCATTCCCCAATTGCTGATAAGCCTCATAATATAACCTCCAAAAAGTTAATTCAAAATTTTCTTATCCAAATTCAACTCATAAATTTTTGTGATAAAAAAATCAAGAAATCTATTCATGTTGGGTGATTTTTTCATTGACTTCATTGTACGTATTGAGTTATAAAATTACACATATGTCCGGTGGCATGGCCAAGTGGTAAGGCAGAAGCCTGCAAAGCTTCCATTCCCCAGTTCGAATCTGGGTGCCACCTTAATTAACCTGAGTTTTGTGTTTTTTCTATGTTTCGGCTAGCGTGAAAGCTCTCGCGATTGCATAAATCATTAGCAGGTCCATATTTTTTAATATGGACCTGCTTATGATTTTGCATTCCCGAGGCTTTGACGCAGCCCAAATATAGAAAAAACACAAAACTCAGGTTATTATATCTAATAAATCCTATGCTCTACCTCGTAGCTACCCCCATTGGCAATCTGGGCGATATAACTTTCCGGGCTATCGAAACATTGAAAAATTGCGATTACATCCTATGCGAAGATACGCGGCACAGCTCGGGGCTTTTATCCCATTACAACATTCATAAACCCCTAAAAAGCTATCATAAATTCAACGAGGCCAAATCGGTAGGACCTGTTATAGAGGATCTGAAGTCCGGAAAGCAGATAGCTCTCATTTCCGACGCCGGGACGCCCGGTATTTCCGATCCAGGCTCCCTTTTGGTACAACAATGTATTCAACATGAAGTGCCGGTGGTATCGATTCCAGGCCCCTGCGCGGCCATTGCAGCCCTTTCCTGTTCCGGTTTCAATACGGAAACCTTTCAATTCATTGGATTTCTTCCCAAAAAAAACAATGAACTCAAATCCTCTCTTTCCGCCGTTTTGACCTATCCAGGAACGACCATTTGCTATGAATCTCCGGAACGGCTTATGGACACTCTTGCCCTGCTCCATTCTTTGGCCCCTGAAAGGCCTCTAGCTGTGGCACGTGAATTGACAAAAAAATTTGAAGAAATCCGAAGGGGCAAAGCGCTTGAACTGATAGAATACTGGAAAACACACCCGCTAAAAGGGGAAATTGTCCTGTTAGTTTCAGGCGAAACCAAAAATCCCGCAGCTGACTGGCTGGATTTGTCGCCTGAAGAACACGTGCACTATTTGGAAACCGCCTTTCACCTGCCGCGTAAGGAAGCTATAAAACTAGCTGCAGAGCAACGTTCTGTGCCCAAACGGCTGCTATATAATGCATTAATGAAAAAATAACACCTTGGTAGCGCTAACTTTTCTCTCGATTATTTTAATATTATGTGTTAATATCTACATTATCGATAATTAATTTATAAGCAGGAAAATTTATGCAATATACAGATAAACTAGGTAATGATAATTTTATATATTTATACGCAAGCCATGGGGCAAACCCTGTAGCCATCGAACAAACAAAAAAAAGCTTTAACCAATATTTAGGGAATCGTTCCTGCAGGTTAATACCTCTTGAGGACTCTTCCTACTTTCAAAATCCTCATAAGATAATTCGACCTGCTGCAATAGTATTTCCTGGTGGACGCACAGACTTAATGGAATGGTCTTTATCAAAATGGGGAAAAGAGGGGATCAAACTTTTGGTCAATGACAACAAAGCCTCTTATATAGGCTTTTGTGCCGGAGCCTATTTGGCAAATAAATCTATTTATACTACTCGTAATAATGAACCCATTGAATTGCCATCCATTCAGATGATTGAAAACGATATTCTTTATGGTCCTGCTTATAAGCTGAATAAATCTCCTGATGCCACTACAGCTAAAATTGTACCCATTGTTCGAGATTACTTATCGGAACCCTATTACACCTTTTGGAATGCAGGAGGCTATTACAGTTTTTCTGATCCGTATGATATTAATACAAGGCCTCTTGCCTATTACAAAGATATTACAGACAATCATGGTATCGCCGTCATGGCATTCTGTGAGAATACTCCAATCATTTTATCCAATATCCATCCTGAATTCCGATTTACAAAAGAGGAGTTGCAAAATTATTTTCCTCACTTCACTGAAGAGGATCAGGAAAAATACCTCGCTTCAATACCTCAGCAAGAAAACTTATTTGATGACATATGCCACTCAGCCGGCATTGAGAAAATTTAATATAATGAAATAACAAGATAGGCGATCCCGCCTATCCTGCTACCTTTCTTGTATTATACTTTCCTGATATTTTCCTCTTTTCACATAACCTTTTTTTCATTATAATCTCTATTTTCAAGTTATTAAATTTTAGGCATATAAGATGACCATTCCCAGCGCCCCGGGCGTTTTTGACATTTTACCTCAGGATCCGAAAGAACCCTGGAGAAATTCCCATCTTTGGCAATACCTCGAAACGACCATCCGGGAAGCTGCAGCCCAGTACGGTTTCCAGGAGATGCGCACCCCTATTCTGGAGCGGACGGAGCTCTTTCAAAGGGGGATAGGCGATACTTCCGATATTGTGTCCAAGGAAATGTATACCTTCGAAGACAAAGGGGGAAGGCTTCTTTCGATGCGGCCTGAAGGGACGGCGCCAGTGATGAGGGCCCTCATCGAACATCAGCTGTTTCAAACGTCTTCAGTCCAAAAACTGTTTTATATCTGTCCCATGTTCCGTTATGAAAGGACGCAAGCCGGCCGTTATCGGCAGCATCACCAGTTCGGTGTGGAAGCCATAGGCAATGCAGCCCCAGAACAAGATGTGGAAGTCATAGACCTTATTCACACCCTTTATGGCAGGCTAGGATTGAAGAATCTGCAGGTCAAACTGAATTCCATAGGCGACCCGGACAGCCGGATGCGCTATCGCTCTGCTTTGCAGGATTATCTCCAAAAAAGTTATGAACGCCTATCGCAGGACAGTCAGACCCGTTTTCACACTAACCCCCTGCGGATCCTCGACTCAAAAGATCCCCGTGACAATGAAATCACCGCCCATGCCCCTTCCATCCTGGATTTTCTAAACGAGGAATGCCAAAACCATTTTGAAAAGGTCAAAAAACTGCTGGATTCCTTGAAGATACCTTTTGAAGTGGATGCAAAGTTGGTCCGAGGCTTGGACTACTATAACAAAACCGTATTTGAGATCACCGCAGGAGAACTAGGGGCCCAGAACAGCGTAGCCGGAGGCGGCAGATATGATGGGCTGATCAAAACTCTGGGAGGGCCAGAACTTCCGGCTTTTGGTTTTGGATCCGGCCTGGAACGGTTATTGCAGACCATGATCAAGCAGCAGGTCCCCTTGCCCGAACCTTACCGCCCTTTGATCTTTTTGGCACCCTTAGGCGACGCTGCCAAAGCAGCCTGTTTCGGCCTTTTACATGAAATGCGGCTTCATTCCATTCAAGCCCAAATGGACTTCACCGAAAGAAAATTAAACAAAATTATGCAATATGCGGACCACATCCGCGCCCGTTATGTCGCTGTCATCGGAGACAATGAAATAGCGGCGCAAACTATAGAACTCAAGGAAATGGCCTCAGGTGAAAAGAGGAAAATCCCCCTTGCCGATCTGACCTCCTTTTTATCAGGAACCATAGAAATATCATAAAGGATTTATATCATGTTTGACTATCGAAGGACGCACCACTGTGGTGCTTTGAGAAAAGAACACGTAGGAACACACGTCACTCTTTCCGGTTGGGTAAATAGACGCAGGGACCATGGAGGCATCATATTCATCGACTTGCGAGACCGGTTCGGCCTCACCCAGCTGGTCTTCGATCCGGTAAAAAATCCTGCCATCTATCCCATAGCGGAAAAACTGCGCAGCGAATGGGTGATCTCAGTAAAAGGCCGCGTAGATCCACGCCGCGAAGGGATGGCCAATCCCAAACTGGCAACGGGCGATATTGAGATCCTGGTGCATGAAATTGAAATCCTGTCCAAAGCCAAAACCCCTCCTTTCTCTGTCTGCGACGAGGCCATTGAGGTCAACGAAGAAACACGCCTGAAATACCGCTACCTGGATATTCGCCGAGGAGATATTGCTTCAAAGCTAATACAACGGCACAAAGCACAGCTGGCTACCCGCAAATTCATGGACCAGCATGGCTTCCTGGAAATTGCAACCCCCATCTTGGGAAAATCAACCCCGGAAGGCGCCCGCGACTATCTCGTCCCTTCCCGAGTCTACCCAGGCAACTTCTACGCATTGCCGCAATCCCCTCAGATTTTCAAACAGCTTCTGATGGTATCCGGGATGGACCGGTATTTCCAGATCGCGACCTGTTTCAGGGATGAAGACCTGCGGTCGGACCGGCAGCCGGAATTTACCCAGATCGATATTGAAATGAGTTTTGGAATCCCCGATGACCTGATGGCTATTATTGAAGGGTTGCTCAAGGCGCTGTTCAAAGAATGCAACAACAGGGATATTCAAACTCCTTTTAGACGTCTTTCACATGCGGTGTGCATGGAGAAATATGGAACGGACCGGCCAGACTTGCGTTTCGGAATGGAACTGGTCTGTCTGGACGGCATTGCCGCCCAATCGACATTTGGCGTATTCCAGGAGCAGATCCGGATGGGAGGCATCGTCAAAGGGCTTACCGTAAAAGGAGGGGCCGACATCTCCCGAAAAGGAATCGATGAATATACTGAATTTGTAGGACGCCTGGGAGTGAAAGGCCTGGCCTGGATGAAAATGCAGGAGGGCAAACTGTCCTCAAGCATTGTCAAATTCTTCTCCGATGAACTCCAAAAGGAAATAATCCAACGCATGGGAATAGCTGAAAATGATCTTATCTTCATGGTCGCCGATCAACCCGCCCGAGTCAATCAAAGCCTGGACCACCTAAGACGCCGCCTGGCGCGGGATAGGAACCTTATCGCAAAAGACCACTACGAATTCTTATGGGTCACCGATTTTCCTCTCTTTAGCTGGAATGAAGAGGAAAAGCGGTTGGAAAGCGAGCACCATCCCTTCACCTCGCCCCGACTTGAAGACCTTCATTTAATGGATACAGAACCGCTTAAAATGCGCTCGTCCGGCTACGATATTGTCCTCAACGGATACGAAATCGGAGGAGGCTCCCAAAGGATCCATAATCCCGATCTGCAACAAAAAATATTTGAGGTCCTTAAATTGACCCCTGAAGACCTGAAAGCAAAATTCGGCTTTTTCATCGATGCCTTGTCCTATGGAACACCGCCCCACCTGGGGATAGCGCTGGGACTCGACAGGATTATGATGATTTTGACTGATACAGATAACATCCGTGATGTCATAGCATTTCCTAAAACGCAAAAAGCAAGCGATTTAATGTTGCAAAGCCCTTCTGTTGTATCGCCAATGCAATTGAAAGAACTTAAATTAACGGCCGCAGAATCAGAATTCTCTTGGACAGAATAGGATTTTAAATTAAAATAGATAGTTATTAACAACCATTAGGAGGCTCACCCTTTATGATGAATCGAAAGCAAATATTTATACTCTCAGGAACTCTGGCGCTTTGTTTTGGAGGAATCCTTTTTGCCGCGGGCAGTCAGGCAGAATCCCAAAAAACAACACCGGCTGCAGCAGATTCCGCAACCGCAACTTCGCAAGATGTCACCCCTGAAGATATTAAAAAAGCCTCCCAGGCTTTTGGCCACTTCATTGGACGGAATTTGAATACTCCAGCCATGCAATTTGATATGGAAAAAGTAATACAGGGGATCCGCGACGGGATAGCCGGAAAAGAACCTCCTCTGACCGATAAAGAATATGAAGCTTTAATGATGCGAATACAGAAGAAAGCTTTTGACAATTTGTCTGCCACCAACCTGAAAGCCGCAGATGATTTCATGGCAAAAAACGCGAATGAACCGAAAGTCATAGAAATCGAACCCGGCAAACTTCAATATCTGCTGCTGGTTCAGGGAAATGGGCCTGAAGTAGAACCCCATGGAACCCCTTCCATCAACTATGTCGGAAAATATATCGATGGGACGGTATTCGGCAGCTCAGAAGAGGCCGGAGGCCCTGTCAATATACCTTTAGACCAAACCATTCCCGGTTTCAGCAAGGGGATTCAGGGGATGAAAGAAGGGGAAAAACGGCGTCTGTTCGTCCATCCTACCGTGGGCTATGGCACCATGGGACAATTGCCGCCTAATTCGTTGCTGATTTTTGACATTGAAGTCGTCAAAGCCAGCAATCCGAAAGAAGCCTTGAACGAAGATGATGAACTTCTTCCACTCACTTTGGAAGATGACGAGGACTTAGACGATGAAGATGAAGAGAACGAAGAGTCTGAAAATCAGGAACAGGCTCCTAAAACAAACACTGCCAACCCTTCCACTTCCGCTCAGCCTAAAAAGAAGTAAAGTAAATTAATGTATCCCTGTGGTTCTGTGGCGATAATCCGCCACAGAATCTTGACGCAATGTAATGAAAGTTGTTTTATTTCAGCCTCAGATCCCTCAAAATACCGGAAATGTTGTACGCACCTGTTCTTGTACAGGATCTGGACTCGTATTGGTCCGTCCCTTGGGTTTCAGCATTAATGACCGGTGGCTCAAACGGGCGGGATTGGATTATTGGGAAAATGTCCCAATAGAAATTATGGATGACCTGGAAAGCTATTTAAAACAGACAGCCTCCTCCTTCTTCTTTTTTTCAAGCAAAGCTTCCCAGCTATACACTGATGTGAGATATGATAAAGACAGTTTGCTCGTTTTTGGATCTGAAACCGCAGGGCTCCCTCCGCAGTATTTAGAACAATGGCCCGACCATTTTGTCAAAATCCCCATGCTTCCCGAGGCACGCTGCCTCAACTTGGCCACCTCCGTCGGCATTGGAACCTATGAAGCTTTAAGGCAAACTTCATATTGGAATAAGATTGATATTAAAAAAGAAGAACTGCGGAAAGCCTATCTGGAAGCTAATGAAGATGAAGGCCAGCGTGAAGTTACAGAAGAATGGCAAAGCACTTTAGGAGATGGAACAGATGATCAAGAGTAAGAAAATGTCACAAAATAAGGCTGAAGTAACCCCTCCAATATCCAAAGAGTAAATTCTGCGATATTTGCCGCCCAGGCCAAAGGCCTGGGCGGCAAATATCGCAAGTGAAGCGAACGAACTAAACCAATAGGCGAGATGTCTACCTTTCATACCATGAAAATGAAAATCTGCAGACACCGTCTGCATAAATTAATAGGTCTCATAATATTGGCAAGATGCAATTTTTACTTGAGCTGCCTTCTCCAGACCAAATCGCACTGCTACTGGAACACATAAAATAAATTTAGCTCATTTTGCATTTAATTCCATGACCATGGTAAAATGACTCTATGCAAATATGAGGTATGATGAAAAAGGTTACAAAAAGAAATATACCCGTTGCAAAATTAAATAAACGACCTTTTTTATTTGGAAAAATGAAAGGTACCGGCTGCGTTAAAGGCGATATAATTCAGCCCCTACGAGTGAAATGGAATGCCTGTTCATAAGAGCATAAAACAATATGAATTTTTTCCTAGAATATGGTAAGAATGACTTTATTGGAGTTTACGATCCCCGTTAATGTTTAATTCCTATCTGAACAGCCAAAAAATGATGACCTTGGAGTATGCCCTGCAGCAAGGCGATTCCATCCTCATAGAACAGCTCTGGAATACTCCCAAAGCCTTGACCGCTGCTTGCGCCCAACGGGCTACAGGCAAGCATGTCCTCATCTTGACAGGCGCCAGCCAGGAGGAGGTCAAGCTCTATCACGATTTCCCCTTTTTTACAGACAGGCCTGTGGTAGATTTCCCGGCCTGGGAAACGCTGCCATCCGAACAGGTGCCCCCTAGTCCCGACATCGTAGGCGACCGATATAAAATCCTGCATGAAATCTCCTCTGGATCCACTCCCCACATCATCCTCAGCAGCTTGCAGGCTTGTCTACAGAAGCTTATCCCTCCCGCCAGATTCTCCTCGCTTTATCTGAATATAAAATTGGGCGATACCCTCTCCTACGATTCCTTTATCCAGAAATTAACCGAAATGGGCTATCGCAAAACTTCCCTGGCGACTGAAAAGGGGGAATTCGCGGTCCGCGGCGGAATCATTGACGTCTTCCCAGTTTCATCTCCGGATCCGTACCGCCTGGAATTTTGGGGAGATGAAATTGAATCCCTGCGCCTCTATGATCCCATTGGTCAAAAATCGGTCCAATCTATTGAACAGATCCAGATCACCCCTGCTCAGGAGCTCGAATTACTCCAGGGGATGAATCAGCTGGGAACTATTCTGGATTATTTAGGGCCCAATACTCTAGTGATTTTTGATGATCTGCTTTCCCTGGAAGACCGCTATGCTTCCCTCACTCATATGGGAGGAATCTCATCGAAATCTTTTATGGGAATAGATGCCTTTCTGGACCAGCTGGCTCCCTTGCAGAAAATCTATTGGACTCATCAACCCATCGAAGAGCTCAGCCAAGTCCAAATAAAAGAAAAATTAAAATCGGGCTACTATTCCGAGTCTCTTTCTCTGCATCAGATCTCCTTTGAAATGTTTAATCGCTCTCTTGAAGCCAAACGGTGGCCCCATCCTTTTGTTCCTTTAACCGACTATTTGCTTCCAGACAGGACAGAAGAAGAAAATCTGTCTGGCCAAGACTTGCTTCTGGCCCTAGATAAGCTCTCAAAGTCTGATGCCGAGGTGCACTTCCTTTGTGCTTCTGAACTGGAAGAATCTTCACTGCAAAAAAAAATAACCGACGCTAAAATCTCCCTGCCCAAAAAAACCGAAATACAACTGGGATACCTCTCCAGCGGAATGGCTTTCGCCGATCTGAATGTTGTCGTATTTCCCATGACGGAAATCACCCGGCGCTACAAAATCCGCCGGCAAAAACAGCGGAGCACCTACCATACGCTGCCTATCGAAGTGTATGATCTCTCCCCAGGCGATATGGTCGTTCATATGCAGCACGGCATTGCTAAATTCCTGGGCCTTGAAAAGCGTCCTAACCATTTGGGCATCCTGAGCGAATTTTATGTCCTGGAATATGCCGAATCCTCAAAACTGTATGTACCCCTGAACCAGGCCCATATGATCAGCAAATACATCGGGGCCAGCGAAGAAATACCTCAGATGCATACGTTGGGCAGCCCCCGATGGAACAAAACCCGGGAAAAGACCGAAACTGCCATCCTTGCCTATGCCACCGACCTCCTCCAGCTCTATGCACGAAGGGAAATGTCGGGAGGATTTGCCTATCCTCCGGACAGCGAAGACATGAAAGCTTTCGAAGAGGATTTCGCCTATGTAGAAACGGAAGACCAGCTAGCCGCCATTGCTAATTTAAAAGAAGATATGTGTTCCAGTAAAGCGATGGATAGGCTCATCTGCGGAGATGTCGGCTACGGAAAAACCGAAGTTGCGATGCGGGCAGCTTTCAAGGCCGTTGTCGACGGGCGCAAGCAGGTCGCTGTCCTTGTACCTACAACTGTGCTCGCCATGCAGCATTATGAAACGTTCATGGAGAGAATGAGCCCGTTTCCTATCAATATCGCCGTCTTGTCCCGCTTCCTCACCCCAAAGAAGATCCGAGAAAACTTGGACAATATTGCCAAAGGAGGTGTCGATATCGTTGTCGGCACGCATAGGATCATTAGCGACGACGTGGCCTTCAAAGACTTGGGATTGATTATTATCGACGAAGAACAGCGTTTTGGAGTCAAAGCCAAAGAACACCTGAAAAAAATCAAAGGCGGGGTCGACTGCCTGACCCTTTCTGCAACGCCCATTCCCCGAACCCTCTATATGTCCCTCATTGGCGCCAGGGATATGTCCGTGATCAATACCCCTCCTCAAGACCGCTTGCCCATCACCACCCTTATTGCCGAACCGCACGACCAGACCATAAAAAATGCCCTCCTGCGGGAACTCGCCCGCGACGGTCAAGCCTTCCTCATCCATAACAGAGTAGAAACCATTTTTGAATTTGCAGACCGTATAAAAAAATTGCTGCCAAATGCCAGAATTGTCGTAGGGCACGGCCAAATGGATTCGGATGAAATCGATACCGTTTTCCATATGTTCAAAAGTGGTAAGGCAGATATCCTCATCGCTACTACAATAGTTGAAAATGGAATTGACATCCCCAACGCCAATACCATCCTGATCGACCGTGCCGACCGTTTTGGATTGGCAGACCTTTATCAACTTCGCGGAAGGGTAGGACGCTGGAACCGACGCGCCTATGCCTATTTTTTGGTGCCGCGCTTGGCTTCCCTGCCGGAACTTTCCAGAAAAAGGCTGAACGCGCTGGCTGAATCCTCCGGATATGGCGGAGGCATGAAGATTGCCATGCGCGATCTGGAAATACGGGGCGCAGGCAATATTTTAGGCATGGAACAGTCCGGCCATGTCTCTTCCATCGGCTTTCATCTGTATTGCAAAATGCTGAAACGCGCAATCCGCACCCTGCAAGGCAAAGCCTCTACGCCGCTCCTCGAAACGAAAATGGAATTCCCTTTCGATGCCCGATTGCCTGAAGAATATGTAAATGAGGTGTCGTTGAGGATGGAGATGTACCAACGGTTTGGCGAAGCAGTTTCTTTGGAGGAGCTGGAATCGCTGTGGGCAGAATTGCAAGACCGCTACGGTCCCCCGCCCTTAACTGCCGAGTGGTTGTATTACCTAGCCCGCATCCGCCTCCATGCCTCCCAGAGAGGATACGTATCCCTGAAACTCGAAAAACTATCCCTTCAACTCGAACAGCAGACAGGAAAACAAACTCTGCACAGAAAAGTCTTGCTTACCCCGCCCAAAACCCCAAAAGAATTGGAAAATAAAATCCTGAAAATATTGTGAGATCCTGCAGTGGGATTAAATCGCTTGCTTAAAACGATCCACTAAGTTATTGTAGCCAATAAAACATAAAATGAAAGGAGCTTTTACAATGCTAACAGTTTCAAATTTTCAATTGCAAGTTAACGTAAATAAACATAGCGGTGTTTCCGGAAAAAATTTGATATATGATATTCATAATCCAGATGGATCTGTCGATCGTGTTCGTCGTGTATGGCATGTTTATGGACGAGCGCCAGAATATAGATCTGGGTTAAAAAATACTGCCGTTATCGAACCTGCTCCAGTGCGTATGCATTTAGTTTTAAAAAATTATGCTCTTGCTTTTGAGAAAAACGTTGGAAATAAAAAATTTCCGAATGCGAATAAACATCTCTGTGGAGCGCTTCTTTCCAAAACTCGGATAGTTCCAGCACCTGCTAAAAAAGTAGCAGCTCCTCCAGCAAAGCCGTCTGTGCCGCAATTAAGCCCTCAGCAAGTCGTGGCGACGATTCAAGGATTGGATGCTCAAATCAAGAAATTGACAGCAGATATAGTAGAAATAAACAAACAATTAGCTTCCGCGAAAACGGATAAGATTCGGCTGAATGCTGAGTTGATCAAAACTCAAGAAATGTTAGCCAAATCACAAAAAGATAATGCTATCATCAAAGCAGCTTTGCAAATTCTCTTAAACAAATAATCCTAAAGAGGAAAAATGAGTTCTTCTTCCAACAGCATAGATTGTTCTTTGAAAGCATATGCTAATAACTTTGCCGCTGAAATGAACCAATGCCTCAAAAATAATCCCGTCCTATTTGGAGAGGCTGAGAGTTATTGCCTTGTAAGATCGGCATTAGAAACCTTAAAAAACATGAATGCAAGATGCTCAGAAAGACAAGGGACTCCTAACTGCACACCCAAAGGATATGGCGATGCGGTCATTGAAGAGCTTGATCCAAGCAAAAAAGTCTTAAAAATTGGATTTGGAGAGGTAAAAAAAATTGCCAAAAAACTTCCTCCTGAGATCAAAAATAAACTTCCCCCAGAGGTCATTGCCCCTCCGGTTGAACTTTTTTACCTTGAAGCTGCCGGCTGCGCCTTGGGTGGGCTTATCGGAGGGATTGGAGGAGCGGCGGCTACACCCGCACTTCCGGTGCTAGGCGGAGGCATTGGGTTAGTTCAGGGATGTAAGCGTGGAATGCAGATAGGTTTTGGAGTCTATGGCCTTTGGAAGGTGATCGTAAAAGTAAAAGGCGTCTATCAAGCTACAGAGACCACCATTAAGGCCGTAGCCAACCATAGCAAAGCTTGCGAAGCCAAACCTATTTTACAATTGCCAAAGAGCACGCCTTCATCATCTATTTTATCTAATCCCCCAAGTAAAACTGTCACTAAAGTAACTCCTCAGGAAAAAATCCAGCCTGTCCGCAATTCAGAGCCATCGAAAAAAAACGTTCCTATAACAAAGCCGGTCCCTGCACAAAATCAAGCTTTAAAGTCAACGCCAGTCCCAGTTCCAGTTGCGGAGCCTGCTCCTATGAAAAATCCCCTGCCTGAACTTGAGTGGATTGATATGGAAACAGCTGCGCAAAAAATTGTCGAATTTGCGGGGGATTTGACGGGCGTTACGTCTTCTATCCAACAAATCAAAGAATTAAAGTCGCTATTTGTCAATATCCTGTCAGACCCATCAAATGGCCCGCAGCTGCTTGTAAATGAACTGATCAAAGAGCCTGAAAAGATATTCCAAAAAATTATCACTTCGCCAAAAGCTTTTATTGCAAACACTGAGGCATTTGTAAACAATCCTACTCTTGCAGGCGCTTTAGGGATTGTGGGTACTGCCTTTTCAGTTGTCTCACTAGCAAATGAGATTTTGCCAGTAATCACGCTAATTTCCAGAAAAGGGATTAAAAATCCTGCCCAATTGCCGGCTATACTTTCAAAAGAACTCGTAAAGATGACGTTTTCTAAAATCATAGCAGTGGCCAAGTTAGCCCAAGGTTTAATCCATGACCCATTTAAAACTGGTAAACAGTTAATTAACGGATACATTAAATCTCCTAAAATACTCTGCAGAAACGTTAAAAATTTATTTGGTCACGACAAGCGAAAGGCAAAAAGAAAAGCCAAGAAATATAAACGGATGCAGGAGGCTTACAATAGACAAGTGCATTTGGAGAATGAACGGCAAAAGCAAGCGATTATAGAAGCTGTTCCGGTCTGTTATAAGGCAGCCAGACATCAATGGATGATCGACGAAGCTTGCACCCCATTAGATGTCTATTTTAATCGTTTAGTCATTGACTGGAAGAATGCGCTTAACAGTAAGAAGTTTCAAGCCGATTTTATCTCCTTTCTTCAGAATATTAACGTGCATTTTAATCAAGGTCATTTTTCAGAAATAGTACGTTTAAGCCCTTCAGCCCATTTAAAGGAACCCACTCCTCCTGCTATTGTATCTCTTGCTATAACGCTGTTAGCACAAACCTCTTTGCAGCTTGCTTGTGAAGTAAAATCTTTGGAAAGAGAAATAGTGCAACATAAGTCCGCAGCTTTGTCGTTATCGAATAGCATAACCAATTATGAAATGGAAAATAAAAAAGTCCCGGTTTCAATCACTTCCGGAAAAACAAAAGAACAACTAGCAAAACAGTTGCGAATAGGACTTGAGGACTCTGCAAAAAAGGAAGCATGCAAGGCCCTTCTGGGAACAATTAATTAGTGAAACAATATGTCCTCTTCCTTCTCTTTAAAAAAATGGTGTGTTTTACTCTTCGCCCTCTACCTGGCATTTTCCTTCTGTCCATTCGCTTTTGGCAAGGAACAATACAAATATAACCTGGCCATGTGCGCCATATTTAAAAATGAAGCTCCCTACTTGAAAGAATGGATCGAATTCCATAGGCTCATGGGGGTAAAAAAATTCTATCTTTACAACAATCAAAGCACTGATAACTATCAAGAAATATTAGCTCCTTATATCAAAATGAAAATCGTTTCATTACAAGAATTGCCAGTCCCCTTTAGCAATGAACTCCAATGTAAAGCGTATAAGGATGCGTTTAAAAAAACAGCCGGAAAAGCAAAATGGCTGGCCCTGCTGGACATTGACGAGTTTTTATTTCCCGTCCAGGTCGATACTTTAACGGAATTCTTAAAAGATTATGAAGACTTTGCCGGAATAGGTGTCAATTGGCAAATGTATGGAACTTCCTATGTTACAAAAATCCATGACAATAGGCTGCTCATCGAATGTTTAACTAGAAAAGCCCCCCTATTGTTTAGAGAAAATATCCATATAAAATCCATCGTTCAACCAGATAAGGTTGCCGATTGTACCAACCCCCACTCGTGTCATTATAAGCGAGGTTATTATCAGGTCAATTCCAATAAAGAGCCTTTTTCCGGTCCTTTGTCCCCCTATATTTTAGTAGATAAAATTCGAGTTAACCACTATTGGACAAGAGATGAATATTTTTTTAACCATTTCAAAATTGCAAGGAGACAAGGTTGGGGAGAAGGCATGATGAGTATATCCGACCGCTTAAATAATCTTAATCAGGAAGAGGACCAGGAAAAAAGCATCCAACGATTTTGCGAGCCTTTAAGAGAAAGGGTGTTTCAACAAAAAATAGAATGAACATAAACGCCATGATTCTGATATAATTCAGTCTAAAACACACACATTCATGGGATAATTCTATTGAAATATCCCATCACAAAGCTCAAAAAACCTTAGGTGAAAATCCCAGTTTAAAACCGAAATTGAAAGAAATCCTTAAAGAATCTTACTTTGCAGCCCGTCTTCTCGCTGCATCCGAGACAAAATTAAGTAACGAGACCTTTCCGGAAGAATGTCCCTGGTCTGTCAAAGACATTTTTCCAAATTTGGAAAAAAAATATTGTTGATCAAAATCTTGCTATAAAAGCCTCTCTCCTATCTCAAACCCTCTCAGTGATCTCACTGGCTCAGTGGTGAAGAACGACTCATCGAGCTCAGATTATTTATTTTTCCAAGAACGGACGATCGATTGGAAATCCTGTTTAAGTAGGGAAGGGGTCTTAGGATGGGAGGCCACGGCTTTGAAGGCTTCACGTGAAGTCGGTGAAGCGAGTCCTTCACAGGATAAAATGAGATAAGTGGCCAAAGCCGGGTCTTTCATCGTTTCAGGATCTTCAAGGATTTTCAGGCACGTTTCTGCTACCTCAGGATCCTCCTTAAAAGCAATAAGGGCAATGGCTGCTTTTTCATTATCTATATTATAGGGTTTTCGTTTGACTACATTAAGCAGAAAATGTTTAGCAGGTTCTCCAATCAATTTTAAAGCCTCAATCACACTATCATCTTCGAAAAAATCCTGGGACCCGATGGATTCAAACAAACTGATAATGGCCCTTTTATCTCCGATTTGGCCTAAACATTTTACAGCCAAGGCCGGAGCTAACCCATATCCGGGAAACAAAGGGTCGTACAAATCGGGGGATTTGATCAATTCAATTAAGGCGGGCACTATTCCTGCCTGCTCTTGAACGATGGCCGCAATTTCATTTAAAGCTTCTTCATCCTCTGTAAGGATCAGATCGGCAATCTTTTGAGGATAAGCATTTTTTGGGTTTTTGATTTCGTACAGGCTGCGTAGCTGTAAATAGGTTTGCTTGGCCCTGGCCACTTTTTCAGCATCTGTTCCCGTCAATAAAAGACCTGCCAGATTTTGACCGGAGGATTTTTCCATTTTGGCCAGAGTGAAGATTTTTTCCATTTCGAAATCCGGATGAACGCCTTTTCCCCCTTTTTCGTAGTATTCGAGCATGATATCAAAACTGCCCCCAAAGTGAGCATCGCGATGCATGAGTATAGCCGCATCCGTGGCATCGGCCAAATGAAACTCTTCAAATTCTTCCTTTTCGTCTTCCTGTGTCATGAATTTGCCTTTAAAGTATCTCCGGCATGGTAGCTTGACCGTACAAAAGGGCCGCAGTACATGTGTTTAAAGCCAAGTTTATAGCCATATTCCTCATAGAACCTAAACTGATCAGGCGGTACAAAAGATTTAACCCTTAGCTTATGACGATCAGGTTGTAAATATTGCCCTATGGTCACTATATCGCACCCTGCCTGATACAGATCCTGAAGGGTTTGTTCGACTTGTGCCGGGACTTCTCCCAGACCGACCATTATACCGGATTTGACTAACATATTCAAGGGCCTATGCAAACCGGCGAATTTTAAGACTTTTAAGCTGCGTTCATAGGTCGCTTTATGCCGGACGGAAGGGGTTAATTCTCTGACTGTCTCCACATTATGATTAAAGATTTCCGGGTAGGCATCGAGAACAATTTTTAAAGCTTCTTCATTGCCGCAAAAATCTGAAGTCAGGACTTCGACAGTGGAGGCAGGAGACTGTATGCGTATTTGTTCTATGACTTTTGACAAATGGCGAGCTGCCTCCATCAGGCAGATCATCCCGAGCGACCATTGTGATCACGACATGTTTAAGGCCTAGCTGGACCACCGATTCAGCGACGCGGAAAGGTTCATTTTCGTCCAAAGAAAGAGGCTGTTTCGTAAAATCGATATCGCAAAATCCGCAATTGCGGGTACAAGCCTTGCCCATAGTCAAAAAAGTAGCTGTTTTATTGGACCAGCATTCCAGGAGGTTGGGGCATTTAGCCTCTTCACAAACCGTATGCAATCGATTTTGTTGGATAATTTGGCCTGTTTGCCAAAGTTCGTTTCCTTTAGGCAGCTTCCTATGAAGCCATGAAGGAAACCGGCCGGGGCCCACAGCCTTGCCTTCGTCCGGCAGTTCCGGATTTTGAGGCAGAATGTTCAAGCGGGATTTAGGTTTAAGCTGATTTTCCATAGGCTTTAAATTATCGTTTTTTTGGAGGAAAATGGAGAGGGGTTTCATTGGCTATCAAAGCCGCTTCCAGCCACACCTCTGCTATTGTAGGATGAGCATGAATGGTTTCAGTAATGCTTTCGACAGTCAATTCATTTCTGATGGCCACAGCCATTTCAGCAATCAGCGAGGAGGCCTCATGCCCTACCACCTGAGCTCCCAGGATTTGCCCTGTTTTTTTATCTATGACTATTTGGGCAAACCCTTCCGTCTGCAAGGTCGCTTGGGATTTGCCCAGGGCCTGGAAAGGAAATGCACCTACCATAGCTTGATATCCCTTTTCAAGGGCCTGTTCCAGACTCAATCCCACTGTCCCTATTTCAGGATGGGTGAAAATGACAGAAGGTACCGCAGAATAATTCATATGGGCCTCTTTACCGGAGGCATTATCGGCAGCCACCAAACCTTGATGCGAAGCCACATGGGCCAGCCACCATTTGGAAGCGATATCTCCAATGGCATAAATGCCCGGAATATTGGTCTCCATCCTTTCGTTGACGGCGATCAGCCCATTCTCAAGAACCCTGACTCCCACTTTTTCCAAACCGATGCCTGAGGTATTCAGCTGCCTTCCAACAGCAACAAGGGCTATATCTGCCTTATGGACTTTATTATCTGACAGACGGACGGTCAGTTCGTTATTTTGAACATCTATCCCTTGAACTACAGCTGAAGTCTCTACTTTAATTCCTTTCTTTTTAAAGGCCTTAGTTAAAGCATCGGAAACCCCTGTGCTCTCCATGGGAATAATCCGAGGCATCAATTCAAATATAGCAACTTCTGATCCCAACATGGCAAACAGAGAAGCAAATTCACAGCCGATGATGCCGCCGCCGATGATGGCGAGCCGTTTGGGCACCTCCTGAAGTTCCAGAAGCGAGGTGGAATCCAAAATCCGCTTATGATCAAAGGGAAATGCAGGCATGTTCCTGGGTTCGGATCCAGTAGCGATGATGATAGCGTCGCCTTCCACCATGAGACTCGTTTCGCCAATTACCTTGAGAGTTTTGGGAGAAACAAACTTGCCAAACCCCCGAATGAGGGTAATTTTATTGGAAGCCAGTAAACCTTCCAGATTATTTTTCAGTTTATCAACGATCTGGTTTTTTCTATTCACCATTTTGGAATAGTCAAAACGGATGCCGTCGACGATCACACCATATTCTTCAGCTTCTTTGATTTGTTGCAACATTTCCGCATGAGCAATCAATGTCTTGGAAGGGATGCACCCTCGATTAAGACATGTCCCTCCAAGATCTTTGGCTTCTATCAAAGCCACGGATTTGCCGTTTTGGGCCGCCCGGATCGCAGCAGGATAGCCTCCCGGCCCCCCTCCCAGAACGACCACATCAAATTTTTTTATCTGGTTTTCCATATAATGACCTACCAAAATTTCCTCTCTCTCTCCAACCAAAATAATACCATTGTCCTTTATATTTTTGCGAATAAAGAAGTCTTAAGTAGCTGAAAATTTAACTTTCTGGCAGATTTATGAAGTAGGGGAATAAATCATGAAATCCCCCTGTATAAAAAAATTAATTTAATAATATCTTTGTAACATTTATGATCACAAAAACCCAAAAAAAAATGTGTTGGCAATGCGAAGGCAATGTGGATCTGGACAATGAATCCTGCCCCTACTGCGGAGTCCATCTCGACAATGCACCTATTCCGGGAACGGTTCCTGATACCACTTCCTTAACATCTTCTTCCTTTCCCAAGGCCCCTTATCCTTCGAAAGTGGAAGAACCAGTTTCTTTACAGCAAGAGGAAAATGGCGAAACATCCAAAACCTCTGAAGAAGAAGAAGCCACTTCAGAATTGTTTCCAAGAAGCCTTTTGACTTTATTGGCCCTGTTAACGGGAAGTGTTTTAGTGGTTTTCAGTCTTCTGTTATTTTTCTTTTCTGACTCTGAAGGGCTCTTCACTTTAGCCTGGAAAGGAACCTATTGGTACTATTATACCCTGATAGGCATTCCCCTGCTATATCTTGGATGGAGATCCCTGTCCAGTTTGGGAGAATAAGAGGCCAAATAGTCAGCCGGAAGCAGCTTCTCTAACACTACCCCAAATTCACCCTATATTGAAAAACTGAGAGAAATCAACAATATCATTAAAGACATCGCTCTCTCTGATTGCTTGACTTACTCCATTAACATGGATAAGAACAGGCCTAACAGAAACTCCTTTTGGAACAGACAAGCTTTCGATTTTCTTTTCCATTTCTTCAATAACAGAGCTTTTGACTTCAGAAGAGCTGAATTTGATTTCACACACATAAAGAGTGTTGTGCTTTGTTTGGATTAGCAGGTCTATTTGACATCCTTTCATCCGTTGTGTTTTTCTCTGAAAAAATGGCCCTGCATTTGAAATCTCAGAAATGTCGATCCGAAGAATTTCGCATAGCTTTTTTAAGATTATTCATAACAAGATTTTCGAACTGAAGACCCATCACAGATTCCCATCCAGGAAGGTACATGAAGGATTTTGACTCAAATAAGTTTTTAGAAATTCTATCCTTATTTGGCTCAATGTACCTCAAATAAAACCTGAGATAGTTATCCTTTAGCCTGAATTTTTTCAATCTTGACTCCTCTTTTGTCGATAAATTCCATGTGCAGTCTTCCTGAATAAATCCTGCAAGAGCGAGATCGTCTAAACATCTTGATAGATAGCCACTCTTTCCAATTCCTAAGCTTTTGCTTATCTCATCGAGAGATAGCGATGAGTGATCAAGAGCCTTTACGATATTTCCGTATGTTGTTGCTTTTTTAGAGAATAGATCGGAAAAGATTTGATCAAACTCACGGAATAAAATCCCATCAGATTGGAAACAGAGTCTTTGAATGTTATCATCAGATGAGTGTGAAGGAATTATCTCTTCCAGGTATTTCGGAATTCCACCTGTCACAGAAAGCAATTTGAATTTCTCGTAAGCGCTCACCTTGTTTCTTTTAGATCCCCAAAACTCACTACTTTCATTTATGGACAGCTCTTCCAAAACCAAGTCTAAAGAGATTCGTCCAACAAATCCTGTGCTTTGCAAGATATTCTCTTCAATCCAGCTAGATACAGACCCACAGATGATCATAATCAGATTTGGATTTTCAGAAAGATGTAGATCCCAAGCTGTTTTGAGCTTTCCAAGAAAATCTTGGTCTTCTGACCCCATCCACGAAATTTCATCTAAAACGATGACGATCTTTTTGTCTTTGGATAAGTTCCCAAGAAAAGTGAAGTGTTCGACCCAATCGGAAGCCTGCATCTTTGGTATCCCAAGGCTCTTGGATAGCTGGGCAGAAAAATCGTCTAATTGTCTTTGCTTAGTGATCCCTGGAACTGGAGGAAGACCAGAAAAAATCCAGCTGTTTTTATCTGAGACAAATTCCTTAATCAATCGGCTTTTTCCAACTCGCCTTCTGCCTCTGATCACGACAAGGCTAGCCGATTTTTTCTTCAGTAAAAGCTCTAGAGATTCGAGCTCTTTTTTGCGTCCAATGAATTTCATGTCATTCTTATGTAGTAAAATTTCATCCTAATTTTACTACATATAAACGACAAATGTCAATCATATGATGCAGTAAAATAGCATTTTCTCTCGGAAATTCAAGCTTGATTGGTAAACATTTGAAAATTTGACATCGAAAAAATCTAGAAATTTCACGTCTATTTGTTGCTGTATTACAGTCCTCCCCCATATCGGACAAATTTGTACCATGATACCAAAATGAAATGGGGTCAAAATGGGGTCAAAATGGGGTCAGGCCTGACATTCGGACATTTAAATGGGGTCAAAATGGGGTCAGGCCTGACATTCGGACATTTAGAATGGGGTCAAGAATGGGGTCAGAATGGAATGGGGTCAGAATGGGGTCAGGCCTGACCCCATTCTAAATGTCCGAATGTCAGGCCTGACCCCATTTAAATGTCCGAATGTCAGGCCTGACCCCATTCTTTCTTCTAAATGTCCGAATGTCAGGCCTGACCCCATTCCTAAAGGATCATTTGAAAAGCAGACAGCTTCACAGTTTGGAAAATCTTTTGTGATGTGCCAAAATGAAGAAATGGCATCTTTGCTAATATTTGAAGTACTTTTAATTTCTATAAACAAAAAATTCTGACCTGGGCGTTCGACAATAAGATCAACCTCCACGTCATCTTTAGTTTTCAGGTAACTAAAACGATATTCATCGAAAAAATAGCTGCTTAATTTCAAACATTCCAGAATTACAAAATGCTCAAAGGCATCTCCATAAGCCGTGTTTCCAGGTACGTAAGGAATTGAAAGATGTCTGCTCAGCGTACGAGTAACGCCTGTGTCGAAAAAATAAAACTTAGGTTTGCTGCTCAATCTTTTACGGAATGAATGTTGAAATCCCTCGAGCAGAAACCCTAGCATTGTATCTTCCAAAATAGTGTAGTATTTTTCTACAGTCTTGTGCTCCACACCAACATCTTTAGCAATATTTGAATAATTAATAATTTTGCCATTCATCTGAGCTGCAACTTCGAGAAAACGCCTAAATGGATCGAGCTCTCTAATGAATTGCTCTTCCCAGACTTCCTCTTTGAGATAGGTATGCGCGTAAGTTTGAAGGTATTTTCGGCGAAAATTATCCTGTTTGTATTCTAAGATTTTTGGCAACATTCCCCACTGCAAACGCTCCTCTAAAGAAAAATCTTCCTGTAATTCAAAAATACTCAAAGGATGAAGATGGTAGACAAAGGCACGCCCGGCAAGCATATTTGCGCCCCCTCTCTTGAGCTTACGAGCGCTTGATCCTGTTAAAATAAAATACCTTGTCTGTTGATTCAATCAGTTGATGCACAATATCAAGAAGTTTAGGAATTTTTTGAACTTCATCAATAATGATATGTGTCTTTTCTTTAGGCAAAGCAAGAACGATATCCTTTAATTCATCCGGATTTCGTGAAAATTTTTCCTCATATTTAGCTTCCAAAAGATCAAAAATGATACATGCGTCATGATCAAATTGTTTCCTAACAAGTGTGCTTTTCCCGACACCTCGAGGGCCAAGAAGAAAAAAACTATGATTTTCAGGTAATTGTAAAAATCGTTTGAGAAACATGCCTCCCCCTCATCGGACAAATTTGTACCATGATACCCAAAATGTACGCCATTTTGGGATTACTGTCCAATAAAAACTGCAGCTCATATTTCATTAAATGCAGGTTAATTTAATTAGTTTCTTTGCACAATCTTAATATATTATAAATATTAAAATATTAGACTATTTAAATAAAACTATGGGTTTATTATGTTTAATTTAACAAGTATCAATTCCTCAAACTATCCGCAAATTAGCTATCCGGAGGATCAGTTTTTGCAAGGCCTTTTGGCATCCGACAATGAATCGCATGTCATTCAATTCTTGATTGACCACAAAGTGGATCTCGACAACACCCTCGTTCCTTACATGAATATGCAGGTGAAACTCATCCATTACTTTGCTGCAAAAGGATGGAATGACGGCTTGAAGTTCCTTCTTGAAAAGGGATGCCAGGCTGATGAATGCATCCAGGAATGCACTCCGCTATTCTTTTGCTGCCTGCAAAATAACCTCAAAGTCGCTAGCAAAAGCGCTAGTCTGCTCCTAGACTATGGGGCAAACCCTAGCCAACCATTACCCCTCATCTTTTATGAAAAGATGGAAGAGATGGTAAAACCAGGTTTGGAAAACAAGAATTTCAATACCAAAGACTTTATGCATATTTTCCCAAACGCTATTTCATCATTTATTGCAGCTGTACCATCGCCTGAGTGGTCAGATTTGTTATCAAGAAAAGAAATCGAGCCTACTCTGGCCCTGTTGCGCCTGTGTTTTATTATAAACAACCTTGGCGGCTTTGTCAATCTGCTCAATCGATTTAAAGGGAATATAAATGCAGATGAAAATACGGATTTCGGAATTCTCCAATTGGTATGTACATCTATACAACCAAGTGTTGCCGAACCATTTTTGGAAGCGCTGCTCAGAACGCAGGGGATTAATCTTAAACATTTGTCTGAGAGTGGATTCCCTCCTGTTTATTACTGGATTTACAAAGAAGACTCAGACAAGTTTGAATCCTCAATCACAAAGACATACCTGAGCGCATCCGACGGATTCGTGGAGATGGTTGCGCTTCAAACCCTTCTTCTCAATAGATTCAATAGCAGTATCTACACCAAAGTGGGCGATCAGCTCATAAAATTTTCCACAGGATTTGCTCCATTTTCTTATCGTGAAATCTCTTCTTCCCTTAAGCAGTTCCTTGGAGGATGCCTGGAGTTAAGTCCTGACATCAAAAATCTCCTCCTATCTGTACAATGGCCCGAGCAGAAACCTAGTCCATCGTTCGATTCCCTTATCGAAGAGATCCATCACGGGGCTATCGCACCCCTCCATACCGGTTGGAAGGGAGAGAAAGATGATGCTGGGCATGCGGTAGAAGCCGTTATTTGCAAAAAAGACTCTCAATTGTTCCTCCTCCTCTCTAATCGGGGTGAAGGAAGCGGTCAAAATCCGGGAATTGCCATTTACGAAATTACAGAACAAGAAAAGTTAAAAGAGCTCATCGAACTCCTCAAAGAAAGGTCTCAAAAGACCAAATCCTTTCTTATAGATGAAATCCAGAATTCGAAGTTTTTGAAAAAAGTGTCATTCCTCAAACACAAAGATCAAAAAATGGGAAATTGCGCCTGGCTCTCTCCAAAGACCAACGTAAGGGCTGTGATGCTGGCTGCTTATCTTGCCGCCGGAGAAACCCTTGAAGATGCCTCTAAAGCATCTTTCCAACTTTATAAGCAGTGGGCCCTTTTTGACCGCGTTCAATATGGCTGGGAGCGCTATTTGTCCCATCCGTATTGTCAAAAGCCAAGAGAACAAAGGGAAGCTGAAGGGATCCTGGTCGATCGCACGGTCCAGGAATGCCTTATGCATGCGCCTTTAAATCTCAAAGAATCCATCATGCATCAGATCTTTTCCAGGCTGGATCCAAACGAATGCAAGGAGAATTTAAGCGAGCTTCACCGCGCCCTGTTGAAAGGAGATGAATCGGCAGCTCTCGAAATGATCAAAAACGGAGCCTCGATACCTCAAGGAACAGGAAACTGTTATTCGGTCCTTCATCTGGCTGCATGGGCCGGATGCAAAAATGTCGTTAAATTGCTGCTAGAAAAGGGCTTTTGTTCAAAACAGATGGATAAAATCCTTCTCTCTCCTGCCCTTCTTGCCCTCAAGAAAGGTCATGTGGAAATTGCTAAGATGCTTCTGCCGCATACATCGGATCTTAATGTTAGGAGGCTAGACTAAATAATGTTTAGGACTTAATCTGATTTGGTTGAATTGTGTAGTTCCATTCGGGGTGAAAATCACAGGGTTTAATATTTATCGCTTCAAATAACTCTTTAGGGACTTTTTTACCTTTTTCATAAATTTTCTTGTCGATTTTTGTTTTGATCACCAAGCCCGTTGTTGTTTTTGTGTTTCCTATAAGTTCTACAATCGTTTGCAAATCAACAAGAGGTCGTCCTCGCCAATTTTGAGAAATATAAGAAAACAATCGATGCTCAATTTTATTCCACTTGCTAGTCCCAGGAGGAAAATGGCAAACCGTTATCGCCTTATTAATTTCGTTGGAAAATTTTTGTAATTCATGTTTCCAAAGACGAACTCGATTGCCATTACTTCCTCCACAGTCAGCCGTTATCATAATCGCTGGAGCTTCTTTGTAAATCTCTTTCCCCATTTCCAACCACCATTGCCTAATGCTTTCAACTGCAAATTCTGCAGTATCAGAACTAATTCCTACACTTACCCAACCTAAATTTGCATTAACATCGTAGATGCCATAAGGCGCTGCCTTTCCCTTTACTTTATCAATAAAATCGTAAACGTTAACATCTGTATGTTGTCCTTTTGAGCTCCACTCTCGACCATTATTCTTATATAAACCTATATTTTCTTTCTTTTTAGCGTCAACTGACAATACTGGACAGTGATTGCTCTGAAATTCTTTCGCCGTGCTGTTTATTTTTTGAAATTGCTTATCCCTATCAGGATGCTCTTTAGCGCCTTCATGACGCTTTCTATTCGATTTCATACTGTATTTTTGCTGAAGTAACAATCGGTGAACAGACCTCTGTGTGATTACATGTCCTTTTTCTTGAAGCTCTTGAGCCAATTTAATTGTGCTTTTTGAACTCCACCGTAAAGTTGTTTCAGGGTCTCCACGTGTTCCTGGGTCAATTAAAGCATCTAAATCCTGTAAAAGAGTTGTATCTTTTTGTGTAATTTTTTTACGACCCCCGCCAGGGCGTCTTATGCTTTCAATGTCAGCTGGAACTGGCTCAGTTTCCAGTTCTTTTATCCCTTTGGAAACTGTCGGCCAAGATATTCCTGTAGCGCTACAAACGATTGCTTTACCTCCGTAACCAAGCGTCTTTGCTTCAATAGCGCACCACATGCGAACTGAGCGTTCATTTAAAAAAGATTGAATTTGATTGAATCTATTGCGGATATCTTCTATAATGTCGTTTTTTATTCTTCATGTCATATGAATAGCATTTCAAAGAATAAAATTAAACTTTATTTTGTCTAATCTCCAGCAAGAACCGGCCCCGTGACATCTTTTGTCTATATTTACAACAGGAAAATATTTCGACCAAAATGATCGCATATGGCTACCAATATCTATCCAAAGTGTTGCGTTTTTTCCTTGAACTCAAGATAAAATTTAATTAATAAAATTGACGAGAATTTAAAAAAATGATATCATTTGTTATAAATAGAAAGATAATACATAGATTAATAAATAATAACTATATAAAAAGGAATCTAAACTATGAATAATAATATGCAAATTCGCCTGGACCCAATCAGTCAACTTCCCGAGGACATAAATCGGATAATTTTTAAAAATTCTGTGGAAAACCTTCCCGCCATGGCTCTTGTAAGTAAAGCATGGCAAACCTTGGCTGATGACAATGTATTCAAACTAATGATACGCCCTGCCGAGACTATCGGCACTGAAGAATGGAAGAAGTACATTGGCGACCCTGGAAAAGAACCTCCCTTGCCGAGATGTGCCTATGGTGATTTGATAAGAGAGGGAGGAACTCTTACCTTTATTCCGCTAAAGGTCAAAGTAACCAAAGATGACGGGACATTTAAAGAAATTGTAT
This sequence comes from uncultured Parachlamydiaceae bacterium, assembly GCA_963780445.1. GTDB lineage: Bacteria > Chlamydiota > Chlamydiia > Chlamydiales > Parachlamydiaceae > CAWACC01. The sequence continues at coordinate 422,386 of CAWACC010000009.1, forward strand.
TAGAAAGTCTGGAAGCCATTGAAGCTCTGTTTGAAAAATACAAAAAAGATCTTAGAACAAACTATACTGAGGACTCTTGGTACTATAAAGAAGGAACAATCAAGGATAAAAGACCCTTGGATGTGCCTCACTGGGTTTGGCTAAAGAAAAAGGCGTGGGGAATAGGTAAATCCCTTCGTGAGAGGCAAAATCTTACAAAAGTACCCGGAGAAAATATTTCGAGCCTTATTGACACAGTATGCAGCATCTTTATGGAAAATGTCAGAGCGAAAAAGCCCCAATACATGCAATTTCATGATAAACATAAACCATTAAAAATCTGTGTCAGTGAGACAGATAGAAGCGGTAAGTATAGGATATGTTTAGTTATTAATTGCGATCCTAAAGGTCTTCGAATTGACTTAGATCAATATGATAGCACTTTTGACATTGGCTTTGTTACTGCCCGGAAATTCTACGAAATTCCTAGAGTAAATGATTCAACTAAAGCTGATATGGAAATTGATGACTCTTACGAAATTCCTAAAATAGAGGATTCAACGAAAGCTGATATGGAAATTGATAACTCTTAGGTTAAAACTAAGCTTTAATTATTTTTCTTGTAGACTTGATATCGCTTTAAAACTTTTTCAATCTCTTATCTAGCCGTTAGGTTATGCAGTTACGCAAGAACCGGCCCCAGACACAAGAACCGGCCCCAGACACAACGCAAAGACGCGAAGGCGCAAAGGGATCATTTGGCGTCGTGAGCGGCAAGTCCACAGCATTTTTTGTATTTTTTCCCGCTGCCGCAAGGGCAAAGCTCATTGCGATTATACTTTGGGCCTATCGCAAGGGGCTCTTCTTTTTCTTCGGCCGGTTCTTCTGAGTCAAGTGTGGAAGGGACATTTTGGGCTGCGGGAGGCTGCTCCAGATCGCTCATGAAAGACCTGTTTTTTTCCATATGCATAAGGGAAAGCAGTTGGTCTATCGTCGGCATAGGCCGGAATACCAGTTCAAACTTAAACAAGTCCTGGGCAATTTCATTGCGCAAGTTACGGCCAAATTCATCAAACAAAGCAAAAGCTTCATGCTTGAATTCCGTCAAAGGATCGCGCTGGCCTACCGTCCGCAAATTGACTTCAGAGCGCAAGTGGTCCATGATCAATAAATGTTCTTGCCAGAGCTTATCGATTTTTCTAATCATCAAATTTCTCACAGCCTCATGGGCAGGTTTTGGCCGGCCGGATTCTCTGAAGCATTAGGTGGAACAGGGAATTTGCTATTTTCTCTTTCCAGTTTATCTTTAAATGCCGAAACAATTTTATCTGATGCCAGCTTGGCCAATTCTTCCGCTTCCATGAATTCTTTATCAAAATAGCCTTCTTCAAAGGAAACGGGAAAATGATGGATAAGCCATTGTCTGAAGCCTTCGGGATCCCATCCTCCTTCTTCCGACTCGGTTTTTGAAATACTGTTCCGCTTCATTCAGGCAAACTTATCCAACAATTCAATCGCCAAAGGGATGGCATCCGGTTGGTGGATCACATCATTTCTGAAGCCATAAATTTCCTGCCGTTGTTTGTTCATGACATCATCATATTCAAGAGTATGTTTGCGGATCATATAATTGCGCTGTTCAATTCTTTTTTGGGCTGTTTCGATGGACTTATTTAAAATGCCGGCTGAAATGGGTTCGCCTTCAGGCGGTCGGAATTTTTGTAGGATGGCTGTCATGCGAGGCGAAGCGAAAAGCCTTAAGAGGGAATCTTCAAATGAGACATAAAACTTTGAGGTGCCCTGGATCACCTTGACGGGCGCACCGGCCTCTTAGCTGGCGGTCTATGCGGCGGGACTGGTGGCGGGTAGTGCCGATCACATACAGTCCTCCCAAATCAGCGACGCCTTTTTCCAGCTTAATATCAGTTCCCCGGCCTGCCATATTGGTGGCGATGGTAATGGCCGCCTCGTTTACCGGCATTGGCGATAATTTCGGCTTCTTTTTCATGCTGCTTAGCGTTAAGCACGGTATGTTCCAGTTTATTTTGCCTAAAGATGCGCGAAAGTTTTTCAGAAATTTCACGGATTCGGTACCAATCAAAATAGGGCGACCCTTTTTCATGGACTTCACGTACCTCTTTAAGAATCGCATTATATTTTTCCCTCTCTGTCATATAGATTTCATCATTATAGTCATGCCGAACGCATTTTCTATGAGTGGGAATGCTGAGGACATCAATCTTATAAATCTGTTTAAATTCATTGGCTTCTGTGGTAGCCGTACCTGTCATGCCCGGCCAGTTTTTCGTACATGCGGAAAAAGTTTTGCAGGGTGATGGTAGCATAGGTTTGAGTTTCTTTTTGAATCGAAACCCCTTCTTTGGCTTCAATCGCCTGATGCAAGCCATCCGAAAAACGGCTGCCCGGCTGCGGACGGCCGGTATTTTCATCAATGATGACAATTTTGTCGTCTTGGATGATATAATCGACATCTTTTTCCATTAACAAGATGTGCGCGCAGAAGCTGCCGAAGATTATGGGCGCGTTCTTTGCGCTTGGCATCTTCTTCCTGAATGGCCAATTTTTTCTGCATTTTAGCTTCGTCACTGAGAGAATCCTCTTGATCGATCAGCGTGTATTCATGGCTGATGTCCATCATGACAAAATCATCGCCCTTTGCCAATGGCTGTCTGTCTGCCATGCGCCAATCCCTTTATCGGTCAATTCGTATTCACTGGCTTTTTCATCGATGATAATGATAAAGTTCAGCCAAGGCCTTGCTTTTTTCTTCCTTATTTTGATCGGCGTAATAATAGAGATCCCATCTGTCCAGACCTGCCCGGATCATCAGGCTCTTCTTTCAATCGCTTCAGAACTTTATTATTGGGGGTTCCTTTGCTGACCAGCCAGAGTTTGCTGCAAGGCTTCCTCTTCGGGCTCATCCTGTTTTTTGTCCTTTTCTTATGGGTTTCGGCCAGTTTCTGAAATTTCAAGCACTTTCCGCGCTTCCGTAGCCAGCCGGTTGCATAGATCGCGCTGGTGGCGCACCAGTTCGGCCACACCGCCTTTCAGTTCTTCATACATCTGACGGCTTACAGGGGATGGTCCAGAAATGATCAAAGGGGTTCTGGCTTCGTCGATTAGAATAGAGTCCACTTCGTCGATAATGGCATAGATAATATCCTCGTTGGACCTGCTCTTCTTTGCGTGTAGCCATGGAGTTGTCGCGCAAATAGTCAAATCCGAATTCGGAAGCTGTTCCATAAACAACATCGCCTCTGATAGATTTCTTTCGATTTTCCGTGGGCACATCATTGGTAAGAGATCCTGTGGACAATCCAAGCCAGCGCAGAATGCTGCCCACCCATTCGCAGTCGCGTTTGGCCAAGTAATCGTTAACGGTCACCAGATGGACGGATTTTCCGGTCAGAGAATTTAAATAGAGAGGCATGACGGCGGTAAGAGTTTTACCTTCTCCAGTCTGCATTTCCGCAATGGAGCCATAATGCAGAGCGATCGCGCCTACAATCTGCACATCGTAAGGAATCATGTCCCATTGCTGGTTATACCCCGATACGTGGACTTCTGTTCCCCATAAGCGGCGGCACACATTTTTTACGACAGCAAACGCCTCCGGAAGAAGCTGGTCCAATGTTTCGCCATTTTTCAATCTTGTTTTGAATTCGCCTGTTTTACTTCGGAGCTGATCATCGTTAAGGGATTGATAGCGGGTTTCCCACTCATTAATCTCGTGAACAGTTTTAAAGTATTTGCGAATTTGACGATCTTGCGCCGTTCCAAAAATTTTTTTAAGAAATCCAAACATTTTTATCTTAGACCTAAGCTTAGTTTTTACAGGGCATAGCAACAATCGGGAAAAAACAGGATTTGCAGGATCGCCTTCGAATATCGTGCCGCCGAAGGCGATCCTGCAAATCCTGTTCCTTTTTATTGCCAAAAATCATTAATATCCCATCATAAATTTTACTACCGAAAGCACATGGGAATCAAGAGAATAATTTGAAATAAGGAAGGATCAAGACTTATTTGGTGAGGGACTAGTCTCTGGCAAGCTCATTTAATTTAATGTTATAGGAACCATAGACGGCAGCTGTAACGATTTTTTGTTTATACAATTCTTGAATAAGTGCTCTCCCTTTTATCTCCAGCGTTCGGATTTGGTTATCCAAATCTCTAAGCAAAGAAGTTAATGCCTTGTGATCATCGGAATCAAACTTCAAGGCTTGTACATCCTTTTTGATTAATTTCTCTAAGGCTATTAAAATAAATCCTCTTGTTGCATAATCATCGTAGATGTCTTTTTCAGCAAAAGAAGGCATAGATCTCATGGGATCTCCCTCGGCGCCGCCTTTGGATTTTAGAAATTTTAGATATTTCATCAGTTCTACTCTTTCATAAGCCACACCAGTTGGCAGCATGACAGGGTCCTGAAAAATATCGTTGCTGATCGAACAACAATAATCTTCAAAAGAGGGATGATTTTTTTGCATATCCAATAAAACGGGTATCATATCTTCATAACGACGAAACCTTTTCCATTCAATATAAGTGTTCCTTGTCAGAACCGCAGCCAGGGTCCCTCCGGTCACCAACCCAGTCCCAGCTCCGGCAATGGCTCCAATTATGGCGCCTGCGCAACAGCCGGGAACGTTGCAAACCAAAAAACCTGTGGCCGCGCCAATACCCGCTCCCAGGGCAGCGCCAGCAACAACTCCTCCTCCAACAGAACCTGGGACCTGGTAAATAAAGGCCTTTTGGTTTTCTTTTACGTACATCGACACTCGATTTACCCTTTGATCCAATTCACTGCTTGACCAGGGATGAATCTGGCTATGGTAAATTTTGAATTTTTGATTATCCGTCGGCAAGTCTGTTACAGAAGCCACGTGTAATTTAAATTGTTCTGGATTCTGATCCAATGTTATCATAATACCTCTATTTAATTGATTGCGGTCAATAGGGTCACATTATAGTTGCCCAAACAGGTAGGGATCGTATTTGAAAGACAGAAATCTTGCAATTAAAAAAACAGAAAATAACAGGAAGTGTTGGCATACTCTAATAGCATATGTAGACTTTAGAATCAGGCCAAGACGGCCTGATTACCTTTTTTTAAAATCCTATCCCCTGCGTTTACGGGCAGGGACGGATAATTCGGCTACTGTTTGCTTTCCTCAGGTGCCGGTTTAATGTCCTCTATCTCTATAGTGGATTGAAATATTTCCGATGCGACTTTATATTTTTTAAGCTGCTGGGCCAATTCCTCATTTTGCTGTTTCAAGATAGCCAAATCTGTGTCCGTATCTTCTCTCTTTCTTTTCCTTCCCGTCATATTTTGCTGTTCTTGTGATCTATTATAAGTAAGAAGAGCCTCATTTTTATCATTCAAATCTTTAATAACACTTGTCAATATTTGAACTCTATGATCTAATCCACTGATTATATCCCGTTGCCGAAGATTGATCGTTTTAATCTGTTCATTTCTAAAGTTAGCTTGCTCTATATTATGTTGCAGATTGCTTATTAATCTATTTTTTTTCGTGTTGCTGTCTCGTGCAATTGCAAGATTTTCTTTTATGGCAGAATTATCTTCACTAACTAAAGTTAATTGATTCTTAAGGGTTGAATTCTGACTTTCCAATTCTTCATTCTTTTTTCGTGCCTCTAAAACATCTTCTTTAGCCAATTGATATTTTTGCTGAAAATAACTGCTTTTAGCTTCGTAAAATTCTTTAGAATCCGATAATTTGGGTTCTTTAACATATACATCTAAAAGTTTTTGTTGGGCCTGTATGATGATCATTTTGTCTTTTCTCTGTTGAGAGGAAAGAGATGTCATTTGTTCATCAGACGAAGGCGTGGATGGATCATAAGAAAAGGACGATCTTAGGCTGTTAACATTCATGATTTAACCTCATTTTTTATACTTTGTTTGAATTTTTAGTTGTTAAGAGACTTTTTGAATGAATTAATTGCTTCCGATACTTTCTGATACTTGTTCTTTATTTTTTCATTTTCATTTTTTAATTCCGAATTTTGCTTTTCTATTTCCTCATATTTTCTTTTTCGGGTATTTGATGTCGATTCCATCAACTCCATTTGTTCTTTAACGCTTTTTTCTTTTTCAACAATTTGTTTTTCTTTGGCTGATAGTTGCTTTTCTTTTTCTGTTATCTCTTTATAATCTCTATTCGATTCACGCAATCTCACTTTTAATCTATCCATTTCTTCATTTAAATTCTTTTCTATTGATTCTAATACGCTCAGTTGCCCCTTATATTTCCTTATGTCTTGTTGATTACTTGCAACAATTAGCTTGGCCTCATGCATTGCTTCATTTAAACTTTTAATTTTTTTTTCAAAAGTCTCTTTGATCTTACAGTTTTCTGTCTTTAAAGATTCATTATCCTTTGTTAGAGATTCATTATCCTTTGTGACTTGAACTACTTTCGCATTCAATACCTCTACCAGTTCTTTGCTCACCTCGTGCTGTTTTTGAAGCGTTTCAAATTGAAGTTTCAAGCCTTCTAAATCTTTTATTTTCATTGCCATAAGCACTAGATCATAGGCAAGGGTATTTCCAACAACGTTAAATAGTTGATTTCCATTGGTTGGGGAATCGGTATTTTGGGTAACACATAAACTGTTAGTTATTGATGGTGTACTCATAGTAATTCTTCCTTTATTTTTTCAAATTATGGTTTAAGTTAAACTTGTCAAAATTAGGCATGACAAATTGTTAGATTACTTTATCACAAATCATTGTTCACATCAACTACAAAAAAAATATTGTCGGAACGATAAGGGACTAAATGACCTCAAATTCGTACGTCCTTAAAAAGTCATGGCAGCTCATGATTTTTAATGAGAAAGTAGCCAGGGCGTCCTGCCCTGGTACAGGCCGAGACGGCCTGGTTTCCTTTTCATGCTTCGCCTTGCCATACCTTTTTAAGGACTTACTGAAAATTCAAGTCCCTTGAGTTATTTACTGCGTAGAACTCTGTTCCCTTCCGAAGAGGGTTTGATGGGAGTTCACATATTGGTCATATTTTTGAGAGGACACTCGGATCACTCCATTCGCATCCACAGTAACGGAAAATTCATTCCCCCAGCCATCCCTTAGAAGGGCATTTGGATTGGATACCAAAGGAGAATTTGTGATTACCTCCTGCCATACCTGGGGGCTGGCAATTCTACTTTGATAATTGGGATCCTCTGAGACTTTTAGATTCAAAATGGTTTCCACTTTTTCTATGGCTGCTTTGGTTTTAAATGCCTTACCTTCATCCAAACTGCCGCGATAATTGTATGCAATAACGCCTGTTATTAAAGCTATTAAAAACATGACAATCATGATTTCAATAAGTGTAATATATCTTTTTTTTAATTTTTTAAATAACATAAGTAACTCCAAGTTTACATTGATATAGAGCTGACATCGGTAAGAGGCAGCAAAATGGCCATCAATACCATTCCAATGATGGATCCCATAAAAACGAGGATAACCGGTTGTGCCAAAGCCATCAACTGGTCCAAAGTTTTTTCAAGTTCATCTTCGTACATGTCAGCGATTTTGTTTAACATGAGAGTAGTCGTGCCGGACTCTTCGCCTACAGCCAGCATTCTGGCGACGAGATGAGGAAACCACTTCGATTTCTCCAATTCATGGCTCAAAGAACTACCCTCGATAATTTTTGTTTCGGCCTTTTTAATTTCCTCTTCCAAAACCACATTGCGCATCACTTCGCGGGAAATTACCAACGAATCGATGATGGGAACGCCTCCCTGCAGCATGGTCCCCATGGTTCTAGAAAACCGAGCCACAGAGGCCTGGACCATCAAACGACTTACCAGAGGTACTTTCAAAAAATTCCGTTCCCTCCACTGCTTCCATTTGAGGGACTGCGCCTGGTGCACTATCCAGGCTATCCCGCCTGCTGTCAAAGGAATATAAGCCCACCAATAATTTTGAAAAAAGTGGCTTGTTTCAATGACGATTTTAGTAAAAGTGTTCAAGTTCCTTCCTTCAAAGATCCCTTCGATAGAAGGGACAACAAAACCCAAAAGCATGATGATGATGAGCAAGGAAAAGGAGGCCAGGATGCAAGGATAGATCATGGCGGTTTTAATTTGCCGTTTTAATTTTATTTGTTTGGAGAGCAGCTGCGTCAATCGTTCTAAAATTACAGGCAAGGCCCCTGCGAACTCCCCTGCAGAAATCATGGAGCAGTACAGTTTGTCAAAGCTGGCGGGATAGGCTGCCATGGCTTGCGACAGAGGGGTGCCGGCTTTAATCTGTTCGCAAAGGCTCAGTAAAATCCTGTGATACGGCTCCGTTCTATACTGCTCTTCCAAAGCTATCAGGCTCTCATATAAGGGAATGCCGGCTCCAAGGAGCTGGTTCAGCTGCATGGTAAACGTCATCAGGCTTTCGCCTCTTAGGTTTTCCTTGCCGCCGCCGCCCGTTTTCAGGGATACGCTAGCCACCATGAGCCCTTGATCGCGCAATTTTTCTTTTCCTTCTTTTTCAGATTGCGCCTCGATGAGACCGGATCTTTTTCTACCGGTTTTGTCCAAAGCCTGATATTGATACAGTGGCATACGATTTATCCTTTTTCTTCAGACCCTTTGGTCACTCGAAGCACCTCTGCGATGGTCGTGACCCCCTGGCAAACCAGCTCCCGTCCATGGTCGGACAGGGTGCTCATGCCGCTCTCCAAGCTTATCCGGCGGATTTCCACAGCATCGGGGCTTTTCACAATCTGCTTTTTGATCGCATTGTTCACCACCATTAATTCATAGAGCCCATGACGGCCTTTATAACCTGATCCGAAGCAATGGCTGCAGCCTACCCCTTTGAAAACGATGCCGCCGGGAAGGTCATTGCGGGTCATTCCGAGGCTTTCCAGTTCTTTTTCGGAAGGATGCGTAGGGTTGTTTGCAGTCGGGGCATATGCGGCGTACGAGGCGTTGGGCAAGGACTCCTATGAGAGAGGAAGAGAGCAGATAGGGCTCTATGCCCATGTCCACCAGTCGGGTCACTGCGGACGGAGCATCATTGGTATGCAAAGTGCTAAGACCAGGTGACCTGTAAGGGCTGCCTGAATGGCAATTTCAGCAGTTTCCACGTCGCGGATCTCCCCGATCATGATGATATCGGGATCTTGGCGCAAAATATGCCTCAGGCCTGTAGCAAAATCCAGTTTGATCTTATGCTGCACACCGATTTGTGCGATCCCTTTCAGATTATATTCAACAGGATCTTCAATGGTCATGATGTTGGTTTCGTCATTATACAGTTCGCAGATGCCGCTGTACAAAGTCGTTGTTTTTCCACTTCCCGTAGGCCCTGTAACCAAGATAATTCCTTCTGGCAGTTCGATCAGGCTCCTGAATTCCTCGATAGACAGTTGGGAGCATGCCGATTTTATCCAATCCCAGAATGACATTTCCCCTGTCGAGGATACGCAATACGATCCTTTCTCCCCCTGAAACCGGCACTGTGCTTACCCTGAAATCGATTTCTCGCCGTCCCATTTTGAGCTTTATTCGTCCATCTTGAGGCAGACGGTGCTCGGCGATATCCATCTTGGCCATAACTTTGACCCGTGTCATTAACTGTGCCTGAAATTCTTGGGCCGGAGAGTGGCGCATTTGCAACACGCCATCGATCCGATATCGGACTCTAAGGCCGTTTTCATACGGCTCAAAATGGATATCAGAGGCCCCTTGCTGAATGGCTTCGATGAGGATAAGGTTTAAGGAGTTTGATGATAGGCGCTTGTTGGGTACTATCATCCAGCAGGTCGTATACTTCGACTTCATCTCTTCCCTCATCCCCGCGGTCGCCCATATGAGCTATCATTTCGGAAGCGGACCCGGTTTCTTTTCTATAGGCTTCATTAATTGCATTAAGGATGGCATCTTTAGGGGTATAAACCGCTTTGACAGGAGTGTCCAGCATCAGTCTTATTTCTTCGAGGGGTTCCAGATTCAAAGGATCGGAAACTGCGACTAGAATGAACCCTCCCTCCTCTTTGAATGGCATAACAAAGTTCTTTTTTACAAACGCATAAGGGACTTTCTTCTGTTGTTCTCTGGAAAGCCTGTAGGAAGACAGGTCCGGATAAACAGCCATTCCAAACTGGGACGCAAGGGAACGGTTGGCTTCTTCGCTGGTCAACATGCCTTGACGGACCAGCTCCTCGCTTTTGAACGCATGGGGTTTTTGGGGCTCTAAGGGAGCCTCCTGCTTGTTAAGGTTCATAGCCTCCACCTATAGGACAATTGAAAGGAAGCTGTCCGCGATAAGGCATCCAAGGTCTTTCCCTGACACAGCGATCGGGCGGGCGGCCAAACAAAAGATTGACTGTACCCGCAAAGATGCGGTTTTTTTCCATTTCCTGCGCATACTTCAAGTAGCACACAAATTCAGGCACATCGCCGGGCCTCCGCATCATCTCTTCTCTGCGCAGCCTGTCAAAATCATCCATGGGGTCCACAATAATTTTTGGAGTCAGGAAAATATAAAGTTCCGTACTGTCATCACTCATGACTGTTGTGCTGAATAATTTACCAAAACCGGGAATTTCCCCTAAAAATGGAATGTGGTTTGAAGTATCATCTGTATTTTTTCTGCGCAGCCCGCCGATGACGACCGTTTGGCCATCGGGGATGCTGACCTGATTGGTCACATGGCGGCGGGTAACTGCTGGCTGTTGAATATTTGTTCCGGAAACAGTATCAAAAGTGATATCGGTATCCAGAGTGACATAGCTTATATCATCATCGTACTGGGTGATATCATCCAGATAGTGAATCGTAGGGGTTACGTTGATGGTAATACCATATTGTGCGCGAGTGAACGATTGTTCCTGGGTAAGCTGAGTGGAGTTGGGGACAAGGAAAATGCCGGTATTAATGGATATTTCCTCAACAATAGCAATCGTCGCAGGGGTTTGATTCATAGTAACCACAGTAGGGTTGGCATTGATTTGAACATCTTCCTGATGGATCAAAAACCTATAGATAAGATCAAACGCTGGAACCCCGTGGTTGCCTTTATGGGCAAAAAGAAAGTTGGTAATCCCAAAAATTGTAGGTTCAAATAGACTGGGCATATCCGGCTTGGGCACAACGATATTGTTAAAAGAAAAACTAGACAAATTCTTGTTAATTGCAGAATCGCCAATCCGTAAGAGATTCAACCCAAAAGTATCATTGCGCATCAGTCTCTTTTCTATAACTAAAGTTTCTATTTGCACCATTTTTTTGGGGACATCCAGCTTTTTGATAAGATCTTTTATTCTGGATAGCAAATCAGCTTCCACAACCATTACAATGGCCCCAGTTTTTAAATCGACAATGAAGTTGTCCCGCCCCTTGTTTGCTTCTGGCGCCTTGGTCACCCTGGGCTCGATCGGCAGGGGATTCACAATATACCCTCCCTGCTGATAAAAATCGTTCTGATACAGCTTGGAAGGCAGAATTCCCGCTCCGCTGATGGAATCCACAACAGGCTGCGGCTGCAGGTTTTGCTGGGTATACTGCTGATTGGGAGGCGGCGGAGGCGGAACCTCGGCGAGGCCAGTTCCCTGATACCCGCCCAATGGAGGTGGAAAGGGAGGTGGCGGATAGGGAGGTGGCGGATAGGGAAATCGCTGGTTTCTATATTCTTCCCTTCCGGTTCCCGTCGCAATCATAAGATTGTAAATCCTGAAGAGAATTTGCCCCAGTTCTTCCGGATCGGAATGTTTGCAGGTGTACCAATGTATCACTTTTTCTTTCGCTTCCCCCACCTGGCATTCGACCCGATCAATGATCTCTTCCGCTTTTTTGATCTCTTCAGGGGTACCTACTAAAAATATAGCTTGGGCAATATGGGTCAGGGGAATGATCTTCAGCCCATTCACTTCAGACGGTTGTTCTCTGATGGGTTCAGGCAAAGGCCTCGGAGGAGCTTTTCCTGCCCCCATGCCTGGAGATCTTTCGAATCTACCCGGGGGCCCTTTGGGAGATTCATGTATCTGATCGAAAATGGCTGACAATATTCTGGCCATTTCATCCACATCGACTCTTGAAATCACTTTAATTTTATATTCCTTGTTTCCGCGATGGGAAGAGACAAAATCATATAGTTTTAAGAGGTCGGAAATTTCAGCCACAGGGGCAATGATGAAAATATCGCGTCCGATCATCTGCAAGACCGTGCTGTTAGGATTAACGAACTTGTCTAAAAAAGCCCAAGCCCTTCGGACATCTGCTGGTTCCGGAGTCAGGACAAAACAAATCCTCGCGTCGTCGGGATATATTTCCAGGTCATTTTTAGAATTGGTGATGAGGCGGATCCCCGATTGGTCTTGCCTGATCAGGTAAAGCTGCCTGAGGTATGGATTGAGCTGCTTGTACGCCACGCCATTCTGAGTCAATATCATTTCCAGCATCTCACTCCATGCTGAACGAGGAATGGGAATATTCGAATTTACGCTTACAGGCAGATTGGAGACCTCAGGCGGCATCACGTAAACGTAGTTCTGGGAACCATAATCTATAATAAGTTGGGCCAAAGTGGTATCTGGCTGATGCCATAAGGCATAAGGTTCCAGATTTTCCGAATGGATGGCCATCTCCCGCCAGTTTTCTTCTAAGGTTTCAATTTCAGTTTTAAGCACATTGATCTGGTCCAGCAGTTTCTTATACGACTCTTCGGGAGCATGGGATTCGTACAATTCCGCAACCTGGCTATAGAGGGCCCGTATTTCGGTATAATCTTCCTGGAGTTCTTTATTCAATTCCTTTAGGACCTGCTGCATATCTTTGGTCAAACCCGTACCTCCGGCTACCATTCCAGCCTTTTTTTCTGCAATGGTCTGGGCATTCAATACATTCAGGCTTATCAGCCAGGCGAACAGAGTTAAAAATGCTTTATGTTTCATGTATAGTAACCTATAAGTACAATTATTCTTCATCATCGTCACAATCATCTTCCTCAATATCTCTATTAATCCTTTCTCTATGGGCCAGTTTATTTATTTTTTTTATGCTTTTCTGCCTTTCATCCGTTTGGCGTTCTTTAGAAGCATGAGGATTGGAGGCGGAGGCTGTAGAGGTTTGCTGGAGAGAGATTTCTACAGGCTGCATATCGGTCCTGGAAGCGTTAAAGAGAGTTCCTAGAAGCGTCAAATGGTCTTCTTTCTTTTCAACTGCGTCAAAAATAAAGAGCGGCCCAATGTTTTTTCGGTCCACATAGGCATCTATATCGTCCGCCGATTCCAGTTTGACCCAACCCTCTTTGGTCATCAACAACCAGTCGAAGGGGCTCAACAACAATCTTTCCCCGTCTATTTCAAATACAAATTGGGTCCGGGTCCTGGCTCCGACAAATTTGAATTTTTGCTGCACATTTATAGGCGCTTGCGGCTCCGATGATTTAAGCAGATTCAGGGTTATTTTGCCTTTGCCTTCAGGATCCCAGAGTTCCAGGTTCATCAGCCGGTCTTCAATTTTTTTGATGATGAGCATGGGCTTGCCCAAGGAATCAGGCCCAGGGTGGACTACCTTCCACTTCTCATTGAACCAAACAATCGCATCGTTCAATCCGGCATAAATGGAATAAATGTCGTCACCTTCTCCAAAATCAATGCGGTGCTTTCCGGCAGCCTCCTCATATTCTTTGCCGCCATGCGTCTCAAGAAATACGTCCTTTCCATACCAGCGGGCTTTTTGGCGTGCCAACAATGTGGCATCAACCCTGTTTTTTCCAATTTCCCAGGAGGTCCCGCCCATCCGCACGAATTCCTTTTCAGGCAAGGAGAAACTGGCACAGCTATCAGGCTCTTGAATAATTTCATTGTTCTCCCCCTTCATGGCCACCTTGACTTGCGCCTCTCCCCCATCCGATTTCGCTTCCATCCATAAAGAACTTTCTTGATTCCCTTGGCTGAAGATATATTGAGGAGGATTCTGCTTCCGGTCGTATAAAATGTAAAGCCGTTCTCCAGGAAGCACAGAGCAGACCGATTTGTTGCCGGTAAAAGAAAAGTGGAGGAAGGTCTTGTCAGCTATAGCATCGGGGCGCCCATTTTTTCCATAATAGACGAGATGTTTTTTCAAATCGGGTATTTGCATGGACATGGGGGAGAACTGAAGAGAAAGCAAAGGCTCCCCAATGGCATGATAGGCCTCGCTAGATTGCACAAAGGCATTTTTTGGCAATGCAGTTTTTGGGGGCGGCGCATCGGAAACGGGGATTTCCGAAGGCCTTGATATAAGGTAAAAGGCTCCTATGGCTATAAGAAATAGAGCGGCCCCTGCGATGGCGTAGTTGGTCCACCCTAACCACTGTTTAATCATGTAAAACGACTCATTATTAAATTATGTGCAACCACTAGTATAAAGGAAAAAGACAACTTTTGCAAATATTTCTTTTACGATGGGCTCAATTAAATGTGCGGGATTGAGATTTTTTTTTACCACAGAGGACACAGAGGGCACAGAGAGGAAATTCGCTTGGCTCTGCGACATAGAATTTTCCGTTTGTGTGCGAAGCACACAAACGAAAATGAAGAGATTAACCTAATTTGAGAATTTTTTCCAACTCTGAAATCAATGTGGGAATGTCTTCTGTAACTGTGATCCAGATAATTTTATGACTAATTTCGAAATATCCATGAATGAGTTGATTTCTCATGCCAATGATGTCTTTCCAAGGAATATTAGGAATCTCTGTTTTTGTTTTCACTGACACTGCATTTGCAGCTTCACCTATCAAAAGCAATTCTCGAATAACCCCACCCAAGAGCAATCTATCATTATCCAAATCGGACACATCTTTATCAATAATAAACTGATATACAACTTTTGCTGAATCCAGCATGTGATTAAGGCGATTTAAATCTTTCTTTTCCATAAATGAGATAGGATTGTTGTATGACTTCATTTCTAAACAGCTTGCTAATATCCTCAGGAGTTCTAAGGTCGACTTCCCTTCCTAAATTCTGAGAAAGGAGTTCCTTCATGCCGGCAAATCTGAAAAGACCAGGGATATGAAGGGGATCAAACTCAACAAGGATATCTATATCACTGGAATCGGTAAAATGATTGGATAATACCGATCCAAATAAAGCCAATTTGATAATATGATGTTCCTTACAGAACGTTTCAAGCCAATCCTTTGGAATTCTGATTTTTGGCTTCATAAAAAACCTTTTAAAGTTTCGAGTGAATTAGCAATATTTTTTTTCTAGATTAGGAAATAATTCTTTCAAAGCCCAAGGGCATTGCACAGGAAAAGTATCTTCCTTCAATTTGGTTTCTACAACAGCCCTAAGGCGTGCAGCATAATAAGCATCCTTTAATATTTCTTTCAGCTTAGCTTTTAAACTGGGGTTTTCCGACAACGTCTTTTGGGATTTGAAGCTGGCTTCTTTAATGGAGGCATCCCAAGAGGCTGTGTGCATTTTTGGTTGATATTTGACTTTAAGTTTGTGCATAAGTAAATTTTCCAAATAACTTTGCAGCGTTCGTTTTTCAGATCTACCCAAGGATTCGATCTCCTCTATCAGATTATTCAGATCCAACTTTGAAAACTCCTGTTTTTTTAAATATTTTGCCTGATGCGCTGTCCATTTAAAAAAATCCTTCTCATATTCAACTCCCTTTTCAGGTGCAGCAAGAGACAACCTCTTCGGCCGCACCCTGTAAATAGCCTTTTTTTTTGTATCTTTCATATTTATGCTGTGTTCATCAAGGTTCAATTATCCTTGGGAATTTTCAAAACGGCGTCGGTTTCCTCTGAATACCCCTTTAGCCTGGTGCTTAATAGAGGCATCCAGCTCCTGCAGCATTTTAATTCCCAATTCCACATGTTCTCCGGTATGTTTTGCATATACCGAAGCGGCGCTTTCTTTCGTTTTTATCCCATCCCTGTTTAAAGGCAAATCGGAAATCAATAGCAACGCCCCTAAAGGCAGCTTATAACGATAACTCGCAGCAAACAATGTTGCACATTCCATCTCAATGGATTGAGGCCGCGTGGCTTCCAATCTCTGACGAAATTCCTTGTTAAATTCCCAAAATCTCTTGTTAGTCGTATGGGTAATTCCAATATGATAACGGATATTTTCCTTATCCAGTACGTTGGTCACAACTTTTTGGACCAGAAAATTAGCCATTGCCGGAACTTCTGAAGGGAAATAAAAATCGGAGGTCCCCTCTCCACGAATGCTGGCAACCGGAACAAAGTAGTCTCCAATCTGGTAGTGCTTTCTCAAACCGCCGCACATGCCTAACATGAGCGTCCCTTTAATGGGAAGATTGGCTAAAAGATCTATGACCAGGGCCGCTGCCGGCGAGCCTATTTTATAGTCCAAAATGGAAATTTTCTCACTAGGAGAATGCGCCACTTTGAACATGGAGCCTTCCACGATTTTTACTCCGCGAGCTTCTGCAAAGTATTGTACATACTTGGGAAAATTCGTCAAGAGCAAAAAGGGTTGAAAATCGGCAATTTCAGATCCTGAATACCTTTCAAGGGTATCCCTTGCAATTTTTTCTTCATGTGGATCTATGGATTCTTCATATAGTTCTGTCATATATATACCTTCTTTTATTTAGTTTATTTAGTTTTTTTTTTATATTTCCCCCTAATCGATATTTATAATCTTCCCTGATTTAATAATATATCTGCATTGGGGGCAACATTAATAATGCAAAAATTTATCTCAAGTATGTTCGCTTTTTGAATTATTATACCACTTCAATATTTAAATTAGCAGCTTTTTCTTTCTTTTTCTTTTTTTTCTTTTATTAATGGCTCAAGTTGTCCATGCCATGTATCTCCCCATCCATTTAAATCGTGCATTTCGCAACCGATGATCCCATGGCTGGAAGAAACCTGATATTGAATTAAAGGTCGATCGTATCTATAATCCCTATAAGCCTTATGCCACATAAATTTCTCCTGGCTCCATTTGAAGTACGTCCTTAAAAATCATGGCAGCACATGACTTTTTATGAGAAAGTAGCCAGGGCGCCCCCCCCCCTGGTACAGGCCGAAACGGCCTGGTTACCTTTTCATGCTTCGACTTGCCATAACTTTTTAAGGACGTACCATTTGAACTCACATTGAATAAGTTGCATCTAAATTGCAATCCTTTTACTGGACAAGCGGTTGTTTTTTTGGTACTCTGGAATTTCAAAATTAATAAAAAATCAATTCAAGGAAAAAATTCATGGCACAGATTAGCACCAATGAATTCAGGGCAGGCATAAAAATTGAAGTGGAGGGCCAGCCTTATACTATTGTCAGCAATGAGTTTGTCAAGCCGGGCAAAGGGCAGTCCTTTAACCGAGTACGCCTCAAGCATATATTGACAGGAAGGACCATCGACAGGACCTTCAAATCAGGTGATAAAGCCGAAATTGCTGATGTCGTCGAAACCCAAATGCGCATGCTGTATAAGGAAGCTGACGGCATCGTCTTCATGGATGAAAATTCTTTTGAACAAACCAAAATTCCTTTGGACAGCATTGGCGATACCGTCCAATGGCTCCTTGAAGATCATATGTATGAAATCATCATCTACAAGGGAACCCCTGTCACTGTAGAGCCTCCCACCTTTATGGAGATGGTCATCACGGAAACTTCCCCTGGAGTCCGAGGCGATACCGCTTCAGGACGTGTCATGAAACCTGCCATTGTCGAGAGCGGCGCTAAGATCCAGGTTCCTATCTTTATCGACCAGGGAGAAAAAATCAAGGTGGATACCCGAACGGGTGAATACGTTTGCCGGGTATGAGCTCTTCTCCGTCTAAATTGGCTGTGCTTAAAGATCGTGCAGCCATGCTGGCCAAAGCCCGCGTTTTCTTTGCCGAACGGCATGTTATGGAACTGGATTGCCCCTGCATCAGCGCCTCAGCTTCTGTGGATGCCCATATAGACCTCATTCCCGTTTTGGATGCCGCCCATCGTCATCGTTACCTGCACTCTTCTCCAGAGTATGGAATGAAGAGATTGCTGGCTGAAGGCATAGGCGATTGTTATCAATTATCCCATGTCTTCCGGCAGGGAGAACAGGGCACTAAACACAATCCCGAGTTTATGATGGCCGAGTGGTACCGCATCGGGTTTACCTTTGAGCAGCTCATTCAGGAAGCGTTGGATTTTACCCGTCTTTTTTTAGGGTCTTTGCCTTCTGAGACACTTACCTATCGCGAAGCCTTTAAACGCTATGCGGGCTTTGATTATGTCCAGATGACGAATGAACAGCTTTTAGATTATCTTAAGAAGCATTGTATAGAGGTCTACCCAGAAGTGATTGCTGAAGGAAGGGATGCCATATTGAATTTGATTTTGGGCATTCAAATTGAACCCCATCTGGGACAAAATCAATTATGCGCTTTGGCTTATTATCCGTCGACCCAGGCCGCGCTGGCACAAACCCGGCAGATAGCCGATGAAAAGGTCGCCGAGCGATTTGAGATCTATTACAACGGTATCGAACTCGCAAACGGATATCATGAACTGGCCGATGCCGGAGAGCAGAGGGAAAGGCTTCTCCAGGCCAATAAAGACAGGCTGCATCTGGGAAAATCGACTTTGCCCTTAGATGAGAATTTTCTACAAGCCCTTGAAAAGGGATTGCCCGACTGCTGCGGAGTCGCCGTTGGATTCGACCGGCTGATGATGCTCAGGCATCATACCTCCAGCCTGTCCGACGTCCTTCCCTTTGACTGGAATTTTGCCTAACAGACAAATGTTACTCTATTTTTCAATAAATTTTGGTTGCATTTTTGTGCAACTTATAGCACAATAAGTCAACATATGCTAATTTGTTATTATTAGGAGGAAATAAAAATGGCCAAGATAGAGACATCAATAGAGCAAGAAAAGTTCTCTCCAAAAAAATTGAAACTTAAAAATAGGGAAGGGATTAGAATTCATCACCCTGAAAAAACATTAATGAACGAGAAATTGGTCGCTGAAGGTATTTTAGAGTGTTTAAAACAAAATGATACCGAAGCATTAATGGATATTATTGAGGGTTATTTAAGTATTTTAAACCTCTCAAAGTTTTCACGAAAAAGCAAAGTCCCTCGCCGCACATTATATCATGCGTTTCGAAGAAAAAATCCGACGATAAAAACGCTTGCTAAAATTGTGTCCACAGCGTGCGAATGAATTTTACATATAAAATATTTGCATAAAACATTTTTTCTGATATTTGTGGTATAAGAGGACAGGTTTATTAAAATTACCCGAAATATTCCCATTTCATGATGGGAAGCCAAACATTACCTAAGACTTTTCTTCGTATCACAACATAACTGTAATTTTTTTTACAGATCATCTTCATACCTGCCTGTCAAAAAAATTAACCATTAAATTATATGGGGAGAAAAATATCATGAGCACACAAGAAAATATGCAATTGGTAAAACGTTTTTATGAAGAGGTTCATAATAAAGGCAATCTAAATTCTCTGGATGAGCTTTTTGATGCCAATATAACTATCCATGATCCTGCCCTGCCAAATCAAAGAGGGGGACTCAGAAATTATAAAGAAGCCCAAGCTGAATACAAACGTGCCTTTCCAGATAAAAAAGTCAAAATAGAAGAGATAATTGCCATTGATGATAAAGTCATTGCCCGATGGATGGTTTCAGGTACTCATAAGGGCAATTTAAAAGATGTTTCGGCAACAAATAAAAACTTTACAATTACCGGCCTCAGCCTGTACCTTATTAAAAATGGAAAAATCAAGGAAATTCACCAGCATTGGGACCGTTTGGGTCTTTTGGAACAGTTAGGTGAAATTCAACCGGCAATTGCCTTACATTGATTGTCAACTATCGAATGAAAAACAGGGCGAATTTCAACCTGTTTTTCATTTTGTTAAAAAAACATATATTTTTTATTTATATTTAAAAAAATATTTGATAACTTGCGGTTAAGGATTTTGAATATAGAGAGGTAGGCTCTGTTGAGTATTATACTCAAATGATTTCAAACAAAAAGGGATGTTATAATGGTTTCGTATAACAAAGTTATAATCGCAGGGAGGTTGACAAAAAAACCTGAACTGAGAAGAACTCCGCAAGGAATACCCGTTACGGATTTGCTGATAGCCCTAAACCGAGAGTATTTTACTTTGGGAGGTGAACGTCAGCAAGAGGTTTGTTTTGTGGACGTTGTGGTCTGGGGAAAGCAAGCCGAATTGTCAGCCCAGCAGTTAGATTGTTCATCTCCTGTATTTGTTGAGGGACGCTTGCAGCTGGATGTATGGCATGCCAAAGATGGAGAAAAAAGATGTAAACTGCGAGTAGCAGCTGAAAGAGTTCAATTTTTAGAAAAAAAACATCATGAAAAAATAACAGAACCCGTCGATTCCTCTTCAGATAGTACTCACTATTGCAATGCTAGCAGGTGACCAAAGAAATTTCCATTTTAATATTGATTTAATCCTTTTAAATCGATATATCTGTAAATCATGTGGATTTAAGAAGAGGTATATATGGGCACAACAGAGGGTCTCGTGGAACTGAAAGAAGAAAAAAAAGGAGACATACTCATTTTAAGATTCAAGGGAAGGCTGGATGCGATATCCGCGCCATCTGCTGAAAGAAAGGTATTCGAAGCCATTAATAATGGTGTGACCAAATTCATCGTCGATTTTTCAGGTGTAACCTATTTGAGCAGCGCAGGTATGAGAATGCTGCTTTCCACAAGTAAAAAATTAAAAACTTTATCCGGAAAACTTATCCTTTGCTCGGTATCGGTCGGGGTCATGGATGTCCTTAAAATGTCTGGCTTTGATCATGTGTTAGAAATAACCGCTACTGAAAAAGAAGGGGTTACCAAATTTTAAGGAATGATTGTGATCAGTCAAACCTGCATTGAAGAACGTGAAATCGAACGTATTCTGGGTTCCATCGCTACTGAAGCTCAAAAGAAAATACCCTTCCAGTTATCCCGGCAGAAAAAAAAGTCATCGTGCTATCCGGTCCAACGGCCTGTGGAAAGACGGCCTTCAGTATAAAACTGGCCCAAATGATTGGAGGAGAAATCATCTCAGCCGACTCCATGCAAATCTACCGGGGAATGGATATTGGTACTTCTAAAATACCTCCTGAAGAGAGAGAGGGTATCCCCCATCATCTGATCGATATCAAAGATATTACAGAATCATTTAACGTGGTCGATTTTTATTTTGATGCTTCGCATGCCTGTCAGTTTATTTTAGCGCAGGGGCATGTTCCCATCATCGTTGGAGGCTCGGGATTTTACATTCATTCGCTCCTTTACGGCCCTCCCAGCGGGCCCCCGCCAATTCCTGAATTGAGAAAAGCTCTGGAAGATGAGATGGAAGAAATTGGAGCCGAAGCGATGTTTGAAAAATTAAAACTGCAGGATCCTCACTATGCCAGCACGATTACCAAGAACGACAAGCAAAAGATCATACGAGGCCTTGAAATCATTGCCTTGACCCGGAAAAAAGTGAGCCGGCATCCTTGGAAAAGCCGTACAAAGCCTTTGGGATATAATTTTCATTGCTGGTTTTTGCATCGGCCTAAAGAGGTCCTTTATCGGGGTATAGAAAAGAGATGTGAAAAAATGCTTCAAAATGGTTTTTTGGAAGAAGTAAAAGCCCTTATTTCAAGAGGCCTAATGGAAAATTCCTCCGCATCGCAAGCTATCGGATACCGGCAAGCCATCGAATATTTGCATTCCGCCCAAACTCCAGAAGATTACAGGCAATTTGTCACATCTTTTAAACAAGCCTCAAGGAATTACGCCAAACGACAGTTTACCTGGTTTAAAAAAGAGCCGATGTTTCGATGGTTGGATATGGAATTACATGATCAGGAAGTGGCTTTGGATATGATCATTCAAGACTATAGCAATTAAATGTGTGGATTTAATTGCACGAACGATGTAATTTCCTTTACCAAAAAATGAAAATCGGATATGATGTTATTTTCAAAAAATGCCTGGAATCCATCTGTGAAATTTATTTTAAACCTTAATAAAGAAGTATCAAAATGTGTCAAGCCAATAAAATGACTGCCGATGAAAATGAAAACCTTGAATCCTTCCCCGCAGCAGCTGAGAAGACTTCGGAAGAAAAGGCGGCATCCTCTTCCGGAACAGACCTTTCAGGGATTCATCAAAAGGAGCCTGATGCTGCCTTGGAAATGAAAGAAGAGGCTTCCAAAGGAGCCAAAGAATTGCTCCATGCTCTTTTGGCTGAAATCGGCCCAATGCCAGAGGCAGAGCAGAAATTGCAGAAAGTGATCGAATTCATGGAATTGACATTGGCTCAAAAAGGGACTCCTCATTTCAAGAGTTTTTGGGAAGCCCGCAACATTTGTACCGATTTATTTAAACAAAATATTTCCCCGCTTGTAAAGCAATCGTTATGGAACAAATACAGCGAACTGTCAAAGGAAGCGCGCCGTTTAAGGGAAATCTTGGATGAACAGAGCGCTTTTGCTGCAGAACAGATTGAACTGGCCATTCAGGCTTTGGAAAATGAGCTTGGGGCTACCCCTTCCTTTGAAGGACAGTGGCCAGAAGCTGGCAGCCAGACCTTGGAACCCAAATGGCCTTTTTACCAATCGTGTCAACAGGAACTCAATTTTTTAAATGCCCATGCTTCCAGGATTACGGCTCTTCGTAAAGAACTAATCCGGACCAATATGAGGATTCGGACCAAGAACAAGTTTTTTCAACGGTTGTCTGCAGCAGGCGATAAAGTATTTCCCCGACGCAAGGATTTAATAAAAGATATCAGCCAAAGTTTTATCGAAGATATCGAGAAATTTGTAGTCGACAATTTTACTTCGGATATCAATGCAGAATCTTTGTTTAATTTGAGGGAAGAAATTAAGGCGTTGCAGGGTACGGCAAAAATTTTAACGCTGAATACACATGCCTTTAATCATACCCGATTGCGTTTAAGCGAATGTTGGGACAAGGTCAAATCGGAAGAAAAAGAACGCAAGAAAGTGCGAATCCAACAAAAAGCAGCCTACAAACAAAACTATGATGAAATTCAAGCTATGATAACCCAGGCTTCTACATCTTTTGCTGCAGATGAATTGACTGTGGATGAATTGAAAAGTAAAATAGATCAGATAGTCCAAAGCATGCGGCAGGTGGAGCTCGGACATGATGAACTGAAGTCCCTCCGGCACGATATTTCCTCTCTTCGTAAGGCCCTGGAAGAAAAAATACAGGCTGATGAACAGAAACGTCAAAGTATGGAAGATGAAAAAGAACGGCAACGGCGCAAAATTCAGGACGACATTTTAAATGAAATCGATCAACTCATATCCAATGCAGATTCATTGGATATGGACTCTCTTATAGCTCAAAAGGGTTTGTTGCAAGACAGAATTTCAGAAGCGGCTATCTCAAAAAGGGAAAAACAGGACCTGGAAAAAAAGCTCAAACCTCTTCAGGATATTATTTCAGACAAAAAAGAAAAAGCCATACTCTCCCTTTCCGAAGATGACCGCCAGGCTTTGAATCAATTAAAAGATCTGTTAAAAGATAAAAAAGAAAGACGGCAGGAAATTAAAGAGCAAATTGAATCGCTCAGAAAGAAATCCAAAGGAAGTTCCGGAATGGATTTTGAACAGGCGATGCAATCCAGCCGCAAACTGGAAGAGGAACGTTCCAACTTGGAAAAAATCAACAGGAGCATCCAGGAAATGGAAGATAAAATTGAAGAGCTTGCCAGTGATAAGCCTGTTTGACCTCGATCAAACACTGCTGTCCACAAATGGCAGCTATGCTTTTGGGTGTTACCTGTTCAGGGAAAAAGTCATTTCCCTACCCGCCATGCTATATTGTGCCGCCTGCTACGGCTTGCACAAAATGGGCGGCCTTTCCCTGCCTGCCACCCATGAAAAAATCTTCAGAAACCTCTTTCAAGGCCGTTCGCATGCCATTTTCACACAATTGGCCCGGGAATTTGTCAAAGATAATATCCACAAGATGATCTATACACCCGCTTTAAACAAACTGCGCGAAGTACAACAGTTCGGTCATTATATCGTTTTGCTTTCCAGTTCCCCTGCTTTTTTAGTCAGATTGATAGCGGAACACCTGGGTATTAAAGAGTATCACGCCACGGAATATGAATTGGATAAACAGGGGAATTTTGTTTCGATCCGCAACGTTCTGGATGGACAAGGCAAGGCGCAGTTTTTGCAGGATTTAATAAACCGATCAGGTATACCCATAGACAAGGTATCTGCCTATACGGACAGCCATCTGGACCTGCCTCTACTTTATCAGGTGGGAAATGCCGTTGGGGTCAACCCCGATTATAAACTTCGGGCAATCTGCAAAAAAAATGGGTGGGACATTATTGAATGACTAAAAAAATAGGTCTTTATGGGGGCACATTCGATCCTGTTCATTTTGGGCATCTGAACGCAGCATTGGAAGTCCAGGAAAAACGGGGGCTGGATGAAATATGGTTCTGTCCCGCCCATATCAATCCCCACAAAGTGTCTTCTCCTCCTAACGCTACTCCCCAGCAGCGCCTGGAGATGCTGAAACTGGCCCTTTCCGACCTGCCTTCCTTCAAAATAGTAGATGCTGAAATCACCCGGACGGGCCCTTCTTATACTTTCGATACCCTGCGTAGTATGCTCTCAGAAAACGCAAGGGAAAGCCAGCAGGACCAGTTTTTTTTGATCATAGGAGAGGACTCTGTGCCAGGTTTTTTTCATTGGTTTGAACCGGAAAAAATCGTACAGATGGCGTCTCTCGTAGTCGTCAGCCGCTCCTTGTCCATGGATTTTTCGCTATTAGAAGGGAGTCAGATCCTATGCGATGCCATTAAAAAAGGATGGACGGCTATACGGATTATGGACATTTCCTCAACGGAGGTCCGTAGAAGACTTAAAAACAGGCAATATTGCGGGCACCTGGTGCCTCACAAAACTCTTTGCCATATTTATAAAAATCAGTTATACTTTAACTCATGAAAAGAACAGTTTTTGATTTTTTAAATACCATAGCCCAAGCTATCTTCGATAAAAAAGGAATGAATATCCTGGCATTGGATGTCCGCGGTCTTTCCACCATGACCGATTTTTATGTGATTGCTGAAGGCACTGTGGACAGGCACGTTAAAGCCATTTGCAAAGCTGTAATCGATGCCGCCCATACTGAAGGCTATGAAGCCTGGCATGTCGAAGGAGAACAATCCGGCGACTGGATAGTTATTGATTTCGGAGACGTCATAGTACACCTGTTTATTCCCGATTTAAGAGAAAAATACGCCCTTGAATCGCTATGGAGTAAAAGCAAGGTGGTCGATGTCAAAATTGACATCTCCCATCAACCCCATTGAGGTAAAAATGCAAAAAAAGAGAATTGTGGTGACAGGCATAGGGATTGCCTCCTGCTTCGGGACCGATGTGGATGCATTTTACAGTAATTTGCTTGCAGGCAACAGCGGAATATCCCCCATCACCCATTTTCCCTGCGAAGATTACCCCACCCGTTTTGCCGGCGTGATCCACAATTTCGATGTGGGCGAATACCTCGATAAAAAACAGGCCCGGCGTGTCGATAAATTTATTGCCTACGCTATGGTCTCCGGTAAAAAAGCTCTAGAAAAAAGCGGCCTATCCCTGCCCGCCCTGGACTCACTGGACAGGCAACGCTGCGGTATTATCATAGGCTCCGGCATGGGAGGAATGACCGTCTATTCCGAGGGAGTCCTCGACCTTTTTCAGAAGGGCTGGAAAAAAGTCACCCCATTTTTTATTCCCTATGTCTTAACTAATATGGCCAGCGGACTTCTGGGCATTGAACTGGGCTTCATGGGGCCCAATTATTCCATCTCGACCGCCTGCGCCACTTCAAACAATGCCATTATTGCCGCTGCAGAACATATCCGCAAAGGCGATGCCGATCTCATGCTTTGCGGAGGCGTAGAAGCGCCTATATTGCCCATAGGACTCGCCGGATTTTGCGCCTGCAAAGCCCTGTCGCAACGCAATGAAGAGCCGGCAAAAGCCTCCCGCCCTTGGGACAAGGGCCGCGATGGTTTTGTGATGGGAGAAGGGGCCGGCGTATTGGTCCTTGAGAGCCTTGAACATGCCCAAGCTAGAGGAGCTCCCCTGCTTGCCGAGTATTTGGGGGGCGGCATCTCCTGCGACGCCCACCATATCACTGAACCGCGATCGGATGGCACAGGCGTTTCAAGCTGTATCTTGAATGCCCTAAATGATGCCGGATTGACCCCGGAACAGGTGGATTATATCAATGCCCATGCCACATCAACCCCTGCAGGGGATATGGCCGAAGTCAACGCCATGAAAAAAGTATTCAGCCACCCTGAACGCATTGCCATGAATGCTACCAAATCCATGATTGGGCATGCCTTAGGAGCTGCCGGCGGGCTGGAAGCTGTAGCTGTAGTCAAGGCCATCCAAGATCAAATAGTGCATCCCACCATCAATCTGGAAGACCCCGAGCCGGACCTTGGATTTCATGTGCCAGTGAAAGCGGAAACAAGACAAGTTAAGGTAGCCCTCTCCAATTCTTTTGGTTTTGGGGGCCATAACGCTTCCATCCTTTTAGGAAAATTCTAAAATGATTTTCGAAAAGTCCTATGGCATCATTCCCTTAAAGAAAGAAAACGGAAAATGGCAGGTTTTGCTGGTCAATCATGTCAAAGGCAACTATTGGGGGTTTCCTAAGGGCCATGCCAATCCCGCTGAAACCAATAAAAAAGCCGCGCAGCGCGAACTGTTTGAAGAAACAGGATTGAGCGTCAAGCGTTTTTTTATTGTAGAATCTCTTTATGAAAGGTATGATTTCTATAGAGGGGATCAACATATTGACAAAGAAGTTTTCTATTTCCCTGCAGAAGTAGATGGAAATGTCCACCTGCAAACCGGCGAGACACAATCGAGTCTATGGATCGACGTAGACAAAGCTGAAGCCAATATTTCTTTTCCACAAAGCAAAGCCTTGGCGAAACAATTAGTAAACAATATTATTCCAAAGTTAAATTGATGTCATTCGAGACTATTCTCCTCTAAAAAAAGGAGGCATTATGTCGATGATAATTCGTTTATTACGCGGAGTAGCCGGTGAATGGGATTCCATCTATCAGGCTTATCTTCAAATTAAAAAGTCTGAAGAAACCGTTTCCACTACGGAAAAAATAGGCACAAATAGACTTAAAGGCACCCAGAAAAGCACCTCTGTCAAGCTATCTGAAGTAAAAGCCTGCAAAGCCTGTGACCTTGAAGAAATCAGGGGGAAATATGAATTTGTTCCAGTAGGTCTCCCAGAAGACCTGAAATCGGGAAATTATATGGAATGCCCCCCGGATGATAATTTTAAGGAAAAATTATATATTACAGACATGGAAGATCCTTCTTACTGTGCCTGTGAAGTCCTTAAAAATAACATACATAGGTCTGTTGAAGTGGCCCAAGCCTTTCTAGACTACGAAACCTATGACAGAGAAGATACTGATCTAACTGCCAGAAACAATAATATTAGGCATTTAAAGAATGAATTGAAACAGCTGAAAGCGCCTACCTTATTCAAAGCAAAAAAGACCTCTATAACTTAACCTAAAGTCCATAATATCGAATACCTGT
The DNA here is from genome assembly GCA_963780445.1 of uncultured Parachlamydiaceae bacterium. Classification (GTDB taxonomy): domain Bacteria; phylum Chlamydiota; class Chlamydiia; order Chlamydiales; family Parachlamydiaceae; genus CAWACC01. Next base: position 450,028 of record CAWACC010000009.1, read on the forward strand.
CCTTTTTGCTTTGTGATTTTTTTTTAATAATATATCATGTAAAGGGACCAAAGGGACATAAGGGACATAAAATCTGAATGTCCCTTTCGTCCCTTAGGTCCCTTAAAAAACGGAGGAAATTATGTCTTTTGAAGTTTGTCAGTACCACGGTGGTATTGGTACAAGTTACCAGGATGAGTTAAAAAATGGCAGTGTTTTTGCCATCAAAAAGGAACAAGACCTAACTGAAATAGCAAAAAATTTTCTTATTTCTCAGGAAAGTCAGGCTCATGTAAAATCTAGGAATGATCTTAAAGATAGGAATATATTTTTGATTTACAATGTCCTTTACGGTGGAGGAGCAGATTACTTCATAAAAAACATAAATTTGAATCAGTCAGAAATGCAGGTAAAAATAGTGCGTATGAGTTGTCCCGGCGTGGGCGGACCCTGTGATATTAATGCAGAATTTTTTATTTTAAGCGCTCCAAAAACATATGAAAAAGAAAATGTTATAGTCTCGTATGAAAAATTAGATATTTTTTCTGAACCTGAATTCGAAGGTTATGAAGATTTCTTGGCTATTGACAAAAACATAAAAAAGGCCTTTTCCACTTTGGATAGAAGCACTCAAGCAAAGATTTTCTATATTAAACGCAAATCCTTTGAATCTTTGTCTGAGGAATCTTGGTTCAAATCTCTGAATGATAATCAAAAAGAAATTGTCAGTCAATATATAGAGGCTGTTATTTCTCAAAATAAAAAATTCGAAGAATTAGGAGATAAAAAATATGAAAAGATGCGGGAAAATGAGCGCGATTGCATCCAAAGATATCGTAAACTGTGTAAACGTCTGGCAACACCTGTAATTAATTGAAGGGAGGAAATTATGTCTCTTGAAATTTGTCAATACCATGGTTCTATTCGTACTAGTTATTTCCAAGCTGAGGTAAAAAATGGGAGTGTTTTTGCCATCAAAAAGGAACAAGACCTAACTGAAATAGCAAAAAAATTTCTTATTTCTCAGGAAAATCAGGCTCATGTAAAATCTAGGAATGATCTTAAAGATAGGAATATATTTTTGATTTATAATGTACTTTACGGTGGAGGAGCAGATTATTTCATAAAAAACATAAATTTAAGCCCTTCAGAAATGCGGGTAAAAATAGTGAGTATGAGTTGTCCCGGCATGGGCGGACCTTGTGATATGAATGCAGAATTTTTTATTGTAAGCGCTCCAAAAACTTATGAAAAAGAGAATTTTAAAGTCTCATTTGAAAAATTAGATATTTTTTCTGAACCTGAATTCGAGGGTTATGAGATTTGGGGAATTGATAAACAAATAGAAAAGGCATTTTCCACTTTGGGTGACGACATCCAATCATTCATTGGACAAGCTCATTTTCATAATGAATCAGTCGAATCTTTCTCTGAGGAAAGTTGGTACAAATCTCTGAATGATAATCAAAAAGAAACTATCAAACAATTTAGAGAGGCTCTTGATTCCCGAGATAAAAAATATGAAGAATTAGGGGAAGAACAACAAAATGAAAAATTTCAACAAAAGGAGCAGGATTGCTTTCAAAGATACCACAAGCTATGCTCACGTCTGGCAAAACCCGTAATTAATTGAAGAACTTCTTTGGAAAAAAAGGGATGAAAGGGACATAAGGGACATAAAATCTGAATGTCCCTTTGGTCCTTTATGTCCCTTTGCGTTGAATGAAAAAAAATTAAATGGAGGAAATTATGTCTTTTGAAATATGTCAGTACCATGGTTCTATTCGTACTAGATACCAAGCTGAGTTAGAAGATGGCAGTGTTTTTGCCATCAAAAAAGAACAAGATCTTACTGAAATAACAAAAAATTTTCTTATTTCTCAGGAGAATCAGGATCTTTTAAAATCTAGGACGGATCTTACAGAACGAAATATATTTTTAATTTATAATATACTTGCCGGTTCAGGCCGAGTATATTTTATAAAAAATATACATTTGAATCCATCAGAAATGCAGGTAAAAGTAGTGGAAATGAGTTGTCCTGGCATCGGTGGACCTTGTGATATGAATGCAAAATTTTTTATTTTAAGCGCTCCAAAAACTTACGAAAAAGAAAATTTTAAAGTCTCTTTTGAGGCATTAGATATTTTTTCTGAACCTGAATTCGAGGGTTATGAGGAATTTTATGCAATTGATAAACAAATAGAAAAGGCATTTTCCACTTTGGATGACGGCACCCGATCATTAATTGAAGGTTCCTATTATGATAGTAAGTCAATCGACTCTTTGTCTGAGGAAACTTGGTTCAAATCGCTGAATGATAATCAAAAAGAAATTGTCAGACAATTTAGAAAGGCTCTTGATTCTCGAGATAAAGAATATGAAAAATTAGGGGAAAAACAACAACGTGAAAAATTGCTAAAAAATGAGAGCGATTGCTTTCAAAGATACCACAAGCTATGCTCACGTCTAGAAAAACCTGTAATTAATTGAAGGGTCCCATAATAAATTTAAAGAGAGGAAATTATGTCTTTTGAAATTTGTCGGTACCATAATGGCATTGGTACAAGTTACCAGGATACGTTAAAAAATGGCAGTGTCTTTGCCATCAAAAAAGAACAGGACCTTACTGAATTAGCACAGAATATTCTTATTTCTCCGGAAAATCAGGAATATGTAAAATCTACGACCGATCTAAAAGATAGGAATATATTTTTAATTTATAATGTACTCCCGGGTGGAGGAAAAAGTTTTTTCATAAAGAACATAAATTCGAATCCATCGGAAATACAAGTAAAGGTGGTTGGAGTAAGTTGTTCATCCATCGCAGGAACTTGTGATATGAATGCACAATTTTTTATTGTAAGTGCTCCAAAATCTTACGAAAAAGAGAATTTTGCAGTCTCTTTTGATGAATTAGATATTTATTCTGAGCCTGAGTTCGAAGGTTTTGAGGACTTTTTAGCCATTGATAAACAAATTGACAAAGCCTTTCATACTTTCGATGAAGACACTCAATATTTAATTCTACACTCTTATTATAATCAAAAATCTGTCGACTCTTTGTCTGAGGAAACTTGGTTCAAATCTCTGACTGATAATCAAAAAGAAATTGTCAGACAATTTAGAGAGGCTATTATTTCTCGAGATAAAAAATTTGAAGAATTAGGAGATAAAAAATATAAACAAAAAATGCGGGAAAATGTGAGCGATCGCATCCAAAGATACCGCAAGCTATGCTCACGTTTGGAAAAACCGGTAATTAATTGAAGGGACGAAAGGGACCTAAGGGACATAAAGGACCTAAGGGACATAAAATCTGAATGTCCCTTAGGTCCCTTATGTCCCTTATGTCCCTTTCGTCCCTTAGGTCCCTTATGTCCCTTTAGTCAAAGGAGAGAATTATGAATTTTAAGCTTGCTCTTGTACAATTTTTGAACCCATTCTTTTTTGTTTATTGCTTAGTGTTCCTCAATGCAAGCCCGCTTTCTTCATCTCATTGTACCCACAAGGAATGCGGGTCAATACCCTATCCTTCAAATACCGGCTATACAACTCCCGATCCCATCATTAATTCCTCGCAAGTTTGGAGCTTTGTAAGCGAACCCAATTTGCATCCTATGAAAATTACCGTGAATACATTTAATCCCGGTACATCATCGGGTTTGATATTTCTTGCCCCTTACGGTTTTTCATCTGATGCTATGTATGGTCAACCCGGGGCATTAATTTTGGATAATGAAGGCAATCCTATTTGGTTTCGTCCCTTAAGCAGCCCAAATTTAATGAATACCGATTTTCGGATGCAAACATTCAATGGCAAACCAGTCCTGACTTTCTGGCAAGGCACCCTTGCCACGCCGCCGGCTTATACTAATGCACCAGGGGGGTCTTCTGAGCCAGGTTCTTGTTATTACATCCTCGACAACACTTATGCGGTAATAAAAACAGTCTCGGCGCAAGAGGGTTTACTTCAGACATTCATGAATTTCTTCTTACTCCGAATAATACCGCATTATTTCTTTCCACCAAATGCAGTGCCGATGGATTTAACCCCTTATGGCGGCCCTAAAGATGGGTATGTTCAAGATTTTGCGATCCAAGAAATCGATCTGCACACAAACAAATTGGTCTTTTTTTGGGATGCATTACAGCATATACCCCTCACAGATTCTTATGAACCTGCATCAAACGCAACTTCTAGCAATAACATATGGGATGCCTATCATTTAAATTCTATAGGCCTTACAGATAGTGTCGATGACATATTAGTATCAGGACGCAATACCTGGACGATTTATAGAATAAACAAGCCGACAGGAAATATTATTTGGCAGCTTGGCGGCAAGCAAAGCTAGTTTCACGATAGAAAGCGGGGCAGAATTTTCCTGGCAGCATGATGCCCGTTTTCTACCCAAATAATCTCATAAGTATGTTTGACGACAACTCGGATGATTCATCAGTTGCCGGGCCCTCCCTCGCATGGATTGATCCTTCAATTGGACTTGATCAATATGGACCGCCGGTGTGTATCGATCCTATTATCATGATCCGAATATAATAGTGGCTTCGCAGGGCAATCTGCAAAGTTTAGCCAATGGGAATAAATTTGTTGGCTGGGGGCAATCACAATATTTTTCAGAATATAGCTGAAGCGGGAAATACCGAAGGGGATCCTGCTTTGAATTTGCTTTACGATGCTCAAATGCCAAGTTCAAATTACACCTATCGCGCCTATCGGAATAATTGGGTCGGCAGGCCATATTATCCTCCGAGCATTGGAATCACATCCACCAATGGACAGATAACAGTTTACGCTTCATGGAATGGTTCTACTGAAACGGTCCAATGGCAAGTATTGGCAGGATGCAAACGTAAAAAGCTATCTGTGATAGGCTCCGTACCCAAATCCGGCTTTGAAACCACCGCTACAGGTCAGCCAAAAAGGTCCTTATTTCCAAGTAAAAGCATTGAATGCGAATCTTCAAGTTATCGGTGAATCAAAGATTGTAAAGTTCAAAAGTTAACCTACAGAGAATTTTTAAGCCACATGGCAAACAGCGGATCATCAAAAATGACAGTGCCTCTCCCGGCGCCTTCTTCATCAAGGATTTCTTTTTCCTTGAGCGATTTGATGGCTGAGGAAAGCGCAGCGCCACTGGAAATTTCATATTTGCCCAATAACTCTTTTGCAAAGATTTGTTTTCCCTCTTTTGCAGCTAATCGCAGGGTTCTTTGCTGAGTGGGCGTCAATGTACTTAAAAGCGTCTGATAGGCATAAGCATTTTGCCTTACCACTATCTTCAAGGCATTGTTTATTTCTTCGATAGTGATATTATTCTTTCCTAGAGCTACTAGGTGAAAACAGACCATTTGAACATAATTGGGAGTATCTTGAACGATCTTCCGGAGATGCTGTATGGCTTCATAATTGCATTTAATTCCTACATCCTTAAATCGCTTCAAGACCCATTCAGTAAATTCATCTCCGAAGGCGGGAAATTCGATAGGTTGACAAAATTTATACAGAGGCCGCGAAGGATTGTTAAGCATATCATAGATCACACTTCTTCTCGAACCTGTAAATATAAAAGCTGTATTCTTCAATTGTTGCATATAAGTTCTTAAGGTGGCTTCCAACCATCCTCCATCGTCAATTTCGGTGATTTTTTGAAATTCATCTATGGCGAATATGAGTCCATTTCCAAGTTTATTCAAACCCGAAAATACATCCTGGATTAGCTCTTTGACATCAACTTCAGATGAAAGGGCTGAATCCAATGTGAAATCAAATGAAGGATACCCTGTAGCGGCATCAATCTGAGTGGTTACTTTGGGCCGGATTTTAGCAATCGATGCAAATAGCGACTTCAATGTGTCTATCAAACCCGGCTTGCCTTTCATTGCCCTCAGCATTTGATGCAGAAAATCCCTGTGCGACGTGATGTTGAAAATATCCACAAAAATATGGGGATGTGATTGCACCGATAGTTTATGGAGGAGATTCAACAAAAAAGAGGTTTTTCCAAAGCGGCGAGGACCAATTAATACCACATGGATGCGATTACGTAAAAATTGAGAAACAAAGTTTTCCAGTTCTGGGCGAGGCAGGTAATAATCTCCTTCAACAGGATCGCCGAATTTAAAAGGATTTACGGGCAGCTTGTTCATGCCCCAATTTGTAACAAATTTGTTAATTATTGGCAAGCCATAAGGGCTGCATTATCAATAAAAAGAAATAAGAAATCACATTGACTTCATTCAGAGGGAAGTAATAGACTTCTACCTGTGAATATATTGCAAAAAAATAAGGAGGCAATATGATACCCACAATTCGTTATTTGAGTGAGAAACTTGCAGGCACAGCTGTAGGATTCTGTGTCGGATTAGGCTTAATAAAAATGGAGGATCATTATCGTTTTAAAAATCAGGAAAAAGCTATCTCTAAAACACGTCAAGTAGGAGAAAAATATTTTCCGAGCAAGGAAGAAATCGAATATAAATACCAATTTATTCCAGCGGGATATCTTCCAAATGGTGTTAAAAATAATCAACAGGCAGAAAAAGACTTGAAATCAGAAAATTACATAATATGTCCTCCTGACAAAGATTTTTTTTCGGATCTATATATTACTGGTGATAAAACTCTGCCCCCATGTGCCTGTGAGGTCGTTAAAGAAGGTATACTAAAGAGAATAGAATTTCTCGATGAAAGGAGGAAATTATTTCAAAATGAGCCTTGGGAGGCACCTCCGCATGATAACTATTATACTTATGAAAATCTGTCAAAGATATCGCAACCATTGCACCAACCCGCTGTATTCGAAGCGAGAAAATACTAATAAATTTTATGCGAGTTTTTCATAAACTTGTGCGAAGATTGAGTCGCCCTTCGCTGGCGCTCCGGGCTCAATTATTAGGAGATGCTTTTCCCATAGTGACCAAGCCCTGAGCGCCAGCGAAGGGCGCGGGAACTATGGGAAAAGCATCCCCTAATAATTGAGCCCGGAGCGAAGCGAAGGGCGAATCAATTTTCCCATTTAGGGATAAATTCACACTGTGTCAATAGACAGTTACACTAGGGGTATATGCAGGGGAACTTTGGTTTTTAATAGTAGTGACGGCTTCGTCATTTTGATGGATTCTATAGATATTATAACCTACAAGAATTCCGAATGTCAAGGCACATAAAAGAAATGGAGGCATTAAAATACCTGCGGCTACAGCTGCAATAACCAGAGCGACAGAAATGGCATCTCGAACGATGGCGCACTTTTTATAATTATTCTTCAATTCAATTAACTCGATTCTTTGTTTCGAGCAGTCTGAATAGTCTGAAAGGAAGGGAGAAGAGCTCTCCATTATTTTATTCAATAATGAATTTTCTATGATTAAAGTGGCAATGGTTCCGACTATAGGCACACATGTCAATGCTTTTAATATCAGAGAATCTTCACAATATTGGTTTCTAGGAACATCTAACGCTGGGTTAATAGGTAATGACATACTAATATCGCTCCTTTTTGTTTATATAATTAATATTGAATCGTTCATTATTGTAGCAAAGTTCATTGTTTCTTCTCAACTTCTTTTACATGTTCCAGAAACTTTTTTATAGGTTCCCGTTCTTTCAGAGTTTTTAAAAATTCTAGGATCGTCAACGATTTGCCGTTGAGGGTGACGTTCTGTTTCAGGTCATCCGTATTGCGCAGCAGAGCTATAACATGATCCTCTGGAGATAGCCCCCGGCTATAGTGCTGAAATTTCAATTCGGGATCTAATTCAATGAGCCTGACAACCGGTGTCTTCCCGTCATTATCTGCCATGTCATAAGACAATCCTTTCTTCTTCAATTCTTCCATTGTTTCTGGTTTCACAGAGCTACCTAAATGCAGCCAGCAATTAAATTTCTGAGTGTCAGTTAACCCTGTCGGAATTTTATTTTTAACTGTTTCCAAATACAAAGGATTAGCGCTTTGAAATATTTTCTCTATGTACGTATATCCTTCGATGTCCTGAAGACTTAAATCCGTGTGGTCCACCAGGTTCTTAAATAGTTTAAAGGATGTGGAATTTTCTTCTCCTTCTACATTCAGGGGATTGATACAGGAATCCAAAAACCGATGGCCTGACTGATCTGTTTTATTGACATCGCCTTTTTTTTCAATTAATTGTTCGATCAGGCTTTCATCTTTTTGCATCCATTCTGTAGCGGAAGTGGAGGGATGTTTCAATTCAAGATATTCTTTAAGGGCTTTTTCATTCACTCCTTTCACAGACAGCCAATAATCTAGATAAACCAATCCAAACAAGCTCAGACAAGGCAATATAATCAAGGAGCTTAGGCCAAAAGTAACAGCAACGGCAAAAGTGGCGGCTATAGCAGCAAAGGCGATAGCTGCAATGACGGCAATTCTTTTTATGGATACGTCAATGTCTACGGCACATCTATCTTTTTCTACCGCCGGAGTGAAAAAGGGAATATAAGGTGTGATGTCGTTTATAATGCTCATAAATCTGTTTACTTATCAATCATTTGAATAGCTCAGAATGTGATCCTATCCGTTCGAAAACAATTGTCTTATTTTGTTTGTTTACCCGATATATTAATACCCAATCATTTTCTACATGACAATCACGACAACCTTTCCATTTACCTTTAAGTGGATGATCATTGTGTTTTGGATCCAGCGGTGCTTCAATAATGAGCCGCTCAATTACATCATTTAAAGTTTTAAAGTTTTTTTTCTGTTTCTGAGCTTTTTTTTGATCTCTAATGAATTGTGTTGTTTTTCCAGGAAGCAGCACTATTCCTCCATTGATTTGAAAAAATCATCAATGGAATCATACATAATTATGCCTTCTCCTCTTTCACTTGCATCCAATGAAGCAGCAGTCTCTTCGTTGGGAATATGTGAATGCTTGCATTTGGAAATTTTCTTTCTCACACAGTCCATTACGAATTCATTCAAAGTCTTATCTTCATAAGAAGCATACATTTTTATGAATTTGCGCTCTTCAGGAGTGCATTCAATAGCAAGACGTACTTTGCCCCTATGTGCAGCAGATAGGGTCATTGTCATTTTACGTGGCCGAACTCTTCTGACAGATTTTCTTTTAGTATCCATATTTGCCTCCATGTACATATATTCAGTATATGTCAATTGTACATTAAAAAGAAATCTGAAGAAATTTTTTACACTTTATCACATGAAATATATCGGATTCGATAAAAGATGGCAATCGGTTCTTTGATAAAAATAGCCTATCCATTATACTCCTGTCTTTACAACCATTCGCTTAAGGAAGAATTTTTATGAGAGAATCGCTTTGGTATGCGTCATTTCGAGCTTTATTGGTAACCTTTTTCAGCATTATAGGCATTGCCCTTGGCTTGCTGTTTTTTTTCATTATCATTGGCAGCGCCTTCTCAACAACAGAAGAGCCTGAACGCAAATACGATGTCAAAATAGCTCCTAACGCAGAAAATATCAGAAAAGTGATGTCAGACACCACGCCCATCATTCTAAAATTGAATATCAATGGATTAATTGGCCTGGAAAACCTCACCATGGATGCGGTCCGGCAAATGCTGGTGGAATCCAGAGAGGGCGACCTGAAATCCAACAGGGTCAAAGCCCTGATATTAAATATCGAAACTCCCGGGGGATCTGCCATAGATTCCGATGGGATTTATCGCGCAATAAAATCGTACAAAGAACAATATAAAGTCCCTGTGTATGCCTATGTGGATGGTTTATGTGCATCGGGAGGCATGTATGTAGCCTGTGCTGCGGATAAAATCTATGCCAGCGAGTGAGCCTAATAGGCAGTGTCGGGGTGATCCTTCAGCCTTTTTTCAATGTGTCCCCGTTGATGGAAAAAATTGGAGTGAATGCATTGACTTTGTATGCAGGCACCGGAAAAGATGATATGAATCCTTTCCGTCCGTGGAAGGCAGGGGAACAGGACAATTTGCAGCATATCACAAATGATTTTTACGATCTGTTTGTTTCCGTTGTGACTGAAAACCGTCCCAAATTAAATAGAGAAAAGCTGATCAAGGAATATGGCGCCAACGTGTTCCCAGCTCTTCAGGCAGAGGAATATGGTTATATTGACGAGTATGGTTTAAGCTACAATGACGCTCTAAAAAAATTGGCGGCAGAGTTAGGAATAAAAGATGATGAGTATCAGGTAGTCCAAATGGAAAGCAAGAATTGGGTCTCCCAGTTCCTTTCAGGCTCCTCTCCTGTATTTACGGGCACCATCAAACATCAGATCCAGCTGACTTCTGAACTGGATACCAGGTTGATGGACAAATTCCTTTACCTGTACCGGCCCGGAACCTAGAAATATATGAAAGATCTATATTTGATCGATGCCTCAGGGTGGATTTACAGGTCGTATTTTGCCATTCGCAATATGACGAATGCCAAAGGGGAATCCACCAATGCCCTGTTTGGATTTATCCGTTCCGCTATGAAACTAATGAAAGACTTCCATCCTGCCCATATGGCCGCTGTTTTTGATGGTCCTCGCAATGCAATCAAAAGCGAGGCTATCTATCCCGAGTACAAAGCCCATCGCAAGGCCATGCCACAGGATCTGCGCTATCAGATTGACCGGGCCCACCGTTATTGCGATTTGATGGGCATTCCCCAGCTGAATATTCCCGAAGCGGAAGCGGACGATGTCATGGGAAGCATTGCTGAATGGGCAGCTGCCCATGGAGCTGCTGTCTATATTTGCACGGGCGATAAAGACATGTGCCAACTCGTCAATGATAAGATCCTGTTATTGAACACGCATAAAGACAATCTGATTGTCAATGCCAAAGAAGTGGAAAAGAATTTTGGGATTTCACCGGCTCAAATGATCGACTATCTGGCAATAGTCGGTGACAGCTCTGATAATATTCCGGGACTTTCCGGCTTTGGCCCAAAAACGGCTGCTGAGCTTTTGAAAAGCTTTGGATCATTGGAGTATATTTTGGACCATCCGGAAGAAATTCCGGGCAAAAAAAAGCAGGAAACGGTCGATACAAGAAAGGGAAAAGGTGTTGACCAGCCGGAAACTAGTGACCCTGGACCTTCATGTAGAAGTGCCTAAAGACCCTCATTTCTTTGAGTTGAAATCGCCCAACAAATGGGGCTTAAAGAATTTTACAGCGAAATGAATTTCAATTCTTTAATAAGAGAATTGGACACCCTTATACCTTCTGCAAAGGCACAAGCCTCTGATGAAACACCTGAAGAACAGGAAGAATACATCCTAGTGGATGATGAAGCGGGCTTTTCAGAGCTTATCCACTATTCTGTCGAAGCAAAAAGAGATCTGCTTCGATACAGAAACGACCCACATCCGTCCCCTTCGGGCGGAGCTGGTGGGAATTGGATTTGCAGTAGAGCCTAAAAAAGCATGGTATGTGCCTGTCAATGGCACAGTTAGGACTAAAAAGGGTTTTGGAAGGAATAAAACCTCTATTTGAAAATCCCAAGATTGGCTTTTATGGCCATAATGTCAAATATGACTATCATGTGCTGGGCAATTATGGTATTCGGTCGCCAACCTTTCTTTCGACACCATTATAGCCTCCTATATTCTCAATTCCCACAGCCGGCAGCATTCCCTGGACTATCTTGTCCTCGAATATTTCGGCAAAGTCAAAATCCCTACAAGCGATCTGATCGGAAAGGGCAAAAAGCAAATCACCATGCGACGAAGTGCCAATTGAAAAGGTGTCCGCAATTATTGCTGCGAAGATGTCGATTACACTATCCGCCTGAAACAGATCTTTGGAAAAAGAGCTGCATCGAGAGAAATCTGACGAATTACTCTTTCGAGCTCGAACTGCCCCTGTTAAAGTCCTGGCCAAAATGGAACGGCAGGGGATTTACCTGGATGTGCCCGTACTTTACAAGTCTCAAGGTGAATCTGTCAGTCAAAGAAATCCATGGACTGACAAAGAGATTTTCAATCTGGCAGGGAAGAATTCAATTTGAATTCCCCCAAGCAGCTCAGCCAGATTCTCTTTGAAAAATTGGCAATCAACCCATCCTAAAAAAACAGCCACAGGGCTTCTCCACCAATGCCGATATTCTGGAACCTGTTAAAGACGAACTATCCCATCGCCGGCAAAATCCTAGAATATCGCACACTAGAAAAGCTGCGCTCGACCTATATCGAGACCCTTCCTCACGAAGTCAATCCCAAAACGCATCGCATCCATTGCACTTTCAATCAATCTGTGGCAGCGACAGGACGTCTATCCTGCCAGGATCCCAATTTGCAAAATATCCCCGTCCGCACAGAGGTCGGGCAGAAAAATCCGCGAAGCATTCCGCCCGGAAAAAAGAGGCTGGAGCTATCTGGCTGCCGACTATTCGCAGATTGAATTGCGGCTCTTGGCCCATTTGAGCGAAGACCCTGCAATGATCGAAGCTTTCAAGCAGGTGAAGACATCCATGCCCGCACCGCTGCGCCATTTTCAATGTCCCCTTGAACAAGTGACAAAAGAGCAGCGCTATCACGCCAAAGCGGTCAATTTCGGCATCATCTATGGCCAGCAGGCCTTTGGCCTGTCTCAAGAGCTTGGATATTTCGACTTCAAGAAGCCGCGTGCTTTCATCGAAACGTATTTTCAGCGCTATAAACGAGTGAAAGAATTTATAGAGCATTGCAAAGAAGAAGCGCGCAAGACAGGCAAAGCTGTGACTATCACAGGACGGGAGCGGCTGATTCCGGAAATCAACAGCAAAAATGGCATGCTCAGAGCCCAGGCAGAACGATTGGCAGTCAATACCCCGTTGCAAGGAACTGCAGCCGATCTGATCAAGATGGCGATGCTTAAAATAGACCGATCTCTTGCAAAAAGGAAAGCATTGGCTATATGATCTTACAAATCCATGATGAATTGATTTTGAAGTCCCGATTTTGAAATCATAAGCTTGGAACCTCTGGTTAAAGAATGCCATGGAAGCATGTGCTCAAATTAAAAGTTCCCTTAGTTGTTGATATCACTATTGGCAAAAATTGGAAAGAATGTTAAAATTAAAGAAAAGTAGCCGTAACAGGCGGTCTTTCTTCTGGCAAATCCTCGGTTTGTCGTTTCTTTAAAGAACTCGGCGCTTATGTAGTAAGCGCCGATGAAATCGTTCATCAGCTATTATCCCCTCAAGACATCCTTGGTCGACAAGTGATCAAGCTGATAGGTTCCGATATAGTTCATAGATGGGAAAATAGATCGTTCCAGAATTGCAAAAAAGGTTTTTAAAGATCCCAACTTGTTAAAATCTCTTGAAAATATTTTGCATCCAGCAGTTAAAAATGAAATCGAAAAACAATATCAACACGCTGTCAAAAAAGGTTTAAAAGGTCTTTTTATGGCAGAAATTCCCCTTCTTTTTGAATCAGACCTGGAGCCAGTTTGATACTACCATTGCAGTTGTGTCAGATCCTGACCTGTGCCGGAACAAGATTCAAGCAAAGCACAGGTTATGATGATGAAGAATTTAATAAACGAATGGCAAGACAACTGGCCCAAGAAGAAAAAGCTCGAAAGGCCACCTATGTCATTTACAATAACAGCAGCTTTGAAGATCTACGACGAAGCTGTTTTAAATATCTATACAATAAAACTAACCAATCAGGAGTCTTATCCTAAATGAATCCAGAAAATCCATATGCAGATACATCCTTCACTTTGACGAAGGAAACCCTCCCCATGAAACATCAAGCAGATGTTTTAACCCCTCCGCAGGAACGTCGCGCTGACTATCACCAAAATCGCTGAAATCCAGCGCATGAATATCGACCAGCTCAACCATTATGGCAAAAAAATCGGCTTAAACATTTGGCTCCTTGACCAAATCTCAAATGGTTTTCGAAATCGTCAAAGCCATATCTGAAAATCCCAACGAAGTCCTATATGGCGAAGGGGTACTAGAAATCCTGCCCGATGGGTTTGGCTTCTTGCGTTCTCCCAACTACAACTATCTGCCATCCGCAGAAGATATCTATGTTTCCCCGGCCCAAATCCGCCGCTTCGACCTAAAAAAAGGGGATACCTTCTGTGGCACCATCCGCCCTCCTAAGGAGAAAGAAAAATATTTTGCCCTGCTGAAAGTCGATAAAATCAACGGCAAAGTCCCCTGAAAAAGCCAGAGAACGCATTCTCTTTGAAAACTTGACTCCGCTCTATCCCAATAAACGGATTGTCATGGAAACAACTAAAGAAAATCTGTCCACACGCGTGCTCGACCTGGCAGCTCCTATCGGAAAAGGGCAGCGCGGCCTTATCGTGGCTCCTCCGCGTACAGGTAAAACAATCCTTCTGCAAAATATCGCCAATGCCATTGCCACCAACAATCCTGAAATGTATCCTGATCGTGCTTCTTATCGACGAGCGCCCTGAAGAAGTCACCGATATGCAGCGCATCGTCAAAGGCGAAGTCATTGCTTCAACCTTTGACGAACCGCCAGAAAGGCACGTTCAAGTCGCTGAAATGGCCATCGAAAAGGCCCGCCGCCTGGTCGAGCATGGCAATGATGTCGTCATCCTGCTGGATTCCATCACCCGTCTAGCCCGCGCCTATAATACCATCCAACCCCATTCAGGCAAAATCCTGACCGGCGGTATCGATGCCAATGCCCTCCATAAGCCCAAACGCTTCTTCGGTGCTGCCCGTAATATCGAGCAGGGCGGCTCGCTGACGATCATCGCCACAGCCTTGATCGATACCGGCTCCGCATGGACGAGGTGATCTTTGAAGAGTTCAAAGGTACAGGCAATATGGAGCTTGTGCTCGACCGCCGCCTGGCCGATCGCCGCATCTATCCTGCCATCGACCTTATCAAGAGCGGTACCCGTAAAGAAGAGCTGCTGTATCATCCCAATGAACTGGAGAAAATCTATCTTCTGCGTCAAGCCGTGGCAGATCTGGCCACTGTCGATGCGATGAACCTGTTGTTGGGCCGTTTGAAAAAGACCAACAGCAACGTCGAATTCCTGCTCTCCATGAAAGAATAATTGTGCCAATGTCGCTGGAGATTCAACGCAAAGGCACAAAGAGGCAACGGCGTAAAGAAGTTCTTTAGAAGGTAAATAATGGATCCCACTGCATTTGTTTTTGGAAATGATATCCTCACAGTACCCAGGATAAGTTTACTAATCAATTCATTATACCACAGGATATCTCAGATTGTGACAGATATCCTGGATGACCTGAAGGCTTTTTATGAAAACCATAGGGAACTTTTTTATGTTACCTTGTTAATGGGTCTTGAAATCATTCTTTATGGATCCTGTCTTAATTGCTTCTTCCATTTTTTTTATTTCTTCGTCAGTGAGCATCTTAAAATAACTCTCTCGCTTTCGGGAGGATAAGGCACCGCCGTTCTGACGCACGCATTTGATAATCAAATCCACTTTTTGGTCTGGCATATCGACAATTTCTTTACATAGGCGTTTAATATTATCATAATCGGCAAGAAAAGCCAACTCTTCCCGAAAATCAGTTGTAATTGTTTTATCTACGCAATCATATAGATATTCTGCTACTGATGTCAAATCAATATATCGATAAAAATCCTCGGTGTCTTGATTGACGGTCATCTCTCCACTGTCATTTACAGTATATTCTGTGATCAGCTCCATTAATTCTTTTGAAAATGTTTCAAGAGCTTTATCATAACGCCGGGTATCTCTGACTATAGCCGCTGAGATAGGAAACACTATGCCCTCCGGTGTGAACTTTAGGCGCGCAAGCGCATAATGAATGAGAAAACGATGGATTCTTCCGTTCCCATCCTCAAAAGGATGAATATACACCAAAAGGAAAGATAATATAGCAGCTGCAATTACAGGATTAATATCAGATTTTTCCATACTGTTGAAGGTTATAATAAGATCATTCATAAGATCGCGTACGTTCTCAGGTTTCGGAGAAATGTAATGAATAATCAATTGGCCCATACCAGGTTCTTCTCCAACATAGTTCTGGAAATCGCGGTATGAATTTAAAGCAAAACGGGGATCGACAATATTTTTTTGAAGTTCTACAAGTAATTCTTCAGACAACACCCCTATTGAATCTACTTTGTGGAGCAATCCTACGAATTTTGCAAGTTTGGCATTATCCGGCTTCTCCCTCTCAATCTCCCAGGATGACATCGTTTCTTTTGTATACAGATATCTCATCGCTCGAGCGAGCAGAGCGGGATTATATTGTTTTGCCAGTTTTTGTGCGGTTTGATGGATCTGTTTTTTTTCATATTCCCTTAATAAGGGGGTCCTACGTACTATGGGCGAAAAATTTAAGTTTCCGATCAAATTATCTGCAATTCGATGACGGAGACTTCGTTTCGGCTTGCCAGTAAAATAAAGTTCAGAATTTAAAAGAGTTACGTAGGCACCCTGCTTGAGATCTAGCAGGGAAAGAGCTTTATTATTAAATTTTTCATAGAGATACCAAAGTATGCGTGCATATTTACCAGTCGGTCGGGCAGCAATGTATTTTGTAATCTCTGAAAAAGTGATTCGACTCAGCACTTTTTTAAGGATAAAAAGATGGATTCCTTCATATTTAATGGCGAAGTGAACTACCTGTCCCTAAAGGGAGCAGGCTTCTGGAATTAGCCTAAGCAACTAATTCTTTCTTTTTTGACGCTTCTCTGCTGCGTGCACAATTCGCATTCGCTCCTTGCGTCTTATTTGCAGCTCCACGTCCTATATCTATCAGATACAATCCGATAGACAACTCCGTTCCAGAGTAAAATAAATTGATTGCTAATGTACGTACCAAAATTTATTGCCGTTAGGCATTGAGTGTAGCCGCAATCAGTACACTCCAGTACGCCCTAGCCTTTTACCGTAGAAGGATTTTCTACGAACCCAATAGACTGTCAGATAACATGCTTTTTCTATGAAAAGCATCTTATAGGTAACATTATTGAGAATAAAATGAAAAGAAAAAAAATAAATATAAGATACAAAAAGCTCACTTGACCCTCCCCTAAAGGAGAGGGATTGCGTGAGCACTTGTTCAAATACGTTATCTGATAACCTATAGGAAGGGGGATAGATATATAAAGTTAAATTTTGGTCCTTAAAATGAAGTACGCGCTTTTCCCATTTTGGAGAAGCATATGACCAACGAAAATGAGATAAGGTTTTCAGGTTGAAAAGCTCGACAAGCTTTTTGTATCCTAAGGCAACTGCCCCTTCTGGAATGTCAATTTGCCACATGGAAATCTCTCATTAAAATGGATCAATATTTTGCATTTTACTCAAAAACGATTATTTTTTCACAAAAATCGTTACAAAACATCAAATTTTCACAAAAAAATTATTTTATAGATTGTAATTCCTAACTATGATAACATGTGCTATTTGTTTATCATTTCTAAAAACCTGTTCAAATAAAAGGAGTTTTTTATTATGAATCCTGCGTCCACAGCTACTGAAACTGCCCATAATGTTATACAGCCTCTGGCAGAGCCAGAAGACACTTCATTTTGCGCTAAAATTCACCAAGTTGCAGAAAGGTGTCTGGAATGCCTCGATGCAGTCTTTGAAAAGATGGGCGATTGCATGTATTGGAGTTTATTCTTTGCAGCAACGGTTATTACAGGTTCGACAGCAGAAATTTTAGGGGCCGGAATTTTCATAGCTATTCCGGTATGTGCCTTAGGGTGTTTATTATATATCTATTTATCCAAAAGAAAATCGGATCATGACTACGACAAAAGGATAAATGAATGCAATACCTTAAAAAATGAACTGGAAATAATATATCCCAAAATGGAGGAGCTGAAGAAATTGATCCAGGACAGTGATTTGGGCTCTCTGGAAAGGAACACACATGTTGTGATGATAAAAATGCAAGAAATAGATGAAAAATATAAATCCTACAGTACCTTCTGGTGTTATGATGACCATTCCAGTTTTGAAAATAACATAAAAAGTATCGGATGCAGCGCCAAATGTATTAGGGACACGATAGATTCCCGGAATGACGTTAGCGCTGAGGAGTTCAATACATCAATGGTATCCTTGAAAAGTGATATTCTTCATTGGCTGGATTCCGCTGAAAAATCAGTAAATAAACAACTGAAATCAATCCCACACTGGATAAAACAAGCTAAATCGTAACAGTTCACATACCCCTCCTTCGTCGGGGTATGTGAAAAACAATGAATCATAGAGAACTTTTTGTTTCATTCAGTAGCGGCTTAATTATTGACATACCCCGACGAAGGAGGGGTATGTAAACTTTTACATTTAAAACAGCCAGCCAAAATTCACTGCCGCCTGCCAGGTATATCGGGACTGGTCTCCAAACAGATGCTGCTCGATAACAGTGCCTGCACCTATTTGTACGATCAATTTTTCTGAAGATATCCATAGCGAGGGGGTAATGTAAATCACATTGCCTCCTGAATCGGGATCGAGCCTGCCTTGAACGATATCTTTTGAACCATATTGTCCGTCTATTTCCACCATCCAGGCAAAAATCCATCCGGGAGGAGAGACAATATTTCTTCCAAATCCCATTTCATATAAATACTGGTTGGCAAATTTTGTGTTATGATGAAATGTCGTTAATAGCGCCCCCAGCCCGCCAAAATAAAACCAGTCGATTGCCGTGTGATTATAGGTAACGCCCAGAAAAAAACTGGGTGCACCGACACCTGTATGTGGATTTTGCCTATAAGAGCCTGTCGGGAAGGTGACATTGCCCACCACAGTAGCCTGATCAGTCGAAAGGAGCTCTTCCTTATTGTAGAAGGCATATTCCAATTGAATAAAAGCATCTTCGATATCAGAGGAGTGATGTTTTTTTTCTTTGTACCTTATGGCGGCAGGGGCATTAATAAAAATGGAAAAGTTATCCGTAATGCCATACAAAATGCTGGGGATAGCATCTATCATATACCCTTTCCGCTTTTCATATTGGTCGGCAAACACGAAAACTTGCAGTTGGCCTTTATCAATAATATTTTCACCAAAGCCAATCAAGGGTCCTGGCTGCTGTGAGGTTGGCAGGGAAAGATTTCCTATCTTTAAGGATTTGGTTTCTGATTTTTCGTCTTTAGTTTCTTTATCTTTTTTATCTTCCGTTTTATCGCCATTTGAGGAAGCCTCAGAAGTTATATCTGAGGCTTCGGGATAAACGAATGACTGCAAAAAAAACGACATTAATAGAAGGAAAGATGCAATCGAGTTTCGCATGGGCCAGGTTCAGATTAATTATTTCAGGTAAAAATCACTCTTCGATTTTTTTAAATGTTTCATACCCTTGTACGCCAGATCCAAAGGCGGCCCATACAGCTTTCAAAAAATTATCACTGATTTTAGCGACTTCCACACCCAAATCGGTGGGATTGTCAACGCCCTGGTAAACCATTGAAAGATGATGGTCTTCACGAATGACTGTTCCGGTTTCCTGAGAGGTATCGGGATAAGTCCATACTATGTTATAGTTTTCTCCATATCTTGTAATAGTAGCTATTGCAGTGTAATACTGATCCTCAGTAGGATCAT
This sequence comes from uncultured Parachlamydiaceae bacterium, assembly GCA_963780445.1. GTDB lineage: Bacteria > Chlamydiota > Chlamydiia > Chlamydiales > Parachlamydiaceae > CAWACC01. The sequence continues at coordinate 469,553 of CAWACC010000009.1, forward strand.
ATCCAGTCACATAATAGTCGCCTTCGATATATGTATCCGCCTGAAGGAACAGGGCATAGAAGGAAAAGAAAAAGGCAAATAAAAACATTTTTTTCATAAGGGGTCCACCTCCATTTAATTGAGTATTCAATTAAATAGTATATCGGAAGATTTTTGACAAGATTATTTTTGCCTGATACTATTTTTGCCTGCTCATGACTTCATCGATGACGTTTCCTTCATCATCGATGGCCATAAAATGGCGTTCTTTGCCTTGAAGGGTGACAAAAATGACATGGCGGGAAGAGGCTGTTTTGGCAAGATACCAGGTGGTGCCGGGAAGCTTTGGAGTTCTGGGTATTGCAACACCCCAAGCGCCATCTCCCAGATAGAGCACACCGCTGTCAAAGTCGATTTTATTATTTTTTATAGGCCAAGTCCTTTTATAGGCGTGGTCATGATGCTCAAACACGGCTGTCACACCGAACTGTTCAAAAAGAGGTACCCAATACTTTCGGATTCTAGAATTGGTATCTCCTTTGAATTTGCGATAGGAAGGAAACGCACCCACATGGTAGGAGGCAAATTTATGAGGGATGTGCTGCCTTTGCTTAAGGGTTTGGGCTAGCCATGAAGTCTGATTCCCTTTTACATGATGCGTATGGTCTGTATCCAGGATCCACAAACTCATTACCTGGCCAAAATCCAATACGTTATATCCCTGATGACCAGGAAAGGCAAACAGAGAGTAAAAAAATGGAGCGTTTTCGGGGGCGGGGCGGGCATGGGCATATTTCTTTTTCACATCATGGTTGCCGATTGCGGGAATAATGGGGATGAGCCGCCCATCCTTCGCGACCATATGTTTTTTCCAAGCGATAAGGAAATCCATCCAGCGGGGCATTTTCTCTGGATCGACGGAGGGACTTTCATCATTATAGGCGATATCTCCTCCCACGATGGCAAACATGGGATTTAATTTGGCGGCTTGCTTGTTCATTTTTTCTACAAATGAAATATCGTCATGATAGACATCTCCGCCATCAATAAATCGAATAGGTTTAGAAGGATCTGTACTCATGGTGTGGAATTTATATTTGGTCTTATGCGAAGCGATCCGGAAGGTGTAGTCTGAATCAGAACGCAGCTGGTTTAATTCAATGGCGTGGATCCAGTAAGGGTATTTTTCGGGCATAGGCGAGTGGGTTCCTTTGGCTGTTTGCCATTTGGAATCGCCTTTCAATTTATATTCAATGTCGTCAGAAGGTTCATCTACAAGTGTGATCCAATAAATGGTCATGGTGCTTTCGGGATTCCTTTGCCACGTCAAGTATACTGAAAGCGGTTCTTTGGAAAGAAGTATGGAAACAGGAGCTAAAAAGAAAAAAACGAATAGTAAAAAGATGGAAGCTATTTTTAAAGAAAATTTAATCATGATATTGCTTATTAACCTTTTAAATAACAGGATAGGCAGGATCGCCTTCGGCGGTAGGATCTGAGGGGTTGAGAAATTTTTATTACCACAGAGCCCACAGAGAGCACAGAGAGGAAATTCGCTTGCCTCTGCGACATCTGTGTTCTCTGTGGGCTCTGTGGTAATAAAAATTTCTTAACCCCCCAAATCCTATCGCCGAAGGCGATCTTGCCTATCCTGTTTTTTTCCTCTTTTTAACTTCAACGTGTTTTGCTCAAGTGAGAGACGGTTTTTTCCAAGACCTTGTTGCAAAGGGTGATAAAGGCGTTTAGGGATTCCGGGTCCATCTCTCTTTGTGAAAGCAAGGCAAGGTGGTACACTTCTTTAATCATATCTTTGGCTAGCTCTGCATCCAGGGATTCCACTTTTTGAATCATGGCGATGACGGGGCTGTTCGTATTGACGACGAAGGTCTTTTCACCTATTGCACTCATTTTTTTGCTGATATCTTTAGGATCCATATGCAACAGGTAATCCCTCATCCGCCGTTGATTTTCGTCTATGACAACGAAACCAGGCAAAGATTCGGAGGCCAAGCTCTTGGCTTCTACCTTCACATTTTCTTCCAGTAGCTGGCTTCGGATAAAATCGGCCAGCTTGGCGGCTTCCGTTCTTCCCGAAGCATCCAGAATCGTTTTTTCTTTCTCTCGATCCAGAATGCTGTCATGAATGTCCGCATCGATGCGCTGAAACTTAACTGGAGAAGCTTTTCTCTCCAGAAATTGCATTAGAAAAGGATCCAATGAGCTGTCTGCACAGAGAATTTCTACTCCTTTGCTGCGATAAAGCTCAATGAAGTGATGGGAGTGGCTAGGGTCGCGGACATAAAAACAGGTGTCCTGCGTTTTTTCTCTGTTGCGTTCTAGATACTCCTCCAAAGTGGTCCATTCACCTGCAGTATTTTTCCAAATTAAAAAGTCTTTGCATCTGTCGTAGAGCTTCTCATCCTCCAGTATGCCCAGCTTGATGACAGCGGCGGCATCTTCCCACGATTTTATAAACCGGTCCCGGTCGGTTTTATACAGGGTGGAGAGGCTGTCGGATACCTTTTTAGAGATGTGGCTGCCCAGCTGCCTGACAGTGCGGTCCATTTGAAGATAGCTTCTGGACACGTTCAATGGAATGTCGGGGCTGTCGATGACTCCCCGCAGAGCCATGAGATAGTTGGGAATGACATCTTTGCAGTCATCCGATACGAACACCCTGTTACAGAATAATTTGACAGTATTTTTTGAAAAGTCAAAGTCTCTGCGCAACTTGGGAAAGTATAGGATGCCCTTGAGATGGAAAGGGTAATCCACATTGAGATGGACCCAAAACAGAGGTCCTTCCTCGAATGGATAGAGCGCCTGATAAAAGTCCAGGTAATCTTGTTCTGTACATTCGCTGGGAGCTTTTATCCAGAGAGGTTCTTTGTTGTTTATGAGGGAGTTGCCGAAGTAGATGGGATAGGGCAAAAAGGAGCAGTAGTGTTCCAGAATTTTTCTGATATGGGACTCGTCCATGTATTCGTCGCTGTCATCATCCAGGAACAGTTTGATCTCAGTACCACGAGAGTCCCTTTTCCCGGTTTCCAGGGTGTATTCGGAAGAACCATCGCAGGACCAGAATACCGGCTGGGCATCCGGCTTCCAGGAAAGCGTATCGATTTCCACTTTTTTAGCCACCATGTAGGCCGAGTAGAATCCTAGGCCGAAATGTCCAATAAACTGGTCTTTCTCATTATTCGATTTGTATTTGTCAAGAAATTCCTCAGCCCCTGAGAAGGCTATTTGAGCAATATATTTTTGCACTTCTTCAGCGTCCATTCCTATGCCATTATCGGTAAAGGTCAGGGTGCGTTCCTGTTTATTCAGTGTGATATCAATCCGGAATTCTTCAGGATTGGCTTGCAAGGCGCCCTGATCCCTAAGGATTTTGACTTTGTAAATAGCATCGCATGCATTGGAAACGAGTTCCCGCATAAAAATGTCTTTGCTGGAATACAGCCATTTTTTAATAATGGGCAAAATGTTTTCACTGTGGATTTCCAAATTTTTTTTAATCATAGGTACTACCTGAACTTTAAAGGGTTATATTAATGAAATGCTATTGTATCAGATCGGCCAAATTTAGGCCAACAGCGAATAAACATTTTATGATATTCTATTGATAATTATTGTTATTTTATCTATAATCCATAATTCTGCTCTATTTCAAACCATTCTGTAAAAATAAACTATAAGGATGTAAAATGAATGAAATAAACAGTAACCATTATAACTTTTCTTCATTACCGGAAGAATTAAATGTAAAGATTTTATCAAATCTAGATAGGAATACGCAGTATAGGGTTTCTAGCACCTGTAAAGCTCTATACCAAGGTCTCAATAAGATAGCTGAATCGGCTCTTCAAGATAAATGGATCACCAAGCTGGACAAGGGAGAAGGTGCTTCCAAACAGCTGGCAGATCATTATAGGTTATATTGTAAAGTATTGCATTCAGTCTACCCATTTTTTAAATTTAACAAAGAACTCTTTGATAATGTAGCTTTTTTGGACAAATTAGCAGAAGCAGATCTTCGACTAGCAATCTCAAAAGCTGCGAGAAATACGATCTATTTGCTTGCTCCCCGGTACTGTGAACTTAAAAGCGCTGCTGATCCTTCCATGGATTCAGAATTGCAGATTTTGATGGAAGCGGGAGGGGAACTGCCAAAAGAATCAGAAATGGGCTATCCCTTTGGCTACGACGCTCTTAATACATGCTTGCAGGCCGGGTGTTCAGAGAAAACCATCAAAATGATCCTAAACAAACAACCTTTTGCAAAAGAGGTACAATACTACTGTCTTAGCAGTGCTATCCGCAACAAATATTCTGAACGCATCCTTCTTTCTCTAATCGATAAAGTTAAGAAAAAAGAAATAAAAGATATCGGATTTTCTATTCACGCTTTTACAACTATTAATGCAGCTTTAACAAACAAATTACCCGATTCGATTCTTCTCAAGTTAATCGAAAAAGCGGACGGTAAAATTGCCGTTTCCGATTTGACTCGTTGGACACGTAATGATTCATGTTCTGAACCTGTATTAATGGCCCTTTTAGATATATTGGATATTAATAATAAATATGATTCTAAAATAATGGAATTAGCCCAGAAATTGACCTCGGCGCCTTTAAATAAACTCATAGAAATTTGTCAGCAAAAAAATCTACTTTCTATCAAAGCTCTTGATTTTTATTGTAATATCGCTACATAATTATGTCTTATTTTTAACCAATTTATATAAAAAGGGGATGTTTTATGGATCAAGTAAATAGTAATTTTTCTAACTTTTTGTCATTGCCGGAAGAATTAAATGCAAAGATTCTATCGAATCTGGATAGGGATACTCAGTATAAGGTTTCCGGTACCTGTAAAGCTCTCTACCAAGGTCTCAATAAGATTGCCGAATCGACTCTTCAAGATAAGGGGATCACAAAGCTGGACAATGGGGATAGCGCCTCCCAACAGCTGGCAGATTATTACAGGCTATATTGTAAAGTGTTGAATTCCGTCTACAATTGGTCGTTGACAAACAAACTCTTTGATAATGCGGCCATTTTGGAGAGTGAAGCCAAAGCCAATCCTGAGGAGATCACCGCAGCTGCAATTAAATTAATCAATTCGTTGTATTACGATAATAAATGGCCCCCCCCTATACGTCCTGATCCCTCGAAAGATTCTGAATTACAAGTTTTGATAGAAGCGGGTGCGAAATTATCCAGGGATTATGAACTTGATGATCTTACTAAGTGCCTAGGAGTCGGGTGTTCCGAGAAAACCATCAGACTGATCCTAAGCAAACAGCCTTTTGCAAATGACGTACCGTATTTTAGCCTTAGTAGTGCTATCATCAATAGGTATCCGGAACAGTTCATCTCTTGTCTAATCGATAAGGTCAAGAAGAAAAATGAAATAAAACAGGAGTATTGCAATGTTACAACAACAACTTTAAGTGCAGCATTAAGTCATAAATTGCCTGATTCGATTATCCTCAAATTAATCGAAAAGGCGGAGGGTAAAATTGCTAATTATGATATAGTTTTGTGGACATATGATGATCCACTCTGTTGTTCCGAACCTGTTTTGTTGGCCCTCTTAGATATAATGAATATTAAAAATTCTACTCCTGTAATAAATTTGGCCCGGAATCTGTGGAAACATGTATTTAAACATAATAGTACCCTATCCTTTGCACCTTTAAAAAAAATTATAGAACTTTATTTATCAGCTAGCATCGAACTGAATTGCCACTACTTTGGTGAATTTAGAAATTTGTATGATAAATTCTGGAATGATGACGTCCTTTTGACAATATTGAAAACGGCAACTCCCATGGACACGAATTGCCTGAAATATGCCATCCTACACAAGGTTTCACCTGAAGTGGTCCTAAAAATTTACGAACGTGTCTCTAAGGAATCACTCAAATACGATTATAGGACACATAGCGAGGCAAACGGCTATCTATTCTCATCCGGTTCTCTGGCTGTTATTCAACGTCTGGTTGAGATCGGAGAAGATCCGTATTGGGATTATGTCGAGGAAGCATTGAAAAAAAAACTGGATGAACAGGTTATTAATGCCTTGTTAGATGGCTTTGACAAGGGACCTTGGTGCGGGTACAAAGAGACTGCCTATGCACGATTTTTAGACCAGGCTTTAAATTCCGGTTATTCAGATCTGATAATCGACAGAATCCTTGATAAAGCTTATTCTCTATGCGATGGAACTATCGAATTGGCCATTAAAAAAGAACGTTCCCCAGAGATCATTGAAAAGCTGCGTGCTAAAGAAGGCACCAAAGGGACTTATAGGGACTAAAAAGAGATTCATATTTATATCAAAAAAAATAATAAGTTTGATCCAAGATTCGTGTCTTTGCGCCCTTTGCATCTTTGCGCCTTTGCGTTTAATTTTTAACTATATTGTCACAAGCAACAACATCACTACAAATTCAACGCAACCCGCAAAGATGCGAAGGGCGCAAAGACGGTTTACAGAAACTCTACAAGTCTCCTGGTAATTTTATTTTGATATTTTAGGTGAATCTTCTAGTGATTTTGCATTTCCTTATCCATTTCATCCAGGGCGATATTCAATTGTAAAACATTGACCGCTTTTTCTCCAATGAAACCTAAAAAGCGTTTTTTTGTATAGCTACGGATGAGATGCACGAGTTTTTCATGATCCTCTTCAGTCCAGTTTCGTGCTTTCAGGATTCTTTGAATCTGGAATTCGGCGGCTATTGGGCTGATATGAGGGTCTAGGCCACTGCCGGAGGCAAAAAGAAGTTCTGGAGGGATTTTGTCATAATCTGAAGTCTGATGGGCCTTGGCTAAATACTGCTGACGTTCCCCAATGGCTTTTTTCAGTTCTTTGCTTGTGGGCCCAAAATTCGAACCTCCCGAAGACAAGGCGTCATAATCATGGGCAGAAGGGCGGGGCCAAAAATATTTGGCAGAGTCAAATTTCTGTCCGATTAAAGCTGATCCCACCACTTTCCCATTGACATACAGCAGGCTTCCTTCTGCATTCTTATGAAAGACCAGATAGCCTATTGCAGTTATTAATAGGGGATAAATCACCCCGGTTAAAAGTACTATCCATCCTAGCATACGCAGGGAAGGGATCATATGTTTCATAAGCAATCTCTCAGATAGTAGACCAGATTAATGAAATAAACATGTCCAATAATTTGATTCCAATAAATGGGGTAATGATTCCCCCCAAACCGTAAATCAGCAGGTTCCTTCTCAAAAGAAAATGGGCGGACTCCGCTTTATAAGAGACCCCATGCAAGGCTAAGGGAATCAGGGCGATGATGATAAGGGCATTAAAGATGACAGAACTCAGTATGGCGCTTTGGGGGGAATGGAGCTGCATGATATTCAAAATGGCCAGGGGCCCCTTCTCATAAGGCGAACTGACGTACAATACCCCAAAAATGGCGGGTATGATGGCGAAATATTTGGCCACATCATTGGCAATGCTAAAAGTGGTCAAGGCTCCGCGTGTCATGAGCATCTGTTTGCCTACCTGAACGATGTCAATCAGCTTCGTGGGATTGCTGTCGAGGTCGACCATATTGCCTGCTTCACGGGAAGCCTGGGTGCCTGTATTCATGGCGACTCCTACATCGGCCTGCGCCAAGGCAGGGGCGTCGTTCGTTCCATCGCCGGTCATGGCTACAAGCCTTCCGCCGAATTGCTCCTTTTTTATCCTTTCGAGTTTCATTTCGGGAGTGGCTTCAGCAATATAGTCATCCACACCAGCTTCCGCTGCAATTGCGGCTCCCGTCAAAGGATTGTCGCCAGTAACCATCAGGGTGCGTATCCCCATCCGCCTCATTTCAGCAAACCGTTCCCTGATTCCCCCTTTGACGATATCCTTCAGATAGATGACACCCAAAATATCCTTATCTTTTGATACCAACAAAGGGGTGCCGCCTTTTTTTGCTATTTGAATGATAGCCTCATCAATTTCTTGGGGATAGGTACCGCCTAAAGATTGAACATGTGCTTTTATAGCATCAGCAGCCCCTTTTCGAATGGTTTGAACGATCCGATTATCGCTATCCAAATAATCAATCCCGCTCATTCGGATTTTGGCGGAAAACGGAAGGAATCTGGCTCCGGGTTCAAGCGTTTCCGCCCGCAAATTATAGCGGGATTTGGCCAAAATGACGATAGATCTCCCTTCCGGGGTTTCATCGCAAAGGGAGGCCAGTTGGCTGATCCGCGCCAGTTCATATTCTTCTTGCCCTGCAACAGGAAGAAATGCAGTGGCCATTCGGTTTCCTATGGTAATAGTGCCTGTTTTGTCTAGAATGAGGAGATCGATATCACCTGCTGCCTCTACTGATCTCCCGCTTTTTGCGATGACATTTCTGGAAAACAACCGGTCCATTCCCGCAATACCAATAGCGTTGAGGAGGGCCCCTATCGTTGTGGGAATAAGACATACCAGAAGAGAAACCAGAATGGGAATGGTAATCAAGGCTTCATTCCCTCCCCACCTGACGGATTCGCTATAATCCCCAAACATTTTTAGGGAAGAAACAGTGAACAGGAATATGATAGTCAAGGCAGTCAATAGTATATGAAGAGCTATTTCATTGGGGGTCTTTTGTCGTTTGGCCCCTTCGACAAGGCTGATCATGCGATCTATAAAATTTTTGCCCGGTTCTGAAACCACTTGTATAGTGATCCGATCGCTGATGACCTTAGTTCCGGCGGTGACTGCGCTTCTGTCGCCTCCTCCTTCTCGGATAACGGGAGCTGATTCTCCGGTGATGGCTGATTCATCAATGGTGGCTACCCCCTCGATGACATCCCCATCCACTGGAATGATATCTCCTGCAGAGCAAAAAATGACATCATTTTTTTTAAGTTCATTTGAAGGGATTTTGACTTCAATTCCATTTTTAATCTGCCTGGCATAGGCCTCCACTTTTGTTTTTCTCAGGCTTTCGGCCTGGGCTTTGCCTTTGCTGTCTGCCACAGCAGTAGCGAAATTGGCAAAAAGTATCGTGAACCACAGCCAGATCATGATATGGAAGTTAAACCAAGAGATTGTCCATTGGAAGGCTTCTGAAATAAAACAAAGAGAAACTACGGCGGCCCCCATATAGGTTACAAACATGACTGGATTTCTATATTGATCCTGTGGTTTCCATCTGCAAAAGGCTTCACGTACTGCAGAAAGGAAGTAAGGAGTTTTAAAGAAATTATTGTGTATTTGTTTTTTCATATGCTCCCATTAAAACAACTGCTTTTTCAACATCAGCAAATGCTCTACAAACGGCCCTAAAGTCAAGGGAATAAAAAACGACAGGACGCATACAATCAGCATGACGCTGACAAGTAAACAAAAAAACAGAAAGTTGGTGGTACGGAGCGTGCCTGCAGAAGTGGGAATGATATTCTTCTTTGCCAAGAGTCCTCCAATAGCCAGGCTGGGAATCACAATGCAAACCCTTCCTAAAAGCATTACAATCCCCAATACCACATTATAATACAAAGTGCCGGCATCCAGTCCGGCAAAAGCGCTGCCATTATTGCCGGTAGCGGAAGTAAAGGCATATACTATTTCCGATAGCCCATGAGGCCCCTGATTGCCTATACTCTTCAAAGCTTCCGGAAGAAGGCATGAAATTCCTGCACCGGCTAAAATCAGAACGGCGGGATACATGATCCCTAGCGCAATCCACTGAATTTCACGGATTTCCACTTTTTTTCCCAGGTATTCCGGAGTCCGCCCGACCAATAGTCCTGATAAAAATATCGTGAGGAGGACAATCAGGATCAGGCTGCACATCCCAACTCCGACACCTCCAAAAATGATTTCGCCCAGTTTGATGTTGAACATGGCGACGCCGCCGGCTAAGGGAGACAGACTTGAAATCATGGCATTTACAGACCCATTAGCGGTGGCTGTAGTTGAAACAGTCCATAAAATGCTGTTCGTAGTTCCCAACCGGGTCTCCATTCCTTCCGTGACTGGGTAGACATTCAGGGCAGGGTTGAAAACATGTTGCGAATAAAGGGAGATGCCGATCCCTGCTGTCCAAATTAAAAATAGTATCCCATACAAAAACCACCCGTGTCTTATTTTATCCAGCATCGCCCCATATGTGTACACAAGTCCTGCGGGGATGAGGAGAATGGCTATCATTTCGAGAAAATTGCTTAGGCCTGTCGGATTTTCAAAAGGATGAGCGCTATTAGCGTTAAAAAATCCGCCTCCATTGGTTCCCAGTTGCTTTATAGCTACTTGTGAAGCTACAGGGCCGAAGGGAAGGGTTTGATCGCGATTCTCCAATGTGGTTATCTTCAGGTAAGGGGAAAACGTCTGGATGACTCCCTGGCTCATCAAAAGTATCGCAAGGATAATGGAGAGAGGAATCAGGATATAGAGCAGAGATCTTGCCAGATCGATCCAAAAGTTCCCAACAGTATTCATTTGTTTTGAGGTGAGGCCACGGATCAGGACCAAGAAAGGTCCTATGCCAGCGGCCGCGCTGGCAAAGTTCTGTACTGCCAAGCCAGCCATTTGCGTGAAATAGCTCATGGTAGTTTCAGGAGTATAAGACTGCCAATTGGTATTGGTCGCAAAGCTGATGGCCGCATTGAATGCGGTAGGCCAGGCCACTCCGGGGAGGTTTTGAGGATTTAATGGAAGGTAGTATTGAAATAATTGCAATAAATACAATACGAGGAATCCCACAAGGTTGAAAGCGAGCCAGGCCTGCGCATATTCTATCCAGTGCATATTTCTGGTATCATCGATGCCGGCAATCCGATAGGACGCTTTTTCCACAGGTTGTAAAAGAAAATGCATAAAGGTTTTTTTGCCGGTAAATACCGATGCCATATAACTCCCGATAAATGGAGTTAGTGCGATAACGAAAAAAGCGAGGCATAAAATCTGAAGCCAATCGGACAGACCCAAACCATCCCCCTCCGGCTAAAATCTTTCAGGATAGACGACAGCATATACCAGGTAAAAAAGAATCAGAATTGACAGAAAGCCGACTAAAATAAAATCCATTGCAATCCTTTTTAACCATTTAAAAACAAATTATCCATTTGTTGTCAATTTGAAACGTGCAGCTAACGAGAACTCGCTGCAATGGGGCATGAACTTTTTACGCCGGATGAAACAACACTTAAGTGCGCGTGCTTCCGATGGCGTGGTTTTGGTTTTACCACGATTTCAATATCTTGACCGAGCACTTTTAAAAAATGCATAAGCATATCAAATGAGAATAAATCGAATCTCCCTCTAAGTAATGACGAAATGCGAGGTTGATCAACGCCTAAAATGTCTGCTACTTGTGCTTGAGTCAGTTTCCTTTTCCTGATAATATATGCAATTTGCGCCGTTAAATCAGACTTAGCCAATTCTTCTTCGGCATTTTCAAACCCTAAATCTGCAAATACATTACCACTACCTTTTTCATACTCAATTTCTTCAATGTTGTTTTTTGGTTTGGTTTTCATTGTTTTTCCATTCTTTGTAAATGCATTGTGCCATTTTTATACGATTCCTGATTAGTTCCATTTCCTGTTTAGGGGTCTCAATACCTGTCTTAGACTTTTTTTTGAAAACGTGCAATACATATATGATGTCCTTAAATTCTAAGGTATAAACAGCTCTGTACGTACCTTCAGAATCATTCCTTATAATTTCTCTAACATTTGCGCTACCAAATCCTTTTAAAGGTTTTGAATCACTATCTTCTTGCCCGATTTGTGCAAGATGCAGTGAGTGTCCTATTTCACGTTGAATTTCTTTTGGCAGTTCCTGTAAATTTTTTTTACTTGATCCAATCCAATCGAGCGGCTTTCTGCATTTCATAGGCACCTGATACAATAAGCTAAATTATATAAGTATTTACATATTTTCCGCAAGGTAAAATTGAAAGATAAAATCTGTTTATTTGCACTAATAGAGGAAAAAATTTATAGTAATGGTAAAAGACTTGATCCCTGCTTCAACTTTTGAACAGGATGGGCAGGAATCGCCTTCGGCGGCAGGATAAATTATATTTACCACAGAGAGCACAGAGAGGGCTGAATCCTTCACATAACATTCAATTGCGCGCAAAGCGCGCAATTGATAGCTGTCGATCAAGAGAATTTCAAAGGGGACAAGCCCTCTGTGTTCTCTGTGGTAAATATAATTTATCCTGTCGCCGAAGGCGATCCTGCCCATCCTGTTCAAAAGTTGACAGGTCCTGATTTTGCTGTTGTGCTGTTGTTATTTTGTTAAGTATAGGTTTTCAAACATGTTATTTTTAGGCAGCTTGGCGATCCTGGGAATAGATCCCGTGTTAAGCCTTTATGCTATTATAGCATTTGTCAGCATCGGTGTGGGGTTGACCCTGTTAATTCTTTTTACCAAAGCCGCACTGGTTTCTGAAGAATTGTGTACCATTGAAATAAATGACGATCTTTCGCTTAAGAAAGAAGTTCCCGGAGGGGGAACTCTCCTTGTAGCCTTAACTTCAAAAGGCGTACCTATTCCCTCCCCTTGCGGAGGAAAAGCCACCTGCAAACAATGCCGAATTCAAATCGTTGAAGGGGCCCAGGAACCCCTCGAAACAGACAAGGGGACATTTTCCAAAAGGCAGTTAAAAGAAGGGTGGAGGCTGTCCTGCCAGTCCAAAGTCAAAGGAAATCTGAAACTGCACATCGACATGCATTCCCTAAATGTAAAGGAATGGCAAGGGACAGTAGTCAGCAATGAAAATGTGGCCACATTTATCAAGGAACTCATTGTAGAAATTCCTGAAGGGGAGGACGTTCCTTACCGTGCAGGAGGTTATCTGCAGTTTCACGTTCCACCTTTTACTACTAATACCGAACATTGGAAAAAAACTATGAATCCCCAGTATTTTCCCGATTGGGAAAAATACCAGCTGTTTGGGAATGAAATAGATTTCCGTCAATTGCCCACAGGGCCCGATGAAATAATCCGGGCCTATTCTATGGCATCTCATCCTGCGGAAGGGCGTTTCCTTAGATTCAATATCCGGATTGCGACTCCTCCCTTTATCGGGGGCAAACTGTCAGATGAAATTCCCTGGGGCATTTGCTCATCCTATACGTTCAGCCTGGTTCCCGGAGACAAGATCCGATTGTCAGGCCCCTATGGAGAATCGTTCATGATAGATGATGAGCGGGAACTGGTATTTCTCATCGGCGGAGCCGGTTCTTCCTTCGGCAGGTCTCACGTGCTGCATTTGTTTAAAACAGAAAAAGCAAATCGAAGAGTCACCCTATGGTATGGAGCGCGTTCCTTGAGGGAAAATATTTACCAGGAGGAATATGAACAGCTTCAAAAGGAATTTTCCAACTTCACCTACAGGTTGGTCCTCTCGGAGCCCTTACCGGAAGATATAAAGGCAGGATGGCCTGAAAAAGACCCCTTAAAGACAAATTATTTATTCAGGGCCTTTGAATCGGGCCAGTTGAAGCAGATGGAGACTCCCGAAGAGTGTTTATTCTATGTTTGCGGCCCTCCTCTGCATAATAAAAGCGTTTTAAAACTGTTGGATGATTATGGAGTTCCGCGGGAAAACATCGTCCTGGATGATTTTGGAAATTAACTATTATGCGGATAGCAATAGCGCAAATAAATCCTATCGTAGGGGATATTCAGGGGAATGCCGAAAAAATCCTTCACGGAATCGGGCAAGCAGAAAAAGCCAAGGCTGAATTGGTGCTTTTTCCTGAACTATGCTTGACAGGGTATCCTCCGGAAGATCTTTTATTGTTGCCTCATTTCATAGAGGCTGCCCAGGAGGCTTTAAATAAAATCATACATAAAACTTCAGGAATAGCCGCCATTGTGGGATTGCCCCGATGGAATCTCGAACAAAAAGAAAAGGCATTATTCAACAGCGCAGCCATCATACAGAATCAAACCCTCCTCGGTTACCAGGATAAAATATTGTTGCCTACTTATGATGTCTTCGACGAATGCCGTTATTTTGAACCCGGATCCGGGATGAAAACCTGGAACCTGCAGGGGAAAAAAGTGGCGGTCACAGTATGTGAAGATATTTGGCAGCATAGCCAGCTGGTGAAATTCACTTATTACAGAAGGGACCCCATTCTAGACCTCAAGCCATTTTCTCCCGACCTGCTTCTCAACCTTTCCGCCTCCCCCTTTAGTGTGGGAAAACAGTGGAATCGTTTTAAGGTGGGATCTTCAGCGGCTTCCACCCTTGCCTGCCCTGTCATACTCTGCAACCAGGTTGGCGGCAATGACAGCCTGATCTATGATGGCAACAGCTTCTACATCGATGCTTTGGGTGAATTAAAAAAAGTAGCTAAAAGTTTTGAAGAGGACCTTCTAGTCGTCGATCCCGATGAAGAGGTGAGAACCATCGATTTTCACTTAGACCCCATCGAAGATCTCTATAAAGCCCTGGTCCTCGGTTTAAGGGATTATTTTAGAAAATTGGGATTTAAAAAAGCCTGCTTTGGACTGTCCGGAGGCATCGATTCCGCTTTAGTTGCCGTTATCGCGGCTGAAGCCTTGGGCCATGACAACATACTAGGAGTGCTTATGCCCTCGCGCTTTTCTTCCCAAGGTAGCATCGAGGACGCCTTGAAACTGGCAAAAAAATTGGACATTAAAACGGAAAAGATCTCTATTGAACCCCCCTTTCAATCCTATTTGGACCTGCTGTCTCCAATTTTTGAAAACAGTTCCCCTGATATTACTGAAGAAAACCTCCAAGCAAGAATCAGAGGGATGATTTTAATGGCCATTTCGAACAAGCTCGGGTATGTTGTCTTGAGCACGGGAAATAAAAGCGAACTGGCCATGGGATATGCGACCCTTTACGGAGACATGTGCGGAGGGTTGGGAGTGATCAATGACGTCACCAAAATGCAAGTGTACGCATTATCCCGATGGATCAATCGGAATGAAGAAATCATCCCATGGGAATCCATAAATAAACCCCCGTCAGCAGAATTGAAACTGAATCAGAAAGATTCGGACAGCTTGCCCCCCTATGAGGTCATTGATACTGTTTTGGATGGATATGTGGAAAATCATATGCCTCCTCAAGCTATAATGGACAAGTTTGGATATTCTTTAGAGATGGTAATGGATATCATCCGCAGAATACATATGAATGAATACAAGCGCAGGCAAAGTCCTCCCGGACTTCGTGTTACGGAAAAAGCCTTCTCTGCAGGCCGGCGCTTTCCCATAGTCCAAAAATTTGTTTAGATGTTGATAGGAGACCCGAAACGTTATGTCAAATATAAATCAGGATGTAATGACCAACATATGTCAATTTATGGATGTTTATGATGTGGTCAATTGTAGTGCGGTAAACAAAGAATGGAATGAATATATTAATTCCTCTGTTTCAATATGGCAGGTATTCGAAAAAGCATTAATGATTGAACCTGCACACCGCTTCTAAAAATCTGTACAAATCTCCCGCTTACAGGAGAAAGTAGTAGAACGCCGGCCAAGCAGTTTTGCCGACGGTTCACGTATTGGAATTTCACCAATAACAATCAGGATGTTACTGTCGCATGAGTCGAACTTGGTGGACTCAAGGATCGATTGCGTATCGCCCGAAAGTGTGCTGCGAGCACCGTTGTTAATTTCTTCTTGACCTGCCCCCAAAAATGCCATACGTGTTTCATTCGATTCCTCGCGGGTAGAACAAAAGCGACATGGCCTCCCTTTCCGTCGGGAACTATCCCTTCAGGGGAGCAGGGTGCTTCAGAAAATTTTTGATAACGCCTTGCAATGCAAAGCGCAGCTGCAAGGTGGATGCTTAAACCATAGCGCTTGGCATAGTTGACACGGCCTATAATGGAAGTAAATGCGGGATTCACTTGGTGTATTACCACGCCATGTTTGTAGGCGCGCGCTATTAAAAAAACATAAAATAATCCATAGGCAAAGCTAGATAAAAGGCGCGACCAATGGCTGCAACCTTTTTCTTTTAAAGAGAGCTTCTTCTTTTGAAAATCCAATTTCTCGATGACCAAAGGTTTTTTTGTCTCTTTTGCCTTGTTGATAATTTCTTTGCAAAGATCTCCTGTCATGGCTCGAAGCTGGCTTTTGCTTTTTCCATTGGAAACCCAGGATAATCTCTTTCCAAGGGATTACCGTACCGATCCGTTTCTACGCAGGCGATGTGGTCGGTATTCAGGTCGATTCCAATGGCTCCGCAGCCTTCACGGGAGACAGGCTCCGTTTTCTTTAAAGCTGTTGAAACAAATACTCGCCATCCATTTTCGTCTTTCTTAAAGCGGTAGGATAACGCTTGGCCGTCCGGGTGGTTTAAACTCGCAAGGACTGCTTCATGTCCATAAGTAAAAGCAACGTTTTCAATATCAAGGTATTTGCCGTATTTTGCTTCTAGAGCTACCGGCAAGCGAAGCCTTAAATAGACTTCTTGCATAACTTGCTTTGACTGGAAAAATCGATGCTTTTTAGGCAGATTTATCGTCAAATTTTGAAGTCGTATGCGTACATACGGCTGAGAAATTTGACGATAAAGACGCCAAAAAGAGCGATTTTAACAGGCAAATGAAGTTATGCAAGAAGTCTAATATAAACCTCTGTCTTTTACACTAGCTGTACAGGTTTGGTTGCCCGCTGTTTCATCTTTCGAACCCAAAACAAAAAATTCATCGCTGCGCTTTGCTTTCCAGCACTCTTTCCATTCCTGTTGCGAAGCAAAACCGCTATTGTGAACTACCCTCCCCTAAAGGAGAGGGCTTCCAGAATTAGGCTGCTTGAGCAGCTAATTCTTTCTTTTTTGACGCTTCTCTGCTGCGTGCACGATTCGCATTCGCTTCTCGCGTCTTATTTGCAGCTCCACGTCCTTTATCTAGCAAAACTCCACGGCTAGACAACTCCGTTCCAGAGTCTAGTATTAATTTGATTGCTCTTTTCTTAATAACCTCTGCAGCATTTTTATCTGCATTATCAGAATGGCCGCAACTTACGCAAAAAAACAATTCCTGGGTTTTGCGATTGTCGGGATGAGTGTGGCCGCAATCTGCACACTCCTGAGAGGTATGGTGAGCCGGCACCTTGAAGAAAGCCTTCCCGGCTTTTATTGCTTTGTAACGAATAAACTGTTCCATCCGGCACCAGCCCTTATCCAGAATCGATCGGTTGAGCCCAGCTTTTCTTTTTCTATTATTAGGGACCCATTTTCCGGTCTTTTCGTCTTTTTTGGCCTCGGGTTTTCCAGTCATTTGTTTGGTGCGCAGATCCTCGAGAACAATGACTTTATTCGCATCTTTATCAACAATAGCTCTACTTGTTTTATGACAAAAATCTTTTCTAATGTTTGCTATTTTTTCATAGGCTCTTGACAGTTTGCGTTTTTGATTTTTTCTTCTTCTTGAAATTTTCTGTTTTCTGGCAAGTGCCTTTTGACTTCTTTTGATGCATCGTTCTTTAGCCTTTTTTTTTCTTTTTTGCTCCATAGAAAAATCGTAGGCTTCATCACCGGCTTGAACAGGCCGTTTAACTCCGCGATCGACCCCTATGGTCATTCCTTCCAACTCTTCTTTGCTAAGGTTTTTAAGGTACCCAAGATGTTCATAAATATCCTTTGAATCCTCTATATCGTCTTCATAACAAAAGGATACACAATAACGCCCATTCTTTTTTTTGATCCGAATTGATTTTGGCTCAGCATAAGAGGTGTGATTTTTGATAGCTAGAAACCCTATATTATTTGTCTTGGAGCCTACAAACAAACGCATTACCCCGTCATCGCCTTTCTCAAATCGAAACAATTCTCTAGTCAAATGAACGCTTTCAGTATCCGATTTCTTTTTTCTATTTGGTTTGCCACATTGACCTTTAAGAAAATTCCTATAAACCTGGTACCAATTGGCAGCAGAATTTCGCAGTATCTGGCTTGGACAGTCAAAAAGCCAGGGAGATAGCTCCTTATCCTTATATTGGGAAAATGTTTGATCAATAGAGGGATAAGTCCCTATAGGAAGGTAGCGTCTTGCATAATGCATTAAATACTTTTCTTCTTCACATTTGGCATTCCAGACAAAACGCGCACAGCCCATCCATTGACTGATAATTTGTTTTTGCCGTGCTGTCGGATGTGCCTGCAATGTAATACCTGTTAACATAAACGAATTGACCTTGCATCATAAAAATATATCTTATACAATATGTCTCAAATTTAGGTCAACACTATGAAAGAAGATTTTTATTGGAGAACTGGCAGATATTGCGTGTTTAAAAATTTTGTACATCTAGTCTTTGTTACAAAATATAGGAGAGACGTGCTTACGGCAAAAATGCTGGACAGGCTCCATGATATCTTTTTGGAAACATGCCAACAAATGGAAGTGGAATTAATAGAATTCGGCGGAGAAGATGATCATGTCCATCTCATGGTATGCTGCCCTCCAAAGTTAGCTATAGCTAATTTAGTAGGCAAACTTAAGGGAAAATCATCTTATTTTATTAGACAAGAATTTTGGCAGGAAATTAAGGATAAGCTATGGGGTGATCATTTTTGGTCTCCCAGCTATTGTGTGGTTTCCTGCGGAGGAGCTCCTTTGGAGGTGGTTAAGCAATATGTACATGACCAAAGGCGTCCAATAGAAGAAAAACAAGTTAAGCTATCTCAAACATTTACCGGAAAAAGAAGAACTAGAACAAAAAAATGGCTCACTTGACCCTCCCCTAAAGGAGAGGGATTGCGTGAGCTATTGTTCA
>CAWACC010000010.1:0-164346 GCA_963780445.1 uncultured Parachlamydiaceae bacterium
ACTATTTTCGGTGGCCTCCGTGATGCCCTCCATGGTGCCCTCCTTGATGGCCTCCGCGGCGGCCCTGGCGATGCCCCCCATGATGGCCTCTGTGGCGGTTGTGGTGATGATTCCCCCCATGCCGCCAGCCGTGATGATGCCACCCATGATTATGCCATCCATGGCGCCAGCCATGGCCTCCTCTGTGCCAGCCGTAATATGGAGCATAATAATTTTGATGCCAGTACGCGTAATGTCCGCCATTCCACCAGCGGCGATGCCCGTAAAATCCATTGTACCAGTAGGTATTTCCATTATTCCAATAACCATAGATAGGTTGCGAGGTATAGGAAAAGCCGTTGCCGGGCCAGGTATAACAATACAATGGATCGGTATAAAAATAGGGATCCAATTGATAATGGGTATTGTCCTGAAAAATTCCCACCAGTTTTGCATTGTCCTTGATGGATATTTCAGCGCCATAAACAAATGAGGCAAAAAGAATCCCAAATAGAATCGCGGCAAATGTCTTCATAAAATCTCCTTCAATGCTTCTGTAAGGGTTGGATATTTGAATGTATAACCCGCGTTTAATAAAGCTGCAGGATAGACTTTTGCGCTTGCCAGCAAGAGTTCATCGGCCATTTCTCCAAAGGCCAAACGGGCAGCAAAAGTGGGAACGGTAAAATAGGTCGGCCTGTTCAGAAGCGATCCCAATATTTTGGTAAATTCTCTATTCGTCACAGGAATGGGAGAAACCGCGTTAACTGGACCTTTTAATTGCGGCGTTTTCAACGCAAATTGAATGGCACCCACCAGATCTGTTAATGAAATCCAGCTCATATACTGCTGCCCGGAACCTATGCAACCTCCTAAACCCAATTTAAATGGGATAAGCATCTTTTGCAAGGCTCCTCCTTTATCTGAAAGAACAACGCCTGTCCTGAGAAAGACCGTCCGGATATTTTTATCGAGGGCTGGTTCAGCGGCCTTCTCCCATTGCCGGCACACATCTGCCAGGAATCCCTGTCCGGGGCCGCTTTGCTCATCTAGGGAATCATCTCCCCTGTTTCCATAATATCCGACGGCAGAGGCATTGATCCATACAGGCGGAGGCTGTTTCATGGCAGCCAAAGTGGAAGCCAAAAGCCTTGTAGCATTGACCCTGCTGGAAAGCAATCGCGCCTTTTTTGCTTTGGTCCAGAGTCCATTGGAAACATTTTCTCCTGCAAGATTGATGACGGCGTCATATCCCTCCAATTCTAAAGGATTCAAAACCTGCTTGTCAGGGTCCCAAAAGCCAAACTCTCTTGACACTAACCTTTGCCTGTCCCTAATGAGCCGACTGATGGAATGGCCTTCCATTTGTAGAAAAGAAATCAATTCGGACCCTATCAAACCGGAAGATCCGGCCACAACAATTTTCATGAAAACTCCTGACAAAAAATAAGGTATACCCTATAATTTATTCATACTACTACTCAGTTCATGAGTGCAATTAAAAAGGAATTTATGGCCGAATTAGATAAAAAGACAATTAAAACCCTCATTCAGTTGAGCCGGATCAACTGCTCTGAAAAAGAGCAAGAATCCCTTTTAAACGATTTGAAAAAAATTTTACATTATGTGGAATTGCTCAATGAAATCGATACGACTCATGTTCCACCCTGCCATACGGTACTGGATGATGTGGCGAATGTAATGCGGGAAGATGTTGTGGGCGACGTAATGCTCAGGGAAGTGTTTTTGGCCAATGCTCCTTCCCATATCGGAGGAATGATCCGCGTTCCCCCCGTCATCAAACAAAGTCAGAGATTTCAAGTTAGTCATGCATACACTGTCAGCACGTGAAATAAGAAATAAAGTGGGTGAAGGCGAGCTATCCGCTTCCTCTGTCGTAGAGCATTTTTTAGAAAGAATTGAAAAATACGACCCGCAGATCGGGGCTTTTTTAACCGTCTTCAAACAGATCGGCTTTGATCAGGCGCAACTCATCGACCAGAAAAGAGCCAAAGGACAAACCCTTGGGAAAGTTGGCTGGCGTGCCCATCGCCATAAAAGACAACATCCATGTCAAAGGGGAAATTTCCTCTTGCGGCTCCAAATTTTTAACGAATTTTCAAGCTCCCTTTGAATCCACGGTTGTCCGACTGCTCAAGGCAGAAGATGCGATCATCATCGGAAAAACAAATCTCGATGAATTTGCCATGGGTTCTTCGACCGAAAATTCCGCTCTGCAAAAAACGCATAATCCCTGGAATCTTGAAATGTGCTCCCGGCGGTTCTTCCGGTGGTTCCGCCGCTGCTGTGGCTGCCCGTTTATGTCCCGTTGCTTTGGGCAGTGATACAGGCGGATCTATCCGCCAGCCGGCCTCATTTTGCGGCATCATCGGTTTTAAACCGACTTATGGAAGGGTTTCCCGTTTCGGCCTGGTGGCTTTTGGTTCTTCTCTGGATCAGATCGGCCCTCTGGCCTACGATGCTGCCGATGTCGGCCTTGTCATGGAAGTCATCGGCCGCCATTGCGAAAAGGATTCGACAAGCTTAAATCTTCCTGCAGAAAATTATCTCAGACCATTTACAGTCAGCCCATTCAATGGCATGAGATTAGGCGTCCCCTGGCAATTATAGAAGATTTGCAACCGGAGACCAAACAAATCTTTGAGAGCCTCATTAGAAGTCTATAAAAATCATGGGAGCACAAATTGTTGAAATCGATTTAAGCTTCTTCAAATATTCCATTGCCGTTTATTATATTTTGGCGACAGCGGAAGCTTCGACAAATTTGGCCCGATTTGATGGAATTCGCTATGGGCACAGGTCCGCCACGGGCAAAAACCTTGGAAGAAGTCTATGATTTTTCCAAGGAAGAAGGGTTTGGCCCCGAAGTCAAACGGCGGATCATGCTGGGCACTTTTGTTCTTTCGGCAGGCTATCAAGATGCCTATTACAAAAAAGCCCAAAAAGTGCGCACGTTGATGATCCAGCAATATAAAGAGGCATTTCAGAAATGCGATTTCGTTGCCATGCCGGTCTCCCCTTTCCCTGCTTTTGAAATCGGATCCATCAAAGATCCTCTACAAATGTACCTGGCAGATATTTATACCATTTCCGTCAATCTGGCGGGATTTCCGGCCATCAGCGTTCCCAATGGATTCACCAAGGATGGACAAACCGCTGGGGTTGCAGCTCATCGGCCCGCAAAAGCAGAGATGGCCGTGTCTTCAAGCCGCCCATGCACTATCAACAGGCAACCTCTTATCATACAAGCAATCCCCGAACTGGTGAAGTAGAGATACTTATGAGCGCAATAAATCATGGGAAACAGTCATCGGTCTGGAAATCCATGCCGAGCTCAATACAAAATCGAAACTGTTTAGCGTTGCTCCCAATCGATTTGGCGATGAACCCAACACAAATATCACTGAAGTGTGCACAGGGCAGCCGGGAGCTTTGCCTGTCCTGAACAAGGAAGCAGTCCGAAAAGCTGTACAATTAGGATGCGCCATTAATGCCAATATGGCCAAGTTCAGCAAATTCGACCGCAAATCCTATTTTTATCCCGATAGCCCGCGCAATTTCCAAATCACTCAATATGATCAACCTATCGTCATTGGCGGAACCGTCATCGCAGAAGTGGAAGGAGAAGAAAAAACTTTGCAGTCAACCGCGTCCATCTGGAAGATGATGCCGGAATGTTCAAGCACTTTCAATACATTTGCAGGCGTGGACTATAATCGTGCCGGGGTTCCTCTGATTGAAATCGTCTCGGAGCCGTGCATCCATAGCCCCAAAGAAGCGGTCGCCTATGCCATGGCAGTAAAAGCCATTCTTGCAATACATCGATGCCACCGACTGCAATATGGAAGAAGGATCTTTCCGCGTCGATGCCAATATTTCCGTGCGCCGAAGAGGAGAAAAAGGATTGCGCAATAAGATCGAAATCAAAAACATGAACTCTTTCAGCAATATGGAGATGGCCCTCGAAGCTGAAATCAAACGTCAAATCCGGGAATACACGGCAAATCCCGGTAAACCTCCGCGCGAGGTCATTCAACAAGCGACCTATCGATGGGATCCTGAAAAAAAAGAAACCGTCCTGATGCGCCGAAAAGAACAGGCGGACGATTATCGCTATTTTCCGGAACCTGATCTCGTCCCCATTGTCCTGACAGATGCTTATATTGAAGAGATCCGCGCAAGCCTTGCCCGAACTGCCCCTTGCAAAGGGAGCGCCGCTATATCAACAACTCTGTCCCTTTCCCCGGATCCACGCTTTCTTTTTGACAAGCGAAAAGCCATTGTCCGACTATTTTGAAGAAGGGCTTAAGATCTGCCGACATGCCCGCAGCTTGTGCAACTGGATCATCATCGAATTTGCGGGACGATATAAAGACACCGGCAAAACACTTATTGATCTCAGGCATACCTGCCAGCCATGTCGCTGCACTGGTCAATATGATCGAAGCAGGGACTATTACCGGCCGGATCGCCAAAGTCTGTTGCCGATGATATGGTGGCAAATCCAGGAAAAGCTCCTGAACAGATTGTAAAGGATAATCCCGATGATTACACTCCCCAGCATGATCTCGAAGTCATAGGCCCTTTAGTGGACCAAGTCCTCGCTGAAAATGCCCAGTCTGTTGTGGATTATCAAAATGGGAAAGAAAAAGCCTTTGCCTTTTTAGTGGGTCAGGTCATGAAAATGACCAAAGGCAAAGCGTCGCCTCAAGTCGTCAATGATCTGCTGAAGCAAAAAATACAAAACAGAATGCCAAGTAAATAGCAAAAACGAAAATACAGGATAAGCAGGTAGGGTGTTCGATTTAATTAAATTTCATTGCGGGGTTGAGAAATTTTTATAACCACAGAGCACACAGAGAGCACAGAGAGGAAATTCGCTTGCCTCTGCGACATACAATTTCGTTTGTGCGCGAAGCGCACAAACGAAAGCCGTCATTCAAGCCCGGAACGGGCTTGAATGATCTCTGTGTTCTCTGTGGGCTCTGTGGTAATAAAAATTGCTCAACCCGCCAATGGGCTCTGTGGTAATAAAAATCCCGCAGATCCTACCGCCGAAGGCGATCCTGCTTATCCTGTTTTTCGTTTTTGGCCCGAAAAGGAGGCTTTATGCCAAATGTTATCGAAACCTTGATAGAACGAGGTTTTATTGAAGCTGTGACCAGTCCGGAACTGGCAGCTCTCACTCAAAAGCCTATAAAAGTCTATTCGGGCTTTGACCCTACCAGCGACAGCCTGCATTTGGGCAATATGGTCCCTATTATGGGCCTGGCCTGGTTTCAACGCTTTGGCCATACTCCTGTAGCCCTTATGGGAGGCGCCACAGGGATGATCGGCGACCCCTCCGGAAAAACCTCCGAACGGCAGCTGCTTGATGAAGCCTCGATACAAACCAACCTGTTGGGAATCCGTAAAAATCTGGAAACCATCCTTGATTTTACCTCTGCCTCCAACCCAGCTGCGCTGGTGAACAATTTCGACTGGTTTAAATCGGTCAAATACCTTGATTTTTTGCGGGATGTAGGTAAGTATTTTCGCATCGGCCCGATGCTGGCCAAAGAAAGCGTCAAAGCCCGTTTTGAATCAGAAGAAGGGATGAGCTACACAGAATTCAGCTACCAGCTGCTGCAAGGCTATGATTTCCTTTATCTATATGACAATTATGGCGTGACAGTTCAGCTAGGAGGAAGCGATCAATGGGGCAATATTACTGCAGGCATCGACCTCATCCGCAAAACGCGCGGAACTGCATCTTATGGGGTAACTTTCCCTCTGCTGACGCGAAGCGATGGGCAAAAATTCGGAAAATCTGAAAAAGGGGCCATTTGGCTCTCTTCTGAAAAACTGTCTCCCTACGAATTTTATCAATATCTTGTACGTGTAGCAGATTCTGATGTCATAAAATTGATGAAAATGCTAACATTCATGGAATTGAATGAGATTCATAGATATGAAAAAATGATGGCCGAACCCGGATATGAACCCAATACAGCCCAAAAAAAGCTGGCGCAGGAAGTGACGGAAATTGTCCATGGCAAGGAGGGCGTTTTGACCGCCTTAAAGGTTACTGAAGCGGCTGCGCCTGGCTCAAAAACCAGCCTGGATGTGGAAGCTTTGGAGAGCCTGGGCAAGGACCTGGAAAGCCGTCTGGTCGACCTGGCGCATATAGAAGGAAAAAAACTAATGAATTTCCTGGTGGAAACAGGCTTTTTTTCAAGCAAAGGAGAGGCCAGAAAGTTCATTCTTAATGGCGGAGTCTATATCAACAATATGAAAATCGAAGATGAAAATCACATTTTGACTTCCGACCAGCTTATTGAAAAAAAACTCCTGTTGTTGGCATTGGGAAAGAAAAATAAATTTTTAATCAGGGTGAATCAATAACCATTTTCACAGGCCGTCTAAAATAGTTTTTTGACAAAAATTTAAAATTATTCTTGAATCGAATTCGTCATTCACTATGATAATGAATGGAGAGGCTTAAAATCGTTAAGATTCTTAAAGCATAAAGTTGCGCATTTTATATAAGGAGTTCAATACCTATGACAACTGCCACAAAGAAAGGCACCATAACAAAAAAAAAGTTGATCCATACTATTTCCCAAGATAAAGGCATGCATCCCAATGAAGTGCGGCGAGTTATCCAGGCTTTTCTTGATAAAATGACAGAAGGTCTTTCCGATGGGGCCCGTTTTGAGTTCCGAGATTTCGGAGTTTTTGAATTGGTTGAAAGAAAACAAAAAATAGGGCGAAATCCAAAAAAAGCAGCCGAACCTATCATTATTCCTGCCCGGCAGGCGGTGAAATTTACGCCTGGAAAAAGAATGCGCGAACTGATCGAAGGGCATTCCACCTACACATCCAAACTATAGATTTTGTTTGAAAAGAATGGTTTACATTATAAACCATGTTTTTTAAATTAAAGGTAAGGAGGAGCGAAATACTCATCCTAAGAGATTTTGAGGAGGTGGAATATGAAGGTAAAGGCCAAGGAAAGTCCCCACGTTTTAAAAGCCAGGCAAAAACTAAAACAACAAATTGAAAATGAAGGCAAGCAATTGACTGGCCACGCTTTAGAGAAAATAAGAAAAACGATGCGTCATTGGATTGAACGGCATGCACCGGAAAGAGTAGACCTGAAAGCCAAATTGGTGACCCTTTTTGATGAGAACCGTCACTCAGCTAAAGTTGAAAACAGATTCATTCTCAAAAAACTGAAAGATCTCAAAAGCCGCCCCAGTTCCAAGTTAACTCTTACAGGTCGAATAAAACACAACATCTAATAACTTCCCAAATATGAATCCAAAAGGAATAAATAAAGCCAAGGCAGCTGCGGGAAAGGCAGCAGCGGATCTGGTTCAGGAAGGCATGGTGGTGGGATTGGGCACGGGTTCGACCGCTGTTTATTTTATCGATTTTTTAGCCAAAAGATGTCAGGAAGGATTAAAAATAGAAGCCGTGGCCACATCGCATAGATCTCATGAACAGGCTAAATCGTTAGGCATTCCCTTGCTGGATATCAATACTCTGACCCAAATAGACCTAACCATTGACGGCGCCGATGAAATCGACTCTAAAAAAAGGATGATCAAGGGAGGCGGCGGGGCCTTATTAAGAGAAAAAATTATTGCCTATATGAGCAGAGAAATGGCGGTGATTGTGGATGAAAAAAAAGTGGTGGATTTTCTAGGCGCCTTTCCTCTTCCGGTCGAAATAGTGCCCTTCGGCTGTGCAGCCACATTGCATCATATGAATGAAATGGGATATAAAGGAAAATTACGGACCCTAGCGACCGACAAACCTTATATTACGGATAATGGAAATTTCATCTATGATATCCCATTGGGATATCCTTGCCGAAATCCGGAAAAAGTGCATTCGGATATCCGCGATATACCTGGAGTGGTTGATACCGGTTTTTTCTTTAACCTGGCTGGAAGAGTCCTTATTGGAACCGAAGAAGGTAATATAAAAATCATCTAAGGTTTTCTCATGCAAAGCGAGCTGATACAACTGAATTTCGATAAAATCATGCAAACACGCTCTTATACCGTAGTGATATTGGGAGCAAAAGATAAACGTTTTGCCATCTATACCGATCCGGCCATAGGAAAAACATTGCAGATGTATTTGACCGGTATTAACAAGCCGAGGCCTCTGACCCATGATTTGATGGATGAGATTTTTCGAGGATTTGAGATACGTATCAGGCAAGTGGTTATCACGGATTTACAAGATACCACCTATTTTGCCCGCTTGTTTTTGGAGCAAGAAATGGGAGATATCTTGCATATCGTAGAAGTGGATGCGCGGCCAAGCGATTGCATCACTTTAGCCCTCATGAATAATGTCCCCGTCTACTGCACCGCCGAAGTTCTAAGTAAAACCATAGCTGTCGAAGAATGATTTTCTTATCCATTTAAACCTAATACGAATTTGATAATAACATCAATATCTTGCATTTCTTTTAATGACAGGCTCCCTATTTTTTTACCCAAGCGAATCTTATCAATAGATTTAATCTGATCCAACATAATTTTTCCTTCCAAATTTGACAAGCCTTTTACCACGTATTCAAAAGAATATATCTTTTTTAGATTTGAGGTAATTGGTGCTACAATAACTCGGGAAGAATTTTCAGTTAAAATATCGTGTGAACAAATAACTGCAGGTCTTATCTTTTGAATTTCTGTTGCTTTTGCGGGATCAAAATCAACCCAAAAAATATCTCCTCTTTTAATAAGTGTTTGTTTCATCCAAACCATCTCCATTTAAAGTATCCCAAAGCTTAATTTCAGCATTCCTTTCCACATCTTGGCTTGCTTCCTGAAATTCTCTTGCAAGCCTCTGCTTTTCTGTCTCCAAGCCCTTTGCGACCATCTGTGCCACAAACTTACTAATCTGTCGCCTTGATATGTATAAATGTAAATCTTTAACTAGATTTTCAGGTAAAGTTAAAGTTATCGGAACATTTCTCATAGAAAGACCTCCTTTATTAACCTATTATACACGTTATACGTATAACGTATCAATAGAATAAAACAACTCATATTCAGTCATATTTCCAATGGCCATTTCCAAATTCCAAGTTTTCAATAGCCAATGGACTTGCGGGCAGGGGCAACGGCACCGTAGTCGTCGTCGTAGGCATAGTCGTCGGAGACACGGAGGCCGGAGAGAACGAAGTATAAACCTATCCTGTAGCATACACATGTCTTCTCATTGACACGTACCAATGTTCTCTGGCCATTGACTGGTGGATCCCAAACAAAAATTTGCTCTCCTGATCTGACATATTCCATAAATACGCTGATGGCTGTATCTATTAAACCTGAAATTTTAGCTCCTGGTATCTTTATATTTTCTTCTTTTGCAATAAGCTCTTGCTGCTGTTCATAGGTTTTATTTCTGCCTATCGCTTCTTTCTTTATCCAGACCCAATGCGGTTTTTCCCGTTTTCTTTTTTCTGAAATGGCTGTTTGCCAAGAATTTTGAGTATAACCTGTTTTATTTCCTTTTTTTGGATTGCCTACCAGTTTGCCAATAACCTCCAAATTATCCAAGAGGACTTCGTTCCCATTTTCTATAAATTTGACTTTTTCAGGAATAAAGGTAAGCAAGCCGCCCTCTTTTTCCAGATCGCCATAGGCGCGTCTTGGCAGGCGCGGTTCATCTCCTGCATCCACCCCAATATATTCCTTCCATTCTTGGACACCAAAAGCTTGGGCAGGGCGTATCATTTTACGAAACATCTCGTCATCGACAATAGATTTCCAGTTTTTACATACAAGAGCCACGGAGGGAAGATCTGCCTTGAGATTTTGTAAAATAATTGGAACCACATCCATAGGGAGTTCACTGAATTGGCCTATGGGATCTATCTCCATAGGCTGTCCATGGATGGGATCTGCACCTGAAACTATAGTTGTCATATTGACCTCAATTTTAATTTTATGATAAATTCCAAATCAATTCAGTATTTATAAATATTGATTTCATGTAAATATAAATAAATTTTATATGTTTTGTCTTGAATAAACGCAAAAAGCTAAAGGACAATTTTTGTAATAGTTCAGATACCTTCGTCGGGATATCTGAACGGGTCAGGCCAAGACGGCCTGATTACCTTTTCGTTCAGATACCCCGACGAAGGAGGGGTATCTGAACTGTTATATTTTAATAAACAGTAAGGCAATATAAAATGGGGAACGTCTGATAAAAATTGTTGGATGCCTTCATTTCGAAGGAGACACGAAGGGCATTTTCCACAGCCTTGATGCGGTATTCCTTCATAGCAGGTGATGGTTTCTTTAAGCAGATATTCCAAAACACCAAGTTGATGGGCCAGATGCAGAGAATCTTTTTTTAACATATGGACTAAGGGGGTACGGATTTCAAATTCTGATCTGCCAAATCCATTCTCAAAATACTTTGAAGCAGATCCATATATTCCCTTGAACAATCCCTATAACCTGAATTCGCTTCTTCCAGTCCCATGACCCCGAGATAAATAGCTTGAGCACCTATTGATGGGCATATAGAGTTGCCAGCCAAGCCATTAAGCCATTTCTTCCGGTAACAAGGGTATTGGGAGAACCTGTTTCTGAATGTTGTATGGCCGTATTTCGATCTATTAAGGCATTGAACATAAGTTGCGGTAAAAAATCGAGCTTCAGGATGCTGATGAGGACACTTTCCAGTCGGTGCAGATTTTTTTGGCCTGCTCTGATTTCGTTCGAATGCCTCTGTCCATAATCAAAGGACAAACTAACCACATTCGCCTCTCCCAATTCCCTAATAGCCAGCGCCAAACAGAGGGATGAATCCATTCCGCCGGAGTGTACGACGACCGCCTTTTTATCCGACATGTTGCAATCCTTTGCTTTGTTTGTGAAGCATTTCCCACATCAGCCGGAATCCTGGACAGTATTGGAGCAATTCATCCTTTGTTCCTTCGGCGATCTTTTCTCCCATTTCAAAATAAATAATTTTATCGGCATCTTCAATGGTCGATAAGCGATGTGCAATAATAATTTGGGTCACTTCCCCATGCAGATTCTTTAATAGCTTGTTTAATGCGATTTTCACTTAAGAGGATCTAAGGAAGAAGTGGCTTCATCCATGATGAGAATGGGAGCTTTTTACTAGGGCCCGTGCAATAGCCAACCTTTGCTGCTGACCTCCTGACAGATTTTTTCCTCCATCCGCCAACTCAGAATCATATCCTTGTGGCAATCGGGAAATAAATTCTTCCGCATGGGCTTTTTCGGCGGCCTTTTAATTTCATCCAGAGAAAAATCAAGTCCAAAAGCGATATTTTCGCGAATAGTATCCAAAAACAGAAAAGGTTTCTGCGGGAACGAAAGCCATTTTTTCCCTCAGCGACTTTTGTGTAAAAGATTGAAGGGTTTTTCATCAATACGAATTTCACCCTTAGACGACTTCATAAAGCGGGGAAGAAGCTGGGCTATGGTGGACTTGCCTGATCCGGTAGGGCCCGACAAGGGCAACCATTTTCCCTTTGGGAACCGTAAAAGATATGCCTTTAAGATCCATTCATCGTGATACCGGAACCATACATCATCAAAACAATTTCCTTATTGAGGTCCTTCAAATTCAATCGCTCCTTTGTATCTTCAATTTGCGGTTTGAGTTCCAGCACCTCATACATCCGCTCCGCAGCGGAAACACCCCGTTGGATGTGGGTATTTTCTTCAGCAAATTTTTTTATAGGTTCATAAAATATCCAGAGCAAACCGGCATAGAATAAAACTTCGGAGACTGCCATATTCAGGACATATAAACCCACCATGAGTGTGGTGGCTAAAAAGAACATCCCAATCGTATGCACTACGGGCCTGGCAGAAAGGTCATAGCGGGCGCTTTTTTGTTCCAGAGCTGCCATGCGCTGATTTTGTTCTCTATATTTTTTCAAAGAAAACCCCTCCATTGCAAATACTTTAACCGTCTGGATGCCGGTTAAAAAATCGATAAGAACGGAACTAAATCGTTCCTGGTTTTGCTGAATTTGCCTTGATATTTTTTTGACCCGCTTTGCCAGAAAACAATAGGAAATAAGATGCAGGGAAAGCCAAAAAAAATAAGCAAAGACAGTTGCCAGGAGGTCAGAAAACAAAGGGTCAAGGGTAGTCAGATATGGTATAAGGTGTTTGAAGATAATTGACCAGAGGTGGCATTGACAGCTTCCGCGATCAGGGCCGCATCGCCTACCACGCGGGCCGATAGAGTGCCTATGTTATATTGTTGATAAAACGACATGGACAACGACTGGATATGTTCAAAATAATCTTGGCTAAGATCACGGCTGACCCGAATAGCCACTAAGACGCGTGGCAAACCTCTGGACAAATAACATAATCGCTTTAAACATAGCGACGATCACGATCAGTAAAGCCAGGTTGCTTATGTTGTTTTCCACGGGCAGCCATTCATTGAGGAAGGCAATGGCATGATCAATAAAGATTTTTTTTTTCCATTGGGCCAGAAAGGTGGCGGCATCCGCTTTATTTACATATCCTTTATGCTGCACATCCAACTGGTTCCAACGCTGGTCCAAATCCTCTCGTGAAACCGTAGCTGTCTTTTCCAGAGTCTGGCCCTTGACAGGGGCAAACAGTTCAAAAAAATCGGGCCCTTTGGTAGTGATCACTCCAAAAGCAAAAATTTCGAGCTGCGTGGCCAGAGTTAAAAAACACATGGCCAGCGCAGTGATTGCCAGCAAAAATTTGTGCTTATGGTTTTTAAAAGCAATTCTAAAAAGAAGACTCATGATATGCTGATTTAACCTGATTTATTAAAATATCCAATTTTTCTATACTTGAGATAGCGCTGTTCTATCAAAATTTCTTTCGGGATCATTCGGAGGATATGCCATTGTTCCAAAAGGAATTGCTTTACATTTCTGTAAATTCCCTCGGGATTTTGATGGGCGCCGCCTAGAGGTTCGTTAATAATGGCATCGATGATCTGCATTTCAAGCAGGTTTTCAGCATTCAGTTTCAAGGCCGATGCCGCCTCTATCTTTTTCTCAGGATCTTTCCATAAGATGGAAGCGCAGCCTTCAGGAGAAATGACAGAATAATAGGCGTGTTCCAGCATGCCGATCACATCGCCTACACCTATTCCGATGGCCCCGCCGGAACAGCCCTCGCCAATGACTATGACAATAATAGGGATGGCGATGCAGGACATTTCGCGCAGGTTATGTGCGATGGCCCAACGCTTGGCCGCGCTCCTCTGCTCCCAGTCCCGGATAGGCTCCTGGGGTATCCAACAGGGTGACAACGGGCAAATTGAATTTTTCCGCCAATCTCATCAGGCGCAAAGCTTTGCGATATCCTTCCGGATTGGGATAACCAAAATTTCTGAAGCACGCGGCTTTCGGTATCATTTCCTTTTTCTTGGCCTATTGAGACGCACTTCATCCCATTGATGGTAGCCAATCCCCCAATGATAGAATGATCATCGCCAAAAAGCCTATCGCCAAAAAGTTCAATAAAGTTGTCGCAAATATTTTGAATATAATCGATCGAGTGGGGCCTGGAAGGATGGCGGCAGATCAGGACTCGCTGCCACGGGGAGAGTTCAGAATAAACTTTTTCCTTAAGCTTTTCCAGTTTTTGTTCGAGCTTAGCTAATTTCATTTTTAAACAGCGGGTTATCCCGATTTTGTTTTTTTAGATGTTCAATGGTTTTTACATATTCATTTATTTGCTTTTCATGAGGTAACGTTTCCAAAAAAAATCTCCCCTAATCAATTATTTTTTACTACAGAGTTAGCCTGCCTGAAATCTTTGACAATTTCAATGGTAGTCGGTTTGGTAATAACCAAGGCAAACAATTCTTCCATATCGTCTGTTGCCATGCGAATGCACCCATCGCTTTGGAATTTACCCAGGCTGGATTTGTCTTCACTAATTCCCCTTTTTCGTTGGGCTTCCACGGAACTCCATGAATGCCTATCCCTTTAGCCTCAGCGCTGCATCCCTCGCTTCTTTAGAAAATGGAATCCATCGTGTCCCAAAAACGCGCATCATCTCCACTTTTTGCCCATTATAAAATCCGGTCATTTTAGGTTTATAAATGGCGATTTTATTGCCAAGCGCATACTTGCCAAGCGGCGTAAGCGATCCCGATGCACGGCCGGTATCCGCCCTTCCCAATCCCACGGCATAATCTTTCACCAATACGCGTTGATTTTTGTCCGGATCGATATAGTAAAACCAAAGCCGGGCCCGGGACAGGTCCACAAGAAGATAAAAACTGATATTTTTATCTTTTTTAAACACATTAAAGCGATCCCCTTCTACTACATCCTGCTTGAAATAGTCAGGTTTCTTATTTAAACTTCTTGCTATAAAATGGCGTGAAGTTCCATAATAGCCTGCATAGTCCGACAGCCAGGCGGGGCGCCCTTTTAACCAAGGGACGCGGCTGCGATAGGTAATCGTTTCGACAATGGGAAATTTTTGGTTGTCCAGATTAAAAAATTCCTCTATTCGATCCGCATGAGGAAGCACTTACCCCTTCTTCTTTTACCGGAGTGGCCCCAAGGGTCTTGCTATCAGACCCAACAACTTCTTGAACAACCTCGGGTTTAATGGGCGGTTTTACTTTTTTCTCTGAATCAACAGACAGTCGAGCTTGCGATACGTCAATTTCTATAGGTATCTGGAGATTCTGTTTTTTTTCCGGAGTGTTAGCCTTGTTAGTATTTTTAACTATAGCCCCAATGCCTATGGCCAAAAAAACCAAACAGGAAAAAACCAGGATCAATCTGGGCAATTTCATTCAGATATGCCTCTATATATTTTGATTTACTGCTTAAATAATAATATCTTATAGCAAAAGTATCAAGCAAAGATATCACTTTATATAATAAATCTGGTAAATTTATGAAAAAAACGTACTTTGTAGCAGATCCTTTTTGCCTTCAACATCTTACGGGGCCCCATCACCCCGAATCTCCTCAGAGGTATAAGGCTATAGATGAAATTCTTTCCCAAGCCAAAGTAAAAACAGATAGAAATACGCTGAAACCTCGCAAGGCGACGCGGCGAGAACTTTTACTTTGCCATACGGAATCCTATATAAAAACTGTTGAAGAAGACATCCAGGCTTGCATCGAATCTCGGATTCACGATGGAACTTATACTTTAAGTACCGGGGATGCGCAGATCTCCCCTCATTCGTGGGAAGCCGCATTGTTGGCTGCAGGGGGAGCTTTGACCGCAGCAGATGCCGTCATGCAAGGAAAAGCGGATAACGCTTTCAGCTATTTAAGACCCCCTGGCCACCACGCCTGTCATGACCGCGGCATGGGCTTTTGCCTTTTCAACAACGCAGCCATTGCAGCCCGATACCTTCAAACGAAATATTCTTTGGAACGCGTTCTTATCGCCGATTGGGACGTTCATCATGGAAACGGTACTCAGGATATTTTCGAAGAGGATCCTTCGGTTTTTTATTTTAGCACCCACCAGGCGGGAATTTACCCGGGAACCGGATTGCCGGAGGACAGAGGCGTTGGAAAAGCCAAAGGGACCAAGCTGAACTTTCCGATACACTCCTCCCCCACTTCCCGGCTGGAGGTGCTGGAAGCATTCCGAGGACCTTTGGTAGATGCGATGATAACTTTTCGACCCAATTTTATTATTATTTCAGCCGGATTCGATGGGCATCATGCCGATCCTTTAGGAGGATTTAATTTGACAGAAGAAGATTTTGCGGAACTCACCCGTATCATGATGAAGATAGCAGATACTCATGCCCAGGGCCGCCTGATATCTCTGTTGGAAGGCGGGTATAATCTTAATGCTCTGGCCCATTCCTCCCTGGCCCATGCTCAGGCCTTGATGGACATAAGTACGCAGCTTCATTAGACAAAAAATACACACTTGTGTTACACTTGTTGATAGGAGGAATATTTTATGCCTACAACTCATCCAAGGGTAAATGTTACTTTTAATGAAAGTGATGCAGATATGATGAAAATCATTTGCAAAAGAAAAAAAATAAGCATGTCGAGGCTGATCCGTACAGTTATGGAAGATTGGCTCGAAGAGTATGAAGATATGCTATTAGCGAAACGCGCCGATGAAGCGGATAAAAAATGGGAAGAAGGGGGAAGAAAGACCATATCTCATGAGGAATTGTGGAAAAAATTAAATACATAATTGAATATGCTATTGATATAGAAGAAAAATTGAAAGAATTTCCCAAGCCTATAAGAGAAATGATCAAAAAAGCCATTGAGAAAAAATTAACCACCAACCCCGTGGCTTTTGGAAAACCCTTACAATATAGCATGAAAGGTTATAGAAGGCTAAGAGTTGCAGAGTATCGGGTCATTTACAAGATCATCGAGGATAAAGTCCTTGTGATCATTATAGATATTGATCATCGGAAAGACATTTATGAAGCACACTCTTAAACTTCGGGAATAGTGCCAAGCAAAATGTCAAGTTCAGCTTGGGTTAATCAGATAAAGATGTCCTTTCATCATTGCCGGAAGGGCTCCAGCTTCCAAACCTTTCTGGAAGTCCTTCTGCTTTGCGAAAAGCATTTTCTGTAATTTTTGCTTTAGTTCTTTCTTTGTTCTTCTTGGAAGGAAAGCCTACAATGGTTTTGTATTCTTCTTCTGTCTCCCATACAATGGGATCGGAGAGATGACTTGTAGCACGTTTTCCTGAGAGCGTATGATAGGCATGTGTTAATTCGTGAAATAAGATGACATGCCGCGGAAAGGGAATCGATTCAC
Source organism: uncultured Parachlamydiaceae bacterium (assembly GCA_963780445.1). Lineage (GTDB taxonomy): Bacteria > Chlamydiota > Chlamydiia > Chlamydiales > Parachlamydiaceae > CAWACC01. The sequence goes on from CAWACC010000010.1 coordinate 16,781, forward strand.
CCTTAGTGGAAAAACATGTCCATTCTTTCATAGAGGAGCTAATAATGATTGGAGAAATAAGTTGGGAATTTAGAGAAATCCACAAATTTTCGTCATTCTTCCCGTAAATAATATAAATCTGAGAAGTACATAATCGAATTTTTTCGAGTAAACGCTTTCCTATAGGGTTAGTTTCAATGCGCTCGATTATTATTCGAATATCTCTATTAAAGGCTCTATTGGCTTGTTCTGAGGGTATAAAAATATTGGGTCTTATTTCCTCAGATTCACTTTGCCATTTTGATATTAATGAGTTCATATAGTTCTCTCTTGTGTAATTATAATACTAAGTTTATTTAATTTTAATTGTTGAAAAATCAATATAACAGAATGAATTATAGATGTCAATGTAGTTCAGATACCCCTCCTTCGTCAGGGTATCTGAACGAAAAAGGGGTATCTGAACTGTTACATTTCAATCTCAAAAAGTTATCTCAAAAACTCACCTTAACGCAAAACATGTAGAAATCTCGTCTTTTGGTTTCGCTTCATCTGCGATATTTGCCGCCCAGGCCAACGGCCTGGTTTGTAAAAGCCTAGGGCGCAACCCTAGGTGAATTCAATATATCAGTTTCAGGCTGAAGGCCTGATTATGTAAATCCTGGGGCGAAGCCCCAGGGAAATACAGGGCAGGCCTTCAGCCTGCAATGGTTTATTACTGGTTTCCTAGGGCTTCGCCCTAGGCCTATAGTTTGTATGTTTTTGTGAGGCAATAATTAATATTTGCAAAATCCGTTTTTGCAAGTATAATGCATTCACAGTCATTTCCCCGGTAGGGGAAAACGTTAATAGCCCCGTGTGAAGCGAGCGTTAGCGAGCGGAACGCGGGGTTAGTAACATAGTAATGATTGCGCCCCGGCTAGGGGCGCAAGAAACTTTTATTTATCCAAAAAAATTGAGTATTATAAGCAACTTAAGGCATTTCCGACCGAACAGGATGAAATGGATGAATTATATGAGGTTATCATTATGTTTCGTGCGCCCCTGCCGGGGCGCGCTCATTATTATGTTGCTAACCCCGCGTTCCGCTCGCTACGCTCGCTTCACACGGGGCTATTAACGTTTTCCCCTACCGGGGAAAAGGCTGCTGATCCACTATTCATATTTGTTTTTGCCTGATAAAAACATACAAACTATAGTCCTAGGGCTTCGCCCTAGGCTTTTACAAGCCAGGCCGTTGGCCTGAGCGGCAAGTACCCATTAAACACAAACTTAAACCAATAGGCGAGATTTCTACATGTTTTGCGTAAGGTGAGTCAAAAAGATTTGGGATGCCTGAATGTACGTCCTTAAAAAGTCATGGCAGCACATGACATTTTATGAGAAAGTAGCCAGGGCGTCCCGCCCTGGTACAGGCCGAGAAGGCCTGGTTACCTTTTCATGCTTCGCCTTGCCATGACTTTTTAAGGACGTACGAATACCTGTATTCAGGGTTTTTCTCTAAAACAATGAATCCATGAAGAGAACTAGATTGGTTTGATGGCGTTCAAAAAGTGACCGGATTTCTTCAATCCTAACTTTACCTCTTGAATTTTTTTCTGATAGCCAAACACTCATATCCTTTTGAGCTGAGAAGTAATCTATTATAGCTCCCATCGCGTGGTTTATACATAAAAAATGATATTGAACGCGCATGAGAGGCAATTCAAGTATTTCCTTCAACAAATCGGGAGGGGGAAAACTTCTGTAAGAGATCAACAGGGACAATCTGTTATGCAAATCAGCAACTCCGGCGACCAAGTTGCACAAAGTTATTCTTTTATTATCTGTTTCCCTCTTCATTTCTTTTAGAGACTCTAAAAATTTTTTAAATTTATCACTATAGCCTGCATGAATAACAAAGTCCAAATCCTCCGTATGAATGTCGGATATCTCGGGAAAAGTGTTTCGCAACCAGGTACAGTCGGGTATTTTCTCCAGCTGTAATTTTAGATTTGCTTTGGACTCTTTCAGCCTGTCCCCCAGTTCCCTGATAATCTTCTGATAGCCCCAGTAGGGATCACTTAAAATCTTAATGTCGGAAAGAATGAGGTCGCATGCCGCTTCAGTAAATATGTCTTTAACGGCCATCGTATTGCTAGGTAATTTTACTTGCAATGAATCAGGAATGTTAAAGTTCTTCAGCCAGAGCCGGAAGTTCTCATTATCTCTTTGGAACTGCTCCTCTTCGACCTGCCAAGGCATTAACTCCACTTCAAGGAGCAATTTGAGATAGCTGCGATATATTTCACCTCGGCTATTAAAAATTTCTTTAGCCTGAGGATGATTGTAGAAGGAATTTAAGATGGAACGCAGTCTTGTTTGCATTTCTATAGAATTGTCGCTTGCTATTTGTTTTCTGATCTCATTTATAATGGTCGTAACTGTCTGTTCAGTAAAGTGGCCGGGCACACTATCAAAACCTGCCTCATTTGAAGACTTTAACGTATAATCTACTTTCTCTTTCTCCAAAACTTGTTCAACGGCCGCCAGTGTCCTCTCATTCTTATTTATTATCTCTGGATCCGGGAAAAAGTCACCTTGCTGGCTTTTCCTACGTGTGAAGACTTAAGAGGCGAGGAACTTGCCCTGGTGCGGATCTCAGGCGATCTGATGGAATTCTCATCTTCATTGACCGAGTGAAGTTTATCTTTCGGATAAAACTTCGGCACTTTTCTGGAATACTGCCGTCTCAATTTTTTTGGGGAGCCATCCTGCGATGAGCCTAAAGATGTGGAGCTTATAATAGGAGCGGTTTCCGAACGGACATGCATTCTGTCTCTTCCTTCGTCAAAGGATCTCGCAAGGAAACTGAGTTTTTCCTTCGAAGGACGGGAAACGAGATCTGCAATTTTTTTGAATTCTATTGGGTTTCGTCTATAAATAGAAAGGCTTTCTGCTGCCTCTTCCAATTCTTTTATCACTCCACTTTGCATGGATTCATGCCTGGCAAGGCTGGATTTTATTAATGTCTTTAAAGCCAATTTCATGAGGGTGACATCGTAATCAAATTCTTTTTTTGCCTCCTGAAAAAGTTCCATTTCAGAAGAGCGGAACCATAGAGTAAAATGAACAGGGTCTTTCTGTTTTAGTTGAAGCAAGGATTTCGCCATGCGAAAATAAACCCCTTTTCCAAAGGCATGCTGATTGCCGCCGCCAATGCCTAAAATTCCTGTATAATCCTCATCAAGGTCATATCTTTGGGCCTTGATTTTTAACGTTTCACGTACAGATTTAAATTCACGGTATTCTATTTCGGCGTTTCGGATGTCATCTATTATTTCCGAAATACCTTTAGGGGTCCTTGGAGAAGGTGTAGAGGAGGGCGTTCTGGGAGAGGGCGTAGAGGAGGGAGTTCTAGGGCTCGGCGTTGTAGAAACGGCAAGTTTATCTCGTGGAGACACAAGTGAATTTTCCTGAACACCCTGTGGAACAGAATTCATTTTGATCTCCTTCTTTATAAGTATTTTTTTCTTTCTGCTTACATACTGTCAATATATTTAGTACAATTTTGATGGAAAAAATTAGGCGCATCTTTTAAATTGAATCTTGAATTTTAAAATTTTACATGAGGTTCCATGGTTATGACATCCACTCTTTTGCATCATCCCGCTACTATCCTTGACTGCATCGGGAATACACCCCTGATCCGGCTTCAACGGATCAATCCCAACCCTTTAGCGACCCTTCTTGCCAAAGTGGAATTTACCAATCCCGGCGGCAGCATCAAAGATCGAATGGTGCTGCATATCATCAATGAAGCCGAAAAAAGCGGCCAGCTTAATGCTGGCGGCACGATCATCGAAAATACCTCGGGCAATACAGGCGCAGCAGTGGCCATGATTTCGGCCATCCGGGGATACAAGGCCATCCTGACCATGCCGGATAAGGTCAGCAAAGAAAAACAAAATGCCCTTAAAGCTTTTGGAGCTGAAATTATCGTTTGCCCTACTTCGGCGCCTCCCGACTCCCCTGAACATTATGTCACTGTTGCCATTAAACTGGCCGCAGAAACCCCTAATAGCTTCAGATTAAACCAGTACGACAATAAAAAAAATCCCGAAGCCCATTACCTGACCACAGGGCCCGAAATCTGGAAGCAAACCCATGGCAAAGTGGATTATTTTGTGGCCAGCGCGAGCACAGGAGGAACGATCAGCGGCATTGGACGATACCTGAAAGAGAAAAACCCTAAAGTTAAAGTCGTTATGCCGGATCCAATAGGTTCTATTTACTACGATTATTTTAAAACAGGAAAAATCCCCATTGGAGGCAATTGCAACTATCAACTCGAAGGCATTGGAGAAGACCACATTGCCCATGCGATGGATTTTTCCATATTGGATGATGTCATCAAGGTAACGGACAAGGATGCCTTTCAATGCGGCCGAAGGCTTGCTCAGGAAGAGGGAATTTTTGCCGGCGGATCGAGCGGGGCCAATGTCTGGGCCTCCCTGGAGATCGCCAGAAAACTCATCGAACCTGCCACCATTGTGACAGTCCTCCCGGATGGAGGCATTAAATATCTGAGTAAAATGTATGACAATGAGTGGATGAAAAAAAATAAATATTTATAAAGTTTACCACTGAGCCAGTGAGATCACTGAGAAAGTATGAGATAATTGAGAGGAGTCTGAAACATATGTCAAAAAGAAGACAGTCTTAAATATTACGAGTTTAGAAAAGGAGCCTTCCCTCCCAATCTCATATCTTCTCAGTGATCTCACTGCCTCAGTGGTAAACTTATGTCCCTTACGTCCTTTATCAATTGAATCGGACTCGGACACGAAAAAAACAAAATGCTGTAAACTATTTTTTCGAATGACTAAATTCCAGATAAACCAAACAGGAGAAACATGAAATTTGCAACCAGCGCTATCCATTGCGGGAATGACCCTGATCCAACTACAGGCGCCATAATGCCTCCCATTTACATGACCTCCACATACATCCTGGAATCTCCAGGGGAAAGCAAGTCAGGCTATCAGTACACCCGGGCCGGCAACCCCAATTTTACCTTCCTTGAAAAGCAGCTTGCGGCCCTTGAAAATGCGGAACATGCTACGGTATTTTCAGCCGGCTTGGGGGCGCTTACAGGGATGGTGTCTACTCTTTCTCCCGGAGATAAGGTCATCGCCATAGATGGATTGTATGGCGGGACCTACCGTCTATTTCAACCAGGTTTTTAACCGGTTTGGAATCGGTTTTGAAAGTTATAATCCAAAAACTGCCAAGGGCTTGCAAGAGCTGGAAAGAGCATTAAGCCTGAAACCCAAATGGCTTTTTTTTGAAACACCTACCAATCCCCTGATGGAAATATTTGATATTGAAGAACTCGTAAAATTGGCCAAGCGCCATCAGATTACAACTATTGTGGACAATACCTTTGCCACCCCTTATGCACAAAATCCTTTGGATTTAGGAGCTGACATCGTGTGGCACAGCTGTACCAAATACTTGGGAGGACATTCAGACGTGATAGGAGGCGTTGTCATGTCTAAAAAGGCTTCGGTCAAGAAGGAAATGGATTTTGCAAGAAAAGCCTTAGGTTTAAACCCGAGCCCTTTCGATACATGGCTGATATCGCGCGGGGTCAAAACATTGGCCGCCCGAATGGAATTCCATCAGAAAAACGCCTTGGCCTTGGCACGTTATCTGGAAAAGCACCCTAAAGTCAAGAGGGTGTATTACCCGGGACTGGAAAGCCATCCCGACCATCAAATAGCAAAAAAACAAATGTCGTGTTTTGGAGGGATGCTCTCCGCTGAATTTAACCTGTCTTTGGAATCCCTGTACAAGCTCATCTCCTCTTTTTCATTCTTTAGCCTGGCAGAAAGTCTTGGAGGTGTAGAGTCTCTGGTATGCCATCCTGCCACCATGACGCATGCCTCCATTCCACCTGAGGAACGAAAGCGCATCGGCCTGTCCGACTCCTTGGTGCGTTTTTCCGTAGGAATCGAAGATGTGAGCGACCTGATGCAAGATTTCGAAAACGCCTTAAAATCAATTAATTAGGAAATATATGGACGATAGATTTGTAAACCATTTAAAAACACAGATTGCCGAACTTAAAGAAAGCGGCCTTTATAAACAGGAACGGGAAATATCCTCTCCTCAACAAGCCAAAATAAAAATCTCAGATGGAAAGGAAGTGTTGAATTTCTGCGCCAACAACTATTTGGGCCTGGCCAATAATCCCCAAATCATCGAGGCGGCAAAAAAAAGCTATAGTACTTATGGATTTGGATTAGCCTCCGTCCGGTTTATTTGCGGGACGCAGACGATCCATAAAGAACTGGAAAAACGGCTGTCGCAGTTTCTCGAAACAGAGGACACCCTTTTGTATTCTTCCTGCTTTGATGCCAATGGAGGTCTCTTTGAAACCTTATTGGGCCCTGAAGATGCCATCATCAGCGATGCATTGAACCATGCCAGTATCATCGACGGGATCCGCTTGTGCAAAGCCAGACGGCTCCGCTATAATAATAATGACATGGAAGACTTGGAAAATCAACTCAAGGACGCTCAAAGCAACCGCTTTAGACTTATTGCCACAGATGGCGTGTTTTCCATGGATGGAATCATAGCCAATTTAAAAGCAATTTGTGATCTGGCAGACAAATACCGCGCTTTGGTGATGATCGATGATTGCCATGCGGTTGGTTTCTTAGGTGCTCATGGAAAGGGCACACCTGAATTCTGCGATGTCATGGGCAGGGTTGATATCATAACAGGCACCATGGGCAAAGCGTTGGGAGGAGCTTCTGGAGGGTATACCTCAGGGCGCAAAGATATTATCGAATGGCTGCGGCAGCGCTCCAGGCCTTATCTATTTTCCAATACCCTTGCGCCAAGTATTGCAGCCGCCTCTCTGGCTGTGTTGGATATTCTGGAAAATCAACCCGAACTAAGGCAAAAACTCCACCAAAACAGCAGCTATTTCCGAGAAAAAATGAGCGCGTTGGGATTTCAACTCGTGCCTGGCCACCATCCCATCATACCGGTGATGCTGGGGGATGCAAAACTGGCCCAGGAATTTGCAGCCCGCATGCTCGATCATGGGATTTATGTCATAGGTTTTTGCTACCCGGTGGTTCCTCATGGCAAAGCCCGCATCAGAACGCAAATAAGTGCCGGGCATAGCCGGGAAGATCTCGACAAAGCCATAGAAGCATTTGCCAAAGTCGGTCAGGAGCTAGGTGTCATTAATAACAGTTGTGTTTAGAGACGAAAGAGACATAGTTTACCACTGAGCCAGTGAGATCACTGAGAAAGTATGAGATAATTGAGAGGGATCTGAAACATATGTCTGTGAAAAAAACAGACTTATATATTATCTAAAGTTTAGAAAAGGAGAACTCTCCCGTATCTCATAACTTCTCAGTGATCTCACTGTCTCAGTGGTAAACCTGGTAAACTATTCCTTCTTATTCTTTCGGCCCAATCCACATGACCCCTTCTTCGAGCCACTTGAAGTTACCATCCAGCACTTCTTTTGCCAGAGAATTGTTTTTCCTGTCATCATTCTGCTCAAGCGCTGCAAACTTTTCCAGAATGCGGCGTTTGGCCAAGGTACAAAAATGTTCAGCCAGTTCGATCGGCGTTTTATCCGCAGGGTTGTCTTTGGTCAGAGACAAGGCATAAGAACAGGTGGCGCTCATCACAAATAGATCGGTTCCAATATCAACGAGCCTTCCCAAAATCAATTGTCTTTTTTCCAGTTTTTGCTGGTATTTGGCCATGTAATAAAACAGCTTTCTTGCCAATGCATGTGAGGTTTTCTCAACGAATGAATAATGGGAAGACAGCTGTTTTGCTTCGGGATAGGATTTATTCCTGCCTCCTAAAAGAAGCTGCTTGGAATACCACCCGGCATAATGCCCGGCAATCTTGAAAAATCCACTCACTTTTTCTGCAAAACCTGTCTTGGGATTTAACAAAGCTCCAATGCGCTTTAAATGCGGATCCATAGCCTCTCTGGCCAGGAAAAGACGCATGATTTCTGAAGAACCTTCTAAGATCATATTAATACGGCAATCTCTCATCATCCTTTCCACTGCATAGGGCGGCTCCCCTCTGACTTTCAATGAACGGGCTTTTTCATAGCCGCGCCCGCCTCTCAATTGCATTGTCAAATCCACAATTTTCCAAAGGGATTCACTAGCAAACATCTTGGCCATGGCAGCTTCAATCCTAATGTCGACATTTCCCTGGTCCTGCCAATTGCTGGTCAAATAGGTGATCGCTTCTAAGGCAAATGTCGTGGCGGCAATATAGGCTATTTTCTCTCTGCCAGCCTCATGCAAACCTACTGGCTGTCCCCACTGAATGCGGCTTTTACCCCATCTTCTGACTATGGAAAGGCATTGCTTGGCACAGCCTAAAGAGGCTGCCGGCAATGTCAGGCGCCCCACATTGACCGTTGCTAAAGCCATGGCAAGACCTCGTCCTTCATCAGCAAGCCTGTTTTCCACTGGAATTTTGACATTAGTAAACTTGATATAAGCATTATAAATGGCATTCAATCCCATAAATTCACAGCGTTGGACCACTTCCACTCCCCTCGAATTCATTTCTAGGATAAATGCAGAAATTTGTTTTTTTTCTTTACCCTTTACTATCTTTGGAGCCGTTTTAGCGGTTACAATGATCACATCAGCAATGACGCCGTTCGTACACCAGAGCTTAGCCCCATTGAGAATATAATATTTTCCATCTTCACTCAGTCTAGCTTCTGTGGACATTTGAGCTGGATCTGAGCCTACGTCAGGTTCTGTTAGGGCAAAAGCAGAAATAGCCCCTTCCCTAAAACGGGGAAAATACTTTTTCTTTTGCGCTTCAGTTCCGTACAATTTAAGCGGCTGAGGCACTCCGATTGACTGATGCGCAGAAATCAATGTCGTGGTAGAGCCACACCAGGAGCCTAAAACGGACACTATTCTATTGTAATTCATCTGTGAAAAGCCCAAACCTCCATATTCCTTAGGAACTTTCAGGGCAAACATTCCCATTTCCGCAAAATCCTTAATCACGTGGTGGGGAATTTCCCGGGTACGGTCAACCTCTTCCGGGTCCAGGTTTGCAAACAGATAGGCCTTGAGTTTTTCAATGTATTCGTCGCCGATTTTTTTATCGTCGGGATTTTGCTTAGGGAATGGGTCGATAAGATCTGACAGAAAAGATCCCATAAACAGATTGCCTGCAAAACTTGGCCGTACGTATTCAGCTTGGCGAGCTTCTTCGGCAACCTCCATGGCTTGGCGGGCCTTTTCATTCGAACCTGCAAAAGGCACGGATGTCACGGGTTCTTTTTCTTCTTTTACTTCTTTTTCTTTTAAACCTGGCGCATGCATGGTACGACCTCTTAATTTAAAATATCCCTACCCCTATTATAACATTTAAAATTATTTTTATATACAAAGGAGTATAGAAATAATGGGGACATTATCAGGACAATGAAGGAAGATTTCCGGTATTATTTTTGACACTACTGGGCTGTCGTTTAAAATACAGGTCGCTCAGCCTTAGGTTGGCTTCTGAGTGCATTTCTGCGTTATCTATCTGTTTTAATAAATCTAAGAGCAACTTTAAATCATCTGTAATCACAATCGAAATTTCAATATCATTGCTCTTATCAATGATATCGCATACTTGTTTGATAGAAAGCAACCCGGGATCGCAAAATGGAGGATAGCCCAGGGAGCCATTTTTTAATTGTACCATGGTAAGGATTTCTCCCTTGATCAAAATATCAAGGAGATGTTTTGTTATATTCAAGGGTATTTTCAACGCTTTCGTTATTTGGACTTCTGTCAAAGGTTTTTGGCCTGAATAAAAGGACTCCAGGCAAAGGAGCAATATCATCAAACCCAATTGTTTTCTGCCAATAGTTACCCGGATGCCTGCCTCACTTTCTTCTTCATCAAAGGTAACATTTTCGATATGGGCGGCCAGTTCTGCTCCGGCAAGAGCAATCATCCAACTTACCTGCAGCCATATCAATAATAATGGCAGTACGGAAAAAGAGCCATATACGACATTATAATTGAAAATTTTAATCTGCAAAGTGATGTAAAGCAATTGCCACATTTGAAAAAAAATTCCTGCAAATAGAGAAGACACAGCAAGCGGCCAAATTCCTAATTTGGCATTTGGCATCAATGAATACAGCAGGAAAAACAGCAGCCAACTAAGGATCCAGGGAGCAAAGTTGAGAAAAAGCAAAAGATAAATACCTATTGTCTCTATAAGGAGGGATCCATGTAAATGAGCGATTACGGCCTTAAGGTATACTGTAAAACTGCCTGAAACAATCAGAATCAGGGGGCAAATAATAACAATCGCTACATAATCGCTTAATTTGCGAAAAAGAGATCTTTGTTCCTTGATTTTCCATATTTGATTTAAGACCAATTCAATATACCCGAGGAGATTGATCATGGCCCATAACAATAACAAAACTCCAAAACCGATAACCACACTTTCCTTAATATATTTAAGCATGGATTGGGCTATTGAAATGGAATAAGTGACGACTTCTTTTTGTTCTTCAAAAGAATTTAAAATAAGATTTTGCAGATATTGATCATATCCAAATCCTTTTGCCATCCCTAATAGAAAAGCAAGAAAAGGCACAATCGCTTGCGTGGTATAAAAAGTCAGAGTGGATGATTTCGTATAACAATCATCAGAAAAGAATCCCCACATGGAAGCCAAGAGGATTTTTTTAACTTTCCTATAAAATAACTTCAAATCCGTCATCATCCTTTTAAACGAAATCACTGTGAATTTCCTCATGTGTTGACTCAAAATTGGATTATCTCGACTTTACATTCAAACAAAATTTTTCAAATCAGTCATTGACGTATAAAAATTATTCGAGTACATTTTTGGCTATTTAACTAGGAGATCCCCATGAAAAGAAATGCTCACATGACCCGATTAAAAGCCAATTATCTCTTTCCTGAAATCAATTTTCGAAAAAGACAGTTTCTTGCGAAAAACCCAGGGGCACGGCTTATCAGCCTTGGAATTGGGGACACAACAGAACCCATTCCAGGATCTATCGTAAATTCTCTCGTAGAGGCCGCAGCGGGTTTAGGTACCTATGAAAAATATTCCGGTTATGGCCCGGAACAGGGCATCATGGCATTAAGAGAGAAAATTGCCTCAAAAATTTATTTTAATCTCGTTCCACCCGATGATGTGTTTGTCTCTGATGGCGCTAAATGCGACATAGGCCGATTGCAAATGCTCTTTGGCCAAGATATTTCAATTGCAGTCCAGGACCCTGCCTACCCAGTTTACATAGATGGGAGCCTTATCCAAGGGGTAAAAGAGATCATTCCCATGACCTGCTGTCCTGAAAACCATTTTTTCCCCGATTTAACCTCCTTGCCGCGAACAGATCTCATTTATTTCTGCTCCCCTAACAATCCCACAGGAACTGTAGCCACAAAGGCCCAACTGGAAAAGCTCGTTCAATTTGCCGCAGCCAATCGTTCCATAATCATTTTTGATTCGGCCTATGCAAACTATATTCAGGATCCTTTAATCCCCAAATCCATTTTTGAAATTGATGGGGCTAAACAGGCGGCCATGGAAATCAGCTCGTTTTCCAAGCTGGCGGGCTTTACAGGGGTTCGTCTGGGTTGGACTGTGGTGCCCGAAGAACTTAAATACGATGATGGTACCTCGGTAAAGGCAGACTGGAATCGATTGATGTCCACGCTATTTAATGGCGCATCCAACATCGCGCAGTCGGGAGGCTGCGCCGTCCTCCACGAGAAAGGATGGGAAGAGATTTCTTCTCTAACAGGATACTACCTGGAAAATGCCAGGATCTTAAAAGAAACACTCGAAAGTCTGGGACATGAAGTATTTGGAGGTGTGAACGCTCCTTATTTATGGGCCCGTTTTAAAGGGAAAAACTCTTGGGATATGTTTCAACACTTTCTCGAGCAATTTCATATTGTTACGACTCCGGGTTCAGGCTTTGGCCCTGCCGGAGAAGAATACCTTCGTTTTACAGCTTTTGGCCGTCGGGATACCATTCTGCAGGCTGCTTCACGACTAAAAAATAGTATCTGTCATTACCCATAGATATTGACTAAATACCCCACAATGTAGGATAATTTAAGCATGAAGAGACGAATAACTGAAACACAACCATTCACAAGAGAACTAACTGGCCTTTTAAATAAAAGAAAGGTTTCGCTAGATGATGTGAACTACCTGTCCCTAAAGGGAGCAGGCTTCTGGAATTAGCCTAAGCAACTAATTCTTTCTTTTTTGACGCTTCTCTGCTGCGTGCACAATTCGCATTCGCTCCTTGCGTCTTATTTGCAGCTCCACGTCCTATATCTAGAAGGAGAGGAGACGCTTCCTGTTAATATTTGGGCGGATTTTATACGCTTGGACGACGGTTTTATACGCTTGAACGGAATGCAAGTCAATATAATGACCACAAAAGACGGACCTATGCAAACTATAGCGAGCTTAAACATAATAAAACGTAATCGTTTTCCTGAGCCCATTCTTGAATTCAAGCCAGTGCTTCTAAATGCCTATGATAATGAAAAGATGCATTTATTACTTATAAAAATAATTTTAGAAATTATTGAACGTGAACCTTGTTTTGGTATGATTGAAGTACTAACTGGTTCCTTGGAAACTGACCAGCTATATGAAAAAGTTGGAGGTTTTGGAATTATGGAAGAGTATAAAAAAGAGTTTAGACATATATATGAAAAGATACATAAAGTAAATCTGTTCAAAAGGTCTAACAATTCTGATATAACAAAATATTTTAAATGTGATGAAAATGATAATTCAGTTATACCCGTTCTTATTGATTCTGATATAACAAAATATTTTAAATATGATGAAAATGACAATTCAGTTATACTCGTTCTTATTGAAAAAGAGGATCCCATACGAACGACTTTGGAGCAAGAGTTTTTAAGAGACCCTATCTTAAATCGGACTACGGGACCAATTTTCCTATACTCATATCCAAAGGAGAGTGAGGAAGATTGAGGAATTCTTGGCCTATGCAAGATAGAGCTTTTTCCCAAGCTCTATCGCATCATATCCCTTTATTAGCATCATTAAAATTAATATATGTAAATATGAAAATCTTTCAATAAATAAACTGTATATAAATTTTTTTACAAATTTTTACTTTAATAAAAGGGCAATTTTTATTAGAATTGAAATAAACTGTATTTCATAGTAGGAGAATCATGAAAGCACTGGTAAAAAAAAATAGGACTCCAGGCATATGGATGGATGACACGCCTATACCTGAAATTACTGATAATGAAGTTCTTATTAAAATCCATAAAATAGCCATATGCGGGACAGATGTCCATATTTATAATTGGGACGAGTGGGCCAAAAAAAATGTACCTGTTCCCCTAGTTATCGGCCATGAATTTGTAGGTAATATTGCCAGTCGGAAAAAATGTAAAGGGTTAAAAGAAGGCGATCGCGTCTGCGGAGAAGGTCATATCACATGCGGCGTGTGCCCTCCCTGGTAAAGGACAAAGACATCTGTGCATGCAAGTTTTAGGCGTAGGATATCACCGTCAGGGTTGTTTTGCCGAATATTTCGATCTGCCTGCCGAAAATGTTTTTGTACTCCTCGAATTCTATACCGATGAAGCCGCTGCCATTTTAGATCCTTTTGGAAATGCGGTCCATACCGCCTTATCATTTGATTTAGCCGGAGAAGATGTCCTAATTACAGGGGCCGGTCCTATAGGGATAATGGCCTGTGCCATCGCCAAAAAAGCGGGCGCCCGTCATATCGTCATTACTGATATGAATGATTTCCGCCTGGACCTCGCAAAAAAAATGGGGGCCACCTGAACGTTAATGTGAGCCGCGATTCATTAAAAGACACCATGAAACATTTGGGAATTGATTTTGGTTTTACAGTAGCCCTCGAAATGTCCGGAAGTCCTCAGGCCTTGTCAAACATTTTAGAAACAGCACAAAACGGCGCAAAAGTAGCCCTGTTGGGTATTTTACCTCCCGAAACGCGTATTGATTGGGACCTCGTTATTTTTAAAATGCTAGTTTTAAAAGGGATATACGGACGTGAAATCTTTGGCACCTGGTATAAGATGGTCCATTTGATGGAAAGCGGTCTGGATTTAAATCCAGTGATTACCCACCGGTTCCCTGCGGAAGAGTTCCAAAAGGGATTTGACGCTATGATGTCAGGACAATCGGGTAAAGTGATCCTCGACTGGTAAAAGAGAAGGGACATAGTTTACCACTGAGCCAGTGAGATCACTGAGAAGGTATGAGATAGGGAGGGTTACGCTCTCCATAATATTTAAGTCTGTCTTTTTGACTATGTTTCAGACCCCTCTCAATTATCTCATACCTTCTCAGTGATCTCACTGGCTCAGTGGTAAACTATGTCCCTTTGGTGCCTTATGTCCCTTTGGTCCTTTATTCTAACGCTTAGAGAATTGAGGACGTTTACGTGCACCTCTAAGGCCGTATTTTTTACGTTCTTTCTTACGCGAATCGCGGGTAAGAAAATGCATGGCCTTGAAGTCGTGGTGAAGGCTTTCATTTTCCTGAAGAAGGGCGCGTGCGATTCCCAAGCGGGAGGCTGTTACCTGTCCTTCCTTGCCTCCGCCTTTAACGCGAATGAGAATATCGTATTGTGTATGGCCGCCGATTTTTTCAAAGGGAGCCAAGATGGCTTTGCGTTGGATTTCGAGTGGAAAGTACACATTAAAAGGTTTTTCATTTACATCAATTTTACCAGTACCTGGTCTAAGACGTACGGATGCTACCGCTGTTTTTCGCCTTCCAGTTGTTACGGTTTCTTGCAACATATTTTAAAATTTCCTTTTTGAGTTCTTAAATATTAACTTGAATAGGCTTTTGGGCTTCCATTTTATGCTCTGCTCCGGCAAAAACGCGGAGGCGTTTGGATTGCTGCCTTCCCAAACGGGAACCTGGCATCATCCCTTTGACAGCATGTTCTACGATGTAGCCGGGTTTGCGGGCCATCATAGTGCGGTAAGGGATTTGGCGGAGGCCGCTCATATAACCTGTGTAATACGTATATAATTTTGTGGCTTCCTTATTTCCGGTCACTTGAATTTTATCGGCATTAATGACGATCACGCCGTCGCCGCAATCTTCGTAAGGAGTAAAAGCAGGCTTATGTTTGCCGCGCAGGATTTTTGCTATCTCTGCTGCAAAACGTCCTAAAGTTTTGCCTGTGGCATCGAGAATATACCACTCGTGCTTGAGGTCGCCTTTTTTCAGCATTTTTGTTTTATTTTGTTGTTGCATGGATGACTTACCTTGAATTTTAAGATTTAATCATTGCTTCTATCATAATCTGTTTACGGGTTTTTGCCAACAGTTTTTTACTAATCGCTTGAAAAAAGATGCGATTTCCCGTATACTTTACCTTATAAATGAAGCCGGACACTGTATAGCATGAAAAAACTCAAACCTTCTACGTACGCACCTATGGGTGCCAAATGAATGAATTGGACTCGGAGATCATGATCGGGCAGCTGCTGCAAAGAGGGCTGGTCCGTACTGAAGATGAAAATGCCGCTGATCTATTGATTTTCAATACCTGTTCTGTCAGGGATCTGGCCGAACGCAAAGTCATGGGCAAATTGGGCAAGCTGGGCCGCACGCCGCAGCAAGAGGCCATCATTGGCGTTACAGGCTGCATGGCCAATGCCAAAAAAGATTCCCTCTTTCAAAAGATGCCCCATATCGATTTTGTATTGGGCACAAATAATATACATGATTTGAACAATGTGTTGGATGAAGTTATATCCACAGGCCAACAAACCATCCGGACAGACGAACAATTCCATTACGAACTGGATTATCTGGGCGCAAAGCGGGAGGACAAAGTCAAAGCGTATGTATCCATTATCCGAGGATGCGACAAGTTCTGCACCTATTGCGTGGTTCCCTATACACGCGGCCCGGAAGTCTCCCGCCCTCCGGAGAACATAGAGGAAGAATGCCGGCAGCTGGTTTCGCAAGGGTACAAAGAGATCATCTTATTAGGACAGAACGTGAACAGCTATGGCAAAGACAAACCCGAATGGACCTGCCTATTTCATGATCTGCTGTACCGCCTGGATAACATTCCAGGCCTGGAAAGCATCCGCTTCATGACCAGCCATCCCGTAGACATTACCACAGAGCTTGATGGAAGCCATCCGAGACTTAAGAACGCTTTGTGAATTTGTGCATTTTCCCCTGCAGGCAGGCTCCAACCGGATTCTGAAAAAGATGCACCGCATTTATACCGTCGAACAGTATATGGAAAAAGTCCACAAGCTCCGCGAAATCGTTCCAGATGTGACCCTGGGCACTGATATCATTGTCGGATTTCCCACGGAAACGGAAGAAGAGTTTCAGATGACCTATGATCTACTGAAAGAGATTGAGTATTCAGTCGGTTTTTTATTTGCCTACAGCCCTCGCAAAGGCACGCCGGCCATGCGCTGGAAAGATGATATACCCGAAGACGTCAAACAAGACAGGCTCCAACGGTTGCTATCCCTGCAGGAAGAGATCTACATCAAGCAACGGCAAGCCATGTTGGGGACAGAAGTGGAAGTGCTGGTAGAACGGCAGAATTTCAAGGACAGCTCATTGCTTAAAGGCAGGACCCGCTGCTGGAAAAATGTCTTATTCCCCGGAGGAGATGACTTGATAGGCAGTTTGCAAAAGATAAAAATTCATAGCTACAGTCATCAAACCCTCATGGGGGAGATTGCATGTGCATTATAAAGCCTTTAGACCTTAGTGAACTACCCTCCCCTAAAGGAGAGGGCTTCCAGAATTAGGCTGCTTGAGCAGCTATTCTTTCTTTTTTGACGCTTCTCTGCTGCGTGCACGATTCGCATTCGCTCCTCGCGTCTTATTTGCAGCTCCACGTCCTATATCTATCAGATACAATCCGATAGACAACTCCGTTCCAGAGTAAAATAAATTGATTGCTAATGTACGTACCAAAATTTATTGCCGTTAGGCATTGAGTGTAGCCGCAATCAGTACACTCCAGTACGCCCTAGCCTTTTACCGTAGAAGGATTTTCTACGAACCCAATAGACTGTCAGATAACATGCTATTTCTATGAAAAGCATCCTATAAATAACATTATTGAGAATAAAATGAAAGAAAAAAATATAAAAAAATATAAGAAAAAATATAAGATACAAAAAGCTCACTTGACCCTCCCCTAAAGGAGAGGGATTGCGTGAGCACTAGTTCAAAAGCTGTAAACTGATTTTACTGAGGTTACGTTGAGCAGGAGCATAACCCTGTTCAGCTGCCTTTTGCCAATATTCAAAAGCTTTCACCGGATCAGGCTGACATCCAATGCCACGTTTATAACAATTACCCAAATTATTTTGAGACAGTGCATCACCTTGATCTGCCGCCTTTTGAACATATTTAAAAGCTTTAACCGGATCAGGCTTACATCCGAAGCCTTTTTCATAAAAAATTCCCAAATTATTTTGAGCTAGTGCATGACCTTGATCTGCCGCCTTTTGCACATATTCAAAAGCTTTAACCGGATCAGGCTTACATCCGAAGCCGTTTTCATAAAAAATTCCCAAATTATTTTGAGAGTGTGCATCACCTTTATCCGCCCCCTTTTGCACATATTCAAAAGCTTTAATCGGATCAGGCGTACATCCAATGCCTTTTTTATAATAAATACCCAAATTATTTTGAGCCAGTGCATGACCTTGATCTGCCGCCTTTTGCATATATTCAAAAGCTTTCACCGGATCAGGCTTACATCCGAAGCCGTTTTCATAACAAAGACCCAAGTTATATGCACTTGATGCATAACCCTTTAGCGCCTGTTTTTCGTAGCATGCAAAAACTCTGAATGGAGCCTCTTTGTCACCTTGTTTTGCTGCTCCGTGATAATGTTCAATAGCTGAATTCAGATCCACAAAAATATAAAGATCCTCCTTGCCCTCTTCAAAGAGTTTACCTACATAATTTAGGGCTTTAAGATAGTTCTGATTTGCGGATTTGTTGAGGTAATACAATCCTTGATATTTATCTTTGGCCCCAAGATTTTCTATGTAAGCTTCTCCTATTCTAAATTGAGTTTCTGGATGGTTGCTATTTTTATAATATTCAAGTTGCTCATACTGAGTTGACTTTAAAGGGGTATCTTGAGGGAGGACCAAGGCCGTCTTGATAACACCTGAAATGGTATCCAGGATTATTCGTTCCGTTTTTTTAAAATCGATAACCCAATCTTTCCATTTGAAAGAGGAATCGGTAACCTCAGTCCAATTTACAAGGATCCTGGCCCTTCTTTCCCAGAAATTGGATTCTCTTCCTATTTCATCAAACAATTTACATACTTGATTACAGGAGGCCATATCTTTAAGTTGTAATCCTGATTCATATAAAATATGTTTTTTAACTTCATGAGGTAAACTAAAAAAATTGCAATCTATATTCATAATGTTCCCGTTAATTAAATTAATTTACCAGAATTGTACAGAAACTTCTTTTTTTCAAAAGATAAAAATCCATAGTTACAGTGTACGTCCTTAAATAGTCATGGCAGCACATGACTTTTTATGAGAAAGTAGCCAGGGCGTCCCGCCCTGGTACAGGCCGAGACGGCCTGGTTACCTTTTCATGCTTCGCCTTGCCATAACTTTTTAGGACGTACGTTACAATCATCAAACCCTCAAGGGAGGGATTGCAACTACATAACTTTTTTCTGATTTAAACTGATTTTACTGACGTTCCTTGTCTGATATAAGTTGAGGTTATGTTGAGCAGGAGCATAACCCTGTTCAGCCGCCTTTTGAACATATTCAAAAGCTTTCACCGGATCAGGCAGACATCCAATGCCATGTTCATAATAAATACCCAAATTATTTTGAGCCTGTGCATCACTTTGATCTGCCGCCTTTTGATAATATTCAAAAGCTATAACCGGGTCAGGCAGACAGCCGATGCCACGTTCATAATAAATACCCAAATTATTTTGAGCAAGTGCATAACCTTTATTTGCCCCCTTTTGCATATATTCAAAAGCTTTAACTGGATCAGGCTCACATCCCATGCCTTTTTCATAACAAATACCCAAGTTATTTTGACCTGCTCCATTACCTTGTTCTGCTGCCTTTAGATAATATTTAAAAGCTTTAACGGGGTCAGGCAGACAGCCGATGCCGCATTCATAATAAATACCCAAATTAATTTGAGCGTGTGCTAATCCCTGTTCAGCCGCCTTTTGTACATATTCAAAAGCTTTAAACCGATCAGGCGTACATCCCATGCCTTTTTCATAACAAGTACCCAAGTTATTTTGACCTGATGCAGAATCCTTTAGTGCCTGTTTTTCATAGCATGCAAAAACTCTGAATGGAGCCTCTTTGTCACCTTGTTTTGCTGCTCTTTGATAAAATTCACTAGCTGAATCCAGATCCACAGAAATATAAGGATCCTTCTTGCCCTCTTCCAAGAGTTTACCTAAATAATTCAGGGCCTTAAGGTAGTTATGCTCTGCGGATCTGTAGAGGTATTGCAATCCTTGATATTTATCATATTTATCTTTGGCCCCAAGATTTTCTATGTAAGCCTCCCCAATTCTAAATTGAGTTTCTGGATGGTTGCTATTTTTATAATATTCAAGTTGCTCGTACTGAGTTGTCTTTAAAGGGGCATCTTGAGGGTGGACCAAGGCCGTCTTGATAACACCTGAAATGGTATCCAGGATTATTCGTTCCGTTTTTTTAAAATCGATAACCCAATCTTTCCATTTGAAAGCGGAATCAGTAACCTCAGTCCAATTTACCTTGGGAAGAAGGATCCTAGCCCTTCTTTCCCAGAAATTGGATTCTCTTCCTAATTCATCAAACAATTTACATATCTGATTACAGGAGGCCATATCTTTAAGATGTAATCCTGATTCATATAAAATATGTTTTTTAACTTCATGAGGTAAACTAAAAAAATTGCTATCTATATTCATAATGTTCCCGTTAATTAAATTAATGTAGCAGAATTGTACAGAAACTTCCTTTTTTGCAACAGCAAAATTGTTACAGTTTTAAATGTGTGGGGTTGAGAAATTTTTATTACCACAGAGCACACAGAGAGCACAGAGAAGAAATTCGCTTGGCTCTGCGACATAGAAATTTCGTTTGTGCGCGAAGCGCACAAACGAAGGCCGTCATTCAAGCCCGTTCCGGGCTTGAATGATCTCTGTGTTCTCTGTGTGCTCTGTGGTAATAAAAATTTCTCAACCCTTCAGATTTAATTGCACCCACCAGCTCCCGGAAAAAAAGGCAGAAAGTTTACGAAAAGATTTCTGTTGTATGATGTTTCAAGATACTTCTGGAAAATGTATTTTTTTTAGCGGGAATCGCGGGTCCTTATTTGCTTTTGACTAATAATGAACGGGCTTTTTGAGCCTGTTTTTTTAGATCGATATATTCGGATTTGCCCTCTGCGTATTCCAAAGCCAAATCCAGGGCTTGTAAAGCGCTTTCGCGATCGTGCATGGCAAACAGACATTTGGCCAGATAAAAGTAGGGAACGGGATTTTCGATTTCATACATGGCAGCCATTTCATAAGCATCGATGGCTGATTCAAAATCCCCTTGAAGCTGAGTGGCCATCCCCAATCCCAGCCAATAATCATGGTTGAAGGGATTCAAGGTGACCAGAAAAAGGAACGCATTGGCAGCATCGGCATATTTCTTGTGCTCAAAAAGCTTGTAAGAGGCTTTATAGAACTTAGCCATGGTCTCATCGGAAAACTCCAGTATTTGCTGACCTGTTTTACCTTTTGCAAATTCTTTTTTCAGGTACGCTTCGTCTTTAAGCTTCTCTCGAACCTTTTTGGATATTTTAAATTCCCCGAGCTCATCTTCCATATGGATTACCCTGCATTCTTAGTACACAGTATAGTTATTATTGACCATTTGTGGCGCGTGAAAGCCCCGGGGTTCAATGATCGCAAAAGGGGTAGTATGTTGACATACTACCCCTTTTGCGATCATTGAACCCCGGGGCTTTCACGCGCCACAAATGGTCAATAATAACTATACTGTGTACTAGACCAGAGCATAGAAGGATGGGGCCGTTTTGTCAATATACATTAGATCAAAAGAATATATGTTGTAACAAACAAGAAATTAGTGTAATATTTTCTTATATTTTAACTGTATGAATTGGATGGAGGATTATGAATTCTTTTTTTACACCCATTAAAAATTTAGATTCGGTTTATGGAATTAACTGGGGTTCTCTTGGTGATTTCGCAGAAAGGTATTGTGCATGGGGAAATAGATCTTTCGAAATTATTAAGATCCATCGAAATAAAGAGGGGCAAATCGTCAATTTTGAAATTCAAGAAAGAAATAGTGCACCCCATTTATCACTGGCCTGGAGAATCTCTAAACTGACTTTGATTATCCCTTTAGTGGTTCTCGGAATAAAGGCAGCTTTTCGCTGGAATTACAACGTTACTGTTATACCCACTGATAAAGACAAAAAACCCCTTCAATTAAATGAACAGCTTCCACTTGCTGAAAAAATAAAGCAATTGCATCAATATCATTTTGAAGCTCCCTTAAGTGATTCTGATGAAGCTAAGGCAATAAGTGACATCGATACCCTCTGTGAGTTAGCTAGGGCTAATGTTGACCATTTATTCAAAAATAAATTACAAGACAATTGCACCAGGATTAACGACAAAGACAATATGGAATTCCTCACTAAAATAAATAGCCGCCCCGAAGAGACCTATCGAGCATTTCTAATCAAATTGGAGCTTGCTCTTCCCAAAATCCTCAAGCTCGTCGAAAAGAAAACTCAAGAGCTTTTGATTAAAGATGAAAAAGATATTAAATTAAATAATACACAATACAAAAAATTGAACAAGCAATTAAGGTATATTTTTCTTAATTTGTTAAAACATGAAAAAAAGTTAACCAAAATCAAAGAAAATTATGCAATACATCTTCAAAAATCGTTAGGGAACAGGGAATTTTGCAATATTGACGGTTCACAACCCTGTTATTATTTTTCAGAAGCGTGGGATATTCTAGGATATCACACTTATAAAGAATTACAATATCTTGCGAACTATTTTCAAATTTATCGCCGTCATTATTGTTTGCGTGTATCTGACCAAAAAGCTGAGGATCTTCTGAAAGAAACAGGACAATATTTAAAGGATGAAAATTTGTTGAAACTGACATGGCTGCATGGTACTCGCGCTTTGAAAACGACAAATGGGGTCTTTATTCCAACCGGTTGGCTGCGTCAAGTGGGCATTGTCCCATTTACCGGGGAACTTAAATTTGGCAGCGGAGAATCTGGGATCAATCAGAACGAACTGTCAGGCACTTTTTTGGATAACAGCTCCTGCGCACAAGATTATTCTAACTCGTTTTCCTTTTCTCTCACTGTCGAATTGAAATCCCTGAATGAAATTTATGAACTTAATCTAAATTCCATTTATAATCTAGGTATAACCTCTTATAAAATTTCCGGTATTGTAAGCGCAATAGATAAAATCTTCGCTTGGGATCACGATACATTTACAAAGGATCATAAACAAAAGCTATTTGATAAAATTAAAGCGCTTAAGAATGAGCTTAGAGGGTTAGAAGCATACACCCCTGTAGAACTTTATAATTGGCATGACGATTGTTATACGAGTCAACATAGAGAAGTCAAAGCTGCATTGAGTCATATCGAACAACTGCTCAACAAGAAAGGCTCCACGGCTCTATCTGAGCTGCAAAAGGAGGATATTCTTAATAGCTTTCCAAGCGTCGTGGGATCTTATACTCTACTTTCTCATCCCTTTTCTTTCGATGATAGGAGTGGAGAATATACTGTGCATGGAGCTGCGGAACTTGGAAAGGATTTACAAGTCATCTTTGTCAAGAAAGAAGACGCAGCCAAGGCTAAAGATTTCTTAACAGCCAAAGGGCTCAGTGACAAAGTGAAAATATATTCATTTGAACAATTAGAACACGCCACGGCATTGAACAAGGTTATTAGCCCCCATTTAGCCGACATCTTTTCATCTAAAAAAATGGCCAACTTGTAATAATTTTGGATTTACATTCTGGGGTGGTGCTTTTCAAAAGATTTAACTAATTGACTTTTAGATACATGTGTATATCTATCGGTGCTGCTTATGTGGGCATGCCCCAGCATTTCCTGAATGACCCGCAAATCGGCTCCATTGTCCAGGAGATGGGTCGCAAAGGAATGTCTCATGGTATGAGGCGAAATATTTTTTACAATGTTCGCCTTCTTTGCATAAAATTTTACCAGGCGCCACACGGCAATGCGATCGAGAGGTTTTCGGGTACGGCTCAGGAATAAAAGAGGTTTTTTTTCGTGATCTTCTGAGAACCTATCATAGGAGAGATAGTGATCGATGGCAGCTACGGCTTTTTTTCCAATGGGC
This sequence comes from uncultured Parachlamydiaceae bacterium, assembly GCA_963780445.1. Taxonomy (GTDB): domain Bacteria; phylum Chlamydiota; class Chlamydiia; order Chlamydiales; family Parachlamydiaceae; genus CAWACC01. The sequence goes on from CAWACC010000010.1 coordinate 40,290, forward strand.
ACTATTCTTTCCTTGCCTCCTTTTCCTTTTATTCTAATAAATTGATCATCGACATCATAGAGGCCAAGAGAACACAATTCCGAAACCCGTAATCCGGTACTATATAAGACTTCTAATATGGCTTTGTCACGGGCTCCTTGCCAAGTTTTCAGATCGGGCATCTGAACCAACAACTCTATTTCAGAAAAGGAAAGAATTTCAGGGATCAGCTGCCATAATTTCGGCGTATCAAGATACAGCGTGATATTGTGGGGAATGTAATTTTCTTTTTTCAAAAATCTGAAAAAAACCTTTAGAGTTATCAAGAGCCGGCACAGGGTTGTACTGGCATAGTCTTTAACTTTAAATTCCGATAAAAAGGAGACTATATGCTCCTGGGTAACTGTAGGGTATTCTCCGAGATTTTTTTCTGACAGGAACTTGCCCCAATGTTGCAGATCTCTTTGATAGGCCTCCAAAGTATTTTTGGACAATCCCTTTTCAGAAGAAAGGTAGGAAAAGAATTCGTTAGTTATGTTGTTGTTTGAAATCATGTCATTTAAAAAGGGACATAAGGGACCAAAAGGACATAAGGGACTGTCTCCGGCTAAATCAACCACTGAGCCAGTGAGATCACTGAGAAGGTATGAGATAGGGAGGTTTGCCGCTCAAGCCAACTGCCTGGTTTGTAAAACCCTGGGGCGATGCCCCAGGGCACTACAGGGCAGGCTTTCAGCCTGCAATGGTTATTACCAGTTCCCTAGGGCTGCGCCCTAGGCTTTTACAAATCAGGCCGTTGGCCTGGGCGGCAAACCTCCCCATCTCATACCATCTCAGTGATCTCACTGGCTCAGTGGTTAAACCCAAAACAATCCCTTATGTCCCTTTGGTCCCTTACGTCCCTTTGGTCCCTTACGTCCCTTTGGTCCCTTATGTCCCTTATGTCCCTTTCGTCCCTTATGTCCCTTTGGTCCCTTACGTCCCTTATGTCCCTTTGGTCCCTTACGTCCCTTTCGTCCCTTGTCATGCTGAAAATTTCAGTTTTAATTCCTGCTGGATTTTTTCTACTTCAAGGGAATCCAGATTGAGCTTGGGTATGGCAAAGGCTTCGTCGGAACAGGGGTCTTCATAGAGGACGCATATTTCACCTGAGGGGGAAACTATTTCTTTTTTTTCAATCAATTTCTTCTTTCGCTTCAAAAACAGAGCGAGTACAAAAGCTTCTCCAGCTGAAACTCTGTTGTCCGTCAAGCTGCATCTCAACAATTCAATGGCCTTATTTATGGGTTCAAAAGATGGCATTTCTTTTTTAGGTTTAGCCGCAACCCTAGCCTGCCAAAAAAAACGCTCTTCTGAATTTCTTAAAAGATACTCCTGACATAAATGGCAAACGTCCTGCCGGATCCAGTGCCCTTCAGGTCCTTCATAAATAGAAGAATGGCAAACTGCACCATCGTCCCATTTCATGCGGCAGTGAACACAGCACGGTCCCATTTTGGGAATTTCGAATTTAAAAAAGCGGGATATCATAAGTACTTATAATGTGTTCAAAATATCCATATAGGCGTCGCCTGCATTTTTTGAGGAGGGAGGAATTGCCTGTCCTTGGTTTTTGGCTGCCATATGGGTTAAAAGCTCTGTGGCGAGTTCTTTTCCCAGCTGAACGCCTTCTTGGTCAAAGGAATTGATTCCCCAAATAAAGCCTTGATAGGCGATTTTATGTTCGTAATAAGCCAGTAAGACTCCCAAACTAAATGGGGTCAATTGATTGGCCAGCAGAATATGCGAAGGGCGGTTGCCTGGAAAAACCTTGTTGGGGTTGGTATCATTTTTGCCTGTAGCAAGGGCGATGGATTGGGCGAACATATTGGCCAGCAATTTGTCCTGGGAGGTCGTCCCATTTATAGAGACATCCTTTCCTGTCTGATCTTTTTTAAATCCGATAAACTCAATAGGCACTACGGTGGTCCCTTGATGAAGCAATTGAAAAAATGAATGCTGGGCAGATGTGCCTGGCTCGCCAAAGATGATAGGGCCCGTATTAAAGGCCACTTTGTTGCCTTTGTTATCAATGTGCTTTCCATTGGATTCCATGTCCAGCTGCTGCAGATGGGCGCTGAAGCGTCCTAAGGCCTGGGAATAGGGGATGATGGCCAAGTTGGGATGATTCAGGAAATTTCGATTCCAGATTCCCAATAAAGCTCCAAATAAAGGCATATTTTTAGCGGGATCGCTTTGCAGGGCCGCTTTATCCATCTGATTGGCCCCGCGCAACAGTTCCCAAAAGATATCAAATCCAAAGGCAAAACTTAGAATAATACCCCCCACCGGCGAAGTGGTGGAAAATCTGCCTCCTACCCAATCTTTAATGTAGAAACACTCCAGATAGTTTTGCTTGTTATCTAAAAGGGATCCCGGCATGCTGGCCGAAATAAAATGTTCTTTAGGATCCAGTCCGGCGTCTTTGAACGCTTTGCGCGCAATAGCCTCATTGGTAGCTGTTTCCAGGGTCGTTCCCGATTTTGAATTTATCAATACCAACGATTGGGAGAGATTGGCTGAACCCAATACCATAGCGAGATTATCCGGATCCACATTGCTTATAAAATGGACCTTGCGATTCGGAAGCAAAAGATGTTCCAGGGCCAGATAATGGGCTTTGGGGCCCAGATCGGATCCTCCTATGCCTATTGAGATCAGCTCCTGAAATTTGTTTTCTTGTCCGATTTTTTGAATAAAATTTTTCAGTTTTGTGATTTCCTGCTTGCAAAAAAGAGCGGCTTCACTCGCCTCCTTTGCTTTGTTGGGAAGGTCAAAAAAATCTCGGGTCGCTGTATGCAAAGCGGGGCGATTTTCTGAAGGATAACCTTCAATACAATTTACCTTTTCCCCGTTTTGCATATTTTCCATCTTTTTAATAGCTTGGGTTTCTTCTGCCAGTTCTTTCAAGGCCTGAATGATTTCGTCGTTCACCTGTTCTGTACCATAAAGAAGCTTGTAGCCGCAGCAGTCCAAAACATAGCTAAAGATGCGTTCCAAAGTCAGTTTTCCCTGGGTCAGATCTTGAGGGGCCAATGCAAGTTTTTTGAGCTTTTGTGTGGCTGATGAGTGATAAAATGATGTGGAAGCCATAGAATATTCCTTCAATGAGGTCATATTTTCCTCCTTTGTTTAAATTCTATTAAGCCTTTTTAATGACTTTTTAGCAACAATATCGTTCAAAAAGGTATTTTTGAACGATATTGGCTATGACTGAAACGATATAGCACAAGGCAACACCGGCTATAGTGGCTACCCAAGGGACAATTGTGGGTGTCAGCAAGGGAGCCACAATGGTAGCTCCTATGAAGGCGCCTCCCACCCCTACATAAGCTGCCGTAGCGTTGATCAGATAGTTGGCGATAAAGCCAGGAGCATACGTCAGGGCCACCCTTCTACCGTACCATAACGCAAAGGTCGCCAAGGCGGCTACCCAGGGTTTTTTAGGAATCCAGGCAGTAGCGAGGAGTGTTATCCCCTCGGTAATTTTGTCTACTATGCATTCACACATAAGCCTCACCTCAAAATTCTTAATATAATGAAAAAAACACTTCAATCATAGTAACGATCGCCGCCAAAGCCACAAAAAAAACAACGATCCAAGGCAGACGGCGGGCCAGCCGATGGATAAGCTGAATCTGTCTTTTAACTTCCTCTTCCGAGGTGTTGTCAGTTTTTTTTTTGTTCTTCATATTCTGGAGTTTGGACAAAATATGCCGTGATACGATACACTTTAAGTTTATTGGAACTTAAATTAAGAAAGGAAAATATGTCGATAAAAAAAACACCTACTTATGTTGCACCATTATTGGCTCTCGTCTTGACTTGCTTTACAGGATGTTACAGAATGCCTGGTGAGGATGAATTTTCAGTGGTCCCTTCGACCAACAACCCGGACGTGATACGCGAAAAACCTGGAAATCTACTTCCATCGGCCAGTTATTAAATAACTTCTTCTTGTGAAGAAAGCAAATGTCAGCTAATCTTCACTTGATACTTAGGGACTGTACACAAGATCATTATCATATGAGGTTTTTTATATGCTCGTGTTAACTAGAAAATCAAATGAAAAAATTGTTATAGGGAAAAAAAAACAGATCGTCGTCACCATATTGAAAATACAGGGAGACAAGGTATCCATTGGGATTGAAGCCCCGGATGATGAACCCATCATGAGAAAGGAGCTGTTGCTTAGAGATTCTGAAAAACCCATTGAAAAAATCCATGAAATGGAAGCCCGTCGGCAGAATAAAGAAGCTTTATTGCAATTGCATGCAAAAGCCAATGGCGATATGAATTTTGCCGCTGCTGCCACGCAAATACATCCTGAAGGAAATGATGATATCCCTAACTCTTGATTCACTTAAAGAACATCTGCTCAAAGCAAATTTTCCTGTTGAGGTCCAGAAAGAAACCCAACAACTTTATTTGCTCTATAAAATTGCCGATAAGGAATTTCCTTTATTCATCCGGATTTTTGGCGAGGGGGAATTGCTGCAATTGATTGCGTTCATTCCCTGTGAACTGAAACCTAGTGCTAGAGGGGACCTTGCCCGGCTCTTGCACCGGCTCAATAAAGAGCTGGATATTCCCGGTTTTGGCATGGATGAGCCGCCGGGCCTCATATTTTATCGCGTCATGATGCCTTCTTTTGATAAAAATATATATGAGTCGCATCTCGATCGCTATATCACCTCCATTGAAGAAATATTGAAAAATTTTTCACCTCTCATATCCTATGTGAGTACCGGAACCTCCACTTACGATGAGGTGCAAAAGAAAATGCAATCCATAAAAGGAGTTAAATAAAGTCCCATGGCCGCCCGCCCTATTTTTTATGATACAGAAACCACCGGTATTAAGCCTGATCAGGACCGGATAATAGAATTGGCAGCTTATGATCCGGTAAAGCAGACGACATTTGTACAACTCATAAATCCCGGGATACCCATTCCTCCCGATGCGACGGCTATTCACAAGATTACCGATGAAATGGTCTCACAGGCTCCCTCTTTTGACAAGGCGGCCCAGGAATTTATCCAGTTTTGTGAAGGGGAAGCCATCCTTATCGCCCATAATAATGATACCTTCGATTACCTTTTTTTGAAGTATGAATTTCAACGATGGGGCCTAAACCTGCCTGTCTGGCGATTTTTAGACAGCCTGAAATGGGCGAGACGGTATCGGCCCGACCTGCCGCGCCATACCCTGCAGAATTTACGGGAAATTTATGGAATTCCCGCGAACAATGCTCACAGGGCTTTAGATGACGTCATGGTATTGCACCAAGTGTTCAGCCATATGACGGACGACCTGACTGTGGATGAGGCCTATTCACTTTTAAACCGTCCCAAAGCGATCCAACATATGCCCTTCGGCAAATACCAGGGTACTCCTCTAAACAAAATTCCTTCCGATTATGTCCAATGGCTCTCCAAAAATGGAGCGTTCGATAAAGAAGAAAACAGAGAACTGAAGCTCTCCTTTGAAAAGGCAGGTTTGCTTGCGTCGTAGCCCCCGCATTTAAAAAATCACGCGAAAAATATGAAGTTGATGTCACTATTTTAAAAAGAGGAATTATGAGCAAACTTATCATGATGCGCCATGGGCAATCTAAATGGAACCAAATGAATCTATTTACCGGCTGGGTCGACGTACCCTTATCGGAACTTGGCATTCAAGAAGCATTGGAAGGGGGAAAGCTTATCCGTGATATACCTATAGACATCATTTTCACTTCCACCCTTGTTCGTGCGCAGATGACTGCTTTTTTAGTTTTATCAGAGCACCATACCACCAAAGTGCCGGTGGTCCTTCATGAGGGAGAAGGACGGCTGGAAGAATGGGGGACCATTTATGGGGAAGAAGCTCGACAGAATATGATTCCCGTGCTACGCTCTTGGGAACTCAACGAAAGAATGTACGGGGAGCTTCAGGGACTCAACAAAGCGGAAACAATGAAAAAATTCGGAGACGAACAGGTCAGGATATGGCGGCGCAGCTATGACACAGCGCCTCCAAACGGAGAAAGCCTGGCCATGACAGCAGCCCGTTCCATCCCTTACTTTCGAGATAAGATCGTCCCCTATCTAAAAGAAGGGAAAAATGTCTTTATTTCCGCACATGGCAACTCGTTACGATCCATTATCATGCATCTGGACAACCTGAGCAAAGAAGAGGTCTTGCATTTGGAACTGGGTACTGGGACTCCCATTCTATATGATTACTCCGAGGGAAAATTCCGCAGGGAAGAATTAAAGCAATAACTATGTCAAAAGAGTTCATCTATCTCGACAATAGCACAACGACCCGGCCTTCTGAAATGGCTGTCAGCAAAATGCTCCCTTTTTATACAGAACGGTGGGGGCATCCCTCAGCGCCGCATCAAAAAGGACAGGAGCTGTTTCCGGCCATTGCTGAAAGCCTTCAAGCCATTTATAAACTTCTTGGAGCCAAAGAAGAGGATGATTTCGTTTTTACCTCATCCGGCGCGGAAGCGGTCAATCACGCCATTTTTTCCTCTTATCTCGACATCACTTTGAATTCGGGAAAAAATCATTTCATCGCTTCAAAAATCGAAGAACCGCCTGTCCTTATGTCCATTGCACGGCTTGAAAAAATGGGTTGCGTTGGAAAAATGGCAAATATCACTGCCCAAGGCAAAGTCGTGCCCGAGTTGATAGCGGAAGCCATGACGCCCCGAACAGCCCTGGTATCCCTCAGCTGGGCTCATGGACTGACAGGCATCATACACCCTATTCAGGAAATTTCGCAATTATGTCAATCGCGCGGTGTGGCCCTGCATGTGGACGCTTCGCATGCGCTTGGCAAGCTCTATTTTGATCTGGAAGAAATCCAGCCTGCCTTTCTTACTTTTAACGGAGACCATCTGCATGCTCCCAAAGGAACTGGAGGGCTATATATTCGATCAGGCATCAAATGCAGCCCGTTCCTTGCGGGGGGCATCGAACAGGCAGGGCATAGGGCCGGAAGTTATAGCCTGGCAGGGTTGGCCGCTTTGGGACAGGCTGCCTTGGAAGCCTTGGACAGCCGCGACCTCCTATGCACAGAAGTTGCCCGGCTGCGCAACAAGCTGGAAAAAGGAATTCAGGAAGGATTTCCCGATGCGGTCCCCTTTTTTTGCAGTGAAGAACGGTTGCCCCATTGCAGTGTGATTGGATTTCCGGGAATAAACAACGAAGCCTTGTTGTTCGCCCTGAACCGTAAAGGAGTTTTTGCAAGTATTGGAGGAGGAACTTTTCAGCAACTGGGCATTATCCTGCAGGCAGCAGGCATTGAAGAATCTTTGGCAAACAGTTCCGTCTGTTTCAGCCTTTCACGCGAAACAACTGAAGAGGAAATTGACCTGGCTACAACAATTGTTGTCGAAGCTGCCAGGAAGCTGAGAAATATAACCGGGACATTGTATAGTTAATTTATGGGATTAAAATCACTGACCACCCCATTTCCTTGGGCGCGCTATAGCAAAAAGCTTGTTTCAAAAATCGATAATCCCCGCTCCTCGGGCATTTTTAGACCTAAAGAATCGGAAGAAAGAGGCATGCGCCTTGCCATTGGCACCGAAGGCTCCATCCAGGATGGCAATCAAATCCGCCTGTTCTGGCTTGTGGATAAAGACGACGGCGTTATCGTCGATGTCAAATATCAGGTCTATGGACAATCAGCCCTCATCGGCGCCGCAGAGGCAGCGTGCGAAATCCTCATCGGTAAAAATTATGATCAAGCCAGGCGGGTAAGCTGTGATCTGTTGGATGCCCATCTTAGAGAAAAATCTGACCAGCCAGCATTTCCCCCCGAAACCTATCCCCATCTCAACCTGATCATAGGAGCTATCGAGCAAGCCGCCGAACAGTGCACAGACATCCCTTTTGCCAACACTTATACCGCCTCGCCAGTGCCTTCTGAAATTGTCGGAGGAGGCGAAGGAGGCTACCCAGGCTGGATGGACCTGCCCCTGAAACAGAAACTGGCCGTAATCGAAGAAGTTTTGAATCAGGATATCCGCCCTTACATTGCTCTGGATGCAGGCGGCATTGAGATACTGAACCTTCTCAATGACCGGGAAGTACTCATCGCCTATCACGGATCCTGCACTTCCTGCTACTCTTCTGTTGGGACGACTCTATCTTACATACAGCAGATCTTACGGGCCAAAGTTCATTCAGAAATAGTCGTAGTGCCCGATATGGACCGTCTGTCATTTTAGAGAAAAAAAACAAGAAACAGGATGGGCAGGATGCCTTCGGCAGCAGGATAATTCATACGGGGTTGAGTAATTTTTATTACCACAGAGCACACAGAGAACACAGAGATCATTCAAGCCCGGAACGGGCTTGAATGACAGCTTTCGTTTGTGCGCTTCGCGCACAAACGAAAATTCTATGTCACTGAGCTAAGCTTCCTCTCTGTGCTCTCTGTGTACTCTGTGGTAATAAAAATTTCTCAACCTCGTATGAATTATCCTGCCGCCGAAGGCATCCTGCCCATCCTGTTCCTGTTTTATCCTGTTTTATTTACAATACCCTCTTAGAAGCTGATTTCGCCTGCATAGCAGGCTTTGATAGTGCCATCAGGCAATTCTAGATTCATGGAACCATCTTCATTAATGCCTTTGAACCTCCCTTGTATGATTTTCTGGTTATCATGAAAGTGGATGATATCATTTAGCTGATGTTTTAGATAACGCCGGTATTCAGCCAAAAAGATACAAAAGCGCTCTTTTAAAAAAAGCTGCAGGTCCAGAGAGAATCGCTGTTGCATCGCACTGGTAATTTCTTCTACCTCTCTGATCCTGCCGTCTTCCGCAAACAAAGAAGTCGCGGGACGATCAATGCTTGATAGCATTTCCGGCGGCATATTCACATTAATCCCAATTCCGAGGATCACACAAATGAGATCTTCAATGGATACCGTCTCGCATAAAATCCCACTGACCTTTTTATTGGAAAGTAAAATATCATTGGGCCATTTTAACTTCGGTTGAAATCCCAGGCTTTCAATCACTTTTGCCGCTGAAATCGCCAAGACCTGAGGAATATTAGGGATGTCTTTAAAATCAGGCAAAAAAAATGCAAAGGTAGCATATACATTTTGCCCTGCCGGAGATACCCATTGCCGATTAAATCGCCCTCTACCTGCTGTTTGCTCTTCTGCAGTGACAAGGGTCACGCATTTTCTCTTGAATTCACCGGCATGGGATTTGACCCAATTATTTGTGGAATCCACAAGCTTAAAGTGCACGCGATGACATAACATATACACAGATTACATGAATAATTATAATAACGCAATTTTTTACCGAAACAAACTTGCATCAATTATAATTTTATGTATTATGAAAATAAAACACAGGTTATTTATGAGTGATGATGTTGAATACCAATCTGAAATGCTAGTGGCAAAAATAAAGCATTATCTCATCACAATCATGGGCCGCTCGGCCGATGAAACAAATGTGGACGAATTCTATCGCGCATTGTGCTACGCCCTGCGAGAAGAAATCATGATCAACTGGCTGGCTTGCTACCGCACCTTTATCAAGCAGGACGCTCGAATGATGTATTACCTATCCATGGAGTACCTTCCCGGCCGGATAACAACAAACAATATTACCAATCTTGAAGCCAATGAAATTGTCCGTTTGGTCATGCATAAGCTCAACCGCAATTACAACGATATCATGGCAAGAGAAGCCGATCCGGGACTGGGCAATGGAGGCCTCGGACGGCTGGCCTCCTGCTTCCTGGACTCTCTGGCCACACATCATTACCCTGCTCAAGGCTATGGCCTTAGATATCAATACGGTACATTTGAACAACAGCTATGGGATGGCGTGCAGATAGAGGCCCCCGATTGCTGGCTATTAAATGAAAATCCTTGGGAATTCCGCCGTGACTTAAGACGTGTATCCATAAAATTCTGCGGCTATACCACTCCAGCCACTAATATTCACGGTGACGAAATCCTGAATCTCCATAAATTTGAGGAGGTGTGGGCGCTTCCTTATGATATTCCCATCATAGGTTATGCCGGTCAGGACAGGTTTTCCGTGGTGAGTTTAAGGCTATGGAACACAAAAGAGTCTCCCCGCAATTTTCAATTGCAAAGATTTAATGCGGGCTTTTTGGACCAAGCAGCGGAAAACACGACTTTGACTGATGTCCTATATCCAAGCGATTATCATGAAATTGGCAAGAGAATACGGCTGAAACAAGAATATCTTCTGGTTTCTGCCTCTCTCCAAGATATCATCCGCCATTATTTGGCCTTGCATGATAACTTCCGAGCCTTTGCCGATAAGGTGCGGATTCAAATCAACGATACACACCCGGCCCTTTGCGTCGCTGAGCTGATCCGCCTGTTGACCCAGATCCATGATATTCCGTGGAAAATGGCCGTCGAGATAACCCAAACCTGCCTAGGTTATACCAACCATACTATATTAAGCGAAGCCCTGGAACAATGGGACCAAAACCTGTTTTTATATCTGCTTCCGCGTCAATTCAAAATCATTGAGCGGCTGAATCTGGAATTTTGCAATTCCATTCGATCGAAATACCCTGAAGACGAACCTAAAATTCAGAGAATGTCCATCCTGCAAGATGGCAAGGTCCGCATGGCCAATCTATCCATCCTCGGCTCGCATAAAATTAACGGGGTCGCCGCCCTTCACAGCGAAATCCTCAAAAATTCCGTATTTAAAGATTTTTATGATGCGTTTCCCGACAAATTTATCAATATCACCAATGGCGTCACCCAACGGAGATGGCTCCTGCATTGCAATCCGGATTTAGCCAAATTTATTTCCAAGAGGATTGGAAATAACTGGATCACAGACTTTACACAAATCAGCCGGCTAGCTGAATCCGCATCAGATCCCCATTCCATTGAGGAATTCCAAGCGATCAAAAAGAAAAATAAAGCCCGATTGATTGAGTATATCAACCAAAATAACCGCATTCGAAATGCTTCTGGAGAAATCGCGATCCCCCCGCCTATCATCGACGCTAACTCTATGTTTGATGTTCAGATCAAGCGGATCCATGAATACAAACGGCAAATCATGAATATCCTCCATCTGATCATGATCTACTTCGAACTATTGGAAAATCCGCAAGGCCATAACCGCATTCGACGTACAGCCATCATTGGAGGCAAAGCGGCAGCGGGGTATGATACCGCAAAAGATACCTTGCGATTCATTCACTGCGTCGCCAGAAAAGTAAACAAAGACCCTGCTATTGGAGGCCTCTTAAAAATTGTCGTCATAGAAAATTACAATGTCTCCCGCGCTGAAATGATCATCCCTGCAGCAGACCTGTCAGAGCAGATTTCCATGGCGGGCATGGAAGCTTCGGGAACAGGCAATATGAAGCTCGCCATGAATGGAGCTTTAACCATCGGAACAAACGACGGCGCCAATATCGAGATGCGGCAGGAAGTGACAGACCCATGGTGGCCTTTTGCCTTTGGCCGCTCAGCCGAGGATATCCAGAAAATGAAAAGAGAAGGATCCTATAACCCCAGGGCCATCTACGAAAGCCACCCGAAAATCAAACAAGCTGTCGACACCCTGCGCGACAGGACGTTTGCCAATAATGAAGCAGAGCACGAGGTCTTCAGCGACCTTTTCCACAAACTGATTGAAGGCCACTATGGAGGGGCGCCAGACCGTTATTTTGCCCTAGAAGACCTTGAAGATTATTACAAAACACAACGGAATGTGGAAACTCTCTTCTCAGATCCAAACAAATGGGCCACGTATGCCATCCACAACATTGCCGGAATGGGCAAATTCTCTTCCGATTACTCCATTAAAAATTACTGTGAAAAGGTCTGGAACATCCAACCCTGTCCCATTGATGAAGAAATACTGGAGCGGATCCGTCATGACTACAGCGTGATGGACGTTTGCAGAGTTTACAAGTAACTTTTAAAAGGAAATGTTATGGCTTCCTATACCTTGATGCTCGGCCGTGCACATACAAACATTCATAGTCTGATTGTCGACAATTCCCTTAAGGGAAATTCCTCTCCTGAAAAAGTCATACCCGAGGAAGCCCTTAAACTGTTGAAGGAAAACCAGCAGCTGGAACCGAGCTGTTGCGAACAATGGCGGGCAAAAGTCATAAGCCACATTATTGGAGGCGCCTTGCCTCTGGCCATCGCAGCCATTTTTGCAGCGGCCATGTATGCCCTTTACATTACCGGAGCCGCCTATGCCATTTACACACAAGCCATTGCCGTTATAGGACCTTTCGCTCAAAATGCGTTTAATACCATCACCCAAAATGCCACAAATATGGCAATCTCCGGCGGAGCTGTTCTGGCGACCGGAGTTGTATTGACCCGTGCTCCGGTCTATGAAGCTATAGGCTCTTGCTTGGGCTCCTGCTGCGGCACGGTTACAGGAGCGGGCATTGTGGGTTTCTTCTATAACATCCATGCCATAGGCTATAACTGGTGGTATAACACTTATCAGTTTGACCATCGCGAAGCCATTATCAAACAGAACCATGGAAGCGCCCTAAAGATTTTAAAAGAAACCTATGATGAAATGGCCGACAACATGCAACAAGCACTTAAACAGGACGAAAATAACCCTCATAACTTAAAGGTCTTGAAAGAACAAGCGGAAACCTTGCAAAAAAAATTCATTCCCATAGAACAGATATTCATTAAATATGGGATCGAAAAAAACGAATACGAAGAAATCACTTTAAAGCTGGATGAAGCAGTAAACGGCGTTATAGATTACGACCCTCAAAACAACGAAGCGACTTTTTAACTTTGCGCCTTTTTATTATTACCACTGAGCCAGTGAGATCACTGAGAAGGTTTGAGATAGAGAGGGATTCTTCACCACTGAGCCAGTGAGATCACTGAGAAGGTTTGAGTTAGGTGAGAGGATTATATTAGACTTCTTGCATAACTTGCTTTGACTGGAAAAATCGATGCTTTTTAGGCAGATTTATCGTCAAATTTTGAAGTCGTATGCGTACATACGGCTGAGAAATTTGACGATAAAGACGCCAAAAAGAGCGATTTTAACAGGCAAATGAAGTTATGCAAGAAGTCTATTATTAACTTCAACGGTTTTACGTTAAAGTTGATCAATAGGCCTCTAACCTCCCCATCTCAAACCTTCTCAGTGATCTCACTGGCTCAGTGGTTAAATATATCATCGCCCTACAAGGTTCCACTTATGTATCAGCTGTTCAAAGGTGCCATTTTCTTTTGCAGTTTTAAGCCCTTCATTGAATTTGTCTACTAGAACTTTATCCAGATCTCCTTTTCTGGTAACTAGGCGCATAGCCAAGTCCGTTAAAGGCGGCGTCGCTATCCTGATCTTCCCCTTGTAAAAATCATTCACATAGATTTCCGCCAGCCCGGCCTCCATGATCACGCCGCTCACTATATTTTTTTCAAGATCGTCCAGAGCAGCTGCCATGTTGTCATAGGGAACAAAAAATGCCGTTTCCCGTTCAGGAATGGACATTTGCGAAGACCCGCGTATTATGGCTATGGGTTTTCCAAGAAGCTCCTTTATAGAGGCTGCCTTGTTGTCGGCTTTTACCAAAAGGACCGGACCTGCTTTATAAATGGGATCTGAGATATTATATTTATCCACAACATAATTCGAAGGGGAAAATGTCACAACTATGGCATCATACCCTCCTACATCCAAATAGTGGAACAATTCTCTTCCCGACATGACCTGTATTACATTCATGCGGATCCGCAGGTGCTCCTCCTGGGCAATATATCCTATCAGGTCATCGACAAAGGCACTCATATTCGGTTCTTTGCCATACAGATCCAATGGAGCCCAGTTATTGCTCCGTAAAATGGAATACACATGCTCCTGTCCTGTAATGGCAGAACAGGAACGCATGAGTAGAACAAGCGCCAGGATTAGGCCAAGTATTAAAAACAGACTCCATTTTGGAAGCTTTAAGATCTTATTCCATAATCTCTTCATATGCTTGACATTTTACCTGATTCTGCTCCGTGATGCAATTTCAATTCTTTTTTATTTTATTTTATTGGAAAATATGCACAATTATTCTGAATATTGTGTAATCATCCTATGGCACATGACCCATTTTTGTTACAACCGGCCTATCTTCAGTTAGAGAATGGACTGCTCCTTTCCGGATTTTTTCCGGCCTGGCAAAAGGATACATACTCCGGAGAGGTGGTCTTTACAACGGGTATGACTGGCTATCCCGAATCGCTGACAGACCCTTCCTATACGGGTCAAATTCTCGCTTTTACCTTTCCCCTGATAGGAAACTACGGCATCCCTCCACAGGAGGAATGGGAATCTTCCCGCATCCATGCCAGAGGCGTTATTGTGGACTCGGCATGCTTGCAATGGAGCCATTATTCCGGAACCCACTCTTTGTTAGAATGGTTGAAAGTGCAAAAGGTCCCTATACTAATGGGAATAGACACCCGTCAACTGACTAAAACCTTGAGGTCCTCGGGGACTATGCTCGGCATCATGACCCGGAAACCGCACACGGCTGAAATCCCGGATCCCAATAAAGAACATTTGGTCGCACAAGCCTGCATGCCATCCAGACAAACCTATGGGACTGGAAAAAAACGGATCATCGCAGTGGATTGCGGCATGAAAGAGAATATTGTCCGCTGCCTTCTAAAATACCCGGTCATAGTAGAACGGGTTCCTTTTGACTGCGATTATACCGATGAGGATTTCGATGGCGTCGTCATTTCAAACGGCCCCGGTGACCCGATAAAATGCACGGAGACCATTCAAATACTGCAAAAGGCATTCAGGAAAGAGAAACCCATTTTTGGAATATGCCTGGGGACTCAGTTAATGGCCCTTGCCGCAGGGGCCAAAACCTATAAACTGGCTTTTGGGCACCGGGGGCATAATCAGCCCTGCATCGACACCGTTACAAAAAAATGCCATATCACTAGCCAAAATCACGGGTATGCGATCGATGAACATTCTTTGCCGAAAGAGTGGATGGTATCCTATAAAAACCTGAATGATGGCTCGGTCGAAGGGATCCGCCACTGTACCAAGCCTTTTTTCTCCGTTCAGTTCCATCCTGAGGCCTCCCCAGGACCTACGGATACCTTTTCCCTTTTTGAACAGTTTTATCAGGTATTATGAAAACGAACACCCCCCCCCTGCCTTCCAAAGTGCTGATTTTAGGATCCGGCGGCCTCCGCATAGGCCAGGCCGGAGAATTCGATTACTCAGGTTCTCAGGCCATCAAAGCCCTGAAAGAGGAGAACATCCGGACCGTCTTGGTCAACCCCAACATCGCCACTGTCCAGACCGATGCCGCAATGGCTGATGTGGTCTATCTTCAACCTTTAAACGTCGAAACGGTCAGCCGGATCATTGAAAATGAAAAGCCTGAAGGGATCCTGTTAAGCGTCGGCGGTCAAACAGCCCTTAACCTGGGACTGGAGTTGGAAGCTCAGGGAGTCTTGGCCAAACATGGGATAACAGTATTGGGAACTCCCACCTCATCCATCAGGCTGACAGAGGATAGGGAACTGTTCAAGCAAGCGCTTAAATCGATCGGCGTCGACACGCCGTTAAGCTATTCCGCCCAGACGGTTCCACAGGCTGTCGAAGCCGCAAAATTGATAGGCTATCCTATCATGATGCGGGCCGGTTTCTCCTTGGGGGGATTGGGCTCAGGGAAAATCGCCGCAGAGGAAGAGCTGGTCCGCCGGGCCAAAGAGGTATTTAATAGCGCCCCTCAAATTCTCATAGAAGAATACCTGACCGGCTGGAAGGAAGTCGAATATGAAATGGTCCGAGACAAAGACGACAATATCATTGCAGTATGCAATATGGAGAACTTCGATCCCATGGGGATCCATACCGGCGAGAGCATTGTCGTGGCGCCTTCCCAAACTCTGACAAACAAAGAATTCCACCTGCTGCGGGAAGTGGCGATCAAAACGGTCCGTCATCTGGGCATTATCGGAGAATGCAATATCCAATACGCCTTAAATCCCCGAGATAGCAGCTATCGGGTCATCGAGGTGAACGCCCGCCTCTCCCGCTCCAGCGCATTGGCGTCCAAAGCAACGGGATATCCATTGGCTTTCGTGGCGACAAAACTGGCTTTGGGTAAACGCCTGGATGAAATTCCCAATGCGATCACAAAGAAGACATCTGCGTTTTTTGAACCTGCCCTAGATTACATCGTGGTCAAAATGCCCCGATGGGACATCCAAAAACTGAAATCCGCCGAACGGACCATTGGATCCGAAATGAAAAGCGTCGGCGAAGCCATGGCTATCGGCCGTTCTTTTCCCGAAGCTTTGCAAAAAGCGGTCCGAATGCTCAACCAGGGCGCTAGCGGGCTGTCGGATTACCCCTATGAAATTCCCCATCCCAGACAGGAAATCGAAAAAGCCACTGACAGACGTCTGTATGCTTTGTATCAATTTTTCTGTAAAGGAGGCACTGTTGAAGAGGCGGGCGCGCTTTCCCATATAGACCCCTGGTTTTTACATCCTATCCTGGAAATTGCCGCTTTTGCCCAAGGATTAAAAGACCAGGGATTAAAAGATCAGCCATGGACAAGGGCCCATCTTCTGAAAGCAAAACAGCTGGGCTTTTCCGATAAGACCTTGGGCAAACTGACTGACAGCTCGGAAGAAAAATTGCGGGATCTCCGCCTGGAATTTGGCCTTTCACCCTATGTAAAGCAAATAGACACCCTGGCAGGGGAATTCGAAGCGGAAACGAATTATCTGTACACCACCTATCATGCATCTTCGCATGATGTGGTCCCTTCCAATAACAACTCTATCCTTATATTGGGGTCAGGGCCCTACTGCATCGGATCCTCCGTAGAATTCGACTGGTGCGCCGTCAATACAGCCCGGACCCTTCGCCAGATGGACAACCCCACCATTATCATCAATTCGAATCCTGAAACCGTTTCCACCGACTACGATGAGTCCGACAGGTTGTACTTTGAAGAGATTACCCTGGAAAGGGTCAGGGATATCATGGACTTCGAGCAGGGGCGGGGCATCATCGTCTCGGTAGGAGGACAGGTAGCCAATAATTTGGCCTTGCCTTTGGCCCAAGCAGGCTACTCCATCATGGGCACATCGGCCGAATCTATTGATCGGGCGGAAAACCGGAAGAAATTTTCTGAACTTTTAAACCAGCTCCAGATCGATCAACCCGAATGGGCTGAAGTCTCGACTCTGGCAAAAGCCAAGGAATTTGCCGACAAAGTCGGCTACCCTGTTCTCGTGCGCCCTTCCTATGTACTTTCCGGAGCCGCCATGAATATCGTCTTCACACCGGAAGACCTGGATAAATACCTTCAGCAGGCAACCATCGTGTCTCCGGACTATCCGGTAGTGATCTCCCAATTTATCACCAATGCCAAAGAACTGGAGGTCGATGGAGTGGCGGATAAAGGGAGAAGTGGTCATCGAAGCCATTTCGGAACACATTGAAAATGCCGGCGTGCATTCTGGAGATGCCACAATTGTCCTTCCGCCCCAGCGGCTCTATATGGAAACCATCCGGCGCACAAAAAAGATCACAAAAGACATCGTAAAAGCCCTCCAAATAACAGGGCCATTCAATATCCAGTTCATCGCTGTGGACAAGCCAGATAAAAGTCATCGAATGCAATGTCGAGCCTCTCGTTCATTTCCTTTTGTATCTAAGGTGACCCATCATAATTTCATTGAAATCGCCACCAAAATCCTTTTGGGCAGATACCAAAAAGTACCCTTTGAAACTCTGGAGCTGGATTATGTCGCAGTCAAAGACGCCCCAATTTTCCTACAGCCGTCTGAAAGGGGCCAATCCCGTGGCCCATGTGGAAATGGCCTCTACAGGTGAAGTCGCCTGCCTGGGAGATAATTTGCTGGAAGCGTTTTTCATGTCATGGCTGGCCACTGAGCAATCGATAAAAGGAAAAAGAATTTTAGTGAGCATCGGAGGAGACAAAAAACTGAAGTTGTTTCCCTGGATCCAGCAAATGGATAAACAAGGCTGGGAAATTTATGCTACGGAAAATACCCATGACTACCTGGTCAGAAATGGAGTGGGTTCCAGTTTTCTTTATAAAGCCAGTCAAAAGAATGAACCCAATGTCGTAACAGCTATAGGAAACCGGCTCGTAGATCTTATCATAAGCATACCCCGTACCCTTGAAACATCCAATAACACCACAGACGGATTTAAAATAAGAAGGCTCGCCATAGATCACAATATCCCCTTGATCACCAATCTTCACGTAGCCCAACTTTTCCTGCAATGCCTCACCGAATTGGACCTTGCCCAAGTCCCCATCAAATCCTGGAACCAGTTTGTTGAAAACTAGTAGGTGACGCAAAAAGTCTTGATGTAAACAAGTTTCCAAAAAAATGTCCTTGGGTTCTGAAAGATATCTTCCCCGGTTTAGAAAAAAAATATTGTTAAAATCATTTTATTATAGCTTTAGTATTTTTACTTTGTTGTTTTACTGATATTTCAGTTGAAATAATTATATTATTTAGTGTACAGTTTTAGGTGACACAATAAATACAACTGAGGTTTTGAGGAATATTTATGGCTTTTACTCCTATACAGCCTTCTACTTATTTTATTATTGATGGGATGATTACCCGTTGCACTATTGATAGAGATAAGAAAAAGGAAATTTATGAAATTCGGTATTTTCCTACAGCAGAATGGATGATACTTAAAGACCCTGCCATCATTCAAAAAATGAAATTTGGGGCTAAATGCATTACCAATGAGACAGAAGCAAACAGAATATTTCATCTTTTAAAGGCGATTGCCTCTCCCCACATTAATTTGCCCGATTCCAATTAGGTTCGCAAAGTTTGAAAAAAAAGAGCGACAGTGAAGAACAACCGAGAAGTTTCTATTAAATCTTGAGTATCTAAAGAAGTAGGATTTCCCTGATCTGTAGGGATCATACGAATAATTTCATAAACTTTATGAGCTCTTGAAACCCCACTTGCATGTGTCCCGTCATAAAACTCTTCCAAATGGAATTGGAGTTCTGCCATTATCATTTTTCCTTCTTTGTCCAAGGGAATTTTTATTCTAAAATCAACATCCAAATAACCTGAGTAATCATCATCGCAGTTCCATATATTTGAGCTGTCGATTATCAACCCCATTGTTTTGCTTATTTTTACAAACTCTTGAAGGCCTTTTTTCATCTCCTCAGCATTTCTAAACGCAATGGTCCCCCTTACTCCATCGTCAATATGTTGGATGGCATAGAACTCTGTACTTCCTGAAGCTGCTACTGTCCTTTTAATTTTACTCTCAATGCTATCTCTTGATTTTGTCAAATTGATATTATTGGGACCAAAAAAAGCCTTTCCTCCTGCGTTTTTAACAACAGCGTCAGTTAAGGTTAATAGCTTTTCTCCCCCTATTTGCTCATGCTGCAATAGCTCGTCGATAGATTCTGCACTATTTTTCCATAAAAAAACATCTTCGACACGCGGTAATTCTACATTAATGACATCGCGTATAGGATTTCTAAGAGCTGTCCATGTATTCTGCAGATGCTGAATGGAAGAGCGATTGGGAACAATCGCCTTAATTTCCTCTTCATAATGGCAAGGAAGTCCAGTACGAGAAGCAAAATCAAGGACCTTAACGTCCATAAGGGTTTTCAACTCTCCCTTTTCCACAATTTTTCTAGTATATTTGTTATTTGTATAGTGATTTATGCCCCTACAAATTGGATCTTGTATAGGGATGATGGCGTTGCTAACAGACGAAGTTGCCTGATTTGTCGCCATTAAAGCTTGAACGAAGCAGTTATGCAGTTTGTAAAGATCTTGATATTTAGGATTTAAGCGATTGAGTGAACAAATTTCAATCACTTTTTTCTGCAGCTTTTCTAAACAGAACATACATCTTTTATTGCTAGAATTTCCTTTACTTAGAACATTAATTTCTTCCATAATATCAGCCGCTAAACTAATTGTCTCGTAATAGCCTTGAGCTTTATCTAATCGATTAATTTTTGATAGAATGGCATTTTCTTTACTATATGAATTAGAATAAAAACTATTTTCTTGAATCGACATAAATACAACTACCTTATTTCTACAATTTTATTACTTACTTAATTACATTATAGTAAATAATTTATTTTAATTCAAATCTCTAATTTATTTATAAATGAAATTACATATTTCCAAAAAAATGTCCTTGGGTTCTGAAAGATATCTTCCGCGATTTAGAAAAAAAATATTGTTAAAATCATTTCATTATAGCAAACTTTGGTTATGAAATGGAACAGAAGTTTAAAAATACAGCTCAGAAATAATGAAGTGGGCATTATCAGCCTGGTCGTAGCCATTCTGGCATTATTTCTTAATACTTGGCTCTATACCAGGTCAGAGACCAACAGGAACATCCGCGTCGCTTCGTTCGAAGTGCTCATACACTTGGGAGAACTTCAACAAGTGGTCAATAACGTGCATTTCAAAAAAAACGACTCCTTTGACGTCATTTCCCGTGGCTGGGGTCATTTAGCCCTTATTGGCGACCTGTCCCATTTGATTCCTCAACCAATTCCAGAGGAAGCCCAAGCTCTAATAAATTCATGGAAAGAAAATCTCGATAACCTTAAAGAAAGCGATGAAAGCACCGCTCAAGTGAGCAATAAAATCGACGCCCTTCGTCATGCCATTATTGAAATTATTACGAATCTGTCCTAGAATCGCCCGTCGCTTTGCTTTGGGTTCCATGAAGGAGGTATGAATCGTCGGTTCCCATTGACTGGTGGATCCCAAACAAAATTGCGCTCCCCTGATCTGACATATACCATAAATACGCTGACAGCTATATCTATTAGCCTTGAAACACTTGCTCCGGATATTCTAACTGCATTTTGCTGCGGGAGATCGTTTACACATCGGCCTATAACTTCTTTCTTTATCCAGACCCAATGTGGTTTTTCCAGTTTTCTTTTTTCTAGAAGAAGATCTAGCGGGGAACCTATGTTGTCATAACCTGTTTTATTTCCTTTTTTTGGATTTTCCACCAGTTTGCCAATAACCTCAAGATTATCCAGGAGAACTTCTTCAACACCCCCATTTTCTTTGGTCACTATGACTTTATCAGGGATAAAGGTAAGCAAACCATCCTCTCTTTCCAGATCGCCATAGGCGCGTCTTGGAAGACGCGGCTCTGCCCCGGCATCCACCCCAATATATTCTTGCCATTCTTTAGTTCCAAAAGCTTGGACGGGCCGGATCATTTCACAAAATGCCTTGTCATCGGTTATGTTTTTCCAATTTCTACACACCAAAGCTAGATTGGGAAGATCGGCCTTCAAATTTTGAAAAATGAAACAGACTACATCCAAAGGGAGTTCACTAAATGGGCCTACGGAATCTAGTTCCATAGGTTCTCCGGAATCGAGTTCCATAAGTTCTCGACTGAAAGGATCTCCTCTTGAAACGATTGCACTATTTAAAGACATATAAACCTATTTTTACCCTTTTTATTTTTAAGAGTCGCCCTTAATTCTTCCAAAGAACCCTTTTGAGAACATTTACTCCTCTAACTCCCCCAATTTCTCAACATTGTCCAAACGATCTCCGCGCAGGAGCAACGGCAGCGTAGCAATGGGCGTGGTGGTCAAGGGCGAGGTCGACTAGGAGGCCGGAGGGAGTGAAACCCAACCATATCCCATTCACATCATGCTGCACCACATACTGCTCCTTAACACGTACAAATGTTTTATCACCATTGACAGGTGGATCCCAAACAAAATTGCGCTCCCCTGAGCTGACATATACCATAAATACGCTGACGGCTGTATCTATTAGCCCTGAAACATTTGCTCCGATTGTTCTCAGTATATTTTTCTGCGAAAGATAGTTTATAGAGCGGCCTATAACTTTTTTCTTTATCCATACCCAATGTGGTTTTTCCAGTTTTCTTTTTTCTAGAATAAGTTCTTGCAGGGAACCCATGTTGTCATAACCTGTTTTATTACCTTTTTTTGGATTTCCTACCAGTTTGCCAATCACCTCAAGATTATCCAGGAGAACTTCTTCAACACCCCCATTTTCTTTGGTCACTTTGACTTTATCAGGGATAAAGGTAAGCAAACCATCCCCCCACCATTCCAGATCGCCATAGACGCATCTTGGAAGACGCAGCTCTGCCCCGGCATCCACACCGATATATTCTTGCCATTCTTTAGTTCCAAAAGCTTGGACGGGCCGGATCATTTCACGAAATCCCTTATCATCGGATATGTTTTTCCAATTTCTACACACCAAAGCTAGATTGGGAAGATCCGTCTTCAAATTTTGAAAAATGATTTGAATCACATCTATAGGAAGTTCACTAAATGAGCTTATGGAATCTACTTCCATAGGTTCTCCGGAATCGAGTTCCATAAGTTCTCGATTGAAAGGATTTCCTCTTGAAACGATCGCACTATTTAAAGACATATAAACCTCTTTTTACCCTTTTTATTTTTAAGAGTCGCCCTTCGCTTCGCTCTGGGCTCAATGTGGGAGGTGATTTGATTCCCATAGTTCCGTCGTCCCTCGCAAGCTCGGGACTCCGTCACTATGGGCTAGAGGGTTCAGTCGTCCTCGCTTCGCTTCGGACTCCCGGATAAGGCAGCTCTCCTCTATTCAGAGTCCGAAGTGATGTTCTGGCAGCATTCAAGGCTGCATCAATCATTCCATTTGTGCGAGAGTTCGAAGCGAAGCGAGGACGACTGAACCATCTAGCCCATTGTGACCGAGTCCCGAGCTTGCGAGGGACGAAGGAACTATGGGAACCGATTTCCCCTCATAAATGAGCCCGGAGCGAAGCGAAGGGCGACTCAATGCCACTATTAACCCTTAATTCTTCCAAAGGACCCTTTTGAGAACATTTACTCCTCTAACTCCTCCAATTTCTCAACATTGTCCAAACGATCTCCGCGCAGGGGCAATGGCAATAAAGGGAAGGCCAAAGTCATCGTTGTGATGGCTGATATCCAGGCCGTCGGGAGTGAAACCTAAACTTAACCTAAATAAACATGTACGCTCGTTAACACGTACATACTCGTTAAAATAAGGAGGTGGATCACAAACAAAACTGCGCTCCCCCGATCTGAGATATTCCATAAATACGCTAATGGCAGTATCTATTAGCCCTGAAATATTGGCTCCGGATGCTTTAGCACACTCTTGCTGTTGGGGATAGGTTTCACGTCTGCCAATGACTTCTTTCTTTATCCAGACCCAGTGTGGTTTCTCCACTTGTCTTTTTTCCCGGAGGCAGTGTTCCACGAAGGGCTGATCCCAAGAACTTTGAGTAAAATTTGTTTTATTTCCTTTTTTTGAGGAATATTCTACCAGATTGCCAATAACCTCAAGATTATCAAGGAGAATTTCTTTAACACCCCCATTTTCTTTGGTCACTTTGACTTTATCAGGGATAAAGGTAAGCAAACCATCCTCTCTTTCCAGATCGCCATAGGCGCATCTTGGAAGAGGCGGCTCTGCCCCTGCATCCACCCCAAAATATTCTTGCCATTCTTTAGTTCCAAAAGCTTGGACGGGCCGGATCATTTCACGAAATTCCTTGTCATCGGTTATGTTTTTCCAATTTCTACACACCAAAGCTAGATTGGGAAGATCGGCCTTCAAATTTTGAAAAATGATACGGACTACATCCAAAGGAAGTTCACTAAATGCGCTTATGGAATCTAGTTCCATAGGTTGTCCGGAATCTACTTCCATAAGTTCTCGATTGAAAGGATCTTCTCTTGAAACGATCGCACAATTTAAAGACATATAAGCCTTCTTTTTACCTTTTATATTTTTAATAAAATTCAACCACTAATTATTTATGCACTTTGATTATTAGTCAATATAAATGAGAAGAAATCTTCAAAAGGATCTCCGCGCAAAAGCAGCGGCAATATCTCTTCCGGAGATGCAGACGCGGTAGCTGTTGTGGACAACGAGGCGGGAGAAATCGAAACCTAAACCTATCCTCAAGTGTCTTGTTGGCATTGGCGCGTCGCCATCTACATATGTTCTTTGATTATTGACAGGTGGATTCCAAACAAAATTGCGCTCCCCTGATATGACATATTTCATAAATACGCTGATGGCTGTATCTATTATGCCTGAAACAATCCCTTTGGATCGGTAAGCTTCACCTCGCTGACAGCCGGGGACTATACCTCTGCCTATAACTTCTTTCTTTATCCAGACCCAGTGTGGTTTCTCCAGTCTTCTATTTTCTTGAAGAGCTTCTTGAAAGGAACTACTAGTAAAACCTGTTTTATTTCCTTTTTTTGGATTTTCTACCAGTTTGCCAATCACCTCAAGATTATCCAGGAGAACTTCTTCAACACCCCCATTTTCTTTGGTCACTTTGACTTTATCAGGGATAAAGGTAAGCAAACCATCCTCTCTTTCCAGATCGCCATAGGCGCATCTTGGAAGACGCAGCTCTGCCCCTGCATCCACCCCAATATATTCTTGCCATTCTTTAGTTCCAAAAGCTTGGGCGGGCCGGATCATTTCACGAAATCCCTTGTCATCGGATATGTGTTTCCAATTTCTACACACCAAAGCTAGATTGGGAAGATCGGCCTTCAAATTTTGAAAAATGATTGGAATTACATCTATAGGGAGTTCACTAAATGAGCTTATGGAATCTACTTCCATAGGTTCTCTGGAATCTACTTTCATAAGTTCTCGATTGACAGGATCTCCTCTTGAAACGATCGCACTATTTAAAGACATATAAGCCTCCTTTTAACTTTTTTATTTTTAATAGAAATTCAATCAGTGAGTATTTATGAACATTGATTATTAGTCAATATAAATGAGAAGAAACCTTCGAAAGGGTGGTCTATAAACTCATTTTCTGTACCTGAATTTATTGATAGGATCGTATTGAGTCGCCCTTCGCTTTGCTCTGGGCTCCTGTGGGAGGTGAATCGGTTCCCATAGTTCCGTCGTCCCTCGCAAGCTCGGGACTCCGTCACTATGGGCTAGAGGGTTCAGTCGTCCTCGCTTCGCTTCGGACTCCCGGATAAGGCAGCTCTCCTCTATTCAGAGTCCGAAGTAATGTTTTGGCAGCATTCAAGGCTGCATCAATCATTCCATTTGTGCGAGAGTCCGAAGCGAAGCGAGGACGACTGAACCATCTAGCCCATAGTGACGGAGTCCCGAGCTTGCGAGGGACGACGGAACTATGGGAACCGATTACCCTATTAAAAGAGCCCGGAGCGAAGCGAAGGGCGACTCAATGCCACTATTAACCTCCAATTCTTCCAAAGGACCCTTTTGAGAACATTTACTCCTCTAACTCCTCCAATTCTCAACATTGTCCAAACGATCTCCGCGCAGGGGCAACGGCAGCGTAGCAATGGGCGTGGTGGTCAAGGGCGAGGTCGACTTAGGAGGGCGGAGGGAGTGAAACCCAACCATAACCCAGCCACAGCCAAATCTATCTGTTCCTTAACACGTACAACTGTTTTATCACCATTGACAGGTGGATCCCAAACAAAATTGCGCTCCCCGGATCTGACATATACCATAAATACGCTGACGGCTGTATCTATTAACCTGAAACATTGGCTCCGGATGCTTTAGCAAGCCTTTGCTGCGAAACATAGTTTATAGACCGGCCTATAACTTCTTTTCTTTATCCAGACCCAATGTGGTTTCTCCAGTTTTGTTTTTTCTAGAATAGCTTCTGACCAGGAACCTATGGCATAACCTGTTTTATTTCCTTTTTTTGGATTTTCTACCAGTTTGCCAATCACCTCAAGATTATCCAGGAGAACTTCTTCAACAACCCCATTTTCTTTGGTCACTTTGACTTTATCAGGGATAAAGGTAAGCAAACCATCCTCTCTTTCCAGATCGCCATAGGCGCATCTTGGAAGACGCAGCTCTGCCCCTGCATCCACCCCAATATATTCTTGCCATTCTTTAGTTCCAAAAGCTTGGGCGGGCCGGATCATTTCACGAAATCCCTTGTCATCGGATATGTTTTTCCAATTTCTACACACCAAAGCTAGATTGGGAAGATCGGCCTTCAAATTTTGAAAAATGATTTGAATTACATCTATAGGGAGTTCACTAAATGAGCTTATGGAATCTACTTCCATAGGTTCTCCGGAATCTACTTCCATAAATTCTCGATTGAAAGGATCTCCTCTTGAAACGATCGCACTATTTAAAGACATATAATTTCCTTTTACCTTTTTTATTTTTAATAGAAATTCAATCATTGAGTATTTATGAACATTGATTATTAGTCAATATAAATCAAAACCTCTGCCGCGCCAATTTAGAAATTTCCGCATTTCTCCAATTTAGAAATTTCCGCTTTTTCTTTAGGATCAGCCTAAAAAAAAGCGGAGGATATATGCGGGAGATTTTGCAAATGTCTAATAAAGAGTTAGATAGAGTTCATGTCATTAAACAACTTAGTGTCAAGCAAATAACTCAAAAAAAGGCAGCTGAAATGCTTAATTTGAAATCAGAGAGACAAATTCGCAATTTATTGTCTAAATATAAATGTTGTGGTGCCAAAGGTTTGATATCAAAAAAGAGAGGAAAGTCCAGCAACCGATCCTTTGATGTAAAATTTAGAAGTCAAGTATTGGCACTTGTTTGTGAGAAATATCCAGATTTCGGTCCTACATTTGCTCAAGAAAAGCTTTTTGAATACCACCAAATAAAAATTTCCGAAGAAACTTTAAGAAAGTGGATGATCGAAGCTGGGCTTTGGTTACCCCGAAAAAAAAGGTCTTGTGTTCATCCTTTAAGACCTCGACGAGAGTTTTTTGGAGAATTAATCCAAATTGATGGATCTCACCACTACTGGTTTGAAGATCGAGGCGATAAATGTGTGCTCATAGTTTTCATTGATGATGCCACCAGTAAAATAACTAGTCTATTCTTTTGTAAGACAGAATGTTTAAATGGATATTTCTCTGCATTAAAAGCCCATCTCCTAAAATATGGCAGGCCCTTGGGATTATATAGTGATCGCCATGCTATTTTTGGAGGATCAGATAAAATTCATCACGCTCAGTTTATAAGAGCTTTAAATGAGCTTGGAATTGAAAGCGTGTTAGCCGGTTCTCCTCAAGCCAAAGGCCGTGTAGAACGTGTCAATCAAACATTACAAGATAGACTGGTGAAAGAAATGAGATTGAGAAATATATGCTCTATTGAGGATGCAAATAATTATCTACCGGAATTTATCAAAGAATTTAATGATAAATTTTCTAAAGAGCCGAGGGGTCAAATTGACACCCATCGGCCTCTAGATTCAGATTATGATCTCGAGCGAATCCTCACTCGCTGTGAAATCAGAACCCTTTCGAAAGATCTGTCCTTTTCCTTCTATAACACAACATATCAAATTTTGGATACTACTATGGTTAACCGGCTGAAAAATAAGAAGATAGAGGTTAGACAAAAGGATGAGGACAAAATAAGGATATTTTATGGGAAAAGAGAATTAAACTATGTTCCTTTGATGGAATGGGACAAACAAGTTTTAAATAATAAGGAGAGGCTATTTTGGAAAACTGGTAGAGGCACATGTGGTGGCCATCCTAAGGCAGATCATCCTTGGAAACAATATCCATATCCCTGGGATTCGAGTAAAAAGGTGAAAAAAGAGGCTATGATATAATAATTGCAGGTAAAAACCGGAAATTTCTAAATTGGTAAAAGCGGAAATTTCTAAATTGGATTAACATATAAATCAAAACCTCAGGAAATCACCACAAATTCACAGGGAAAAGTTTTGACTTTCGTCAATGCAGGTGATATGATTAATTACTTTAAAATCAAAACAATGCTACCTAAATGAATCTTTCCCGAAGGAGAAAGTAAATTAATATAAAAGTATGGCTATCAAAAGCTTTAAAGTGGAAAAACTTATACGTGACAGGCTCCCTGTGATCCTGAGGGGCCGAGGAATCACAGTGCATGATAGAATCATGGAACACAAAGAATTCGTTCACAAACTTAAAGAAAAACTCCTGGAAGAAGCCCAGGAAGTTAACCGAGCTCAAAATTCTGAAGAATTGGTTGAGGAGCTGGCGGATATTCTCGAAGTCGTTCAGGCTTTGTCTCAAGCAACCGGATTAACCCTCCAACAAATTGAGGAACAACGGATCAAAAAACCGGAAGTCAAAGGAGGCTTTGACGGAAAAATATTTAATCATAGCATCGATATGGAAGAAGAAAATGAGGCCATAGCCTACTACTTAAAGAAGGCTGAGCACTATCCGCAAATTAATATTCCAGCATATTCATCGGATTGCCTTTTTTGCCAAATTTCCCAAGGCCAAAAACAAGTCCCCTTTTTTGCTAAATTTAAGCATTGCTATGCCATTAAAGATCAGTTCCCTGTTTCGGAGGGTCATATTCTCATCATTCCATACGAACATACAGAAAATTGGTTTACAGCAAGTGAGGAAGTGCGCTTGGACATCCTGAAAGCTTTAAATAATGTAAAAGAGCGGATCGATAACGAATATAATCCCCAAGGTTATAATATGGGAGCTAACTGCGGAGAAGCGGCAGGCCAAAGCGTCATGCATTTACACATGCACCTCATCCCAAGGTATCAAGGCGATATGGAAAACCCAAAGGGAGGCGTCCGCGGAGTGATCCCTTCAAAACAGAAATACTAATGAAAAATAGAATAACTATTTAACTATTGTCGAACTTAATTAACGTGTGCTAAAATGACTCTTAAAAGCAAAATGTTTTTTTATGTCTAAAGCCAAACTGCCTATCGGAATCCAGGATTTTGAGAAAATCATTGCGAATGGACATACTTATGTAGATAAAACGCAACTGATCTATCAACTAATTATTCGATTTGATCCCTATTTTCTTTCACGCCCTCGCAGATTCGGTAAATCATTATTAATCTCCACGTTACATGCTCTTTTTTCCGGCAAACGAGATTTATTCAAAGGTTTGTGGATTGATAATAGCGATTGGAACTGGGTGGCATATCCCATTATTCGCCTAGACATGTCAGCTATAAATAATGGAACGCCCGAAATGTTTGAGCGAGCATTAATACATGCATTGAATAAGATTGCCTCTCAATATGATCTTACTCTATACGGAGAAACCTCATCGGATATTTTATCGGATTTAATAGAACAATTAGCTTTGACTACAGGTCAAGCAGTCGTTGTCCTAATCGATGAGTACGACAAGCCTCTAATCGATAACATCGATAATTTTGAGTTAGCACAAGGAAACCGCAAAATTTTACGACAGTTTTTTACTATCTTAAAAGCCCAAGATAAATATTTAAGATTTGTATTCTTGACAGGTGTTACAAAATTTTCAAAAGTCTCAGTATTTTCTGGCCTTAACAATCTCAACGATATAACAATGTCAAATGATTACAGCGCTCTGCTTGGATACACGCGAAAAGAGTTGGAGTATTATTTTGCAAACGAGATTCAAGAGGTGGCAAGTGCAAACGAAATGACACTTGCAGATTGTTATGAACGGATCAAAGAATGGTATAACGGCTATAAATTTTCAAAGAATGGAGAATGGGTCTACAATCCCTTTTCTACTCTAAAATTACTTGATTCCAAGGACTTTTCTGCACATTGGTTTGAAACAGGGACTCCAGCTTTTTTGATTGATTTAGTGAAAAAACGGCAATTCGATTTGTCAAACTTAGAGCAAATTAATGTAAGCGTACAAAGCTTTAGTTCTTTCGACCTGGAAGAACTACCCACTTTACCTTTACTTTATCAAACGGGATATTTAACGATAAAATCTGTTTTACCTCATATTAATGCCTACTGTCTGGGATTTCCCAATCGTGAAGTGAGCCAATCTTTTTCTGAGAGTTTACTTACAACCTTTGCGAGCTCTAAAGCTGAGTGCAGTAAGTTGTTGGTTGAAATAGCTACAAACTTATATGTAAATCCCTGGAATCCTTCCCAGTTTTTTGAAATCATGCAAAAATTATTCGCTCTTATACCATATGATTTATATGTAAAGCATGAAAAGCATTTCCACAGTCTTTTTTACCTTACCATTAAGTTGGCCGGTTTCCAGATTGATTCTGAAATTCATACTCAACAAGGTCGCTCAGATGCTGTTTTAGAGACCAAAGACAAAGTAATTATTTTTGAGTTTAAACTCGATGCAAGCCCTCAAGTCGCAATAGACCAAATTAAAAATAAAAAATATTATGAATTCTTTCAGGACAGAAAACTGCCCATCTATTTAGTCGGCATTAATTTTAACAGTGATCGGCGAGCAATAGATGATTGGCTGGCGGAGCCTATTTAACCAGCAGTGATAAAGAGGCAGAAAAAAGGATGAAAAATAATGGATATTGCCATTAGACATGCCAAAGTAGAGGATGCTCCTACCCTAGCAGAAGCAGAGCGTCAGATAGCTCAAGAACCTGGAATCTTTTGCTCACAACCATCCGAGCTGACTGATGAAAATGTGGCCGCTACCATCCAATCCTCCATAATAGATCAGATGAGCGTTTATCTTGTCGCTGAATGGGAAGGCCGGTTAGTAGGCCATGCTTTTTTAGAGCATTCTACATTACACTCTTTGCGTCATGTCGCTGATTTAAATATAGCTGTTCATTTAGGCTGGCAAGGCAAAGGCATAGGCAGAAAACTGCTGGAACAAATTATTGAATGGGCAAAAAACTCACCTGTCATAGAGAAAATTCAATTAAATGTCAGAGCCTCAAATACTCCGGCCATCTCTCTCTATAAAAAATTTGGATTTCAAGAAGAAGGAAGATTGAAGAACAGAGTTAAAATTAAAGATCGTTACATTGATGATATAGTAATGGGCCTGGATTTAAGCGACATTCCAGATAGGTCAAAAAATTTGTAATTTATGTCACATTTTGGTAAGATTATATTAGCGTAAAATGAAGTTAAACTTCACGAATCAAGTGGTTTATCCGGTACAATCCTTTTTCTGACGTGAAGCGCCAGAAAAAGGATTGTTCCGGAAAGTCGCACATCACGTATATTTTCAAAAATAGCTAAATAGAGCTTTGGCCAAGGTCCATTTTTTCAATAAATAGTATATTAACCACTGCAGCTTAAGGTGATTTGCAACCAGCTCCTAAAAACCGATGCGAGGGGCCTACCCTCATCTTTTGTATAGTTATTTTCATCCTTAATGATGATAAACGTTAGCGTTGCGCAAAATGCACAAAGGACTTCCGCGCAAAGGCAAAGCCAACGCCCTCGTGGGCATAGCCAGAATGGCTGTCGACAAAAAGGCCGGAAGGCGCGAAACCTAAACCTATTCGCACTCCTCCAGTCTGCTCATTAACGCGTACCCAATTATATTCATTTTTAGCTAAATCCGCATATATAATTGCGCTCTCCTGATCTGACATATTCCATAAAAACGCTAATGGCTGTGTCTATTAATCCTGAAATGTTCGCACCTGGTATATTATTATTTTCCTGCTTGGCAAGCTTCTGTTGCTCTTCGTAGGTTTTATTTCTGCCTATGACTTCTTTGCTTATCAATACCCAGTGCGGCTTCTCAAGTTTTCTTTTTTCTGAAATGGCTGCTTGCCAAGAATCTGGATCATAACCAATTTTATTCCCTTTTGTTGGATTTGCTACCAGTTTGCCAATTGCCTCAAGGCTGTTCAATGGAACTTCTTTGACCATTCCATTTACTTGGGTCATCTTGACTTTTTCAGGGATAAAAGTAAGGTAATAGTTCCCTTTTTCCATATCTGCATAAGCTCGCCTTGGCAAAAGTGGTTCTTTTCCGGCATCGACACCGATGAAATTTTGCCATTCCTGCGTGCCAAAAGCTTTGACTGGGCAAATCGTTTCGCGAAACGATTTATTATCTACAATTGCTTTCCAGTTTTTGCAAACCAAAGCCAACTTGGGAAGATCTGTTTTCGCATTTTGGAAAATGATTGGAACCACATCCATAGGGAGTTCACTGAATTGGACTATGGGATCTATCTCCATAGGCTGTCCATGGATGGGATCTGCACCTGAAACTTTAGTAGTCATATCAACCTCAATTCTATTTTATGTTTAGTTTTATGGTAAATTAAATTACCAATCAATTAAGTATTTATAATAATTGATTTTCTGTAAATAACAAATAAATTTTATATATTTTATCTTGGATGGAAAGGACCTATTTAAGGTGAATTGCAACCTGCTCCTATTTTATTTGTTGAATTTTTCACCCCTAGTGAACTAAACGTTAGATATACCTTACCTAAATCTGGTGATGAGGTCATTAATGGATAAAAAAGGATCCTTGGAAGGAAAAGCGGCCATCGTAACAGGCGGTAATTCTGGCATCGGGGCAAGCATTGTTTTAGAACTTGCCAGGCAGGGTGCAAATATTGCCATCGATTATGTGGCTAATCAGACTGCTACCGAATTGCTTGAAAAGCAAGTTTCTGCACTTGGAGTTCAAGTCATTGGCGTTGATGCTGATGTCAGTAAAGTAATGGACCTTCAAAAGCTTGTCGATACAACTGTTGCGAGATTTGGCAGGCTCGACATTTTAGTGAATAACGCTGGGGTTGAGACACGTACCTCGGTGTTAAATACTAATGAAGAACAGTATGACAAAGTAATGAATATCAATCTCAAGAGCGCCTTTTTCGGTACGCAAATTGTTGCCAAGCAAATGATCAAGCAAGGGGGCGGCGGCCGCATTATCAATATTACTTCAGTCCACGAAGACTGGCCGATGCCGGATAATACAACCTACTGCCTCTCAAAAGGGGGAATGAGAATGCTCACAAGGACAGCAGCCCTAGAACTGGCTAAACACAATATCTTAGTTATAGGAGTCGGGCCGGGAGCTGTCGCTACTCCAATCAATCTATCGACTATGAAAGACCCCGCTCTCTTAAAAAAGCTTGATTCAGCCATTCCTCTAGGAAGAATGGCGCAACCGGAAGATATTGCCAAAGTTGTGGCTTTCCTTTGTGGAGACGGAGCCAGCTATATTACGGCTGCAACAATTTTTGTTGATGGAGGTCTAATGCATCAAAGCCCAGGGTTGTAATCGTATGCTGGACATTGAATCGACAGAAGAGGGAAAACGCCTCGTCGAAGCACGCTTAGGAAATGCTGCCTGGCGCCTATGGGGGCCCTATTTGAGTGAAAGGCAATGGGGAACCGTACGCGAAGATTATAGCCCAAATGGCACCGCCTGGGAATATTTTCCTCATGATCATGCCCGTTCCCGCGTATACAGATGGGGGGAAGATGGTATTAGCAGGTATCTGCGATGAGAAGCAACGACTTTGCTTTGCTTTGGCGCTATGGAATGGAAAAGATCCTATAATAAAGGAACGCCTTTTCGGCCTTACAGGACATGAGGGCAATCATGGCGAAGATGTGAAAGAATATTATTTCTATGTTGATAATGTCCCGACACATGCTTACATGAAGCATCTCTACAAATACCCTCAAGGTGCTTTCCCTTATGAGGACCTTGTATTAACCAATAAGGCCCGCAACCGCCTTCAGCCGGAATATGAACTTCTCGACACAGGTATATTCAATGCCGATCGCTACTTTGATGTATTTACCGAATATGCCAAAAGTTCAGCTGAAGATATCCTCATTAGATTTACTCTCGCTAATCGCTCTTCCGAAAATGGTGAACTCTATCTTCTTCCGACAATCTGGTTTCGCAACATTTGGCAATGGGATGCCAGTTCTCATAAACCTAATTTGCACTTGGTTGATAAAAGCAGTTTAAAAATAATAAACGCTTCCCACAATGAATTAGGAAATTATTGCTTATATTGCGACAACCCCGACAGTGTGTTATTCACAGAAAATGAAACAAACACCGCTCGGATTTTTAATATTCCAAATGAATCCCCTTATGTTAAAGACAGCATTAACGATTATTTCGTTGAGGGACGCAAAGAAGGAATAAACCCAGCAAACAATGGCACCAAGGCTTCTGCAGTCTATCGCTTAAAATTTGCTCCAAATGAGACAAAAACCGTTAAGCTGCGACTTAGCAGTGATGCGGACATCGTATGTCCTTTCGGTAGCGAGTTCGATGCGATATTTATAAAAAGAAAGGAAGAAGCTGATAGCTTCTATAAACATGTTACTCCTTATCCACTGCCTGAGGATATGTCGAATGTGCAGCGTCAGGCATTCGCTGGCCTTCTTTGGAATAAGCAATGCTATCATTATAATGTACATAAATGGTTGAAAGGAGATCTCGGGCAACCAGAACCGTCCCCCCAAAGAAAAATGGGACGCAATTCGCATTGGTGCTACCTAGATGCCTATGATATCTTTTCTATGCCTGACAAATGGGAGTATCCTTGGTTTGCAGCCTGGGACTTGTCCTTCCACATGATCTCTCTTGTGATGATCGACCCTGATTTTGCCAAAAAACAGCTCTTGCTATTGACCAAGGAATGGTATATGTCCCCCGAAGGACAAATTCCTGCCTATGAATGGAACTTCTCCGATGTTAATCCTCCAGTTCAGGCATGGGGAGCCCTGCGCATATTTGAAATTGAAAGATTGATGTATGGCCGTGAAGATAGAGCTTTCCTGGAAAGGATTTTCCAAAAACTTCTTTTGAATTTTACCTGGTGGACTAATAGGAAGGATGCCGAAGGGCGCAATATCTTCGAAGGCGGTTTCCTTGGGCTTGACAACATAGGCGCTTTTGATCGATCGTTAACTCCTCCTTCAGGCGGCTATCTTGAACAGCCAGATGCAACAGCCTGGATGGGAATGTATTGCATTAACTGTCTGGAAATTGCTTTGGAGCTAGCAGAGAAGGACGAAGTTTATGAGGATATTGCCACAAAATTTTTCGAGCATTTTGTCTACATCGCCGATGCTATAAACGCTATACACGGATCATCTGATGGCCTATGGGATGCTGTAAACGGTTTTTATTATAGTATCATAGTGGATTCCGATGATAAGATCCTCAGATTGCGTGAAGACAATATGACAGGCATCATTCCCCTATTTGTTGTCGGTACCAATGCACCCTCAATTTCCAAAAAGTTTCCCAATTATAGGCGTCACTTTGAATGGTTTGTAAAAAACCGGCCTGATATGCTTCATAACATTGCAGATCTTAACAAGCGCGGCATTGAAGAGCGGGTTTTGCTGGCTTTTGCCAATAGCACTAAATTCAATCGAATTTTGGAGAAAGTTTTGGATGAAAACCAGTTCCTTAGCCCCTATGGCGTCCGCTCAGTTTCAAAACGCCTGCAGAAAGAACCATTTATCATTAACTTAGGAGGCAAAGAGTTTCGTCTCGACTACGAACCAGCCGAATCTACTACCCCTTTGTTCGGCGGCAATTCCAATTGGAGAGGTCCTGTCTGGTTTCCCCTCAACTTTCTTCTGATCGAATCACTGCAAAATTTTGATTACTATTATGGCGGCAACATGGAAGTAGAATACCCCACGGGATCGGGAAAAATGACAGACCTTTGGAATGTCTCTTCCGACCTCTCCTACAGGCTCATTAAGATATTCCTTAAAGATGAAAACGGTCGAAGACCTGTTTATGGAGGGATTGAGAAATTTCAAAACGATCCCTATTGGCGTGATTATATTTTATTTCATGAATATTTCAATGGAGATAATGGAGCGGGGCTTGGAGCCAGCAACCAAACTGGCTGGACGGGCCTTGTCGCCAAACTGATCCACCAATATGGAAAATATGCATTCCAACATATGTCTCCAACGCTGATTGAACAGGGAAAGATTAGTGAAATATAGGAACAATATATGAATAAAAAACATGTGATTATTTTAGGCGGGGGCTTTGCAGGAATGAGCTGCGCACATAAACTCATAGGCAATAAGGATATCCATGTCACTTTGATCGACCAAAACAATTACCATAAATTTACTCCTTTGCTCTATCAAGTAGCGGTAGCGGCATTTCCTTCGGCAGCTGCGGCCATTCCATTCAGGCGCTATTTCTCAGGCAAGACTAATATTGATGTCAAAATGGCTACGGCGGCCTCAGTGAATCCTAATACATTGACTGTCCAAACTGAAGAAGGGGAAACTTACAAAGGAGACTATCTCGTTTTGGCTACAGGCAGTATTGTCAATTTTTTCAGCACCCCCGGGGCTGATACATACAGCCTTCCTCTCTATAACCTTGTTGATGCTGAACGCCTCCGCTCACGCCTTATTGGATGCTTTGAAGATGCTGACAGAAATCAGCTCCTTATCGACCAAGGAGTTCTCAATTTCGTAATCGTTGGTGCTGGCCCGACAGGAACTGAGATAGCCGGAGCCATAGCTGATATGCTTCATTTTTCTTTGCCGCAAGAATTCAATGACTTGGCCTTGAAAAAAACAAAAATTTATCTTGTTAACCATGGGCCTACAGTTCTTGGGGCATTTACACGAGAATCGCAAAGCTATACTGAAAAGGTTTTAAAAGAGCGTGGCGTAGACCTTGTCATGGGCATTCATGTCGATAAGGTCACAGATAGCTGCGTAGAGCTTTCGAATGGAGAAAAAATTCTTACAAAGACTGTGATCTGGGCAGGCGGATTGAGAGCCTCGCCCTTAGCCGATAAATGCGGCCTTCAGCAGGGGCATGCCGGGAGAGTTATTATATGTTCAGACCTGACTGTGAAAGGCTTTCCAAATATCTATGCCCTCGGCGATATTGCCATCATTCCCGGAGCCGACGGCAAACCATTGCCTCAGTTAGCCTCAGTAGCGAAGCAGATGGGAGAATGGGCAGCTAAAAATATCCTTGCTCAAGTCAAAGGAAAGGCTCCATCTCCATTTCAATACAAGGATAAAGGCATCATGGCAATGATTGGTAAGAATGCTGCTATCGTTGAAATTGGTAAACAACGCCGGGAACTCAAAGGGTTCTTTGCCTATTTTGCTTGGCTCGGCGTGCACATTGCCTTGTTATCAACGCTATTTCAGAAAATACAAGCTTTTATTGGTTGGATATTAAACTATGCTGGCAAGACTGTATCCCAAATTTTGGATGGCAGCGACAACATGCGCATCAAGTGGGATGATGGTGAAAAAAAGGAATCTTAGAGGTTATTATGAACAATCAATATGATGTCATTATCATTGGCAGTGGAGCCGGAGGAGGCTCTCTTGCAAGGCACCTTGCCCCCTCAGGAAAACGCATTCTGATTCTAGAACGCGGCGGCTGGCTAAAACGGGAAAAAGAAAACTGGGATGCAGAGTCTGTTTTTGTAAATAACAGGTATATCTCAAAAGATACCTGGCATGATAGCAGCGGCAAATCTTTTCAACCTCAAGTTCATTACTTTGTTGGAGGAGCAACTAAGTTATATGGCGCAGCTCTTTATAGATTGCGCAAGCAAGATTTTGGAGAGTTAAAACACTATGACGGCATTTCTCCTGCATGGCCTATTACCTACGAAGAGTTAGAGCCTTATTATATGCAAGCTGAGAAGATGTACTATGTTCATGGAGAACGCCGCCTCGATTCTACAGAGCCTCCCTGCAGCGGACCCTATCCATACCCTGCAGTATCTCACGAACCACGCATTCAGCAGCTTTATGACAATCTTAAGAAGGCCGATTATCATCCTTTCCCGGCACCATGCGCCATCATGCTGAATGAACAAAATCCTCCTGACAGTCGATGCATCCGGTGCCAAACATGTGATGGTTTTCCTTGCCTAGTCCAAGCTAAAGCTGATGCAGAGATGGTTGGAGTGCGTCCAGCTCTTGAATATTCCAATGTGACTTTGATTACTAATGCCAAGGCACTGCAGCTAAAAACCGATTCATCAGGCAGCTTTGTTACCGCTGTCGAGGTTGAAGTTGAAGGCCAAGTTGAAAACTTCACTGGAGACATCATTGTTGTCTCTTGCGGAGCAGCAAATTCCGCAAAACTGCTTCTCATGTCTGCTAACGATAAGCATCCGCAGGGTCTTGCCAATGGGTCGGATCAAGTCGGACGCAATTACATGTTCCATAATAGTCAAGCCGTCTTAGCCCTCTCCAGAGAACCCAATCCCACCTATTTCCAAAAAACTTTAGCTTTAAATGATTTCTATTTTGGCATGGAGGGATTTGACTACCCTATGGGAAATATTCAAATGATAGGGAAATCCCTTGGGCCGATGTTCAAAGGTGAAAAGCCGATCGAGACAGCTTTGTTGCCACTCATGGCATTGAATGAGATTGCCCGGCATTCTGTTGACTTCTGGCTGACAACCGAAGATCTCCCTAATCCCAATAATCGAATTACAATCGACAAAGATGGAAATATAAAGCTGAGTTATACATTCAATAACCAGGTGCCAAAGCAAAAACTCTATGACAAATTAAAATCGATGCTGAATCATTTAGGAATGCATCCTGATCATTTGATTCCAAAAAACCTTTACATGAAAACCAATATTCCTATTGCAGGGGCTGCCCATCAAGCGGGTACATGCCGTTTCGGTAAAGATCCGCGCAATTCCGTATTGGATGTCAACTGCAAAGCTCATGAGCTCGATAACCTTTATGTTGTCGATACCAGCTTCTTTCCCAGCATAGGAGCAGTTAACCCCTCTCTGACAGTTATCGCCAATGCATTGCGTATTGGGGACCACTTACTGAAGCGTCTAAACCCGTGATTGGGTCCAAATGGGAGATGCTGTCCTTTTAATCTTCTAACTAGGAAATTAACACGGAAGAAGACGGAAATCAAGTATTTCCGTGTTGATCACACCGCTTTGTGCTTCTGCTGGGATACAATATTTTCCAGTGAATTTTTAAGCCGTAATAATGATAGGCTCACCTTACGCAAAACATGTAGAAATCTCGCCTATTGGTTTAAGTTTGTGTTTAATGGGTACTTGCCGCTCAGGCCAACGGCCTGGCTTGTAAAAGCCTAGGGCGAAGCCCTAGGAAACCAGTAATAAACCATTGCAGGCTGAAGAGGCTGACAGGAAATAGGCAAAAAGATGATAAAATAAAAAGTTTACATCCCCATAATAGGTTGTGGGGGTCGTAAATTTATTATTTACATGTATTTTGCCTATTTCCTGTCAGCCTCGAAGGCCTGCCCTGTATTTCCCTGGGGCTTCGCCCCAGGATTTACATAATCAGGCCTTCAGCCTGAAACTGATATATTGAATTCACCTAGGGCTGCGCCCTAGGCTTTTACAAACCAGGCCGTTGGCCTGGGCGGCAAATATCGCAAATGAAGCGAAACCAAAAGACGAGATTTCTACATGTTTTGCGTAAGGTGAGTGATAGGGTTGAAAATTCGTGAAAGAGGCATCTTAATCAATGTTAATATCTTCTTTCCGTAAGTTGACGAATTGCCTCGCGATGTTTATCCCTCTGCTGCAATGCCCCTTCCGTGGTTTTGGAATGCGTCTTACATTCAGGGCAATAAAATATGCCTTTTATTTCATGATCACTCGTCAATAAACGCACTGTTTTACGATCGGTGCTTGTACTAGTGTCATAACAGCGTGAACAAATCTCGGCACCACCGTAGTAGAGAATACCGTCTTTCCACACAACATTTTCTTTAATCTCTAATTGATTGGATAATCTTGTAACTTCTTCTTTTAATTTAAAATTTTCTTCCTTAACAAGGATCACTTCTTCTCTTAAATTCACGTTTTTTTGTTCATTTTGCAATTGTTTTAACTTCTCTCTTGCATCCCAAAGTCCTTTTGACCAAGGCCAGATTTTTTTTATAATAAGCCAAAAAGAACCAGCAAAAGCACCTATAGGAATCCACCAAGCTTGAATTAATCCTAATATTTCCTGAAACCTTTGACTTAATACATTGATCAATTCGTCCATTCACCAGCCCCCTCTAATTATTTTTAACTCAATCTTAAGTTTAACCCCATCGCAACACATAAAGAAACCAAGGTATGCCATTTTGGATTGCCTGTACCTGAAAGAGTTTTGTAAAGGCTTTCACGGCCTACGTGAGCTTTTTTGGCCAATGCACCCACACCGCCTTGCGCTTCTGCAACGTTACGTAGAGAGATTAAAAAGAGTTGTTGGGATTCTTCATCGCCTTTAAGACTTTCTTCTAAGGCATCGTTTAAATATGCAACAGCTTGATCATGATCTTTAAGCTTTTCAAGAAGCCAATCTTCATATTTTTTATTTTTTGCCATGTTTTTTCTCCCTAGTTAGAGAGGCTTTTTATTTAGACTATTTGCCGTATTTAATGCTTCTTTGAAAAGTAAGATTTGTAAGCACATCAAAAAAGTTGACATTTTGCTTTTGTGCTGTACGAGAAGCTTCTATTACCATTTCTTCCCGCTCAGAAAGGGAAAACCAATTTAACCTCGGAATAGAGTTGCTATAGAGAGTCATTATCTTTTGAAATTCATCATCAGATGTCAGAAAATGTCGCAAATAGTGAGTATAGTCCAAAAGTCTTCCTGGAAAGCCTAATTCTTTCTCAGCCTGATTTAAGGCTCTTTCTTCTCGTTCCAGTGTCTTTGGATCACTTGTATCCCATACGACCTGGATTATTTCGTATTTCCCTTGGGTATCTTGCGTAATAAAATCTATTTCATAGCCATCTGAAGTATGATAGTAGAAAATTTTCTTCCCTTCCCGACGCAAATCCAAGTAGACTAGATTTTCTAAAAGCTTTCCTAAGTTATCTGACAAATTAAAAGTATTAGCAAGGATTAAACCGTTGTCAATCGCATATATTTTTTTTGGCGTGGTTTGCCTATGCCGAAGGGATTCGGTAAAAATTGGAATCGAAAAAATAAGAAATGCATCCTCAAGATAGTCAAGATATAAATATAAAGTATCTTTACCGGCTTTATGTCCTTGACTTTTGATGTCATTGTAAAATTTGTTAATAGAAAATGGAGCGGCTATGTTTTTTAACAAGAAACTAATAAAATATTTCATTAGAGTTATATTGCCAATTTGATACCGCTCAATGATATCTCTGAAAATAACAGTTTCTACGTAGCTTTGCAATGCTTCGAGCTTTTCGTTTTGCGGCATTAATTGAATCCCTGGGAAACCGCCTGAACGAAAATATTCCAATAAATAACTGCGATGATAATCAAGAGCCTTTTGTCCGAAAGGTTTTAATGGCAGCTCTTGACGGTGGGCTGTTAGATATTCCAGGTAGCTATAAGGAAAAATCTCTATAGATAGAGAACGGCCGCGTAATGATGAAGCAATTTCTTTGCTTAACAACTTTGCAGAGGAACCCGTTACGTAAATTTTAATTTTTTTTGTATCAAGCATTCTTCTTAAAACAAGAGGCCATCCTTCCACATTTTGAACTTCATCTAAAAACAGGTAACACTCATGATTGTGATTTTGAGGATATAGAGTATACCATGAGTCAATAAGTTTCCCCATCGTCTTGTGATCCATGGGCAAAATTCTATCATCTTCAAAATTTAAATATAAAATACGTTCTAAGGGTATTTTTTCTGATAACAATCCTCGGATTGTTTGAAATAGAAAATATGTTTTACCTGAACGCCTCATCCCCACAGCTACCTTAATAAGGTTTTCAGCATCAGGAAACTTATAAAGCCGCGGGGTGCTTTTTTCTGTTAAAGAAAGGGCTGTGTGAAACTCTTCCTGTAAAGTTTGTAAAATGGATTCCATGTACTATACCTCCTTATAAGGACAATAATACATGATACTATCCTTTTTTGAAAGGAAAAAACGACCGGAATTCTTGAGCTGCTTGTCCTATTTCATATCCCTCTAAATTGTAAAAATGTTAGAATGAGCTTATGAAACCCTGTGTCTGTAGCATCATTCAAAGGTAGCTTGGAGGCTGGCTTATGGAGAAACGATCATCGCGTAGAGATCTGCCAGTGCATATTATCAAGAAGAATGACAATACTTCTGATTTGCAATTCTGGCAAGAAAAAACTCCTCAGGAACGAATCGATGCCGTCGAATTTTTAAGAAGACAATATTATTCCCTTTGCGGTTGCACAGCCATTCCACGAATCACTCAGATTATTCAGTTTAGGGCCCATCATACGTGAACATTCATCCGTTCAAAACGGGGAGGATCAAGTGGGATTCACAAGATTTCCCGGTGTAGATCGTTTGTTCCACTTCTTTTATTTCCATTGAATCCTCGCAGCTCATCCCCGTATTGAGATTTCTGTTATGGACGGGAAAATCAGAAGATGTGATCTGCAACTGAATGCGATGATTTTTTAAAAAGGCATGAGCTATAGATCTAAATTGGATTTGAATGCGGTAAATCTCTCCAGGTACCATTAACTGAGGATTCCCTAAGGATTCCCGAAACCTCATGCGAACAAAACCCGTAGTCAAGTTAAAAGATTTTCCATTCGGATGCATATCACATAGTTTTGCATAAAAATCCGTATCCAAAGCTTGTGATGAGACATACAAAATCAGTTTAACAGATCCTGCAATGCACACTTCATTCTGCAAGGAAGGAGTACTGTAGATCAGAACATCATCCCGAGCCATGAACTCATTCTGTTCCACCGGTGCAATCCAGCCTTCGCCATGTAACATATAGCCTCCTCTAAATAAAACTGGATCCCTGGGATTGTATATATACTGTTTTTTTTGCTTCTGTTCGGGGGGAGCCAGAGTCAAGAGCCCTTCTTTTTGATTTACAGCGTTATTATCTTCGGACAGATAGTATTTTTCCTCTTTTGTATTGGAAGGAGGCCATTCACTCGCTTCTTTCCATTCGTTTCTTCCCATCAAAAAATATCGAATGTTGTTGTGAAGGTTCTTCTTCTTTTTATCCTTAAGCCAAACGTCGCACCAATCCAGTATAGAAATAAGGATGGACTTAAAGTTGGCTTTATTCCCAAATTCAATTCCGTGGAATTTTTGAACTGGATTATGCGCCCAGGGCCCAATCAACAAACGACTGTAATGGTTCAGGGAGATGGCAGGGGCCTGTATCATCCGTTGATAATCTTCAATTGTACCACTAAGAAAAGGATCATACCATCCTCCAATTATGTAGGCTGAAACATTCAGATTGTCCGCGCTATAATGGGCGCTTATTTCTTCCCAAAAAGAATCTGGCTCTAAATGTGACAAATATTCCCTGTAAAATAAAATTTTTCTATTTGTAGCTTGCACATCGAGAGAATTGACAGGAAGCTGCCATAGAAAAGGTTTCAGCCTTTTATCCGTCATTTTTTTGTTTTCTTTTTTTGCTCCATATTTCCCAAGCCACAAAAGCGGGCCCTTAAAAAAAGGAATACCTTTTTCAATCCATATGGAATAGGTATTTTGAGTTGTGAATATAGTAACGAGGGTCCGTAAATAGACACTCTTATACCTTGCCGCCAACCAAGCGCATGAACCTGAGTAGGAAATCCCAAAAAGGGCCACTTTGCCGCTAGACCAGGAAGCTTCACCAGCCCACGTAACTGTCGTATGCCCGTCGAGGGCCTCATAAGCATAGGGATAGAACTTTCCTTCCGATTTATACTTTCCTCGAACATCCTGGATTATGATAACATATCCCTGGCCAGCTAAAATGAATGCCAGCTGTTTATAAGGCTGCAGTAAACCCTGTTTGTTATAAGGGGTTCTAACAATAATGACGGGA
The DNA here is from genome assembly GCA_963780445.1 of uncultured Parachlamydiaceae bacterium. GTDB lineage: Bacteria > Chlamydiota > Chlamydiia > Chlamydiales > Parachlamydiaceae > CAWACC01. Next base: position 83,961 of record CAWACC010000010.1, read on the forward strand.
AATTTATCCAAAGAATTCGGTCGATATATATCCGTGGCCAACCGGGTGCCATCGGGCATGGGAATCATCACATTTTTATCAGTCACCACCCGATATTTAGGCCAAGGGAAACCTATATACCAGGAATAATAATGAACTCGATAGCATCTATAGATGATTGCAAAACAGGCAACGACCGTTAAAATTAATGAAATAATCCACATCATTTTCGATTCCTTCTGAGTGTCCGTCCTTAAAAAGTTATGGCAAGGCGAAGCATGAAAAGGTAACCAGGCCGTCTCGGCCTGTACCAGGGCGGGACGCCCTGGCCACTTTCTCATAAAAAGTCATATGCTGCCATGACTTTTTAAGGACGTACTTCTGAGTAAGCCATATTTGCCTTATATAATATATGAGAGCTAAACACAACATTTCATAACAAAAATTGTCGACTGGATTTTGTATTTTAATTGCACTTAAAATGAATTTGGAATATGCTTCAGAGCAATTTCCAAAATGGAGGCCTTATGTCGGTAACAAGGTGTATTTCAAGTCAACTGATGTCTGAATTGCTTGCTTGGAGAAATCCGCAAGGAAGCGAAGACGACTGGTTTGGACCGTCTCAAGGGATACAAAGAGTAGACAATGTTGGGATACACGTCGGCAAAGTAGCTGCGGCTGAAATAGGCCTTTGCCTTTTAACAGTCGCATCTTTAGTAGAAACAGTTGCCTATGCCACCCTTGCCCTTGTATCACTGGCTTTATATCCAGTTACGGAAAAACCTTATAATTTTTTTGCCAAGCGATTGGAAAGCAGTTCATTTACGATTATATGGGGAATCGCTGATGCGATATTTTATAATCCATTGGTTGTCAATGTTTTGACGCGGGAGAGTTTTGCCCGCTATTGGGCAGCCATGCTCAATCCAACTCCTATTGTGTTATTCCGCTTAAGTGATATGTTAGACCTAGCCGATTGGGTGCAACATCAGATACAAATAACTGTAGATGATAGCATGCTTCAACCTATCTATGATATAGGAAGGGCTACTCAGGAAGTTATTGATCAGGGAGCTAACTTTATTGTTCAGGAAGTCTTATCCGGAGCTAATGACAATACCTTGACACTCTTTAAGGATGGGGACCCCTCCATATTTATTTTTATATTAACCAAAGCTGTTTATATATATGTTGCAGGATCTAAAAAGAAGGCACCTCTTCCTAATTATTTCAAGGCGGCTACTAAAAACCTTATTTTATCTCTGCGCCAAGAACAAATGAATGATGAAGTGTTAAAACAGTTGCAGGAACTGCTCACTGACACTGCCAAATTTGAGAAAGGGCCTGAGGATGAAGCCGTCCGATCTACATTTAATAAATTGAGAAACGTCGCATCGGGTGAATTACAAAGCAGCCTGTTCATAACCAGGTGTTTTCAAAAAGCGACTGAAATGCTGTGAGATTTAACATGCTTGGACCCATAATCTCTCTATTCCACCTGCAGATTATTGATAAGGTCTGAAAAAAATTGTGGGGACCAAATTTCGAGTCTTTGAGGATCGGAAATAAAGGACCTCATATCCGCCTTCTCATCATTATTTTACCAGAAACTCCAATTTTATTGGAGTTTTATGACTAGTTACTCACCTTACGCAAAACATGTAGAAATCTCGCCTATTGGTTTAAGTTTGTGTTTAATGGGTACTTGCCGCTCAGGCCAACGGCCTGGCTTGTAAAAGCCTAGGGCGAAGCCCTAGGAAACCAGTAATAAACCATTGCAGGCTGAAGGCCTGCCCTGTATTTCCCTGGGGCTTCGCCCCAGGATTTACATAATCAGGCCTTCAGCCTGAAACTGATATATTGAATTCACCTAGGGCTGCGCCCTAGGCTTTTACAAACCAGGCCGTTGGCCTGGGCGGCAAATATCGCAGATGAAGCGAAACCAAAAGACGAGATTTCTACATGTTTTGCGTAAGGTGAGCTAGTTATTTAAAAATTAATCCAAAACCTCCAATTTTTTTGAAGATTTTGGATTCAATGACTACGAGGATTTAATCATGCAAGGTTTTGATAGCGATAACCTGGAAATTAAAGAAAGGATTTTTGTTAAAAATGGCCTTGCCTTCGCTTTTCTTTCTTATATGTCCTATTCATCATAGCAATTTTTGCCTTCCAATTGAAATTCGATTTGAATACTTTGCCTTTGAAATAGTTTCATAACCTTTCAAATCCCAAAAAGCTTTATCTGTCAAAATTTGTTTCCAATGACGGCAGACCTTGGTGCCAGTCCACACATCATTCAAAGATAAACCCATAAAAATGCGTTTATATATTTCATCCGGCAAATAGGATTCCAGGCTATTACTGGAAGAAGCATGCGTATTATTAACATACGCAGGATATTCAATAATCATATAACCATCTCCATATATTTTTCCTTTACATCTACCTCTGAAAAGCTCTAGCAAATTATAAGACTGTAAAGAAGCTCGGCTTGATTAATCCCTTTTCCAAAAAATATCTTACAATCACTAAGATCGGAAATAAACGTTGACTTGCTATCCCCTTTATATAGATCAGCGCCTTTATCCAAACGGATCAATTTCAAGACATCTACATTTTCCGGCAAATCTGAAGCATTTTTTAAAGTAATTCTTCTTACGCCCTTACCAAAAACCATTAATCCTTGTGCCATAGGATTGGAACCACAGATGAACTGAAGAGCGGAAAGAGGCATTTTGTTTTGATTTGTTTTTTTGGCTTCCAATCCCTTTTCTACTGCTGTATCCAACATGGCGAAGGCTATTTTAGTCATCTCGCAGGGGGACTCTGTGACAGTTTCATAACCTTTCAAATCCCAAAAAGCTTTATCTGTCAAAATTTGTTTCCAATGACGGCAGACCTTGGTGCCAGTCCACACATCATTCAAAGATAAACATATAAAAATGCGTTTATATATTTCATCCGGCAAACAGGATCCCAGGCTATTACTGGAAGCAGCATGCGTATTACTAACATACACAGGATATTCAATAATCATAAATCCATCTCCAATTATTCTGTGCTCTAATATATGGGTCTGAGTGATTTATGTAAAATAAATAGAACAATAAATAGAACATTCGGGTGCAAACAGAACTGTGGGCTGCTGCGTTTTTAGCAAAGAAATAACAAGATAAAGAAATAACAAGATAAGGAGGATCGCCTTCGGCGTCAGGATATTTCCCTTATCCTGACGCCGAAGGCGATCTTCCTTATCTTGTTATTTCTTTATCTTGTTTTCCTTTTGTTTATGGCTATTAGTATGTCAACACTTTTGTTTACACTAGGATTCTGGTAGAGACCAGCTGCCTCCGAGGGCTTTTATAAATTGCACGGTAGCCAGATAACGAAGGCCTTGAATTGTATTAAGGTTGATTTGAAAATTGAGCCAATCCCTTTCTGTATTGACGACGTCAATGTAATAGGTAATCCCCGCAGTGTAGCGGTCATTATAGAGTTGATAGCTTTTTTCTCCCCATTTCGCAGCCCCTGAAGCGGCCTCGTACTGTTTGGCATACGAGTCCAAGCTAGCTAAGGCATCTTCCACTTCCTGAAAAGCCACAAGGACCTGTTGCTGGTATTCTCCGCTCGCTTCCATAAACCGGGCAATTTGCATGGAGAGGTTATAAGGCGTTCTGAAGCCGTCAAAGATCAGCTGGTTCACCTGCTCTCCATACATCCAGTAGCGGCTGATCCACTTCATGAACTCTTTAAGGACAGGGCTTTCAAATCCCAAAGTGGCTGTCAGGCTCAAGGATGGAAAAAACAAGGAATACGCCTGTTTGACCAATGCATGCTGCGATTGCGCATTATATTCTGCTTCGGCAATGTCTGGCCTGCGCAAGAGGATTTCTGAAGGGATTCCTTCAGGTATGCAAGGAGGTAATCCCTGAAGAGGCATCGCCTCCAAACAAAATTCAGAGGCCAGCACGCCTATTAAAACGGCTATTTGATCTTCCAATACATCGCGTTGACGCCTTATCTCCTCATATTGACCTATGGCCGTGTCTACCTCTTCTGCAGCGAGGGTGACATCCGCATAGAAAGTAATTTGGTCATTATAGCGTGCCTGGTTGATCTCCAGGGCCTTTTGTCTTGTCTTTAGAATTTTCTGCAGCAGATCCATTTCGGCATCGGCGGTGCGCAGCTGATAGTAGGCGATGGCCAGGTTTGAAGTGAGAGTTAGCATGACAGCTTCATAATCTTTCTCTATGGCTAGCCAATTATATTTTGCGGCGGCATATTGGTCTCTGATTTTACCCCACAAGTCCACTTCATAATTTAAATTGAAGGGAAAAAAATAAAAAACCTCATGAGCCCGGAAAGGCATAGGCTTCGCAGTTAAGGCCGTTAAAGTGGAGGGATTGGTATAGTTTTTTATCAGTTCGCCGGTATTGGTGGATTGCGGACCCAGAGTGATTTGAGGATAAAAATCAGCTGCTGCAATGCCCATAAGGGCTTTAGCCTCTTCAATTCTTTGAAACGCAACAAAAAGGTCTCGATTGTTTTTTAAAGCCAAGTTCTCCAGTTCATTCAATTTTTTATCTTCAAATACTTCCCACCAATTGTCCAAATAGACCAGAGCGCCATTTTTGTTCGCTTCAAATTTTTGGCAGCATTCTTCCTGACTGTTTTTCCAAGCGGATGGGACCTGAATGGGAGGAGCCACATAAGTCGGGCCCACGGAGCAGCCAGTTCCCAGTATGGACAGGACTAAAACAAACCACGTTTTGCAATTCAAACCATCACCTTATTTAAAATTTAAATTTAACTTGTACTATTCTTTTTTAAAAAGTACATTATCGTTTTTAAACCTCACTAAAATAAAATGCAGCCGTGTGGATAGTTGAACTTGCCCTTAGGCGGCCTTACACATTTTTAGTTCTTTCGTTGCTTATTGCATTCTGAGTTCTGTATTTTTATTTGTTACGCCTAAAGATATTTTTCCAAATATCAATATTCCCATCGTCAGCGTCATATGGTCTTATACTGGACTTCCCGCAGAAGAATTTTCAGAGAGGATCACCACATTTAGCGAATATACCCTTTCCAATAATGTCAACGATATTGAACGCATGGAATCCCAAACAGTCGATGGGATTGGGCTTATCCGCCTCTATTTTCACCCGGATGCGGATATACCTTCTGCCATTGCGGAAGCACAGCCTCTTCCCAATCCATTTTAAAACGGTATGCCTCCCGGGATGCTTCCGCCCATTATTTTGCGTTATTATGTAAATACTGTTCCCCTCGATCCAAATGATTTTATCCGGAGGAGAATAGTCACGGAATCGGAGCTTTATGACTATGGCAACTGGCGGATCAGGCAATCCATCGCAACGATTCCAGGGAGCCACATTGCCCACACCTTATGGAGGAAAAGTGCGGCAATTGATGGTCGATGTCGATCCACTAGCCATGCAAACGCGCGGGTTATCTGCGCGAGATGTCAACAATGCACTGCTTAACCAGGTAATGACTACCCCTCTGGGGGATTCCGCATCGGAAATTATGATTATAGCGTCAATGTGAACAATACTCCAGTTAAGCCGGAATCATTTAATGATATACCTGTAGCGAGTCGTTGATCAAAAAATGATTTTTTTGCGTGATGTTGCCTTTGCACACGATGGGTTTGCTCCTCAAACGAATATGGTGCAGGCAGGATGGGGTCAGATCGGTCATGATGCAGGTGTTAAAAAATGGAGCCGCCTCCACACTTGATATTGTCAATCAAGTGTGGGAATTATTGCCTACAATCCGTGCAGCTGCGCCAAAAGGAATGGACATCAATCTTAATTTTTGACCAGTCTATCTTTGTGAAAAAAGCGATCGAAGGAGTGGTGACAGAAGGTGTTTTAGCCGCTGCTCTGACAGGGGGATGGTTTTGATATTTTTAGGAAGCTGGCGCAGCACATTGATTGTGCTCATATCGATTCCCCTGTCGATCATGACTTCGATCATCTTTTTAAGCTTGATTGGAGAAACCTTAATATCATGACTTTGGGCGGCTTGGCCTTGGCCATCGGGATCTTGGTCGATGATGCAACTGTTGCCATTGAAAATATCCATCGCAATATCAGCAGCGGGAAAGCCCTTGGAGCAGGCCATTTTGGACGGCTCTTATGAAGTGACCATTCCTGCTTTTGTATCCACGCTCTCCATTTGCATTGTATTTTTGCCTGTTGTGCTGCTGGTCGGGCCGTCAAAATTTTTGTTCACTCCTTTTGCTTTGGCTGTTGTTTTTGCTATCACGGCCTCTTATGTTCTCTCGCGGACACTTGTTCCCGTCATGATCAAATTCATTCTCCCCCCTGAGATGTACTTGTATACCGGAGGAGGCCCGCAAACTGCTTTAGACCGATATCATGTCAAATTTTCAGAAAAATTCCACCGTTTTCGCCATTCTTATGGTGAACTTCTTCAATGGTCATTGGAAAATCGGATCATTATCCTAATTATATTTGGAATCATTTTTGTCAGCGCATTTATTATTTTCCCATTTGTAGGCCAAGATTTTTTTCCTTCAGTAGATGCAGGCCAATTGAGGTTGCATGTCAGGGCACCTTCCGGCACAAGAATAGAAGTGACCGCAGAAATATTTAGCGAAGTGGAAAATGAAATAAAAAAAATTATCCCTCCCGATGAAATTGCCATGCTGATCGACAACATTGGATTGAATCCTGTTCCTTATACCCTCGCTTTTGGAGACAACGCTACCGTGGGAGGATATGATGGGGAAATTTTAATCTCATTAACGTCAAAGCGAAAACATTCTACCCAAGAATATATGAAGATGCTTCGAAAACATCTTAAAAAAGAAATTTCCCTATCTCTCTTTTTTTTCCAACCTGCAGATATGGTGAATCAAATCCTAAACCTTGGGCTTGCCAACCCCCATCGATGTCAGAGTGATCAGGTTATGATAAAGAGAACAATTTGAAAATAGCCCAGGAGTTAGTGGAAGAGATTTCCCATGTTCCCGGAGCTGCTGATGCCCATATGCACCAAGTAGTGGATTTTCCGGAACTATTTTTGGAAATGGATCAGAATGCAATTGGCTACTGCCGGCCTTAATCAGATCGATGTTGTCAACGATATTCTGCTAAATTTTAGCGATAGCACGACAGTGACTCCCAACTTTTGGCTGGATAGAAAGGCGGGAATCCCCTATCTCATTGCCGTACAAAATCCAAAATATCGCGTGAATACCGTGGAAGGCCTTTTGCATATTCCTGTTTCCAGCCCCCTAACTACAGCCATCACAGCTCTTATGCGATCTTTGCACACTGGAACGCCGCTCTACTGCCGGGGTGGTAAATCATCTGAATATTCAACCGGTTTATGATATTTATGCCAATGTGCAGGGACGGGATCTGGGAGGAGTTGCTTCCGATATCCAAAAAATTGTGGACAGCTATCAACAGAAAATTGATCCAGGCAATAACATTGTGCTAGCGGTGTTGTTTCCAACATGAAAATAGCTTTTACACAGCTTGGCATTGGCTTTATTTTTGCTATCATGCTGGTTTATTTCATCATGGTCATTAACTTTCAATCCTGGCTGGATCCCTTTGTCATTACTATGGCTATCCCAGGAGCTTTCTCAGGAATTATTTGGAGTCTATTTCTTACAGGCACGACTATTTAATATTCCTTCGTTGATGGGCGCAATCATGAGCATTGGAGTGGTGACAGCAAACAGCATTTTGCTGGTGACTTTTGCCAATTTCCAGCTGAAGGAAGGAAAAACAAGCATTGAAGCCATTCATACTGCAGCTTTGACCCGCCTCAGACCTATTTTAATGACAGCCCTGGCCATGATTGTCGGGATGATCCCCATGGCGCTTGCCCTTGGAGAAGGGGGCGAGCAAAATGCCCCTTTGGGAAGAGCGGTTATTGGCGGACTTGCGATGGCGACATTGACCACCCTATTTTTTGTTCCTGTGATATTTTCCTTTGTGACGCCATAAAGAAAACCCTTATTTGAATGCTAAGCCTCAGCCCTATATTCCCCCGGAACATCAAGCGATAGAAAAAGAAGGATAACCTTGATTAAGCAACTGGACAAAAAATATCAAATTAAAAAGTGGTTTATAATTGGTGGAACAGCTCTTTTTATTTTTATTTTATTTTTATGCGGATGGATTCCGCGATTGTTAAACAGCGAACAGATAGATGCCTCTGCAGCCGAAGACCCTCTGCCTAGAGTTCAGATTTTGCAAATCAAGCCCAACACCAATCCCATCGAGCTTATTTTGCCCAGTTCTGCGCAGGCGTGGCACATTACCCCCATCTGGGCCCGAACGAATGGCTATCTTATCCGATATCTGGTAGATATTGGCGACGTCGTAAAAAAAGGAGATTTATTGGCCGAGATAGATACCCCAGAAGTGGATGAACAATTGGCCGAAGCTCAGGCAGAACTTTTAAATTCCATTGATGAAAGAGATATTGCAAAAGTCACTAGTGACCGCTGGCAGGGGCTTTGGCAAAAGAATCGCGAAGCCGTAACAAAACAGGAAGTCGATCAATACCTTTCGAACTATCAATCTGCAGAAGCTGTAGTTGTGGCTAATGAGAAAAATGTAGCCCGGCTTACTTATTTGCAGCAGTATAAATATATGTATGCTCCCTTTGATGGGATTATTACTCAGCGATCTATTGACATAGGTTCCTTGATCTATGGAAATATTAATGAAACCCCCCAAGAACTTTTTCAGATGGCCCAGACCCAGACCATCCGCTTTTTCGTTGATGTGCCGCAAAATTATTTCAGACAAATTAAAGATGGAGTAGAGGCAGAAGTCACCATTCAGGAATTTCCCGATAAAATTTTTAAAGGCGTAGTCACCCGATATGCAAAAGCACTGGATCCCACTGCTCGGACATTGTTGACCGAAGTAGACGTAGACAATAAAGACGGAGAACTCTACGCCGGTCTGTACGGCCGCGTCAAGTTTCTCATAAAGCCAGATACTGTCAATTTTATCATACCGTCTACAGCCATCATTATCCGTTCAGGCTTTCCTCATGTGGCTGTTGTAGATGACCATCAAATTGTGCATCTTAAGAAAGTGACCATTGGGCGCGATTATGGCAAAGATATGGAAATCACTTCAGGCCTTCAAGAGAACGATCGCATCGTCACCATTCCCACAGATAAAATCCGCGAAAGGGTTAAAGTCGATATTATCAAGTAACAAAAGGAAAACAAGTAAAGAAATAACAAGATAAGGAGGATCGCCTTCGGCGTCAGGATAATAAGGCGCGATATTGTCGCTATATGTATTATCCTGTCGCCGAAGGCTAGGGTGTGTCCGTTTTCATTTGAATTTTAAATGTAAATGTTCTATCTTCCACGTGGACAGGCTGTGTGCTGATCAAAAAATCATTTACAATAAGGAACACTTATGTTTGCTATCAGTCATTCCCTCCGTTGTTTTCATTCTCAATCCTTCGTGAGAACAATTGGCTATAGGAAGCCATCTTCCCTTCCCCAAATTGCTGCACGCTATTTCACGAACGAAATTGAAAATCCCTCTACCAAAACGATCGAAGCTGGCTTTACATGGGAGCAAAAGGCACTTTCATATAAGAAGAAGAGCCTTTTTGAACAACAAATGGAACAGCTCAGGGAAGAGATTATTTCGTTATTCAATAAAAAGCTAATTGGAGGTAAAGATATACGAGAAATCTGTACGTTGCTGGAAAAATATAGGAAAATGTTCCATAACAAGGAAAATTTATCTATTATCAATAACACTTTTGCCCGTCAACTGAGTCTGAAAGCTATAAATGATGCAAAGATGACAGAAATCCTTATACAAAGCGGAATCTTTGACTTAATTCCCACCGATATCATCTATTGCAAAACACGCTATCAAGCGGAAATGGTCGCAGATAATGTTGGAGGTTGCAGCACTTCGGACATACAAGAATATCTTGTGACAAATGCCATCATTCGAGAAGATTGCCCTTTTATCCAAGAAATGTTGGACAATAGAAGCATTAGTAAAGATGAATTTAAAAGAATTACCATTCCTCTTAATTACCCTTTTAATATCTTCCTTGGACAGAGTCCCCTTTTGTTCGCTATTGAGAAAGACAATCTCGAGTTAGTACAACTACTGATAGACAACGGTTTTTCCCCAGAAGCAAAACTGAAACACCTTGGCTTGGAATATCATTTAAGTTTCACACCTATAACTATAGCTTTTAATAATGGTTCTACAAGTATCGTTGATATATTAGATATCAGAGGAGCAAATCCACAGACCGAATTTGATGTTGACTACTTTGGACCGAATCAAGATGGCCCCCGCTTCAAATTTAAATATGAATTTGAAGAATTGATAAAATTTGATATTCAGGAATTTATAAACACCGCTTTGAATCTTATCAAAAAGGAAGTCGAATAGTATTAGGTAAGGGGCAAGGGACGAAAGGGACCAAAGGGACCAAAGGGACATAAGGGACGAAAGGGACATAAACGACTTGACTTTGGTCCCTTATGTCCCTTTGGTCCCTTATTGTCCCTTCCTTTGTTATCTTACAGTGTGGGCAGCTAAAATAGCCAACAAAAGAAGCGCTACAATGTTAGTGATTTTAATCATTGGGTTAATAGCTGGCCCAGCAGTGTCCTTATAGGGATCCCCTACCGTATCACCTGTCACAGCAGCTTTATGGGCCTCCGACCCCTTTCCTCCATGATGCCCGGCTTCAATGTGCTTTTTGGCATTGTCCCAGGCGCCTCCGCCGGAGGTCATTGACAGTCCTACAAATAACCCTGTGACGACGACCCCTAAAAGCATGGCGCCCAGAGCTGCAAACGCTTCCGTCTGCCCAATGGTCAGGTCGATGGCAAAATACAGAACTATCGGAGCCAACACAGGCAATAACGAAGGGAGTATCATCTGTTTAATAGCTGCTTTTGTCAGGATATCCACAGCTTTCCCGTAATCGGGCTTCGCTGTACCTTCCATGATCCCTTTGATCTCTTTAAACTGGCGGCGCACTTCGATCACGACAGACCCCGCGGCACGGCCTACAGCTGTCATGCTGAGAGCTGCAAAAAGATAAGGGAGGAGTCCCCCGATGAACAATCCGACAACCACATAGGGATTTTGTAAATTGAACAACACCTGATTGCCAGGGAAATAATGATTCAAGTCTGCCAAAAAGGCGCTAAACAGGACTAAAGCTGCAAAACCTGCTGAGCCGATAGCATACCCTTTGGTAACGGCCTTTGTTGTATTGCCGACCGCATCCAAGGCATCTGTGGTTTTTCGGACGTTAGAAGGAAGATTGGACATCTCGGCAATGCCGCCGGCATTATCCGTAATAGGCCCGAAGACATCTATGGCAATGATCATTCCAGCCATGGCCAACATCGTCGTAGCAGCAATAGCCAGGCCAAAAAGATTGGCCAGCTGATAGGAAACTAATATGCCGACGCAAATGACAATAACCGGCAAAGCTGTCGCTTCCATGGAGATGGCAAGGCCTTGAATGATGTTTGTTCCATGACCTGTAGTCGAAGCCAGAGCGATACTTTTTACCGGCCTGTACCAGGTTAAAGTATAATATTCTGTAATGATGATCATCAGGGCAGTCACAACCAAGCCAGTCACGGCGCAGAAAAACAGGCTCATTCCTGTAAATGTCTGTCCGTTTACAGTGAAGGGAGTATCCAAACCGACAAAATATTTGGTGATCAGCCAAATAGCCGCACAAGAAAGGATCGCCGTTGTGTAAAAGCCCTTGTATAAAGCTCCCATAATATTATTTGTGGAGCCCAATTTTACAAAGAAAGTTCCAATAATTGTAGTTATAATGCAAACAGCTCCGATGAGCAAGGGATACACCATCATCATATCGAGAATTGCCCCAGTAAAGAAAATCCCCGCCAAGAGCATGGTGCCCACGATAGTGACTGCATAGGTTTCAAATAGGTCGGCAGCCATGCCGGCGCAATCGCCGACATTATCGCCTACATTGTCAGCTATTACCGCCGGATTTCTCGGATCGTCTTCCGGAATGCCAGCTTCTACTTTTCCTACCAGGTCTGCTCCCACGTCGGCCCCTTTGGTAAATATTCCTCCTCCCAAGCGAGCAAAGATGGAAATAAGAGATCCCCCAAAACCTAATCCAACCAGAGCTTCAAGAAGAGTGCGGACAGGCACTTGTAGTTGGTGCAAATAGAAGTAATACCCGCCCAGTCCGAGCAAACCTAATCCTACAACCAATAAGCCTGTAATGGAGCCGCTTTTAAAAGCAACACTCAAAGCCGCAGGAAGTCCCTGTCTTGCCGCTTCCGCAGTCCTGACATTGGCCCGGATTGAGATATGCATGCCGATATAACCCGCTACGGCAGAGAGTACAGCGCCAATTAAAAATCCTATGCTGACATACCATCCCAATAACCAGGACAACAGTGCGAAGATAACAATTCCAACGGCGGCGATGACGGTGTATTGCCGATTTAGATAGGCCCTGGCCCCTTCCTGGATTGCCTCAGCAATTTTCTGCATCTGTTCGTTTCCCTTGTCTAACGACAATACAGAACGAATCATATAAAGCCCGTACAGCAATGCAAAAATTCCACTGCCGAGCACAAAAGCAAAAGCATATGACATCATGCGGTTAAAACCTCTTGAAAAATTGTTAATAAACCAAACAATTATACTACTGAAGACGAGGCATATTTTCAAGTGAAATTAAACGATATGAATCGGTACTCTTCTTTTTGTTTTACATTTTTCATTAGATGCCTATAATGACCTTCTTTCAAATGGCAAAAAAGGAGAAGTATGTCATTTATTACTGCTATCATATCGGTGATGAAACCCCTCTTCAGTAAGCCTATGGTGGATCCCATAGGCCAAGGCAGTCCCCTTCCCATGGATGTGGCCCGTATCATTTTCATGAATCTGAAGGAGGATCTCCCCTCTCTTGCTTTAGTATCGAAAAAATGGAAAGCCTTGGCGGATGACAAGGGGTTTCGTGAAATGATACGCCCTCCACAAGCTTTTGGCGCGAGGGAATGGAAGGAATATTTTGGGGTGGATTGCGGAGAAGAACCTCTCCTGCCAAGACGTATCTACGGCGATCTGCCAAGAAATGAAGGCCTGCTTACCTTAATCCCTGAAAAAGTTAAAGTAACTAAAGAAAACGGCGAGGTCGAAGAGATGCTTTTGGATGGCGAGGAGGCGATCAACAAACTTGTAAAAAATCCAATCAAAGGACATAAAACAGGTTATAGTGTAGATGTAAATCCCCTCTTTTTTGCAAAAAATATACCGGAGCGAGCCCATTGGGTATGGGTTAAAAGAGAATATGTAAGGACAGTGCTTCCCATAAAACCCTGTATGCCTGATATTTCCGAAAAGGAGTTATCCATCAGCGTCTTTATGGAATATATAAAGACTGGACGGGTTCATTTGATTGTTCGTGAAGTGGGGCTGCAAAGGTACAAGTTAATGCCCATCAATAAAATGGCCGAAGAATGGAAATTATCTACCAGACGCAAAGTTTACTCCGCGAGTGCATCTTATATCCCAGGCATTCTGATTAAACTTTAGAGTCTCTTTTTGTTTTACATTTTCCATTTGAAGATATATACTGATGTTTTTTTATGGGGAGGAACAACCATGCTGGATATCAAGCTTATACGGAAAGATAAAGACCTTATTGAAAAAAAACTGAAGACCAAAGACCCTCAAATTGATCTTTCCAAGATCCTTGAACTGGACCAACAAATCAGAGAATTCAAGACGCACGTAGAAAAGCTTAAAGCCACCCGAAATGAACATTCGCAAAAGATTGGAGAACTCAAACGGCAAGGAAAGGATGTGTCAGACCTCATGCAAAAAGTATCTGCCTGGGCGGATGAGATCCATTCCACTGATCACAAAGTGACCTTGCTGGAAGAACAATTCAATCAGGAAATGGCACGGCTTCCCAATCTTCCAATGGATGACATTAAAATATCAGCTGATCCCAAAGATAATGTCATAATCAAAGAAGTAGGTAAAAAACCGACCTTTGATTTCCCATTTAAAAATCACTTGGAATTAAATGAAATATTGGATCTTTTTGACTTTAAACGAGGCGGAAAACTGGCAGGATCGGGCTGGCCCATTTATAAAGGATATGGAGCCCGCCTGGAGTGGGCCCTCATCAACTACATGCTCGAAATCCAAATCAAAAATGGATTCCAGCAATGGATGCCGCCAGCCGTAGTGCGAAAGGAAATCATGTATGGCTCCGGCCAGCTTCCCAAATTCGATAACCAACAATTTAAAATCCATGATGATGTGTTTCATTTGTATTTGATACCCACTGCCGAAGTCCCCTTGAATGGACTTCATCTGGATGAAATCCTGCCTGAACAAGAGCTTCCTCTAAAATATACCGCCTATACACCCTGTTTCCGAAGGGAGGCCGGAGCCGCCGGAGCACAGGAGAGAGGCTTGATCCGGATGCACCAATTCAATAAAGTGGAAATGTTCTGTTTTACAAAACCTGAAGACAGCCCTCGTCTATTTGAAGAAATGCTTGCTAGCGCAGAGGAGATCCTTCAGGGCCTGGAAATGCATTATCGGAATATGCTCCTCGTCACAGGCGATATGTCGTTTGCAGCTGCACGGACGGTAGATATTGAGGTCTGGCTCCCAGGGCAAAACCGCTACTATGAAGTTTCCTCTGTTTCCAACTGTACCGATTATCAATCCAGGCGCTCCAATATCCGATTCAGAAAAAAGGACGAAAAACCTGAATTCGTGCATACTCTGAACGGCTCCGGATTGGCCACTTCCCGTTTGATGGTGGCCCTTCTCGAAAACAATCAGAACCCGGATGGGTCCGTGAATATTCCACGAGTACTTCAAAAGTATTTGGGAGGAATTACCAAACTCGAACCTGTTATTGCAAAATGATGGACCTTCAAGAGTTTCTGACTTTGCCCGGAACCATTTTTGATGTGCGAAGCCCCGGAGAATACCATCATGCACGCCTGCCCGGCGCTTTGAACCTGCCTTTATTCAACGATGAAGAACGGGCTGCTGTCGGCACCGTTTACAAGCTGGAAGGGAAAAGTCAGGCCATCGAGTTGGGTCTTCAACTTGTGGGCCCAAAGCTTGCCCATTTCGTTAGAGAAGTAAAAAAACAGCATCAGGCTAACGGACCTGTTAAAATTCATTGTTGGCGCGGAGGCATGCGCAGCAGCTCCATGGCCTGGTTGATGAATACCGCCGGAATCCCTGCAGTCACCTTGTCCGGAGGATATAAAACCTTTCGCCGATGGGTTCTTTCTACTTTAGAAAAACCATACAAGTTTTTAGTGCTTGGAGGTTTTACCGGAAGCGGTAAGACGGCAATGCTCCAGGCCTATAAAAATTCAGGAAAACAGGCGGTGGACCTGGAAGCCTTGGCAGCACATAAGGGAAGCACTTTTGGCATGCTGCACCACCCTTTCCAGCCATCTATTGAACAGTTTGAAAATGAACTGGCCTTCTCCCTTTCGAAACTCGATCCCGAAGAACCCATCTGGATCGAAGATGAAAGCCGCATGATCGGAAAATGCAAAATTCCCGATCCCATTTTTCATCAGATGCGGTCCGCTCCCCTGTTTTTTTTAGAAGTTCCCATAGAGGAACGAATGGAAAGGCTCTCGCGCGATTATGGAGGGTTCTCCCCCGAACTTTTAATTGAAGCCACTCAAAGGCTTGCCAGAAGGCTGGGCGGCCTTAAAACCCAGCAGATTTGTGAACTTATACAAAAGGGAGATTTAAAAGCGGCTATTACCTCAGCCCTGGAATATTATGATGCAACATATAAATATGGCCTTTCCCGCCGTACACATCCCAAAGAGGTTATAAACGCTTTCAATTTTCAAGATTTAATGGAATAAAGAAAATCTATTTTTTTCAAAAAATTTTTCCGGCTTCGCCGGATTTTTCTTTTTTTTCCAAAACACAAAAAACAAAAATCCAAAGCCCTTTCCAATAACCAAGTAATCAAATTTCAAAGGACTTCCGCGCAAAGGCAAAGCCAACACACTCACTGGGATATTCATAGGAGTAGTAGACACCAAGGCCGGAAGGCGCGAAACGTAAACATATTCGCAATCCTCGAGTCTGCTCATTGACACGTACCCAATTGTATTCATTTTTAGCCGAATCATATATGAAATTGCGCTCTCCGGATCCGACATATTCCATAAACATGCTGATGGCTGTATCCATTAATCCTGAAATATTCGTACCAGATATGTTTTTATTTTCCTCCTTAGCAAGCTTTTGCTGAGCTTCATAGCTTTTACTTCGGCCTATGATTTCTTTGCTTATTAACACCCAGTGCGGCTTCTCAAGATTTCTTTTTTCCGGAATTGGTGGTTGCCAAGAAATTGGATCATAACCAATTTTATTTCCTTTTATTGGATTTGTTACCAGTTTACCAATAATCTCCAGGCTATCCAATGGAACTTCTTTGACCACCTCAATATCCATAGATGTATCGTCGATCTTTCCATTTTCTTGCGTTACCTTGACTGTTTTAGGGATGAAAGTAAGGTAGTAGTTCCCCTTTTCCATATCTCCATAGGCTCGCCTTGGCAATGGGAGTTCTTCTCCGGCATCCACTCCAATATATTCTTTCCATTCGCGGCTGCCAAAAGCTTTAGGCGGGCGTATCGTTTCGCGAAACTGTTTATTATCTACAATAGCCTTCCAGTTTTTGCAAACCAAAGCCAGATTAGGAAGATCTGTTTTCCCATTTTGGAAAATGATAGGCAATACATCAATAGGAAGGGAACCCGCTATGGGATCTACCATAGATTGCACTTCGTATTGGTTTGTTCCTGCAACACTAATATTATTAATTTGCATAAAATAACTCCATTTTGCTTTTATAAGATTTTTACAGTAAATTCAATTAACTTTATCTAATATGTTAAGTATTTACAAATATATATATTATTTGTACAGTTAAACAAGTATTCAAGTACGTCCTTAAAAAGTTATGGCAGCACATAACTTTTTATGAGAAAGGGGCTAGGGCGTCACGCCCTGGTACAGGCCGAGACGGCCTGGCTACCTTTTCATGCTTCGCCTTGCCATAACTTTTTAGGACGTACGTATTCAAATCCCAAATGATTTCCGCGCAAGGGCAAAGCCAACGCCCCCAGCGGCGCGGGCATAGCTGCAGCTGACATTAAGGCCGAAAGGCACGAAAAAACCTAAACATATTTGCAATCCTTGAGGCCGCTCATTAACACGTACCCAATCGTATTCATTTTTATTCGGATCCACTATAAAATTGCGCTCTCCGGATCTGACATACTCCATTAAGATGCTGACAGCTGTGTCTATTAATCCTGAAATGTTCGTGCCCGGTATATTTTTATTTTCCTCCTTGGCAAGCTTTTGCTGAGCTTCATAGCTTTCACTTCGGCCTATGATTTCTTTGCTTATCAGTACCCAGTGCGGCTTCTCTGGATTTTTTTTTCTCTGAGTTCCGTCTTGCCAGGAATTTGGACCATAACCAATTTTATTTCCTTTTATTGGATTTGTTACCAGTTTACCAATAATCTCCAGGCTATCCAATGGAACTTCTTTGACCACCTCAATATCCATAGATGTATCGTCGATCTTTCCATTTTCTTGCGTTACCTTGACTGTTTTAGGGATGAAAGTAAGGTAGTAGTTCCCCTTTTCCATATCTCCATAGGCTCGCCTTGGCAACGGGAGTTCTTCTCCGGCATCCACGCCAATATATTCTTTCCATTCGCGGCTGCCAAAAGCTTTGGCTGGGCGTATCGTTTCGCGAAACGATTTATTATCTACAATAGCCTTCCAGTTTTTGCAAACCAAAGCCAGATTAGGAAGGTCTATTTTCACACTTTGGAAAATGATCGGCAATACATCCATAGGGAGGGAACCAACTATAGGATCTACCATAGATTGCACTTCGTATTGGTTTGTTCCTGCAACACTAATATTATTAATTTGCATAAAATAACTCCATTTTGCTTTTATAAGATTTTTACAGTAAATTCAATTAACTTTATCTAATCTGTTAAGTATTTACAAATAGATATTATTTGTACAGTCAAATAGAAAGTGGCCAGGGCGTCCCGCCCTGGTACAGGCCGAGACTAGGCTGGTTAATTTAAATGATTTCTGGCTCAAAATCCACAGTGAAAAATGTTCCATTTCCTGTCCCATTTTTTTCGTTAAGATAGGCATGTTCTTGTAATGGTGTCTGTCGACAAAACTTAGCTTGTTTTTTTTGAACTGTTGAATCGAAGTGTGTTTTTTGCCATTCCTCTAAGTCAGCCATTTTAATATTTGTCATAGAATTTAAAACGATTTGTTCGTTTATTTCACCTGTTAAGGCTGGTGCCATTAACACAGAGCTTGTAAAACCCGAACGACTTTGCGTACTAGAATGATGCTTCACAAGACCAATTAATGATTCAATTATTTCAGAACTACCTAGAAGACGTTCGTTTGAATTTGCTTTTGCAGATTCCTCAGAAACAAATTGAACTATTTTATCAGCAAATACTTGAGCCCTAAAATCAAGGACCAGAATGTGGAGTTTTTTTGATAAAATTTCAGCTGTATCGGTTTGAATTCCATAGTTTCTTATAAAATCACGAGAAATGCTAGTTACTTGCCATAGCTGATGAAAATATTTTATATCATCAGCTAAACCAAATACCCAAGCAAACTCTTTAAATATTACTTCTCGGTCTTCAATAGAAAGTTCATTTCCCACCCAAGCCTTTAAAATTCGGCATGCCCATTTGATAAATTTTTCTAAATTAAGATATCGTGCTTTATCCCGACGTTGTGGAGGAACAAAATGAGCACAATCTGTTTGTAAAAGCCTTGTGCGAGTCTCCGAAGATTTTTTTAATAATTCTTCCCATGCTTTATCATTTTTTAATTCTGCCTTCAGAAAATGGGCTAATTTATGTACGATATCGCTAATGTAATCACACTCAGGATTGGTTTTTCTGAATAGATTAATCCCAGATTTAATATCAGGACCCTCGTCAGCAACTACTTCCCTTATTCTTCCTAAGTCGTTTTTTAAATTAATAAGCACTTCTTGAATTTTTGGACCTGTAGAACTTTGCATAGGCAAAAGAGTTAAAACTTGCATGTCTGCTAGGGTAAGACTTCGATTAAAGGGTAAGCGAGACAATGAAATACCCAACACAATTAGTATTTTTAACTTTCCCATTTGAATTGTATGATCGAAAATTACCGCCCAATCGTTTAGTTTCTCTTTTGGCTTCATCAATTTATGAAGACCGAATTTTAATATCCATAATCGAATGGTTGATCTAGAAGGTATACGCGTAATAACAGGCATTACGAGAGCAAAAATCTCAAAGATTTTATGAGCTGCTCTAGCGGATATACAAGCTTGAGTTACAAGCAAAATGGCAATATGGATAAGCCAAGAATGATAACAATAACCTGGAGAACGATTGGAAAAATCAACGATTTCGTTTTTTTTTTAGAATCAAAGAATCAGTGCTTTCAAGTTTAGCAATTAGTTCATTGTGATTTTCAGTAATATCAGAAAGTTTTTGTTCAAGTTTTTTGATAAGAACTTTGTCTTCCTTACACTCAAGACGCCATTTATCACGAGATTGGGTCATTGCAGATAAACAATTATTAAGTATTTTTACTTCATATTGGGTTTCCCGCTGCTTATCTTTTATTGAATTGCGGCTGTCTGTAGAACGCTTGAGTTTTTTTCTCAAGTCTCGGGGGGTCTCAGAGGATTTAGGCATGTTTAAGGTATGGTTAGAAAATGTAAGGAAGTTGGAAAGGTACTCTATGAATAAAAAATACGCAAGAAAGATTTAAAGCAGGTACAGGGTTAATGGGACGAATTTTTGAACATGATCAGAAGAGCAAATTTAATTCAGATTAACCAGCCTAGGCCGAGACGGCCTGGTTACCTTTTCATGCTTCGCCTTACCATAACTTTTTAGGACGTACGTATTCAAATCCTAAATGACTTCCGCGCAAGGGCAACGCCGGCGTAGTGGTGGATGACATTGACATAGGGGCTGCAGTCGATATAAAGGCCGGAAGGCGCGAAACCTAAACTTATTCGCACTCCTTGAGTGTACTCATCAACGCTTACCCAATTGTATTCATCTTTATCCGAATCCAATATGAAATTGCGCTCTCCAGATCTTACATATTCCATAAAGATGCTGATGGCTGTATCCATTAATCCTGAAATATTCGTGCCCGGTATATTTTTATTTTCCTCCGTGGCAAGCTTTTGCTGATCTTCATATCTTGTATTTCGGCCTATGATTTCTTTGCTTATCAATACCCAATGCGGCTTCTCAAGATTTCTTTTTTCGTGATGAGCTTTTGTCGAACAAATTGGATCATAACCAATTTTATTTCCTTTTGTTGGATTTGTTACCAGTTTACCAATAATCTCCAGGCTATCCAATGGAACTTCTTTGACCACCTCAATATCCATAGATGTATCGTCGATCTTTCCATTTTCTTGCGTTACCTTGACTGTTTTAGGGATGAAAGTAAGGTAGTAGTTCCCCTTTTCCATATCTCCATAGGCTCGCCTTGGCAATGGGAGTTCTTCTCCGGCATCCACTCCAATATATTCTTTCCATTCGCGGCTGCCAAAAGCTTTAGGCGGGCGTATCGTTTCGCGAAACTGTTTATTATCTACAATAGCTTTCCAGTTTTTGCAAACCAAAGCCAGATTAGGAAGATCTGTTTTCCCATTTTGGAAAATGATAGGCAATACATCAATAGGAAGGGAACCCGCTATGGGATCTACCATAGATTGCACTTCGTATTGGTTTGTTCCTGCAACACTAATATTATTAATTTGCATAAAATAACTCCATTTTGCTTTTATAAGATTTTTACAGTAAATTCAATTAACTTAATCTAATCAGTTAAGTATTTACAAATATATATTATTTGTACAGTCAAATAATTTGTATGGAGCTTGATTTCAAGAAAAAAACTACACAACATAAAAAATGTCTGAGGTCAGTTGGGCTGCGCCCCATTCGCATCAAGCTAAGGGGCCTGTTTAAATGCAATCTGAAACAAAAAAAACCACGAAGTCGTTTAATTAAACCACTTCATGGTTTTTGTTAACGATTAAAATTACACCATAAATAGAAGCTCGCGGTATTTTGGAAAGGGCCACAACTCATCTTCAATCAAGGTTTCAAGGTGATCGGCCTGGGCGCGCAGCTCCTCATACTTTGGCATGACGAGCTTGCAGAATAGCTTCCCTTTCTCAGCAGCCGAGGGCCCTTTAGCGGCTTTTTGTCTGAGTTCATCTAATTCATCGGCACATTTTATCGCCTTTTCAATGGAGTGATTTAAATCTTTAAGCAGACGGAGCTGTCCGGCAGGCTTGGATGGGGAAACCTCATTAAAAAGTTTTAGGCTTTTGGCCTGGAGCTTTTGCTGTTTCAAGGCAGCAGGCAAGATCTGTGTTTTAAACATATCCAGGGCTACTTTTATTTCAATATTCAACGTATGGAAATAATGCTCGCATTGAATGTCATAATAGCTTTGCAATTCATG
Organism: uncultured Parachlamydiaceae bacterium; assembly: GCA_963780445.1. Classification (GTDB taxonomy): domain Bacteria; phylum Chlamydiota; class Chlamydiia; order Chlamydiales; family Parachlamydiaceae; genus CAWACC01. The sequence continues at coordinate 105,596 of CAWACC010000010.1, forward strand.
AGGTTTCAATATGGACTCAAATGCCTTTTGTGTATGAGGGGAAATAAAAGCTTCGAAGGCATCTACAGACTTTGCAAAATTTGGAATTCCCCTTCTTTTTGCTTCCTTCTGCCATTCCAAACTGTAGTTGTCTCCGGAAAAGCGTATCTTTTTCGATTTTATTAAAAATTCTTTAATAACCGGAATTGCAGCATCCAATACTTCTTTCGGATTGGATTTGGGCTTATTTCGAATAGCCTCTTCTATCTTGTCCATAATTGCATTCAAACTCTCAGCTACAATGGTATTCAATACCGTAATGGGCATGGCCACATTGGATGATGAGCCTACAGCGCGGAATTCAAACTTGGTTCCCGTAAATGCAAAAGGCGAAGTTCTGTTCCTGTCAGAATAATCTTTTGTCATGTCGGGAAACACAGGCAAACCAAAATCATAGCGATGCTTTGTCTTTGAGCCTGTAAAGGCTCCTTTTTCTTCCAGACAGCTTAAAATGGATTCCAAAAGATCTCCCAGATATACTGAAATGATCGCCGGAGGGGCTTCATGTCCGCCCAGCCTGTAATCGTTTGAAGCCGAGCCAATGGAAGCGCGCAGCAGCAAGGAATGCCTATGGACAGCATGCAATATGGCAGTTACCAGGACCAGAAAATGAAGATTGTTTTCCGGCGATTCTGTGGGGTCCAATAAATTAAGCCCTGTATCTGTAGACAAGGACCAGTTACAATGTTTTCCTGAACCATTGATATCATGGAAGGGCTTTTCATGAAGCAGGCAGGACAAGCCATGCCTCGCAGCCGTTTGCCTCATGAGCTCCATAAGCAGAATATTGTGATCTACCGCAATAGATGCTTTTTCAAAAATGGGGGCTATTTCATGCTGGGCAGGCGCGACTTCGTTATGCCGTGTCTTTACAGGAATGGCCAATTGCAATGCGGAATCCTCAAAGTCCCTCATAAAAGCTAACACTCTGTCTTTGACCACTCCAAAATAATGGTCTTGCAATTCCTGGCCTTTAGGAGAGGGAGCTCCAAACAGCGTCTTTCCGGTAAGGACCAGGTCCGTTCTCAGGTTGCGGAGGGCACGGTCGATAATAAAATACTCCTGTTCTATTCCCAATGTAGTGTAGATATGGGACGCTTCAATGCCCGTGATTTTTAAAAGCCTAAGAACGGCATCATTGATCTTCTTTTCCGATCTTAACAGAGGGATGCGGAAATCCAGAGGTTCCCCGTTCCAGGAAAAAAAAATGGAGGGGATGCATAAAACCAATCCACCTCCGCCTTTCCATAAAAAGGGAGGAGAGGAAGGATCCCAGCCGGTGTATCCTCTGGCTTCATACGTGCTTCTTAAACCTCCCGAAGGGAAGGAAGACGCATCAGGCTCCCCCTGTAAAAGCTGTTTGCCATTAAATGCCTCTATGACCTGCCCGGAGCCTTTCCAGTCCAAAAATGAATCGTGTTTTTCGGCTGACAGGCCGGTCATAGGGAGAAACCAGTGAGTGTAATGGGTGGCCCCATAGCTGGTAGCCCACTCCTTCATGGCGACGGCTATGGTGTCTGCGTAGCTGGAATTCAATTGTTCTTTACCGCGCATGGCAGCCAACAAGTTTGTATTGATCTCTTTGGGCAGCATTTTTTGCATGACCGCCGAATCGAAAACATGGATCCCGAAGGATTGAAGATAGGAAGTCGAATAGGTGCTTTCTTTTTCACCCGGAATGAATCTGGATTGGGATTCCAAGGCGGTATATCTTGGGTTCATGCAATGTCTCCTGTAATTATAGGTATTGTCTTGGACGGAATTTTAGTGTATTCTTCACTGGAACGCCATTCCTGTATTTTCATTTCCACCGCTTCAAAATATTGATCTACAAACAGGAACTGTTGACGAAGCAATTTTTCATCCTCGTAGCGCGTATGCAAACGATAAAAGAAATGCCCAAAAAGATAGCGGTATTCCAATAGCTGGTGTTCGATAGATCGAATATCTTTTGGATCAGAGAAGAATCCGCTGAAGACTGGACAGTTTGCTGCACCTGGGCCAAGAAATTCTGCAAATAGAGTTTTATATCATTTAAATTTAATGCCATCTCTTCAGCATGAGTGACGGTTTGATCCTTCTGGACCCACTGTTCCACGTGGTGAAGGTATTGCTTAAATTTTTTGAGCCGCACAGCATGCTGGGGCTCTTTGACAGGTCCCATGATACCTTGATGGATGCGATACAGTTTGTGAAACTTTGGCAGCTCATACAGTACTTGGTATTTCCAGTCCCCCCGAAGTCCTTTTATCATGGCCTGTTCGATAAATTCTACATCCGTCATCGAAAAAGAAGTCAACTCATCAAGCTGTTCCATCAAATCCAGTAAATGGGCCGCGCGCAATTTCATCATAGGTTTCGATATCAGCGGCTGTCCCATTTCATGCAGCAAACACAGTATGTCAGATTTTATTTCCTGGTTGTCATTTTCCTTAAGAGCCGTTTTCTTAAGGAAAGACTGGATAAAGGCATCCTGTATGGAATCCACACTTTCAATGTCATAGCTCAGATTCAGCATCTCTTTTCCTGGATAAGGTTCAGGCCCCATCGCCCATTCAGTAAAACCCAATCGGGAGCGTACATAGGGGTTTGGATCCGTGCGCAGCAAAAAGTCCCGGTATTTGGCCAGGGTGGCCCCCAAAGTATGCAATTCCTTGCGGTAACCGGTGAGCCTATCAAGCACTTGCTTCGCATTCAAAATGCACGCCGGATTTTTTATGTACCTGCTTAGATCATACATGGCTGTCTGCAATTCCGCGAAATAAGTTTGAAAATAATTTAAGGCTTTATCGGGGCTTATAAGACTTCTCAAGGATAGAATAGTTTCCCTTTGAGGCAGTGATTTTATCTTTGTATTCAATTCCCAGAACTTGACGAGGCGGTATATTTTCAGGCATTTTTCCCGTACATCATTATCCAAAAGCGAAAAAACCTCATATTTTTCAAATTTGGCAGCCGCCTGATTCACCTTAGCCTGAAAGACCACATACCTTTCAAAGCGGTCTAAAAAACTTTGATACCTGAATTCAAGGTATTTCTTGCACTTTTCCACATATGAGATTAGGGAAGAATCGAGATTTTTATTCCAAAAAAAGAGAATTTTTTTCAGGAATGAGCTCCTAAAATGGGCCTGTTTAAAATAATCCAATTGACTTTCAACTTTATTTATAACTATTGAAAAATCATTTAAAGAGGCGTAAAGGATATTTTTAATTCTATCTATAACGACAACCAGATCGGAGCTCCAGCTATCTACACTTTCCCGGTCAATCTGTTGAAAAAATTCCGTTGTAAATTCTTCTAAAAGTTCTAGATATTCCCAAAAATAACCATTCAAATTTTTTATCATTGCCTTCCAATCCCTAGGCGTCCAAGAGACCCGGTCGGTTTGATGGATTATTTTTTCAAGAGCTGGCGAAAGAGTTGAAAAATCTGTCACTGTTTCTGAAGCAAATTCCATTGGAGCAAGCGTTGAATTAAAATAATCGAGGATCTTTTTGACTGATTGAGTTTCTTTATCCCGGAGGTATATTTCCAACTGATCAGCTACAGTTGGATTTAATGTCGCTATCCCCTGAAATGCGCCCGATTTCAATGACATAGGCAAACTCCTGGTATAGTAGGTGATGACCAAATAAGTCTTGGCCTGTAAAAACTGCGCGAAAGCTCCCGCGGTTGAACGATCGAAAACGACCCCATATTATAATATGGGGTCGTTTTCGATCGATTCAACCCTGGGGCTTTGGCACAGTTTTTACGGATCAAGACTTATTTGGTCACCTACTAGCTTCAAATTAATCTAAATACATTTTTAATCCAAGATATAAAAAAATGTTGCAAGAGGACGAAAAACCTGTTACCATAATATGAAATCATATGATAAAGAGAATCTATGCAAAAAGGATGCTGTTTACAGTTCTGCTGTCCAGAATGTCAACATTCCATTGAATTTAATATATTTGATAGCGACCAGCACAAAATTTTAACCTGTGATAAATGTCAAAAAAAATACTCCTTTTCAGATGAAACCCTTATCAGGCAAATAAAGAAATTTGCAGATCTATGTTATCAAATCAAGGAATCTGAAGAAATTCTCAGCAACACCTCAATTGGTATTGATGTAGGCGAGAGAAAAATCAAAATCCCCTACAAGCTCCTTCTAACGCGGCTCACAACCCAGCTGGACCTGATACTCGATAACACCCCAATTGCCATCACCTTTCGAATAGAACCCGCTAAGGACCTTGGCAAAAGTTCTTAAAAATCTTGATCTATAAATATATATCGGTCTTTGGTAAAATCAGATAAAAAGGAGACTGTCATGGAAAAAAGTAAACTTGACTTGTTAAAAACAATGACCACAATTGTTGCAGATACGGGCGATATTGAATCGATCCAACAGTTTTCGCCGACGGATGCTACCACAAATCCTTCCCTTATTATGGCCGCCGCTCAAAACCCTAAATACCGCAGTCTGATAGAAGATGCCGTCAAATACAGCCAGTCTAAAGCCAAAAGTGAAAAGGAACGCCCTTCCCTTCTCATGGATAAATTGTTCGTGAATTTTGGAGCCAAAATACTAGAATTGATCCCGGGCAGAGTCTCCACAGAGGTCGATGCCAGACTCTCATTTGATAAAGAGGGAAGCATTGATAAAGCGCATCAACTTATCGCCCTCTATCAGGAAGTCGGCATTCCCAAAAATAAAATACTCATCAAACTCGCTTCCACCTGGGAAGGGACGCAAGCCGCCAAAATCCTGGAGAAAGAGGGAATACATTGCAATATGACCCTGCTATTTAGCATGCCCCAAGCTATAGCTTGCGCTGAATCAGAAGCGACGTTGATCTCCCCTTTTGTAGGAAGGATCCTCGATTGGTACAAAAAAGCAAAGGGAGTGAATCAATACCCCCCTGCAGAAGATCCTGGAGTCGTATCTGTCACAAAAATCTACAATTATTTTAAAAAACACAATTACAAAACCCAAATCATGGGGGCCAGCTTTAGAAATGTGGATGAAATTCTTGAACTGGCTGGCTGCGATTTGCTTACTATCTCTCCTCAACTCCTCAAAGAACTTCAAACATCTGAAGGTATAGTTCCCAGGAAACTGGATCCCGCTCTAGCCAAAAAAATGGATATCCCCAAAATACCCTTGGATGAAAAAACATTTCGCCTGATGTTGAATGATGATCAAATGGCTACAGAGAAACTGTCCGATGGCATTCGTAAATTTGCCGAAGACGCCCAAAAACTGGAGCAATTAATCTTGAAAGAATTTTTTAAGTAATGGCTTTCATTTTGGAATTGACAAATAATAGAAAAAACCTTAAATTTTTTATCATGACTGCGCCCAGGTGGTGGAATTGGTAGACACGCCAGACTTAGGATCTGGTGCCGTAAGGTGTGTAGGTTCGAGTCCTATCCTGGGCATATTCCCGGAGACATTTTCAGAAATGACAATGTCTCCTTTTTTTTTCTAAGGGACAAAAAGGACATAAGGGACCAAAGGGACATAAGGGACCTAAGGGACATAATTAATGTTATTTTAGACCTTTCGTCCCTTTGGTCCCTTATGTCCCTTTGGTCCCTTTGGTCCTTTTTGTCAGTAAACCGCAAGGCCATCTATATGAGGCTTTTAAAAAAATGTATATTTTTCCTTTTACAAAATCTTAATTTTTTTTTAAAAGAAGTTCAACCCCGGTCAGAAAATTAAAATTTAATTTTTTCACCTTAAAAAAAATAGGAGGTTGAATATGGCTCTGCCAACATCATATAACATAGGTAACGCTGTCGTTACTACTGCTGGTACGTATCAAAATGATAATAGTAAGGATGACGTGACAGTACAAAAAGCAAAGAATGCAGCTCAAATTCTGTCAGCAAGTGAAGATGGTTCTGATAGAAAAACAAAACATAAATCCCAGTCAAAAATCGAAAAAATACCATCACAAGATGAAATAAACGAAGAATACAATCAAATGGGAAACAAGTGGCCTCCAGCTGCCCTGAAAAGGATAAAAGACATCACAACAGACCTTGTGGAAAGAAAAAAAGAATTAAATAAAGCGAATGAAGAAATTGCGAAGCTGAATGCCAGACAGCAGGAACTTTTGGAAAAGAACAAAGCACTTGAAACCCAGATTCAAGCTGAAAAAGAACTATGGGAAACCTTTAAAACGGAAAAAGTAACCACAGAGGTAAGTAAAGACATTACAAATTTGAAAGATGAACTTACAAAATTGAATAGCGATGTCCATGCCATCATTACATTGATTTTGAATGCCGTCATGAAAAATGAAATTCCCAAAGAATATTCCGACAATGAAAAAGAGATCTATGCTTATGCAAGCAAGGCCTTTGAAGGCAACACAGGCATTCAAGCCTCATTGATCAAACGCCTTCAGGAAGACAAAAAAACATTTGTAGATATTGTTTCCCAAAGAAACAGAGTATTTGACGATTGGAATGCAAGCCAGGTCCTAATGGAAAGGCTGAATCATAATCTAAATTATCTCCATCAGATCCTCGCCATGCCGGACCATCTGAAACAATTCTCAAATATTGCCGCAGAACTATCAAAAAAAGTCGATGCTTTAATTGAAAGAGATTACATTGATTCGTACAATTTTGATGTCATAGGCAATCAGATCAAGGCAGAACATCCCACAATTGATGAGAAAAAGAAATTGATTGAAATCAAGATACGATATGAAAAATTGACTATGGAAAAAAGACAGGAAGCCTTAAAAGCAGAACATAAAGAATTATCCAATCTTTTAAGTAACATTATCTCCTTTAAAGAAACACACTTTGATGCTTTGCAAACGACCTCGCAAACAGAACAGATCTCTTCCATTAAAACGTACTTCAAATCCCTGAATGATAAAGTCAAATATTGGAAAGAACTGTTTTCAACAAATATTTCGCCAGACTATGAAATCTATCGCAATGAAAGGAAAAATGATTTGACAGAAGAACTGAAGAAGACACAGGACAGTTTCTTAAAATATCACAGCGAGTTGAGGGAATGGTGTTCCAAAACATGGAATCAAACATTAAATCAATTGGCCATCGTGAATTGTAAAATTGAATTGATGGAGGATAGAATACAGGTTTACAATGAGATGAAGCAAACATTGGCAAAAGTAGACGCTTTAAAAGGAAAAGCATTGGATGCTATTAGAACCCTCAAAGCAGATGCCCTTCAACAAAAATTGCTCGTTCTGGATCCCGATTTCTACGCTGATTCTAAAACCATAGAAAATCACAATAGAAATTACCTGGACCTCATGAAGAAATATGAAATGACAATAGGTGATATAACAAAAAAAATAATGGCTAACCAGGAATTGGCATTTAAAAAAGAACTGGAAAATCAGGCGTTTTATCCTGAAATGGCCAGGGAGAAGGTAATCCAAAATGTCGTAGATACCCATACTTTGATCAGAGACCTTACTAAAAAACAATCTGAGGAATTGAAATCGCAATGGGAAGCTTTATTTAACAAAAGATATTATGATACCAGCGTTGACTTTGATAACATTGACAATGCAGTAAATCCGAAATCAGTGCTCAAATACATCGGTGACAGCACAAGGGTTACAGCCGGCAAATATTCTCAAGAGTATTATAACATTCGCGATGGCAAACCCGTATCCAACGGAACTTCCTTATTAGCTTCCTCATTAAACATCTCCACACAAGAACCTGCAAAGCAACAGTAACTTCAATCACGGGGTGCTCTATCAGAGCGCCCCTCTTTATTTGACTTTTTGTTTTTTTTCTTTTCTTTTTAACCCCTCAGCGGTAAGTATCCTTTTATTAGCGGGCAAAGCCAGCGATTTTTTTTCAGATACTTCTTTTTTGGAGCCCTTATGTTCCGATTTATTTTTCATAAAAACCTCCTCGTACGCTAAAGAGTATGCATTTTGCATGCCATGACTTCTCATTTATTGACTTATTATTAGTTTATGTTTAGAATTAACGTTTAATTTTAACGAGGTTTTTATGTATAACATTTCAATTAACAATATCAACAATCAAATTAAAGGATATTTGAATGACGAGAATTTTGAACAAGATAAAATAGGGGAATTAAAAGATTTTATTGATAAAAATTTAAGAACGATTCTTCAGCAAACAGAAGACTCTAGGGAAGCGAAAAATTTGCAAACCAAACTGTTGGATTTAAGTAATAAGATTAATAAAGAAATTAATACTCCTCAAGCACATGAATTGTCATTTAATATCATGGGGATTGCCTTAGGGCTTTTATCAGATAGAAAAAATAATTATTTACAAGATGAAATCCCCTCCGATGTATTTTCGGTAATTTTAAATAACCTGAGCTCAAACAATTTGGCAACAGATATTAAATTTCTAAAATCTACCGAAAGAACTTCAAAAGAGTGGTTGAAAGAAGTGAATGCCCATATTCTTCGACGAATAAATGAAGAAAACCTTCCGCTCTCTTTTGTTGGGTGTAAAACGGCCTCTGAAGCTATCAACTACATTATTAAGAATAAGCTGCAAAGTGCAAATTTATCCCATTTTCCCTATATAACCGATGGAGATTTAAAGAAATTAATTGAAAATTGCCCTGATCTTCATACCTTATTTTTACGATTCATTAAAATTAATGAGGTTCCATTTGAGAAGCTTCCTGCCCTTCAAAGCTTGAATCTTAGACAGTGCGTGCAGCTTTCGGAAGATAAACTGGCAGAGGCCCTCAGCAAGCTCACATCTCTTAAAAACTTGAATCTTTCAGGTTGCGAGCAACTTTCTGGAAACAAACTGGCAGAGGCGCTCGGCAAGCTTACAGCCCTTCAAAGCTTGGACCTTGGATGGTGCACGCAGCTTTCAGGAGATACACTGATAGAAGTGCTCGGCAAGCTTACAGCCCTTAAAAGCTTGGATCTTGCAGGGTGCAAGCAGCTTTCGGAAGATAAACTGACAGAGGCGCTCGGCAAGCTTGCAGCCCTTAATAGCTTGGCTCTTGGAGGGTGCACGCAGCTTTCGGAAGATAAACTGGCAGAAGTGCTGGGAAAGCTTAAAGCCCTTAAAAGCTTGGATCTTTATAATTGCGGGCAACTTTCAGGAGATAAACTGGCGGAGACGCTAGGCAAGCTTACAACCCTTGAAAGCTTGAATCTATCAAGATCCTCGCAGCTTTCTGGAGGTAAACTGCACGAAGCGCTTGGCAAGCTTACGGGCCTTAAAAGCCTGGTTCTTTGGGGATGGCGGCAGGTTTGGGATGATAAACTAATAGAGACGCTAGGGAAGCTTGAGGCTCGAGGTGTTAGAATCTATTCATAGGCAATTTGTCTTTTTATTAAACAAAAAAATATAAAATAGGATTTTATGAATAAAATGTCAATTAACTATATCAACAATACAATTAAAGGATATTTGCATAATAAGAATTTTGAAGAAGCAAAAACATGGGAATTAAATAATTTTATTTATAATAATTTAAAAGAGTTTCTTCAGCAAACAGAAACTTCGGATGCGAAAGATTTGCAAGCCAATCTGTTAGCTTTAAGCAATAAGATAAATACAGAAATTAATACTCCTCAAGCTCATAAATTGTCTTTTAATATTATGGGCATTGCTTTAGGGCTTTTATCAGCTGAAAAGAATAATTATTTAAAAGATGAAATCCCATCCGAGGTATTTTCGGTAATTTTAAATAATCTGAACCCGCACAATTTGACATCAGATATTAAATTTCTTAAATCTACCGAAAGAACTTCAAAAATGTGGAGGAAAGAAGTTAATACCCATATTCTTCGAAGAATAAATGATGAAAACCTTTCACTTTCTATTATTGGATGTAAAACGGGATCTGAAGCTGTCGATTACATTATTAAGAATAAGTTGCAAAGTGCAAATTTATCCGGCTTTTCCGATATAACGGATGAAGATCTGAAGAAATTAATTGAAAATTGCCTGCATCTTCATACGCTATTTTTACAATCAGATATAATTAGAACGGTTTCATTTGAGAAGCTTCAAGCCCTTCAAAGCTTGAATCTTTATGGGTGCAAGCAGCTTTCGGAAGATAAACTGGCAGAGGCGCTCGACAAGCTTACAGCCCTTCAAAGCTTGAGTCTTGCAGTGTGCACGCAGCTTTCGGAAGATAAACTGACAGAGGCGCTCGGCAAGCTTACAGCCCTTAAAAGCTTGAACCTTGCAGGGTGCAGGCAGCTTTCGGGAGATAAACTGGCAGAGGCTCTCAGCAAGCTTACAGCCATTCAAAGCTTGGACCTTACAGTGTGCACGCAGCTTTCGGGAGATCAACAAACACAGGCGCTCGGCAAACTTACAGCCCTTAAAAGCTTGAATCTTTGGGGATGCGAGCAGCTTCCGGAAGATAAACTGGCAGAGGCGCTCGGCAAGCTTACAGCCCTTCAATGCTTGGACCTTTCATACTGCAGCCAGCTTTCGGGAGATAAACTGGCAGAGGCCCTCGGCAAGCTTACAGCCCTTATAAGCTTGGACCTTAAAGGGTGCGCCCATCTTTGGGGAGATAAACTCACAGAGGCGCTCAGCAAACTTCAAGCCCTTCAAAGCTTGAATCTTTATGGGTGCGAGCAGCTTTCGGGAAATAAACTGACAGAGGCGCTCGGCAAGCTTACAGCCCTTCAAAGCTTGAATCTTGCAGGGTGCAAGCAGCTTTCTGAAGATACACTGACAGAGGCCCTCGGCAAGCTTACAGCCCTTCAAAGCTTGAATCTTTGGGAGTGCGAGCAGCTTTCGGAAGATAAACTGGCAGAAGTGCTCGGCAAGCTTACGGCTCTTCAAAGCTTGGATCTTGCATGCTGCAGGCAGCTTTCGGGAGATAAACTGGCAGAAGCGCTTGGCAAGCTTCAAGCCCTTGAAAGCTTGAATCTTGCAAGGTGCACGCGGCTTTCGGAAGATAAACTGGCAGAGGCGCTCGACAAGCTTCAAGCCCTTCAAAGCTTGGATCTTTATGGGTGCGAGCAGCTTTCGGGAGATAAACTGGCAGAGGCCCTCGGCAAGCTTACAGCTCTTAAAAGCTTGAATCTTTCAGGGTGCAACCAGCTTTCGGGAGATAAACTGGCGGAGGCGCTTGGCAAGCTTACAGCCCTTCAATGCTTGCGTCTTTCAGAGTGCACGCAGCTTTCGGGAGATAAACTGGCAGAGGCCCTCGGCAAGCTTACAGCTCTTCAAAGCTTGAATCTTTCAGAGTGCACGCAGCTTTCAGGAGATAAACTGGCGGAGGCCCTCAGCAAGCTTACAGCCCTTCAAAGCTTGAATCTTTATGGGTGCAAGCAGCTTTCGGGAGATAAACTGGCAGAGGCGCTCGGCAAGCTTAAAGCACAGGGCGTTAGAATCACTTTCTAGGCAAAAAGTCATAGGCAAAAAGTCACTAAAAATGTCTGGGGCCGGTTCTTGCATTTCTGCATAACTTCTAATACGATTAAGTTATGCAGTTATGCAAGAACCGGCCCCAGACACATATGGATGAGTGCATACTGCCAGAGTTATTTACACACCTTACGCAAAACTAGTTCGTTTCTCTTCATCTGTGTTAAATCGATATTTGCCGCCCAGGCCAACGGCCTGGCCTGTAAAAGCCTAGGGCGCAGCCCTAGGGAACCAGTAATACCCATTGCAGGCTGAAAGCCTGCCCTGTAATTTCCTGGGGCGAAGCCCCAGGATTTTACATATCAGGCTTTCAGCCTGAAACTGATATATTGAATTCACCTAGGGCTTCGCCCTAGGCTTTTACAAACCAGGCCTTTGGCCTGGGCGGCAAATATCGCAGATGAAGCGAACGAACTAACCCAATAGGCGAGATTTACACATGTTTTGCGTAAGATGAGTTATTTATTAAAGGCAATAGAAATACAGCCTAAAAAAATTTTATTTGTAACGATAGCCTTTTTAATAAACTTACTAAAATACAATTTCCAATAAATTTTAAAGGTGTTATAGTGTGTGTTAAACTTAAAATGTAAAGAGGTTTTATGAATTACATATCAATTACAGATACCAATTATTTAATTAAAGGGTATTTGTATGCTGAGAATTTTGACCAGCACAAAACATGGGAATTAAATAATTTAATTGATAATAATTTAAGAATGATTCTTCAGCAAACAGAGACGCCGCAATCAAAAGATTTGCAAGCCAATCTGTTAGCATTAAGCAATAAAATAAATAAAGAAATTAATACTCCTCAAGCACATGAATTGTCGTTTAATATCATGGGACTTGCCTTAGGGCTTTTTTCAACCGAAAAAAATAATTATTTACAAGATGAAATCCCCTCCGATGTATTTTCGGTAATTTTAAATAATCTGAACCCAGACAATTTGGCATCAGATATTCAATTTCTTACATCTATCGAAAGAACTTCAACCCTGTGGAGGCAAGAAATACATACCCATATTCTTCGAAGAATAAATGTAGAAAACCTTTCACCCTCTATCATTGGATGTAAAACGGGTTCTGAAGCTATAGAATACATTATTAAGAATAAGCTGCAAAGTGCAAATTTATCCGATTTTTTCGATATAACGGATGATGATTTGAAGAAATTAATTGAAAATTGCCCGAATCTTCATACGTTATTTGTACATTCAAATAAAATTAAAGAGATCCCATTTGAGAAGCTTCAAGCCCTTCAACGCTTGGATCTTGCATGGTGCAAGCAGCTTTCGGAAGATAAACTGCCAGAGGCGCTCGCCAAGCTTACAGCCCTTAAAAGCTTGGTTCTTAGAGGGTGCTGGCAGCTTTCGGGAGATAAACTGGCAGAGACGCTCGGCAAGCTTCAAGCCCTTCAAGGCTTGGATCTTAGCGACTGCACTCAGCTTTCGGAAGATATACTGATAGAGGCGCTCGGCAAGCTTACAGCCCTTCAAAGCTTGGATCTCAGTTGGTGCAAACAGCTTTCGGGAGATAAACTGGCAGAGGCGCTCGGCAAGCTTCAAGCCCTTAAAAGCTTGGATTTTGCATGGTGCACGCAACTTTCGGAGGATACACTGATAGTGGCGCTCGGCAAGCTTACAGCCCTTCAAAGCTTGAATCTTGCAGGGTGCACGCAGCTTTCGGGAGATAAACTGGCAAAGGAGCTCGGCAAGCTTACAGCCCTTAAAAGATTGACTATTGCAAGGTTTAAAGGAGATAAACTGGCAGAGGCGCTCGACAAGTTTAAAGCCCAGGGCGTTGGAATTTATTTTCAATATTTTCAATAAAAATGGTACTTGTAATTAATTGGGAGCAGGGAAGTTTCTGGTATTTGATTCGCACAAGTTTATTAAACATTTAACTTTGTCAAAAAAATTACAAACTATAGACGATCGAAAACGACCCAATATTATAATATTGGGTCGTTTTCGATCGATTCAACCCCGGGCTTTGGCGCAGTTTTTACTCCTCAAGACTTATTTGGGTAGGTACTAGTTAAATCCTAAAAGTGCTTTCAGGCAACGCTCAATATCTTCCATTGTTTTTTCATCAACAACAGTGATTTTCTCTGCTCGACGATTCTTTATTAGAAAGCGCTCCTTTGAAATACAACGGATTTGATCGCACATGATATAGCTTACATCCTTCTGTCCTGATAGCTTGACCTCAATGTGAGAAGGAATTGATTTTCTCTTTGTAGTCAATGGAAGTATTATTAGAAGATCGGCAGGCCCATTGTTGTATATATCCACATTTGCAGCCTATTATTTATTCCATCAGTCTATGCAGATATTGTAAGACGCGCTGCAATAGATATTGGTTCCGGAGAAACCAAACTGACAATTGCTGACGTAGATACTGAATCTAATACAATAGTCCAGATTCATTATCAGGGCTATAAAGCAGTTGAATTGCGCAAAGATTTGGCCACAAGTCTTGATGGTAATTTAAGTCATCAAATTGAAATGAGACTGGTAGCTGTTTTGAATGATTTTAAAACATCAACAATGGCTTTGACCCCCTCCCAATGGTTCGGCATTGGAACTTCAGTCTTTAGAAAAGCTAAAAACGGTCAAGAATTTCTGGATCGCATAAAAACTCATACTGGAGTGACGATTCATTTAGCCTCACAAATTGAAGAAGGAGAGATCGGATTTATGTCCGCTGTAGCTTCAAGCGGAATAGACCCAAATCAGGTTATTTCATGGGATATAGGGAATGGTAGTTTTCAAATCTCTTCCATGAATGACAATCGCTTCGAAATGTATGGTGCTGAATTTGCATTTGTACCTGCTTTAGAAGTGCTCATTAAAACCATTCGCGGCCAAAACTTCTCCTCTGATCTTTCCGCCAATCCCATTACAATAGATGAAGCCTTGCTTCTATCTTTTATCATTCAAAATGAAAAACTACCTCCCCTCCCGGATTGGCTTGTACACTTAAGCAAAAAAGTTGTTTCTTTCGGAGGGCACACAAGTATTTTCCTGGTTGGGCAAATAGCTACCGGAAAAGAATCTTATACTCGAGAAGACGTTTTGGAGGCCATCAAGAAATTTGCAGGGAAAACTGATGACCAATTGACCCTTTTCCCTGAACCGCCAAAAGCGGTTGTTTGCCTTTCTCTTCTTTATGCTATGATGAATCACTGCATGCTTGAAAAGATGATTTTCGCAAAAACGAATGGGGGTTGTGAAGGCTTGTTGATTATTCCTCGATTCTGGATGCAAAAAACTGATATTATTGAAATAAATCAGATGGATGATATTCGGCCTTACATAAAAGAAAATGCCTTATAACCTGAATTTTGTGTTTTTTAGGCCTTTGGGATGTGTCTAGGGCCGGTTCTTGCATATCTGCATAACTTCTAATACGATTAAGTTATGCAGTTATGCAAGAACCGGCCCCAGACAGTTATGCGAAAAATATGACCCTTGTGCGAAGATTGAGTCGCCCTTCGCTGCGCTCCAGGCTCAATTATTAGGGTATGCTTTTCCCATAGTGACCAAGTCCCGAAGGGACGCGGGAACTATGGGAAAAGCATACCCTAATAATTGAGCCTGGAGCGCAGCGAAGGGCGACTCAATATCACTATTAGCTTCCAATTCGTTACAATAACTTTCTAGAATTTAGATATTTTCAGAAATTATATTTTCCAATAAATTCTAAATGATGATATAGTTCGTATTAAACGTAAAATGTGAACTAGGTTTTTATGAATAACATATCAATAAACAATATTAAAAATACAATTAAAGGATATTTAAAGAATGAGAATTTTGAAGAAGCAAAAACAGGCGAATTAAATAATTTTATTGGAAATAATTTAAGAACGATTCTTCAGCTAACAGACACTTGGGAAGCTAAAGATCTGCAAGACGATCTATTGGCTTTAAGCAATAAGATAAACAAACAAAATAATACTCCTCAAGCCCATGAATTGTCTTTTAATATTATGGGACTTGCCTTAGGGCTTTTATCAATAAATAAAAATAATTATTTACAAGATCAAATCCCCTCCGATGTGTTTTCGGTAATTTTAAATAACCTGAACTCAAACAATTTGGCATCGAATATTAAATTTCTTACATCTACCAAAAGAACTTCAACCATGTGGATGAAAGAAGTAAATGCCCATATTCTTCGAAGAATAAATGAAGAAAACATTTCACTCCATATCGTTGGATGTAAAACAGGTTCTGAAGCTGTCAACTACATTATTAAAAATAAGCTGAAAAGTGCAAATTTATCCAAATTTCCCGATATAACTGATGAAGATTTGAAAAAATTGATTGAAAATTGCCCTGATCTCCATACGTTATTTTTACGATCAGGTCATATTAAAGAGGTTTCATTTGAGAAGCTTCAAGCCCTTCAAAGCTTGGATCTTTCATTCTGCCGGCAGCTTTCGGGAGATAGACTGGCAGAGGCGCTCGGCAAGCTTACAGCCCTTAAAAGCCTGGATCTTTCATGGTGCATGCAGCTTTCGAGAGATAAACTGGCAGAAGCGCTCGGCAAGCTTACAGCCCTCCAAAGCTTGAGACTTGCAGCGTGTAGGCAGCTTTCAGGAGATAAACTGGCGGAGGCTCTCGGCAAGCTTACAGGCCTTCAAAGCTTGTATCTTTATGGGTGCACGCAACTTTCGGAAGATAAACTGACGGAGGCCTTCGGCAAACTTACACCCCTTCAAAGCTTGAATCTTGCACAGTGCACGCAGCTTTCGGAAGATAAACTGATAGAGGCGCTAGACAAACTTAGAGCCCTTAAAAGCTTGGATCTTGCAGGGTGCACGCAGCTTTCGGTAGATAAAAAACTGACGGAGGCCCTCGGCAAGCTTACAGCCCTTCAAAGCTTGAATCTTTCGGGTTGCGCGCAGCTTTCGGCATATAAACTGAAAGAGTTGATCAACAAGCTTAAACCTCAGATCAAAATCTCTGCATGGGCAATTTAGAAAAGCCACTATAATGACTTTTGAAGAGAATTGGGAGTGGGGAAGTCCTGTGGAAATGACTCTTGTACAAGCAACATTGGGGTGTAAACAAAAGGAAAACAAGGTAATCAGGCCGTCTCGGCCTGATTCTAATGAAAGTCTAAATATTGTCGGTTCTGTGGTTAGAATCAGGCCGAGACGGCCTGATTACCTTTTCATTCAGATACCCAGACGAAGGAGGAGGGGTATCTGAACTGTTACGATTTTTTTTCTTTTGCGTTTTGTGGGATTTCTGCTATAGTGGATGTTTAGAATAACGGAGCATAGCGCAGCTTGGCTAGCGCGGCTGCTTTGGGAGCAGTAGGTCGGGGGTTCGAATCCCTCTGCTCCGAACCCCTAAATATGCTCCTGTTCAAATAGAGGGAACAGGAGCTATTGTATGTTATGTAAATTATGAGTGATTTTTTAGCCTGGATTTACTGGAACCCTCCCCGCCACCTGTTTAAGCTTCCCTATTTGGACCATCCTATTACTTATTACGGATTGTTTTTTGTTGCAGGGTTTATAATCAGCTATTTTATTGTAGCCTATCTGTTCCAGCAAAAATTGAACAAAATCAACGTTATTCGGGCGCAGGATATACAAAACTGGCCCGTTTTAATAGATCGACTGCAGGCGATTCACAATAATCCTTCTCATCCCCTTTATCCCTGCATGCAAAAATTCGAAAATGCCGGACTGAAGGGGCTGCAATGTTACCAAGAACCCACCAAAAAGCAAAAATCCGCTATCATAAGCCTGTTGAACGAGGCATTGCTCTCTTTTTCCAGGAAAAATCTCGAGGCGGCGTTAAGTCCGGCATTAGTTTCTGTGAGCCAATTGAGTTTTCTGCTTACGGACCGTTTAACCTGGTTTGTTGTGTTGGGGACTATTATTGGAGCTAGGCTGTGCGATGTGTTTTTTTATGATTGGCCTTATTTTAAAAACCATCCTCTGGAAATTTTTATGGTTTGGAAAGGAGGTCTGGCGAGTCATGGGGGCGTCGTCGGCGTCCTGGCGGCAGTTTATCTCTATTATCGTTTCATTTTAAAATCAGTGGTCAGCATATCTTTTATCGAATTAATGGACATTATGGTTGTTCCTTCAGGCCTGGCAGCTTTTTTTATTCGAGTAGGCAATTTCTTTAACCAGGAAATCCTTGGCCCTCCGACGACATTACCGTGGGGGATCATTTTTGGCGATCCGGTGGATTACTACACCCCGCTCCCCAGGCACCCTACCCAGCTTTATGAAGCCTTTATCTATATAGCCATATTCTCCGTCATTTTATTTTTATGGAAAAAATGGGAAAACAAGGTGAAACCCGGGATAATCAGCGGGATATTTTTTATAGCTGTTTTTGGCTCCCGTTTTTTTATTGAGTTTATCAAAGCTCCTCAAAGTCAAATGATTGATGAATCTTTCCTAATGATGGGACAATATCTCAGCATTCCTTTTGTTTTTTTGGGAATAGGTTTAATTTTTTTGAGCCGTAAATTATACGGACAGAACACATTAGCCCACAAGAATTGAACTAAAAATTATTGACAAATTTATAAATTTAGATAATAATGTTGTATATAAAAAGTTTAAATTGTTAAATGGATTAGAATATGGCAAAGTTAATATTTGAACACAGCAATGAAGAAATTGACCTTCCGGACAATTCTCCCATCGCGGAAGCTTGTGAAGAAGCCGGCGTCCCTTTTGCCTGTACGGAAGGTGTATGCGGCACCTGCGTAATTGAAATAAAAGAGGGGAAGTCAAATTTATCCGATCCTACTCAAGAAGAGCTTGATTTTTTGGGTGACGGAACGTGCAGTGAACGTTTGGCTTGCCAGTGTAAAATAAAATCAGGTACTGTAAAAATTTCATTCTAGAGGTAACATATATGACAACAAAAGAGGCAGAAGCGCCAACAACCCAGAATAACAAGGGGCCCATTCATCGGGGGATGACGATAGAGCAGATCCTTTCCCTTTTTCCCCATAAAGCGCAGCGGCTTTCCCAAGAAATCACCAATGCGGGACTTCATTGCATTGGATGCCACGCAGCGACATGGGAAACATTGGAAGCGGGGATGTATGGACACGGCATGGGCGATGAGGCTATTGAAAGACTAGTGCAGCGCCTTAATGCCCTGCTTGAAGAAAAAGATGAAAATCCCGATACAATAACCGTGACACCCCGTGCTGCAGAAAAATTCCTCCATATCCTACAGGAAGAAGGAAAGCAGGGATGGAGTTTGAGGTTCGGCGATCACATGTCAGGTTGCAGCGGATTTGAGTATGTACTGGATTATTCCGAAAAAGCCGAAGCGGATGACGCTATCTATGAATCTCAGGGCATACAGATCCACATAAATAAAAACAGTTTGAAACGCCTTTTAGGTTCTGTTATTGATTATGTGGATGGGCTCAGGGGATCCGGATTTAAAATTACAAATCCCCATGTCAAGACATCCTGCGGCTGTGGGTCGTCGCATAATTATTAATCCTTATACAGGTTTCATATGGACCGGTTTCGCCATTTGTCAAATGAGGAAGATCGGGTCATAAACAAAAAAGGAACGGAACCGCCCGGCTCAGGCTCCTATGAGGACCTGAAAGAACCGGGCGTTTATGCCTGCAAAAAATGCGATTCCCCGCTCTACATTTCTACGGATAAGTTCTCTTCGGGTTGCGGATGGCCCAGCTTCGAAGATGAGATTCCCGGTGCGGTGGACCGCAAGCCGGACGCCGACGGGCATCGAACAGAAATTGTCTGCCATTACTGCCATGGGCACTTGGGACACGTTTTTACCGGTGAACACCTGACACCAAAAAACACAAGGCATTGCGTCAATTCTGTATCTCTTCTTTTTATTCCCGCACGGACACGCGAGGGCTATTTTCGCGCCATCTATGCCGGAGGTTGCTTTTGGGGGGTGGAGTATCTTTTGAAAGAGGTGCCTGGAGTTATTAGAACGACCTCAGGTTATGCAGGCGGTCATGTGCAAGGCCCTTCGTATGAAGAGGTGTGTGCGGGCACGACGGGGCACGCTGAAGCTGTTGAGGTCGTGTTTGATCCGAAAAAAATTTCTTATGAAGCCCTGACGCAGTTTTTTTTAGAAATTCACGATCCCACCCAGCTCAACCATCAAGGCCCTGATAAGGGAACCCAATACCGGTCTGCCATTTTTTATCTGACGGAGGAGCAAAAGAAAACGGCTGAAACCCTTATAGGCTTGTTGCAAAATAAAGGTTTAAAGGTAGTCACAGAAGTCCTTCCGGGCGCATCTTTTTATCCGGCTGAAGCGTATCATCAGAACTATTATGAAAAAACGGGGCATCACCCTTATTGTCATACGAGAGTCAAGCGGTTTTGAGGTATCACAGCACCTCCAGGAAATAACAGGATGTTTTTTTATTTCTGGAGGTATCAGCCTGGCTTGGAGTAAATGAAAGTGTGGTTAGAAAGGCTTAAATGCCCACGAATGAAGGCATTCAGTTCTTTGGCATCAAATTTTTCGAGCTCTTTACAGGAACCAAAGGTGTCTGTAATTGGCCATTCCCAAAAAACATAATCCAGCAAATGCATCACCCAATACTGATTGTCGCGCAGCCAAAACTCATCCTCTTGTCTCAGCCTGTCTTTGAATTCTGTCAGTTCCTCCTCATCAATCCCATCCCGGAAAATTTTTTCCAACTCCCCTAAAATAAGGGCCTTGATTTTGGAAATCATAGAAAAATCGATTCTGAACTGGATATAAATCCAGGAAGTATCGAGATTGGGATAGGCCGCCAACGTGGGCACTACTTCGAGTCCAATATCTTTGTTATATATCTTTTTTATGGCTTCCTGAAGTTGTTCTTCCACAAATAAAGAAACCAATTTAATTTTTAAATGATCTTCTAAGCCGATACGTGAATTAAAAGATAGGTTGAATCGCGCCAAAGAATTTTTTTCGCCTGTTCCTATTATTTCCTTGATAATTGTTTTTGATGGAGGGACGGAAATAGCGGCATGATTGAAATCCAAGCTTTTACTTTTATGGGGGATCGATGCCAGCCAAGTTTCGATTTTTGCTTTTATGGTTCTCATATCAAAATTTCCCACAATGACGGCAATGAAATCGGAAGGATCAGAAAAAAAAGCATTATATAACTCTTCACAGGTTTTTAGATTGACCTGCTCCAGTTCTTGTGGATTCAGGTTTTTAAGCCAGGGGAAATTTTGAGTATTGATCGAAATAAATGCATTTTGAAATATCTCATCAAAGTCCATACTGTTTCGGACCGACATCTTTTTGGCTTGCAGCAGAATGGAATCAAACGCTGATTTGGATAACTCAGGAGCAGAAAACATTTTTTTTATATCCCCTAACAAGGTATCAAATTCACCCGGCACACAATATCCCTGTATGCCGCGAAAGTAGGGCATAATTTCAATATCAAAGTCAATATCCTCATCAGAAAGCATGTTGGAGGGGATGCTTGAAAAATTCGAATCCTTTGCTACCTGCGGGGCGATCATAGCTGCAGCGCGTTGTTCTATGGGAAGAGAAGTGAATCCACCTTTGGCCTGCAGCCGTATGAGGATCTCATCCGAATCAAAATCGGTCTTTTTCAGCACCACTCTCATGCCATTGCTTAAGGTCATTCTTATTATTTTCTGATCTTTTTTGGAAGCCTCCGGATACTCATCAGCATCAACAGGAAGGGAGAACATTAATATAAAAACAGTTATAAAACCATAAATAAAATTCACATCGGACTCTCATTAATTTAATAATAACAAACATTTTATTAACACTATTAAATGATAATATGTTACTATTAACCTAAGATTAAGAATTTATTTCTTAATCATTAATTTCATAAGTTTTAAGATATCATTATTGAAACCTATTAGGTGATCAAAAAAATCTTGGCCTGTAAAAAACTGCGCCAAAACCTCCGGGGTTTTGGCGCAGTTTTTACGGATCAAGACTTATTTGGTCACCTACCGGGGATATATAACAAAATATTGACTTTTACCCGGTTAACTTTCATGATGGTATTTAATAGTGATTTTTGGATGAATAAATGGTCTTGTCCTCCACAGTACAAAAATGTCTTTTTAGATTGATTACGGCATCTGCCCTCGCAGGAATAATCCTCACTATGGTCTCCTGGCTTAAAATTTGCTCGGGAAGCTGTGAGGAAGGCCATAATTGGCGGTTATTTGGACTGCCTTTTGAAATAACGGGCATTCTTTTTTTTATTGTTCTTCTAGTCCTGCATCTTTATTCAAAAAAGATTCCGTTACTGGCTTTTTATGCAGGTCTGATCACCTTCGGAGCGTTAGGAGCCGAGTTTCATTTTATTTTACTGCAAAAGTACGTCATTGGCAGTTGGTGTCTCATCTGCCTTTCCATTGCAAGC
Source organism: uncultured Parachlamydiaceae bacterium (assembly GCA_963780445.1). Lineage (GTDB taxonomy): Bacteria > Chlamydiota > Chlamydiia > Chlamydiales > Parachlamydiaceae > CAWACC01. The sequence goes on from CAWACC010000010.1 coordinate 127,445, forward strand.
TGCATTTTACTAGCGGCTATAGGTTTTGGAATTCGTTATTTCGCCAAATTTTCAAGTTCTGTTAAACATAAGAATAAAGGAGAGATCATGCATAACATTTGGAAAGGAATATCAGGTATTTCAATCCTAGTATTAGGTTTTTTTATTTCGGTCGTCGGGACTTCGAAATACAATCCGCTAGAGGCCGCAGAGAATACGATCAAAGAAAGCCTGGCGTTTGGGAACAAAGACAGTAACATTGAAATATACATATTTACCGATTGGGCCTGCCCCGCCTGCCGCCAACAGGAACCCGAGATCGAAAAAATGGCACCCGAGCTGATGAAGAAGTGGCGGGTGACTTTTGCGGACCATGCCATTCATACTGAGACTCTAAATTACTCTCCCTATAATGTCTCATTCATGATCAAGAATAAAGACAAATATCTTAAACTTAGAGAAGCTCTCACCCAATTGTCTCAGGAGACCCCCGCTCCGACAGACGAACAAATTGAAAAGCTAGCGGAGAAATTTAATACCAAATATCAACAGCTGCATTTTTCAGATATTGCCTTAAGTCAAAAATATTTTAAACAATTGGCCAAGCAATTTGGCATCACCAAAACGCCGACGGTTGTGGTCATCAATAGGGAAACAAAAAAAGGAAAACGACTGGTCGGCCCGGAAATAAACGAAAAGAATGTTATAAAGGCTGTTGAATCACTGTCCGAATCAAATAAAGATGAGGGATCGGAAGACATCAAGGAAGAATAGCGGCGAAAGGGACATAAGGGACTAAAGGGACATAAGGGACTAAAGGGACATAAGGGACATAAAGATATATGTCTTTACGCCTTGGTTCCTTATGTCCCTTATCTTTTCGTCCCTTTTGTCCCTTTTGTCCCTTTCGTCCCTTTTGTCCCTTTTGTCCCTTTTGTCCCTTTTGTCCCTTTCGTCCCTTTCGTCCCTTTCGTCCCTTTTGTCCCTTTTGTCCCTTTCGTCCCTTTCGTCCCTTTTGTCCCTTTTGTCCCTTTCGTCCCTTTCGTCCCTTTCGTCCCTTTCTTATATAATTTGTTGTTGTTTATTTTAGCATTCCCTACAATGATAGATGTTAAATAAACAACGGCAGGTTTGTAATGAAAAAATTTACTATATTGCTTACTAAAATTTTAATTTTTGTTTTTTGTTTTCCTTTGTCATCCAATGAACAATCGGTGCAAAAAAACATAAAAATCAATTTCGATAATATTCACATGGTGGAATATGTCCGATTTGTCAGCAAAATAACAAATAAAAATTTTGTATTTGATGAACAGGACCTAGATTTTATGGTAACCATAATTTCTGAAGAACCCGCGTCGATTGAAAATGTGATGACCACTCTTCTGCAAGAGTTACGGATACATAATCTCATTTTGACGGAACAGGGAAACCAGTTGATCATACACAAAAACCCTCGCGTAAATAACCCTTCCACCATTGTCCTTCAAGATATAGATGAGGGTGAAGCCTGTGCATCGGAAATCATCACCCAGGTATTTCACCTCAATACGTTGGACCCTGAAAAGGCAGCTGCTATAATCCGCCCCTCGATATCTTCACAGGCGATTATGGAATCTGTTCCAGAAACCGGCCATCTCATCGTGACTGACCTCCGCTGCCATGTGATACAAATTGCCAGATTATTAAAACATCTCGATTCTCCTGCAGGGGGCCTGGTCATAGGCCAGTTTGCGGCAACCAGCCTGGACCTGGAAAAATTGAAAGGCCTGACAGAGCAAATCATGGCGCCTCTTTCAAAAAATATTCCCTATGTGCTGGTCCCTAACCGGAATTCAGAGAGTTTGTTTATCATATCCACACCCTTTTTGGTAGAGCGAAGCCTAGCTCTCTTGCATTATTTGGACCAGAAACATAACAAGACGGGAATTGTAGATTTTGACCCTCTGGCTTTGCCATCCCCTTCCCTGATGGAGGAAAGTCCAGATCGAATAGAGAACTTAGATCCATCTCAACCTCTCCATGATATTTCCCCCTCTCAAAGCCGACCAAGATATTATATTCACCGGCTCCAATACCGCAAAGGAGATGCCATTTTACAGCAAATGAAGCAAATCGCTTCCAGTATGCAACAGGCCAGGGAACATGAAGATTTGGCAGCGACTATAAATACGGGAGAATGGTTAAAAGAGTCAAAAGCCTTAGTTTTTTCTGGAAGCGTTGAAAATCTGGACAAAGTGCGTTCGCTCACTGCGGAAATAGATCTTCCCCTGCGGCAGGTTTACATCGAAATGCTGATTATCAATACTACGGTCGACGATTCCCTCAATTATTCGGTCAACTGGGCTGCCAAATTCCGCGGGGACAATTTTTCGGGAGCGGAAGGTTTCAGTTCTACCGGCACAAATTTAAACAAGTTTTTAAATGACAATGGGTGCGACGCCTCCAATTTAGCGGGCGGAGCCGGCTTCACTTTGGGAGTTATTGGACAAAAAATTGTGCACAAAGGACTGGGGATAGAGTTTGGGTCCATAGGTGCCTTGCTGAATGCGCTGCATGAAAATCACATCTCCAATATTGTCCTCAGCCCAAAAATTGTGACCGAAGACAATATTCCAGCCCAAATTTTTGTTGGAGTGAACACCCCTTTCAAAACCCAGTCCCTTATTTCCGATACTGGAGAGATTATAACAAGCAATTTTGAATTCAGGGATGTGGGGACCCACCTTCAGGTAACGCCTCATTTGCATAATTCCGATATGATCACTATGGAGATATTTCAGGAGAGAACAGATCTCATTACAGCTCCAGCAACCAATGCAAATGCCCGAAACGTCATAGGCCCAAGCAGTCGAAAAAACTCGACAAAAACTACTGTCCACGTACCCAGCGGCTATTTTGTCATTATTAGCGGGCTGATAGAGAATGACACCAGAAGAGTCAGAAAGCAGGTTCCTTGCCTGGGCAGCATTCCCATTCTGGGAGCAGCCTTTAGCGATAAGACTACAGAAGACAATAAAATGAATTTAATGATATTCATCCGGCCTCTGATCATCGATACCGATGAAGAATTCCAAAGGATCACAAAACACCAACAGGACATTTGGAAATTCAAGAACCAGCCACAAAAAGAATGGGTTCAGGAAGTGGAGGGAGCCCTGGATTTCTTAAATCTGAAAGGCACCAGTCACTAAGGGCTTTGGCGCAGCCTAAACGTAGGATTTATTCTTGCCCAAGTCCTAAAGATAAACCGTCAATAAACATAATTTTTTCAAATTTTGCATTTTTCAATGGAAAAAAAATTTGCTGTCTGGAATAAATGCTATATTTGAATACTATGTAATAAGTCCGACACAAAACGGTTTTACTTTTTGACGGTCTGGTGGAATTTTCCTCATTATCGTTAGGGTAAATTCAAGTAACAACATAAAACGGCATGACACATGAACAAATTTTACAATCATATTTTCTGTAAAATAGGTCTATTAATTTCCTCCTGCGTTGTTGATTTATCCCAAATGAAAGCGGAAGCCCAGGAAGCTAGGGTTTCTTTGTGGCCGGTCAATTCTTCAGAGACCTTGCACAACATACTTTCAAAAGACGACGTTTTCAAATCCATGGATTCCAGCGGCTTCCAGACGGCTTCATCCTCTTCATGGCATGATGAGAAGCAGCCGACAGCCTCAAAACGGGAAAAATCCATGAACGACAAACTATCCCGGCCCTTGGTATTTTTTTCTTTGGATGCAGGTGAATCACCCGCGGATTTGGGACAGGATTCATCGAGCCTTCAGAGAAGCGAAACGGTAAAAGCACTGTCAGAACGGGCCGTTGAAAGAGAAAGACTGTTCCATGAATTGACAAGCGAAGACGAATTACCCCAGAATTTCTTTAAGGAAGGGGCCGCAAAACCTGTCAAAAAAAATGTCGTTCCTGAATATAATTTCGAGCCTCATCAACAGATTGCTATTCCCAACAAAAGGCTGGCTGAGCCGGACCGGCCTCAACCTCTCCAGACTGCGACCCCTACAGCTATACCAGAGGTATCTGTCCCAAAGGAGGCATCTTCACCAAAGGCAAATACGGAAGATCCCGCAAAAGAAAACGACGCAGCATTCCACAAAGTACAAAAGGAAGCAAAACAGCCTGTCTCTTTTGAAAACCTGACTGAAGAAAAAGGGTATCCGGAGATTTCCAGGCCTTCTGTGCGGGAACCTGATCCTGTCAATCAAAGGATTGTGCCCAACAAAAATGAACAGGCAAAAATTGCAATTCCGAAAGCCCGGATGGAAACCCCTGCCGCAAGTCCCCCTGCTGCAAGTCTCATGGAGAAACCTCATTTGATAGCATTGGACAAAAATACAAGCCCTGAGGACCCTGCCGCAAACAATCAAAAAAAAACGGGCGGGCAAAACAGCAAAACCATTCTTATCAACTTTAACAATGTAGGCATCATTGAATTTATCCGTTTCATCAGCCGGATATCCAACAAGAATTTTGTTTTTGATGAAGCAGACTTGCAATTCAATGTGACCATTGTTTCAGAAGAGCCTACGACCATTGAAAACATCATGACAGCCTTGCTGCAGGAGCTGAGGATTCATGGATTGACCCTCATAGAACAGGGAAACAATCTGATCATCCATAAAAATCCAAAAGTCAGCAGCATTTCTAAAGTCGTTGCTGAAGACCTTCCGGGAAGCCAAGCAGGCTCTGCTGAAATCATCACCCAGGTATTTCGTTTAAATACGTTGGAACCCGACCGCGCCGCCGCCATCATACGGCCGCTAGTTTCTGAGAACGCCATTTTGGAATTCATCAAAGATACGAATCATCTTATTGTTACCGACCTTCACTCCAATATAATCGAAATAGCCAAACTTATAAAAAGCCTGGATGCGCCCAACAGCGGACTGGTCATTGGACAGTATGTAGCTAAATCGGCGGATGTCCAGAGCCTTGTGCCGCTTGTCCAGCAGATCATGCTGCCCATCTCCAAAGACAGCCCGCTTGTTTATGTGCCCTATACAGTGTCTCAAAGCATCTTCATTGTATCCACACCATTTTTGGTGGAACGGAGCCTTTCCATTTTGGAACACCTGGACCAGGAAACGGGAAAAACCCGCATTTTAGAACTGGAAAAGATGCAGTTTGGTCATCCACATCCACATGAAGCAGTGCAGCCCACAGGCCCCACAAATTACCAACGACAACTGGAAGACGAGAACAGGCGTTTGCTGGAGCAACTGAAAGGCGCAAATAAAACAATCCAAGAACAACAGGAGCAGCAGCCCATTCCAGTCTCCCCGTATGAACTTTTCCCTTTTGAACAACAGGAAATAGACGCCAAAGCCAAGGAGCTCGCTAAAAGCCTCTGTCCTGCTCCGCCGCCGCCTCCCAAAAAAGTAGGCATAACGGAATTTGAAGAAGAAAAACCGGTTCTCACAGAGAAGATACTCAAGAAAGTGGAAACAAATGAGAGTTTTTTCCCGGTCCCGGTCAGCAGGTCAAAATTCTACATTCATAAGGTTCAATACCGCAATGGGGGCAACCTGCTTGCCCAGCTCAACCAGATCGGCACCAGCATGCAAAATACTACGGGAAATGACAGCTTCATCAGCGTCATAAATTCCGCCCAGTTTTTACAGGACAGTAAAGCCCTGGTATTTACCGGTACGCCAGAAAATCTTGAAAAAATAAAGTATCTGGTTGAAGAAATGGATATTCCTCTTCGCCAGGTCTATATTGAGATGCTTATATTGAACACAAGCGTCGATGATTCCCTTAACTTCAGCGTCAACTGGAATACAGAATTCGGAGGAGGCAATTACGCAGGAGCCCAAGGCTTCAGTTCAGACTTGTCTCTTTTGCCAGGGGTAATCAATGCCGCAGGGACCAATAACCTCGGTTCCATCACACCCAATGTCGGTACGGGAGTTCCCTTTAGCAACGCCATAGCGCCCAATCCATCTCCACTTATTAGCCCCGCAGGATTTAACCTGGGTGTGATCGGACAACATATCATTCATAAAGGCCTGGGCTTGCAATTCAATTCCATTGGAGCCCTAGTCACAGCTTTGCATCGACGCAACCTTCTGGATATTATTCTAAGTCCCAAAATAATAACAGAAGACAATGTGCCTGCACAGATATTTGTTGGCGTCACCACACCCTTTAAAACTCAATCCCTCTCTAATGAACTGGGCACCATTATTACAAACAACTTTGAATTCAGAGACGTAGGCACTAGCCTTCAAGTGACTCCTCATATCTTTAATTCAGATATGGTAACTCTTGAAATACTGCAGGAACGCAGCGCTTTGGTAACCACACCTGCATCCACAGGGAATTCCAACACCGTTATCGGTCCTACTACGAGTAAAACTTCAACAAAGACCACAGTGCATGTTCCCAATGGCTTTTTTGTGATTATTAGCGGCATGATTGAAACGGACCTTACAAAGAATAAGCTAAAAGTTCCCTGCCTGGGCAGCATGCCTATTGTGGGAGCGGCTTTTTCTGACAAGCAGGATTCCATTCTCAAGCGGAATTTGATGATTTTCCTCAGGCCTCTTATTATTGATACCGATGAACAGTTCCAAAACCTGACCCGCCATCAACAGGACATCTGGCAATATAGCAATGAGATGCCAAAAGATTGGGTTGAAGAAATTGAAGGAGCTTTGGATTATTTCAATGTAAGGCCCACCTTGAACACCGATGATCAGGACCTCCCAGAATGCCACAAATACTCCCATTAAAAACACTATGCCTGCTGCCGGCAGCTGTCTTACTGTTGGCAGGCTGCGTGCCTTCTGTAATTGATTTTGAACCCAATATCACCTATACACCCACGGAGCAGCTTATTGCCAAGCTGCCTTCTCCCTTTGGCAAATTAACTAAAAGCGAACTGCAACAGGAGTGGGCCAGGGAGTTATACATAGGCCTGCACTTTGGCAACGAACTCGATCTCTACAGGGCTATAACTGCTTTTAAAAGAGCCCTGTTTTTGCTTCCTGCCAACCAAGCTGAAAGAAAATTGCAGCTGGAGTATTACGTTTATATTTCCTATTACCTGGGAAAAAAATACCAGGAGGCCCTTAACTATTTTCAAAAGACTCGTCTGGATTCTGTTTCTCAGGAATTTCCAGCCTTCAAAGACCTTTTAATAAGTTTATATGATTGCTATCTTCAGACAGAGCAGGAAGACAAGGCCAACCTGATTTTAAAATCGATAGAATGCATAGACCCTGATTTGGCGGCACGCCTGAAACTGTCTTCTTACCTGGAAGAAGGAGCCATTGATGCCGCTAGAGCTTTTAGCGCAGCCGTTTCCATTTCAGATACTTCATGTGGAGATCTTGAGGATTTTTTAGACAATTATAATGCCGATAGGTTGTCTGTGAGCAAAGCCAAAACCCTTAATGCCTTGCTGCCCGGAGCGGGATACTATTATGTGGGGCAAAAAAAAACAGCCGGAACTGCTTTGCTGGTCAATGCCCTTTTTACTTGGGCCGCTTACTCATTTTTTAAAAACGGGTATGTGGCGGCTGGGGCTGTTACCACGAGTCTGGAGATGGGATGGTACCTTGGCGGCATTAATGGAGCCGGCCTGGCTGCCAATGAATATAATGAACGCCTTTATGAAACCCGCGCCAAAGATTTTATGATTGAACATCGGCTGTTTCCTATATTATTATTGGAAACATCATTTTAGGAATTTCAGGCTATGTTTCGTATTCAAAAACAACAAGGAACAGGATATGGAGGATCGCCTTCGGCGAGAGGATATTTATACTGCGGGGCGTTGAATTGCAGTATATCCTGTCGCCGAAGGCGATCCTCCATATCCTGTTCCTTGTTGTTTTTGCTTATCATGTTCTTGGTTAGGTCGCCCTTGCATGCCGATCCCTGGGGAAAAGATTCAGACCTGGCCCGGCAGGAGCAGCAGGCATGCCCTCCTCCAAAGAACACCTGCAAGACCCCCCTATTTGGAACCTTTGCGGAACTAATGATCCGCTTCCATCAAAAAGTCGTATCGCCCATTGATGGGCCTCGCAGCCATTTTATTCCGAGCAGTTCCCAATATACTTTAGATGCCATGCGTAAATATGGCTTTTTCATTGGACTGACCAAAGGATGCGACAGGCTGATGAGGGAAAACAAAGAAGAATGGGTATATGGATGGACAGTCGATGGGGCAGGAAATCCTATCAAATACGACCCAGTCCGCTAAAATAGTTTACAGTATTTTGTTCTTTTCGTGTCCGTAAGGGACGAAAGGGACATAAGGGACCTAAGGGACATATATTTTATCTTGTTCTTTGGTTTATTTTGTCCCTTTTGTCCCTTTTGTCCCTTAGGTCCCTTAGGTCCCTTAGGTCCCTTACCGAAAATTTAATTTAATTCGACTAAAAAATTAAAAAATAATTATAATATTATTGTTGTTTACTATTTAAATTAATAAACAACTGAAATTAATTAATTTTAATAAAAGGAGGGTTATATGGTCAACCCAACTGGAAGTCCTGTAGTTTTTGTTTTTGATCTTGATGAGACATTATTTTCCATAGAACTTGAAAAAGGCGATAGAGAAGGAAAACTTAGCCAAAGCACTAAAAACCAATTAAGTAAAAGCAATAGAGGCGTGATGAAAGAGCCGCCGTTAGTCTTAACTCCCGAAGGTGAAGAATTAAAGGCGGACTCTTTAATTGCCATATCGCGAGAAACAATCAAGAAAATTTTTAATGAAATCAATGATACGGTGCAAAAGGCCAGAAGTCTAGAAAAAAAACCTCCCATTGCTATTAAAATAATAACTACCGCCACTTATGATGAAAAATATGTTAAGCGGGTATTGGATCATTTATATTTTAATGATGAAAAAATCCTGGAAGATAATAAATTGCCAATAGAATATTACAATAAGAATAATCTTACAAGAGGTTCGGAGATAACAAATCCTGAAGGTGTATTAACAAATGAAGGAACTATTGATACGAGAAAAGTAATTTTAATGGAAGAAAAATTTCCTCAGTGGCAAAAAGATATGCCGGGGCTGGAAAAAAAGAGGGTCGTCCTGGTCGATAATGCCGATTATAATACAGAAGCGGTCAAATATCATGGTTTTTCCGCATTGCATTATGCAACAACCCCACAAGACAGGCTAAGGAATATATCTTATACCCAAACGGGACCTGAAACAGTTAAACAAATTGAAAATTATATAAACGAAGCCAAAGCATCGCTCTAAGGTACTGCAGCCGGAGCCGCAAGTGAAGGCGTATGCTTTTCTATAGGAATTTCAATCGTTGAGGCAAGAACAGAATCATTCAGCAATTGTCTGGCCCGGTGGATCGCTTTCTGCATATGTAAATGGGGATGCGCCTCATCGAACAAAAACAGATTTTCTTTGCCGATAAGTTGGACCAGATCGGAATCGCTGAGGACTTCCCAAATCTGGGAGGTCAGGCCGCAAGCAACCAGATGCCTGCCGGTCCCTTTAAGATAGTCATGCAATTGATGCAGCGCAAGGCATACCGTGGCATCAATATCACGGGCGTTTTTAAGCTGAAGGACAATGACTTTTGTGCTGTTGTCATCTTCTGCAATAGCTTTAAGGGTCGTCTGAAACAGGTCGGCGGCGCCGAAAAATAGCTCCCCCTCCACTTTAATGACCCTTATGGGCTTATGCTCTTGATGCCTGCCATAACATAAATTGACCAGCTCTCCAGCATCATCGATATCGTATTCCCTTAATTGTGGCAGGGCAGCCTTTTTCAGATACAAGATCACCGAAATGACAACACCAATGTACAAAGCGATGTCCAGACTGAAAAAAATGCAGGAAAGCAATGTTATCCATAAGACAAAAGCGTCTGAACCGGTAGCTTTGAGGCATAAAAAGAACTGCCTGGGATTGACTATATTGGCTGCCGTTATCAATAACATAGCTGCCAATGAACTTAAAGGGATCATTACAATTATAAAACTGAATGCAAAGGCCAAGATTCCAGAAAAAACACCATTCAATATGGCCGCAATACGCGTTTGAGCTCCATTATTATAATTTAAGGAGGACCTTATGGAACTGCCGGAGAATGGCATGGCGCCGATCCATGCGGAAACAAAATTGCCAATCCCGATTCCAAAAATTTCCTGATTCACAGATAATCTTTGACCTGAATTGGCGGCAATAGATTTGGCTACTGTTGTGGATTCCATAACACTTAAAAGGGCCAGTGCAAAAGCAAAAGGCAATAACTCATTCATGATGCCTGTATCGAAATGGGGATAATTCAATAAAGGAAGAAATGCAAACTGCTTTCCCACATCTCCAACAAGCAAAACTCTATTAATTCCTTCCTCTTCATAAGGATCGGCAAAACTGAAAATGCCATCCGCATGAATAATAGGCCAAATCAAAAAAATAAACAATGAGACCCATAACTGCAAACGTGATAAGCGCGGAAGGAATTTTTTTATTCAGCTTTTTCAAAATCAATATTAAATTAAACTACCCGTACCTATGAGAGCAGAGGGTATATGTACCTGATTCAAATGGGTAATTAGATACCATCCCCTTTCATAAAAGGAACTCATTCCCGGCATCCTTACAATACCCAAAAAAGGGAATAATTGGTTAATCACTATAGCTACAGTGGTACCCGCAACATATCCAATAATGACAGAATGGCTGAGGAATTGGATGAGACGCCTAATTTACATATGGCCGCCGCCAATTGCAATATAGCTGTCAATAACACAAGCTGGGACAATACCATGACAGTCATGATCTCCCTTTCATCCCCAGCTAAATTTCGATAATAGGTTAGCATGACCTCGGAAGTTCCCGCTTGAAGCAAAATAGCTATGGCGGTACTAGGACCTACTATTAAATGGCGCGAGGAACCAAAAAATGCTGCAATTAAAGCAGAGAAAACAGATGCAAATATGCCGCAGGAAACGGGAAGTCCTGCCAATAAAGCATAAGCCATCGCCTGGGGTATGGTCAGCATCGCTACAGAAAATGCTGCAAATGCATCCGTTCGAAAAGAAGCCAGTGAGTAATTTTCCAGTTCTTTTCGAATAGGCACAAAGAAATATCGTCAAATTGATACTGTAAAGACATAACTGTTTACGCTTAAGAAGCCTTAATTTATAAATATAATAAAATCAATTATTAGGAATACCTTTTTCTATGAAAAAGCACCAAATATCCAATGCCATTCTACATGAAAATCAAGTAAATTTAAATAAAAAAAACCTAAAATTCCATTTATTTTAATTGAACCATGCGATATAATCTTTTTATCACCAGGATAATTAATATTATGAAAAATCCCCCTAAAATTGCGATCGTCGGGCGGCCCAATGTCGGCAAATCCGCCCTTTTTAATCGCCTATGCAAAAAAAAAATCGCCATCGTCGATGAAGCGGAGGGAATCACGCGGAGACCGCTTCTATGCGAAATCCGATTTTTTTGGCTTGCCTTTTGAATTAATTGATACAGGCGGCATTAATGCCCGATCTAAAGTCGCTTTCAATGAACAGATTCGCCGCCAGGCGGAGATTGCTATTGAAGAGGCAGATTCCCTTATTATGGTCGTGGACTCCCAAGTCGGCCCTACAGACCTGGACTATGAGCTGGCCCAAATACTCCTCAGGACAAAAAAGCCCCTTTGCCTTGCTGTAAACAAAATTGATGATAGAAATAAGGAACACCTGATTTATATTGTTTAATTCCCTTGGGTATTTCTAATCAAATTGCTGTTTCTGCTGCGCAATCTTGGCATATGGCTGAACTTTTAGAGCAAGCATTGTCCGCTTTAGAAAGACAAAGAGGATATTGGAGAAGCAGATACCCAGCCATCCCAATCTGCATCATAGGACGGCCCAATGTTGGTAAATCTTCCTTAGTCAATTACGTATTAAATGAGGAAAGATGCATTGTCAGTCCCTATTCCCGGAACGACCCGAGATAGCATCGACATACCTTTTACGCATAAGGACCACTTTTTAACTTATCGATACCGCCGGGCGTACGCCGCAAGAAATCAGAAACGAAGTGGTAGATAAGTTTGCCTCCATGCGGACCGAGACGAGCCATAGAACGCTCCGATATTTGTTTATTAATGCTGGATGCTCAGCAAGGGATGACGGTCCAAGAGAAAAAAATCGCCAATATGATTGAAGATGCCGGAAAAGGGTGCATTCTATTGTTCAATAAATGGGACTTGGTGAAAGGATTCCGCATGGAACATTGCCTTAAAAGCATCGAACAGGAAGCGGGATTTTTAAATCATTGTCCTAAATTGTTTATCTCCGCTAAAAGCGGACGCAATGTGGAAAAGATATTCGATTTAATTAAACAAGTGCATGAAGATTCGCAAAAAAGAATATCAACCCATCAATTAAATAAGTTCATCGGATCTTGCCTGCAAAGAAACCATCCGCCCATGATTACAGGAAAAAGATTGCGCATTTACTATATGGCCCAAGTGCAGATCCAGCCTCCCAAATTTATCGTCTTTGTCAATCACCCTACACTCATGACAGAAACCTATAAGAAGTATCTTTATAACCAATTCAGCGAGACTTACGCCTTCAGCGGCGTCCCTATTATCATGCATTTGAAAGGAAAACCGAAAACTACTAAGGAAGAACGGAAGGAACAAGCCTCTCATAAAGAGGACAATAACAAAGACGAAGAGGTTGAGGAGGAGGATTTTAGCGAAGAAGACCTTCAAGATTATGAAGGCTATGAAGATGAAGAACCCACAGACGGTTTTTAAAAATTTATTAGAATTAAAACAAGGAGTTCAATATGTTACCATTAATATTTCTTCCCGTGGCTGCAGTATGCTATGAAAAAGTAATCAATTCTGTAGTGGATGACAAAAAAAAAACCAACGATGCTCTGAAGAGTCAAATTGATGCTATTAAACAATACAAGGGGCATCTTGATCAATTGGTCAATGAAGAGGTAGAGCCCAAAAAGAGAGAATTTATTTCGAACCTTAATAATCAATCCCCATTATTAAAAGTATTTATTTCATCTGGAAAATATACCCCAATTAAAGATGCTGAAGTTATAGCCAATAAGAATCAAGAAACCATTAATAGAATTGAGAAATTCAGCCTCAAATATCATTGGAATCAATGGTTAAATAATAAATAACGCGATGGGCGAATTTTCCGCTGTTTCGTGCGCCCCTGCCGGGGCGCAATCTTTCTTATGTTGCTAACCCCGCGTTCCGCTCGCTGACGCTCTCTTCACACGGGGCTATTAACGTTTTCCCCTACCGGGGAAATGACTGTGGGCCCAAAATTGCCAAAGGATCTCCATGCACAAACAAAGCCGATATGGTCGATGCCATCGTCATAGGAACTGCCAAAACGTAAGCCTTTGGGAGAGAAACTTATCCATATTCCCAATCTATTTGTTGTCTCAGGAACACGCACTGCTGTGTATTCAATTTTGGCTGGATCCCAAATATAATTGCGCTCTCCCGATCTGACAAATTCCATAAAAAGGCCGAGTGCTGTATCTATTAACCGCGAAAAATTCGCACCGGGTATCTTTATATTTTCTTCTTTAATAAGCTCGAGCTGCTCAAAATAGCGTATATTTCTTCCCATTACTTTTTTCTTTATCCATACCCAACGGGGTTTCTCCTCTTGTCTTTTTTCCTTGATGGCGGCCTCCCAAGTGCTATATATTCTATATTCATCGGATTTAGGTTTTTTAAGCAAATTGTCAATGGCTTCCAAATTATCCATAAGAACTTCTTTAACTCCATTTTCTTTACTTACTTTGACTTTGTCTGGAATAAAAGTAAGATAAGCGTCGTCATTATCCAAATCGCCATAGGCACGCCTTGGCAATGGTAGCTCTTCTCCTGCATCCACCTCAATATATTTTTGCCATTCTTTTGTTCCAAAAGCTTGGACAGGGCGTATCATTTGACGAAACACCTTGTCATCGACCCTAACTTTCCAGCTTCTACATACCAAAGCAATAGCGGGAAGATCCGGCTTCAGATTTTGTAAAATTATCCGAATAACCTCCATAGGAATGTTGCTAAATGGGCCTATGGGATCTGTCATCGGCTGTCCACTGACGGGATCTCTTCCTGAAACGATAGCCATACTTAAAGACATAAATACCTCATTTAATTTTTAAAAAATTTTAATTCTATATGTAATTGCTTACCATTAATTATTTAATATCATTTGCATCAAGGAAAAATATGACCCTTGTGCGAAAATTGAGTATCGAGTCGGAGGCGTCTAGGCGCCTCCGACTCGATGGAACTATGGGAAAAGCATCCCCTAATAATTGAGCCCAGAGCGCAGCGAGGGGCGACTCAATCTTCGCACAAGTTTATTAAACATTTAACTTTGTCAAAAAAAATTACAAACTATAGGCCCAGGCCAACAACCTGGGGGGCAAATATCGCGGAGGAAGAGATCTCAATGCCCAATATTGCCAAAGGATCTACAAGCACAAACAAAGCCGATAGACTCGACGCTATTGTCATAGTGACTGCTGAAATATAAGCCTGAGGCAGCGAAACCTATCCATATTCGCAATCCATCTGTGGTCTCAGGAACACGCACTATTGTGTATTCATTTCTGGCTGGATCCCAAATATAATTGCGCTCCCCCGATCTGACATATTCCATAAAAAGGCTGAGTACTGTATCTATTAACCGCGAAATATTCGCTCCGGGCACCTTTATATTTTCTTTTTTAGCAAGCCCCAGCTGGTCTAAAAAGGATTTATTTCTACCCATGACTTCTTTCTTTATCCATACCCAGTGCGGTTTCTCCTTTTGTCTTTTTTCCTTGATGGCGGCTTCCCAATTATTATTCATATAACATATGCTATTTTCAACATCGGATTTAGGTGTTTTAAACAGATTGCCAATAGCTTCCAAATTATCCAAAGGCACTTCTTCAATAACACCATTTTCTTTTGTCACTTTGACTTTGTCTGGAATAAAAGTAAGATAAGCGTCCCCATTTTCCAAATTGCTATAGGCTCGTCTTGGCAGTGGCAGCTCTTCTCCTGCATCCACCTCAATATATTTTTGCCATTCTTTTGTGCCAAAAGCCTGTACAGGGCGTATCATTTGGAGAAACACATCGTCATCGACCCTAACTTTCCAGCTCCTACATACCAAAGCTATAGCGGGAAGATCCGCCTTCAGATTTTGTAAAATGATCCGAACCACATCTATAGGAAGCACACTAAAAGGGCCTATGGGATCTGTCATCGGCTGTCCACTGATGGGATCTCTTCCTGAAACGATAGCCATACTTAAAGACATAAAAACCTCATTTAATTTTTTAAAAATTTTAATGCTATATGTAATTGTTTACCCATTAATTATTTATAAACATTGATTATCTGTAAATATAAAAGAAGTCTAATTCAATAGCTGGTGGAATCGAGTTTGACTTTGCCGCGGAATACCCAATAGACGCCTATGGTATACGCAATCACCAGAGGCAATCCGATGAGGGCAAATAGCAAAAGCAGCTCAAGCGTGCGTTCTGAAGACGAAGAGTTAAACACCGTGAGGCTAAGGGCTTCCGGATTGTTAATGGCCCTGATCACATTGGGATAAGAACCGACGGCATATAGCCCGAACAGACACATAATATTCACACAGGAAGAAATAAAAGCCATCCCATCCCGCCCTCTGTTAATTTCCCGGGGAATATTGGCAACGGCAAACATATTGATGACAGCTATCAGAAAAAAATAGGGCCTTTCCTGGATGATTTCTGTCATGTGCGGCAGAAAAATCAAAGTAGCCATCGTCGTCAATGCAAAACACATGATGAAAAAAATGATGGAAGGGTTCACCCATCGCCTCATTTTTTCATGAAACTCCCCTTCTGTCTTCAGCATTAAATAAATCGATCCGTGCATCAAGAATAGAGAAGTCGTCAATATGCCTACCATTAAGGCATAGGGGCTCAGCAGATCCGTCAAAGTTCCGGCAAATTCTTTATGCTCGTCCAAAGGGATGCCACGGATCAGATTTCCTATCACTACTCCAAGCAATAGCGCTATGAACAAACTTGCCAAACTAAAGAGAATATCCCATGTCCAGCGCCACCACGCCATCGGTTGTTTACTGCGAAATTCTATAGCCACCGCACGAAAAATCAACGAGGCCAATAAAGCCATCACCGGCAGGTAGAATGCCGAACACAAGGTGGCATACACATCTGGAAATCCGGCAAATAAAGCCCCGCCCGCAGTGACGAGCCACACCTCATTCCCATCCCATACTGGCCCTATCGAGTTCAGCATCAACCGCCTTTCCTGGTCTTTTGTGGAAAAAAGGTGGAGCATGCCGACGCCCAAGTCAAATCCATCGAGGATGGCATAACCTGTTGTCAACAAAACAAAGGCGGTAAACCAGATAAACTGTAAATCAGTGAACAGGCCCATCTTTAAACTCCTGAACGATAGTTTGCATTTGATGATAGGGACTCTTGAGATCGGCCTCCGAAGGCCCATGTTTAAATTTCTCGTTCAACAAATAAATAAAAAGAATAAATAGCAAAGTATAGACAAATCCAAACATAATGATGGAACCGAGCACTTGATGCGCTTGAACACTTTTGGAGAGGCCGTCTGAAATACGCAACAAATTATATACAATCCACGGGTAACGGCCTACTTCGGCAGAGAACCATCCTGCCTGATTCGCAATCTGAGGAAACAATACGGATAATACCAGAAATCTGAGGGTCCAGCGATGGTCCATCACATCCCCTCTACGCAAGAGATAATAGCCTCCAAGGCAAGCGACTGCCATTAATCCCCACATAAGGATCATGAGATGATACGTCTGATAAAGCACAGGGACATTAGGCCAATCCTTTTCAGGAAATTTATCGAGGCCCGTCACTTCGGCATTAAAATCATTATAAAGCAGAAAACTGAGCATCTTTGGCAGCTCCAGGCCATGCACTTTTTTAGCCTGTGGATCGACATAGCCGGCGATTCCCAAGGGTGCGCCTTTTTGGGTCTGATAAAGCCCTTCAAAGGCTGCCAATTTTGCCGGTTGATATTTTGCGGCTAACTGGGCGCTTTCATGGCCTAAGTAGAGCTGGAGAATAACACTTACAAAAGCAACGCCCAGTCCAATTTTTAAAGATTCCATGGAAAAAGCGGCGTGTTTGTTTTTGAGCAAATACCAGGAGGCAACGGAAATGACTAAAAAGGCGCCGGCCAGCCACGCTCCCACCACAGTGTGCGCCAGTCGTATCACGCTAGAGGGATTGAATACCATTTCCCAAAAGCTGGTGATTTCGGCCCTTGCAGCAAGCCCTTCGCCGACAATATGGTAGCCTGCCGGCGTTTGCATCCAGGAATTGGCAACTACAATCCAGATGGCGCTGAAGTGGGCTCCCAAACAAACCATTAACGTGGCAAAAAAATGGGTTTTTGGCCCTATCCTATCCCATCCAAATAAAAGAAGTGCAAGAAAACCGGACTCTAAAAAAAAGGCAAAAACCCCTTCAGCAGCGAGCGCGCTTCCGAAGACATCCCCGACATAACGGGAATAGGTAGCCCAGTTGGTGCCAAATTCAAATTCCATCACAATCCCTGTAGCTACCCCCATGGCAAAAGTCAGGGCAAAGACTTTGGTCCAGAACTTTGCCATCTGCAAATATAGGGAATTATGGGTTTTTAAATACATGCCCTCCATGATCACCAAAATCAATCCCAGTCCAATGCTCAGCGGAGGATAAATGTAATGAAACATGATGGTTATAGCAAACTGAAGCCGTGCCAAAAACTCTGTTTCCATAGCGTTCTCCATTGTAAGGGACATAGTTTACCACAGAGCCAGTGAGATCACTGAGAAGGTATGAGATAATTGAGATGAGAATCTGAAGCATAAATCAAAGAGACAGACTTAAATTTTATGAATGCCTTCCTCTGCTATCTCATACCTTCTCAGTGATCTCGCTGGCTCTGTGGTAAACTATGTCCCTTTCGTCCCTTACCCTTTCGTCCCTTTCGTCTTTTTGGTTTGAATTTAACCATATACGTGGTATGATTTCCATATAAAAAGATAAAAGCGCATGTCTAAAACACGTTTGATGGGAATATTAAATGTTACTCCCGACTCCTTTTACGGAAAAAGCCGGTTTCCCGATGCGGATGCGGCGATCCGTAGAGGGTTAGAGCTGTATGAAGAAGGAGCCGATATCATAGATATCGGAGGTGAATCTACCCGTCCCGGATCAGATCCCGTATCAGTTCAGGAAGAATTAAATAGAGTTGTACCTGTGATCTCCTCCTTGGCGAAGAAAATACCCATTCCCCTTTCCATAGACACAATGAAACCCGAGGTAGCGGAAGCTGCCATTCACGCCGGCGCCTCCATAATCAATGATGTCACAGGTTTTTCCCATCCAGAGATGAGAAGGCTGGCAGCCATTTCCAAACTGCCCATTTGCGTCATGCATATGCAAGGTTCTCCTAAAACCATGCAAAAAAAGCCCTCTTATCCCGAAGGAATAATAGAGCATCTTACGGCTTATTTCGAGCATCGAATTGAACTCTTGTTAGTTAATGGTGTCTCTCACGATCAGATTATCCTCGATCCAGGCATTGGATTCGGAAAAACGGTTGCCGATAATCTCGAAATATTACACAATGTGCGAAGACTCAAGGATATAGGATTTCCCCTCCTTGTGGGAATTTCCAGAAAGTCGTTTTTATCGAAAATATTAAACAGGCCAGCAGAAGAGCTTTTGGCAGCTACTCTGGCTTTAAATACGGTCCATATTATCAACGGCGTTGACATTATCCGAGTGCATGATGTCAGGAACACCGGGACGTTATTGATGTATTGGAGAACATGCGTGAAGGGGAATCAGAAGGTATATAGTTAGTATGGATTTTTTTAAACAAATTATGGTTCCAGGATTGGAAATTGCCATTATCTGGATGATCATCTACTACCTTCTCATGTTTTTTTGGAATACCCGTGCAATGGACCTCATTTTTGGATTGTTAGCTTTTGTGATCATTTATACCGCCTCCAACTGGCTCCATCTGCCCGTCCTGCAGAAAACGATGCATTATTTTGTCAATGTCGCGGTCATTGCCTTGATAATCATTTTCCAGCCGGAACTTGCGATTGGCCCTTTCCAAGTTGAGTGTCAAAGGGAAAAAATATAAGGAAATCACTGAGTTCGACAAATTCCTCGATTCGATCAGCCAATCGATTTACCGCCTCTCAGAGCGTCGGATTGGGGCTCTTGTTTTACTTGAAAACCAAGATTCGCTGGATGAATATGCCAACAAAGCGGTGATGCTGAACGCGCAATTCTCCCCTGAACTGTTGGAGTCCATTTTCGTCACAACTACACCTTTGCACGATGGGGCTGTCATCATCAGGGGCACCACTATTGTATCGGCAGCCACCATCCTTCCTCTGGCAGATGACAGCACACAGCTGGCTAAATCCATGGGCACACGCCACCGCGCAGGCTTAGGCATTAGCCAGATTACCGATGCCTTAATCATAGTTGTTTCAGAAGAAACAGGAAAGGTCTCCATTGCCCGCGACGGCATCATGACCCGCGGGGTAAAAATTGATCGATTCAAAGGAATTATCCGAAGTGTATTTAATCCACCTACAATGCCTCTCAAATCACATTTTGAATTTGTCGAAAATTGCAAAAAATGGATGAAATCATGGACAACCTGATCAAAGGCTTTTTCACCCACAATTGGCAGCGCAAGCTGTGGGCCCTCCTGATTGCCATCGTTTTGTGGCTTCTGGTCGATCATTCCATCATTGAAACAAAGACCATTCCGAACGTACCCATACGCATCATTAATCTTCCACAGGATAAAACCATTCTTGGCCTGCTGCCCAATGGCGTCCTGCAAAAGAGGATCTCCCTGACACTGAGCGGCAGCAAGGAAATGATCGATAGACTGGAACCAGGCGACCTGGAAATTGTCCTGGATGTCAGCACAGCCAACAGCGACGAATGGATAGTCAAACTTACCAAAAAAAACCTGGTCAGCCTGAACCCCGATCTGGACATCACCCATAACATGACACCACAGATCGACCACAGCGAATTGATCATTAAAATCAGCCGCCTCGTGACGGCCAAAATACCTATGACCATCTTGCCGCCTGCAGGCGAACCCCCTTCCGATTATGAGTTTTTGGACATATGGCCTCTTAAAGCTTACCCAAACTGTCAGCGGCCCCGAGGAGGAAGTCCAAAAGCTTAAAGCCAAGGGATTTGATATTACTTTTGACCTTTCAGACATCACTAAACAGGACCTGGACTCTATAAAAAGTTCTCCCGGGAACTTCCACGATGACGAAATACGCTTTCTAGTCCCCAATAAATGGAAACAGGTGGTCATTCCCTTTCATAACAATTCCCTTGAAGAGATAAATGACCCTGAAGCCCAAGTGCTGCGCATCTATTTTTTGCGAAAGCAGGTGCTGCCGATAGAATCGAAGATTCCGCTGGCCGTATTTTATCCTTTGGAGAATGTAGAGACAATAAATCCCGAAACTGTTAAAATTGTCTCCACTAAATACGTGGAATTTCAACACGATGTCCCTGTATTTGAAGTGCCCTTATACACCATGAACGTCAGCCGGCTTTTCCTGAGCGTCATCAAGGACAGCCTGCAAATCACCCTCACAGCCGCTTCCCCGAAGGAACGGCAGGTCCTGGACTGGAGCGTTGAAGTCATCAACGCCAATTCGTTGGAAGATACCTACGTCGCATTTTTGATTTCCCAGCTGTCACAGGGCAAAAGCACCCAGGGCATTTTACCCAAAAAACGGGAAAAAGTCATCCGTGCGCGTTTCAGAGAATACCTCAAAAGGCTTAAGCTGTATTCATCTCCCGAAAAAAAACTGCATCTGGAAACAGTGCTTGAAGATGGGAAGATCAAAATAATCAATTATTAATTTCCGGTATGCCTGCTGAAAGATATTTTATCGATGGAGCCCTGGACAATACAAGGATAGTCCTCGAGGGGCAAGAACACCATCATCTTGTCCACGTCATGCGTGCCAAATTAGGTGACAGGATCGAGCTCATAAATGGTAAAGGGACTTTGGCCGAAGGGGTGGTGGAAGAGCTTTCCAAAAAAACCGCCAGGGTAGAGATACATTCAATTCATCATGAAATCCCTCCCCTTCCAAAAATTATTCTGGCCCAGGCCATTCCCCGAATTCATCGACTGGACACTATTGTGGAAAAAGGGACCGAACTGGGCATGCAGGAACTGTGGCTATTCCCGGGTATCCTGAGCGAAAGAAAAGAGCTCACCTCCCACCAGATGGAGCGTCTTCGAAATATGGCCATCGCCGCCATTAAACAATCCGGAAGATTGTGGCTGCCGCATATCAGGCTCATGCCTTTTTTATCAGATTGGAAAGAATCTTTGCCCACAGGTTTTTACGGAGATGTTACGGCCTCAGCAGAGAATTACCTGAGCCGTATCTTAATGAAAAACCCTATTTCAACAAGCGCTATATTTTTCACCGGGCCCGAAAGCGGATTTGATGCACGGGAAGAAGAAGTGCTTAAAAAAAGGGGAGTCTGTGGAGTCAAGTTGCACGATGCCATACTCCGCACAGATACCGCATCCCTCATGGCCCTTTCCCTCCTCATGGGCTTCTCACATATATAGCGCAAAACAAGATATACAGGATCGCCTTCGGCGGTAGGATCTGCGGGATTTTTATTACCACAGAGCACTCAGACGGGTTGAGCAATTTTTATTACCACAGAGCACTCAGAGAGCACAGAGAGGAAATTCGCTTGCCTCTGCGACATATAGAATTTCCTTTGTGCGCTTCGCGCACAAAGGAAAGCCGTCATTCAAGCCCGTTCCGGGCTTGAATGATCTCTGTGTTCTCTGTGTGCTCTGTGGTAATAAAAATTGCTCAACCCCGCAGATTCTATCGCCGAAGGCGATCCTGCCCATCCTGTTTTTTCAGGGAGTTACTGCAATTTTGAGAGATCGCGCTTCCAAAACCGCCAAAATACGGGCCCTTGCCTCCAAGGTAAAATAGGTTGTTTTGCAATCATCTCTTCCCAGGTAGACTTTTTACCATCGAGATCAAATTCAACGTAGGCAGGTACTACTTCTCCCTGATCATTTTTTCTAAAAAATTTTGTTCCATGCTCGCCGGAAAATTGTCGTTTATCTAAACAGGCCTTAATCCCACTACAATCCTCAACTTCTGGAAATATTTTTTTATTTTGCATTCGTTCATTCAGGATGCGCTTATGTATCGGTGAAATATGGTCGTGATAGTCAAAATCTTTATCATAAAAGCCAGCCATGGCATATACATGGGCATGATTATATACACTATCAATATTTATCTCGGTTACTGATTCACGCTCTGCTATTTCAACAGCTATTTGAGTCAATATTCTCAAACCAGGCAAATCACCATTTTCCTGATCCTGTCTCAAGTAATCAGTTACAATTCTGATATCAATGTACGGATCCATTAATTTACCTTTAGGTGGACTGGTGTGATCTTCATCGTAAGCATAAGAACTTCTTTCCTGCCTCCAAGCCTTGAACACCCTCATTGTACATACAGCCTTGTCACTATCATTTTTCCTTATTTCTATAAACAGTGATCCCTCATCCCTGCCTGGGTAAGCCAAAATGTTCAAGGGTATTTTTTTACCGTCTAAAACTACTTCAATGGAATTAAATTGAACTTGTCTTTTATCCAAAGGCAATACATTATCCGGCTGTGGTAAATACATTTTTGAACTAATTTTATCCCACATGTAACGATGGCAATCCTCGTATACCGAATCAAATTGCGTCTTTAAGGTTTCCAATAATATTTTAAGTTCGCTATCCATATTTCGAATGCGGGTAACTCGGTCTCTCAAATCCTGTAAAGGGTTCAATTCATTCAGAGGCGTCGTCCGGAAAAACTGCACTGTTTTGTAAGTGCCGTCAATAGTGTTAATAATGGCATTCTTCGCTTGTTGCCCCCATTTAGCGAAATTTTTTTCAGTATAAAGGGAATTGGGCAGCACTTTTGGATATCCTTCTTCAAATATCAAACAAGGCCAGACCATGGAAGGATTTGTTAATTTAAGGGTAGTATGCACCCTAGTGGCTAAAGAATTTATTGAAGATACCGTTTCCAACTCCTCGGGAGATCCGGCGCCAAAAAGATCATTGAATTGGATCCGCTTGCTTGTTTTTACAGCTTCAGTTGAATCTACCGCGTTTTGGATTCCTTTAGAAACTCTGCGGAAGTTATTGCATTCCTGACCATTTAAGTTGGAACATATCAGATTTAACACATCTGTTGGCAAACCATTCCATTCAAAATTCGAAGACATATTTAAAACTCCTTTAAAATCAATGTATGAATAATTCAGACCGTTTGCGCCTGATTGATTTCTTTTTGGGATTTTTCCTTAATAAATAATAACGTAAATCCTAATGTACCTATGACAAGCGAGACGGGAATAACTGTCACGCCATAAATGAGGGCTTCCGAATTGTCCGGCCCTCCCATTGCATTCACAATAGTCCCGATGGCGCTATGAAAAGCATAGCCGAAAATCATTATGATCATATTGGCAATGGCTGTTGTCAATCCAGCTACCTGTTCCGGCACATAGGTAGAGGCTTTATAAATAGACAGAATTTGATAGGCGCTGCAGATGCCGACCAGAACAAAACTGATACTGATAAACCCGGAATTCATATGCCAAAGCAATAACATAAGAAAGCAAACGGCCATCACACACCCTGCGCCGACAATGGTCAAAATATAATTGCGTGTTTTTTCCGCAATGAGGCTCAATACGGGGGCTCCAAAGCACATGCCGATAAAGATAAAGGAAGGCAAGCTTGCAGCCAAGGATCCATCGAACCCGATGACCTTTTTTAAAAATACCGTGCCCCACACATCTGCGAATCCTTCTAAAGGCCCCACCATCAGGCCGGCAAAAATACAGGTCCAGATGACGCGCCCATTGCCCAGCACAGCCTTTATATCCGATATCATGGTCTTTTGCGAAGAACTTTCCACTTCAGGTACCACATAATAGGTAGCCAAAGCCAATAGTAATCCCACTACGGCAAAAAACTGGACCACCGTTTCGTAACCCAAGCTCTCCCGCATATAACTCACCGGCCCGCCTCCATAAATGGCGCCTATCAACCCTATGGTGACGGAAAAACTCAACATACGGGTAAAGCGTTCTTCGTTAAAGGATAGGCGGACAATTTTGAACACTCCCAAAATCGCTGCGGAAGATCCCATGCCTATCAAGACTCTCCCGATAATCGGATACACCCAATAATCACTGAATATAATAGGCAGCAGACCGACCACAGTCAGAAGGATGCAGCCGGTCATGATTTTTCTGGGACCAAACCGGTCCAGCATGATGCCCAAAGGGAGATGCATCAGGGAATAACCTATGTAGTAGACTCCGGAAAACTGACCAAAGGTGGCGGCATTGATGTCAAATTGTTCCATAATATCATTTATCATGATATTAGGCATCACCCGTAAAATATATTGATAAGCATAAAATATCGAGGCGATCATCCATACGGTCCAGGCGATGGCTCGCGTATGTGATGTGGTGGATGAGGTCATAATAATTTCCTCTTCATGAAAGTTTAATCTTTATAAAATGCCAAAATAACGCGGGTTCTATGCATAAATCGTTGATATTTCTAAGGACTAATGTATAGAGCTTTTACTATAACACATTTTACTAAATAAATCTATAGGAAACCTGGATGTAACCAGGGCACAGGAAATTAAAACAGATTTTTTAAAATTTTATCCCGCAAAGCGGGGTTGAAACTGGCAGCATACTGCCTAGTGGCGATTCCACCCTTGATAGATGTTTCCTTTGAAACAGCATTTAAAGCTATTTTGCGCACCACAGCCAAATTGCGAGCCCCATTCCTATCTCGATATCGAGAATCATCCTGTCTCAAAACAACATCTAGCCTCCAATGTAGTTTATTTTCTACACCCCAGTGTTTCCTTGCAACGCTTGCCACCAGCTCCGCATTGGATTCTAAGCTCCCTATATAGTATGTCGTTTCTCTTTGCTCATCATTACCGATCCTTCGTGTTCTACAAATGCGAGCTATGATATTCAATCCTTTCCACTCTGCTTTAGATGGTAAATCCTTTGCCGACATAACCATACAACTTCTCGTTTCTATTCTTCCATGACCCTTTTCCGTGCTTTCCCAAAAAGAAGCATCCACAAGTACTTGGCCCTTCCTTTATCATCTTTTGAAGGCGAAGATCATCACGATGTTCCTTTGCCTTTGAAACCGCCCTTTTCCAATGCTCTTCTGCTTTAGCTCTGTCTATATCCAACTGATCGAATGCCGACGTGATTTCCTCAAGGAGATTTCCCTGATTGCCCTTAACAGGCAGTAGGTAATCAGCCCCGCAATCAATTGCTTTGGTAACAATCGTTTTTTGTGTGTTCAGTGCGTCGGCTGTGATGATTGTATTTTTAAGGTCTAAGCTGTCCATCAATTCAGGCATAGCGGTGATTTCATTCGACTTATCATCAACTTTCAACTGGCCTATGCAAATGCGATTATCAGCGCTCCAGGCATTGAGCAAATGAATCCCACTGAGATTTAAATGTTTCTCTGCGGTTCCGCGTTCTGTTTGTCCATCAAAACAAACTAC
Source organism: uncultured Parachlamydiaceae bacterium (assembly GCA_963780445.1). Taxonomy (GTDB): domain Bacteria; phylum Chlamydiota; class Chlamydiia; order Chlamydiales; family Parachlamydiaceae; genus CAWACC01. The sequence continues at coordinate 153,182 of CAWACC010000010.1, forward strand.
TTCTCCTGGAATCTTTTCGCGTATTAATGCAGGCTATATCTCGGAGTGCTTGTTCCAGAGCTTCAGGTTTAATGGCATTAAATAAGTTTTTAAAGTGCGCTCGCAGGGTATCCCTCCAGACATATCAACGTAGCTTGACAACCAAGAAACCATTCCTTCAGATGCTACAACTATCTGAGGCCAATCTTTAGCACCGCAAATTACCGCTGCAAGAGTCATGAATAATACACTCGTTAATGAGTATCGGAAAAATTGTGAAGGTTTGCGGGGATCCTCGACATTTCTCCAAAATGTAAATAACTGGGTGCTGTGTATTGGGATGAGAAAATTCTTTTTTCTTGACGTGGGCTGGTATTTCACCTTTTTTAGCTGCCATGTAGCCTCCTGGGGTTCATGGCGGCAACATTACGACATCCACTAAATAAAATCAAAAATTTCTTCTAATTTCCTGTGCCCTGTGGATGTAACCTGAGAAAACCTGGATAGGTACGTCCTTAAAAAGTCATGGCAGCACATGACTTTTTATGAGAAAGTAACCAGGGCGTCCCGCCCTGGTACAGGCCGAGACGGCCTGGTTACCTTTTCATGCTTTGCCTTGCCATAACTTTTTAGGACGTACGGGTGATGTAGCTGTTATTGTGCTACAATGAGGCCGCAGGCAATGGGAGCGCCGGAATTGCCTGTGGGTTGTGTGACAAAATCATCGCCATTGGAATGCACGACTAGCGACTTGCCAATGATGGAATAGGGCCCGTTTAGTGAGATTACCGTATCCACCCTGTCGTAGCGGCCATGTCCCTTTTCATTAGCCACAATATTTCCAAGATCTCCCACATGGCGTTGCAAGGCATCAGGGCTGCCGTGGCTTTTCCGTGTAGGATTAAAGTGTCCTCCGGTAGAAGTACCGTCGGGAGCGCTGCAATCGCCGAATTCATGAATATGAATCCCGTGCTTTCCCGGAGGCATATTATCCATAGTAACGACGACTCGGATTCCCCCATCCACTTCAATAAAGTGGGCAAGGCCAATAGCTTTATTGCCTTTGGTTGGGTTAAGCGCCACTATGGCCCTTTTGACGGGCTCTTCTGTAGTCGAAGGCTCTGAATAAATAGGCGAGGCGTAAAATCCTATCAAAAATAGGAAAAAAGCCGCAAGGAATGGTAATATCTTTGTCATTGTGATGATTTCTCCAAAATAACGACAAAGGGACCAAAGGGACATAAGGGACATAAGGGACAAAGTTTATGATTGGCTCAGTGGTAAACTTTGTCCCTTATGTCCTTTTGGTCCCTTATGTCCTTTTGGTCCCTTATGTCCCTTTGGTCCCTTTGTCGTTAAAGTCGTTTAATTACTCTCCGTTTTTTGTAGGAGCTTCTTCACCCTTGGATGAATTGTCTTCTTCTCTAGAGGGCTTGGGTTTTTCCTTACCTATTTCAACGTTGCAGCCTGCCATTAAAAAACTTACAGCCAATAAACTTAAAAGCATGTGTTTCATAAAGTACTCCTTATATTTTTGTACTCGAAAATAACCTTTATATAGAACATTTTGTAAAATTTTTCAATGATTTTTTATATATTTTTTATATATTTTTCAAATTCCGGTTCGGTCAATAGGGTGACACCCAGCTCGCGTGCTTTGTCTACCTTGGAACCCGGATCTTCTCCTACGACTAAAAAATCTGTTTTCTTGCTTACGGAATCGGTGACTTTTCCTCCCCTTTCCTTGATCAATGCTGCGGCTTCGGTGCGTTTGTATTTTTGAAGAGTGCCTGTCAAGACAAAGATATTTCCTTCGAAAGGGTGTCCGGCGATCCGTTGGATCTTTATAGCACGGGGCCTGACTCCAAGCTCTAGCAGGCGGTCCAGTTCCTTTTTATTATAAGGATTTTGAAAGTGTTCGACGATCGCTGAAGCGACTTTTTCTCCGACTCCCTCGATTTTTAACAAATCCTCCGTATTCATTTTCACCAAAGTGTGTATATCGCCTGCAGCTTGGGCAAGGTCTTCAGCAGTTCCCTGGCCTACATATTTGATGCCGAGGGCCATGATGAATTTGGACAAAGGAATGTCTCGTGACGTGTCTATGGCTGTGAGCAGATTGTTGACTGATTTCTCTTTGTAGTTGGGAATTTGATGGAGCTGCTCTTTGGTAAGAGTATAGATATCGGAAGGATGGCGGATGAAACCTTTATCAAACAAATGTTTAATCACTTTTTCACCCAGGTTCTCAATATCCATCGCCGGCTTGCCGGCAAAATATTCCAGGCGGCGCAACTGCTGCTCAACACAGTTCTTGATATTGGGACATCGCACCGCAACTTCACCCTCGATGCGAACAACTTCTGAACCGCACGAGGGGCAATGGTCGGGCATCTTCCAGGGATGGGAATGCGCCGGCCGCTTTTTCAATTCCACCCTGTCGACTTTAGGTATGACATCTCCCCCTTTTTCAATATAGACGTAATCGCCCGCCCGGATATCTTTTCTATGCACTTCTTCCTCATTATGCAGCGTCGCCCGTGAAACGCGGCTGCCCGCCAAAAAAACGGGCTCTAGCTCTGCTACAGGCGTCAGAACGCCTGTTCGACCCACTTGCACTGTGATGGCGAGGATCCGGGTAAGGGCCTGTTCTGCGGCAAATTTGTAGGCTACAGCCCAGCGTGGATTTTTTCCGGCCACGCCCAGATTGTTCTGTTCATTTAAACTGTCGACTTTGATGACGACCCCATCGATATCAAACGGCAGGGAAGGCCGCAGGGACCGGACCTCTTCGGCAAATTTCCATATTTCATCCATATGATGGCATTTTGATAGTAATGGAAGGATAGGCAAGCCCAGCTTTTTCATATAACCATGGGATTCATATTGGCTTTTTATGGAATGGGAAGAAGAGTCTGCAATGGCATAAAAGACAATGCCCAGTTTTCTCTTGGCCGCTTCTTGGGGATCCAGCAGCTTTAGGGAACCTGCTGCGGCATTGCGGGGATTGGCCCAAAGGGGTTCTCCCATGGCTGTTTTTTCAACATTGATCTCTTCGAATACCTTATGAGGCATAAAGACCTCGCCCCGTACTTCTATGAAATCGGGAATGTTATCTCCATACAGTTTTAATGGCAACGCTTCGATGGTTTTCATATTGGCTGTAACGTCATCCCCGACCTTTCCATCCCCTCTTGTGACCCCCTGAACAAAAACACCTTTCTCAAAAAAGGCGCTGATAGCCACTCCATCCATCTTGAGCTCGCAGCAAAAGGCCAGGTCCTTATGACCGGACAGTTTCTGTACCCTATGTATGAAATCGGAGATTTCTTCCTGGCTATAAGTATTGGCCAGAGAAAGCATGGGGATTCTATGTGTTACTGTCTTGAAACTTAAGGCAACGCCCCCCACGCGTTGGGTGGGAGAAGTCGGAGAAACCCATTCCGGATGTTTTTTTTCTGCCTCTTCCAGTTTATGGAAGAGATGGTCATATTCTTCATCGCTGATGACGGGTTGTTGATCTACCCAGTATAATTTGTTATGATACCGGATTTCATTGCAAAGTTTATCGTACTCTTCTCGTGTCATAGGACCATCAAATACGGAAAATTATCGTAGCCAAAGGGGCCAGCCGGATTTTCAAGGCTGCCGGTTGACCGTGCCCGTTGTATACAGTTTGTGGAGAAGGATTTAATTTACCTGATCCTCCATATATTTCACTATCGCTGCTAAAAATTTCTCTTACCTCACCTCGTGGAGCAACCTTGATGATATACTCCTCGTGATAGTTTGGAGTGAAGTTATGGACGCATAAGACCTGGTCCAAGGAGCCTTTCCGCAGATACGAGATGACGCTATTTTGCGTATCTGAAAAATCGACCCATTCAAATCCGGTATAGTCAAAATCTCTCTCCCATAAACAACCATGCTGTAAATAGATGTGATTGAGTTCTTTGACCATCTGCTGAATGCCCCTATGATAGGGAAATTCGAGCAAAAACCATTCCATTTCCACTTTGCAATACCATTCATTCCACTGGGCAATCTCCCCTCCCATAAACAGGAGCTTTTTTCCCGGCTGGCATATCATATAGCTTAGCAAGAGCCGTAAATTGGCAAATTTCTGCCATAAATCTCCCGGCATCTTGCTGATCAAATGCCGTTTGCCGTGCACAACTTCGTCATGGGATAATACCAGAATGAACTTTTCCGAAAAAGCATATAATAGGCCAAAAGTGAGATCGTTATGATGGTAATGGCGAAATATCATATCATTTGAGAAATAACTGAGGGTATCATTCATCCATCCCATATTCCATTTCATATCAAAGCCAAGCCCTCCCTGTTCCACAGAGTGAGTAACCCCTGTAAAAGCTGTCGATTCTTCAGCAATGGTCAAGACCCCGGGCCACTGCTGATGGACAATGGAATTCATATGTTTGAAAAATTCTATGGCCTCCAAGTTTTCTTTTCCGCCATAACGGTTAGGGATCCATTCGCCAGGCCCCCTTCCATAGTCCAGATAGAGCATCGAAGCGACAGCATCTACCCTTAGGCCATCCACATGCATTTTTTTTATCCAAAACAGCGCATTGGCTATGAGAAAATTGGAAACCTCACGCCTGCCAAAATTGAAAATAAAGGTCTTCCAATGGGGATGAAGCCCTTGCCGGCGGTCTTCGTGCTCATATAGGGCCGTCCCGTCAAAACGTCCCAGCGAAAATTCATCCGTTGGAAAGTGGCCCGGCACCCAATCCAGAATGACGCCTATCTGGTTCTGATGCAAATGGTCCACAAAATATTGAAAATCCTCCGGAGTCCCATAGCGGCTGGTGGCAGCATAGAATCCCGATACCTGATACCCCCAAGATTCATCCAGAGGGTGCTCCTGAATGGGCATCAGTTCCACATGGGTGAACCCCATCTCCCGGCAATAGTGTGCCAGCTGCGGGGCAATCTGACGGTAATTGGCGAAGTAGTAACCATTCTTTTTCCAGGAGCCCAGATGCAATTCATAGATGTTTATGGGCTTGGGCTTGTGTTTTTCTTCTGCTCGTTTTCGCAGCCAAGCTTCATCATTCCACTGGAACCGGTCGATGTTGGCTACAACGGAGGCCGTTGCGGGGCGCAATTCGCAGGAATAGCCCATCGGATCGGTTTTAAGGAACACTTCATTGTTTTGCGATTTGATTTCGAACTTATATTTGTGCCCCTCCTCCAGGCCTGGAACAAATATTTCCCAAATGCCGCTGGAGTCCATGCTGCGCATAGGGTTTACACGGCCGTCCCAGTGATTGAAATCTCCTACAAGAGAGACTCGTTTGGCGGAGGGGGCCCATACGGCAAATCGGACTCCGGCGACACCTTGATGCAAGGTCAAGTGGGCTCCCAATATCTCATAGAGCTGATAATGGACCCCCTGTCCAAACAGATATTGATCGAGGGGCCCTACCGTTGGCCAAAAGGAATAGGGATCGTGGGCCAGCAGCCCATTTTGATGCCATACGCGATAGTCCTGAAAGGTTATAGAGCCCGGCACCACGAGTTCAAACAGTCCCATTGCATCTACCCGGTGAGCCTCTAAAACCTGATTTAAGACTTCTATGTAAACCTCCTGGGCCCCTGGGCGCCAAAGTCGGATGACCTTTTTCCCATCTTTATGCTCGTGCAAACCCAATACAGTATGAGGGTTATGGTGATCGCCATTGGACAAGGAAGGAAGATAGTGCAAGGGATGCTTTTCAAACGGAGGATTTTCTATGACCATGAATATGCCCTTTCGAGATGGAAATTTTTACCTATGTTATAGGGACCTAAAGGACCTAAGGGACCTAAGGGACCTAAGGGACCAAAGGGACATAAGGGACATAAGGGACCAAAGGGACCTAAGGGACCAAAGGGACCAAAGGGACATAAGGTGTTTTATCCAATTCTTCAGATCTTCTTGTCGCTTACGTCCCTTATAGGTCCCTTATGTCCCTTAGGTCCCTTAGGTCCCTTATGTCCCTTAGGTCCCTTATGTCCCTTAGGTCCCTTATGTCCCTTTGGTCCCTTACGTCCCTTCTAGGAATTTACGTAGAGCGTAAAAGCTGATGGACTACATGATCGACCATCCAATCGTATGCTATGGTGTTTTCCCCAAGAGCACGCTTCAAATTGACTGTATTAGTATTATTTAGCATTGTCTCGAATATATTTGTAGACATTTTTTGCATATTTTCACCCATTTTCATATTATTATAGCCGACATATACAAAAGGAACGCTGGCGAGGAGCAGGAGAACTCCAAAACCACTAGCTGCACAGCATACAGCGCCAATCACGGCAAGAGCCACTCCGCCAACCAATGTTATTGTACCGTACATTTTCATCTCGCTTCCTATGGAATAACCCTTATCTTGTAGTTTATTGTACTCTGGAATGATTCCTCCCAGAACAGTGTCAATAAAATTCATATAACCTCACTGATTTAAGTTTCTATTTTCATACACATAAAATTACATGCAATGATCGTCATGATATACAGCTGTTAAAAAAATATCAAGTGCACTTAATGCATAAAATTGTCGAAAAAATACACTTTGTCTTTCTCAAAAGCGAGTGGTTTTCCGCAAAGGATTCTCTCCCCTGCATCCTGAAAGCTCGACCTCAAACGGAAACTATGGGCTTCTTTAAAAACAAAGGTATATTCCATTTCGCAACGGGAATTCAAGACCATGCGCCGAATCGTTTTTTTGCTCCATTCCAAATTTATAGATCCCAGATCTTTTATTTCTATGCCCATCATGCGGCCGCAATGAAATTCAACCGGCAAAACAGGCAGAATGGCCGTTTGCATCTCCTGTTCCTGTATGAAGAGAGAACGGATAAGCTCAGCCCCCTCTCTAATCAATACTAAAGGAGACGCTTCGAAAGAAGCTTCGAGCGGCGGCAAATGGTATCCCTGATAGTCTGCATCTGTCAATCGGGGGGAGAGCATCCCTTCAAAACCTGCTAAAAACAAATCCCTAAAGGCTTGTAAAACGTGCAGCCTATCCTTTTCCAGAATGAGCTGCCGGCATTTTTCCAATAAAACCATAGTGCCCTGAGGGACGGGCCTGTCAGGAAGGGCGATTTGATTGCCCAGCCGGAACCATATAGGCATAATCTCCCCTAAATTAAGCCTCCGCCTTATCAAGGTCCAGTCTTGAGCTTTATGATTGCCCAATGACAATCTTTCATTACATACAGACAAAGGAGGGATCGACCCAACTTTTTTCTCTGTTCCCATTTGAGTAATTAAAACTTGATCCCCTGCACAGCATTGTAAATGATTTACTTGTAAGCCTTCTGTCGGGGCTTTCTCTATCTGAAGCCAGATGCCTGGATGTGTTCCTGTCTGGTGGGGAATAAGCCTATATCGAAAGTATCCCTTGGCGCTATGGCCCCAAACTTGGACTATTCCCCGCTCCAGATCCTGCAAAACGGTAAAATCTTTCAAAGGTCCTTCAACGTCTAAGGGAAGGATAGCAAAGGGCTCCGGCTGTGCATGGGCCAAAGAATCGATTTTTATCAATGCAGGAAAAATACAGCATCTGAAAAAGGTCCCCGGCAACAGGCAAGGCTCTCCGGGCACATGAGAAAAAGGTTTAAGGCGTTCCGCTATTTTAATGCGCATCATTTTTGGAAACCTGCCTTCCTAAAAGCCCATCCGGCCGGTTTTCATACAATTCGACTTCCACTATCTGATTTGTCTGCAAGCTGCCCTCCTGAACCCACACGGATAGAAAATTTTCTGTGTGGCCGAAGATCTCCCCTGCGCGGGAAGGGTCGGTATTTTCTGTCAAAACCAGCATACGATGGCCGATGAACCGTTGCCGCAGATCAAAAGCGATATTTTCCGTTGCCCTTAAAACTTCATGTTTTCTCTTTTTAATGATCTCCGGAGGCACTTTGTTGGGATATTGGGCCGCACGGGTGCGAGGCCGTTCACTGTAAGGAAACATATGCACTTTGGCGAATTGTACGTCGCGCATGACAGCCAGTGTATCTTCAAAATCGGGATCCGTTTCGCCCGGAAAACCCACAATGACGTCTGTTGTAAAAGTAAAATCCGGCTCGGCGCCTCTCAATTTGTCAATCGTCTCCATAAAAATCTGGCGAGTATATTTGCGGTTCATCCGCTTGAGGATGACATTGGAGCCCGACTGCAGCACCACATGCATGGAATGACAGGTAGTCTTTCCATAAAGGACAGCTTCCATAAGGTCCTGATTGACTTCATCGGGGTCGATCGAAGATACGCGAAGCCGTTCGAGGCCCGGCAACGCATCAATAGCGCGGACTAGATCGGCCAAAGTATGCGGTGTGCCCCCCCCATCAAAATCGCCAATATTTATGCCCGTCAGGACGATTTCTTTGAACCCATTAGCGATCAGCCCTTCGGCTTCGTGTGTGATGTCTTCGAGGGTACGGGAACGCGACCTGCCCCGTACATAAGGAATGATGCAATAAGTGCAGAAAGAGTTGCACCCATCCTGCACCTTGACAAAGGCCCGGGTGTGGGCTTCAAAATGTTTGATTGAAAATTCGGGGATTTCTTCTTCCGGAAATACCGTAGTCAATAGGTTTTCTTTGGACTTATTGGGAATGACATGCGTCACGCCCTCGATATTTTTGACGACATCCGGCTGACGTTCGGCAAAACAACCGGTGACCACTAGTTTGGTTTGAGGATTGTTTCTGGCTAACTGACGGATCTCATGCCGGCTGTGGCTGTCGGCAGACTCTGTCACCGTGCACGTATTGACGATGCAAATGTCTGCTGTTTCGCCCTCTGGTGCGGGAACATATCCCATGGCCTTGAGCTGATCAGTATAGGCTTGTGATTCATATTGGTTGGTTCGACAGCCCAGAGTGACCACCCTGAATTTTTTGTCCTGACTTTCTTTCATGAAACGATTATAGCATATCTCATGACACTATTCAAGAAAGTTTCTTGAGGGTTGTCGAGGCTTCCTTATCCATGATCCATAAAGCCTTATGAAGCGGTGTTCCCACGCGCTGGACAGGGTAAAGATCGGGTTGATATTCAGTACTGAATACTTTCGCGACTACAGAAGCTTTGTTTTTTCCAAAAACATAAAGATCTATATGGCTGGAAGCATTAATGCAATCAAAGGTCAGGGTCATTCTCCAGGTATTTAACTTCGGAATATAATTTGCAATGACAAGCCTATTTTCTACGTGCAGCCCATGGGTTTCTGGAAATAACGAGGCGGTATGTCCATCGTCTCCCATGCCCAACAGGACCATATCAAAAGCAGAATTTTTCAATGAGGCTTTAAGCAGGTTTTCGTAGGCAAGGGCCCCTTGTTCTATATCTCCTTCGGCTTGCATGCGATGGACCTGAGCTGAAGCTAGGGGCAAACGGCCCCATCCCGCTTCCATAGCCATCCGGTAATTGCTGTCGGCGTGAAAAGGAGGAACGGCCCTCTCGTCGCTCCAAAACAGTTGAACTTTGCTCCAATCTATTTTTTTTGCATTTATAGGCTCTGCCAGTTTTTGGTAGACAGCTTTGGGCGTACTGCCTCCGGACAGGGCAAGGGAGAAATATCCGTGGTCACGGATGCTCTCTTCAGCACATGCAACAAGGTGGTTGACGCAAAAGTCCAACGCTGCCTGGTAATCTCCAGGCACGGCGATATCCCGCCTGTCATCATATGCGGAAATGATGGATTCTTTTTCCTTATACAGAAACTAGCCTTTCCTCTTCCAGTACTGGAACTGGTTCATCTTTTTTGGATTTCTTTTTAGTCTTCCCCACCCTGCCAATAATGGCATCTACCTCTTGCAAAGCCAGATTAGCATTAATATAAGTTTCAGTCCATACTTTGCGGTTGATTTCCGCATCGTGCCTGTTAGCTTTTTCAATGCAAAGCTTCCAGAAAGCTTTAAATGGCATATAGAAAATCCATTTTAATACCGTGCCGATCACGGTAAAGAAAATGGTATGAAAGACAAAATCCAATTCTTGTTTTATCGAAAGCACTGCTTTGCCTAGATGATCTTCAATCCATTTATCGATTTGCCTATGCATCTCGTTCCACTGAAGTTTGATCCAGTGGAATATGACATGCAGTATATTTTTGCTCATTTTTACGGACTCTTCCCTTATATTTTCCGGGGCCTCCTCCACGTCTCTTGCCGCTTTTCTGGCAGCCGCTTGGACCTTTTGCTGTGAATCAGGCAGGTCGGGCAAGTTATCAGCCCCTTGGATCAAAGCCTGTTCGATCAGCAGGGTAACCGGCATCTCTTCCATGGATTGCCGGATGAGCAGCTCCATCTGACTGCCGCTGACGTTGAATCGGGATGCCAGGCTGAGGATATCCCCTACTAAGGTATTGGGGAAAGCCCCTCCCATAGATTTAAGCCATTCCAGACACTGCTGCTGGTTTTCTTGCTGTTCGGGCGTAGCCTCAGCCGTCTCCTTCCTTCTAGTCAATTCCTCTGTGGCGCAGTATTTCTCTAACCTGGCATTGATCGACTTCAGCAGGCTTAAGATATAGGAATTCAGGCTTTCAGAATTGAGGAATTTGCCGCACAGGGAGTTGGCGAGTTCTGTTCCCAGGTCGCCATTTATGAGATCCCAAATCTGTTTTTTTGCGCTTAAGGAAGGGCCTGGAAGATCTTCCAGTTTTTTCCACTGGCACAAGTCCAAAATAAAATGGATCAATTTGGAATAAGTTCCTTTTTTGAAGGCTGCATCTCTTTGCTCGAGCAAAACATTCAATCTTTCTTTGGCCGAAGTCAATTCTGTCTGTATTTGGACTGTTTCCTCTGTGTTTGGGCCCCCCTTGTTTCTGGCCACTTGCAAATTAAGTTCTATTGTCTGAACTTCCTGTTTCAGGGCCTTTATCCGCTTCATCAGATCAGAACCAGGCATATCGCGATGGAGCTTGCCCATTTTCTCCATCTGCTCTTCCATCACCTCCGGATCTACTTGGTACATGTACTCTTTACCATCGGCCCGGGTGACCTCATTGACCGCTTTTAGATGCTCTGTAAATATTTTAATTAAGTCCAGAGAGAGACGATAGGAAAACTGGGCATCCTTTTTTTCGACGGCTTCAAAGCTTCCGGTGACATTATCAAAAATTTCCAGCATTACGGATTCAAAATCCTCTTCTGCCACAGAAAATAAAGCC
>CAWACC010000011.1:0-862632 GCA_963780445.1 uncultured Parachlamydiaceae bacterium
ATTGTGAAAAGCAAATAGAGATGGACAAAGTATGCCATGGTATTTTGATTGTTGCCGGAGGGACTGCATTAGTTGCAGGGGCCCTTTTGGGCAGTGGATATTTGCTAAACAGGTTCGGTGCTGCACTTTGGGACAAGATGAAAAAGATAGCTTATCTTTCCGATGATTCCATACAGGCTCCACAGGAACAGAATGAGATTATATTAGAGGATTTGGAGGAAAACCCTAACGAATCTGGTTCAGAGGTTCCTCTACTTCTGCCTTCCATAGAATCTGACATCAACGATTAAGGGACTGTTCAAGGATAAATTCAAAACGACAAGGGACCAAAGGGACATAAGGGACATAAGGGACGAGAAACCTAAAGGAACTGATGAAACAACTTATGTCCCTTTCGTCCCTTATGTCCCTTTCGTCCCTTTCTGGAGGGCGCAGGCGTAGCCGCCATCCCAGCCTTGGCGATTGGGAAGGAGGGGTTTTTGCCATTGGATTTTTAATTCCTCTTTCAGACATATTTCCTGAATGAGGTTTTCATTTTCCTCGGGCAAGAGGCTGCAGGTCATATACCAGATTTCTCCGCCGGGTTTTAATAGGCTTTTTGCATGGACGACCAGTTCTTTTTGGGTGTGCTCCAACTCCCTTAAATGGGCTTCTGTCAGCCTCCATCTCGCTTCGGCCCTCTTATTCAATACGCCGCTATTGCTGCAAGGCACATCGAGGATGACGATATCAAAGAGGGTATCGGACCTGTAGTGTTGTCCCTGGCCGCAGGTGATCTGGGCGGAAATCCCGTATTTTTGCAGATTGCTGGAAAGGACCTTCATTTTTTCCTGCGATACATCATTGGCATACAGCTCGGCTGAAGGAAACTGGTCATGCACGGCTATCAGCTTGCCTCCAGGAGAGGAGCACAGGTCCAGAATTTGCATGGGAGGCGGTCTGTTCCACTGTTTGCAGAGTTCCTGGATTAAAAAAGCCGGAGTGATATTTTGGATATAGAATTCGGGAGAAGAACTAATTAAAGGCAATTTATCCGAGTCTTTTAAAATGCCCATGGGAGGTTCGTCTGAAAATCTCTCTAGGAAAGGGCAGACTGCATTTTTCGAGCGGATCCGGACGAAAAGGGGGCCCGGTTCATTTCCAGTCAGAAAGATCTCTTTGGCTATATCAAGGGGACAGAATGCCACGATTTTTTTTATGAAAAGTTCCGGATAGGAAAAGCGGATACTGAGCTCTTCGGGAGTATCTCCGGAAGGCAGAGGAGGAGCCGATTGGACAGCTTTTCTCAAGATGGCGTTCAAGAAGGAACTGAACGAAGGATGGCAGATTTTATTGGAAAGATTGACTGTTTCATAGATGGCGGCATAGGCAGGTACGCGGGTCATGTAGCAGCACTGATATAGCCCCATGCGGAGCACGATTTTTTCTTTCAGTTTCAGGGAGAGTTTTTTTCTGGAAGAAATCTGGGCTGCCATATAATCCAGAGCTAGAGCCAGCCTTAAACACCCATATGCGAGCTCTTGCGCAAAACGAAAGTCGGCATCAGAGGGTGCCGTTGTCCGTTTCCATTTATCTAGTGTATCGGAAGCGAATCCTTTACCGGAAAAGGCTACCGACAGAGCTTGCCAGGCCGCTTCTCTGGCATCAGCTGTCGATGGCAAGCCATCGGCAGACGATCCATTCTTGAAACCAGAGGTGGAGCTTATGCTGGGCTTCTTCATAAAGCGGTCCTTGCTGTTTTTCCAACCATTGACACAGATTTTCAATGGTTATTTTCGATTGGATAAGTTTTAGGAGGCGGTATTCTCCTTCAGAGATTTCCTTCCATTGGATATCGTTGTGGGTATTGCGAGACAGGACAAAGTGGTATTTTTTTTCTTTATTCAGCATGGGGAAATCATTATCAATCCAGTATTCCGGTTTTTCCTTTAAAAATTCCACTCTAAAAGTGAAAAGATCGTAATCCATGGCAAACAGGTAGATATGGTCCTGAAGGCAAATGGTTTTGTGGAGCAGAGCGGAGGGGTCTCCGTTTTGGGGAAGAGAGGACTGTAGAATGGGTTCTTTTTGAAGGCAGCAGAAGCTGTGATTGAATCCCCAATCAATTTGCGCTGCATCGAAGACCAGTTGTTTGTCGCTTTCATTATAATCTGAATTTATCCAATCTGATAGCAAATGGCCCAAGGTATTCAAAGACCAATGATCAGGGGGATATTTTGTGAGATAGGGAATGGCCAGGAGTCTGTTGAAATCGTGATAGCCAAACAGGCGGGTGACCATGGGAAAAGATTCATGCAGGGCATTCAGCAGACGCCACCAGTATTGCTGGTTATAGATTTGTATTCTTTGGGCTGGCCTCAAGGTAGGGCTGGGGCATATATAATCGCAGGCTTCAATTTCCATTGGCTGGCCGGCGGGGGAAATGGGATTCATGCGGCTGTCTTCATCGATAGGCCGGCTGATAATGCTTCCGAACCAAGTTTGTACTTTTTTCAATTTGTTCGGAACTTTGACATCAAAGGCATGCATTGGAACAGATCTCCAGTTTTTTCGAATTTTTCTTTTCAATATTTTCCTGGAATTTTTTGGCTTTTTTGGCTTCATTCCAGGTTTCTTCAAAACTGATAAAATTGTCGTCCCATTCCAATAAAGTGGAGGCGCCAAAGGTTTTAGGATAAACCTCCGCATAGATTTGCCAGACTTCGTCTTTAACATGATGATCGTGTGTGTCCAGAACATAATCGCCGTAATCTGTATGACCTGCCAGATGTATTTGCAGGACCCTTTCCAGAGGAACATTTGTGTAGTAGTCTTTAGGATTAAAGCCGTGATTCCGGCTGGATACGTAGATGTTATTGACATCCAGCATCATATAGATGTCGGCTTTTTCCACGATAGTGGAGTAAAACTCCCATTCGGGCATTTCATCCGATTGATAGGCTACATAGGAAGAGAGGTTTTCCAGAGCGAAAGGCAGTTCAAGGAAGTCCTGGACAATGCGGGCTCTTTCCACTACATAATTTATGACTTCTTTGGTATAGGGAAGAGGCAGGAGATCGTGATAATGGGCGCCAGGCAGCCTTCCCCAGCATAAATGATCAGAAATCCAGGGGGTTTTTGTTTTTTTTGCCAAGGCTTTGAGTTGTTTAAGATAGTTAAAATCCAGGGGGTCGGGGCTTCCAATAGCCAATGAAACCCCATGTTGTACGACGCGGTAGCGGTCGAGAATCCTTTCGAGGTGGGCCAGAGGTTTTCCTCCGTCGACCATGAAATTTTCGCTGATAATTTCAAACCAGTCGATTTCGGGATTAGACTTGAATATATCTTCATAATGGGGGATGCGCAAACCGATGCCGATACCCAGATTAGGAAGATGTTTTGCATTATTTGCCATAAAATCACCATGATTTGTCTTCAGAATAAAGTAGCAGCAAAATTAAATCTATATATAATTTTTTTTGATCTGTTTGAACCTTGACCAAATTTAGCTTTTGATTTAAGCTTCTTTACACTGATTGATAACATACCCTAAAATTTTACGGAGAAAAAATATGAATAATTATGTAATGCACATGTATGTACCCGCATCCCCTGTTCCCTCTTTTGATTTGCACGAACAACCTGTTAGTGCAGGACCCACGGAGGTTAACACAATGCGCGGGCGTTTGGTTGAGTTTGTAGACGTAACATGGGGCTCATCACAGAATAATACAATTCCCTGGCTGTGCAAAACAACAGTTCCTTCCAGCAAAACATGGACGAAGGAGGAAGATAAGTTGCTTGTAGAGAGTAAGAGATTGTTTGAAAATAATTGGGACGCTATTTCAGAGAACATGAAGTCTACTGGAAAAAACAGGGAGCAGTGCCAAAATCGTATGAATCTGTTGAACAGGCGAAAGCGGCAGAGAACCGAAAGGCAGGAGGAGGCATTGAATGAAACTTCAAGCCAGCCAAAAAAAGCCAAAACCGAGGTTTCGGAGGGGATTCCTTTTGCGAGATATCACATGTTATCCAATAATCTGCCATTAGCATCAAAGAACAATTTGAAAGAGACCAAAGGGACCTAAGGGACGAAAGGGACGAGAAACCTAAAGGATCTGATAAAACAACTTATGTCCCTTAGGTCCCTTAGGTCCTTATTGTAGTATTTCTTTGGAATACTGTTTAAGCCCCTTCTTTATGATTTCAACCAGCTCAATTTTGGAGGGGCAAATAAAGGCAGGCAAAGCAAAATCTTCGCTATCTACTTCCAAGAGGCCATACTGTTCGGCCAGTTCAAAGTCTTCGGCCAGGACCGCTTTAGCAAGCAACATCACAGGGACATCCAAAGGCATGACATCCTCATAAACAGAGCCATCGATGAAGGCTCTGTGCTCCCCATGCAGACTGGTTGTAAAATCATATTCCCTGTCTGTGTTGTCTTTATGGCCGCTCATATAGGCCCAGCTATACGTAAATTTATTGGCTCCCGCTCGCAGAAAGTGGAGAAATTCCCGCGCGTTGTTTTCAGGGATAATGCAGAACACTTCATCCCGATACCCTAGAAAGTCTTTTACCGTGACGGCATGCCCCGTGAGGGGATCGCCCGAGATAAGACGCGACTCTTCATGTATGAGACGGCCTGAAATCAAAGCTTCTACAGGATATCCGATACTGGCTTTGAAATAGCCTGTGCGGTTGGGGAGAATGCCCGGTCCGGCGATGCTGATCACCCTATCTGTCAGAATATGATGATGTAAAAATAGGAAGCCTATGGAAATGACATCGTGGGTGGACAAGGTCCATTTGATATCGGACGGGGCCAGGATACGGTCGATTTTTTCGATATGAACTGAGACGTTTCCGATGGGATGAGGCCCTTCGGCTGTATGTTTTTCCACGTTTTTTGCTTCTTTGAAGGCTAAAGAGGGGGTGTCTTTATGGTATACGAGGTGCAGGCAGCCTGGCGCAACAAGCTTCGCCAAGATATTCAGACCCTGTTGAAATTCATGTTCATACCCCTGAACCTGCAGTTCAGCCGGGGGTTTAAACGGCGCCGATTCAATAGCTTTGACAAAGATGCTTTGAGGCTGAAGGGCCGGGTTGGCCAAAAGGTTAAATGGCCGGACGCGGATGGCAGCAAACAAACCCGCCATTTTTAAGCGGTCAATAATTTCCTCGCGGGAGGAGTGGGCGGCGTCCATAGGTGGAAACAGGATGGATTCTTCGTGCGGGCCTACTTGAATGATTATATCTGTCAGGACCCTTTTTAGTCCGCGCCTGATTTCATGGACCCTTCCACTGGCAGGCGAGGTGAACATTCTCCCTGGGCATGATTTGTCCTCTGCCAGGGGCTGCCCCTTTTTGACCCCATCCCCCTGCGATACCATAAGATGGAATTTTACATCATCGAAAGATGAAAGATTCAAGGAAACAAAGGAAGGGGTTTTTAAAGGGGAAGCCTCCCCTCCGGGAATGATATTTTGGACAGGGCCTTCAGGTTTTCCTTTGATTGGAATATTAAGACCCTTTTTTATTTTGATATGCGCCATACTGGTACTCCTCGAGAAGCGATGTTGAGCAAGAAAAATAGTACATTCCGTAAAAATCCCGTGCCATAAATCCCCCATTTCACCATTAAATACCCTTTTTTGAAAAAAGATGCATGGTGAAATTGCAAAAATCCCTGAATGGAGTTTTTTTGCTGTTGATTGAGCCTATCCTGATAGCGGGTAAAAAAGGTCGTGGCTTGCTGATGGTTTTTTACTCTGGCTTGATGTAACTCATTGCGATCTCTTGAAAGCAATCGTTTAAAGAAAGGCAAAAAGCCATATTTTTTTGCTCCCGTATCGTTTTTTCCATGCTGCCGGTATAACATTGTAGGTTCACTGACAAAATCCATTTTTCCAAAAGCAGCTGTGCAAAGGCCCAGCCACCAGTCGTGCATGAGGGCTTCTTTGGGAATAGGTTTGGCCAAATCCGCCAGAGCCTTGTTGATCATGACTGTGCAGCCCGTGATCTGATTTTGAATAAGTTGACGGGGCAAAGTATGAGGGAGGGAAGGTCTCAGACGGGAATATTTCCAGAAAGAAAGATGGATGGTATTGAGTTGAGCATCGACTTATTTTGAGGTCAGTATGGACAAGTAAAGGAACATGGCCTCCATGGAGACTTTCCAATGCGCGCATTTTTTCAATATTTTTGGAGATTTTTTCCGGGAGCCAAACATCGTCGGCATCGGAAAACAAGATATAATCTGCTTGGGCGTGTTCGAGCAGGGCTGAAAAGTTGCCGATGATACCCGCATTTACAGGCGACTTTAAAAGGGTGATCTTTTGAGGATGCTGAAGCATACATTCCGAA
Organism: uncultured Parachlamydiaceae bacterium; assembly: GCA_963780445.1. GTDB lineage: Bacteria > Chlamydiota > Chlamydiia > Chlamydiales > Parachlamydiaceae > CAWACC01. Next base: position 6,343 of record CAWACC010000011.1, read on the forward strand.
GATGGGACCTTAAAGGTGATACAGGAATGTATGCTTCAGCATCCTCAAAAGATCACCCTTTTAAAGTCGCCTGTAAATGCGGGTATCATAGGCAACTTTTCAGCCCTGCTCGAACACGCCCAAGCAGATTATATCTTGTTTTCCGATGCCGACGATGTTTGGCTCCCGGAAAAAATCTCCAAAACCATGGAAAAAATGCACGCATTGGAAAGTCTCCATGGAGGCCATGTTCCTTTACTTGTCCATACTGACCTCAAAATAGTCGATGCTCAACTCAATACCATCCATCCTTCTTTCTGGAAATATTCCCATCTGAGACCTTCCCTCCCTCATACTTTGCCCCGTCAACTTATTCAAAATCAGATCACGGGCTGCACAGTCATGATCAACAAGGCTCTGGCGGATTTGGCCAAACCTATTCCCAAAGAAGCCCTCATGCACGACTGGTGGCTGGGCCTTTGCACAGCTGCTTTTGGAAAAATGGATTTTGTCAGTGAACCTACAATGTTATACCGGCAGCATGGAAAAAACGATACGGGAGCAAAAAAATATGGCTTTTTGCCTTTCTTTAAACGATTGCTTTCAAGAGATCGCAATGAGTTACATCAAGCCAGAGTAAAAAACCATCAGCAAGCCACGACCTTTTTTACCCGCTATCAGGATAGGCTCAATCAACAGCAAAAAAACTCCATTCAGGGATTTTTGCAATTTCACCATGCATCTTTTTTCAAAAAAGGGTATTTAATGGTGAAATGGGGGATTTATCGCACGGGATTTTTACGGAATGTACTATTTTTTCTTGCTCAACATCGCTTCTCGAGGAGTACCAGTATGGCGCATATCAAAATAAAAAAGGGTCTTAATATTCCAATCAAAGGAAAACCTGAAGGCCCTGTCCAAAATATCATTCCCGGAGGGGAGGCTTCCCCTTTAAAAACCCCTTCCTTTGTTTCCTTGAATCTTTCATCTTTCGATGATGTAAAATTCCATCTTATGGTATCGCAGGGGGATGGGTCAAAAAGGGGCAGCCCCTGGCAGAGGACAAATCATGCCCAGGGAGAATGTTCACCTCGCCTGCCAGTGGAAGGGTCCATGAAATCAGGCGCGGACTAAAAAGGGTCCTGACAGATATAATCATTCAAGTAGGCCCGCACGAAGAATCCATCCTGTTTCCACCTATGGACGCCGCCCACTCCTCCCGCGAGGAAATTATTGACCGCTTAAAAATGGCGGGTTTGTTTACTGCCATCCGCGTCCGGCCATTTAACCTTTTGGCCAACCCGGCCCTTCAGCCTCAAAGCATCTTTGTCAAAGCTATTGAATCGGCGCCGTTTAAACCCCCGGCTGAACTGCAGGTTCAGGGGTATGAACATGAATTTCAACAGGGTCTGAATATCTTGGCGAAGCTTGTTGCGCCAGGCTGCCTGCACCTCGTATACCATAAAGACACCCCCTCTTTAGCCTTCAAAGAAGCAAAAAACGTGGAAAAACATACAGCCGAAGGGCCTCATCCCATCGGAAACGTCTCAGTTCATATCGAAAAAATCGACCGTATCCTGGCCCCGTCCGATATCAAATGGACCTTGTCCACCCACGATGTCATTTCCATAGGCTTCCTATTTTTACATCATCATATTCTGACAGATAGGGTGATCAGCATCGCCGGACCGGGCATTCTCCCCAACCGCACAGGCTATTTCAAAGCCAGTATCGGATATCCTGTAGAAGCTTTGATTTCAGGCCGTCTCATACATGAAGAGTCGCGTCTTATCTCGGGCGATCCCCTCACGGGGCATGCCGTCACGGTAAAAGACTTTCTAGGGTATCGGGACGAAGTGTTTCTGTATTATCCCTGAAAACAACGCGCGGGAATTTCTCCACTTTCTGCGAGCGGGAGCCAATAAATTTACGTATAGCTGGGCCTAATACGAGCGGCCATAAATACAACACAGACAGGGAATATGATTTTACAACCAGTCTGCATGGGGAGCACAGAGCCTTCATCGATGGCTCTGTTTATGAGGATGTCATGCCTTTGGATGTCCCTGTGATGTTGCTTGCTAAAGCGGTCCTGGCCGAAGACTTTGAACTGGCCGAACAGTATGGCCTCTTGGAAGTAGATAGCGAAGATTTTGCTTTGCCTGCCTTTATTTGCCCCTCCAAAATTGAGCTGGTTGAAATCATAAAGAAGGGGCTTAAACAGTATTCCAAAGAAATACTACAATAAGGACCTAAGGGACCTAAGGGACATAAGTTGTTTTATCAGATCCTTTAGGTTTCTCGTCCCTTTCGTCCCTTAGGTCCCTTTGGTCTCTTTCAAATTGTTCTTTGATGCTAATGGCAGATTATTGGATAACATGTGATATCTCGCAAAAGGAATCCCCTCCGAAACCTCGGTTTTGGCTTTTTTTGGCTGGCTTGAAGTTTCATTCAATGCCTCCTCCTGCCTTTCGGTTCTCTGCCGCTTTCGCCTGTTCAACAGATTCATACGATTTTGGCACTGCTCCCTGTTTTTTCCAGTAGACTTCATGTTCTCTGAAATAGCGTCCCACTTATTTTCAAACAATCTCTTACTCTCTACAAGCAACTTATCTTCCTCCTTCGTCCATGTTTTGCTGGAAGGAACTGTTGTTTTGCACAGCCAGGGAATTGTATTATTCTGTGATGAGCCCCATGTAACGTCGACAAACTCAACCAAACGCCGGCGCATTGTGTTAACCTCCGTGGGTCCTGCACTAACAGGTTGTTCGTGCAAATCAAAAGAGGGAACAGGGGATGCGGGTACATACATGTGCATTACATAATTATTCATATTTTTTCTCCGTAAAATTTTAGGGTATGTTATCAATCAGTGTAAAGAAGCTTAAATCAAAAGCTAAATTTGGTCAAGGTTCAAACAGATCAAAAAAAATTATATATAGATTTAATTTTGCTGCTACTTTATTCTGAAGACAAATCATGGTGATTTTATGGCAAATAATGCAAAACATCTTCCTAATCTGGGCATCGGCATCGGTTTGCGCATCCCCCATTATGAAGATATATTCAAGTCTAATCCCGAAATCGACTGGTTTGAAATCATCAGCGAAAATTTCATGGTCGACGGAGGAAAGCCTCTTGAAAACCTGGAAAGAATTCTCGACCGCTATCCCGTCGTACAACATGGGGTTTCCCTGGCTATCGGCAGCCCCGACCCCCTGGATTTTAATTATCTTAAACAACTCAAAGCCTTGGCAAGAAAAACAAAAACCCCCTGGATTTCCGATCATTTATGCTGGGGACGCCTGCCGGCGCCCATTATCACGATCTGCTGCCTCTTCCCTATACCAAAGAAGTCATAAATTATGTAGCGGAGAGAGCCCGCATTGTCCAGGACTTTCTTGAACTGCCTTTCGCTCTGGAAAATCTCTCTTCCTATGTAGCCTATCAATCGGATGAAATGACTGAATGGGAATTTTATTCCACCATCGTGGAAAAAGCCGACATCTACATGATGCTGGATGTCAATAACATCTATGTATCCAGCCGCAACCATGGCTTTAACCCTAAAGACTACTACACAAATGTTCCTCTGGAAAGGGTGCTGCAGATCCATCTGGCAGGCCATACAGATTACGGCGATTATGTTCTGGATACACACGATCATCATGTCAAAGACGAAGTCTGGCAAATCTATGCGGAAGTTTATCCTAAAACCTGTGGGGTCTCCACTTTATTGGAATGGGACGATAATTTTATCAGTTTTCAAGAAACCTGGAATGAAGCAAAAAAAGCCAAAAAATTCCAGGAAAATATTGAAAAGAAAAATTCGAAAAAACTGGAGATCTGTTCCAATGCATGCGCTTTGATGCCAAAGTTCCGAACAAATTAAAAAAAGTACAAACTTGGTTTGGCAGCATTATCAGCCGGCCGATCGATGAAGACAGCCGGATGAATCCCATTTCGCCCGCCGGCCATCCAATGGAAATTGAAGCCTGCGATTATATATGCCCCAGCCCTACCTTAAGGCCAGCCCAAAGAATACAAATCTATAATCAGCAATACTGGTGGCGTCTGCTGAATGCCCTGCATGAATCTTTTCCCATTGGTCACCCGCCTGTTTGGCTATCACGATTTCAACAGACTCCTGGCCATTCCCTATCTCACAAAATATCCCCCTGATCATTGGTCTTTGAATACCTTGGGCCATTTGCTATCAGATTGGGTAAATTCAGATTATAATGAAAGCGACAAACAACTGGTCTTCGATGCAGCGCAAATTGATTGGGGATTCAATCACAGCTTCTGCTGCCTTCAAAAAGAACCCATTCTACAGTCCTCTCTTCCCCAAAACGGAGACCCCTCCGCTCTGCTCCACAAAACCATTTGCCTTCAGGACCATATCTACCTGTTTGCCATGGATTACGATCTTTTCACTTTTAGAGTGGAATTTTTAAAGGAAAAACCGGAATACTGGATTGATAATGATTTCCCCATGCTGAATAAAGAAAAAAAATACCACTTTGTCCTGTCTCGCAATACCCACAACGATATCCAATGGAAGGAAATCTCTGAAGGAGAATACCGCCTCCTAAAACTTATCCAATCGAAAATAACCATTGAAAATCTGTGTCAATGGTTGGAAAAACAGCAAGGACCGCTTTATGAAGAAGCCCAGCATAAGCTCCACCTCTGGTTTCAAGAATGGATCGTCTGCCGATGGCTTGCCATCGACAGCTGATGCCAGAGAAGCGGCCTGGCAAGCTCTGTCGGTAGCCTTTTCCGGTAAAGGATTCGCTTCCGATACACTAGATAAATGGAAACGGACAACGGCACCCTCTGATGCCGACTTTCGTTTTGCGCAAGAGCTCGCATATGGGTGTTTAAGGCTGGCTCTAGCTCTGGATTATATGGCAGCCCAGATTTCTTCCAGAAAAAAACTCTCCCTGAAACTGAAAGAAAAAATCGTGCTCCGCATGGGGCTATATCAGTGCTGCTACATGACCCGCGTACCTGCCTATGCCGCCATCTATGAAACAGTCAATCTTTCCAATAAAATCTGCCATCCTTCGTTCAGTTCCTTCTTGAACGCCATCTTGAGAAAAGCTGTCCAATCGGCTCCTCCTCTGCCTTCCGGAGATACTCCCGAAGAGCTCAGTATCCGCTTTTCCTATCCGGAACTTTTCATAAAAAAAATCGTGGCATTCTGTCCCCTTGATATAGCCAAAGAGATCTTTCTGACTGGAAATGAACCGGGCCCCCTTTTCGTCCGGATCCGCTCGAAAAATGCAGTCTGCCCTTTCCTAGAGAGATTTTCAGACGAACCTCCCATGGGCATTTTAAAAGACTCGGATAAATTGCCTTTAATTAGTTCTTCTCCCGAATTCTATATCCAAAATATCACTCCGGCTTTTTTAATCCAGGAACTCTGCAAACAGTGGAACAGACCGCCTCCCATGCAAATTCTGGACCTGTGCTCCTCTCCTGGAGGCAAGCTGATAGCCGTGCATGACCAGTTTCCTTCAGCCGAGCTGTATGCCAATGATGTATCGCAGGAAAAAATGAAGGTCCTTTCCAGCAATCTGCAAAAATACGGGATTTCCGCCCAGATCACCTGCGGCCAGGGACAACACTACAGGTCCGATACCCTCTTTGATATCGTCATCCTCGATGTGCCTTGCAGCAATAGCGGCGTATTGAATAAGAGGGCCGAAGCGAGATGGAGGCTGACAGAAGCCCATTTAAGGGAGTTGGAGCACACCCAAAAAGAACTGGTCGTCCATGCAAAAAGCCTATTAAAACCCGGCGGAGAGATCTGGTATATGACCTGCAGCCTCTTGCCCGAGGAAAATGAAAACCTCATTCAGGAAATATGTCTGAAAGAGGAATTAAAAATCCAATGGCAAAAACCCCTCCTTCCCAATCGCCAAGGCTGGGATGGCGGCTACGCCTGCGCCCTCCAGAAAGGGACGAAAGGGACATAAGGGACGAAAGGGACATAAGTTGTTTCATCAGTTCCTTTAGGTTTCTCGTCCCTTATGTCCCTTATGTCCCTTTGGTCCCTTGTCGTTTTGAATTTATTCTTGAACAGTCCCTTAATCGTTGATGTCAGATTCTATGGAAGGCAGAAGTAGAGGAACCTCTGAACCAGATTCGTTAGGGTTTTCCTCCAAATCCTCTAATATAATCTCATTCTGTTCCTGTGGAGCCTGTATGGAATCATCGGAAAGATAAGCTATCTTTTTCATCTTGTCCCAAAGTGCAGCACCGAACCTGTTTAGCAAATATCCACTGCCCAAAAGGGCCCCTGCAACTAATGCAGTCCCTCCGGCAACAATCAAAATACCATGGCATACTTTGTCCATCTCTATTTGCTTTTCACAATCCAGAATATTACCTCCCATCAGCATATCTATCCTTCGCTTTTGCCAGCTTAAAATATTTTTAGGAGCTTGAATGGTAATATTCCAGACTCTTTCTTGATAATCAAGTAAATGTGAAGTAAATTGATAATTGGAGGTCTTGGAGCCGGTGGATTCAAATCGTGGAACATTGATACACGACCAACAATTGACTTTACATTCAGGTATCCATTTTTCCAAGCAAGCTTTCATTTTAGATACAACGGTATTAAAATCAGGGGATTTAAGGGAAATATGGACTTTATAGTACACAGGATCTATAAAAGGGCAAAAGAAAGTGTTATTGATTACATATTGGTTGACCCGAAGTCCTGTAGCTGCAAGTATACAGATCACTTCATTTGAAGATAGAGGATCACAATCATTTTCCAAGCTGGTATCGTCCTGATTCGGCTGTAAATCCGGAATACTCCTCTTGGAAAGATCGGTTATTTTCTTTTCCTTCCAGAATTCAGAATATTCTCCAAGTCCAAAAAGCCAATCGATCATCCTCATTAACCCTGAAGCCCCAGGCTGGCGAGCATCTTCGGTTAGAAACCGGCCTGTTTCGCCGCTGTTGATCTGATCATACACTTTCAGAACAGATTCCGGTCCAGGAGGGTTATAGGATAAGTAATTTCCTACATTTACAAAGTTGCCGGAGCATTTTGTGCCCGCCCACGCGCAAGGGATAGTGATATTCAACGCTTGTGCTATAGGAACCAAAACACTTGAAACTGACATATATGATTTCCTTTTATTAAAATTTCCACATCGAGAACCTTATAAAGAAAATCATATTAAAGATTTTAATTTCTGTAAATATGCAAAACTTGAATGCTACAATAGCTTCTGCTAACAATATTTCTTTTCCAAACGAGGAAATACATCTTTCAAAGACCAGGCCTGTTTTAATAGCAGAATAGGGCAAAAACAAAAAAATCTCTGTGCTCTCTGTGTTCTCTGTGGTTAATAAAAACTTATTAACCACAGAGAACACAGAGAGCACAGAAATTTTTTTAAATCCAGTGGCTCAGTGGTGAAAAATAAATCCTAGGCTTGGCCAACGCCCCAACGAAGGAAATCGGATACCATCAAATTTTTGCCATTTTCTTTGGCCCGCTTGTTGACCAAATCGGAAATGGTAGTGGAATCATCTCTGATGTACTTTTGACGGCTCAAGCAGACCTGATCATAATAGGCCGTCATCTTGCCTTCGACTATCTTATCCACGATATGTTCCGGCTTCCCCTTGATCTGGCTGCGGGCTATCTCCTTCTCATGATCGCTGATCGAAGAAGGCACGTTCTCCGGTGTAAGATATTCCGGCGCTGCAGCAGCAATATGCATGGCTATGTCCTTCGCCATGGCCTCTTCTGCAGAACTCCCGGTAATTTCGACCAATGTCACGATTTTTCCGCCGAGGTGAATGTACACGCCTATCGACTTCTGAACACTCTTGGGGATGACTTTCAGACGCTTGATCTGAACATTTTCCCCAATGGTTTGTATAATGGTCGCGCGATACTCGTCAATAGTCAGGCGAGGATCTTTGGAATACTTCTGCTGCAAAAACGAATCCAAAGAGGCCGGATGAGTGGCTGCCACCTCTTCGGCAATATTCCTGAGAAATTCCTGAAAACGGTCGTTTTTGACCACAAAATCGGTCTCGGCATTGATCTCTACCAAAGCCACATGCTGGTCCGTCTCTGCTGTTCCGATCATCCCCTCATTGGTAGCCCGGCCTTCCTTCTTCACCGCCGTAGCTATGCCTGCCTTGCGCAAATTCGCTATAGCCAACTCCATATCGCCTTGAGCCTGTTCCAATGCCTCTTTGCATTTGCCCATGCCCACGCCGGTACGGTCGCGCAATTCCTTGATCATGGCTGCAGTAACGGGTTGATTGGACATAAATTACTCCTTACTACTTTTTGGATTGGTTTTTGTTTCATCTTCCGCGCCGGAATACTTGGCAGCCAAATAGTCCTCTTCTCCCTGCCCTTCGCCTTCTTCTTCCTTCTCCTCTTCATCCCCCTTGCTTTCTGTTACAAGCATCTCATTCTTTTTGTCGATAATCGCTTGCACAATAGCCGAAAGAATGACTTTAATACTCTTGAGAGCATCATCGTTACAGGCTATGACATATTGGATTGGATCAGGATCGCAGTTGGTGTCGACAAGCCCCATGACCGGAATGCCCAGCTTGTTAGCTTCAGCAACAGCAATGTGCTCTTTGCCCGGATCCACGACGATAACCAGGCCAGGCACTTTTCGCATGCTGCGCACACCGGAAAGGTTCCTGTCCAGCTTGATCTGATCTTTTGTCAGCAAGGACAGCTCTTTTTTGGTGAGCCCTTCACCGCCTTGGCCAATTCGTTTTTCAATCTTTTCCAGTTTTTTGATCGACTGGCGGATGGTAGTCAGATTAGTCAGCATCCCTCCCAGCCAACGCTCGCAAACGTAAAATTCGCCGCACTCTTCGGCGAGTTCGCGAACGACCACTTTCGCCTGCTTTTTGGTACCCACAAATAAAATCGATTTGTGTTTCGATACTATCGTTTTTACAAACTCCACCGCATTTCGGATCTGCTGTAAAGTTTTAGCTAGGTCTATAATGTACAGACCATTGCGCGCCTCGAAAATGAACCGCTTCATCTTCGGGTTCCATCGGCGGGTCTGGTGGCCAAAATGGGCCCCCGCCTCTAATAAATCTTTTATGGTAATAGGCAATTGTTGTGTAGCCAAGCCTTGTCCCTTTATGTTGACGACGGCATCCAGACCTAAAGCCCGGATTTCGGTCTTGGTTAATAATATTTATAAGATGAGCGCCTGGTCAGAATCGAACTGACACTAGTAGCTTGGAAGGCTACAGTTCTACCATTGAACTACAGGCGCACTACAGAAAATATACATTATCCCTAAATCCCATTTTTTTTGCAAATGTTTTATGATATTTTTAGGAAATTTTAATCAAATCTTTGTGAAATTTTTATGAAATTTTTAGGAGATTTCAATCGAATCTTTGTGAAATTTTTGCGACGTTAGAATTCGAAAGAGTCCGAAGCGAAGCGAGGACGATTGAACCTCTAGCCCATAGTGACCAAGCCCTGAGCGCCAGCGAAGGGCGCGGGAACTATGGGAAAAGCATCCCCTAATAATTGAGCCCGGAGCGCAGCGAAGGGCGACTCAATCTTCGCACAGGTTTATTAAACATTTAAGCAGTTTCTTTGGAAATAAGGTTAATGAGATTTTTCAGCTGCTTTATTTGCATTTTCGCTTCTTTTGATTTGACTTCAGATTTATTGTATTTGTTTTTCAAGGACTTAAAGACCTCGGTCATGATTTCAACCACTGAATATCCCTGTTTACTTGAATCTTCAAAAATGATATTGGCTTCGCTGAGTATGTTATGTTTTAAATCTTCATTGAGGATATCTTCGTTCTTGAACAATAAATTTAGCTCGTCCAGGATTTTATTCATTTGATTGCGATCAAATACTTTGTTTTGGCAGGCCATTCGGGCTTCTTCAATGCTCTTTGCCTTTGACAAGTCTTGTCTCATGAAGTAATTTTCGTCAATTTTCTCTAACGCTTCTTTTCTTTCTTCACTTCTTTTCTTGGCGGCCTCTTTTTTACTCTTCCTCGCCATTTTATTCGCGAGGATGAAAGCATCAGCCCCTGCATTTGAATAATTCACTGGTTTCTCTAGGACTTCGGGTTCTTCTTTTTCTTTCTTTGATTCTTCAGAGGGCTTGGCTTTCGTTGGAACCGACGGCTTTATTGTATTTTGCTGTTCTTTCTTGCCAGCGGTATCGACTTTGGTGCTGGTCTGGTCTCTTGCCAGGTTATTTTTTAATACAGCATATTGAACGGCAGATTCGATATAATCCTTTACTGCCTTGGCAATGACCGCCCGGTCTTTGTCGCTAAGAGCTGCTACATTGTGCAGTATTACACCTTCAGGAAGATGGTTCAAATCAAGAGTATCTATATTTACATGGGCAGGTAGTTGACTTAATATCTTTAAATTGGGATGTCGTTTTGTGATTTCTTCGTCTATAGCTACAGTGCCATCTTTATTTATTTTAACGCAGTGGGCCAAAACTTCCGTTAATTCCCCATGCGCAAGTGCTATTGATCTATGATCTTGAGCCGCAAACTGTTTTGTAAATTTCTCCGTCATTTTTTTGACAACACCAGAATCCGGATTGGTATGGATAACAGCAATCCCTTTTTTCAGGTCAATATGGCTAAAAAACGCAACCCCAAGACCATTTAAAATTGCATGATTATCGTCACGTTTTTGTAGTACAGCATTTAATGCCGTCTCATCGTATCTTAATTCTGTTTCCACTTGTTTTACTGTCTCTTTCTTTTGTTCTATAAACTCGTTCTTTTCTTCAATCGCATCCATTGTTTCATTCTTAAAAGCTTCCTGTAGATTTCCAGTATCATCAATGGCATCATAAGCATCAGAATCGACAGCAATATAATCGCTGTCAGGATTATCATTATCTTGATTAGTCTGAAGAACCGTTAAAGCAGATTGCTCTACTTTTGAATCTCCATCACCTAAACGTTTTGGATTATCCCATTCTTTTATATTGTTTTCGGATTTAAAATTGTCAGCATTATTAAAAGCATTCTTCATAGCTTTGGTTATTTTTTCATTTGACGTTATATCTTTCGGTTTTTGTTCTTTGTTCGAATTGTTTTCCTCAATAAATTTCTTTGACGAAGATATATTGTTTACCATATTAAATATTCCTTTTACATTAAAGGTTTATCTAAAGTATAACATATATTTACTTTTTTAATTAATAATAATTTTCAATAATAATTTTCAATTTGTTTCCTGCGAAGGAAGGAGCCGGATTGTGATTTTGATTCGCCCTTGTCAAAACACCTTGTTTACAATATCTGTAAACAATATTTTTTGGCTTGAGGAAATCGATTTGATTTGATAAGCTGATGGCTATTAGTTTCAGTTCCTCCACTTCATCAGCGAATTTTCTTTTGAGGTAACTGACAATGTTGTAACTGTGTTTAAGCGATATTTGCCGCCCAGGCCAACGGCCTGGTATGTAAAAGCCTAGGGCGCAGCCCTAGGAGGCTTATAAAAACCATTGCAGGCTGAAGGCCTGCCTTGTAATGCCTTGGGGCGAAGCCCCAAGGTTTTATATATCAGGCCGTTAGCCTGAGGGGCAAATATCCCTTTAATATAGTCACAACTTTTCAGTTACCTCAGGGACAAAAATAGAAGACCCAGTGAAGTGGAGAAACTTAAACCTATAGCTATTTATTGTAACGATTTCATAAAGGAGAATCGCAATGAATGTAAATCTACATCCTGTGGTCCCCATGCAGGACTATGATAAAAAGAAAATTGCCGACGCCATGGCAAATTATCTGACTGTATCCGTCCAACAAAATGTATTGAATAATAATATTCAAAAACAAAGAGGCGTGTTAAATCAAGCACGAAATGAGTTAGAAGAAGCTCAAAACCAACGTGCAAATCTTCAATCGGATCTTATTGGGATTAATCAAAACATTAAGGTCATTGAAGAACAACGTTTGAATGAAAAAAGAAAAATGATCAATAAAACCCTGTCGCAGATATTTGGAACGAATGAGCAAACCATTCATACCACCATTCCTCAAAGTGAGCGGGATAAAATCAGCTACATTCGCGAAAAGAAATGCCTAGGCATAGATGACGAAACTATGCAAAATGTGATTCTGGCCTTTGCTAAAATGCACGGATCTGAAAAGGTCAATCTGACGCCGTTTAAAGATGAATTTAAAGGCACTTCGTTGGTCCGGTTCCTTTCTGAATTGCCTCAGACGCAGGTAAAAACGGTCATCATAGCCAAACAACTGACCCAGCAAGAGCTCGAATATAAAAACTGGCTGGAATATTCTCTTGCCAATAGAGGTTTTACCATCACAATTAAATCTTAGAACCTGTACGCGATGTGCGTTTTCTTGCAGCCTTTCAGGCGGCATTCTTAACTACCTCATACCCAGGGCGATGCCCTGGGCTGTTGCACTTTCAGACCTTCGGTCTGAGCACATCATTATTGCCTTAGCAGCCCGAAGGGCTTAAATTGCAACAGCCCAGGGCATCGCCCTGGGTCAGGGCGATGCCCTGGATGCAGCCTGAAAGGCTGCAAGAAAAACTCGAACATCGCATAACCTATTGAAAATCGGTGACCGGAAATGGTCGTACCTGAGCGGTAAATAGTTGAAAAAAGGCCTCCAAAATGGCTAAATATTGCTTCACTATAGCCCGAAGGGCTCAAATTGCAACAGCCCAGGGCATCGCCCTGGGTAAGATTAGAAAAAAAATGCAGCCTGAAAGGCTGCAAGAGGTAAATAATGGCACAATCTCTCGCCAATATTTTAATTCATATTATTTTCAGCACTAAAAAGCGGCAACCTATGATTGTGCCAGAGATCATACAAGAACTTTATTCTTATATGGCAGGAATTGCCCGTGCACATGAGTCTCAAGTCCATGAAATTGGAGGAATCGAAGATCATGTACATCTTCTTGTTTCTTTGCCAAGAACGCTACCTTTAAGTAAGCTCATCGAAGATATCAAAAAAGGATCTTCGAAATGGATAAAAACAAAAGGAAACCTATACACTGATTTTGCGTGGCAAAATGGTTATGGAGCATTTTCTATAGGTCAATCGGGATATGAAGATTTACGAAAATATATCCAAACGCAAAAAGATCACCATAAGAACATCTCATTTCAAGATGAATATCGTGCTTTTCTGAAAAAATATCATATAGTCTATGACGAAAAATATGTGTGGGATTGAGTGTTATTGCAGCCTTTCAGGCTGCATTTTTTTTCTAATCTTACCCAGGGCGATGCCCTGGGCTGTTGCAATTTTGAGCCCTTCGGGCTATAGTGAAGCAATATTTTGCCAGAACCAATATTTTGCCATTGAATGGAAAGCCTATGTCTGTTGATGAAGTTTTGCATGAAATGTGCGGGGATCTGCAACGCTGGGCAATTGCTTTACGTGGATTGCGCGCCAGAGAAGGTCTGACTCAAGTTAAAATGAGCACTTTGCTGGGAATTCCTCAGGGGAATATTTCTCAAATGGAGCATGGAAAGCGTCCCATTGGAAAACAGATAGCGAAGAGGTTGGCCAAGCTGTTTAAAACAGATTATCGCCTGTTCCTGTAATGCTCCATTTTTCCATAAATTTCGTTCGAAAAATTATCCAAACGAAAAATTTCTATTTACATAAAATTTTGATTTTACTATAGTCACTCTCATTGAAAACACCTTAAAGTGCCATGAAAGACACCATGTATTCCCTTATACTGTCATTTTTGACCTTCTTTTTACTCCTGTCCGGCTACGCAAAAGCCAATGAAGATGAGATCGATCCTCTTTATGAGGGGCAAAATGCCCTGGAGATCTTATCGGCAGAGCCTTCGACCTTCGTGTACAACTGCGTCAATGTCACCTCAGGCGATTATGTCGAGTTCTGCACCGACCTGGCAGTGCCCGGCGCGGAACCCTTGACCCTGCAGCGGTTTTTTTGCAGCGCCGATACCAAGTGTTCCACCCCTTTCAGGGCCTGGAAGTTCAATCACGATATCTATGCCTATCATCCGGTCAACCATTTCAAATCCGATATCATTCTCAACGATGCGTTTGGAGCCAAAATCCCGTTTCATTTCAAGCGCTATACATCCGACTGGAAAGTGTATGGGGTGCACCCTGATCTGTTTGATAAATGCATCACCAATACGGCCTCACCAAAAAATGGGCGGTATCATTTGAAAAACAGGACGTTGCAGAGACACCTTGATGAAGAACAATTGGTGGCTGAGGTTGGCGCCGGAGTCAAATACCATTTCAACAAACCGCGAAAGAAATCCACCGTTCCCCTGCTGCTGCAGAAAAAATCGAATGGCAATGAACTGCGCTATGGCTATAGAGGATATAAGACGCTTAAAGAGGTCCGCTCCCTTAATTCCAATGGCATCCTATTTGGAAGCCTCCATTTCAGTGAACACACTCTCTCCCCATATAGGGTAAAACTGGAGGCCTCTACCAATGGCGGCAACCGCGCCACCTATGATGTGCGCAAATGGGATAAAGGATGGAAATTACATGGAGTGGAATCGACTCAGAAGCCAGCCGTCAAGTATTCCTACGATGAGGAGGGAAGGTTCCTGCGAAAAGAGAGGCCCGATTTCCGCTTTTTAGAAATGGAATATTACGGAAAGAAGGGTCATAAAGTCAAGGCCCTGAAAGCCCCCGCAGGAAAGGATGCGACTCCCATTGAGCTATTCCGGTTTTTCTATCATGTGATGCTCTATAACAAGGATTATTTAAACAGAACAGATGTACACGATGCCTACGACCGCCTGACGACTTATGAATACAACAAAGAAGAGCGATTGCACAACATCCGCCATTTTTCAGGGCAAGAGAAAGATCGCCGGCTTTACAGCCAGGAACTGTTTTATTGGGGAGCTGCTGGGACGCGGCGCGCGGGAGATCTGCTCTCGAAGGTCTTTGCCGATGCCGAAAATAATCCGTTATTTTGCCGCACATACGAATACGACTCGCAGGGCAATCTCCTGACTGATTCCCTATACGGCAATCTCACGGGCAGCAAAAAGGCCTCCCTGAAAGTAGATGAAGACGATAAGCCCGTTCCCGGAAGCTCCGAGGCCTTGCATTTGAAATATCAATATAATGACCGGCATCTGGTGACTTTTGAAAACCATGCGGAATATGACCACGATATCAAATACGTCTATTACGATGGCACCGACCTGCTTAAAGCCAGATATACTCTGGAAGGCACTACTGTCCGCTTGCGGGAATTCTTTACCTATGATGCCAATGGCGCACTCATAAACCATACCACCGATGACGGATCGGCTTGGGAATATGATAATTTGACCGGCGTCACCGAAAGGCATGTCAAAAGAATCAAAAACACGTCTTCTTTTCCCTTGGGGCTGCCTGAAATGGAAGAAGTCTGCTATCTGGACGTGAAGTCCAATAGACTCTACCGCGTATCCCGAAAAGTCAATCAATATAATGAGCAGGGGCGCCTGGGCCGGCAAGAGGTCTATGATAACCAGAACATTCTTGCATACACTCTGGAATGGAAATACGATGCCCACGGAAATGTCATTGAGGAAACCAATGCTCTGGGTCAGAGGATCTCCCGTCAGTTCGATGCCAATGGCAATAGGATATTCGAACAGGGGCCCGACCTCGATTCGTCCCGATTTTACACGTATGATTATATGGACCGCCTGATCAAAGTGGAAGAGCGTGGCACGGATGGGATTCACTTGAGTACAGACTATACCTATGACTACCTAAGCAACAAAACCTCCTGCACCGATATCTATGGAAATGAAACCCGCACTGTCTACGATGACTTTGATAGGGTCCAGAAGGTCGTCAAAGCCACAGGCACAGAAGAGCGGGCATATGACCTCATGGGCTATGTGACACACAGAATAGAGGCCGGAGGCGCCAAAACGATATATTCCCATACCCTCCGAGGCAAGCCGTATCATATTATTCATTCCGATGGATCGCAGGAATTCTGCGAATATACCCTCAAGGGGCTGCTAAAAAAGGAAGTATCCACTCACGGGTCGTACCGGCTGTTTACTTACGATTACAACGGCCGGCCGGTACTGGAAGAGACTTGGTCTCCGTCCGGAGAGAAACTGCATGCGATAAAACGGGTATACAATGCGTTTCACCTGCTGCAGGAAACCGATGCCATGGGGATCTCCACCTATTACCGTTATGACAGCGCAGGGCGTTTGATCCGCAAAGAAAAGGGAAACAGCGCCACCGAATACGCGTATGATTCCTTAGGGCGTCAGAGCAAAAAACGGGAAATCATAGGCAACGGGAAATACCTGGACACCGTATGGACCTATGACGTGCTGGACCGCCTGCTCTCGGAAACTTTGACTGACGAAACCGGCAAGGGACACAGCTACGTGTCCTATGTCTACGATGAAGCGGACCGCCGCACGGAAGTCATCACTGTGACCTCTTCGGGCATGGCCATAGAAAAAACAGCCTACAATTCACATGGAGATCCCATTTCGTTCACAGACCCTCTGGGCCATACGACCTTTACCCGATATCATTACGATAAGAACTCCGTAGAAGTCACCGATCCCCAAGGGCGGACTTCCGTATCGACCTATGGAGAAGAGCAGCGTCTGATCTCGCAGGAGCTGCGGAATCCGCTGGGCCAAACCATCAAAAAACAGGCCTTTGCCTATGACAGTGCCGGACGTAAAATTAAACAGACCGATACGGTGTTTGACGGGCCTTCTGCCCAGCGCGACTATAAGGTGCAATGGGAATACAATACACAAGGGCAGCTGGTCCGCCTGGTAGAAGGCGTCGGAACGACCCAGCCGAAGATGACGCAGTATAGCTACAACAAAAATGGACAGGTCGAAGTCAAAATAAAGCCCGATGGGCAAAAGCTGCAATACAGATATGACTCACTCGGGCGTTTAAAAGAACAGTTTTCTTCCGACAAATCGGTCCATTATAGCTACACCTACGATGCGGAGGACTATCCTGTCTTGGTCGAGGACCTGGCTCATAAAACAACGCACAGGAAAAAATACGATCCCCTGCACCGACTAGTGGAAGAAACCTTCAACCATGGGCTGAAGATGGGGTATGCGTATGACCCGGTCGGAAGGGTCACTGAAGTCCGTTTGCCGGACGGATCCTCCATCCATTATACCTACCAAGGGCCTCACCCGCACCAAGTCATCCGAAAAGGGCTGAACCAAACCTATACCCACACCTATGAGAGCTTTGACCTGCAAGGGCCTCCCACCCAGGCGACCTTGATCGGTAACGCAGGGCAACGCCAGGCCAGCTATGACCTGCTCGGCCGCCGCATCCGCCATACCGCCTCTCTGGTGAAGGAAGAGCTCAAAGCCCATGATTCTGTCGGCAACCTGCTCTCTCGAACTGTACAGGACGCCCTGGGCACCTGCGCATCCGAATATACGTATGACCCTCTCGACCAGCTGCAATCGGAAGGAGACCTCAGGTTCTCCTCCGATTCCCTGCATAACATCCTGGCTGAAAACCAGCAGAAAACCACTGTCAATGCCCTAAACCAGCTGACCGCTTGGGGAGAATGCCAATTCACCTATGATCTGAACGGATGCCGCAATTCCAAAAAATCGCCCTCCGGCAAGACAGAGTACGGGTATGACGCCAAGGGCCGGTTGAGCTCCGTGCTGGAAGGAGACCTCAAAACGGTCTATCAGTATGACGAGAGCGACAGGCGCCTATCCAAGACAAGCTATCGCAAAGAGCAAAGCTTCTGGAAAGAGGCCGGTGCGATCCGCTATCTCTATTGGGGTAAAATGGAAATCGGAGCCTGCGATGCTAAAGGCCGCGTCATGGAGCTCAAGGTCCCTGGAGATGGAATAGAATCCGTGGCTTTTGAGCTGCAGGGAGAGGTATTTGCTCCCGTGTATGACCATGCCGGGCATGTGATCTCTTTGTTGAAGGCTGACGACGGGACTGTGTACGAGACCTATCGCTATTCAGCCTATGGCCAGGAGCAGATTTTTGATACGGAAGGACGGGAAGTTGGATCTTCGATCAATCCGTGGCGTTATGCCGGCAAGCGCATCGATGAAGAAACTGGATTTATTTATTATGGGATGCGATATTATGATCCTCAGACCCGTCGTTGGCTGACACCCGATCCTGCCGGCTTTGTCGATGGCCTGAATCTTTACACCTTTCTTTTAAATAATCCCTTACGTTACACTGACCTTGATGGCAGGATTGCAATTGTTCTTCCGTTAGTGCTAATTGGATTTGGAATGGAATTTACGATCTCTTATGTGGCTTTGGGGGGAATAATAAATGCGCTCTTTTTAGGCGCCCTCGTCCTAAACGCCTATACCCAAGATGCATTGATAGATGACAATCAGTATACGGCCATGTACCAAGAGGCCGTAGCGACTGAAGAAGAAGAAACCAAGAAGAAAGGTCGAAAAAGAGGTAATGACAACGAAATTAAAGGCGGGCCTCCACGAGATCAAGGTACAGGTAACTATTTACCTGATGCTGCTGCTGAGGGTAACCCTCATACAACTTTAGGAATGCAAGAGGGAAGAAAGGGACCGTATCTTCAAGGTGCAACATTTGATGAAAATGGTAAGTTTAGTGGACGCACAGATGTGACCGATCACGGAAGAGGTGATCATTATAATCCGCATTTTCATCCAGCAATAGGGCCAAATAGTGCAGATTCAAATTCCTATCCAATACCATAAATCGGTAGGGAAATATATGGTAATTAATGACATTAATTCAAATCCTGTCTGGACACTTATTACTATAGTCGATCCTGAAGGGCTTCCAGGTAAAAATATTTTTAAAGCGATTAATGTATTATTGAAAGTTATCAAATTTAAATTTGTAATTTTAGATTACATAAGTGGCGGCGGAAAATCTGGAATCATTTATTCTCTTCAAAAAAAGCAGAATCAAATCATAAATATACATGACTTTTTAGACATGCTCAAAAATGTCGATCAATTTGATTGGGGAGACTTTTTTTTATTTGAAGAATATCCTAAAAATTGGGATAACCCTAAAGGGGAATTATATCCTTATGTAATCGCCCAAACGGATACTACGGTGCGGGCTGTAGATGATGGGTACATTTATATTTATACCCCGTATAAGAGCCTAGTCAACATTATTAAAGAAAACTATGAAATTGAAAGTGTTAAAGTTGATGAACTGGAAAATTTAGATTATCCTGAATGAAATAGCATTTTTAAAATGGGGGTCGGGTGGCCCAGAATGGGGTCAGGCCTGACATTCGGACATTTTAAAAATTAAAAGGAATGGGGTCAGAATGGGGTCAGGCCTGACCCCATTTAAATGTCCGAATGTCAGGCCTGACCCCATTTTTGTTGAAATACTTTCTTTGCTACGCAATGATGGTAATGATTTGCCCATCCTCTGATCTTTTGATTCAGGGTTGTGACAAGTTCTACCGAGAATGGGGTCAAGAATGGGGTCAGGCCTGACATTCGGACATTTTAAAAATTAAAAGGAATGAGAATGGGGTCAGGCATGACCCCATTTAAATGTCCGAATGTCAGGCCTGACCCCATTTTGACCCCATTTCGATCTCTTATGCGGCTTTGGGTGGAATAATAAATACGCTCTTTTTAGGCGCCCTCATCCTAAACGCCTATAACCAAGGTGCATTGATAGGTGACAATCAGTATACGGCCATGTACCAAGAGGCCGTTACCACTGAGGAGGAAACGGAGAATACTTCTGCGGGTAATAATCCTTTTAATGGAGTCACGGGAGAGGATGTAATGGTGGTAGACCCGCATGGAAATGTCATACCTGTTAAAGAAGGACAGTATTTAACGGGATCACCCAATGGTCAGTGGATGCAGGTTAGGGATGGAAAAGGGGAGCCCACAGGTTTACGTAAAGATGGTGCTCATTCAACAACGAATCATGATGATCCCCGAGCCCTTCGCCCCCACGGTCATGTCCCTGAAATTAATAATGATGATGGAACACCATGGCTACAAATCAAATATTAAGTCCTCTTTTTTCATGGGGAGATCCAGTTCAGGTAAAAAAAACTTCACCTGTCAAATATAAGGCTGGTGCAATAGGCTCCATCTGTGGTATTAGAGTGATTGATTCTTTGTTCGTAGCTAAAAAATTTGATCAACCAATAGGTACAAACTTATATATTGTTGAATTCGAAGATGGATCAGATTTAGAAATTCCAGAAGTATTTTTAATAAGACTATAAAGTAATGAAAAAAATAGCACCTAATATTGGTTTTGACGATGCTACATTTAAATCATGTGAGATATCAAATAATGCTCTTATTGTTTATATCACATCTTGGAATGAAAAATCAATTAAACTGATTTTTTTTAATACAATTCAATTTATTTATAAATTACATAGTGATGTTTCAGGTGTTTATGAAAAAAATGAACAAAATGAATTTATTAAAAATGCACTAGAAATATATTATGTAAAAGTACCAGAAAATCATCCTTTTAAATTATATGCAATAATGGATATTGAAGATAATTGCTTTCTAGAAGTTGTAGCTGAAAGCGTAGAAATATATAAAGAGTCAAAACGAATGCAATAAACAAGCAATGGAACCTCAGACGAATAATTGAAGGATATATACATGAAAGACGAAAATGTTCTAGAGTTATTTCAAAAATGGTATTTGGTTACTATAGATGACCCAGAACTTCTAACGGGTAAAAGCCTTTATAATCTCACTAAAATTGTATTGGAAGTTATCAGTTTTAAATTTGTAACACTTGATTACATTGATGGATCTGGGAAAGATTGGTTGATTTATTCATTACAACAACAAACTGATAGAGTTTATACAATCGAGGAATTTTTGCAAATACTTCTGGATGTAAATCAATTTGATTGGGGAGATTTTTTCTTTTTTAATGAATTCCCTTCAAAATGGGATAATTCATCAGAAGATTTAAGATATCCTGATTTAATTTCTCAATCAGATACAACGATAAGGGCCGTGGATAACCAATACATGTACATATACACAACACATAAAACGATTATTAGTGCGGTTGAAAAGAAATACGTCATAGAAAGTATCACAAATGACATTTTAGAAAATCTGGAATATCCTTTTTAGATTCAAGGAACACAAACATGCTTGTTAAATGTATTTCAAATAAAGCCAGCACTTTGCCAAAGGATTTATTAAGTCCTCAAACAAGTTTTAAACCTGACACAGATTTCCATCTTACCATAGGAGAACATTATGTAGTGTATGGTATGACAATTAGTGAAGGCTATGTATGGTATTATGTGTTGAGACAACCTTGGGATGAATTTCCCATTTGGAAACCCTCTCCTTTGTTTGAATTAATCCGAGGAGACATTTCCCGGTTTTGGATTTACAATTATACGTTGCAAGGAGATCCATTTCATGCGATCTGGGCTTATCCTGAATGGGCAAATGATCACTTTGGATATTACGATCGATTAACGGATTGGGAAGAAAAAGAAGTAATAATTTTTAGAAATTACAAATGCCACATGGATTTGGAATTTCCAAATCCCTCCATTAGTTTAACGGCGGCCATTTTGGATGAGGAATGGCTGTTGTGTCCGACCTGTATAGATGCCTGGAAATCGAATTCACTGAATGGCATGATCATTTGCCCCATGTGCCAAAAAATAATGCACAATCCCAGATGGAATCTTAAACCTGCAACAAAAACCACTCAAAATTCCGTGAATATAGAATCTGACAACTATATGAAACAGTGGTACCTCAAATGATTGAATTATTACAAAAATGGTATTTAGTTACTGTAGATGACCCTCACTTTTTGACCGGTAAAGCATATATAAATTAATTGAATGTATTGGATTATCTAAAGTTCCTTACAAGTTTGTCATTTTATTTGATATAGAAGGAGCTAGGAAATGATTGGATTGATTTATTCATTACAACAACAAATGATAGAATTATAGAATAGAGGAATTTTTGAAAATATTTCTGGATATAAATCAATTTGATTGGGGAGATTTTTTCTTTTTTAATGAATTCCCTTCAAAATGGGATAATTCATCAGAAGATTTAAGATATCCTGATTTAATTTCTCAATCAGATACAACGATAAGGACCGTGGATAACAATACATGTACATATACACAACCATAAAACGATTATTAGTGCGGTTGAAAAGAAATACGTCATAGAAAGTATCACAAATGACATTTTAGAAAATCTGGAATATCCTTTTTAGATTCAAGGAACACAAACATGCTTGTTAAATGTATTTCAAATAAAGCCAGCACTTTGCCAAAGGATTTATTAAGTCCTCAAACAAGTTTTAAACCTGACACAGATTTCCATCTTACATAGGAGAACATTATGTAGTGTATGGTATGACAATTAGTGAAGGCTATGTATGGTATTATGTGTTGAGACAACCTTGGGATGAATTTCCCATTTGGAAACCCTCTCCTTTGTTTGAATTAATCCGAGGAGACATTTCCCGGTTTTGGATTTACAATTATACGTTGCAAGGAGATCCATTTCATGCGATCTGGGCTTATCCTGAATGGGCAAATGATCACTTTGGATATTACGATCGATTAACGGATTGGGAAGAAAAAGAAGTAATAATTTTTAGAAATTACAAATGCCACATGGATTTGGAATTTCCAAATCCCTCCATTAGTTTAACGGCGGCCATTTTGGATGAGGAATGGCTGTTGTGTCCGACCTGTATAGATGCCTGGAAATCGAATTCACTGAATGGCATGATCATTTGCCCCATGTGCCAAAAAATAATGCACAATCCCAGATGGAATCTTAAACCTGCAACAAAAACCACTCAAAATTCCGTGAATATAGAATCTGACAACTATATGAAACAGTGGTACCTCAAATGATTGAATTATTACAAAAATGGTATTTAGTTACTGTAGATGACCCTCACTTTTTGCCCGGTCAAAGCATATATAAATTAATTGAATTATTATTATCTAAAGTTCCTTACAAGTTTGTCATTTTATTTGATATAGAAGGAGCAGGAAATGATGGATTGATTTATTCCTTACAACAACAAGAAAATGCAGTAATTGACTTGAATGAATTTTTAAATAAATTATCCCATATCATTCAATTTGACTGGGGTGATTTTTATTTGTTTGAGGAATATCCTTCTTACTGGCTAAATGCTGATAGAGAGTATTACTACAACAGAATGGGTCTTACAGATACTACTATTCGAGCCGTTGATGGTCAGTATATTTATGTATATACCAGAAAACAAGAAATAGTTGAATTAATTACTTCAAACTATGTTATTGAAAGTGTAAAAAAAAAATTTTTGAATCGATTAGAATACCCATGTTAGGATGTCACCTTTCGCGCTGGACTCTTATTACCGTGGTCGATCCTGAAGGTCTTCCTGGAAAAAATATTTCCAAAGCCATTAACCTATTATTAAAGGTTATAAAATTTAAATTCGTAATCGTAGATTATATAAGTGGTGGTGGAAAATTGGGAGTCATTTATTCACTTCAAAAGATGCAGAACCAAATCATGAATGTACATGACCTTTTAGACATGCTCCTCAAGGTCGATCAATTTGACTGGGGAGACTTTTATTTATTTGCGGAATATCCGGAAAATTGGGATAACCCTAAAGGGGAATTATATCCCTATGTAATAGCTCAAGCCGATACTACAGTGCGAGCTGTAGATGATGGGTACATTTATATTTATACGCCATACTCAAGTATTGTTAACGCGATTCAAGAAAATTATAAAATCGAAAGTATTACTATCGATAATCTGGAAAATTTAGATTACCCTGAATAAAAAAATGAATGAATTAAGTAATCACCCACTTTCCTCACTTTGGAATCTTGTTATTATAGAAGATCCTGAAGGATTACCTGGAAAAACACTTATAAATATTTTGGATTTAATAAATTCTATTGTTTGTTTTAAATATGTTATTCTTCACGATATAAATGGTGCACATGTAGCCCCCCTGGTAAAACAGGAGGGAAAAATCATCGAAATTCAAACCATCCCCAACTATATTCGAAATGTCAAGCAATTTGATTGGGGAGACTTTTTTTTATTTAAGGAATATCCTGTGAATTGGGATAAAATTGAGAAATATTTCGAGTATCCAAATTACATTATAAAATCCGATACAACTGTGAGAGCTATTGACGATACCTATGTGTACATATACACTCCTTACCCGAAAGTGATAGAGCCTATAAAAAATCATTTTATAGTTGAAACTGTAAAGACGGATAAATTGGAAAATCTCGAATATCCCTTTTAATGATTGAATAGAGTACAATACAATGAAAAATGAACACGTTTTTGAGTTATTACAAAATTGGTATTCATCACAATGCGATGGAGATTGGGAACATGAATATGGAATTAAAATTGATACTTTAGACAATCCTGGCTGGGCTGTAGATATTGATTTAGTCGGCACTGATTGTGAAAATAAAGCTTTTACAGAGATTGATCAACAGTTTAGCTCTGATAATTGGTGTCAATGTTCTGTAAATAAAGGAAAATTCAGAGGCGCTGGCGGGCCTAAAAATTTAACTGATATCATTAAAATTTTCCTTGAGTGGAAAATAAAGGAACGGAAAATCTTATGAAGATATGCCAAGGTTCAAATCCCTTGTTTGGATGGGGTCATACCGTTGAGGTGAAGAGAGCATCACCTGTTAAGGCAGGCGCGATAGGCAGTATCTGTGGTTTGAGAGTGATTGATTCATTGATTACTGCTAAAGAGCATGGCCAACCTATAGGTACAAACTTATACCTTGTGGAATTCGAAGATGGATCCGATTTAGAAATTCCAGAAGTATTTTTAATAAGATTATAAAATAATGAAAGAAATAGCACCTCATATTGGTTTTGAAGATGCCATATTCAAATCATGTGAAATATCCAATAACACCCTTATTGTTTATCTCGAATCTTGGGACAACAAAACAATTAAATTGATTTTTTTTAATACAATTCAGTTGGTTAATAAAACCCATAGCTATATTTCAGGTGCTTACGAAAAAATGGAACAGACTGATTTTTTTTAAGTGTGCTTTGGAATCATTTTATGATAAAATACCGGAAAAGCAGCCTTTCAAGTTATATGCTATCATTGATATTGAAGACAATAATTTTTTAGAGGTTGTAGCCGAAAAAGTGGAAGTAAATAAAGAATAATGCTAAAGTGGATAAAATGAATAAAAAGAACTGGACATTGTGTACTATTGATGATCCCAATTTTTTGCCTGGAAAAAGTATTTATGATATGATTGAAGTTTGTTTAAAAGGTGAAGATTTTCACTATATAATTTTAAATCAAATTTATGGGATAAGCGAAGCAATTGCCAATCTGGAAAAGCAAGAAAATAAAGTGTTAAAAATTCAAGATATTAAATCAAACTTATGTGAAGTAAAACAATTTGATTGGGGTGATTTTTTTCTATTTTCAAAATATCCAGAAAACTGGGTATGTCCGACAGAAATTATTTATTATCCCGATCTGATCGCCAAAACAGATACAGCTATACGAGCTATTGACGATCAGTATATTTATGTTTATACTCCGTACGAAAACATAGTTTCGGAAATCAAGAATAAATATCAGGTTGAGAGTATAAAAACGGATATATTAGAAAATTTGGATTATCCTTATTGAGGATTGGAAAAATAGGTTTATTTATGAGTGAAAATGTTTCTAATATCCATTTAGGGATAGGATTAGCTGATTCCGAGCTTGTGGGTTACTCCTATTCAAGAAATAATGACAATTTAATTATTGAGATTAAAG
This sequence comes from uncultured Parachlamydiaceae bacterium, assembly GCA_963780445.1. Lineage (GTDB taxonomy): Bacteria > Chlamydiota > Chlamydiia > Chlamydiales > Parachlamydiaceae > CAWACC01. The sequence continues at coordinate 32,183 of CAWACC010000011.1, forward strand.
CATGGAATGAGAATATAATCGAAATAACCTTTATTTCTCCAATTTTATTTGTTGATAAAGAGTGCGAAGCCATGACTGCATTTCGTCAGAATTTTTCATATTCTGACATATATTTAGAGGCCTTGAATAAGACATATGAAAAAATTCCTGAAGATATTCCATACAAATATTTTCAGTTTTTAAATCTAGATGATGAGCCAGTTCTTGAAATTATAAGTATAAACTATCATTTTCAAATTCTGAAACAATGTCAGGAGCCCGGGCCGGTTCTTACATAAGTGCATAACTGTTATTGACTCTACAATGAAATGTCAAGGGCCGGTTCTTGCGTAACTATTAGAAGTTACGCAAGAACCGGCCCCAGACATCGGCCCCAGGCATTAACTGCATCAAATTTGCACCAAAAATCGATAAAACTTGCAGAAAAATTGCCATATAGACTATTATTAATCATCATCCCGCATGGTTTAACCATGCGAATGCCACGGGTTCCGGCTCGTGGATACACCTCCAGCGCCATAATATTGGCGTTTTAATCACAATTAATCAAACTCACGTCAATCTTCAAATTTTATCGTAAACGATGAATATTTTCTTGCAATTTTACAGTGAAATTGTAAAAATGAGACTCAAAATCACAATTGAGTTGTAAAAATGCGACATCTAAAGCGTTTGTTAAAAGCACCAACGCAAAGTTTCTTTCTTTTAGGACCGCGAGGCACGGGAAAAACTACTTGGATAAAAGATCACTATACAAATGCGGTTTGGATCGATCTTCTTTTGCCTAATGAAGTTAACTTTTATGGATCCAGACCGGAACGTCTTATCAATACGGCCGAAGGAGCGGGAGATATCAAAACCATTGTCATCGATGAAATTCAAAAAGTTCCCGAACTACTGTCTGTTGTGCATCATCTTATTGAGCAAAAGAAAGGTTATCAATTTATCTTGACGGGGTCATCTGCAAGAAAACTTAAGCGATCGGGTGTTGACTTGCTGGCAGGTAGAGCTCTTCTTAAATTTATGAATCCTTTCGTTGCTGCTGAAATGGGATCGTCATTTTCGCTAGAAAAAGCTTTAGAAATTGGCATGCTTCCCTTAGCGTGGGATAACACTTCCCCTGAAGCGGTATTAACCACCTACACAGCACTGTATCTGAAAGAGGAAATTCAAGCTGAAGGATTGGTAAGAAATATAGGAGATTTCGCCAGGTTTTTGGAAATCATGAGCTTTTCTCATGGAGCTTTACTCAATTTGAATAATATTGCCTCTGAGTGCAATGTTAGTCGATCGACAGTGTCTAACTATTTACAGATTTTAGAGGATATGCTCCTTGGTTATACCTTGAATGTTTTTACAAAGCGGGCGAAGAGAGCTTTGACTTCCCATCCAAAATTCTATCTTTTCGATGCAGGAGTATTTCAAGCACTTCGTCCAAGAGGTCCATTGGATAGACCAGAAGAGATTCATGGAGCTGCTTTGGAAGGATTGATAGCCCAACACCTTAAAGCGTGGATAGACGATCAGCAGGCAGATTATGAATTAACTTTCTGGCGCACACGCGGAGGATCAGAAGTCGATTTTGTGCTCTACGGGAAAGATTGTTTTATCGCCGTCGAAGTGAAAAATGGAGATGCAGTCTCTCGAAATGATCTTTCTAGCTTGAAAGCCTTTAGGGAGGATTATCCCGAAGCGAAACTTTTTCTTCTCTATCGGGGTCAAAGACGCTTGATGCAGGATGAAATCCACTGCGTGCCAGTACAAGAATTTCTCCTGAATATTTTACCTTCTCTAATGACTTGAAAGTTCGAGTTCTGAGAATGGGAATGGGGTCAGGCCTGAGGAGAAAGAATGGAATGGGGTCAGGCCTGGAATGGGGTCAGGCCTGACATTCGGACATTTTAAAAAGAAGGAATGGGGTCAGGCCAGAATGGGGTCAGGCCTGACCCCATTTTAGCCTGATAAAAAATAACAAGATAGGCAGGGTCGCCTTAGGCTAGGGCGTGCGATTTAATGAAAAAACAAGCTGTTTTTTTCATACGAATCATCCGATTTTATTGCAGTTTCCCTGGGAAAAACACAATAAAACTGGATGAATACTTTGTAATGAAATTTCATTAAATCGCACACCCTAGCCTTAGGCGGCAGGATATTGCTTATCATGGAAAATGCATCCATAACCTATCGTCGAAGGCGATCCTGCTCACTCTGCTTTTCCGGGAGTTGCTGTCGATACAACAATGAGGTTGCAATTTAAATGGTACGATGTTAAAACAAAATGAGACAAAAAAATCCGCTCAAAATTAAGTAGTAATATTTATGACAACATCAATTGATACGGTCACTAAAGATTGGGAACAATATGCTCAAGAAGACGCTTACAAAGCCTTTATGCTGGAGCTTCAGGGGAAGTACGAAAAGACCTCATTTCATTGTGAAAACACCCAGGGATGTAATGATTATTCCGTTCCTATGGGCCGCATCGAAGGGATTCCCAATTGCTTTGGACTCTGGATGCCAGGGGTTGCTTTGTTAGCTGGGCATCTTGCTGAAAAGAAAGGTGTTCAGAATTTACTAGTAGCAAAAAATATGGAAGCCTTTGCTGCGGCCTTAAAAATACAAATTATTAGTCATGAGATCTTACGATTTTCATTTATAGTTTCACCCAGCTTTTCTTGGTGTTCGCTGCCTATTAACTATCCTCAGCATAAAGTAGCTGTAGTTATAGAGAAAACAGGATTCTTTCTGAAAATGGCGATTCTTGACAGCATGCCAGTGGGTCGCCAAAAAAACATTGATCCTCAACATTTAATAGATTATCAGAAAGAAAACCTATGGGACGGCTACGGTGTAGAGAACAAATTTAATGGCCTAGAATTGATCATCAGATGTTTTTTTAGAGCCACTGAAAATTTACAGCTCAAAAGCGAGATCTGTCACTCTCGCGTGATACGGCAGCAAAAAGATGGGTGTGCCCTATTTGCCATTCTGGATGCACTGGAATTCTTAAAAAACCCTGCGTTTTTTCAGGATATAAAACTTGATGAAGAAATCATAGAAGTTCCAGAAAAAAATACTAGTATTCGACATATTGTGGCGCTGCCTTCTATCCATATGCGTGGCGCGCAATCAATTGAGCTGCTGACAGATTATCAAGTAAAAGAACCACAGCTATGCTTAAAGTCCTTTTCTCCAATAAAGGTAAAGAGATTGCCAGATTCGCTAAGTAAATCTATAGTTAAAGTTGTAATTGCTGGTGAAGAAAAATTACAAAATCACTTTATTACTAAAAAACAGATTAAATACCTTACATGGGTTGTAAATACACTGCAAGATGCTCCAGAAAAAGCTGAGAACATTATAACTAGAACGCTCTGTCAATAGGGGCAGGCTCCAGACATTTGTTTATCAGAGCCAATAGTTGTTTAACTCTTGGGATTCTTTGATCGAGATTGATTTTCTGGTCACGAATGAGATAAGCGAACGGGTAAAAGTTATGATCTTTTTCGATCCATCCTACAAACCAGCTATGTTCTAAAGTTTTACCATCCTTCCCAATGTCAGAACCACTCCATCCTGTTTTCCCAAACAATTTCCATCCTTCAGGCAATTCCTCTTTAAATAGAAGTCATTTTGTCATTTGAATGGCGCCAGGTGAAATAGGAAGCTTTCCTTGGATCATTTTTTGAATGAAATCAACTTGCTCCTTTGGGGAAATTTTCAAAGAAGAATTTATCCATGCAACGTTTGTCAGTCCTGGTTGCGCCAATCCTCCAGACATGTCCTGATTCCCATATTCAATAGAGGTTAAATAGTTTTGAATCTTTTCCAATCCTAATTGTAAAGCTAAAAGCTTGGAATACCAGACGCAGGAGTATTTCATCCAAGATTGAGGGGGTCTGAGGGGCTTTCCAAGATTCAAGCCAATCATCATATCCTTCTTGAAAATCCCAGATTGGGGTCTTTTCATCCTTTAAAATTCCCGCGTCATATCCCATCAAACTCAAAGTAATCTTAAAAGTAGAGCATGGGCTAATTCGTTCATTGATATGAGGGCCTAGCTCAAGCACTATTTCATCTGTTACGCCATTGATAAGAAGAAAATTTTCCTCTGTAGAAAAAGCATACAGGGATGAAAAATGAATAGAAGGCAAGTAATTAATCTTGAAAATTGCAGACGGCACATGATCTCTTCCCTTTAGAAGAGACTTGAATTTATCCATAAATGCATTTTAAATCAATATTTTTATTGCACCTTCGTGTCCGAGGGTGCAAACAGAACTGTTGGCAGCTGCCAACAAGATAAAGAAATAACAAGATATGGAGGATCGCCTTCGGCGTCAGGGTATTTCCCTTATCCTGACGCTGAAGGCGATCCTCCTTTATCTTGTTATTTCTTTATCTTGTTTTCCATTTGTTTATGGCTATCAGTATGACAACACTTTTGTTTACACCCGTGTCCGAGTCCGATTCAATCCTTGTTAATCGGACACGGACACGGACTCGGACACGGAAAAACAAAATACTCAGACAAAAAAATAAAAAAAATTTAAAAAAAATATTGATCAAAAAATTGGGAATATTGCATATAGATGATTTCATGATTCAGGTCAGAAACAGTAGTCATTTTAACTCAGCATCAGAGGAAGGATTTGAATGAAAATGAATAAAATTGTACTCGCAGGAGCCATATGGGCTATGTCGATGCCATTCTGCGTATGTTCCGGGGATGTCTCCAGGCCAGCGAAAAAAGCCGGGATTTCCATGGGCAGTGGGGAATGGGATGATAGAGACAGAGAGGATCATCGAGGCCTTGAAGGTCCGACAGGTCCGACGGGGCCCCAGGGAGATCCGGGTCCACGTGGAGAGGAGGGGCCTCAGGGGCGTACCGGAGCTACCGGTCCGACAGGTAATCAAGGCAACCAAGGCGTAACAGGCCCCCAGGGGAATCCGTCGGGATTTCTTTGATGCTCCAGGATGCAGCGCGGCAATCGTCGTGTTTGGCACGGTAGATTTTCCTCCCATTGGATATACTGGAGCCTTTACCGGAGGGTCGGGGCCTGGTTACACGTACGGTTTTACAGGGACATCGCCATATGACGTAAGCCTAGTCCTGGAATTTACAGTAGGTCCTACAGGACCGTCCGGTCCGTTTACCATAACAGCCACAGCAGTGAATGCTTTTGGACAACCGGTTTACATAATCTCCACATATGATTCCAGTTCGGGAGAGTATATTTTGGGCCCGCATTCGCATACTGGTCCATATGAATTTCATAATGAATATGAAATTGATGCGATAAACTTTATAGCGGTGAGCTGTTTGCCTGAAGCAACATAAATCCTATCAAACGAGGAGGTCAGTGTGAATTATATTAAACTTCCAACATTGAAAGCTGTCAGTTTATCCTTTGCGGTGTTATTTTTCGTGCTCTTTGCCGTTCCTTCTGCCGCCTTTGCCAAGTGCAAATGCGAGGAGCCAAATGGATATGAAATTGATGCGATAAACTTTATAACGGTGAGCTGTTTGCCCGAAGCTACATAAATCCTATCAAACGATGAGGTCAGTGTGAATTATATTAAACTTCCAACTTTGAAAGCAGTCAGTTTATCCTTTGCGGTGTTATTTTTCGTGCTCTTTGCCGTTCCTTCTGCCGCCTTTGCCAAGTGCAAATGCGATCCTGGGGCGAAGGGGCCAACGGGAGCGACAGGACCGACAGGGCCCACAGGGCCTACGGGATATCAGGGCGATCCTGGAGATACCGGGGACCGAGGGCCTAAAGGGCCTACCGGTGAGACGGGGCCTCAGGGATACCCTGGAGGAAATGTTCTATCTTTGTGCACCCAGGCGCAAGTCATTGCGGGAATTATTCCTCTTGCGGACTTTTTCAGGGACGAAACTAGAAGAGGGGAAGGGCCGGGATATCATTACATTGCGGGTTTTGACTATGTGATTATTACTTTTGAGACGCCTGGATCTTATGCAGTGACAGCGACAGTAGAACCTTACCCGGATGAAGAGGATATATTTCATTCGACAACAGCAGTGATATCAGCCCAAAATGATACTATGGTGCGCATCGATTTAAGTGATAGTAATGGCGAGTATGTGGACTTTATCGCCATAAGTTGCAGCAATGCAGGCTGACTATATAATCCTAAAAGGGAGCAGAATCTGACATGTTTAACATTATGAAGAAACTGAACATACTACTCGCAATAACCACTCTTATTGGGAGTGGAGCAGAAGTAAAAGCCCAGGAAGAGAACTGGCACGATTCAGCAAGTTTTGAGGAAGAGAACTGGCATGATTCAGCAAGTTTTGAGGAAGAGAAATCCTATAGCCCCTGCTGTTCCAATTTCCCTCTTAACATTCAGATAGGCTATACCTCACCGGAGGGGATAGGCCGAAAGGACGGGTATACGACGCTGGCGGTATCGACTTGCCCAGCGGCGATCTGCGGGTGTTTGAATCCGTTTCTTGATTTCCGTTTGCACTACCTGGACAATTGCCGTTGGGCAGGCAATTTTGGCGTGGGATTCCAGATAAATGATCATCGCAACAAGTTGCGCGGGTATATCTATTATGACTTCCGGGATACGGCCTTCAGACTCTTTAACCAGGTGACAGTAGGGGTAGATTGGCTTACGCCCTGTTTGGATCTGCGAGTGAATACCTACTGGCCGACGACGGATACGGGAAATCCAAAAAAGAAATATTTTTTCTATGAGGGGGGCGAGAGGGCAACTCGCATTCAGAATGAGCGTGCATGGAAGGGAGTGGAATTTGATGCGTCGAAGCATTATTGCTTTTGGAATCATGACTTTTATGTCACTTCGGGAACCTATGTATTTTTTGGGCGCAAGGGAGATCATTCGGCAGCTGGAGGAAAACTCCGTCTGGAGACCGAAATTTTTAGAAATCTGGGAGTGGCTGTACAGTATTCCTGTGATTCACACTTTCATTCCCGCGTGTATGGTCAGATCACATGGGAGCTCCCGTTTGGCAGAGGCTGCTGCGACGAAACTTCTTCCTGCTGTGAGCCCATCTATCGGGAAGAAATTATCGTGATTGACAAGAAGAAGTGTCGTTGGAAAACAAATTATTAGTTAGGACAATTATGAAATTATTCACTATTCAATGGACAGTCATTTTGAGCCTTGGGTTGATCTGTATTCTTGAGCCGCTGAACGGCATCGACACCAAAGTGAAGGCGGGCAGCAGTTGCTGTCCTGCTCCTCGCGGGCCGCAAGGCGCTACGGGAGATCCCGGCCCAACTGGGCCGACAGGCCCTCAAGGGTCAACAGGCGACCCAGGCAATACGGGCTCTCAAGGGGATGAAGGGGATACAGGACCCGTGGGACCTACAGGGCCTGATGCATCGGCAGGAGCCACAGGAAATGTTATGGGACCTTGCCGCTACGAAGATAATGTACCTCTTTTCCTGTTCGGAACATTAGAATTATCCCTGGATGAAGGTTCTGACGGCGGGTATAGCTGGCATACTTCTGAAGACGGGGTTGTCATTACTTTTGACGATACCACGACGATTTACGTTGTTACGGCCATTGCCCGATATACAAGCGGTACAGGTCATTCGCGGGTTGCCATCTTCAGACCAAGTGAGAGCGAGGTAGTAATTTACTGGCCGATATACGAAGAAGTAGAATACATTGATTTTATAGCTGTGGGATGTGCAGGAAACAATGATATTTAATTTGTAAACCGTTTCTGAGCCTTTGAGTTGAATTGCAGCGATGTTGTTGCTAGCGACAATATCGTTTAAAAATTCAACACAAAGGAGCAAAGATGCAAAGACGTTTTTTAGGCGGCCAGGGCGTCCTGCCCTGGTACAGGCCAAGACGGCCTGATTACCTTTTCATGCTTCGCCTTGCGATAACTTTTTAGGACATGCACAAGATGAGCTGTTGCCATACTTGATGGTCTATGGTGTCTTTTTCAGGCTCACCTGAGTTGGCTAATGAACTGTATAAAGCATTGAGCCTATTAAGGGCTTCTTCTGCGGTAGGCCGTAACTTGGGGTCTATATGCTTCATTTCCCATATGAGATGGTCTATCGTACCCTTTTTGGGCTCTGGAAACCAAAAATTTTCAAAATCATCTTTATTCATCTTGAGCAAGTGATCTGCAAAAAATTCATTGCTTAATTCTTTTAATTTATCGGTTGAATCATCAAGCCAAGGATGTTTTTCATTAAACATTTCATATAAAGTCACGCCCAACTGATATACATCTCCTGGCTTGAATTCATTAAAATTTGAAATCATTTTATTATATATTTCAGGAGCTATATAAGCGGCCGAGCCATCAGCTATTCTACCCCTTTCCAATTTGGTGGTTGCAAAATCCAAATCGGTAAGGTGTGCGACGCCTTCTGTGATATTGATATTGGAAGGTTTGATATCTCGATGAACGACCTCTTTTTTGTGCATAGCATCAAGACCTGTTAAAAGCTCTTGAGCATACTTCATTTTCTTTTCAATCGACAGCTTTCCAGTCTTTCCTGCTATGGCCTTATCAAGGTAATCTTCCGCATATTCGCTCAATATGACACCATATCGGTTATACTTTTCATAACTGGTTAAAATGGCAAATTGTCCTCCGGATACAAACGGCAATTCTTTGACCAGCTGTAATGCTTTTATCATTTCAGAATCTTCTGTTTGAAGCTCATAAGCTGAACTGTTTTTAAATTTTAATATTACAAAATTTTTACCTGTGTCAAAATCTATCATTTTTTTGGCTATTTTTTGACCGCCTTCGCCGAGTATGCCATCGGGTCCATGGACTATGGAATAAATTTTAATATCATAGTCTTTAACATTATTAGTGAACCGGGCGTTTCCAAATATATCTTTTTTATTACTTGTGTATTTAATTATATAACTAGTGTCTAAATCAACGTACTTTTTGCGTGAAATTTTAATAACACCAGATGGTAAAACTTGTTTTTTTTGTGATATATTATTTTGAATTTCATTAATAAATAATTGCGTGATCCATTCTTTACCTGTATTTTTGGATGTACTATTTTCTTCTGTGCCCTCAAATAAAAAATCCATTAAATTAATATTTAAGGATGTTAATTCCATAGACATATTTTTTTCTCCTTTTATAGTAAACATATTTTTAATGTAATATTATTATATACGATTTTAGTTAAAATGTAAATATAAAAAATTTCAAATAATAATTTTTAATTTTCTTTTACAATTAACAATTTCGGAGAGAGGAACGAGATTTGATATTTTGATAGCGATCAGGATCAAATCTGACATACAGGATTTTATGCCGGGAGATTTGAACTTTTCCCGGTTGATTTTTACCGATGCGGGAAACGTATTTACATTGGGTCAGGCAAATTTCCGCCTCTCCTTTGTCTTTAGCCTTACTGTAGGCTATTGCCATTTGGCAGGCATCCTGCAAAGTGTCTTCATCCGGTTCCTGATTTTTTGGCATCCGTATTACGACATGAGAGCCTGGAAAATTATGGACATGGAGCCACCGGTCAGAACCTTTTGCGTGGATAAAAGTCAATTTGTCATTTGAAGTTGCATTTTTACCTACCCAAATGGGAAAGCCGGAGGCTGAATAAAATTTATGATAGGGCAGGGTTTTTACCGCTTTTTCTTTGTCACTATGTTTAGGTTGAGGTTCGATCTGCAGGCCCAGAGAGTTGGCAAAAGAGTGAAGGGAGGGTAAAGAGACAATATTTTCCAATTCTTTTGAGGCAGAATCCCATTTTATAATCTCTTTTTGAAGATTTTCCATTATATTCTGACGATAGGGCAGGCCCCTTTTAAGTTTTCGAGCCATCTTGAAACGGGATGCTATGATTTCATTTGGCTTTAGGAGAGGATCAAGGGAAAGAGTTATTTCCGTTCCCTCCTTTTCCCAGTCGAGAACAGCCACCTCTGACATCCCCTTATGCAGGCGAAAAATATTGGCCTGCAGGAGCATTCCTTCGTGCTGGAGAACCTCCCACATTTCGCAACGTTTAAGATCCTCTATGCATTTGGCTAATGATTTTGCATTTTTTCGGATCTTTTGCTTGACTTGAGCCTGAATTCTTTTTTTTGCAAGTTTGAACGCCAGTTCAGCTTTCTGTTCTTCGGTCAATATTTTTGGGGATTTGTGATCTGGATCCATACGTGCCTATAATCTCTTCAGTTTACGGGGTTTTTCTGTTTCCATCTGCTTTAACGGAAGCAATAAATAGAATTCTGCACCTCCCTCTTTGCGGTTTTTGGCTTCTAAATGCCCGCGATGCATTTCAGCAATGGCTTTTGCGATAGGCAATCCCAATCCCATACCCTCTGTAGTAGTTCCAGGAATTTTATAAAATTTTTGAAATATCGTATGAAGCAAATCAGCGGGTATACCTTTTCCCTGGTCTTTTACGGAGAGGCGTAAGTAATTCCCTTCAATTTTGGCTTCGATTTCAATTGTGGATTTGTCAGGAGAATAACTCGCAGCATTCAACAATAGATTGCAAAGTAGTATTTCAAGGAGAGAAAAATCAAATTGAACTAAAGGGAGATTATCCTGCACGGAGACCTTGACCTTATGGTGCATTAATGACCTTTGCAGATTGTTTATGCATGCCTCCATAAGATCGGCAATACTCTGAGGCTTGGCATCGATGAAGAAAAATCCCGTGCCGATTTGAGCCATCAACAAAATGTTTTCGACAAATCGGCTGAGATTTTCCGAAGAATTTTCAATCTGGTTAATAACGGCATTTTCATACACTCGGGTCAATGGTTTATCGCTTTTAAGGTGTTGCACGGCATTTTTTATGGTCAGGATCGGAGTTTTGAAGTCAACCGACATGGAGCTGAACAATGTCTGGTGCAATTTCTCAATTTTATGTTTATATTCCTGCTGGCGGACCCGTTCTTCAGAGAAATATCGTTCCAGGTAATATCCCAGCTGTTGGGCAACCGTATAAATAATATTGAGCTCTTCAAGGCTTAAAGTCGATCGGTTATTATGAGGATTAACGCATAGGACTCCGACGCTTTCGTGATAGCCGCGAATCGGGACATATAATCTAGAAACGGAGGGGAGAGTGTCTGTTCCCCATCCGGCAGTCTTGCCATTTTCAAAGCACCATATGGCTACAGCGCGTTCTTTTTCGTTATCGGCAAACGATTCATGAACTGTAAAATCGAGCCTGTTCTCCTGGTCTTTGATGATGATAGTGCTGTCGCCATTCAGCAGAGAACCCAACCGGCCTGATACAGCTTTAAAAGCCTGTTCATTGGTCCTTGCGCTAGCTATGACCCGGACAATTTCGTAAATGGCCTGTGTTTTCTCTTCCCTTTTCTGCAGTAGAGCTTCCCTTTCCCTGATCCTGCCCGCCAATATGCCCGTCACCATAGCCATTGCAAAATAAATTATAACATAAACAATGTAACCCCAATCATAAATAGGGCTTGGATTGTTTATCATAAATAATATATTCCAGGCAATGCTGCTGAGGGCTGCAGCAAATATAAGGGGCCCCCTTAAAAAAAATAAAGAGAGGACGAGGATCAAAAAAATATAGGTGAATCCTATATCAGCGCCAAGAAGTTTGGAATAGACAATCAGGATGCCATTGAAAGCCGTCAACAATCCTACAAGGAGGGTCACTTTGAAATAATCGGATAGTTTGCTGGTAAAGGTCCATAGCCTTCTCATCGCTATGCTTCGGCTTATGTTATAGGGTTGATGGACAACATGGATATCAATGCCAGGTATTTTATAAGCAAGACGCTCCACCAGATTCCCGCCCCAAAATATGTCCAGGAAGGTTGGACGGGCCGGCCTTCCAACAACCACCTCGGTGACGTTTCTATGCCGGGCAATTCTGGCCAGCGCCGCATCGATATCGGGATCGGTTACCGTAATGACTTCAGCTCCCAGGTTACTTGCTAGAGCCAGATTTTTTGCAAGGGCCTTGCTTTCCTCTTCCGAAAGGACTGTGCCATTATCGACATAAACGGCTAGCCAAGGAGCATCTAGTCTGAAGGCCCGTCGCCGGGTATTTCGTATGATATAATGGGAGTTGGGATGGGAGCTTACTGCCGCCATCAGTTTATCGCGGGTCAGCCATTTTTTTGTGCTTATTCCTGTCAAGGTCAGCCCATGAAGGTCGTGGTCTACTTTTTCCGCTGTGAAACGAAGGGCCAATTCGCGGAGGGCGGTCAGATTGTCTTCCTTGAAAAAATTTTGAGCCGCCATTTGGGACTGGTCCCCCAGGTATACTTTTCCTTCCTTCAATCTTATGAGGAGGTCTTCAGGAGACAGGTCGACGAGTTCTATCTGGGTAGCGCGTTCGAGAATAAGGTCGGGAACCGTTTCCCGGACAGTAATGCCTGTAATGGATTCGACGAGATCTTTTCGACTCTCAATATGCTGTACGTTAAGGGTAGTATATACGTTTATTCCTGCATCCAGCAGTTCGAGGACATCCTGCCATCTTTTGGGATGTCTGGAACCCGGAATATTGGAATGGGCCAGTTCATCGACAAGTGCGAGGGTAGGTTTCAGCCTGAGGATTTCATCCAGGTCCATTTCTTCAAATGCAGCATCCCTATAGATAATTTTCTTTGGAGGAATGCTCTTCAAACCCTCCAGCAAACGGGCAGTTTCTCCACGCCCATGCGTATCGACCACCCCTACCACAAGATCGACATTTTCTTCTTTTTTATGGCGGGCGGCTTCCAGCATGGCATATGTTTTTCCAACGCCTGCTGCCATACCCAGAAATATCTTTAAGGCGCCGGTTTTTTTTCGGAGTTCCTCTTGACGTGCTGCTGAAAGTAAGTCTTCCGGCGAAATTTTATATTCTTCGAACATAAAGGCCTCCGCGGCTTAGAGAGCTAGATTCGAGTATTTTTCTATCAATCCCTGCACGGCATCATATACTTCATCCGCTTCTATTCTTTTCATGCACCGGAAGTCTATGGGGCATACCCGTTTATAGCAGGGCGAGCACTCCACATGTTTGTGTATCACTTTTGCAATGCCATAAGAGGGGCCGGTTTTAATATCGCTTGTAGAGCCAAAGAGGGCAACCAGAGGGGTCTTTAAGGCGGCAGCGATATGCATAGGGCCGCTATCATTGGTAAGGAAGGCCTTGCATTGCTGGATCAGGGCCATCAGATCTCTCAGACTGGTTTTTCCGGCCAGATTGATCACACGGTCAGGCATTCCCTGGCAAATATGGTCCACCAGAGGAGAACCTGCGGCATCGGCAAAATAGAGGATGACGTAATCGGGATGTTCCAGCAGGCGGTAGGTTACACTTTTAAACCTTTCGGGAAGCCAGCATTTTGCCGATCCATAGGCAGCTCCCGGGTTAATCCCTATTACCGTCTGTTTTTTCAGGTCCACACCTACCGATTGGAGCAATTCTCTGGCCCCCTGTTGTTCCATGGGAGACAAATAAAGAGAAGGTTGAGTATCGCTGAGGGGAATACCAATTGGCTCGAGCAACATTTTATAGGTGGTCACGAGATGCTGGTTTTCTATTGCCTTGGGAAAGGGAACTGCCCTGTTTAATAACCAGCTCCGGAAAGAAGTGGAGTAACCGATCCGGTTTTTTACTTTTCCTCTCCAGAACCACAATGCGGAAGAAAACGAATTGGTCAGAAGAACACCCAGGTCGTATTCACCGAATTGGAGATTGTCTATAATTTCGTGATGCTGTATCACATGAATCCAACGGCTGGGCCTTTGATAGCTGTAGAGATCATTGATGTTTGGATCCTGTAGCAGCAGAGGAGCTACATTCGATTGACACATGGCTGTGATGGAGGCTTCGGGCCAATGGCGGCGAATGTCATGGAGGACTGGAGTAGCCATGACAAGATCGCCCAGCCAGTTAGGCATGCGCACAATGATATTGTTCGGAATCGAGTTCACGGGAACCCACTATTTATTAATACTCTATTTATTATAAAAATATCATAATTTTCGTAGAATGTATAGAATAAAGGACAAGGGTAAGTCAATAAAAACAGTCCCTTTTTCAAATAATTTTTTCCAGCCCTTTACCAAAGGCCAGGTTTTCAAGAGCCATAAAACTTCCGCGCAAGGGCAATGCCGAAGCGACCGTCGCCATGGTCAGAGTAGCCGTCGACATGAAGGCCGAAGCAAGCGTAGTAAGTGTTAGAGTAGCTGTCGAATCTAATGCCGGAATTCGCGAAACCTAAACAGAGTCGCGATCCTTGAGTCTGCTCAATAACACGTACCCCCTTGAGTTTACTATTATCCGAATTCCATATAAAATTGCGCTCTCCGGATCTGACATATTCCATAAACAGGCTGATGGCTGTATCCATTAATCCTGAAATATTCGTACCAGGGTTGTTTTTGTTTTCCTCCTTAGCAAGCTTTTGCTGATCTTTGTAGTCTTCACTTCGGCCAATGATTTCTTTGCTTATTAATACCCAGTGCGGCTTCTCAAGATTTCTTTTTTCCCGAATTGGAAGTATCCAAGAATCTGGATAATCACCACTTTTATTTCCTTTTATTGCATTTGCTACCAGTTTGCCAATAACCTCCAGGCTATCCAATGGAACTTCTTTGGCCACCTCAATATCCATAGATGTATCGCTGAGCTTTCCATTCTCTTGCGTCACCTTGACTGATTTAGGAATGAAAGTAAGGTAGTAGTTTCCCTTTTCCATGTCTCCATAGACTCGTCTTGGCAGCGGGAGTTCTTCTCCGGCATCCACTCCAATATATTCTTTCCATTCGCGGCTACCAAAAGCTTTGGCTGGGCGTATCATTTCGCGAAATTCTTTATTATCTACAATAGCTTTCCAGTTTTTGCAAACCAAAGCCAGATTAGGAAGATCTGTTTTCCCATTTTGGAAAATGATAGGCAATACATCGGCAGGAAGAGGACCCACTATGGGATCTACCATAGATTGCACTTCGTATTGGTTTGTTCCTGCAACATTAGTATTATTAATTTGCATAAAATAACTCCATTTTGTTTTTATATGATTTTTACAGTAAATTCAATTGTCTTTATATATAAGCCAAGTATTTATAAATGTTCATTTTTTGTAAACGAAAATACTTTGTATCGTAAAAAAACTGACTTGCCAAATTCCCAGTTTTCAATGGCCGAAGGACTTCCGGGCAGGGGCAACGGCAACCTCGTCGCAGGGGCATTCGAAGTCAAAGCTGCCGAAGACATAGAGGCCGGTGGGATGGAAACCTAAACCTAACCTCCGTTCTCTTGTATGCTCATTAACACGTATACATGTTCTCTGGCCATTGACGGGTGGTTCCCAAACAAAAATTTGCTCTCCTGATCTGACATATTCCATAAATACGCTGATGACTGTATCTATTAAACCTGAAATTTTAGCTTCAGGCACCTTCTTATTTTCTTCTTTGGCAACAAGCTTTTGCTGCTGTTCATATGTTTTATTTCTGCCTATCACTTCTTAAGAAGGCCTCCTTCTTTTTCCAGATCGCCATAGGCGCGTCTTGGCAGACGCGGTTCATCTCCCGCATCCACTCCAATATATTCCTTCCATTCCTGGGCGCCAAAAGCTATGGCAGGGCGTATCGTTTCGCAAAACTGTTTATTATCTACAATAGCTTTCCAGTTTTTGCAAACCAAAGCCAGATTAGGAAGATCTGTTTTCCCATTTTGGAAAATGATAGGCAATATATCGGCAGGAAGAGGACCTACTATGGGATCTACCATAGATTGCACTTCGTATTGGTTTGTTCCTGCCACATTAGTATTATTAATTTGCATAAAATAACTCCATTTTGTTTTTATCTGATTTTTACAGTAAATTCAATTGTATTTATATATCAGCCAAGTATTTATAAATTTTCATTTTTTGTAAACGAAAATACTTTGTATCGTAAAAAAACTGAAAAAAGCAAATTGGATACGGCCATGTCAATAAAAACAGCCCATTATTCAAAAAATTGTTTTCGGCTCGGCGGGATTTTCTTTTTTTCAAAGGACAAAAAACAAAAATCCAAAGCCCTTTTCCAAATTCGAAGTTTTCAATGGCCGAAGGACTTCCGGGCAGGGGCAACGGCAATGTGGACTTTGTAGTCGTCATTGTGGTCATAGCAGTAGTGGACATTGAGGCCGGAGGGAGCGAAACCTACACCTAACCTGGATCCTTTGAACTGCTCGTTAACACGTACCCATGTTCTCTGACCAAAATTGACGGGTGGATCCCAAACAAAAATTTGCTCTCCTGATCTGACATATTCCATAAATACGCTAATGGCTGTATCTATTAAACCTGAAATTTTAGCTCCAGGCGCCTTTTTATTTTCTGTTTTGGCAACAAGCTCTTGCTGCTGTTCATAGCTTTTACCTCTACCTATCACTTCTTTCTTTATCCATACCCAATGCGGTTTTTCCTGTTTTCTATCTTCTGAAATGGCTCGGCAAGAATCTCTAGTATAACCTGTTTTATTTCCTTTTTTTGGATTGCCTACCAGCTTGCCAATAACCTTCAAATTATCCAAGAATACCTCAAATCCATTTTCTATAACTTTGACTTTTTCAGGAATAAAGGTTAGCAGACCGCCTTCTTTTTCCAGATCGCCATAGGCGCGTCTTGGCAGGCGCGGTTCTTCTCCGGCATCCACTCCAATATATTCCTTCCATTCTTGGACGCCAAAAGCTATGGCTGGGCGTATCGTTTCGCAAAACTGTGTATTATCTACAATAGCTTTCCAGTTTTTGCAAACCAAAGCCAGATTAGGAAGATCTGTTTTCCCATTTTGGAAAATGATAGGCAATATATCGGCAGGAAGAGGACCTACTATGGGATCTACCATAGATTGCACTTCGTATTGGTTTGTTCCTGCCACATTAGTATTATTAATTTGCATAAAATAACTCCATTTTGTTTTTATATGATTTTTACAGTAAATTCAATTTTATTTTGTTTTTATATGATTTTTACAGTAAATTCAATTTTATTTATATATTATCTAACATATATAAATGTTCATTTTTTGTAAACGAAAATAATTTGTATTGTAAAAAAACTGAAAAAAGCATGGACATAAGGTAAAAAAATGCCGTACATTTAATATCTGGGGATGGTTCTTGCATAAATGTATATATGTGGTTTTTCTTGCAGCCTTACAGGCTGCATCCCTAACTTGCTTAAACCCGGGCGTTGCCCAGGGCGTTGCCCTGGGCTGTTGCAATTTAAGCCCTTCGGGCTAAGACAATAATGATGTGTCAGACCGAAGGTCTGAAAGTGCAACAGCCCAGGGCAACGCCCTGGGTATGAGGTAGTTAAGAATGCAGCCTGTACAGGCTGCAAGAAAAAGTCGCACATCGCGTCAATAAAGTATAGAATAAAAAACAAAAATGAATCGTGAAAAAATACAAGAAATAACAGCAGAGATAAAAGTATCGTTAGGTGATCCACAATTTTATTCTCACGTTTTTACCCAAATCGTCAGGCAAAATAAAGGGAAAGCCAAGGAAGGCGCCATCAACTGTTTCATAGAGGAATATGATGCCATCAGCAGGCGGCTCGACCGCTCAGCTCTGCAAGAGAGCTGTTCTGTACGCAATGTTCTGATGACCCGGCATATTGCCGGTCTTTTGGTCAATGAAAAGGGAGATCTCGATCTGGAATCTATTCCCGAGCTGATCCGTTGCCTAAAGGAATCCCTCTGCTCTTTAGGCCAGGACCGGCAATATGATGTTTCCAGAAGGGAGCATATTCTAAAGGCCCTTGAATTTTTGCTTTCCAATAAAGAGGCTCAGCGCCTTATCAAAAACATGACGAAACCCTCATCGCACCGATATATGGAAGAGATCATTCGAGCCACCCTTCAACTGCCATCGAATGAAGTCATCCATGACATTCATGTACGGAAAGCCGTCCTGTCTGCCTGGCTATGCACCCTCAGACAAAATGTTGGATCTTGTTTTGCCACAGCGCCGGCCATCGTCATCCATGATGAACAGCCTCTGCAATTCCTGAAAGATGTCAGTGAAATCCTGAATACGGGCCGTTTGAAGCGCACCTTTGGAGGCATTGAATATGTGGCCCCGCTTAGCAGGAGCTGGGGAGCGGGGGATCTTAAGAAAAATATCCCCGTTCCGAATGCTTCAGCCTTTGACAAGCTGGAATTATGGCTTTCTCCGGGACTGATGGCTGCTTTTGAAGCCGTGGGAATAATAGATTCCAATCTGTCTTTGAAGGAAAAAATCCAGAAGGCAAAAACGTTAATAAAAAAACTATTTTCCGAAGAGGTCCAACAGGATGCCTTTTTTACCATTAACGCCGAAAAAATCGTGCGCCGCGCCTTGCTCCGGCATTTGAAAATTACGGAAGATGATTTAAAGGAATATGAACTCAAAACCCTAAGCCAGATGCAAGGAAGCCCGCTCATGCAGGCCCCCTCTCCCGCAGGCGAAACAGCCAAAACCACTGCCTGCCGGAATTTCAATCAATTGTCAACAGAAGCTGAATCGGCGTTTAAAGGCATAGCAGACAACGCTTTACTGAAAGCCTGGGAATTCACTCTGGCCTCCTTTGCAGAGACCAAGGCGGCATTTACCCGTTGGAACCTTTATTCCAGCCTCGGCTTGCGCCCTGAAGACAAGGGAGGCATAGGCCCATTCATGTATGAATATCTGAAAACCCGACTGGAAGAAATCAAATTAAAGATCCATGAGCTGCAATCGGAATATGAGCAGTTGTACTCCCAGGTAAAATATGTGGAAGGAAGGATGCAGCGGGCCGCCTCGGAAAAGGAAATGGAATGGCTGAAAATTGATTATAAAACAAAAACCTATGAGTTCCATACCCTTGAGGCTTTAAGGGACGATGAGAATGAAAAAGCCCAAAGGATCGCCAATCTGTATGACCAGCTCATTGACGCCTACTATGAATTATTTCCCCAGTATTTTCAGGAAGTCTACGACGCGGACATGCATGAAGTTTCCATTGGGCCTTACGATGACAGCCCCGCCGGCTTCCGCCTGTTGTTCAAGCACGGGCGTACCCAAACAGCCCAATGGACCTATATCCATCATCCCCAGGAATTTATACAATCCCTTTGCAGTTTCTTTACAGCCTCTGAAAGGGAACTTGTTCACAAGGAGGAATTTTCCGATCTTGAAAAGGAGCTTTCCGACATCACAACAGCCATTGTCACACACATCCGAACGGATGAATTTTTAGAAACGGCATTTTACCGGATGGCCGCAGCCCATCAAACCCGCCCGATCAAGGATCCCCTGCTTCATTTGGACCAGATCGAAAAAAAACCCTGGGCCTATACATCAGGTGGAACGATGGGAACCCTCGTCAGCTGTTATTTCGGGCTGAGCGATAAACCTACAGATGTTTCGAGGTGGGTGGAGAATCCGATGGAACTGCTGGTATATTTTGTGGATACCCTCAAGCAGATGCCCGTGAGCCTGACCCAGGAATTCATTAAAAATCCGGACAGGTCCCTTCTGATGCATTCTCCCACGCATGCCTTTCTTTTAAAACCCGGAAAAAAGATGTTTGGTGAGGCATGGAAAGCAGAGGCCTATACGTACACATTCATAAGGGACAGTCTTATCAAACCGATGTCCAATGCAGTCGAACTGCTTTTACTGGATGAGCAGAAGCAGGATTTTTTGATAGACATGCTGTCGCAAAAGGTCAATGAGAATGCCCGTTATTATTTTAACAAAACCTTTTCGAGGCATTTTGGGGTGATGTCTTCCGTCCAATGGCGGAACCACCTGATCGAAACCATGGAAAAAGAACGGGGATTGCAGGTGCGGGGGTATCCTGTTTTATCCCAGGATGAGATCGACAGTTTTCTTCTGACCCATCTTCCGCTGCTTCCTTTGCATCAGGTAAAAGAGGGGATGGGCGAAATGGCCCAATTGCTGTCAAAGACCATTCCCTTTGATGTGGATCTTTTTATAAAAGTATGGGAAGATCTGGCCGAGACCAAAGGGTACAATCCCTGGTTTACTGCAAAATCCTTTCAAGATGTTTTTAAAGCCGTATTCTGTTTGACCACTCAAAAGACATCCTTCCCCCACAATTTGCATGCAGTGGTTTGTCAGGCCGCCAGGAACCTGGGCTATGCCTTGCCCGAACCAATCCTATTTGCCGACACCAATTGGGTGAAGGATTATTTTGCCTTTCTGATTAGTCCCGGATCAGGAAAACTGGAATTCTGGCGTGTGGACCCTTTGGGAAGTACGGGCTATCCCATGTCCTTTTGGGAACAGTGGCTTAATGGATCTCGCAAGGATATTCCATGGGGCGTATATACACGCCCCTATGAATATGTTAAATAGCCACTACTGATTGTAGGGGTAATCATTATAATAATATTGCGACTGGCCTTGTGGTTCCGTTTCGTTGTAATAGTAAGGATAGCCATTATTATAGTAATAAGGATAGCCATAGCCATAATCATTGCCGTTATTGTTGTAATTATAGTTTTGGCCATGGACCCAGCCGCGCGCATAAGATCTGCCATTATTGTTGTAGTTATATCCTCCGCGGTCAAAATCTCCCCTGTCAAAATTTTGGCCGTGGTCAAATCCACCCCTGTTAAAATCTGCACCGCCACGGTCAAATCCACCCCTGCCGCCGCCGCCTCTCATGGCAATCTGTGGATTTTGGCTTTCAGAATCTTGCTGAAACTGTTGATTTTGCATGGTACCGGGCCAAGGTTCTACATATTGAGGATTCTGGTTATTGTTGTTGTTGTTGTTCTCCCCTTGTTGGAGCCCACGTGCATAACCTCGGGCACCCTCGCCGGAATTTGAATTGGAATTACCCCCCCTATAATTATAATTTTGCGGCGCGTGATGATATTCGCCTCCACTGCGATTAAAGTCCTCTCCTCTTTCGCCGCCCTCCCCTCTAAAGGAAGTGTAAGAAGAATCGGCATAGATGCCGAATAATGGCATCGCAGCTAATAACAGGACAGCTTTTAAACCTGAAAATAGACGCATATTTACCCCCAATTTGTTGATTCAAATTCCACCTTATTATAATTTTATTTTTAATGCAAACAAAGGTTTTTCGGGTGCAATTAAATGTATGAGGTTGAGAAATTTTTATTACCACAGAGCACAGAGAGAGCACAGAGAGGAAATTCGCTTGCCTCTGCGACATAGAATTTTCGTTTGTGCGCTTCGCGCACAAACGAAAGCCGTCATTCAAGCCCGGAACGGGCTTGAATGATCTCCGTCTGTGTGCTCTGTGGTAATATAAATTTCTCAACCCCATACATTTAATTGAATTGAATTAAACTCTTCACTTTGCTATCCTTACATGAAGCGAACAGAAGGTAAAATCATGGCTGAAGCAAAAGATAAAACAGCAATTTCTCCTGCAAGAGAGGAAGACTATCCCGAATGGTATCAACAGGTCATAAAAGCAGCCGATATGGCCGAAAATTCTCCCGTAAGAGGATGCATGGTCATCAAGCCGTGGGGATATGGCTTATGGGAAAGCATGCAGAGGCAGCTGGATGACCGTATCAAGAATACCGGCCACGAAAATGCCTATTTTCCTCTGTTCATCCCCCTTAGCTACCTGGAGAAAGAAGCCAAACACGTAGAAGGCTTTGCCAAAGAATGCGCCGTGGTGACCCATCACCGCCTGGAAGAAAAAAACGGGCGCCTGGTCCCTACCGGCGAACTCGATGAACCTCTTATCGTACGCCCCACCTCCGAAACCATCATAGGGGAATCTTTTTCCCGCTGGATAGAATCCTACCGGGACCTTCCTCTGCTTATCAACCAATGGGCCAATGTGGTCCGATGGGAAATGCGCCCTCGCATTTTTCTGCGCACCACCGAATTTTTATGGCAGGAAGGGCATACCGCGCATGCCACAGAAGCGGAAGCCATAGAAGAATCGCATAAAATGCTTCAGATGTACCGTGAATTTTTGGAAGAGGTCTTGGCCATTCCTGTGATTTTGGGAGAGAAATCCCCTGGAGAACGTTTTCCCGGCGCTGTCAGCACCTTTACGTTGGAGACCATGATGCAGGACAGGAAAGCCCTCCAGGCCGGAACATCGCATTATCTAGGCCAGAATTTCGCCAAGGGTTCGGGCATCCGTTTCACAGATGCTGAAGGGAATCTGCACTATGCCTATACAACCTCCTGGGGTATTACCACACGATTGATCGGAGCCTTGATCATGTGCCATGGAGATGATGACGGGTTGCGTTTGCCTCCAAGAAT
Source organism: uncultured Parachlamydiaceae bacterium (assembly GCA_963780445.1). Taxonomy (GTDB): domain Bacteria; phylum Chlamydiota; class Chlamydiia; order Chlamydiales; family Parachlamydiaceae; genus CAWACC01. The sequence goes on from CAWACC010000011.1 coordinate 54,436, forward strand.
AGCGCACAAGCAAATCGTAATCCTGCCGATAGTTCCCAAACCCGAAATGCAAAATGACATTTTTGATTACTGTGAAACTATTGCCCGGCAGCTGCGCGAATGCCAATATTATGGCAAAGGCCTAAGCGTCTTTATTGACAAAAGAGACCGGCGCGGCGGAGAAAAAAACTGGGAATGGATAAAGAAAGGAGTTCCACTGAGGATAGAAGTCGGGCCCAAGGACAAAGAATCTAATACCATCACCCTTTGCCGTAGGGATAAGCCTCACAAGGAAAAAATTCAAATACGCCTTGAGAACATGCAAGAGGAAGTGGTTTCTATTTTAGAATCGGTCCAACAAAATTATTATCTACAGGCTAAAAAATATCGGGACGAGAACATACGGCGCGATTTGACCACCCTGGCAGAGCTAAAAGATTTCTTCACTCCGAAAAATGCGGAGAAGCCAGAAATCCATGGTGGATTTGTATTGGCCAAATGGTGCGGTGATGAACAAACAGAAAAAATGTTGGATGACATGAAAATTTCGATCCGCTGCCTGCCCCTGGAACAATCTAAAACTGAAGGCAAGTGCATCCTCACAGGTCAGAATGCCACCCTCGATGCCATTTTTGCCAAATCTTATTGAGTACGATTATTAAGGAGGAGAAGCAACCCTACACTTATGATAGCGCTGGCGCCGCACCATACAGATGTAAAAGCATAATTGTAGGAGATATCTGCAGCGATGAAAGCAATTGTATTGGCAAGGCCAAAAATCCACATTTTTGAAATACTGGATAAGAAGAAAGGGGACATGGTAACGACACAATATAATATCCTATCAGGCAAAGGGCTTGTCCCATAGTCTATGCTATGCTCTACAATTTTGGCTTCTCCAGCTCCATCCACAATAAAACTATAACCTATATTAAAGAAAAACAATAAGCCCACCAGCATCAACACTCCCATTACAATTTGACGCCATTGGATCTTTTCCATCCATCCAAAGGCAAGCGGTATCCAAACAGGCCAAAACATATACGCAAAAAACAGAAAAACAACCTGAGCGGCACGGCTATATGCATTGGGATACCATCCATGTTGCAGTGCCTCCCACAGTGCTCCTTCCGCTAACTGCTGTATGCCAAAAAATAATGGAATGAAAGCCAGAAGTATTTTATTGCTTTTATGGAATTTATGTACGAGATACACACCGGCAGCAGTCAGAACTGCTCCTGCTGCGAAACTAGCTTCTGCTGAAAAACACATTCTTGTCCAGGTCCTTATTTTAAGATGCTGCTGTCACTTGCATATCCGTTGCATTTATTAAATTGCAATTAGATTCGCAAAAACTCCGCAACACCCGAAAATAACAGGATGGGCAGGATTGCCCATCCTGTATTTTCCGGTAGTTGCTGTTAGAATCGCAAAAATCTTGAACTAAAAATCGCCGTTTATGTATAAAAATTTATTATTTATACAGACGGAGCGACCTCATGCGTAAGATACTTTCTCTGACAGCTGTCCTAATTTTCGTTGGCAGTATTGCTTTAGGCTATTTTAACTGGCCTTCCATCCAGTACCATTGGGAAAAATGGACGTTCAATAAAGATAAAGAAGAAGATCAACAGCGGGAAATAGATAAAGCCAAACAGTTATTCAGTCAAAATAAACTGGATGAATCTTTAGAGATCATCAAGCAGCATTCTGATAACATCAATGATAAAACGGAGACCGGAAAGCAATGGTTGGAACTTTTAATTCTGGTCTCTGAAACCCTTCCAGATGTACCTGAGCTGGTCCAGCTATACGACCATTATCCAAACGAATTTGACCGGCATGAAAAAGCATCCCTCCTTGTCGCCAACGCCCTCGTCTCCAGCGGACGCACGCGCGACTATCAGGAAATCCGTTCCCATTGGACGGGAAGGGAAGCCAAACCGGAAACCTGGTTCGTCCTCGATACTGACAAGCTTTTGCAGGAAGGCAAGCGCAAAGAGGCCCAGGATTTGCTGAAAAGCCGCACTTTCTCGGGGCCAACAGATATCCCCAGGCTTGTACGCCTGGCTTTATTGAATGCATTGGACAACCCCAAAGAAGCCTGGGATTATCTAGCTCAAGCGTATACTAAAGATCCTCAAAACGCCGAAATCCTCTCCTATCGGGCCAAGCTGCTGGAAACCTATGGTCAAAATTCTGAAGCCCTTGTTGAATATTTGGCTGCCCTTCAAACGGATCCTAATAATCCGTTTTTAAAAGATCAATTGGCAGAATATTATCTACGGCACAAGCAATACGCCGATGCAATGGCCCTATGGAAAGACAGTTTGCAAAGCCCTCCCTTAGATCATATCTGGATTAAAACCCTTTTTTGGAACCGTATGATTATTCCCATTCAATTTGACTGGGACAAGGCCAAACATCCCGATGGAAAACTGACCCCGTATCTGAATTATTTGCTGGCATTAAAACCCGGTCAATTTTGGAACGCCGCCGAATTTGAGAAAATACCTAATTCAGAAAAATACCTGGTCTCGCAACAATCCGCCTTTTGGCTCCGGTTGCTGCAATATCTCAAAGAGGAAAATGAAAAAGAAGCCTATATGCTTCTACAATATAATCCTTTTGGATATTCATCCTGGAATCCCACCCTGGAAACAAACTTAAAGCGCATCTTGCTTTACAGAAAAACAGGCCAATTCACCGAGGAATCGAATCGGGCCGTAGCGGAAGATTATAAAACTGATGCGGGGCAATCGATTACTGTACCTAAAGATACTCCTACTTTGTTTACCCAATTGGAATATTTTTCCAAAAATCCCCCCAACAGCTATAATCCGGTTCCAGACAGTTTAAACCTGTTGCTGAAAGGTCCGGAAGCTTTTTCAGCCGCCTTAATAGCCGCAGGATGGGATGAGGCCGGGCTGGCCTTGCAAACGCTGTCGAATATTCCAAAAAATTATCCGGAATGGGTTTCATTTAATGTGGCCCAAGCGTTAAGCCGCAACCGTCCTCCAGAAGAAGCTTTAAAATTTGCTTTGAAACAATACCCCACCACTCCCCTGTCCATGTTCATTGGAGAGGCCTACATTGCTGAAAAAAAATATAATGAGGCCACAGGTTATTTAACCAAAATCTACAAAGACCCCAATAATATCGGAAAACGGTCTGCCTGGCTATTGAGCCTGATTTACATAGATCAAGGCGATCTCAAACAAGCGGAAGAGATCGTCCATTCTCAACCCCTCCTGGAAAATGATGTTACAGGCAAAGAAACCTTGGCCAGGATCGCTTTGTTGGAGAAAAAAATGAATGAAGCTAACGATATCTATGAATCGATAGCGAACGAGTCCCCCGAAGCCAAATCGTACCTGGCCCGCAAAGCCTATAAGGAAGGGAATCTGCATCGGGCAAAACAACTGACCGAACAACTCCTGCGGGAATTTCCAACGAATACAATGATCCAGGAAAATTATAGGAAAATTTCAGAAGAACTGAAGCAGACTTCAGAAGACTAAATAACAACAAACAAGGAGATATTTTATATGGCTAGTCCATCAACAACATTCAATGGCCAAATAAGTGATGTCAATCGACAGTTAGCTGAGAAAATTGTAGCAGACAGAGCAGCATCAGATAATAAATATGTTAGACAAATTTGTTTATCAGATGATTTTTATAAAGATCCTACGGCTCATTTAATCAATGAAATGATTGAACGAGGTGTAGGAATGTGCCGTATGGATGACGGAGCAAGGTCCTTAGTAATTGGCAAAATCCCTGGGTTTATAGAGAAAGTCAAATCTCCCGATTATTTAAGATCATTTGCTTTGGAGTATTTTAAAAATAATCCGGGATTAGATAAAATCATGGATGTATTTGACAAATCCATTAAAGGATCGGTATTTAAAAATCAATTAAATCGAGCTGTTTCTCATTTTGAAAGAAACAGAATATTATTATGCTGAAGATGAGCTACGAACAGCTTTAACGATTTTCTCACAATCAAAAAATCTAAAATCGTATACTTATCCTGAAGGCGCAAGCATGGAATAAGTGTTTATTGATATCGCTTACATCCAAGGGCTGGCGTATATCAAGTAATTTTTTATAAAAAAATGTGTTTCTGTTCTTGACGAAAAAATACATAAAAATTATTTAGGTCTAAACGAACAATGTTAAAATTGTAACCGCATATATTCCGCAAATAGAGGTAATCTATGATCAGATATATTGTCGCCCTGCTGTTGGCATGTGCAATGCCATTGACTGCCGCCCCAGATGCAAATCTCAATAATTTCAAAACTGATACAGAAGCTCAAGGACAAGACTGGGTTGGCTTCAGCCTTGATAGTCCCGAATATTGTAATGATGCCAATGGCTGCCGCCGAAGTCCACCAGGTGGCAGAGGAGTTACTGGAGCTACAGGCCCAACCGGAGCTACAGGTCCATCTGGCGGCCCTCCCGGCCCAACTGGAGCTCCAGGAGTAATCGGCGCAACTGGTCCATCTGGCGTAACAGGCCCTACCGGTGCTACAGGTCCATCTGGCGCAACAGGATCCAGCGGAGGTACAGGTCCCACAGGCGCAACAGGCCCAACTGGTAGTACAGGCCCAACCGGAGCTACAGGCCCAACCGGTGCTACAGGTCCATCTGGAGGCCCTCCCGGCCCAACAGGGGCAACAGGTGCACCTGGAACAATAGGCGCAACAGGCCCATCTGGAGCTATTGGCCCGGCAGGCGCAACAGGTCCAGCTGGTGCAACAGGCGCGCAAGGACCTGCTGGAGGAAACTCAGATTATGTTTATATTTACAACTTAACTCCTCAAACGGTTGCAATAGGAGCTCCTGTTATTTTCGATAGTGTTGAGTTCATAACATCAGGCTTTGCCTTTACAGCTGGTGGTACTGGGATTTTAATTGTCAATGCAGGCGATTATAAGGTCGAGTTTTCTGTTTCCGGGACACAACCTAATCAATTTGCAATATACTTGAATGGAGGACCTCCAGCCGTCGCGGGAACAACATATGGTTCCGGCGCAGGTACGCAACAAAACACCGGCCAAGCCATATTCCATGCAGCCGCAGGCGATGTGCTTTCTTTGGTTAATCACTCCTCGGCTGCTGCTGTAGGCCTTGCAAGTTTTGTAGGCGGTACCCAGTTAGAAGTGAATGCATCCATTACCATTGTAAAATTAAGCTCTTAAAGTTAGGATTATATGACATACTTCATCAAAAAGATACAAATGGCAGTTGCAGCCTTGGCAATGACCACAACAGGTTCTGTCCAGGGAAGCTATGATATTTCAGATTCAGATATACGCAACGAAGAAGATTGTGCTTCTGAATGCTGTTGTTCTGATAGTTGCGGTCAACTATACCTGGAGGCCGACCTGCTTTATTTGAGGGCCTTTGAAGGAGGTCTCTCCAATGCGTGCGATAAGACGCATATTATCGATTCTGAGGTGAATGGCAAATTCATTTCCACTCTTAGAGGAAAAACGCATGATCCTGATTTCAAATGGAATTTAGGGTTTCGCGTAGGTGCCGGATATGAGTTTGCTGACAGCAACTGTGGTATCGGAGCCTACTGGACCCATTACAATTCCCATACACAGGGTGAGCATCACTGGAAAGTCGATTTTGATGTCGTGGATGCTCTATTTGGCTGTAAAATTAATTTATCAAGGTGTTTTGTGCTGACTCCTTTTGGAGGTCTGAGATATGCTCAAATTAACCAAAAACTTCGCACAGATTTTTTTAATACTGTCAGTGGTATAGATTCAGACGAAATCAGATCCAGAGGGCACCAGAAAGAAGACTTTTTCGGAGTTGGCCCTCTATTTGGCATTGAAGGAAGCTGGGATGCCTGGTGTGGATTCAGTCTATATGGTAATATTGCCATCTCGGTCTTATATGGAAACTTTCATGTGAGAACAAACCAAACTGATGAGTTTTATACAGGTATCAACATTAATCATTTAAGAAAACATATACAAGCCTGTCAAGCTGTTTTTGATGCAGGACTGGGCATCCGTTGGAAGACCTGTTTTTGCACTGATAAACTTTTAGTGTTGCAATTGGGGCTGGAAGAGCATCGTTATTTTAACCACAACCAGTTTTGCGGTTATGGTGATCTGGTTTTAGATGGGGTGTCTTTAGGTATCGGCATAGAATATTAATCTGCTGAAGTGCTAATGCTAAGATTCACATTCCTCTTGATTATAATCGTAAATATTCTGTAGTATTGTTCTAATGATTAATTAATTTCTGATTAATCAATTTAAAAAATATTTAGGAGTTATTAACATGTTAACTATTACAGATTCCACAAACAGGGCAGCCAATTGCATGAAATATGTCTACGATAAGGCTGCGGATTGCTTTGCTGAAGCCCAAAAACCGGGAACGGTACAGAATGTGGCCCAAGCTAGCCTAAGGACAATAGTCGGTATTACATCCATTAGTTACAATCCTTATGCAGCAGCTGCAGGTGCTACTGTCGCACTTATTAAACCTGCTTTGGCACGACAAATACTATCCTTGACGGATGGGGCCATCAACGGTCTTTGGAATCGCATGTCATTTAATGTGAAAGCTGGCCTGGCCGTTTCAGGAATTGCCGCCGCTACCTATTATGATCCTACTAGTGTCTTTATGGGATTAGGAACTTTTTTTGCAGTAAAACTCGGTGCGGAACTGGCGCTGAGAAATCTAGGAAAAGAGGAGATCGCTTCTAAAACAAGAGAAATGGAAAAAGAAGCTGAAATCCAATAATCCTGATTACAATTAAATGTCTGGGGTTGAGTAATTTTTATTACAACCGCAGAGCACACAGAGAGAACAGAGAGGAAATTCGCTTGGCTCTGTGACATAGAATTTTCGTTTGTGCGCTGCGCGCACAAACGAAAGCTATAGTTTGTATGTTTTTTTAAATACATATTGGGCTAATGATTAATCTCATTTACATCAAGGAAAAAATATGACCCTTGTGCGAAGATTGAGTCGCCCTTCGCTGCGCTCCGGGCTCAATTATTAGGGGATGCTTTTCCCATAGTGACCAAGTCCCGAAGGGACGCGGGAACTATGGGAAAAGCATCCCCTAATAATTGAGCCCGGAGCGCAGCGAAGGGCGACTCAATCTTCGCACAAGTTTATTAAACATTTAACTTTGTCAAAAAAATTACAAACTATGTGTTCTCTGTGTGCTCTGTGGTTATAGAAATTTCCCAACCCAGCAGATTAATTGCACTCATAATCACTCATAATCCCAGGGCACAGGAAATTAGAAGAAATTTTTGATTTTATTTAGTGGATGTCGAAATGTTGCCGCCATGAACCCCAGGAGGCTACATGGCAGCTAAAAAAGGTGAAATACCAGCCCACGTCAAGAAAAAAGAATTTTCTCATCCCAATACACAGCACCCAGTTATTTACATTTTGGAGAAAGTCGAGGATCCCCGCAAACCTTCACAATTTTTCCGATACTCATTAACGAGTGTATTATTCATGACTCTTGCAGCGGTAATTTGCGGTGCTAAAGATTGGCCTCAGATAGTTGTAGCATCTCAAGGAATGGTTTCTTGGTTGTCAGGCTACGTTGATATGTCTGGAGGGATACCTTGCGAGCGCACTTTCAAAAACTTATTTAATGCCATTAAACCTGAAGCTCTGGAACAAGCACTCCGAGATATAGCCTCATTAATACGCGAAAAGATTCCAGGAGAAGTAGTTTGTTTTGATGGACAAACAGAACGCGGAACCGCAGAGAAACATTTAAATCTCAGTGGGATTCATTTGCTCAATGCTTGGAGCGCTGATAATCGCATTTGCATAGGCCAGTTGAAAGTTGATGATAAGTCGAATGAAATCACCGCTATGCCTGAATTGATGGACAGCTTAGACCTTAAAAATACAATCATCACAGCCGACGCACTGAACACACAAAAAACTATTGTTACTAAAGCAATTGATGGCGGGGCTGATTACCTACTGCCTGTTAAGGGTAATCAGGGAAATCTCCTTGAGGAAATCACATCGGCATTCGATCAGTTGGATATAGACAGAGCTAAAGCAGAAGAGCATTGGAAAAGAGCGGTTTCAAAGGCAAGGGAGCATCGTGATGATCTTCGCCTTCAAAAGATGATAGAGGAAGGGCCAAGTACTTGTGGTGCTTCTTTTTGGGAAAGCACGGAAAAGGGTCATGGAAGAATAGAAACGAGAAGTTGTATGGTTATATCGGCAAAGGATTTACCATCTAAAGCAGAGTGGAAAGGATTGAATATCATAGCTCGCATTTGTAGAACACGAAGGATCGGTAATGATGAGCAAAGAGAAACGACATACTATATAGGGAGCTTAGAATCCAATGCGGAGCTGGTGGCAAGCGTTGCAAGGAAACACTGGGGTGTAGAAAATAAACTACATTGGAGGCTAGATGTTGTTTTGAGACAGGATGATTCTCGATATCGAGATAGGAATGGGGCTCGCAATTTGGCTGTGGTGCGCAAAATAGCTTTAAATGCTGTTTCAAAGGAAACATCTATCAAGGGTGGAATCGCCACTAGGCAGTATGCTGCCAGTTTCAACCCCGCTTTGCGGGATAAAATTTTAAAAAATCTGTTTTAATTTCCTGTGCCCTGCTCATAATCCTCATGGGTTTGACAGTTAATCGATTTTCGGCTAATTTAAAGTCTGGCTTTAAATTAGCCGGTATCTCCTTCGCGGGATGAGCTCAAGCATTTTCACCTTCTTAAAAATCTCAAGGCCCCCATAGGGCCCGGAGCGGTGATTTGTTTGGCCAATCAATTCCTTCCCCCCGATGCGGAAAACAGCTGCATTCCCCTTTCCTATATATAAAAAAAAATTGATTAATTTTGCTGACTCAAGATAAAAATAAATTCCAGGGTATAATATTATGATTTATCGGCTTTTTCCATTTTTGATGGCATGTGCCATTATTTTATTCATTGTTCACGAAATCGGTGCGGATACCTTCAATCCGCCACTGGGCCTTCCTCCTATTCCTTGGCCCGAGGATAACCCATATACCAAGGAAAAGGCTGAGCTGGGCCGCCTTCTTTATTTTGACAAAAGACTTTCATCCGATGGAAAAATATCGTGTGCCAGCTGCCATAACATGCGATGCGGCTATAGTGATTGCCGGGCGATCGCCATAGGAATTAACCATTCCAAAGGGACGCGGCATAGCCCCACCATAATCAATTCAGCCTATTCCAAACATCTTTTTTGGGATGGAAGAGTTTCTTCTTTGGAAGAACAATGCAAAGGACCTATAAGCAATCCAAAGGAAATGACCGTAATAAAAAATGTGCATGAAGCCCATCTTCGATGTGCTGAAAAGATTCAAGATATTCCCAGTTACAAGCCTCTCTTCAAAAAAGTGTTTGGAAAGGATAAAATAACCATAAATGAGATAGCGCAAGCTATTGCCACTTTCGAACGGATCGTGGTTTCAGGGAATTCACCTTACGACCGCTATCAGGCAGGAGATCGCTCAGCCTTGACCCCAGGCCAAATACAGGGACTGGCCGTATTTAAAAAAGTGGGCTGCGCGAACTGCCATTCAGGATTTAATTTTACCGACGGACGTTTCCTGAATATAGGGATCGGCATGGAGGCTGCTGTGCCTGATCTGGGAAGATATGCCATCACGCACGTAAAAGGAGACTTGGGAGCATTTAAGGTGCCGACATTGAGGGAAGTGGAGCATACGGGGCCCTATATGCATGATGGAAGCCTCGACAGTTTGGAAGAGGTCATTGACTATTATGACAAGGGAGGCATTCCCAATAAAAACCTGCATCCGTTGATGAAACCATTGCATTTATCTTCGGAAGAGAAAAAAAATCTCTTGGATTTCCTGAAAAGCCTTAGCGGAGAAGGATGGCAGCATTTCCATGAACCCGCCCATTTTCCAAAATAAATGCCAAAATAAAAGCCTTGCATTGCGGGTTTATTTTTATTAGACTTTCTCACAAAAGCCAACCTTAATAAATGATACAATTTCCATGAATGATACTGCCCTCAAAGTAAAAACAGCTCCCAATTCAAAAGAATCGGAGATGATGGTTTTGGGTTGCATGCTGACCAGCATCAACGCTCTAAACATAGCCGCCGATGGCTTGGATGATGCCGACTTTTACTATACGGAACACAAGATCATTTTTCAGGTCCTGAAAACCGCTTACAAGACAGACAAACCAGCAGACATCCATCTAGTCTGCGAAGAGCTAAAGCGCCAGGAGAAGCTCAAGGCCGTTGGCGGGGCCAGCTTACATAACCACCCTTGCCCAGTATGCCGGCACCTCCGCCTATATCGAAGAATATGTCAGCCTGGTCAAAGAGAAATCGATCTTGCGCAGCATGATCCATGCCGCACAAACTATCGAAAAAAAAGCTCTCACGGAGCCTGAAGATGTATTAGATACCCTAGACGAAGCGCAACAAGCTTTTTTTCAGATAAGCCAGTCGGCGAATCCTATCTCCGGAAAACTCATTGGAGAGGTATTGACAGGAGTCAAATCGGAATCGGGAGCATCGTTTCTAAAGGAACTTCAGGACCGGCAGGAACGCTTCCAACTACTGGGCGGACAGGATTCAGGGATCACAGGCATCCGCCACCCACTTCACCGATCTAGATAAGATGATCAATGGCCTGAATAATTCAAATCTGATGATCCTTGCAGCACGGCCCGCCATGGGTAAAACCAATTTGCTGTCAATATTGCTGAAAACATTTGCTTCAAATGGCGCAGGCCCGTCGGCATCTTTTCCTTAGAAATGAGCGCAGAACAACTGGTGCATCGTATCGTGTGCTCCCAAGCTGAAGTGGAATCGGACAAAATTAAGAGTGGCTCCCTCGATGGAGCGGGAATTCCAGCGGATCGTAGCTAGCGTTCACCAGATGCAGCCTCATGTGATGATAATCGATGACCAGCCAGGGCTGAAAGTGACTGATCTAAGGGCCCGGGCCCGCCGCATGAAGGAAAGCTATGGGATCGCTTTTTTGGTGATCGATTACTTGCAGCTCATTTCAGGATCGGGTTCTTTTCGGACGCAGGAGAATAGACAGAACGAAATTTCCGAAATATCTCGTATGCTGAAAAACCTGGCCCGCGAACTGAACATCCCCATTTTATGCCTTTCCCAATTATCGAGGAAGGTAGAAGAAAGGCCGGGGCATCGGCCCATGATGAGCGATTTGCGGGAAAGCGGGAGCATTGAACAGGACAGCGATATTGTGATGTTTTTACTCCGAAGGGAATACTATGATCCCAACGATAAACCCGGCATGGCTGAATTGATTATAGCCAAAAACAGGCATGGCTCTGTAGGCACTGTCAACCTCACCTACAGAAAAGAAATTGTCCGGTTTGACAATTATGCTCCGGTAAAATATGGAAGCCTGGAAGAAGAAAACACGATGAATTTTGCAAATACCTAAATGTTACCCTTTGATCGATATATCAAGTCTTATGTGCTCTACCAGGGCCTTTTTCTCGTTTTGCTGGCAAGCGAGCCCGTGCTTCTGCTTCTTTTTTTTTCTTTTCTGACCCAGTCGGCTTTTTTTGCATTAGGATTGGCGCTCTTTTTTTTCACTCTCTTTTCTTTTTTTGTGTTTCGCGTCTATTACCAGGCTGTAAAGCCCGAACAGTTCGAGCGTTTTATCAATGAATGGGTGGGTTCGACGCAGGAAAATGAGTTCATCCGCCTCTCCGATGCGCTTTCAGGGCGTGAACAGACCTGTTACATTCCGCCCAAAAGGCTCAGTTTTTTGGCTCCCTGGCTGGCCAGGATCAGCTTCTGGTGCCACTGGGAAGATTTTATGATGTTCCGGGAACTGTTATTGAAACGGGCCATCAAAGAATATTATAAAACCGTCAGAAATTACCCGACACACCCGAACGTGCATGCCCAGTTGGCCGAGGCCTATATAAAACTCTCTTCGCTTTATCGGTGTTTTTCGCAAAAATTGGGCAGGAGGCAGGAATTCCGATTTTGGTTCAGGGGAAAACTGGACAACTTGGAATCGAATTTCAAAACATCTACCCTGAAAGCCATTGAGGAATTGAAAATTTTGAAAGAATTGACCCCTCAGGATACTGGAGCAGACCTTCAATTGGCCCTTTTATATCATGCGCTGCATAGGGTCCAGGAGGAAATCCTGCACTATGAAATGATACTGGAAAATACCCCTCATCACGAAGAAGCGTGCTTTCGGTTGGGATCGCTCTATTTTCAGCAAGGGATGCATGCCAAAGGGTTGCAGATGTACCAGCTGCTGAAAAGCCGGCAAGCGGGAAATGCAGAAGAGCTCCTGAAATTTTACGATGCAGAAAATTGTATTGATGTATAATTTTCGAATATGATATAATATGGTTTCATTAAGCTCTCATTAAATGGAGCGGGTAATTAACAAATGCAAGCAGTCAACAATAACAGCTTACGCACCTTTACGGCCACGGTCCACTATGGGACAGGGACGTCTACGTCAACAGGGTGCGGGCAAGCTTTGACTTGCTTGAGTTAATAAACACCCGCTGAAGTTCTCATTAAAATCCAAACCAGTACAAAGAATGAACCTTGGCGGGACAGAGTAACTTGTTGTATTTATTTTGTTAAGGAGGATTCGTTCATGAAAACCAAGCAGAACTCCGGTGTTTTGGCTGCCGGTCTGGCTCTTTTTTCCATGTTTTTTGGCGCGGGTGATTTGATATGGCCGCTCATTTTGGGGGGAGCATCCGGGGATAAGAACTTTTTTGCCATGCTGGGCCTGCTTATAACGGGGGTTTCTCTTCCTTTATTGGGCCTGATCAGCATGATGCTGTTTCAGGGGGATTATCATTCCTTTTTTGGACGATTGGGCAAGTGGCCTTCCCTTGCGGTCATTTTCATAGTGCAGGTGATTTTAGGTCCTGTAGGGTCCATCCCCCGCCTTATCACTCTTTCTTATGCCACTTTAAAACCCTATTTGCCTGAGATGTCCCTGGCAATCTTCAGCGTTTTAGCTGCTCTTGTCATCTTGGCATTTACATTAAGGCCTCAAAAAGTGATCCAGTTACTGGGACTGGTGTTAACCCCCATGCTCCTTCTGTCTTTGGGCGCCATACTGGTTTTGGGGTTCATATCCCATCCCTCAGCAGAGGCCAATCCGATGAGACACTCCGAGGCCTTTTTAAATGGTGTGAAAGTGGGATATAACACTTTGGACCTTATTGCCTCATTCATCTTTGCGCCGTTGGTCTTGTCCCATTTTGTTATGGACGGAGAGAATTTTTCCACCTCGGCCGGAAAGAAAGCCATTTTTGGAAAAATGGTGAAAGCGAGCCTGTTGGCAGCCGGTTTGCTCTGCTGCATGTACATTGGATTGACCTATGTGGCATCCTGGTATGCGCCTGCGTTGGGAGATGCTATAAGGCCTGAAGAAAGGTTGTCGGCCATTTCATTGCACCTGCTAGGGCCCTATGGAGCCTTTGCCTCCTGCTTGGCCGTGTCCATGGCCTGTCTGACTACCGCCATCCCCCTCGTGTCGATATTTGCCAATTACATGAAGAAAGATCTGATGGGCAATAAAGGCGGGGACATGCTGCCTTTAATAGCTACCCTGCTGCTGTCAGGCCTGTTGGCCAACCTGGGATTTATGGGAATAGCCAACCTGCTGTCTCCTGTCTTGCAGGTGTTATGCCCCGGATTGATTGTTCTAAGTGCGTTCAACATCTGCCACAAGCTCTATGAAACACGAGTTCCCAAAGCGCCTGTTTTTGCCGCTTTTGCCCTTTCTACTGTAGGATACATCACTTTATGACTTCCTATGCTTTAATAGATAGCGGAAACGGGCGAAAGCTGGAACAGTTTGGCCCCTTTCTGATTTCCCGTCCTTCAGCCCAGGCGGTGTGGCATCCGCAACTGAACGAATCCGAATGGCGGAAAGCGGACGCTGTATTTACCCGCGAATCGGAAAACCGCTGGATACGCAAAACCGGTTTGGCCGCCGAATGGGAAGTGGAAGCGGCGGGCATCCGGTTCAAGATTTCTCCCACAGACTTTGGTCATTTGGGGATTTTCCCTGAGCAGCTCGATTTTTGGGACTGGATCCAGACTACCCTGGCCAAAGCCAAACAGGCAGGAGCAGGACGGCAGCAGATCAAAGTGCTGAACCTCTTTGCCTATTCGGGAGGATCTACCCTGGCTGCAGCTAAAGCAGGAGCTTCGACCTGCCACTTGGATGCCTCTAAAGGCATGGTCGCTTGGGCCCGTGAAAATGCCCTGCTGAATGGATTAAAAGAAGCCCCCATCCGCTGGATCGCCGACGATGCCGGAAAATTCTTGGCCAGGGAAGTCCGCCGAGGAAATCGCTATGATGCCATCATACTGGACCCTCCCACCTTTGGACGGGGCAGCCAGGGAGAAGTCTTCAAGATTGAAGAAGACCTTCCCGGAATATTGTCGCTATGCAGGACTTTATTGACCGACCGCCCCCTGTTTGTCCTGTTTTCCTGCCATACGCCCGGATTCACCCCCATCACTATGGGGCACTTACTTAAACAGTTGTTCCAGGGCCTTCCCGGCACAATCGATACCGGAGAAATGATCTTAAAGGGACAGGCAGGAGTATTGCCCTTGCCCAGCGGAACCTATTCCAGGTGGGTGTATGACCTCTGATTTCAACATCACTAGCCCGCACAACCCAAAAATCAGGCAAGCTATCAAGCTGCGGGAAAAGAGGGAAAGGGATACTACTGACATGTTTTTAATAGAAGGGTATAGGGAACTCCTCCGCGCCGTTGATGCCGACTGGAAAATTGAGATGCTGTTTGCAGCACACGACCTCTTTTTAGGATCCAATGAGGAACCCCTCATCGCCCGGCTGGTTTCCAAAAAGACTCCCGTCTTTACCTGTTCGGAACCGGTCTTCAGGAAAATCGCCTACCGGGACAGGCCGGATGGAGTTTTAGCCATAGCCAGGCAGCAGCATTTTACTTTAAAAGAACTGTCCGGCCGAATAAAAAATAAAAAGAATCCCTTTTTTGTCATTGCCGAATCCATCGAAAAACCGGGCAATTTGGGAACCATTTTACGCTCTGCGGATGCTGTAGGAGTGGATGGAGTGATCGTATGCGACAGATGCACGGATATATATAATCCCAATGTCATCCGCGCAAGCATAGGGACCCTGTTTACCGTCCCCATCATTGAAGCGACAGGCAAGGAGGCTTTGGAATGGCTGGAACAACATCGTATAGACGTTTTGGCAGCTACACCCTCTGCTGAGCTCGAGTTTACTGAAACGGACATGAAACGGCCATTGGCTATCGCTTTGGGAACCGAGCAATTGGGTTTGACAGAGCTTTGGATGAAAAAAGCCACGCTTCAGGTCAAAATTCCAATGTGCGGAATAGCCGATTCCTTGAATGTCGCTATGGCAGCCACGCTGCTGATGTATGAAGCCTTGCGCCAACGTAGAAGCCTATAGATTATGACTGCCCTGAATATTCTGTATGAAGACAATCATGTCCTGGCGGTCAACAAGCCCGCAGGACTTCTCACCCAGCCCAGCGGCGCTGCCCACGACAGCCTGGAATCGCAATGCAAAGCTTATCTCAAAGAAAAATATCAAAAACCGGGCGCAGTTTTCCTCGAAGCCATCCATCGACTGGACCGGCCTGTCAGCGGTATTGTTGTCTTTGCCCGCACCAGCAAGGCCTTATCCCGCCTGCAGGAGTCCATGCGAAACAAAAACTGCCGGAAAGTCTATCTGGCGTTGGTGGAAAAGGCCCCATATCCGGCAGAAGGGGTTTTAGAACATGTATTGCTTCATGAAGAACATCAGGCCAAGGTCGTAGAAGCCTGCCACCCTCAAGGTAAAAAGGCCCGTTTGCAATATCGGGTCATAGGGCCGATCGGAGCCTATGTCCTGTTGGAAATTGAACTCGAAACCGGACGGTATCATCAGATCCGGGCCCAATTGGCAGCCATAGGCAGCCCCATTGTGGGAGATTTCAAGTATGGCAGCCAAATGGAGTTTAAGAAAGAAAGCGTGGCCCTGCACCATGCCCGCATGCAGATAGAACATCCCATTTCACATCAGAGGCTTACTTTGGAATGCCCGGCACCGTGGGAATAGGCACGTGGACAGAGGGTTGAGAAATTTTTATTACCACAGAGAGCACAGAGAAGAAATTCGCTTGGCTCGGTGACATAGAATTTTCGTTTGTGCGCAAAGCGCACAAACGAAGGCCGTCATTCAAGCCCGTTCCGGGCTTGAATGATCTCTGTGTTCTCTGTGTGCTCTGTGGTAATAGAAATTTCTCAGCCCCCCAGTCTGCTTTGTCCGCTCTGTCCTAAAAGCTGCTTAACGGACAACAGATTTTGCTGCCAGCCTGGATTTGGTCCGGCTTACGGTGTTAAGCTTGAGGATGCCTAGCTTGACCCCTTTGTCCAAAATGCTATAAATGCCATTCAATTTTTCCTGGATCAAGGCAGGATCTTTCTTCACAAGGGTTTCATCCAACGAACGGATAGCCGTGCGTACAGATGATTTATAGGCGCGATTTTTCAAACGGCGCTTTTGGTTTTGCAGGTCCCTTTTTTGAGCCGTGGGACGCCTGACTTTTTTGACTTCTTTTTTTTCTTCAGCCATTTTTCCTCTCTATATCTATGGAGTAATTTTCCAATACAACAAGAATTGAGATTATATCTGTTTTTAAATAATTCGTCAAAGTATAAAATTGCATTCATAAAAATACTCTATGGATTTTGATATGAAGTTTACAGCTCCCTCTGACCTCACGCTGCTGGATGCCTTGAAGCAGTTGTGTCCTGAAAGTTCCCTTAACACCCTGAAATCATGGATCCGGGAAGGACGGATCACCCTCGATGGAACTCCGGCCAAACGAACCAATGCCCAGGTCCTGAAAGGGCAGCAGATAGAACTGACCTCTCGCACGCGCTATCTGGAAGGAGGCCTTCGGGTGATTTATGAAGACAGCGATCTTGCGGTCATAGACAAGCCCTCGGGAGTCTTAAGCGTAGCTACGGCTTTTGACAAGGAAAAAACCGCCCATGCCTATTTAAAAAACCATTACCGCCCCAAAAATGTATATGTCGTCCACCGTTTGGACCAAGACACTTCAGGTGTCATGGTATTCGTATTCAAAAACACTATTTTTCAGAAGATGAAAAAAATTTTTGAAAAACACGCTATTGAACGGATCTACTACGCCATAGTGGAAGGGCATGTCCAGCCATCAAAAGGAACCTGGAAGTCGTATTTATATGAAGATGCCAATTATCATGTGCATAGCGCTCCATTTGAACACGCAGGAGTTTTGGCCATTACCCATTATGAGGTGAAATCCACAAACAAATCTTACTCTTTATTGGAACTGAAATTGGAAACGGGAAGAAAAAATCAAATTCGGGTGCATTGCCAGCAGGCAGGCCATCCTGTCGTCGGAGACAAAAAATATGGGGCCAAGACCAACCCTTTAAAACGGTTAGGACTCCATGCCTATAGCCTTGCCTTTGAACATCCCGGAACCTATAAGAAAATGTCATTTATTTCTCCCCTGCCCGAAAAATTTAAGATTCAATAGTAATAAAATAAAAAAATCATTTGATGTTAATTAAAAAATCATGGAAAATGAAAGTAAAGAGTGTGTTTATTTTTTCATTTTATAAAAATTTAAATTTTTTATGTATATTTAATAAATATAAACTATAATTTTAAATATGAATTTAATAAAAGGAGGGTATATGTTAGTAAGTCAAATTCAAGCTATTGATTTATATAAAGCAATAGGAAAGGACTCTAATACAATAAATAATCTTAAAGATGAAGATCGAAAAGTTGTAGTAGCTGCCTTGAACTGTATTGAAAAAAATAATTTTAGTAAAGACTCAAATACGGAAGCCGCCTTTTTAATCAATAGGTTAAAAATAGGCATTCCAATAAAAGAAAAGTCAATATTGCCTGCATTTCTCTCCTCGTTTCTTAAAGGCTTTCGTAACCTGCTTGGTCGGACTTCCCCTAAAGACATTAGCACTAAATTAAAAGAAATAAAACAGAAAATTGATGATAAAAATAGAGAATTAGATGGTTTTAAAAATGGACTATTAAGTTCAATCAAAATTAGCATTGATTCTAATAAAGAAGGTGATTTAAACATAAATGATATTAATAAAAATGCTATTGAAAATATCGTTACTTTCCTTGGAAAATTACAACAAAAATATAAATTTGATACTAGCATGGAATTAAATACGACGACGCTCCAAGATTTACATGAAGAAATAGGTAACAAAACAAATAATAACAAAACTATAAAAACAATAATTAATAAAGAAATTAACGATTTAACTTATGGGAATTTTGAAGAGACACTAAATATATCACTCAAATATTATAACAAAGCAAAAGAACTCTTTGAAGAAGTTGAACTTCTCAATAAATTGAAGCCGGAATAACAAAAACCTGCAAGCTGATATAAGCGATGTGCGAGTTTTTCTTGCAGCGTAGTCTCGGCCTATACCAGGGCGGGACGCCTTGGCCACTTTTTCATAAAAAGTCATGTGCTGCCATGACTTTTAAGGACGTACTTTCTTGCAGCCTTTTGTAAATTGCGTCATGTCACTACCCAAAGAATTTCCGGGCACAGACAATGGCCACGCAATTGCAGGCATAGTCATAACTGTAGTTGACGCAGAGGCCGGAGGGAGTGAAACCTAAATCTAATCGCACTCCATTAATTTTATCATTGACACGTACGAGGGTTCTATGATGAGGCAGATCCCAAATAAAATGGCGCTCTCCATATCTGACGTATTGCATTAAAACGGTAATGACTGTATCTATCAGCCCCGAAATATTCGCTGGGCAACCCCTTTCATTTTCTTGCCTTGCAAGTTCTTTTTGCTCTTCATAAGTTCTTTCTTTGCCAATAACTTCGTTCTTTATCCAGACCCAGTGCGGTTTATTTTCTTGTCTTTTTCCCGTGATAGCTCCCACCACGGAACGTTTAGTATAAACTGCCTCCAAATCCGTTTTGGCCTTGATCAGATTGCCTATGATCTCTAGATTATCCAGGATCACTTCTTCAACTACCCCACTTTCTTTGGTCACTTGGACTTTTTCCGGAATAAAGGTAATAAAACCCTTCTCTCTTTCCAAATCGGCGTAGGCGCGTCGCGGCAAGCGCGGTTCTGCTCCGGCATCCACTCCAATATACTCTTGCCATTCTTTAGTTCCAAAAGCCTGAACAGGCCGGATCATTTCACGCAATTCCTCGTCATCGGCCATGACTTTCCATTTTCTACACACCAAGGCTATAGCGGGAAGATCTGGTTTCAGATCCTGAAAAATGCTCCGAACTACATCCATAGGAAGCTCACTAAACTGGCTTATGGGATCTGCCAAAGAGTGTCCACATATAGTATTCCTTCCTGAAACGATAGCTGTATTTAAAGACATAGAAAGCTCCTTTATTATTTTTAAACTATACAAACGGATAAGCCCTCAATCATTTATGAATAATGATTATATGTCAATATAATTCGCAGCATAAACGGATGCCTAGGGTGCAAACAGAACTGTTGGCAGCTGCGTTTTTAGCAAAGAAATAACAAGATAAAAAAATGACAAGTAAAGAAATAACAAGATAAAAAAAATAACAAGATAAGGAGGATCGCCTTCGGCGTCAGGGTAAGGGAAATATCCTGACGCCGAAGGCGATCCTCCTTATCTTGTTTTTTCTTATCTTGTTTTTCCTTGTGGTTCTTTTATGCAACAATTGACGGGAATGGCTGGTTCTTCTATTTTCTCTTTAGGATTCAATATGGAGACAGCTTATGGAACCCATCGTTCTCAATAATAAAACCGCTTTAGGAGAATCTTTACAGGCTATTTTTTTGCCGGATAAAGGAATGAACCTTATAAGCTATAAAAAAGAAAATATCGAGGTGATCGATGCTTCCACTCGCCCTCTGTTTGAAGAGCGCTATGCTGGCTTGGGAGCTCTGATCGGACCTCATTTCCATCACCGCAATCCCCGCATTATTCCTCCCATTCCGGATGAAAGCCTGTTTCCTCACATCGCCCGGTTAAGGGAAAAAGGGATTACTGAGCCTTTTTCGCATGGCATTGGACGTTATGCCCCGTGGAAGGCATCGGTTTCAGGGCAAAAGATCACAGCTCTTTTGATGGGAAAAGACACATGGAATGGAGTCCCTCTCTCTACATTGGAAGGGCAAAATTTTACCATGCAATTTATCGCAGAGTTACTGCCGGAAGGTTTAAAATTAAATCTGTCCGTCGCCAGCGATACCGACTCGATTGTTGGAATCCATTATTACTACTATTTGCCGGCAGGCAAAGGAGTTGTCATCACTCAAGTACAAAAACACTATCTGGACGAAAGTCATCAAAAATCTCCGTTGCCGCCAGAGTGGACTTTAGATGCCAGGCAAGAGATGCGTTTTAATCTGGACCATTCAGCAGATTGTACCTTTTATCCCTATCCAGATCCTTTGGCTGGAGAAATCTTACTGGATGCGATCGACTATCGCCTGATGACCCGTTACAGGGCGCCTTCCCAGGAAAATTCGTGGCAGCTTTATCATCCTGAAGGAGCTTCCTTTGTTTGCATTGAACCTTTAAGTGCACAAGATCCACGCCATCCCAATCTTACAGCCAGCAGCCTGGAAATTCTACTTACCATCTTTTAATTTAATCTTTATTTAATTTTTAAACTAATAAATAATAATACTTATATATAATTATTATTAATAATATGATAGAAGATATAACAAATAAATATATTAAAACACACTCCTGTAGTTTTAAACAAAGTAAAACAAGAGATAACAGCATCAAAAAACTGTATGCAAAAGTTTGGGATGATTCCCATTCCTCTAAAACTCCCCGTCAGACATCTCTTGAAAACAAAGCCATTAAAATTATCCGGAGCTTGACCGAAGCAGGTTATAAGGCCTATTTTACAGGAGGATGGGTGCGGGATTATATTCTGAATTCACCTTCTTCAGATATCGATATTGTCACCAATGCACCTAAAGAGATGATTTTGAAACTATATCCCACGGCCAGCGAAACAGGTCAAAGCTATGGTGTCTACATAGTGGAAGAGGAAGGAGACACATTCGAGATAGCAAACTTTCGAAAAGACGGAGAATATGTCAATGGAAGAAAACCGGAAACAGTTTCTCTGGCCACTTCCAGGGAAGACTCTCAACGGCGAGACCTCACGATCAATGGCCTTTATTTTGATCCTCTCAAACAAAGAATAATCGACTATGTGGGGGGTGTGGAAGATATTCAAAGAAAGCTGATAAAGACCATAGGAAATCCTTCCACGAAATTTGCTGAAGATCGTTTACGCATGCTGAGAACTGTCCGATTTGCAGTCCGGTTTGGGTTCAAGATAGATCAGGAAACTGAAAATGCGATTTTAAGCAATGCCAGTTCGCTGATTCCTGCAGTTCCCAAATCTGTTGTATGGAAAGAACTGCACAAAATGGCTGAATACCCTCATTTCCAAGAGGCCATAATAGAACTACATCGTCTAAAGCTCTTGCCCACGCTGATTCCAGCTTTAAAAGAAATTTCATTGGAGAGCATTAAAGAACGCGTTCGATCATTTGAGCGATTTCCCAGTCAAAGCCCTCTTGTTTTATATCTTATGGAACTCATTCCTGAGTGTTCCCTGGAAGAACAAATTAAAATCTGCCGCGATCTGGAATTGTCCCGTCATGACATCCAGTTCGTTGAACTCACCTATAAGATGCGCAAAGCGATCCAAAAGGAACTTAGGCAGGAAAAGGTAGAACCTATAGAATGGGTTAATTTATATGCTGCCCCAGATTCCCAGACATGCTTAGAAGTTGTCTTAGCGCGAGAAAGCGAAGAAAAGCGGATGGCCCTTATTCAAAAACATGCAGACCAACGCGATAAACTCAAGGCGCATATAGATAGAACAACCCAAAAAAAGAAGCTAATAACTGGGACCCTTCTTGAAAAGTATGGCATACCCAAAGGCAAAGTCCTATCTTTATTAATTCAAGAGGGAGAAAAATTGGCCATTCAGAACAATGTAACGGATCCTGAAGCCGTCATTTCTTTGCTAAAGAAAACGTCTTATTGGCCGGTCTGTACAGCTTGAGTTATGATCCCAGAAGCATTTTTATTTAAATTAGCCATTAATTCCTGAATAGCCGGAAACACGAGATCTTTATAATAAAGATACTTTTCTGTTAATGCATCGATATTTAAGGCATCTATTTTAATATTTAAAAAGCTTTCAGCCATTTTACTTTGAATGTCTTCCTTATTCAAAGGTGCGCCATCATTTTCTTCGCCGGTCAAGAGTGCTAACGTTGAAATTATATTTTCAACATCCTGTTTCATTCGGGAAAGTTGCGCCCCATTATTTGAGGCCCTGTTTAATCTTTCTTTATGTTTACTGATCAATTTATCCGTTATCTGAATAGCATCTTCGGTTGCTTCAACAATGTATTCAAACCTGTCGATATTATTATGAGCTTGCTGAGGATCGGGTGTAAAAACAGTGGGCCGATGCATGATCTTAATTTGATTATCTGTTTCCTTGATTCTATCATGAATTTCCTTCAAATCAGCCTCGGAGAGGTCTTCATCCCATTTTTCCATAGATTCGTTCATGTCTTTCGATTCCTTAGGAATTATTGTTTTTATCTTTTCAAAAAGTTCCTGTTGGCTTTCGCTTACAACTTCTTTCTTTACTTTTTTTAATTTTTGTCCTTGGGACAAGATATCTTTTATATTAATGGCAGCAGGGGGCATTTCAGGTTTCTGAACCGGATTTTCTGAAGTGGGCGGTACTGGAATGGGCTTTGGAGTGGACTTTGACATGGGTGGAGGGGGCGGCGGGGGTGGTGGCGGCGGTGGAGGAGGCGGGGGTTGAGCTGGAGGTACAGCACTTGTATTTCCCTGGTTCTTAAATTCTGCGATTTGCTGGCTCAGAAGGGCATTTTGGTCTTTCAAACGCTTAAGTTCTTGCTGGTTTATTTCATTTTGCACGTTTTCATTTTTTGTTCCGCCATTGGAAGGCAAAAGAGCATGAGCTTTTTCGGGATCCAGAAGAATAATAAAAGGAAGAACAGCGGTCTGAAACAGACTTTGTACAGCCCGGGTCAGATGGACAAAAGCTGAAGATAGTTCAAACTCCTCCAAAAGCGGATTTTTTAGAAAAGCATTGATAGGGGTAATGACAATTCCCGTTAAGGATTTACCTACAAAAACAAAAGAATGGAATTGGACATCGATGACGCTTGTAATAGGCGAAAAAGTAAATCCCACCAGACGGGCTCCCAATTGAGCAATGATGGAATCCGAATGATTCCATTGGACCATTTTTTCAGTCAGCTTTCCGGTCACTGTAAAATTTTCCAGTCTTGTAAAATTCATAATGTTGCTCCTTTTCGTCTTTGCAGCCTAAATTATCTTGCATGGTACTTTAATTGATTTTTTTAGGTCAATATAATAATCCAAATTAAATCACCTGAGTTAGAAATTAATTTTGATTAGGGTTGTTTTTTTTGCTAAAATTTGCTTTGGATTTTAACTGGATTTATAGTATGACATGCGTTAACCCAGCGAATCGAATCCCTGCCTTGTATTCAAGTGCGGATGCGTCCCCTGCTTCAGTGCAGGCAATGGCTCTGGAAAGTGCTGTCCCTCTTACTGCAACGGATCTGCAGGAATGTCTAAAAGTTACCGGTTTTATCGATGAAAAGGGCTTATTAACCCATCCCTTTTCCGATGGCGCCGTTTTTGAGTTAGAAGAAAACCATCAACACCTTTTTGAGGAGCTTTTAGGCAAGCCGATTCGTTTTTCGGTTTCTTGCGGCTGCATAAATTATGAAGGCGCCATCTTCATTGGCGGACTTCTCAATCATCTAAGGGAATTTTGCTGCCAACAAGAATGGCCTGTCCCTCACATCGAAATTGTGGGGGGTTATGTCCGGTGGGTTTTATTGAGCAGCCCCGGGTATTGCCAAAAAGTTCTGAACGCTTTTGGCTGTAATGAGGCTGCCGCATGGATCACTCCCGAATTTCTTGAGGAAATCAGGCGATACCCGCCGGATTATGATATACGCATCCTTGTACCCCACATAAAAGAGGAAGATCTAAGCAGATTGAATGATCAAGTGATTTTATACTTGGCCTCAGCCATGAAAACCTCCGATCCCGCCGCCATGGTGTATTGGATACAAAATAATGGGCTCCGCAAAAAAAAAGTCACCTGTGATCGGAATAACAAGTATGCAACCATCACTTTTGGACGATGTGATCTGGGATCCGAGCTCGAGTTGCTGTTTGTAAAAAAACTGAAAAGGAACAGCCTGTTTGTGAACAGCGAAGCCAGAGTAGGATATGTCAATGCAAGGTGGGCCTTGTATTCAACAAACAATAGTTTGGCCCAATTCTTGGTGGATATACTCACTCAAAACCTGCATGGGCGCCTTCCTCATGAAATAGACAGGAATGGATGGGCCTCCTTGATTTCGTACATAAGCAAGGGTTATGTCATCCCTGAAGAGGCGCTTTACAAGATCCTATTGCAAAAAATGGAACCCGGCAGTGAGGAATTTCATTCCAACATAGAACATTCGTTGCAGCAATGCCTGAAAAACCATCATCGTAATGACAGCCTAGAAGCAGTCGCCCTCGCATTCAATGCTGCCATTGCCCTTAAATCTTGCCAGGCCGATGTTAGGATGGGCGAAGAAATCGAACCTTGGAAACTCGTTTCTCCCTTTCAACTGCCCCTCGAAATCACCTATTTGGGAAAGCTCTCCAGCCTTCTTCAGGAAAAACTAATTTCATATGATTGCCTTATCGCCATAATGGAGACGACCGGGTTTTTAAACTACATAGGCGGGAAATCCAATAGTCGAATTCCTTTCAGGACAAAAATCAGGGCTCTCCCTAACGCCAAAAAAATACAGATTTTGCTTCCCGGAAAAAGGTATGTGCTTTTGGATTGGCATCCTGGGGAGTCTCTGGAAAATCTGGCAAGGCATTTTCCAAAATCCCTGGATTCATCCGGAAAGGAAAAACTGCATCAGATCATTTTGGGACTTCTTGAGTGGAGATCAGGACAAAATGCCGCAGAGGAAGCATTTATAGACTGGAATGACCTTATGAACAGAAACCTTTCCCTTCTAGACCATACTGAGCCTTTATTAAGGGTTTTAGGGTACTGTTATTATGCGGCCAGCCTTCTCAGAAAGGGATACACACAAGGCATAGATGCATTGATTACCCAATTTCCCGATATTTTTTATCATGTTTCTGCTGCCTCGGGAAGAGAAGAATTTCTAAACCTTATTGAAAAACTGTTGCTTGAATTTCATTTGCCCTCGCTCATCGATTCAATAAATGCTCTACGTCTGCAAAGCATGCAAGGAAGGCTGTCTCCTGCGGCCATTTTGGAAGAATGGACGTTATGCCTTGCCCGCTCACCTCAGGCACAGCTTTCCCATTGCGCCTATGCCATCTGGCTTAAATATGGAAAAAAAATGCCTTCGTCATTGCAAAAGGAGATCGGGACAAAACTCGTACATGCTTTTCATGCTCTGGAACCTGCAATTAATACCCTGATCCATTTGTTAAAAAATCCAAAAATCCCCTCTGATAGTCTTATAGATTGCCTTGAAACCCTCATTTACAAGCTGAAAAACTCTCCTAATCCCCAAGCTGAATTTCTGCTGGACCAGGCTGTTATCCTGTTTAAGAAATCGGAAAACCTCGATACGCCCCTTCAACTGCTTTTAAAACAGTATCTGTCCCAAAACAAAAAGGCGGAGGCGGAAAAACTGCTGACGCTGTTTGACAGCCCAACAGTCCGGGAACGGCAACAGAACCTCATCCATTTTGCAGGGCTCAAACAGGCAGTTCTTGCCAATGATGTTGAAGTGGCAAGCGCTCTATTAAAAGATATTTTAGAAAATCCTCCCGAGGATATTCCGCTGAATGTGTTGAAAGAGCAAACTTTTCATCTTTTGGACCGCCTGTTTTCCTTCAAGCCTTTGAAAACCCATCTGGTCAACATATTGCTTGTCTTATCAAAAACCCGCCTGGATATGATCTCTTTTTGTCTGCATGCCATGGTAAAAATTCAAACAAATAACCTGTTCCAGGAGACTGGAATTCTCCCTGCCGAATTACTGATAAAAACACTGCCTGCACTTTTTAGCGAAAACTCCCGAGGGTCTAATTCGGATAAAACCAGTCTGATGCAATTTCTCAACAGCGTCCTGAATGAAACCCTTGACGCAGGAAAAAAGCTGCCTGACAGACTTTCCAAAGCGATATTAGGCTGCACCCCTTCCCTGTGCCTGTATTTGCAGGAGAACAACCTAGTATCCGAGGCCCAGGCCTTATTTACCTGTCTGGAAAATTGTGAACTGACACCCGCCAGGGAAGAAATTGTCCGGATCAGCGGCTGGCTTGCCGGCATAGCTTGTGAAAAAAACACAAACTGGATAGAAAAATTGCTGGAACGTGTTCACAAGCAAGGAGGAACAATAGCTGTTCACTCAATGGCACTCTGGATTGAACATAATCTTAAAAACCGGCTGTTTGATCCGGCTTTGATTTGGATAGACCGCGCCTTACAGGATGGTCAGGATAAAATCGATCCGCAGGTATTGCTACAATGGCTGGACATGCTGCTAAATGCCCCGGAAGTGGAAATCTCAAATAAAACAGCATTTTTATGTACCTATTCATCCCGATTGCTGGAGCATCCCGGGGTCCAAAATAGCGTGGAATCCTTTCTGTACCATGCATTTGACCTCATCAAGGATTACAAAGTGGATTTGCTTGCCTTAATGCATACATACGGCATTACATCTCTCCCGCTCTGGCAAAAAGGATATGAATGGATAGGCGGATGCATCCAAAAAAAAATGGTGCAGAAGGCGTACTTGCTTATTAAAACATATGTAGATAAAGATATTCTATCACATGTCCCTCAGGCAAGGGCCTGCTGCTGGGCGGCTCTGATGCAATCTATGAACCTTTCAGGCTTTTCCATTCCTTCTGAAGCTTTTGAAGACACGTTTTTTATTGACATGGCCGCATCTTCCCCTCCTGAAATCCAGTCAAAGTTCTCCCTGACTCTTGCCAGGCATTTAATTATAAATTTGGGCAAAAAACTGCATCTCTGGAAAAAGGGGTGTGAAATGATTTCTCAAATACTGGCTATAATTGTCGAGGATATCGGCACTTGGAACTCCATTCTCTCCTTACTTCTTCGTTGCGGACAGGTAGAAGGATTTTCATTAGCCTGCAGGATGCTGTTTGAAATAAGAAAAAATTCCATTTTTTTACCAAGTCAACATCCCATATCATTAGAGCATTTAAGGATTATTTTTGAAGAAGGCGCCAAGTTCCTGCCTAATCAAAAAAACAATATATTTATGGATGTCTCCTTCAATATGAATATTTTCTGGCTGCTCTTTGACAATCTTAAAGAACAACCTCAAAATGTTAAAAATGAATTTATCACCTATTTTAGAAATATATCGTTGTGTTTCCCTCACATTAGTGTGGCCGAGTCGGAAGAAATGATCCATGGAGTGATCCAATATAACCTCTTACCACCTAAATTTCATTCCCTATTATGGAAGAATCTGATCGAATACCAACTTAAAGAATCTTCACATAAAACAAGCTTGCAAAAATCCACAGCTTTGAACTTTTTCATCTCCCACATTAATACTATTCTGGAAACACTGACAAATGACCGTTCTCTGTTAAAGATCACCGCTAAAATAATCCTTGAATTGGAACTGGAAAACTCCGAGCAGTCCGAATACTTCTTTGGCGCTGTCATACTTTCAATTTGTAAGCAGATGCATGTCTCCGTCATCGGACTTACTTTAACGGATCCTAACCTATCCATTGTCCGAGGATGGGATGATATACGTTGTATTACCCCCAAAGAGATCATCTACATTGAATTGGCACTTGATTTGTTGCTATTCTTTATCGAACATATCCTGGAATACAGAGAAACGCTAGAGTCGCACTTTTCATATTCCTTAGGAAAAACCCTTTCGTTTTTTACTCTGATCAATCTGTGCTATATTCTAAATGGTGCTTCGGTATATCATCAAAAACTGGCGCTATTGATCCATAAGTTTTTGTTTGAATGGGATAATTTATATACAGATTCTCCAGCTTATAAAAACAAGATCTTGAACCTCGTGGAGATCATTATTCATGGGATCGGGAAGATGGGTCTCAAGGCAATGGAAAGAACATTTGAGAACGAACACCTGAGTTATTACCATGAGGTCTTGTTCCTTTACAATGAAATATTGGACAAGAAAAATGTTTTCATCGGAAACTGGGAGGAGTGGAGAAATACCGCATTCCGGGTTGTTACTATCTTTCTGGCCAAACCTACCTTAAGCTGCCACTTGAAGGGATCTTTGCTATTTCATGACTGGATCCGTATATTCTGGAAAAAAACGACTCAGCAGAAAGATATAAAAATTATCAAGCACGCCTTTAATCAAATGATAAATTATATGGATTATCTCGAAGATCCGGAATTTATTAAAGAGGAACTGAAATTGTGGAAGCTTCTCCTTATAATTTTGAACAGTAAAAAAAATTTGCCTATCGCATTGATAATTAAAAAGGTCTCATCCAGACAGATTGAGGATGTAAATAAAAGTCCCCCCTATGATGTTCCACGACTTATAATTTATCTTTTGGATTGTTCATTGAAAAAAATGCTGGAAAAAGAACAGCTTATAAAGAAAAAGGGTCAATATGAACTCCTTGGCCCATTATATACTGCCTACATTGCCTTTCTCAATGAACTTATTGATGAAGATGTGATAGATTATTTTTCTGTTTGCTTTGATTTTGTCTTTCAGCTGCTTTGCCGGGTAAAAGAACAAGAGTCAAAAACGACTTCTTTCGAATTTTTTAAAGACATGGTCAGCTTTTTAAGCAAAGTGTATAAAAAGGAATCTTTAAAGGTACAGGAAGCTGCCTCAAAATCCACTTCCAAGCAAATGTTTCAATATAACGAAGGCATATTCTTAGATGATTATAAGGCGCCCTCAAGTCAAAAAGCTTATAACCTTTGGACAAAATGTTTATACTTGACTTATGAAATCTGGGTGGATTTTTATGGAGAAACCCAAAAAGAGGAAATTTTAAAAGAATTAGGCGGCTCTCTGCAACTCACATCAGAAACCATTCAACTTTTAAATCTTTACAATAAATTAATTTAACTTTTGATGTAATTAAATATTTATTTGATAAAATAATTGTATCATTTACTTTAAACATGAGTAATAATGAAACTATTATCAAAATTATTATTTGTTCTTTTATTAAGTAACAGTATTCAGGCCCAACCCGATGACGTCACTGCATCGGAACTTAATATTATCCAAGAGGTCGTTAAAATACTGGAGTACAGCCATAATTCTAATCAGATATGGCCTGGATACGATCTTATGCAAGGCCCTATCCTCATCACATTTAATTCCGGGCATGTCTTTGTTTTCAATTATGTGAGCTCAGATCCGGCGTTCCAATCCTTCATCGTCAAGGACACGGCCGTTTTATTCAGCTCTTCAGATAAATGGGGAGCCAGGCAGGTTGAATTCAATCCGAAATTTCCTTTTGAAGGCCAAAGCGCCTATCTCTTTAATCTGGACCAGGCCTTGAGAGATCCTTTAAAGCCGCTTCATATCCTAGTGCACGAACGCTTTCATCTGTACGAATTTGAAAACATACGCCCTCCTGCCCTTATAGGCAACTACCAGGACCATCTCAATCCGGAGAATCTGGCTTTGGCAAAACTGGAAGAAAAAATCCTGGCAGATTTTATGCAAGCAAAAGGCCATCCCGTGCAGCAAAGAGAACATTTGCGAGATTTATTGGCTGTCAATGGAATGAGGCGGATATTGATTCAGAACCCTTCCATTGCCTGGGAAGACCATCAACAGGTGATGGAAGGTTTGGCAGACTATGTGGGCTATAAGATGATGGAAGTGTTACATCCCAATTTTGATGGGGTTAAGGCCCTTTGCTATACTCTGAACAGAGAATTTGAAAATGGAGACTATTCTGACCACGCCCTCAAGTGGCGTCATTATTCGATAGGCGCTGCCCTTGGATATGTATTGGATTTTCTGCAAATCCCGGATTGGAAAGAAACCATTCTGGACGGTAAGGCGAGCCTGCAAGGCATCTTGAATGACTCCATTTTGATGTCGACCCGAGAAATGGAAAACCGTTTCGAAAACATTAAGGCTACATATAACTGGAATGAGATATTCGATAAAGTATCCGCTGCGGTCAACCGGTTTGATGAGGAGATGAGGGCTTTGACGGATTCTTATTCAGCATTAGGCGGCATCATCCTTTCTATAGGCGATCCGGGAACAGGCCTAAGCGGCAGCGGTACTAACCAGCGTATGTTATATCTTCATGATGGCACCACCTTGTCTTTGAATGATACTCTTAAAGCAATCAATGAGGACAATCAATGGAAGCTGGAACTAAAGCAGATCCCTTTTCTTTTCAAAACCGTAGATGGAAACATGGAATTTAAGGTAGATCCTCAAGCTGAAATCACCATTGATCACGAAACCCAAAGACTGAATGAATTTATTTCAAAAGCACACAAAAGAAATTTCAAAAAGGTCCAGATCAAAGGTAAATTCATTAATTTTGTTTCAAGTAATCCTGCAGGTCAACTGCAAGTCACATCCCGTGGAAAAATCCTGATCCGCTATGAATAACGACAAAAGACCTTAACGACCTTAACGACAATAACGACATCTCTATTGTCGTCGTTATTGTCGTTAAGGTCGTTATCCGAAATAAATAAGCTGTGAAAATTACTAAGGATGAGGTGTAATAGATAGAATTGTTATTACTGATTTACCGGGACCATAATGCCAAAAAATTCGATAAGCTCCAGGAGTATTATTTTGAGCATATGATTCAAAAACCTCCTCTCCATTCGGACCCTCCATATCATCGTACTTGTGCGTATTTAATGAAGGGTGTTTAAGATTACTGCCCATTAATTTTAAACATTTGACAACAGCTTTTTTAGCTGCTTTTTTGCCCTTATCTTCAGCCAATAATTTTAAATCATCTTCAGCATTTTCGGTGTATGCAAGATAAAATTCATTATTCTTCATCTTTAAACATTTCATCCAATTCTTCAGGGCTTATAATGCGGCATTTTCTTTCTTTTGATTGTTGAATTGATTCTTTAAGTCTTTTTTTAAATTCATCCTTCCTAAGCTCTTGAATTCCTTTTAGAATCATTGCATGAACGAAATCTTTTATTGATAACCTTGCATGAACACACAGTGTTTTTAATGTGTAGTGTTCATCTTCAGGAATATCAAAACTTAATCTAACCGTGTTTTCTCTCATAAATCACCTCTTATCCTACAAGCTTTAGTATAACATAAAACATATTTACATGCAAACATGTTAGAGCTTTAAAAGTTAAATTCTCGGGCTTTCTCCCTATTCAACAAGGCAATTTTATTTTCGACACCCGAACGAAAGCCTGAAAGAGTTCCATCATTTCTAATGACCCTGTGACACGGAGTCACAATGACCAAAGGATTCGCAGCACAAGCTCCGGCTACGGCACGAGCAGATTGGGATGAACCGATTTTCTTCGCAATTTCCGAGTAGCTGTTGGTTGTACCTGGAGGAATAGCTCGCAAGGCTTGCCATACTCTCCTTTGGAAATCAGTCCCTCTTTCATCAAGGGCCATTTCCCAAGGTTGAAAGGGATTATCCACAAGTTCTATGACTTTCGATAAATAGACTTGAATTTCCCTGTCGTGTCCTTCTTCTATTAATGCATCTGGAAAACGTTGCTGAAGCGATTTTTTGAAATCTAGCACATCATTTCCTAAAGACACGGAGCATAAACCCTGGGGGCTTGCGGCCACCAGGATGGCACCTATTGTAGAATATCCTAAAGCAAATTGGATGACTTCCCTTTTCATTTAGGACACGTTCGTTGCAGGTTGTTGGTCCAGCCATTTATGAAATTTCCGTGCTGCGGTATCGAATTCTTTAAAGTTTTCTTCCGCCTCCTCCTTCGTCAAACCGGTATGAGTTATCCTGTCAGGATGGAAACTCAATTGGGCCTGCCGTTCCATTTTCTTTAACTCCTTCCTTAAATCTGCATATTTTTTTTTCTTAGCCAACAGTATCAACTTGCCTGATTCTTCCAGTTTATCTTCAATAGTTGTAATAGCATCTATTGGCATGTCAATATAGTTTGCAGTCTTTTCCTTCTTCTCTCCCAATGCCCTCAATAAAAAATCGTCCATTTCTATTTCGAGCTTTTCTTTAAACACATTTATGATATCTGAAGGTGATAGATGAATGTCGTCCAAATTGATTGAAAAAGAACTCTTAAAAGAATGAGCGTCTCTTCCTATAATTTCACTATGTGTAACTAATTTGAAATTGGGAACTAAAAATATACTACGCGCATCTTCAGAAAATCTATAAGAAAAATAAATTATATCGTTATATATTAATTCAGAAATTAATTCTTTTTTCTTTTTTAACTGTAAAAGTGGATGAGTTTCAAGATAATTTTCAAAGTAATTTTTATTTTCCAGCTCATTCAAGACTGCATTAGCTTTTGCCCATAAAGGATATAAATTTTGACATTGTTTTTTAATCAAATTGAGATAGGCTTCTTTATTGGAAGGAAGGGAATCCTCTTGAATAATAAAATCAAATGAATCAGACTTTGTATTGTCGCCTAATACATAATTAGATCTTTGGGGTGAACGAAGAGGGAATATTTGGACTGAAACACCTTTGTCCAAACTGTTAACATGAATATTATCTTTGTTAAGATGCACAGAGGCAAGATCATTGAAATAATCCGCAAGATATTGCTTTTGAGGTTCAAAAAATTCGGTGATTTTTTGTGTGATTTTCTGCAGCTTTTCCTCACGGCCAAAGGAAGTAAAAAATCGTTTAATTAATGTCAGAATGAGAGTGAATATATTATCGTTTTTGTCCAATTCTTCTTCACCCAGCTGATGAAGTCGTGCAAGATCGGCAGGGATACGGTCAATATGGGCGCAAAATTTGCCATTGACAATTTTATCATAAACACTATCGATAACCTGATTATAGGTCACAGCACCGGAATAGTTATGATGGACAAATTTTCTTCCATTACAAAAAGAGACCTCGCATTGCATGGACTTTATAATTTCCTGGACCTGTGTCAAAGAAGCTCCATTTAAACATTCGAACAATGTATTGGCACTCATAAATTCTCCTTGTTTTATTATTTTCACAATTAATAAATTCCCAAGTCTATATTAAACTTGTAGATCCTGTCAAGCGTAAATTGAATATTGTTGAATATTTATTGACATGAAACATGGAAATAAGCGATAAAGTGGGTTTAAAAAAATACGTTGAGGGGATCCATGCGCATTATATATCTTCTGTTGGGCCTGGGGGTTGTTTCTTTTGGAGGGTGGTGGCTTTGGCAGAATAATTCACAATTCCGCCAAATGGTTTCGGATTATATCGACAACGGGGAGTTTTTAACTTTAGAGGCAAAGTTCAATCCACAGCAAATCATGGAGGCGCATAAGAGCGAGCTGCTTACGGATAATAAACGATCCTTTGCCGAACCCACCCTGATGTTTCATCCTTATTTGATGATAGACGCAAAATACACGACGCCGGACCGGAAATCGCGCGAAGGGATGCTCTTATGGAGCCTGGTGGATGGCGAGATCGTCTTAAATACCGATACGTGGGAAAAGACCCATGGATTTGAAGATGCCATTCGCGCCAATGCCTCCAGACAAGATTTTAAGATTCTCAACGTTTTGGCCAAATCGAATGGCATCCTAAGCAAAGATCAGTTGCAAATGGAATTGCATGTGGATGCCGATGTCATTGAGCCGTGGATAGAAAGCGCCAAAAGCAAGCACCTGATTATTCAATCGGGCAACCAGTTACAGCTCCATCTGGAAAACCCCAAGTTGATTACGACACCTCAAACAAAAATAAACCTGGGACTGGTCACCAAGCCGTATAACCATGCCCAGAGAGTGAATGCCAAATACAGCCAAGGGCAGATTGAAAGGATTGCCATCGCAGCCTTTGGAAATGATTTCAAGATCCGAAATACGACGGTCATATTTTTGCCCGTCTATGGGATCGATATCATTAATCCGGACGGATCTATCCTCTCTACCTTCTGGAATGCCTTGAACGGCAAAAGAATATAGAGGGTATTTATCACTGAGCCGGTGATCTCACTGGCTCAGTGGTAAATCTAAGGCTATAATTTCGATAATAATTCTATGGCCCGGGTCATCACAATGAAGCCCTTTTCCAACCGGTCTATTCCAAAATGCTCGTTGGGTGCATGGATCTTGTCATCGGGCAATCCAAACCCCAGCAAGATGACCTCGCATTGGCCAGCAGCTTCGGCCAGAGTGGTGACAATTGGGATCGAGCCTCCATCGAAAATATGCTGGGATGGTTGTTGGAACAATTCCTCATAGGCGGCAGAAAAAGCTTTAACGACAGGCGAATCTGGTTCGGCTCGGATGGCTTTGCCTCCTCCCTTAAATACTTCGACCTCTACAGTTATTCCCGGAGGAGCTATGGTTTTTAAATGATGCGAGACCAGCGCCGCTATCGTTTCAGGATCCTGGGAAGGAACCAGACGGCAGGAAATTTTCGCCATGGCCTTTGCTGGAATGACCGTTTTAAATCCGGCGCCTCCATAGCCTCCCATAATCCCGTTGATCTCCAGGGTAGGCCGGTTCCACGCCCTTTCCAGAGGCGAGTATTTCTGTTCTCCCCCAGAAGGAAAGGCTCCAAACTGCTTTTCATATAGCTTCGGATCAAAATCCAGAGAGATTTTACTTTTCTCTTCAGCGCTCATTTCCATAACGTCGCGGTAAAATCCCGGTATTGTGACGCGCCCTTCGGCGTCTCTTAAGGAGGATAACATCTGCACCAGGGCATGCAAGGGATTATAGACGATGCCCCCATGTGAGCCTGAATGCAGGTCTGTATGGGATCCTTGGACTCGCACCTCTAGGGTGACAATCCCCCTAACCCCTAAGGTCACGGCAGGGGTATGCGCGTGGGGAATGCCCATATCGACAATGGCCAGATAATCCGCTTTTAATTTCTCTTTGATTTTGGGGTCATGCAAAATTCGGGATAAACCCTGGCTGCCCGATTCCTCTTCGCCTTCGATGCATAGTTTGATATTGATAGGGAATTTTCCATGCTTTGCGAACAACCCTTTAAGAGATTGAAGCACATAAAAACATTGCCCTTTATTGTCCTGTGCCCCTCTTGCGTATATTTCATTTCCCTTTATGGTAGGTTGAAAGGGAGGAGAATGCCATTCGGAGACCGGATCCACAGGCTGGACATCGTAGTGGTTATAGATCAATAAAGTGGGTTTATTTGGCCCTGCAGCGCAGTTTTCTGCATAAAGGACCGGATATCCCTGAGTTTGCAAGACCTCGACGTGGTTGAAGCCAATTTTTTTAATATAATCCTTCAGCCAATCGCAGCAAGCCAAAACCTGAGGCTTATAGTGAGGATCTGTGCTAACGCTTTCGAATCGCAAAAAGGTCTCGAAATCTTGCAAGGCATTTTCTTTCATTTGATGCCATTGAGCTTTAAGTTCATTCACAGAAGCAGAAGTGGACGTCATAAATAATCTCCTTTGGTTTCATTCATTGTAATTGATGAGCCATAAAAACTGAAATCCCATTTTCAATAGGAAAGGAGCGTTACCTTTTTACATTTTTATGGCTTAATTTGAAAAAGATCCAAAAGGCCACTTTTTCCGAGTTTTGCAATTACCTCACCAAATAAGAAAAAAATCTGAAATTTATAAATTAAATTTATAAATTTGATTGGTTTGAATTAATATATATTAATATTATATAATAGTAAATGTAAACTATGGTTATGTTAATATTAATTTTGGAGGTGTGAATGATTCCAAGTCAGGGAAAACCTGAACCAACCTATCATGAAGGATCAAAACATCATAAAACTGTTGGTACTGAAGGAAATGAAACTCTGCATGGCCGTACCGTCGCAAAAAACGTAACTTCTTCCGAAAATGAAAGGAAAATTGATGTTATTTATAATGAAAATATAAATGAAAAAACCCAAACAAAAAATGCAGATAAATTAGAAACGAAAATGGCTGAGCTTGTATCGCAACAAGAGCAACCCAAAATAAAAAATGATAGTGATGATAATCGTCGTGCAAAAGAAACTACACTTAGTAAATTCGACAAATTGGGTCTTATTGCCAGCAATGAGATGGCCTTAATTTTAGCAGCAAAAATGAGCACCAAAACTCGTACAAATTCTATATTTGTCATTACAGATGAAAATAAAGCTCAAATTACCGACCAAATTAAACATTTACTTATAAATAAAACGAGTACAGATAAAATTAAATTCCAAATAGTCCTTTATGAAGGGAATCATGCTGTTTTTGGTGAATTTGAAATTGATAAAACAACTCAACCTTCAACAGTAAGATATCTACATTGTGACCCACTTCCCCCTACGACAAAGTATTCTGCAATTATTACATCAACTTTTACGAAAGAAATTTCCCCATTAGCGAATATAGAAATTTATGATTCGGATGCAACAATACAAAAAGGGGCTGGTTGTACTTATATTTCAATTGATGGGGCTATGATGCTTGCTACACCATCTGATCGGAATTATGTTACCAATGTAACTGAATATATGAAAGAACATGGAAAGGAAATAGAAAAGCCATTTGAGGAAAATAATATAAAATATATTCAATCTTCTACTTTACCGACCAGATTCATAAGAGGACTACAATATTTGGATGATGGCCTTGAAGTTAAAGGACTTAACTCATTAGTTTTTAATTCAGAAGAAAAAAATACAGTCATAAATAAAAAAGGAGAAACAGCGGAAACAGTCATTCGGAGAGATTTGCAGAAGCGTCCATCAAGGTTTGATCCGGAAAAAATTCTCACTTTTAACATAAGAACTGAAAGGAAAATGAAGCAATATAAAAAGAGTGTAGGTGATTTTATAAAAGATAAAAATATTCTTACCCCAGAATTTTCTAATGTTATTGATAACTATAAAATAGGCGGCCTAATAAAATTCTGTAACGATAATATAGTTAGGGGTAGTTAAAATCACACATACCACAAATTAATTGTCATTTGTATTTGGGGCCTGTCTCGGGGCCGGTTCTTGCATAACTGCATAACTTAATCGTATTTTATGTAGTTACGCAAGAACCGGCCCCAGACGTACTATGCTAGAAAGGGGTCAGAAAGGGGTCAGGCCTGACATTCGGACATTTGGGAAAGGGGTCAGGAAAGGGGTCAGAAAGGGGTCAGGCCTGACATTCGGACATTTGAGAAAGGGGTCAGGCCTGACATTCGGACATTTGGAAAGGGGTCAGGCCTGACATTCGGACATTTGAATTTTTAAAAATGTCCGAATGTCAGGCCTGACCCCATATCCGGCCTATGGGGACAAAGGTGGCAGCAAAGCCGGCGATTTCACCTCCGATGTGTCTGGGGCCGGTTCTTGCATAACTGCATAACTTAATCGTATTAGAAGTTATGCAGTTATGCAAGAACCGGCCCCAGACATAACAGATACAGGTTTTGGATATTTAAAAAAATGCGCCCATCTCAAATCGTTTGAGATAGAAGGTTGTGAAATTTCTCAAAAAGTTGTACTTTCGTTAATCAAAAAATCCCACTCTCTCCACTCTTTAACAATTGAACACTGTTCTACTATCCGTGATGAAGGATTAGATATATTATATAGCCAGATAATGGCCACGGCTCCTCAGCTTGAGATATCTTTGCATTAAGACAAACCGAACCATAAATTTAATAGTCTTTTTGGGTAATGATATCTATAATATTTTCAAGTTCTAATCCTATTATATTTGGTTCATATTCTTCTTTAAATCCTTTAGAAATTAATAGGCTCGTAATTTGATCCAATAATAGTTCTTTGTCATTTGCATTCAATACTATCAAGAATTTATTTGTATGAAATCCTTTTTTTATAACTTCTCCATTTTTTTTGCTTCTAGCAATGTTTGATGTATGTTGTGATTTGAAACATTATTGATTAATAAATTCATTTGAATTTCATTTAAAATAAAAGAATTTTTTGGTTGATTTTTCATGCTCATAAAACCAATATATTTATTTGGGCTGAATTATTTTATTATATTCCCATATTTGGGGACCACGGGGTTGACCAAGAAAGGGGTCAGGCCTGACATTCGGACATTTGAATTTTTGTCCGAAAGAAAGGGGTCAGGCCTGACATTCGGACATTTGAATTTTTAAAAATGTCCGAATGTCAGGCCTGACCCCATATCGGACATTTGAATTTTTAAAAATGTCCGAATGTCAGGCCTGACCCCATATCAAAATGTCCGAATGTCAGGCCTGACCCCATATCTGACCCCATATCTTATACCCCATTTTCAAGGGCCAGCCACAGAAGGATGGCGAATAACAGGATCACACTATATCCTATTAAATATCGGCGGGTACGTTGATGGTGCTTCTCAATTTTTCCAGGATCTTCGATGCAAGCATTCAGATAGCCTATTCTTTGTTGAATGCTGTAATGATGCCAGTTTGGAGCTGCTACGGGGATTCCTGCACTCGCCGCAATATCTTGAAGGGCCTTTATCATATGCTGAGGATCAAGCCCCAGCTGGAAACCATGCAAGTCGGCTT
Organism: uncultured Parachlamydiaceae bacterium; assembly: GCA_963780445.1. GTDB lineage: Bacteria > Chlamydiota > Chlamydiia > Chlamydiales > Parachlamydiaceae > CAWACC01. The sequence continues at coordinate 93,316 of CAWACC010000011.1, forward strand.
GTCGTTCAAATAATCGGGAGAACAATCCAAAGACAAATCGATAGTAAACGCAAATAATCGCAACAGAAAGTAAGAAAATAGTTAAGGAATAGGCTAAAACCAATTCTGCATTAGATACTTTCAGATCTGCTTCAAACAACGAAGCAATCCCTTCGCCAAAGAAAGCATATGTCAAGGCTATGACAACGGGCATTCCTAAAAATATAAAAGGAAATATCATAAGGTGCCTGCGATAGTTATGCCCTATCTCATGGGCTAACACCGCTTCTATGGAATCGGGAGACAGTTCATTCAAGAGCCTGCGAGTAAATAAAATATACCTGAACGTGGGCAAAATTCCAAGAATCGCTGCGGTGACATGCTGGTTCAGGATCGACCAGATGTACATGCCCGCATGCCGGAAATGGACATTTTTACAAAAGGCCTCCAACCGCTCTTTTAATGGAGAGGCCTCCAAAGGTTCACATCTCCAGATCTTGATGATGAAAGGTGGCAGGAACAGGGTCAAGCCAACCATCAATAACAGGGATAGGATAAATAAAAACAGGGTCTCCGACCAAGAAGATATTTCTTCAGGCAAAAAGGAGGGGGCTATCCAGGCATAGAGGTCCAAAAAGAATGTTATTAAAAAAAATGGGATCACAAAAGGTATAAGAATGAGGACCGATTGACAACTGGTGAAAATCCTATGTTTTATGCTGCCGGTATCTTGAGAAATGAAAGAGTAAAATACCAAAGCAAACAGGTAGAGGATGACAAAAAACAGGGCTTTTATGGAATCGAAGGCGGAAAAGACGGGGATTTCATTCAAAAACCTATGCGGGCCCATTTTGAATTCTGAGAAGACAAAGAAAAAAATGATGAAAAGATTCGTGCTAAAGGTAAGCTGGGGTTTGGAAAGTTTGAAGAACCTTTGAAACCATCGGACATTTGCATAAATAATGAAAAGGCAAAAAAGGTAAAAACGGCAAAATTGTGCGAAAGCCCTTTCCGGAGAGCTGTGCCAAAGCCTAGGATCCAGCTCAAACACAAAGTTGGCTGAGAGCAATACGATAAGTATAAATATCACATTGGAAAACAAAAATACCTCAACTTGACGGGACCTATTGACATTTTATTGAGATTGACTATATAATCCCCTTGTATTTTGTTCAACCTATATAAAATAAAGGAAATTATGAATTCTACATCCATGTTAAATTTTTATTTTGAAGGCAAAACCTGCTGGTTTGATTCCAAAAAAGATATGTATCGGCTGGATGCCAGTCGTTTATCTGATGAGAAAATCTATCTGATTTTTCAAGAGTCCTTAGCTGAGAACTTCTGTGTTATTGATTATTTGAGATATATAACCCTCTCGCAAGCTCCTGAACTTGTCCAAATTCAAAATAGAACATTTAAAGAAATTCCGTTTTGTGCTGTAGGAATGCCCAAAGAATATAAAGAAACGTGTGAGAAAATTGCCAAATTCTATTCGTTAAACTGTAAACATATTTCTCAAGCTGCTTTCTGTGGCGAAAATGGGATTGTCATTCCCCAAAGTGAAAAAATCTTGGTGATCCGAGGTCCCTATTCAGAATCGGAACATCAGAAAGAAGTTAAAAACCTAAAGTACCTAGGTAAAACACTTGATGCAAGTCAATTGGATTAAAAAATTGGAGAAACGGCTATTTTCATAATTTCGTCATGTGCCCGGATATCAAGGTAATCAGGCCGTCCCGGCCTGACCCAGGGCGGGACGCCCTGGTTACCTTAAGAATAGAATGGCGCCTATGACGAAATTATGAAAATAGCCGAAAATTCTATGTCACAGAGCCAAGCGAATTTCCTCTCTGTGTGCTCTGTGGTAATATAAATTTCTCAACCCAGACATTTAATTGCACCCCAATAAAGAAAAAGCTTGTGCAGATAAATATAAATGTGTATGAATAGAGCCTTTGAAAACGAACTGGTTTCCTATGTTTGCCTGCAAGCATTCTCGTCTATTTCTGATGGCCCAAGCGCTATTTTCACTGGCGCTATTTCCCTTTTCGAGTTTGTGCGCCCAAACTTCAGAAAGCGGCTGTCTCACTTATGGAGAGGCTTTGGAATGGGCCTTAAATAATGCCCCCCCCTTAAAGGTATCTGAACTGGAAATCGAAGCCCGCCAAGCAGAAGAACTGCAAGCGGGGCTCTGGCCCAATCCTATCTTTTCAGTTGAATATGAGACTGGTGAGGGAGGTCACTGCGGCTGGGATGGTGCAGAGGTGACTTTTGGCATCACTCAAGAGATTGAGTTGGGCGGCAAATGCTGCGCGGAAAGGGAAGTCCAGAGGATGAGTACTATAGAGGCCATGTGGGACCTTGAAAGCCAAAAACTGGATTTAACTATGGGCCTGGCTGATGCCTTCATCGAGGCCAGCTTATGGCAGGAGAAAGCCCGCCTTGCCGAACAGCAGCTGCAGCTAGCCAGGCAAATGCAGGAATGCGTGCAGGAAAAAGTCCAGCATGGCAAATTATCTCCCTTAAAGAAAAGCAAATCCCTCATAGATTGCCGTCAAAAGCAATTGACTTTGATAAAAGCGAAAAATCAGTGGGAATTGGCAAAAAAAAAGGGTGCCTTGCTTTGCGAGGGGCTTGCACGCAATAGCTTTGAATGCATTTCCTATCCGTTTTTTGTCCTGCAACCTTTGCCCGGCTTAAAAGAACTGGAGGAGGGCCTTCAAAATTCACCGGAATGGGCCAAAAGCGAACTGAGTATTGCGGCAGCAGCTACTACGACACATCTTGAAAAGAAACAAAGGTATCCCGACCTCGAAGTTTCTGCGGGCGTCTGTTCCTGCGAAAAATTCCATGAAAATTCCTTTTTTGTGGAATTGTCTATTCCTCTCCCTGTCTTCAACAGGAACCAGGGAAATATTGAACGTGCGTACGCGAAGGAAAATCAAGCTTGGTATATTAAAGAGATGGCCCAATTGGAAATGAGATCCAGGTTGTCGGGAGTCTATTCAGAATGGGAAAGAGCATATGGAATGGCCAGGGAACTGAAATGCCTGATTGAAAGCGAAGCAGAATCTGTTAAGAGCTTGCAAGAAGGGTATAGTCAAGGCAAATTTGAGAAATCAGGATTTTCTGGAAGAGCAGCAGGCTTCACTGGAACTTCAGGATCAATACCTCGAAGCTTTGGCAGAATGCCATCATAAAAAATCAGAAATTTTACGTCTTACAGGGCAATGGGTCAGGTGTGAAAATGAATCAAAAAATTAGCAAAATCGTCGTTTGCTTTTTGGCAGCCGCCATATTGGTCGGTATGCCTACATGTTCGTTAAACTCGGTCAGATAAGGATAATTCTCAGGAGGAATCAGGATCAGGATCATGAGCATTTTATTTCCATGACTCCGGAACAAATCAAGGAGGAAAATATTCCGTTGCTAACAGCGGGCCGGGTCAACTGCAGAAGAAAATTTATGCCCCAGGAACAATAGTTTTGAATAACAGCCAGCTTTTCCATATTGTACCTGCAGTTCAGGCGGTGTCAAAGAGGCTTCCAAGAATGTAGGTGATACAGTTCGCAAATGGGATATCTTAGCTATCCTAGATAGCCCGGAATGGCCGAATTGAAATCAAATTATCTGGATCGCTTGCAAAAGCAAAATCAAGCCTAGTGCAAATTTTGAACGTGAGAAAAACCTTCGGGATAAAAATATTTCCTCCGATCAAGATTATTTTGATCGTCGAATCGAAGCCAGCCAGGCGGAAATTGAGCTGGAACTGGCAAAGCAGAAGCTCCAGATCATGGGATTATGCCGAAACGAGATCGCGCAGGTTGTAAAAGCTCGCTCCATAGCTCTAGGGATGTATGAGATAAGATCTCCTGTAACCGGGACGGTTATGGAGAAAAAGATCACACGAGGGGCTATTGACTCAGAAGGAAAGCGAAATCTATGTGCTTGCTGATTTAAGCTCAGTCTCCGCTGAGATATCCATATTTCCTCAAGACATGTCTCTTGATCAAAAATGGGCAGCAGGCGGCCATCTCCTGCCCTTATGGAAAACTCCGCCGCCGGTAAGATAGTCTTTCATTAGCCCTTCCTACGTAAATCCGGAGACGAATACGCAAACAGTTACTGCCTTTAATCGAAAATGCGGACAACATTTGGAAACCGGGCACCTATATTCCGGCTGCCATCCCTTCCTTTCCCGAAAATGCCTCTATCGTTATTCCCAAAGATGCTATTCAAAAAATCGGGCAGGAAGATTGCGTTTTCGTGGCCAAAGAAAATGGATTTGAAATTCGACAATGTAAGACCAGGACGAAGTGATGAGACAAAGGGTTGAAATTGTTCCGGGCTATATTCCCTGGAGAAATGTATGCTTCAGGCAACACGTTCATTCTCAAAGCTGAACAAGGAAAAGATGAAGCTCAACACATGGATTAAGCCCAATGATCGAAAAAATACTCAAGTTTTCCGTCCATAGCCGTTATCTTGTTATTCTCATGACAGCCATTGCGGCTCTATGGATTTTATGCTCTGACCCGCCTTCCCATCGATGCCGTCCCTGATATCACCAATAACCAGGTGCAGATCAATGCCTTGGCTCCAGGTCTTTCTCCGCATGAAGTGGAAAAGCAAGTGACGTTTCCTATTGAAAATGCTTTGGCAGGAATTCCTGGACTGGAATCCACCCGCTCCCTGTCCCGCAATGGTTTTTCCCAAGTAACAGCGATCTTTCAGGACAATGTGAATATCTACTTTGCCAGGCAGCAACTGAATGAACGTTTGGCCGAGGCCAAAGAATTTCTTGCCGGCTGACGTAGAGCCAAAAATGGGCCCAATTGCCACGGGTTTAAGTGAAATTTACATGTGGACAGTGGAGTATAAACATCCTCAAGGCCAGGGAGCCGAGATACGCGATGGTTTTCCGGGCTGGCAAAGCGATGGCTACCTACTTAACCCCTGAAGGGCATAAACTGAAAATCCGAAACAGAGCTTGGATGCCTATCTGAGGACTGTCCAGGATTGGATCATTCGCCCGCAGTTAAAGAACATTGCCGGATTGGCCGGAGTGGATTCAATTGGGGGCTATGTCAAGCAATATGATGTCACCCCGGACCCTCAGAAAATGCTGACACTGAATATCAGCTTCGATGATATCGTTTCTGCCCTTGAGAACAACAATTTGAGCATCGGTGCGGGGTATATCGAACACCAAGGAGAAAGCTATCTGGTCAAGGCTGACGGACGGGTGAATACTCCCGAGGAGATTGGAAACATTTTATTGGCCAACCGGAATGGAGTTCCCATTCATATCAAAGATGTCGCCCAAGTAGTCATCGGAAAAGAAATGAGGACCGGAAGCGCCACAGAAAATGGGCACGAGGTAGTGATAGGAACGGCTATGATGCTGATCGGGGCGAACAGCCGTACCGTTTCCATGGCGGTAGATGAAAAGATGAAAGAAATCAATTCGACCCTCCCGAATGATATTGCCGCTAAAACTGTTTTAAATCGCACAAAGCTAGTGGATGCCACCATTAAAACAGTTTCCAAAAACCTCACCGAAGGGGCCTTGCTGGTCATAGCCATTTTATTTGCTTTGCTCGGCAACTTCCGCGCTGCATGCATTACGGCTTTGATCATCCCCTTGTCGATGCTGATGACAGCTATCGGAATGGTACAAACCAAAATAAGCGGAAATCTGATGAGCCTCGGCGCCCTGGATTTTGGCTTAATAGTCGACGGTGCGGTTATCATTACCGAAAATTGCCTGAGGCGTTTGGGGCTGAAGCAGCGCCAGTTGGGCCGGATCTTGAATCTTGGAGAACGACTGGAGGAAGTCGTGGCCTCTTCCGTTGAAATGATCAAGCCCACGGTTTTTGGACAGGCCATCATTCTGACTGTTTATTTGCCTTTATTGACCTTCACGGGCGTGGAAGGCAAAATGTTTGAACCGATGGCTTTAACAGTTATTTTTGCCTTGTTGTCGGCCTTTGTTCTTTCCCTCACCTTTACCCCAGCTATGATAGCCCTATGCGTCACAGGAAAAATACAGGAAAAAGAGAACAGATTCCTATTGGCATCCAAAAAAATATATGCCCGGCTGCTGAATACTGCCCTGAATCATTCCATTCTCATTGTATCGGCAGCTTGTGTGTTAATGGCCGCTTCTTTTGGGCTGTTCACCCATCTTGGACAAGAATTTGTACCTACTCTGGATGAAAGGGACCTCGCTTTGCATGCAGTGCGCATTCCGAGCACCTCCCTGACACAATCCACAGCCATGCAGAAGAAAGTGGAAAAGACCGTACGGAAGTTTCCTGAAGTGGCATTCATTTTCTCCAAAACGGGCACAGCTGAAATGGCTTCGGACCCTATGCCGCCCAACGTCTCCGACACCTTTGTCATGCTCCATCCCTCAGAAACTTGGCCTAACCCCTATCAAACAAAACTCGAACTGATAGAAAAAATTGAAACAGCTTTGCGTCAGCTTCCGGGAAACAATTATGAATTTACCCAGCCCATTGAAATGCGCTTTAATGAACTGATTGCAGGCGTACGCAGCGACGTGGCTGTAAAAATTTATGGAGACGACTTTGATGTGATGCAAAATACAGCGCATTCCATTGCAAAAGTATTGAGTTCCATTCCAGGGGCAGCCGACGTCAAAGTAGCTCAGACAGATGGGCTGCCTGTTTTGGAAGTGAACATCAAACATGACCAGGCCCGGCGATTCGGCCTTAATACAGCCGACATTTTACATGTCATATCCACTGCCATAGGAGGACAAACGGCTGGCATGATTTTGGAAGGGGACCGCAGGTATAATATAGTCGTCCGGCTTCCGGAAGCTCTACGTGAAAATCCCTCTGCCCTGGCCCATATTCCCCTTGCACTTCCTGAGAAAAATGGAGTGCGTTCTTTTATTCCCCTTAAAGAAGTGGCTCAATTGGATAAAACAGAAGGATTGAATGAAATTACCAGGGAAAATGGCAAGCGCATGGTGATCGTTGAAAGCAATGTACGAGGGAGAGATCTGGGTTCCTTCGTTGCTGAGGCCAAAGATAAAATTCAGAACAAGGTAAAAATTCCTCCAGGATATTGGATCGAATGGGGAGGAGCCTTTCAAAATCTCTTATCCGCAAAACAACATCTGTCCCTTGTAGTTCCCCTGTGTTTTTGTTTGATCCTGTTACTCCTGTATAGCGGCTTGCATTCTTTTAGACAATCTCTTCTGGTGTTTACCGGGGTTCCCTTTGCCCTGACAGGGGGAATTTTGGCCTTATGGCTGAGGGACATCCCTTTTTCCATTTCTGCAGCGGTGGGATTTATTGCCTTATCGGGGATTGCAGTGTTGAATGGCCTGGTTATGCTGACCTCCATTCAGGCACTATTAAAATCTCATGGCAAATTGGATCCTGCCATTACTGAAGGCGCACTGATCCGTCTGCGCCCGGTGCTCATGACGGCTCTTGTAGCCTCTTTAGGATTTATTCCCATGGCCTTGGCCACAGGAACCGGAGCTGAAGTGCAGAAACCATTAGCTACAGTTGTCATTGGGGGTTTGATCAGTTCCACGTTGCTGACCCTATTTGTGTTGCCGGCCCTTTGCAAGCTGTTCCTGGTCAGTAAATCCGATGTGATCCAAGCCGAAGGGACATAAGGGACGAAAGGGACATAAGGGACCAAAGGGACGAAAGGGACGTAGGAGATATTGTCCCTTTGGTCCCTTTGGTCCCTTTGCGTTAAAATCCCTGTTACAGCTCTAAATCCAAGCCTATGGCAGCACTGTAGCTAGAGTAGTTTTCGGATCTTTCTCCAAAAGCCCGTGCGAATACCGTTAGGTTATCGCAGAAGGTTTTTCCGAGGTAGATAGATGCATCTATGAGATTGCGCTTGAATCGGGGCCCTCTGACCCTGAATTCATCGCCAAATTCCTTGAATCGTACATGGACAGTGTTATCATGTTCTGTATACCAATGCTGCCAGGCGGCATCAGCGCTGAAAATGATATTGCAGGGCAAAGCGGCAGTTACCCGCAAGCCCAGGCGCGTGTCGCAATTCCAATCATGTTTGGACCTGGCCTTTAGATTTAAAGGATACGCTCCTTTTTCGTCGAAACGATGTTGCCAATAGTAGCCGGCTTCAACCCCAAAAAAGGGCTGAAGTTTTAGGCAGGATGACATACAATAATTGAGTCCTCCTTCGAAATAGAGAGTGCCATCATATATTTTAGGAGTGGAATGCGACTTCTGGTCTATTTCAGCAAATTCGATATGCCGTTTCAGGTTGTAGTGGCTGTATCCGAATACAGCATCTGCCCATCCATAATAGCATTCGTTCTGATACATGCCATAAAGGGCAGCACGAAAAATATTCGCCCGCGCTTTCCCCTTGAGGTGGTAGTGTATACGATCATTCTCATAGAAAGCAGCTAATCCAGCCTTCCAGCACTCATTGATATCCGTTTGAATTCCTAAAGCTGCATCAATAGAGCGATCCTTAAAGCCTTTGGATTCATGATCTCCTTTCAAGTAGGATCGGCCATAGTGTACTGTTTGCCATATATCAAACTCCCCGCAAGTTTCCATTTCGCAGCAATCGTCAGCAAAATCCCTGCTCAAAAACAGGGGTGCATAAAGATCCCGCAAAAAAGTCCTGCTGGACTGCTGGGAGATTTCAAACAGGTTGGTGTATTGCTCGCCGCTCATTTGCGACAAAGCTTCATTTAATTTCCCTGGAGACAATGTAACCAGATTCTGCAAGATATTTTGCAAGGCATCTGAAGGATTTTGAATGCTGTCCAGTTGCAGCGCCACCTCATATTCATTAGAATTTTCGGCAAAAACTTCAAAACCTGTTCCAAGGGTCAAATAGACATCATTGCTATCATAACTGAGTGTCGGGACCAAGTAGATATTGAGGCCATTGGGAATAGCGTTATCATACTGGCCGCTCACACCGCCAGAAGCCGTCAAAATTGTATAAGGCATACCAATAATGAAGGTTCCGTCAATGGACTCAGCGACTACAGTGCCTCCGTTCAGGGTAGCCGTTCCCGGAGACCCTGTAACTATAATCACATCGCTGTCGCCGGTCCCATCCAGTTCTACAATATAATAGCTGCCAGCATTTTGAATGTAACTCCCCACAATAGGGAAGGGCCCAATGCTATTGCCAGGGGAGATGGTGCCATTTACAATGACAGTTCCATTCACGGTGCCTGTTCCCGATAAGGTTCCATCGGGATCCACGAGAAGGACCAGATTGCCATTGCCTAGAACCCCGCCACTGGTGGTATTGACAGCGAGGTCAGCTGAGGCTACTTCCACGGTGCCAGCAAAGTTGCTGTTATCAGAAATGATATTCAACACTCCATCTGGGCCTCCCGTGACCAGCAGAGTGCCTCCGGCAGAACCGGTATTCGTCAGCTGATTGTCAAGATCCAATTGACCGTAGGCATTTTGAATGAACTGGACCGTACCGCCTTCATTGATCTGCAGGTTGCGGTCCAGATTAGTAGAGTCTCCTATTAGAGTTCCGTTATTCACTACCGCATCCCAAATATAGTCTGTGGCTACCATAGCCTGGGTCAACTGCAATGAGCCCGTGCCGCCCATTATCAGTTGGCTCCCTGTAATACCCGTAATAGTACCAGCGTAGATGTCTTCAACATCTGCCGCTTCATTGGTCTGAAGCGAGGTTGCTGAATCAATCGCACTGATTAGGGATACAACCGTACCTGTGGATGTGCTTTCCAGCGAAGCCACCTGGTTGGACGCTTGCACATTCAACTGGGCTAAGTCACTCAAATAGACAACGGGCCCTGGGCTCGTTGCAATAGTATAAGTCTCGAATGTCACTGTTGAATTATTATTAGCAAAAATATTCGCCTGATCGGGATTGCTTGAATCTAAGAATTGCAAAACTGAATTATCATTGAGTGTAAAATTGGATTCATAGGCATCTGACTGGTCAATAAAATATATACCCGAGGTTGCCCCGGCAGTAATAGTTGCAAATCCAGCATTTGAATCATCTTCAAAAAAAGCCGCACCATTATCCATGAGGTTTATATATGTATTAGATCCTGCTGTGGAAAAATTAACAAAGTCAATATCACCGCTGCCGTAAATATTGTAATCCACCTCATTGGGGGGAGAATTTGTGGTGGAAAAATTGGCAGAAGTGGAATCCGAAAAGACTAAATTACCTTGAGATACAACAAAGGTTTGAATTTGATTTGAAATATTGCTTACCCCGCCCTGCATACCGGTGATTCCCGTTCCTTCAAGGTTAAAGATATAACTCCCTCCCCATGAAAAGGTATAGCCTGCAGTCCCTTGAAACACAAATACACCTGCATTACCGTCCGCGTTTATTATTACTGAGGGATTGTTTCCACTAAACAGGGCGCCATCATTGTTTCCTGGAGGGCCCGCTGGCGACCAGTTTAAAGGGGTGAAATAATCATTGCCAAATCCGCCTTCCCAAATATATTGAGAGAACGTCGTATATGCCTTTGCCATGGGAGCTGAAGCAGCGAGCACTCCCAGGCATACTTTGAATAATGAAATGAGTTTTAACCTCATAATTTTCCCCTTAGTAAATATGATTTCAAAAATCTAAATCCAGAATCGCTATCGTCAGAAACTGAAACCGTTCGAACAAAATTGCAGATCTGTAAAATGCAATATGTATAAATTAAATTGTATTTTTGTCAAATCAATATCTCACCTTAAGCATCTCGCCTATTGGTTTCGTTCGTTTTAGATGACTATATAAATGTGTGTTAAACAAAAGCCACGAAGTGGTTTTGCTAAGATCTTTTGTAGTTTCCACAAAGGCGCAAAAAAATATCTTTGCGCCTTCGCGTCTTTGCGTTTAAATCTCTGCTACAGTTCGAAATCAAATCCTATAGAAGCACTGTAGTTAGAGTAGTTTTCCGATCTTTCTCCGAAAGCTCGTGCGAATACTGTAAGCTTATCGCAGAAGGTTTTTCCGAGGTAGATCGATCCATCCACCAAATTGCGTTTGAATTTCGGTCCTTTGACCCGGAACTCACGGCCAAACTCTCTGAAATGTACATGGACTGTGTTATCATGTTCTGTATACCAATGCTGCCAGGCGGCATCGGCACTGAATTGGATATCACAGGGCAAGGTAGCCATGACCCTGAGGCCCAGGCGGGTATCGCAATTCCACAGATTTTTGCTCTTCCCTTTCAGGTCTACAGGATAGCCTCCTTCTTCCTTGAACTCATTTTGCCAATAGTAGCCGGCTTCGACGCCGAAGAAAGGCTGCAGCTGCACACATTCGGCAAGGCAGTAATTGAATCCCCCTTCAAGATAGAAGGTCCCGTCGTAAATTTTGGGAGTGGAATGCGGCTTAAGGTCTATTTCGGCAAAATGGATATGCCGTTTGACATTATAGTGGCCATATCCAAATACGGCATCTGCCAACCCATAATAACATTCGTTTTGGTATATTCCATAGAGGGCGGCGCGAATGATATTTACCCTGGCCCTGCCATCCAGATGAAAATTGACATGATCGTTTTCATAGAAAGCGGCTACCCCAGCCTTCCAGCAATTTTCCAGGTCGAACTGGACTCCCAAGGCGGCATCTATGTTGCGGGCTTTGTACCCTTTGCCTTCACGGTCATTTTTCAGGTACGATTGACCATAATGGACCGTCTGCCATATTTCTACGTTATCACACCAGCCTCTTTCACAGCATTCCTCCTCGCAGCATTCCGCTACGATATCCCTTCCGAAAAGAAGAGGGCCATAGAGGTCCCTTAGAAAGCGGCGGCTGGACTGTTGCGAAATTTCCAGCAGGGTAGCATATTGTTCCCCGCTCAATTCGTCCAGGGCGTGATTCAGTTCCCGTGGTGATAGCGAGACCAGATTTTGCAGGAGGAATTGCAAATCATCCGATGGATTGAAAATGCTGTCGAGTTGGCGAGCGACCTCATACTCATTCGAAGTTTCTGCGAAGGCTTCAAAACCGGTATTTAGGGTCAAATAAACATCATGGGCATCATATTCAAGGGTGGGGACCAGATATAGATTGATGTCGTTCTGCACAGCGTTATCATACTCGCCGCTCACACCGCCGGAAGCCGTCAGAATCGTATAAGGCACACCTATCAGGAAGGTCCCGTCGATGGATTCCGCAGCTACAGTTCCTCCGTTCAAGGTAGCCGTTCCCGGAGTTCCTGTCACTATAATCACATCGCTTTCGCCAGCTCCATTGAGTTCTACGCTATAGGTGCTGCCTGCATTTTGAATGTAAGTTCCCGTAATACTGAAAGGTCCAATGCTATTGCCGGGAGAGATAGTGCCATTTACTATGACCGTTCCGTTCACAGTGCCTGTACCGGAAAGTGTTCCATCGGGATCCACGAGAAGGACCAAGTTGCCATTGCCTAAAACTCCGCCGTTGGTTGTATTGACAGCGAGGTCGCCTGAATATACCTCCACAGTGCCGGCAAAGTTGCTGTTATCGGAAATGATATTCAACAACCCTTCCGGACCTCCAACAAGAAGCAAAGTGCCTCCGGTAGAACCGGTATTTGTCAGCTGATTGTCAATATCCAGTTGTCCATAGTCATTTTGAAGAAACACAACTGTGCCGTCTTCATTGATCTGCAGGTTGCGGTCCAGATTCGTGGAGTCTCCTATCAGATATCCATTATTCGCTACCGCATCCCATATATAGGCTGTAGCTGACATGGCCTGGGTCAGCTGTAATGAGCCCTGTCCATCCATGATCAATTGGGTGCCTGTAACGCCTGAAATGGTACCCATGTAAACGTCTTCCACATCTGCAGCTTCATTTGTTTGAAGATAGGTTCCTCCCGACAGGGTGATAACGGTACCTGTAGATCCACTGCCCAATGACGCCACCTGGTTGGACTGTTCCACCTGTAACTGGGCATTATCATTCAAATAGACCACAGGTCCAGGGAATGTCGCTGTGGCTCCAGTATTAAATATCACTATTGCATCGTCATTGGCCAAAATATTTGCCTGATCGGGATCGGATTGATCAAAGAATTCCAAAACAGAATCATCATTGATTGTAATATTGGATTCATAAGCATCTGAAAAGTTATTAAACTGCACGTCAGAAGAGACGTCAGCCGTAATATTTGTCTCTCCGGCATTTGAATCTTCATAAAATCCAAGAAAACCTCCTGCCGATAGGTTTAAGTATGTATCAGACGATGCTGTGGATTCATTATGAAAAACAAGGTAACCACCAAGACCAATATTATAATCTACTTCATTCATAAAATCTGTGGTAGAAAAATTGGCTGAAGTAGAATTATAGAAAATTAAAAAACCATTAGATACATCAAAGGCTTGAGTTTGACTTGAAATATTGCTTACACCGCCATCCAAGCCGGTGGCTCCCGTTCCTTCAAAGTTAAACTCATTTCCGCTTCCCAATGAAAAAGTATAACCCGTAGCCCCTGTAAATACAAAAGCCCCTACAGAAGCGTCGCCTTCATCAAGTGTTATTGCTGTTGAAGGGTCTCCGCTGTACACAGCTACATCATTAGCCCCTGGAGGGCCCGTAGGGGACCAGTTGCCAGGGGTAGAATAATTGCTGTCATCTGTTCCTATCCATGTATATTGAGAGGAAGATGTATAGCCCTTTGCCATGGGAGCTGAAGCAGCGAGCACTCCCAGGCATACTTTGAATAATGTAATGAGTTTTAACCTCATGGTTTTTCTCCTTTTAATTTTGTCAAATGCTACAGTTCGAAATCAATGCCTATAGAAGCGCTGTAGTTAGAGTAATTTTCCGATCTTTCTCCGAAAGCCCGTGCGAATACTGTCAGGTTATCGCAAACGGTTTTTCCGAGGTAGATCGATCCATCTATGAGATTGCGTTTGAATTTCGGTCCTTTGACCCGGAACTCACGGCCAAACTCTCTGAAATGCACATGGACTGTGTTATCATGTTCTGTATACCAATGCTGCCAGGCGGCATCGGCACTGAATTGGATATCACAGGGCAAGGTAGCCATGACCCTGAGGCCCAGGCGGGTATCGCAATTCCACAGATTTTTGCTCTTCCCTTTCAGGTCTACAGGATAGCCTCCTTTTTCCTTGAACTCGTTTTGCCAATAGTAGCCGGCTTCGACGCCAAAGAAAGGCTGCAGCTGCACACATTCGGCAAGGCAGTAATTGAATCCCCCTTCAAGATAGAAGGTCCCGTCGTAAATCTTTGGAGTGGAATGCGGCTTAAGGTCTATTTCGGCAAAATGGATATGCCGTTTGACATTATAGTGGCCATATCCAAATACGGCATCTGCCAACCCATAGTAGCATTCGTTTTGGTATATTCCATAGAGGGCGGCGCGAATGATATTTACCCTGGCCCTGCCATCCAGATGAAAATCGACATGGTCATTTTCATAGAAAGCGGCTATTCCGGCCTTCCAGCAATTTTCCAGGTCGAACTGGACTCCCAAAGCGGCATCTATGTTGCGGGCTTTGTACCCTTTGCCTTCACGGTCATTTTTCAGGTAGGATTGACCATAATGGACTGTCTGCCATATTTCGACGTTATCACACCAGTTTCTTTCACAGCACTCATCCTCGCAGCATTCCGCTACGATATCCCTGCCGAAAAGAAGAGGGCCATAGAGATCCCTTAGGAAGCGGCGGCTGGACTGCTGCGAAATTTCCAGCAAGGTGGCATATTGTTCCCCGCTCAATTCATCCAGGGCGTGATTCAGTTCCCGTGGTGATAGCGAGACCAAATTTTGCAGGAGGAATTGCAGATCATCCGATGGATAGAAAATGCTGTCGAGTTGGCGAGCGACCTCATACTCATTCGAAGTTTCTGCAAAGGCTTCAAAACCGGTATTTAGGGTCAAATAGACATCATGGGCATCATATTCAAGGGTGGGTACCAGATATAGATTGATGTCATTCACAGCGTTATCATACTCGCCGCTCACACCGCCGGAAGCGGTCAGTATTGTATAAGGCACATCTATCAGGAAGGTCCCGTCGATGGATTCCGCGAGTACAGTGCCTCCGTTCAAGGTAGCCGTTCCCGGAGTCCCTGTAACTACAATCACATCGCTGTCACCTGCTCCATTGAGTTCTACGCTATAGGTGCTGCCTGCATTTTGAATGTAAGTTCCCGTAATACTGAAAGGTCCAATGCTATTGCCGGGAGAGATAGTGCCATTTACTATGACCGTTCCGTTCACAGTGCCTGTACCGGAAAGTGTTCCATCGGGATCCACCAGAAGGACCAAGTTGCCATTGCCTAGAACCCCGCCATCGGTGGTATTGACAGCCAGGTCAGCCGAGTACACTTCCACAGTGCCGCCAAAGTTGCTGTTATCGGAAATGATATTCAACAACCCGTCTGGAGTTCCGCCAACGTACAAAGTACCTCCGGTAAGACCTGTGTTTGTCAACTGGTTGTCAATATCCAGTTGCCCGTAGGCAGTTTGGAAAAGGACAACCGAACCGCCTTCATTTATCTGCAGGTTGCGGTCCAGATTCGTGGAGTCTCCTACCAGGTATCCATTATTTGCTACCGCATCCCAAATATAGCCTGTGGCTGACATGGCCTGGGTCAGCACCAACGCGCCCTCTCCATCCATGATCAATTGACTGCCCGTAACACCTGATATGGTGCCTAAGTAAAAGTCTATAACATCTGCAGCTTCATTTGTTTGAAGATAGGTGGCCGTCAATGTATCACTGATGAGGGATACAACCGTACCTGTGGATCCGCTGCCCAGCGAAGCCACCTGGTTGGACTGTCGCACCTGTAACTGGGCATAATCATTTAAATAGACCACAGGCCCAGGGAATGTCGCTGTGGCTCCAGTATCAAATGTCACTTTTGAATTGTCATTAGCCAAAATATTCGCCTGATCTGGATCACTGTCAGGAGAGAATTGCAAAACAGCATAATCATTGAGCGTAATACTAGATTCATAGGCATCCGAATTGTCCGAAAATTCCACTGAAGAGGTTGCTCCAGCCGTAATAGTTGCAAGTCCGGCATCTGAAAAATCAGAAAACGCTAAATCAGTGAGATCCGTGAGGCTTATGTATGTATTAGATCCTGCTGTGGACTCATCCTCAAAGAAAATGGTCCCAAAGTCGCTTAGATTATAATCTACTTCATTGGGAGGACCTGAGATAGAAAAATTGGCAGAGGTGGAATTCAAAAAACTCAATGTGGCCTCTGCAGATACATCAAAGACTTGAGTTTGACTTGACATATTGCTTACACCGCCATCAAGGCCAATAATTCCCGTTCCTTCAAAGTTAAAGAAATTTCCACTTCCTAATGAAAAAGTATAACCAGTAGCCCCTGTAAATACAAAAGCCCCTACAAGAGCGTTGCTTTCGTCAAGTGTTATTGATGTAGAAGTGGCTCCGCTAAATAGAGCTGAATCATTCATCCCTGGAGGACCAGCAGGCGACCAGTTGCCGGAGGTAGAATAATTGCTACCTGGTCCTGTCCACGTATATGGCGAGGAGGACGTATAGGCTTTTGCCATGGGAGCTGTAGCAGCAAGCACTCCCAGGCATATCTTGAATAATGAAATGAGTTTTAACCTCATAATTTTCCCCTTAGTAAATATGTTTTCAAAAATCTAAATACAGAATCGCTATCGTCGGAAACCGAAACCGTTAGAATAAAATTGCAGATCTGTAAAATACAATATGTAAAAATTAAATTATATTTTTGTCAAATAAATAGTAACAGAGCCTTATGCTTTTGCTGGAATGGTTGAATTGCTGATTTGTCGCTTGATTATTTTGTAAATATGCTACAGAATGTGGAAATTGTGTTAACCTGAAAATACAGGAGATATATTATGCAAGAATGTTGTATGGGCCAAACCAATTCAAAACAAGGGGTGACGACGTATCAACTACCTCCTCTCCCTTATGATTTTAATGCGCTGGAACCTGTCATCAGCGCTGAAATCATGAACCTGCACTATACCAAACATCACCAGGGCTATGTCACAAACTTGAACAAAGCCCTTGAACAATACCATGATGCCGCCTGCAAAAATGACCTTCCGGCTATGATCGCCCTTCAGCCGGCCATCCGGTTCAATGGGGGAGGAAATATCAATCACACCATTTTCTGGAACAATCTGGCCCCCCAAAAAAGCGGCGGCGGAACCCCTCCCGATGGGAAACTGGCAGCAGCCATCCAGGCAGAGTTTGGTTCCCTGGACAAATTCATTGAGAACATGAGCGCCAAAACAGTAGCCATACAGGGATCAGGGTGGGGATGGCTAGGCTTCAACAAGCCCAAAAACCGATTGGAAATCGCTACCTGCGACAACCAGGACCCATTAAGCACTAAAGGTCTCGTTCCGTTGCTTGGGATAGATGTATGGGAACATGCCTATTACCTGCAATATAAAAACGTTCGTGCCGATTATGTCAAGGCGATCTGGAGTGTGGTCAACTGGAAGAATGTGGCTGACCGGTACGCTGCTGTTTTGTAATGGAAAAAGGGACGAAAGGGACCAGGGACCAAAGGGACATAAGGGACCAAAGGTAAGAGACAAAGGAACCAAAAGGCCAAAGGTAGCTGAATGTCCCTTTCGTCCCTTATGTCCCTTTTGTCCCTTACTTTTTTTAATTTTACACTTGATTAGTGATTATAAATTAAGTATTATATAATTAATTACAAATCACAGGGTTAATAAGATGGGATTATTTTCAAAAAACAAACCTAAAATAAAAGTTCAAACCTCTAAAAAAGATGGTTTTAGCGGTTGGTTAAAGTGTACGCATTGCAATGAGATCATTCATACGAATGAATTGGAACGGAATTGCAACTGCTGCCCAAAATGCGATTATCACTATCGTTTATCTGCAGACGAGCGGATTAAAAGTTTGGCAGATGCCGATACCTTTGTCGAATTACATGCCAATCTGCAATCGGTCGACTATTTAAAGTTTATGGATACAGAACCTTATTCTGACCGCCTGAAAAATGCCAAGGAAAAATCGGGGCATGAGGATGCAGTCCTTACCGGAACTTGCCTTGTCCATGGGACCCCCGTTGCCCTGGGGGTCATGGATTTCAATTTTATGGGCGGTTCCATGGGCGCTGTAGTTGGTGAAAAGCTGACCTTATTGATGGAAAACTCCCTTCAAATGAGAATCCCTCTTGTCATTGTCTCCACTTCTGGAGGAGCCCGCATGCAGGAATCCATCCTATCCCTAATGCAGATGGCCAAGACCTCAGCAGCCCTGGGCCGGCTTCACAACGCTAAAATTCCTTATCTCTCCATATTGACCAATCCTACAACTGGAGGAGTAACCGCTTCGTTTGCTTCCCTTGGAGATATCATTATAGCGGAACCGAATGCCCTCATCGGTTTTGCGGGGCCTCGCGTCATTGAACAGACCATTGGCCACCAGTTGCCGGAAGGAGCTCAGAAATCGGAATTTTTAAAAGACCATGGAATGGTAGACTGCATTGTCAAGAGGCATGAACTCAAGGCCAAACTCGCCGAGATCCTATCATTTTTTGCAGTCCAAGAACCCAATTTCCATGAAGATAACGCCGTTTCAGGCACAATGCAAAAAGCCATAAAACAGCAGTCAGCAATCAATTCTCCACTTTAAATTATGAGGACTTTATATGGGACATGAGATTTTAAACATTCACATCGTGGCAGAAGAGGAAGCGGCCATCCCTACCTATGCTTCTCCGGAATCCTCCGGAGCGGACATTCGCGCATTTGTAAAGACAGATGTGGTCCTGCCCCCTGGAGGGAAGGCGTTGATTCCCACGGGATTGAAGTTCGCTATTCCGCATGGCTATGAGATTCAAATACGCCCACGCAGCGGGCTGGCTTTAAAGCACGGGATCACTGTTTTGAATACTCCGGGAACCATCGACGCGGATTACAGAGGCGAGCTTGGAATTATTTTGATCAATCATGGCCAGGAACCCTTTATTGTCGAGCGGGGAATGCGGATTGCGCAATTGGTAGTGGTCCCTATTGTGCAAGCCGGGTTTGTGCGGGTAGAAAATGGAAAACTCATGGCGACTTCTCGTGGAGAAGGAGGGTTTGGCCACTCAGGAATGCAATAACCTCTTTACAATCCTTATGATTAGAATTTATAACTATCTTAACCCCAATCTGATTCTGTTATTAAACGCCAAATCCAGCGATGAGGCGCTGCATCTGATTATTCATCATCTTCATCAACAGGGAAAAGTGGAGGATGAGAAGCAATTTTATCAAGCTATAGTGGATCGGGAGAAAATTGTTTCTACAGGCATTGGAATGGGAGTGGCCATTCCCCATGCCAAACTGGCCAACTGCGACGATTTTTTTATTTGCATTGCCATATTAAAACAGGGTCTGGAATGGAAAGCTTTAGATGGCGCTCCTGTCCGGTTAATTTTTATGATTGGAGGGCCGGATGATAAACAAACTGAATATCTTCAAATACTTTCCAAATTAACCCATATCATAAAAGATGAGCAAATACGAAAAAAAATGTTAACATTGAATTCCCCTATCGATATTATGGAAATTTTCAGGGGCTTTTGAATATACCCCTTGCAAGCCCAAATCCGAAATTTGTGCCCCCGGGGGGTATAGACAGTCCTAATTTTTTTTTGGCATCGGAGATATAATATGGATTTAAAAATAGAAGATGTCGCTGAGCTATTAAATGTTTCGGAAAAAACAATAAAAAAGTGGCTTTCCACCAAAAAAATCCCTTCATACAAAATCAATGAACAGGATTTTTTTAATCGGCATGAAATAGAAGATTGGGTTTTGAATCTTCAGGTAAATTCTTCAAACTTGTTTTCTGACCATCCAAAAGAAATTCCAGTTCCGGAACTGGATTCATTCAGTGTTTCGGGGAAAGGAATCAAGCAATTCAGTCTGTATAGAGCTCTTCATAAAGGGGGCGTTTTGTTTAATGTTCCCGGGAAAAATAGGGACGAAGTCATCCGCAACGCCTGCCAAGATATCGCCCCTTTATTGAATTTAGATGCGGAAATTTTAGGGGAAGTGCTGCTGGAAAGGGAACATCTGCATTCCACCAGTCTCGGCCAGGGAATGGCTCTGCCCCATGCCAGGGACCTATTATTAGCTAATCATGTGGATATCCTGGTGATTGCTTTTCCTGAAAAATCCATCAATTATGGAGCGCTGGATGGACTTCCAGTCCATACACTTTTCTTTCTGTTTGCATGCGACGACAGGCGTCATTTGAATCTGATAGCCAAAATTGCCCATTTAACTCAAATGCCCTCTACAGTCAAATTGCTAAAATCAAAGCCTCAAAAAGAAACTTTTCTTGATCACATCAAAAACTGGGAAGCCAATCTTTGATGTTATAGCGACATTGTAGACTGGCAACAATGTCGCTACACACTTTGGGCCTAAGGTTAAGGTATGTCAATATATATTGGGAAAGTATCCGATGAGCTTCCGCATTTATTTTCAGCGTAAACGGCCACTTCGACCTCTTCGTAGCTTGCGGATTCAGGGATCTGAACATAGATAGTATCGCTATAGCTACTGTAACTTACATAATTATGGTCATCTCCTGTGATCTCAACGTCATAATATATCTCAGATTGGTTATGGTCGCTCTCGAAATATTCATTTAAATGGATCTCATGAAAACCTGGGCCAGAATAATCGAATCCGCCGGACGGTCCTGCCCCGGGAGGAGTACACCACAGACGATCTCTGATTGCAAGCACTTCAGGCATATACACGGCAGGTTCGGCCGCCCAATCGAGCAGGTCCGTCGGGGAAATGCCGCAGCAACAGCTTTCGTCCGAAAGCAGCAATGATACTTTGTCGCATCCGCAGACTCCAAATGCAAAGCTCAGCTCAAGCCCTGTCGTAGTGCTTGATAGAAGCTCCCTTTTACCAAAGACATGGTCCACAAATACTCCCAAACCTAAAGCGCCGCATTCGAATATTTTATTCCAATACAAACCTGCTCTGAGGTCATCAAATGCTTGGGTATACTGATATTTCAGATCAAAATCAAGGCCGTAAAACAGTTTTTGATTATAGGTTAAGCCAAATCCGACGCCAGAAATGCGTTTTTTGTCCTGGTATTCCCTTCTGTAGGTAGTCTGTTGATAGGAAATGTAGGGTGTCAGGCGGGCGCATCTCCATGGGTTGAATAAAAATCCGGCATTTGCCTGCCAATTATCAGCTCCGGCAATTCTTCTGAACAAAGTCGAATCGTCTATCTCGGAATGCTCAGATAACTTCTTGCCCGGGGAATTGGAGTAGAAGAGGCCCAATTCAAGCCCGCTAAAACAGGAAGGGCATTCAAATATATACTGATACTTTCCACCAATGGCAAATTGATGAAGCCAACGTCGGAGTCCTTCATGGTAATCACGGTCTCTATCATCGAATTTGAAGCGGAGCTTTTGGCTTAAGTACTCAGCAGAAATCTTGAACCGATTATTTTCATCAGCGAAGTAACCCAAGGTGCCATTGACCCGATTGCTTTTGGCGCCTGCTTCAAGGCATAAGGAAAAAGCGGCATCTTCTGCTATAAATACCGGTGTCGTAACTAAACTTAAGACTGGAAAAGAGTTGTCCCTCGTTTTTCCTTCCGCATATATTTTGCTTGAGTCTATACTAGACACTATCATCAAGCCGGCAAGGAAGAAGGAGTTCAAAAATTTGCTCATATTTATCCCCTTAATGTACGTTGGCAAGTAACATACATGATTAAAATTTTGCTTTAAAAGTCAAAACCCAGCCTTCGCGAAAGCTGGGTTTAGGACCCTGGCATTTCACCAGGATCTTTCTATATTATGCCCGACTAGCTATTTGCAGAAGTGTTGCCTTCTGTTGGAGTTCCATTATTTGTAGCTACAGGTGTGGTGCCTGTATCTGATGTATTGGATCCATCATTGGTTGCAGTGGCATTGTCAGCTGGTGCAGGAGTCTCAGCATTTGCCGATGTATTCTCTGCAGCATTTGATGGCTGCCCAGTGGGAGCCGCAGATGGCAGGTTGGCAGCTACATTGCCACCTTCTACAGCGCCATCATTACCGCCCTCGTTGGGGCTTTGGTTACCACCTTCATTGGGGCCGCCGTCTGGGCCGCCGTAGTCATAATAATCGTGCTGATCATCTCTACGTCCAGCTCTTGAGATAACTTGCGGCATATACACAGCTGGAGCGGCAATCCAAGCGGAGAGATCGGAACAATCGGCTATGCAGCAATCCGTGTCGCAAGGAGCACAGCAATCGCCGAACAAGGACCAGTTGTCGATACCGAAAGTAAAGCCTAAGGTAAAGCCCAGTGTGGTGCTGGAGTTGATGTGCTCTTTGCCCCATACATGGTTGACAAAGACACCCAGATCCAGGTCGCCGCATTCCATCTGATTGCTCCAGTTAAGAAGGCCTATGATGTAGTCATAAGCTCTTTTATACTGATATTTCAGACCGAAGGAAATATCGCACCAGAGAGGTTGTTCCAGAGCCACAGTGGCGCCGACACCGGAAATATCTTTGTTTTCTCTGTGTTCATTGTAGTCGTGTTTATTGCGGTGTTTTTTGAATCTAACTTGGTCATAGTCGATCCCTACGTATAGAATACCATTGTTCCAGCAGGTATCGATAGCTGTACCAGCCTCAAGGCCCCAGCTTTTTCCTCCGAGAATTTGTCGGAAGGAATCGGGATCATAACTAGATTGATCATTATCATGGTGATCGCGCAAGTTTTTGTTTTGAGCGTGGGCATAGTAGCCATCGAATTCAAAGAATTTCAGCCAGTTGCAGCAATCGTCTGCAAACAAGTAGCGGTATTTGCCGCCAACGGCCCATTGCGGGGTCCAGTGCTGTTTTTTATCGTGTCCATAATGCCTGTTATAATTGTCATCCCCATGATCTTCATGTCCAAACTTATAGTGGAATTTTTGGGATAGATACTCTCCGCCGACTTTAAACAGATGCTGTTCACAAAGGCGGAATCCAAAAGTTCCATTAAATCGGTAGCTTTTGCTGCCTCCTTCCATTAACAAAGAAAATCCGGCATCTTCAGAAATGAAAACAGGAGTTAAAACTACTTGAGCGAGAGGGAAAAAATTGTCATTGGTTCCTTTGGATGAATGATGATGATCATCGGCTGAAACCGGGACAGTGTACAAATTGGCGATGGTTGTAGCCATTAGGCAGGCTAACAAAAAAAACATTTTCCGCATATATGCGTTCTCCTTAGGTTAATAAATCCAGACCATAAAACTTAATATGATCTTATTGGACCTTGCCATCTTTTGGGTCAAATACAGCAGTTGCGACGGCTGGATTGTGACAGAAAAGGCGGACAAGGTCTATCTGAGAAACTACTCAGAACCGAAAAATTTCGGCTATCATTGTTTGATACTGAGTCATAACATTTTTTTCTTATTTTCAGCAATTATTTTTTAATCTTCCTATCAATTATTTTTCAACCCAATTTGTGCAATCAAAAATTATTTTACACATTTTGTTAACAATTGCGCCTGTAAACCAATTTGTTTAGCACTGAAGATCAGTCGCTTGTGTATTTATCTTATTGAAATGCTGAAATAAATAAATTTTCATTTTGAATAAAAACAAATTTTTAGGTATAAACATGGGTTTTTTTAGAAGTCCTATGCGCCTCCGGCCAAAAAAGGGGGGGGGTAACTGTGGTAAAATATTGTTAAGGGAGAAAAATCTATGTTACGGAAAATTGCCCTATTTATTTTATGTTTTATGCCTTGTGGAGCATTCTTGCAATGCGAACAAGAAACCGGTTCTTACAATTCCGGCTTTTCGGAAATGGGGGAACACCTCTCACGTTCATTTGCAAACACAGAGTGCGAGCCCTCAACCATTGTCGAAGGCATTGTCAGTGCAATAACGGGAGAATATATTGAAGCACGCACTGACATTGTTTTAAAGGGAGCGGAACCGATTGAACTGCAATGCCATTATGCTGCGGAAAAAAACTGGAACCTTATGCCTCCGCATGGATGGAGCTTAAACCATCGTGGATATATCATTGATGCATATGAAGAAGACAAGCTTCATTCTTTCTTCTGTGATGAAAGAGGTGCAGCGCTGCATTACAGCCTTTCTTCATACCAGCCTGATTTCAACAATGAATTGAAGCTTGATCCGGAAGTATGGGAACGCGGAGTAACTAATTGCGCCCATGGTGAAATCGGAGGAAAAACGAACCCTAAAAATACTATCGTGAAGGTTATGAGGAATAACAATATGACAGCTACCAATGGAAGCGGGGCTGTATATTCTTTTGGAAAAAAGAGAGTGCTTAGAGACATTTCGCATGTCTATCCCCTGACCCGAATAAAAAAGGCCAATGGCAATACAATTGAATATTGTTATGAAAAGGACCGGCTTGGCCGCATTAAGACATATAATGCCTCTGGAGACCTTCTGAATGAATTGAGAATCAAGCACTTCAGTCCTGGACAGATAGATGTGACCTCTCTCGATGGAAGAAAAGTTCACTATGCATCTTCTAAGGAACCGGATGGATCTCTACGATACGAGGTCCTTCCGAATTTTTCCCGGCCGCTCACCTACATTTATTCAAAAAAAGACAAAATCAACGGGTATAAGATCCTACGGAAAGAAGAACCCAATGGAAGGTATCTGGAGATAGACTATTACAAAAAGGGACAAACATTAGAAGACGATGCAGAACCTGTCAAATCGAAGGACGATCCCAGATACGACAGGGTAAGGCTCATCAGGAAGCCCGTAGGAACTGATGCAACCCCTGTCGTCACCCACCGGTTTGTTTATGACATACACGATAGGGGATGTGCGGCGCACCGGCATCTTTTGGGAGGTTCTACAGCAGTGTTTGATGCCTATGGGCATAAGGTGCGCTATTACTATTCTGATGAGCATCGCCTTACCCGATTTGAAAGATATACAGGGCAAAAAGACCCTCAGCTGTATAGCCTTGAAAAATTTTATTGGGGAGCCGATGCTTCCGAAAATTCCGGCCAGCTGATCAGCAAAACCCATGAATCGCCGGACGGGAGGATTTTGTCCTGCCGCCATTTCAGATATGACTCGCGCGGCAATGTCCTTCAGGAATTGTGGTTGGGAAATTTGACCGGCACGAACTTCAATACGATCGTTATTAACAGTGAAGGCGTTCCACAACCAAATGATAATGAATGCTATCAAAAAAATTACCGCTATTCGAATGACGGGCTGAACCTTAAGACCTTTGAGTCTGATTCGCAGCATGCAATTGCCTACAGATATGTGGAAGGCACAGATCTTCTGCAGAAAAAACTACTCAAATCCGGCAATTCCGTTCGCATCCGGAATTTTTATGAATATGACGCCAATGGCATTTTGACCCGAGAAATCATTGACGACGGCAGCGATGAAGATCTGGAATCTCTTGCAGGAGTTACTGAAAGAAGAATTAAAAACATCCGGAACCGGTCCACGCTTCCCATTGGATTGCCTGAACTGACGGAGGAAGGGTATCTGGACCTTGACAGCGGAGAATTTGTCCTTTTGCACAAGACAGTCAATGACTATGACCTTCAAGGGAATTTGATCAGACAGGAGCATTACGACAACCAGTCTGAACTGGCGTATACCCTGGCATGGGAATATGATACCTTTGGGCATGTCATAAAGGAAACCAATGCCTTGGGACAGGTCATTGAAAGAAAGTACGACCTCAATGGCAACAAGATCTTTGAGCAAGGGCCCTGCCTGGATTTTTATACAAACTATCACTATGACTATTCAAATCGCCTGATCAAAACTGAAAAAGTCGATTCACAAGGCAGGCTGTATACAAATACTTTTACATATGACTATTTGAATCACCTCATACGGTCTTCAGATTACTATGGAAATGAAACTTCCCATGAATATGATGCATTGGGCCGTCTGGTCCGGACTGTCTTCCCTGAAGTAGCAGATGTGGATGGAAATATCAGCCGCCCAGGCATCCGGCAGGAGTATGATCTATTAGGCCATATCATCATGTACGAAGATGCTGAAGGCAGGAAAACAGGCAAAACATACAATTTACGGGGACAGCCTCTTGAGATCATGTATCCCGATGGGACAACAGAAAGATATGAATATGCTATCAATGGCAATCCCGTCAAATCCATTGCAAAAAATGGCACCTATGCCGTTTATACCTATGATTATCAAAGCCGGCTGGTCCAGACAGACCATTATTCTGCCGGTCATAAGCTCCTTAGTTCTACAAGCGCAGTCTACAATGCTTTTCATCTAATTGAAGAGACCGATAGCGAAGGGATTAAAACGCATTACAAGTATGACCGGGCCGGGCGCTTGGCATCTGCAGAAAAAGGAGCCCAGAAACATACCTGCCATTATGACTTCTTGGGACACTTGTGCGAGGTCCATGAATATTTCGGCTATGGGGCCGAGGATTATGTTGTCAAAAAAAGTGCCCATGATGCACTGGACCGCCCCCTATCGGAAAGCATTGAAGATGCGGATGGCAGTCTGGAGACAAAAGTGCAGTATGTCTATGATGCCCTGGGACGAAAAACCGCAACCATTCATAACAGCAGAGAAGGAGTCGCCATTTCAAAAACTTCATATGACATCTTAGGCCATATTCTGGAAGAGACAGATCCCCTCGGCTGCAAGACAGTCTATCGATATCCTGAGGACTGTTATAATTCTCTCGGTCAGAATGTCGAGTGCATTGAAACAACTGACCCTCTGGGGCGGACAACGGTTTCGATTAAAGATGCTTTGGGACGAACCGTATGCACCCTTCTTAAAACTCCCTTGGGAGAAATGATCCATCAAAGGGAAATCTCTTACACCCTATCAGGCCTTCCTGTCCGGCAGTTAGATAGCGAAGCAGGGAAACAGGTTATCACTCAATGGGAATACGATGGATGGGGAAGGCTTATCTCTTTGATTGAAGCAGCTTCCACACCCGAACAAAAAAACACTCACTATTCGTATAATGAATATGGATTGCAAGACAGGATAATAAAGCCCGATGGGACTGTCTTGTTTACTTTGTATGACATCCAGAACAGGGTCAGAAAAAGATACAGCTCCGACGAGACTATTGATTACAGCTATACCTGCAACAACAAAGGAATGGTTGTAAAAATCCAGGACAATATCCGCAAATGCACAACACAAAAATGCTATGATGTTAATGACAATCTGATTTCAGAAACTTTAGGCCATGAAGCTAAGCTCCTGTACGAATATGACAGACTGGGAAGAATAAAAAAGATCACTCTCCCTGATCGTTCCGGAATAGCCTATCATTACCAGGGATCTTTCCTGCGGGAGGTACAGAGGACCAACACTGCAGAAAAGGTCCAATACACCCATTACTATGTGGAATATGACCTTTCGGGAAACTGCCTGGCCAGCGAACTGATCCATGATGGAGGGACCCTTGCTAAGCAATATAACCTCGCCGGGTGCAACACCCGCATCGATTCTGTCTTCTGGAAAGAAACTGTCCAGAAATATGACAGCGCGGGAAACATATTAAAAAAATGTATCGAAGATGCCTTGGGAAAAAGCTGGTGCCAGTATTCCTATGACCATCAGAACCAGTTAAAGACAGAAAAAGGGGAATTTTCCGGGAGCTATAGCTATGATTCCTTCCATAATAGAACTTCAAAAAATGGAGATTCCTGCAACCACAATGCCTTAAACCAGATTTTAAGCGATCAGGACTCAGCCTACCACTATGATGCTAATGGGAGAATGGTCAGAAAATCCACTCAGCAAGGCGACATAAAATTTTATTATGATGCCCTGGACAGGCTGATTTGCATCATTCAAAACAACCAGAAAATTCAGTTTATCTATGATGCCGAAGACAGACGCCTCGAAAAGCATGTCATGAAAAGGGCATCCCCTGGCAAACCTTGGACCTCTGTTTCGCAATCGCGTTATCTTTATGCCAACCTGAATGAAATTGGCTCTACGGATAGCAAAGGAAGCATCCGGGAGTTAAGAGTACTTGGATTGGGCCTAGGAGCTGAAATTGGCGCAGCGGTGGCAATTGAAATAGATAACCGGGTTTATACTCCCGTGCATGACACCCATGGAAATGTGAGGGCCCTGATAGACTCCCGTTCTAAAAAAGTCGTGGAGACTTATCGGTTTTCTGCTTTCGGAGAAGAGGTCATCTATGATGGGGAAGGTAATCCTTTAATGGCTTCCATAAACCCCTGGCGATTCAGCAGCAAAAGGGCAGATCCCGAAACTGGCTTCATCTATTATGGGCACCGGTATTATGATCCCTCTTTAGGAAGATGGATAACGCCGGATCCCATAGGATTTGAAGGCGGCCCCAACCTCTATGCCTTCGTCTCCAATAATCCCTTGAAAAATATAGATCTTTATGGCTTGATTGAAGAATCCGCATCGGAGGCGAAAGAGCCGGAATCAAGATCCATCATCGTCAGAGCCATTCAGGCCGTAGGCCGTGTAGTAAAAGCCATTGGAGACTACCTCATCCCCATACCAGGCATCCGCGATGCTATTTCCTATATTGGACACCGCCTAGCCGGTCGGTCCCACGAAAGCTATGAACGGCATGGCTTTACAGGACGGTTCCATGCTTTTGATCTCGGCAAAAAGGAATTGAATCCCAAAGAAAGCTATGTTTTCTCTGGGGGTATGTTGACATGCGTTTCGGATGGAGAAAAAGCGGGAGAACAATTATCCCAATTTCATGACAATGCGAATGTGCATTGCGCAATCAAAACTTCCAGTGGACCGCTTTTTGATCTGCTTGAATTTGTGATAATGAAAGCCGGCGTCAAGACCGCCAGAGTAAAAGGAATGATAGAAATGACCCGGCAACGGATCAAAGCCCTTGGCGGTACAGCCAGTGGCGGTCTTGTGAAAGTTGAAGGACATAGCCTGGCAGGGCTCGCCATCCACTGCATGTTAAAGTACCTGACGCCTGAAGAAAAAAAGATGCTGGTTATTGCCACTTATGGATCCGCCCACATCATTTCTGATCAAGGGGTCCATAGCGCTATTAATTATGTAAGCTCAAGAGACTGGATCTCCATTCTTGCACATCCTACTGCGCACGCAAAAAATTTTTTCCATAAAAGTAAACATATCCATATCCATTACATGCCTTCTAGAGGATTTCCTTTTATCGATCATTTTTTGAATGGCCGTACGTATAGAGGGGCAATGATGATGGAACAGAAAAAATAAAACAAAAGGACATTGTATCATGAAATTATCTGTTATTCTGTATTTGATAGTGGGATTTTTGGTGACAGGCTGCTCCAGCCCATCCATAGATCAAGAATTGGCAAATAATATTCTTTCCGAACACATCAACCTCCAGAAGAAGAAGAACCAGCTTGTACTTGTCACGAGTGGATATTCCATACCAGAAAAAGTGACGAGATTTATAGTGCACTTTAAAAGCGACCAAAAACTGTCTCCTGAACAGGCCTGGGTCCTTACCTTAAACAGCAGCCAAGACCTGCTGGCCCTCATCAATGAAAATGAGGAGATCCGACCGTTTCTGTACCATTATCCCTTCACCGAAAGCGATATAGAATTGTGGATCCATTTTATCGATGAAAAAGGGGAGCCCATGCTGCCACCTTTTATCGCTCTGGCCTTTATGGATGAGGGTAAAATTGCCTGTTACTACCTCGATCCATAAGGGACCAAAGGGACGAAAGGGACATAAGGGACCAAAGGGACATAAGGGACCAAAGGGACATAAGGGACGAAAGGGACATAAGATAATTTAAGTCTAAGAGATATCACTTCGTCCCTTATGTCCCTTCCCTTTGGTCCCTTCCCTTTCGTCCCTTTACCCTTTTTTCTTGCCCCCTCCGGCAAATTTTGGTAAGCTAGTGATAAGAAAGAAATAAAAGTTCGATGCTAAGAAGAATCCTCGATTATCAATTGTCCCTGTGTGAAAAGGGAAAACCGCTATATCGCCTTCGTCCCCTTGTTTCTGCTGCTGATACATTTTTATACGAAGCCCCTTGCCATACAACAAATGGCCCCCATATCAGGGATGTCGTTGATGTCAAACGATGGATGGTCCTGGTCGTCATCGCCTTGATGCCGTGCATCCTGATGGCCATCTGGAATACGGGAATGCAAAGCTTTGTGTACTCGAGCGGCGATTACCGGTTGATGAATGAATATCTGTCAAGCACGGCATCCCTTTCCACTTATTTCGATTTTGCCCTGAAGGATGAGCGATATCTGACCATACTTAAACTGGGCTGCATTGCTTTGTTGCCTTTGATATTTATTTCCTATGCCGTTGGCGGTATATGGGAAGCCCTGTTCGCCTGCGTCCGAGGACATGAAATTTCAGAAGGTTTTCTAGTTACGGGAATTTTATATGTGCTTGTGCTTCCCTCAACCATTCCCTATTGGATGGCTGCCTTAGGAGTTTCCGTCGGGGTGGTTTTGGGAAAAGAAGTGTTTGGCGGGTCGGGAATGAATATTGTAAATCCTGCCCTCGCCTGCCGGGCGTTCCTCTTTTTTGCTTTTCCCGGTAGAATGACCGGGGAGATCTGGGCAGGGACCAATCCCTCTGTGGTCCGTGAAAGCCTGGTAAAAATGAACCGCGAAGCTCACACCTCCGCCCTCGACGGGTACACCCAGGCCACCAAACTGTCTCAATATAACATTACTCACGAGATCAAACGGGTCCACGTCGATGCCATTGCCACAAATGACCTGGGAAACCATGTGGATACCATCGGAACGATCCAGTCGCACTTTCAGAAATGGAACAGCCTTCACCATCACGATACATTCCTTGGCCAGCTCAGCCAAGATCAAATGAAATCCTTTGTCACTTCTCCCGTGGTTGAAGGGGGGCTTGGGCTTTCTTCAGGCTACTATGAAGATGCCTATCATTTTTCCGCCTTAAACTATGGAATTGGACATAATAGCGATTGGGGCTTTTTTTTAGGAGATAAGCTGGGTTCCATGGGGGAAACATCTGTCCTTGCATGCCTTTTAGGCGCCCTATATCTGATCTACACCGGAGTCGGGTCATGGCGCACCATGCTGGCAATGTTAATGGGAGGTTACTTTACTGCTTTGGCTTTTGAATGGGGATCCCGATTTTTCGGCTCGGACGGCGGCGCCTGGAATCCGGCCCAATACGCCTTTCCAGCCTATAAACATCTGCTTTTGGGAGGATTTGCGTTCGGCCTGGTCTTTATGGCTACCGACCCTGTATCTTCTCCGGTCATGAAAGGGGCCAAATGGATTTATGGCTTTTTCTGCGGTTTTGTCGCCATCGTGATCCGGACCGTCAATCCCGCCTATCCTGAAGGCGTCATGCTGGCAATACTCATGGGCAATGTATTTGCTCCCCTTATAGACTATTATGCAGCCATCAACTACAGGAAAAGGAGCTTGAAACGTGGCAGAGCGCCCGCCTAATACCTCAAAGGGCAATAGAAAAACCCTGTTATTTATGGTCGCCTTGAGCCTGGCATGCGCCCTGATATTGTCCATCCTCGCCAGCGCCTTGGCAGAACCTAAAGCCATAGCCCGGGATTTGGACCGCAGCAGGCAAATGATGATTGCCGCCAGGATACTCAGCCATGAAGGGTATTTTCTTTTGAAAGACAGCGATGGCAAGTATATTCCTGCTAAATTTTCTGAAGGAGCAGTCCTTGTACCTGGAACAACACGAGATATCGCTACGACAGAACAGCTCATTCAGGTCTATAGACATCGATTGATTCCCCTGCTAATCAATAAAAAAGGGCAATTGATTTCTTTCAAGGCGGCAGGGCTTAATGAAGCAAAGTACATCAATGACTATCGAAAAACCGGGTATTACAGGCAGCCTTCAAAGCTTGTTTATGAAATATTGCCCAATGATCAGAACCCTTCCAATTTAGAACCGGAAGGCTATGTCATCCCGGTCAATGGATTTGGCTTATGGGATGCCATTTATGGCTATATTGCCCTAAAACCAGATGGGAATACAGTAATCGGCATCTCCTGGTATGACCAAAAAGAAACCCCGGGGCTGGGCGCGAATATCTCGGAAGCCTATTGGCAAAACCTATTTCCAGGAAAAAAGGTCTTTTTGGAAAGTCCCGACGGAAAAACGGATGTAAAGACAGCCCCCTTGGGAATTACAGTAGTCAAAGGTAAAGTGGCGGAAGTCCTGGGGAATTCACCAAAGGCTCAAAGCGCTGTAGATGGCATGACCGGAGCTACCCTCACCGGCAACGGGGTAACCGATGCCTATCGGGATGTGCTGGGAGCCTACCGCCCCTTCCTGATAAAATTAAATGAAAAGGATGGATATGGCCGTTCCTAAAGTTTCAAATTCACCTTTTTCACAAACCAGCTGTGGGGAAGCAATCAAGTCCTTGTAGCCGTTCTGGGCATCTGCTCTGCCCTGGGCGTAACTAACAGGCTGTCCGTCTCATTGACAATGGGTTTGTCCGTTACCTTTGTAACGGCTTTTTCTTCCCTGATAGTATCGCTTTTGCGGAAGATCACTCCTGAAAGCATTCGAATGATCACCCAGCTGGCTATCATTTCCGTTTTTGTCATTATCATTGATCAGTTTTTGCAGGCCTATTTTTTCAGCATTTCAAAAGTCCTAAGCGTATTTGTAGGGTTGATCATAACCAATTGCATCGTGATGGGGCGTACCGAAGGGATGGCCAAAAATGTCGAGCCAATTCCTGCCTTTCTAGATGGACTGGGGGCCGGTCTGGGATATGCGGCCGTGCTCTTTATTGTAGGAGGCATAAGGGAATTTTTTGGGTTTGGGCAATTGTTCGGCTATCAGATCATTCCCTTGCATTGGTACGCCTCCTCCCAATTTCCCGATTCCTACGAGAATATGGCCCTGATGGTCAGCCCGCCCGCAGCCTTCTTTATTCTGGGAGGCATGATAGCGGTATTCAATATAGTAAATAAAAAAACATAGGAATGGCGTCTATGTGGATGGGGAATTATGATCATGTAAATTTATTGGGCCTATTGCTTCAGGCAGTTTTTATTGAAAACTTTTTATTGGCCAATTTCCTGGGAATGTGCACCTACCTTGCCTGCTCGACAAAGCTCAGGACAGCCAACGGTTTGGGACTGGCTGTAGTGTTTGTGCTGGCCATATCGGGAGTCCTCAACTGGCTGGTGCATAATTTCATTACCGGCCATGGCGCCCTTGAATGGCTTTCTGTTGTGGGTGTGGATGCCAAGAATGTTGACTTAGGTTTTCTGGAATTCCTGATTTTCATATCGGTGATTGCAGGATTTGTACAGATACTGGAAATCATCATCGAAAAAATGTCTCCAGCCCTTTACATGTCCCTGGGCCTTTACCTTCCCCTGATTGCTGTGAATTGCGCCATTCTTGGAGCCTGCCTGTTTGCCGTGACACGGGATTACCCATTCCTGCCCAATCTGGTCTATGT
Organism: uncultured Parachlamydiaceae bacterium; assembly: GCA_963780445.1. Taxonomy (GTDB): domain Bacteria; phylum Chlamydiota; class Chlamydiia; order Chlamydiales; family Parachlamydiaceae; genus CAWACC01. The sequence goes on from CAWACC010000011.1 coordinate 126,783, forward strand.
CGTGGGATCTGCCCTTGGGTGGTGGCTTGCCATAGCCCTTGTGGCAGCCATCAGGGAAAGACTGGCCACAGCCAACGTCGTGCCGGCTTTAAGGGGCATGGGCATCACTTTTATTATGACAGGACTGATGGCAATGGCGTTTCAAGGTTTTACGGGCATTAAATTGGCCAATCCCTCCAACCAGGAGATCGTAGAGCCTCCCGAAAGCCAATCCACTTTTACTGACACCGATTAGAATCATTGAGATACGCTTTGCAAATGACAGCCCAGCGCAAGGAACTCTTTTTTTTCTCAAACGCATAATTCAGGATTTTTTCGGGGGACAACTGGGAAAAAAGGGCTATCTCCTGATCCGTCAGCCTGTAGGCCACCGCATTGGCTTGCGATTCATTCCTGCATTTTCTTTTTAGCTGTTTCAGGCATTGGGAAAATTGATATTGCCTCAGGATGAGACGTCCTAGCGCATACAATACCATGACAAAAGGCACCAGTTTGACCCACATCATCTGCTGGTACAAGGATTCACTTAAAATGTTTGCCATGGAAAGGTCCAGCAGCAGCACCAATAACAGGACCAGAACAAACAGGGCGCTTTCCAAGGAAGATTGCATGATCGGCCCCAAATAACGGCGAAACCAGGAAGAGTCCGATCGAAAAGCTAAGATTTCTTCAAAGCGGATTTCTTCAAACATCATTCGCCCTACATGGGCAAACTCATGCGCCATGAGTTCGTCTCTTTTGTAAAGCCCTAGATAGGTGCGTTTTTTTTCAAAGGCCGTGCGAAGCTGAAAAAAAGCGCTCATCGGCGTCTGATCATTTTCCTGAAAAATCCATGCGCAGCCTCCATGCCAAAACGAAAGTTTGTAATTGCTGAAAAAAACGGGTATCCAGTCAGGCCTGATATCATACAGCCGTTCTGTCAAAGGGAAGGCTTCCTTTATGACTTCTTCAGAAGCTCGGTTTTGAGGAGTAAATGGCGCCTCCTCCTGCATCCTGCCGGCAAAATCCCGCTTCAATGCCAGGCAATATTTTGCCCTGGCCAAAAAATCATCCAGGCTTTCGCCCGGTCCAGGAATAATACCTAGGCTATTGTAATGTAATATCTCTTTAGTGATAATCATTTCTATGGTACCATTTGTTTTTTATAACACAAAGAATATACGGATCACAAACAGATTCAAAGCAAGATCCACCTAAAATATAGAGTCCGTGTCCGAGACCGAGTCCGAGTCCGATTCACCCCTTTTTAAATCGGACTCGGACACGGACTCGGACTCGGACACGAAAAAGCAAAATAGAGTTTATTTAGAAATTTATGTTTACCTATATTAAAGGACAACTGACTGAGTCCAATCCCCATCATGTTACACTGGAAACCCATGGGATCGGTTATAAAATCCATATTCCTATACATTTGCATTCCCTTTTGCCCCCCCTTCAAACGGAAATGAAGTTGTTCGTATCCTTTATCATTCGGGAATATTCCCATTCCCTCTATGGATTTACTTCTGGCAACGAACGGGACCTCTTTGAACAGCTTTTGGATGTATCAGGAATAGGCCCTAAGCTGGCTTTAAGTCTGATCGGACACATGCCAGCAGCTGAACTGGCACAAGCCATAGCGGACAACAATTTAATAAAACTATGCAAAGTTCCCGGAATAGGGAAAAAAACTGCCGAAAGGCTAGTAATGGAGTTGAGAAATAAGGTGCTTCCTATCACACCTTATACTCATGCCAGTTTTAACCACGGCCTCGACAATGACCCCCGCACTCAAACCATTCATGATGCCATGAGCGCGCTGATAAACTTGGGCTATAACCAGCTCACCGCTCAAAAAGCCTTAAAGAAATCCATGCAACTCCTTTCCGATAACGCCACCTTGGCTGAATGGATCACAGCCTCTCTGAAAAATATATAGTGAAAATTGCTATTGATCATGGAGCCGCTTATCGTCTAAAATACAACAAGCCATATGCATATATAATAAGGATACCATGAAATTTGTCCTGGATACCAACCACCTGGAATTTTATGAGAATAACCATTACATAGAATTCGAATCTTTGCTGACAGAGCAGGAACTCCAAGAAGTACAGCTGCACCTCCCAGAAGCCTTAGCCCATGCCATGCAGGGACAAAAAATAAAAGATTCACTGACAGCTGAAAATCAGTTTGCCCTAGGCCATGATTTATGGAGGTTCCATCCTTTCTTTCAAAAGCTGGCAAAAAAAAAACATGGGCGGAACTGGCTTCCCAATTGATCCAGAGAAAACCCCTGCGTCTGGGCTATGATCAACTGTATCCGGGCATGACACCTTCCTCTCTCTCAAAAAATGCAAAATGGCTTCAAAACGGCAAAACCCTCGAACAGATCAGTTCCATTCAACAGGTTTTATGCGGATGGATGCTCTGCATTAGAGGTACTGCCGAGGCCTCTATACAAAAATCTCGCTTCTTCCCCTCCAGCCCGGGCAATGGAGTATTTTTTGATCCAAAGACGATCATTGATTTTACTGAATTAACTCTTCATCCCGATAATTGCTATTTATTGATCACTTACACAAGCCAGGCGGGTGTATATGTACTTAACGAAGAAGATCCACACACCCATTTTCTGAAAAACTATGGGTATTCCTTCGGAGATAAACTGATTGATAAATATCATCCCATTCTGTCCCGATAATGGCTATTGCCAAATCCTCTAAATTAAAAAAATTTTATATTTTTCTTGAAGCCTGAAAAGGAAAATTGATATATAAAATTATTTTTAAGAATCTTCTTATCCGATCGAAGGATATGATGGAATACACTAATTTCAAAATAGGATTCTATGAAATCTATAATCCGCTTTTTGTTCTTATTTTGCCTCGCGGCATTACTGCATGGAATAGACAATTCCTGTTATGTTCTAGGATATTCGGATACACCGAATGAACTCTCAGTGCTTCCTGAACTGGTTGATAAAACCAATTTGAAATGGCTGCATAGAACCACCTGGACTCCTGATTTCCAAAATCAAATCGACAATCAAGATCCAATGAATGACACGCTGTCACTAGATGATCCGCCTCATGACATCCAAAATATGGTTTTTGAAGAAAATGGTCTCGTGTTCATCATTATACCCAATGGAGGGGAAAACTCTTATTTCCTGGATTGTTATGGCAATGACACCACCCTAAATGATGACACCCTATCTAAAATTGAAAAAACAAGTCAAAATATATCCAAATATATTAATGCTTATAAAAATCTGGATCTAAAAGCCTCATTAATAGAACAACACTATGCAAAACACAAACATAAACATGATGATGATTCTAGCGGCGACTGCTCAGATAGAAAAGATCCACCATTCATTGTAGGACCAAAAGGACCCACCGGACCTACCGGACCTACCGGTCCATGCTGTGGAGGTGGAACAGGGGCTGGACCTACTGGGGCTACGGGGCCCACAGGTGATCCTGGTCCCACAGGCGCCACAGGAGCCCAAGGTCCTGCTGGCAATGTTGGGGCCACGGGTCCAACTGGCAATACCGGCCCAGCGGGAGCCACAGGAACACAAGGCCCTGCTGGCAATACCGGCGCCACCGGAGCTACCGGAGCACAAGGCCCTGCTGGCAATACCGGCGCGACTGGAGCCACCGGAGCGATCGGCCCAACTGGTAACACTGGCCCAACAGGAGCCACTGGAGCGACTGGCCCTACTGGCCCCACCGGAAATGATGGATCAGATGGAGCCACTGGCCCAACAGGAGCCACTGGACCGACAGGCCCTGCTGGCAACACAGGATCTCAAGGACCCATAGGCCCTGGTGGAATTGATGGATCTGACGGAGCCACAGGTGCAACAGGCCCCACAGGACCGACCGGCCCTGCTGGCAACACAGGATCTCAAGGACCCATAGGCCCTGGTGGAATTGATGGATCTGACGGAGCCACAGGTGCAACAGGCCCCACAGGACCGACCGGCCCTGCTGGCAACACAGGATCGCAAGGACCCATAGGCCCTGGTGGAATTGATGGATCTGACGGAGCCACAGGTGCAACAGGCCCCACAGGACCGACCGGCCCTGCTGGCAACACAGGATCTCAAGGACCCATAGGCCCTGGTGGAATTGATGGATCTGACGGAGCCACAGGTGCAACAGGCCCCACAGGACCGACCGGCCCTGCTGGCAACACAGGATCTCAAGGACCCATAGGCCCTGGTGGAATTGATGGATCTGACGGAGCCACAGGTGCAACAGGCCCCACAGGACCGACCGGCCCTGCTGGCAACACAGGATCTCAAGGACCCATAGGCCCTGGTGGAATTGATGGATCTGACGGAGCCACAGGTGCAACAGGCCCCACAGGACCGACCGGCCCTGCTGGCAACACAGGATCTCAAGGACCCATAGGCCCTGGTGGAATTAATGGATCTGACGGAGCCACAGGTGCAACAGGCCCCACAGGACCGACCGGCCCTGCTGGCAACACAGGATCTCAAGGACCCATAGGCCCTGGTGGAATTGATGGATCTGACGGAGCCACAGGTGCAACAGGCCCCACAGGACCGACCGGCCCTACCGGAGAAACTGGAGCACAAGGTAATACTGGTGACATTGGCCCAACAGGTCCTATTGGATTGACAGGCCCTACGGGTGCCACAGGCAATAACGCTCCTGGGACTATTATACCATTAGCTTCCGGAAGTCCTGTAAATCTATCTACCGATCCCATTGATGGTTCAGCAGATTATCCAGCATTCATTGGATTTGGCAGCTCAGCTCAATGGGAGAATTCCTTAACTGATGCAGACTATGTAGATCTTACGATTGGACAAAATGTCAATTATGCTTTTTCAATGCCTAGGGATGGTACTATAACTTCTTTTTCGGCATATTTTTTCCTTTTAGACGGCATGAACTATGGGGGAGCTACCGGTTCCATAACAATAACGGCTCAGTTATATACTTCAGAAACTCCGAATAACCTCTTTTCACCTGTGGATGGAACTGCAATAAACCTAACTTTTAATACCAATAGCGATGAGGAAAATCAGATTCCGCCCTATTCTATTGGAAACGACATACTTACTGGTCTAAGCATACCCATAACAAACCAAACGCTCGTCATGGCAGTATTTTCAGCTGCTTCAATAGGAGATACTTTACTCGGCAGCACTGCAACAGGTTATGCAAGTGCAGGTATTACAATAGAATAAATCTCCACCCTACGCCTATCCTGAATATTAGGATAGGCGCCTCTTAATAAAGAACCCTCATTTATTTCATGAAGCCAATACACCTTCCCTTCGAAATCTTGCTGACCAAGAAGCAATCGGCTGCTGAAAATATGCAGGCGGATATCAGGTTATTGGAAAGCCTGGAACATAATCCACGAATAGTGCTTCATTTTTATTCATGGGAATTCCCATCCGCTACCTATGGCTATTTCTTGGATCCTTCGCTCTATTTCAAACCGGAAGCAATCCAAGACAAAAAGATTCAGATTGCCCGAAGACCCACCGGTGGAGGAATAATTTTTCATCATTGCGATCTGGCCTTTTCTGTTTTAATCCCTTCCAACCATCCTGGCTTTTCGCCAAATACTCTCTCCAATTATGCCCTGGTCAATAATGCCATTGCAGATGCCATCCAACAATTTTTGGGTGATAGGGGTTCTTTAGAACTTCTGAAAGAAGAAAAGCATCCGAAAGAATCTTACTTATCTCATTTTTGCATGGCCCAGCCAACGAAATATGATGTGATTTTGCACGGACGCAAGGTAGGAGGCGGCGCCCAACGCCGCACCAAAAATGGCCTATTGCATCAGGGGACCATCTGCCTGTATCTGCCGGAAAAAAAGTTCCTTGAGGAAGTGCTCCTACACCCTGAGGATGTAGCAGAGACCATGTCAAATTCCAGCCAGCCATTGCTAGGCGATACCTTTGACCTAAACCGTTATGGAATAGCCTATAAGGAACTGCAATTTCTTCTCATCGAATCCATCAAAGCAATATAAAAAACACTCTATTTTTGTTGTTCGCGGATTTTTATTTCCGCAAATAATTTTTCCACAGCCGATACCCATATTTTATCTAATCCCCATCCTTCTACCCAATGGATCAATTCATATTTTTGAGTTAAAAGATCAATTTTCGGATGTCTGAACAGAAGGTCTATGACTTGTATATCATTACGAAACAGTGCTAGTTTGAGTAATTTGTTATTATCAGCAGAGGGATCGACTCGAGGATCCTGGAGCATTTTTTATAATATCAGTTGATTCTTTACGGGATACTATTGCATCGTGTATGGGTTGGTTATTATAAGCTGCAGGGTTGAAACGCGAATCCTCGAGCAATATTTCGACCAGCTTTATGTCATTCTCATGCACAGCCTGCATTGATAGATGATCACAATAATCCGTATTGCCCATATAACGCACTCTGGGATCTCCCAGCAACTCCTTAATAATAGGATGTTTAACTTCCAAACTGACAAACGGATTACAATATGCAGACGCAATTAAATTAATTCTCACAATTGCAGGATTAACTTTTGGATCTTTTAACAGTAATTTGAGAGCGGGTAAATTTCCCCTTTCAATGGCGGCATCAAATGCAATTGTAAAGTCATTACTGATTTTTTCAATGAGGTGTTGAAGAGTTGCCAGATCTCTATTATATCTGACAACATACCACAGGTTATGTTCGTCATAAATGCTCTCTTTAAAACTATCAAGCCCTAAAACAAGGAAAGCCCGACAGGTCAGCAAAATGTTTCGCTTATCGATAGAGTATGACTGATTAATATTTGAGAATATTTTCTGAATAACCTCCAAGGGCAAACTGGAAAATTGGCTTTGTTGGATCGAACCTAAATTACCCTCCAATTTAACTGAAGTGGAATAAACAATATTTTGAACCGTCATAAATTATTACCTCATTGATTTTAAAAATAAACAAAAGCAAATAATATCTGATAGGTGGATTATTTACAACGACAATAACGACAAACGACCTTAACGACGACAATAAAGATGTCGTTAAGGTCGTTTGTCGTTATCGACGTTAAGGTCGTTATCGTCGTTTGTCGTTAAAGTCGTTTGTCGTTGTCCTTTGGTTTCCTTTTCTTATTGCCTATATTCAATAAAAGGATCATAATGGATTTTTTCAAGGATGTAAAAAACAAAAGATGAAGTTCCAATATAAAGATTTTCTTCCGAAAAGCTTTATCTGTTTTAAAGAAGGCTATTCCAAAGAAACTATTATCCATGATCTCTTTGCCGGGGTCAGCGTGGGAATTATCGCCCTTCCGCTGGCTTTGGCCTTTGCCATAGCTTCTGGAGTAACTCCTGAAAGGGGATTATATACAGCCATCATCGCCGGCTTTCTGATCTCCCTGCTGGGCGGAAGCCGTGTGCAGATCGGCGGCCCTACCGGAGCGTTTGTCGTCGTTGTCTATGCCATCATTCAAAAGCATGGGTATGATGGTTTGGCCGCGGCCACTCTCATTGCCTCAATAATGCTGATACTTATGGGCCTGGCGCGGTTCGGAGCCTTCTTGAAATTCATTCCCTTCCCCGTCACTACGGGATTTACAACCGGAATCGCCGTCGTCATATTTTCCTCGCAAATCAAGGATTTTTTTGGTCTGCAGATCGATAACATGCCTCCTGACTTTATCGACAAATGTAAAATCTATTTTGAAACAGCCCATACCTGCAGCCTCTGGGCATTCCTCATAGCCTTTAGCACCTTTTTATTAATCATGCTGCTCAGGAGGCATTATCCTAAATTGCCCGGGGCCATTCTTGCCATTATATTGGCTACAGCTGCCGCATCATTTTTTCAGTTACCTCTTGAGACTATCGAAAGCAAATTTGGGGAAATACCCCGGATGCTTCCCACGCCTTCTCTGCCCGTTTTTTCTTATGAGCTGGTCCAGAGGGTATTTCCTGATGCCATTACCATTGCACTTTTGGGGGGAATAGAATCCTTATTGTCTGCCTTGGTGGCAGATGGCATGACAGGACACAGACACAAGTCGAATGGAGAACTAGTAGCGCAGGGCATTGCCAATATGGGTTCCGTCCTCTTTGGAGGTATCCCCGCCACAGGCGCCATTGCCCGGACCTCAGCCAATATCAGAATGGGAGCAAAAACTCCGCTAGCAGGCATGTTCCATGCCGTTACGCTTTTATTGCTGATGGTTTTTTTCGCTCCCTTGGCCGGAAAAATTCCCTTAGCTGCTCTTTCCGGAGTTTTAGTATTTGTGGCGTGGAATATGAGCGAGCTCCCTCATTTTATTGAAATTTTGAGAGGCCAAAAAGGAGATGCCGTTGTTCTCGTAATAACATTTCTTTTGACTGTTCTGATAGACTTGACCGTGGCCGTACAGGTAGGGGTGCTGCTGTCTGCGGTCATATTCCTGAAACGGATGACGGATAAAACGACCGTGGAAGTATGCAGGATATTGGCAGATGAAAATAGAAATGAAGCTCTCGAAGCCAATGACTCTGATATATTGTTGAGAAAAGATGTGCCTGAAGATGTGGTCCTCTTTGAAATTCGGGGCCCCTTCTTTTATAGTGTAGCCAATTTGTTGGATGAAGCGCTTATCCGGCTGGATACGATTCCCAGGGTTTTTATCCTGCGTATTCATAAAACACCCCTTATCGATGCCACAGGCATCTATACCCTAAAAAAATTTGCTGCCAAATGCAAACAGAAAGGAATTGTTTTTCTGATTTCCGGTGTCAATGCCTCTCAATACGATATATTGATGAAATCCGGCTTGGGACAGGCAATAGAAAAACGGCATTTTTTCCCTTCCGTGGAATCGGCCCTTTCTTATGCCAGGGCGTAATATCACAGTCTACAATGTCGCTACAAATTAAACGCAAAGGCGCAAAGGACGCAAAGGGCGCAAAGACGTTTTGTAGAGATTAACCACTGAGCCACTGAGATCACTGAGATTATTATGAGAGAATTGAGAGGGGTCTCAAGCATACAAACTTAAATATTATGAAAAATCCTTACAACTAATATGTAAGTCTGAATGTTTCGGATCCCTCTCAATTCTCTCATAATAATCTCAGTGATCTCAGTGGCTCAGTGGTTAATCTCTACAAAACATCTTTGCGCCCTTTGCATCTTTGCGCCTTTGCGTTTAATTTGTAGCGACATTGTCAACCATTGCTCTTAATGCCTATTTCCATTAAACTAAAAAATTATAAGCATAAATAAAGTGACATAATGAAAATTGGTTATTTAGGCGCCGGCTGTTGGGGATTTTGTTTAGCTAGGATTCTGGCCTCCAAGGGCTTGAATGTCGTGAGTTGGACTACAAAACCCGATTTGGCTGAAATATTAAACCGCACCCAAAAACATCCATTTCTTCCCCAATCCGACTTGCCGGGATATGTCCATGTGACCACTCAACTGGAAGAGGTGCTAGATCAAGCCGATCTCATCGTGGAATCCGTAACGTCAGCCGGATTGCGGCCTGTGCTGGAAAAGTTGAAAGCCCTTCAGGTATCCCCGATCCCTCTCGTCATCACGTCAAAAGGAATCGAGCAGAATTCCGGCCTGATCCTGCCGGATGTCGCATTGCAGGTCCTGGGAGAAAATAGAAGAGAGCTCGTAGCGATAATCAGCGGGCCTGGTTATGCCGAAGAAGTGATATTGGGACTGCCCACCTCCGTAGTCGCTTCGGCTTTTGATCCGGATATCATGATGATGATCTGCGATACCTTTACCACGAATACCTTTAGGGTCTATCCCAACGTAGATATCAAAGGGGTTGCCTATGGAGGGGCCCTGAAAAATATCATTGCCATCGCCTGCGGAATTTCCGAAGGTTTGGCCCTTGGCTCCAGCGCCAAAGCAGCATTGATTACCCGAGGACTGCATGAAATCCGAAAACTGGCCACTGCAAGAGGCTGCCGGGTGGAAACCCTTAATGGCCTGTCAGGCATGGGAGACCTGTGCATGACCTGCAGTTCCACTATCAGCAGAAATTTTCGTTTTGGCCTTCTTCTGGCCAAAGGTTTAAGCCCATCCGAATCGGAATCTCAAATAAAAACCGTGGTCGAAGGAGCGTACACCTGTGTTTCCGCCTTGCAGCTCAGCAAGCAGTTGGACATCCCCATGCCAATTACAGAGACGGTGTACAATATCATCTATGAAAATTTATCCCCCCGGGAAGCCGTAAACCTGCTCATGAATAGACCTGTAAAAGAAGAACAGCAATGAAAATCATCTCCCCCAAACAAATGGCCTATATCGAATCGCTTGCCTATCGGGATGGGGCTTCCGAATCCGATTTTATGGAAGAAGCAGGAAGCGGTGCAGCCTTAGTTGCCAACGATTTTGTCGAAAATAATGACTTGGATAAACAGGTGCTTCTGCTCTGTGGAAAAGGCAATAATGCCGGCGATGCTTATGTGGCCGGAATACACCTTCTCCATCTAGATTATAAAGTTTCCGCCCTCCAAATCATTCCCATAGAAAGCTGTTCTTCCTTGTGCCAGGCCAACTATCATCGTTTTTTGCAAGAGGGAGGATGGGTCTTCTCTTCCGGCGCCCTTGAAAATATCACCTTTCCTTCCTCCGGAATAATTCTAGATGGCATTTTTGGAACAGGATTCCATGGAAGCGTCGAAGAACCCTTCGCCTCGATCATTCAGGCTGCTAACCGGTCGCGACTGCCTATCATTGCCGTGGATATTCCCTCGGGACTTGAGGGGGGCACTGGAGAAGCTGCCGAAGCCACCATCCGTGCTGTAGAAACAGGTTTTTTAGGCCTTCCAAAAACGGGCTTCTTCCTTCAGGACGGATGGAACTTTACCGGCAAGCTGCGTTATGTCGATTTCGGACTGGGCCGGGAATATATCGAATCCGCTGAATCGCGCATGATCATGCTGACGAAAGAGATCATACGCCCCTTTCTCCCCCCCATTGTCAGAAACCGGCATAAATATGAACGGGGACTTGTGGTGGGTTTGGGAGGATCCCGCGGCATGACAGGAGCTCCTCTGATGTCTTCCATGGCAGCATTGCAGGGCGGGGCTGGAATGGTAAGGCTTCTGCATCCTATACAGATAGAGCATGAAATGTCCACTGGCCCCATTGAACTCATTAAAATCCCTTTTGAATACCCAAAAGACCTATCCCTTCTGATAGAACACCTGAACAAAGCCTCGGCCGTTTTCATCGGCCCCGGATTAGGACGGAGTGCAAGCGTGAAAGAAATGCTGAAGGTAATCCTTCCCCAGTTGGAGAAGCCCTGCGTCATCGATGCCGATGCCCTGACCCTACTATCCGAAATGGATATCCCCTACCCCCAACACACTGTCCTGACTCCACATAAAGGAGAGCTGTTGCGATTGCTACATATGACTCCTCCGGTATCTTTGGACATGGATCTGTTAGAGAAATGCCAGCAATTTGCCGATTCCAAGCAGGTTACTTTGGTTTTCAAGGGAGCTCCCACTTTCATTTTTCATCCTGATGAACCCATATGGGTGAATCCCACCGGAGATCCCGGAATGGCAACGGCGGGCAGTGGAGATGTCCTGACAGGTCTTCTGGCGGCTTTATTGGCCCAGAAAGCCCCTCCCTTACAGGCTGCATGCCTGGGGGTATATATTCATGGACTTGCCGGAGAATATGCCGCCAGGGACCTCACCTCCTATTGCATGACCGCTTCGGACATATTATATTATTTTCCGGAAGCGTTCCGCCTTGCCGATTAAAACGTACGTCCTTAAAAAATTATGGCAAGGCGAAACATGAAAAGGTAACCAGGCCGTTTCGGCCTATACCAGGGTGGGACGCCCTGGCTGCTTTCTCATAAAAAGTCATGTGCTGCCATGACTTTTTAAGGACGTACATTAAAACAGGCCATCACACTAAATGGACATTTTTTTGTTAAACTCTATCAAAGCTATCTTTAATTTCCGATATGCTTGAAAAGAAACGTCATTGTCTTTATGTTCATCCATTAAGTTTTCTATGTACGCCATAATCCCTTTAGGAGCTGGTAAAGCATATCCCTTGAATAATTCCTTGATAGCCATATCTCGTTCACTGGTACTCCCATCAAACTCAAATCCATCTATTATAGGAATATCACAGCTGCCATTCCAATAACGCTGATACGGATTGGCCCCACTTTCCAGTAAATATTTGATTATATGTACAGGTATTTTATCATTGTAACAAGCCACAGCCAGAGGCGACAAGCGTTCATAATAATACCTATCAGGCAAATATCCAATATTGCACTTCAAACTTTGAGGTGTGAGTCTCACAATTTCTTTAATGTCATTTTCGATTTCTTTAGTATATTGATCAAAACAGTGTATTAAATCTTCAGTTACCGTTACCCAACGAAGTCCGGTGGACAAAGCATCGACAAGTTGCGGATTTCCTTGCGGCTCTGCTCTATGGCCTTTCATATAGCTTTTATTTTCTTCTCCTAAGACATAGTTATAGTGTGAATATTTATTAATTAATTCGTTAATTTTTTTAAGATCAGCCAATTTCTGATTACATACATCTTTCATCCTTTCGTTGATTTCTTTATTAAGACATAATAAATATGAAATAGTCCTTCCATTAAATTTCACATTTTCACTTGTAATTTTTTCAGGGATATTAATAAAATTTAAAATATAATTTTTAATATCTTCTGGTGCTGATGTAAAAATCATCTCCTTCTCCTTATTTAAATACGTAAATCATTTTAACATACACAGCATTTATATTTCTATTCCTAGTTAGGTGACGCAAAAAGTTATGGCAAGGCGAAGCATGAAAAGGTAACCAGGCCGTCTCGTCCTGTACCAGGGCGGGACGCCGTGGCTACTTTCTCAAAAAATGTCATGTGCTGCCATGACTTTTTAAGGACGTACGTATCGGTAAAACAATTATTTTCTTGAAGTCCAACATGAAAATATATATATAGAAAATTTTTATAAGTTAACACTAAATCTCTGAAGGGATCCTATGAAACCAATACTTCGCTTTTTATTCTTGTTCTGCCTCGCAACATTAGTGCATAGAATGGACCATTCCTCGTATGTTCTAGGTTATTCGGAAACACCGAATGATAAACTCTCAGTACTTCCTGAACTGGTTGATAAAACCAATTTGAAATGGCTACATAGAACCAGTTGGACTCCCGATTCCCAAAATCAAATCGACAATCAAGATCCAATAAATGATCCACAGTCATTAGACGATCCACCCCATGATATCCAAAATATGGTTTTTGAAGAAAATGGTCTCGTGTTCATCATTATACCCAATGATGAGGAAAACTCTTATTTCCTGGATTGTTATGGCACTGATACCACCCTAAATGATGACACCCTAGCTAAAATTGAAGAAACAAGTCAAAATATATCCAAATATATTAATGCATATAAAAATCTGGATCTAAAAGCCTCATTAATAGAACAACACTATGCAAAAAGCAAACATAAGCATGATGATGATGATGATTGTAGCGGCGACTACTCAGATAGACAACGGCCTCCACTGTTGAGAGGACCAACCGGACCTCGCGGACCTACGGGACCTACCGGTCCATGCTGTGGAGGTACAGGGACTGGATCTACTGGAGCTACAGGGCCAACAGGGAGCACGGGTCCCACAGGCGCCACCGGAGCACAAGGCCCTACTGGAAATGCTGGATCAGGAACCACGGGCCCAACCGGACCTACTGGATCAACCGGCTCTACCGGAGCCACGGGCCCTGCTGGAAATGCTGGATCAGGAACCACTGGCCCAACTGGACCTACCGGAGCCACCGGAGCCACGGGCACAACTGGAAATGCTGGATCTGGTGGAGCCACGGGCCCAACTGGAGCTACTGGACCGACCGGCCTTACCGGAGCCACGGGCCCTACTGGAGATGTCGGATCTGACGGAGCCACGGGTCCAGCTGGACCTACTGGACCGACCGGCCTTACCGGAGCCACCGGAGCACAAGGCCCTACTGGAGATGTCGGATCTAACGGAGCCACAGGTCCAACTGGACCGACCGGCCTTACCGGAGCCACCGGAGCCACAGGCCCAACTGGAAATTCTGGATCTAACGGAGCCACAGGTCCAACTGGACCGACTGGACCGACCGGCCTTACCGGAGCCACCGGATCACAAGGCCCTACAGGTGACACAGGCTCAATGGGATCAACAGGACCAACGGGAGCTACAGGTTCGACTGGTAATACAGGGCCGACGGGTGCTACAGGGCCGACAGGTTCTACAGGCCCTACAAGCTCGACAGGTCCAACGGGAGCTACAGGGCCAACAGGACCTATAGGACCTACGGGCCCAGTCGCAATAATATCTTCATTTTCTTTTATTGAGATTGATACTGATGCAAGTTATGCGGTAGATCCGAGCGGAGTAGTTGAATTTGCAACAAATAATGTATTTCCTTCTGGAGAAACAGCCATTGCCTTCCTGATAGGCCCACCAGGAGGAACCGCTACGTTGGCTCCCGGAACCTATGAAGTTATTTATGGCCTTACACAAGGTGTTGGATTGGGTCTTTCCACTGCATCTGGAGCATTTAGTCTTCAATTAAATGGTAATAATATCCATGGGACAACGACTACTTGGACCAATGTTTATACAGCGTCTTTATCTGATCTTGTATTTCAGTACAACCTGGGATCAATATTCTCTGTTGGGGCTACATCAAGTTTGGCATTGGTAAATACAAGCAGTCAGGCAGTCCCGCTCTTTACATTCTCGTCAGTAGGGTCTACTGCTACGGTTGCGTACATGACTATAAAGAAGCTTCAATAAATGTAACAGTTCAGATACCCCTCCTTCGTCAGGGTATCTGAACGAAAAAGGTAATCAGGCCGTCTCGGCCTGACCTAGGTCGTTCAGGTCAGGCCGAGACGGCCTGATTACCTTGTTATTTCTTTGCTAAAAACGCAGCTGCCAACAGTTCTTTTTGCACCCAACGGCCGGCATAATGGCATAAAACAATTTTACTTGATCCAGATTTTTGGCAGAATTTGCCGCATGAAAAGAGGGCAGCCATGGTCTGCATCAGGCTCTTTATCCAGGTAGGTGCGGCCGCAAAGAGGACACTGGTATTCGATTCTCAATATATAAAACCCGTTACAATCATGTCTAAGCGTCCTCACCTTTTCTGCATATCCGTTTGCATGGTAATAATACAACCCATCGGGCATATCCACCAAACAATTGGGGTTTATATATATTTTTTCAAAGGGAGGCGCGATAGGGGACTTATGATAAGGATCAAGAGTCATGGCCTGAGCTCCCAATTGGAACTCACTGAAGAACATCCAGAATACCACTCCAAGCAAAAACACATTTTTAGTCCACATGAAATACCCATCCTTATCTGTTGGCAAAAAAATAAAACTTATCAAAAAAATTGTCAAATGGAATACACTAAAGTTTTAAATTGCAAAGGGAGAAGAATAAAATGAATGGGATTTCATTGATGCTGCCAGTTCTTTTGCTTGTACATAATATCATAGATTTCGGCCAGAATGGAGCTCCTGAATCCTACAAAAACAGGCTCAATTGCGTCATCACGGAATATATTGAAGCAGTGGAAGATCAAAACAATCTCAAGCTGGTGAATAAAACAGGGTGTTTCGATGACATGATCTGGAAGCTTGGCCTGCAATTTGAATCTACAGAAGACTATGGCATTGACGAAGCCAGAATGTTAATCCTGGGGCTTATAGATACCTTATTGATGACCGTTAATGATACACCTCAACTACGCCCCTATCTTCCCCATTGTTCCCTGACAGCAGCTCAGCTGGAAATACGCGTTAACTTCATCGGGTTATGCAAATACAATTACCCAGATCCCGGCCAGATCAAATACGTCGTATTCAAAAATGGGAAAATCACCTACTACATTCAAGGGCGTGATTGTCTGTCCCAACTGGACCTGGTCAGGAATGAACCCCTTGAATTTGCCCGGCTAATAGCTCCAGGCCCCTATTATAGTAACCAATGTAACATGGGGCCGTAATAAATTGAGGAAGGATTGAGATTTTTTTTTACCACAGAGCACACAGAGAGCACAGAGAAAAAATTCGCTTGGCTCTGTGACATAGGATTTTCATTTGTGCGCGAAGCGCACAAATGAAAGCCGTCATTCAAGCCCGTTCCGGGCTTGAATGATCTCTGTGTTCTCTGTGGGCTCTGTGGTAATAATAATTTCTCAACCTCGCAGATTTAATTGCACCCATTGAGGAATTGCTGTTTTACAGATATGGTTTTTTATGTTATGCTCTAGTACTAATTAACGAGTATTTTTACAAATTTTGGTGGATAATGTTTAACTTGCCCAATCTGTTGTCCTTGTTGCGCATTCCACTTGCCCTGATTTTTTTGCAACATAGTGCTGCCTGCCGTGCTTTCGCGGTGATATTGGCTCTGGTAACAGATGGACTGGATGGGTTCCTGGCCCGCCGCTACCAAATGGTCAACCGCCTTGGAACCCTTTTAGATCCCATTACAGATAAATTCTTTGTGCTGTTTGTGCTTATAGTCTTTATTGGAGAAGATCGGCTCACCTGGATACAAGCCTGCTGCCTGATTTCACGGGATTTTTCCATCATCCTTTACGGCTTATATCTAGCCTGTCAGGGAAAATTCGACAGCTCCCGATTCAGAGCGATATGGTCGGGCAAGGCAGCCACGGTCCTTCAATTGCTCGTTATTTTGAGCTTGACCTTTCAACCTGCTATATGGCCCTTTGTCTACTATCTTGCCCTGGTTTTAGGCATCACAGCTTTTATCGAGCTTTATC
Organism: uncultured Parachlamydiaceae bacterium; assembly: GCA_963780445.1. GTDB lineage: Bacteria > Chlamydiota > Chlamydiia > Chlamydiales > Parachlamydiaceae > CAWACC01. Next base: position 143,606 of record CAWACC010000011.1, read on the forward strand.
ATACGGAGCGGGATATCCGCTCCGCGGACTAATTTAACGCGAGTTTGATGCATAAGTGATTCTTTACCACTGAGCCAGTGAGATCACAGAGAAGGTTTGAGATAGGGAGGGTAGTGGCCTATAACTGTTGAAGCAGGGCATTAGACGCCTAATAATATAATCCCTCTCTCTCTAATCTCAAACCCTCTCAGTGATCTCACTGGCTCAGTGGTGAAGCTCGGCTCACGCATCAAGCTCACGTTGATTCAAGATACTGCCTGAACACTTTCGGCTACGGGTTCTTTCTCTTCTGCCGTCTTAGAACCGGCAAGTTCTGACGCAGTAATCTCATTAAACTGCATACCCAATGCACGGGCTGCATAAATCCATATACCTATAACCGATATTAATAGGGCAGCTACATAAGGCGCGCTGGATGCCAATGTTCCCAACACCATTAGCAATATTGTGTGGACCAAGGATCCACCCGATTTGCCTAAACGGGACCCTACGCCGTCAATAGCGGCTTTTCCACGCAGTTTTACGTCATGGGAAAGAGGGATGAAAGCTATTTCCTTCGTGCTGTCAAATACGGAATACTTCATTGCCTTGCTCAAACAGATTTGAGCTCCGCCAAAGAAGACCGCAATGCTTAAAGGGCTGAATCCTAAAATAGCCAAATTAGGGTCGGCGCCCATATAATTCTGGTAGAACAGGAAGCCAAAGAAGCCTACGCTTGTAACCAGCATGATGACCGGAGTGATGAGGGCGGTACGGGTCCATCCAAATCGTCCAATGATCTGGGCCATAAATATCGCCGTACAGAATGAAAACACGCCCATCCATGACGTCATGATGCTCATATAAGCGAAATAATCATCCGTTGAAGGATACAGGCGTCGAAGCTGGTCTTTCCATATGACTTCCACGAGGTTTAGGACAAGGTTGTACGAGACCACCAGAATGGCGATGCAGATAAGGTATCTGGAGTTAGACAGAAATGCGAAACTTTCTCTCAGGGAAAGCTTCTTTTTGGTTTTATACTGCTCTTTTGCCTCATGAAAATCGGCAAACTGAGGATCTGTTAAAACATTGGTGTGCATCCAACGATATAGTACCATGGCTAGGACCCCGCAACCAATAATGACCAAAGTCAATATATTCAGTGAAGCATGCCAGTCATCTTTCATATGGGTTACCAGATTGGTCTCAGAGGAGGGCAGGATCGAAGTAATAAGGCCGGCAAAAATGGCGGCAGTATTTGCGCCAATGCAAAATACACTGTAAAACCGGCGGGCTTCACCTACACGTGTTACTTGGTTAGCAAATCCCCAGAACATGACGGACAGTACAATGACCCCCCATAACTCCGCCGTGATATAAAAAATGGTAAACGACCAGTAGCGGCACATGGACACCATGCCCTTGAGCCCCGCGGGCAGTACGCCCTCCAGATAATTCGCCAGCGAATGGGCATGCAGGGAATCTCTGATGGGATATATGAAAAAAGCAAATAGGGCAAAAAAAGACAAAAAGCCCGTAGTCATTATGTAAAATACTCTTTCCTGGCTGTATTTATTGGACAGCCTGGCATAGATGAGAGTCAGGAGTATAGCGCCAGGGAGCAAGGCCCACACTTTGATAAAGGGGATGACTTCAGCTCCGGCTGCTGTAACGATGACAGCATCTTTCATATTACGGATCACATCGTAAACAAATACGATGAGCCATATCATAAGTACCATGGGCAAGAGTTTGAACAGTTCGTGTTTATGGATCGGCCATAAACAGGAGCGAACGAGACCAAATTCGGATTTTTGTGCATTACTCATACAACTTCCTTGTTAAAAATAATATTATAGCATACATTTATGTTAAAAAGCAACGAAAATTGACAGTTAAAATTTTTATCCTCCAACGACTTTAGTGAACATTATTTAAAATTTTTTCTTATGACTTAGACTGCCTGCCTCTCGGGTGTCAGCTGGCTGCCGCTGACGATCGTCGAAGCCGTAAGGCTTACAGCGGAAGAAGATTCAAAATCCTCCTGGGCCTCTGCTGCTGACTTCTCCAACGATACAACTTTAAATTGCCTTCCCAAGGACTTCACCGCTATGATCCAACCAATGATCACGATTAAAAGGAAAAGGGCTATATAAGGGGCGCTAGCGCTAAATGATGCAAGGGCAATGAGCAGCATTTGATGTACAAAAGATCCGCTGGACTTTCCAAGACGGGCTGCAACGCCATCAATAGCTGCCTTGCCTTTGATTTTGCTTGCCGGGGGCAAGGGCACATAAGCCATTTCCTTTGTCGCATCAAATACCGAATATTTTGCCGCCCGGCTAAGGATGTTTTGCGCCGAACCAAAAAGGACCGCGAGGGCAAGAGGAGTGGTCCCGGTCAAGGCTACCATCAGATCGCTATAAGATTCTTTTGCTAAAAAGCAACCGAAGAAACCTGCGCTGGTGACAAGCAAAATAGCAGGCGTCAGCATGGCGGTAAAGGTCCATCCGAATTTGCGGATCGAATTGCCTGAAATGAACAATGCGGACAATGTAGCAAAAAGACCTATCCAAGTGGTCACCTGGTTCATATAGAGGTTATATGCTCCGGGTTCAGGATAAAGCTCGTACACTTCATGCTTCCAAAGCACTTCGGCCAGGTTAATGACCGAATTGTAAGAAATTACCACAACAGCCAGGCAAAGCAGGTATTTGGACCGCAGCAAAAAGGAAAAACTTTCCCGCATGGAGAGTTTTCCTTTTACGGAATTTTCCTCTTTGGCCTCTTTAGGATCATAGTACAGGGGATTCGTCAAGATGTATTTATTCATCCAATAAAACAGCCCTATAGTAATAATTCCGGCCGCAAGCACTACACCCATTAACAGGATCAGAGATTGTTCCCATCCTGTGTTCCCAAAGGGAAGGAGAGGGTTCAGTTTCTCTTTATACAGCCAAACTGAGATCAGACCAGCAGCCACCCCGGATGCATTGACGGCTATGCCAAAAAGACCATAAAATCGTTTGGCCTCGCTCAGCCGGGTGACCTGATTGACAAATCCCCAAAACAGCACAAACAAAACAATATTTCCCCACATTTCAGCCATCACATAAAAGGCGGTAAAGATCCAGTTTCGGTACATGGCGATCAGTCCTTTGAATCCGGAAGGCAGGATTGTTTCCAGAAAATCAGCAGATGCATGAGGGTGTATCCACTCCCGATTGGGGTACAGAATAAAGGTAAATACAAAGAAAAATAACAGGAAGAAAGAAAACATCGAATAGATTACGTTTTCCCTGGAAAACCGATTGGACAGATGGGTGAAAAGGTAGGTCATCAAGATCGTACTGGGAAACATCGCCCATACTTTAATGAATGGAATGACTTCAGCTCCGGATCCTTTAGCCGTGACAACCAAAGTATCTTTAAGGGTCCTGATGATATTGTAATCCAGAGTGATTAAAAAAAAGACAACCAACATGGGAAGCAGCTTCTTGAGCTCATAGTGATGGACAGGCCATAAAAAGGTCCGCCATCTTCCAAATTCACGTTCTCCATGAATGTTCTCTGACATTCCAACTCCTTAAATTTATGGAATAATTTTTCCAAAGACAGGAAATCGCGACCCTGGCATGCCTGGTCAAGGTAAAAAGAAGAGATGGAAATGCGGACAAACCCGTTAAAGATGAAACTTCTGACTGGAAGTAAGGCATAGGACTCAACGGTTAAAAGTTATTGTCTCGTTACAACGACTTCTCTTGATCCAGATTTAAAATTAAATCTATCATGTCACTTGTAAACTACAATTATTTTACCAAATCTTTAAATGAAAATCAAGATAATAATCGTTAGGGGTACAATTAAATGTGCGGGGCTGAAAAATTTTTATCACCACAGAGCACACAGAGAGCACAGAGAGGAAATTCGCTTGGATCTGTGACAAAGAATTTTCGTTTGTGCGCGAAGCGCACAAACGAAAGGCCGTCATTCAAGCCCGTTCCGGGCTTGAATGATCTCCGTGTTCTCTGTGTGCTCTGTGGTAGAAATTTCTCAATCCCACAGAATTAATTGCACCTAATTAAGGGACAAAAGGGACAAAAGCTGTTTTATCAAATCCCTTAGGTCCCTTTAGTCCCTTGCCGAAAGCGCTTCTATTCCTGGCAGTGTTTTATTTTCTATAAATTCCAAAGAGGCCCCCCCTCCGGTGGAAAGATGTGTCATTTTATCCGCCACACCCGCCGCCTCAATAGCTGCTATTGAATCTCCTCCCCCTACAATTTTGATGCAATTCAATCGGGCCAAAGCCCGGGCTATGTCTATTGTTGCCTGGGCAAATTTTTTCTCTTCAAAAACTCCTAATGGGCCATTCCAAAAAACTGTAGCTGCATCCTGGAGCTCTTCCTCAAATAGTTTTACCGTTTCGGGCCCAATGCTCACTCCCTCCATTCCATCTGGAATTCCTGAACGTGCCGGGACTATTCGGGATTGTGCATCCGAAGCTATCTTGTCAGCAATGACAACATCTATGGGCAAAAGAAGCTTCACCTTCTTTTCCTGGCATTTCCTGACTATTTCTTTTGCTTTTTCGACAAATTCGGCCTCGTACAGGGAATTGCCTATAGGAATGTTTTCTGCTTTAAAGAAGGTATAGGCCATTGCACCTCCGATCATCAGGACATCTACATTTTGAATCAGGGCCTCCAAAACGCCGATTTTTGTGGATATTTTAGCCCCTCCAATGATGGCATAAAAGGGGTGCTTCGGATGCAGCAATGTCGAGCCCAGAAAATGAAGCTCTTTTTCCATTAGAAATCCGGCGGCAGCCTGCCGGGGAAAATAGTGGGCAATTACGGCTGTAGAAGCATGGATCCTGTGGGCCGTTCCGAAAGCATCGTTTACGTATACATCCCCCAAAGAGGCCAGTTGCTCAACAAATGCTGGATCTTCCTCAGGATGTTCTTCGGCGCGATGAAACCGGAGGTTTTCCAGGAGCAAGACCTCTCCGGGTTTAAGATTTTTTGCCAACGACTGCACTTCTTCTCCAATACAGTCTGAAGCCATTTTCACAGGTCGGTTAATGAGTTCAGACAGGCGTGTGGCACAAGGCGCCAAGGAAAGCTCCGGGGCCGGCCCCTTTTTGGGACGCCCCAAATGGCTCATCAAAATAAGGGCTCCTCCCTGGTCCAACACGTATTGAATGGAGGGAAGAGAGGCCTTGATCCGCGTATCGTCGGTAATTACTCCAGTAGGTGAAAGGGGAACATTAAAATCCACACGCATGAGGACTTTTTTATTTTTTACATCCATGTCTTTTAATGACAATTTTTCCATGTCCACCTTCTTGTTTATCTAAATATCATATTGTCTGTTCTTCAACAAGCTTCAAAAAATAAAGATGTATTGAAGGATCGGAAGTTAGTTCGGGATGAAAAGTCGACCCCAAGTGGAATCCCTGTCTGACTAAAATGGGTTCATCTTCGTATTCAGCCAACACCTGAATATGGGGTGAAATGGCTCGGATACGGGGAGCGCGGATAAAAATGCAGGGAAAAGGCTTTGGTTTTTTGGGATCCAGATGCAATTCTATGGGGAGGATAAAAGAATCCGCCTGCCGACCGAAGGCATTTCGTTCCACTTCTGTATCCAAGATACCAAATGGAACCAAAGTATCCGACAAGATTTTTTTCGACATCAGGATCAAACCTGCGCAGGTACCAAAAATTGGCTTTGACCGAGCAAATTTCAGAAGTTCCTCTTTCAGTTTTATATAATGGATCTGCTTTAAAATAGTGGTAGATTCTCCTCCAGGTATTATCAAGCCGTCGCATCTGGAAAGGTCGCAGGGCTTTCTCACTTCAATTGCCTGAACTCCAAGGGATTGAAGCATTTGAATATGTTTGGAAAAGGCTCCTTGCAAAGCGAGTACTCCTACCACTATATCGCTCATTTGCTACCATCCTCGCGGAGCCATTAATTCATTCCTTTTTATGTTCTGGATCTCAATGCCCGTCATAGCGCTCATGAGGCCGGAAGAAGCCTTGATCAACACTTCAGGGTCTTTGAAGTAGGCGACGGCAGCTACGATGGCCTTTGCCCTTTGCGGAGGGTCATCTGATTTGAATATTCCGGAACCTACAAAAACACTTTCGGCCCCAAGCTGCATCATCAGGGCAGCATCGGCAGGTGTTGCCACACCTCCTGCCGCAAAATTGGGCACCGGCAACTGGCCTGATCTGGCTACCTGTTCGACCAAATGATAGGGGGCATTTAAACGTTTTGCTTCAGCCATCCATTCTGCGGGATCCATGGCATGCAGCCGGCGAATATCCCTTGTTACGGACCGGATATGGCGGACAGCCTCCACAATATTGCCCGTCCCAGCTTCCCCTTTCGTGCGTATCATGGCAGCGCCTTCGCCAATACGCCTCAAGGCTTCTCCCAGGTCTTTGCATCCGCAGACAAACGGGATGCGGAATGCGTGCTTTTCAATATGGTTTTCTTCGTCTGCAGGGGTCAGCACTTCGCTTTCGTCGATGAAATCCACAAAAAGGGCCTCCAAAATCTGAGCTTCAACGAAATGTCCGATGCGGCACTTGGCCATTACGGGGATGGAAACCACTTCCTGGATTTTTTGGATGAGTTCCGGATTGGACATTCGGGCTACCCCTCCCTGTTCGCGTATGTCTGCCGGGATCCTTTCAAGGGCCATGACGGCTACAGCGCCGGCTTCCTCAGCTATTTTAGCCTGTTCCGGAGTCGTGACATCCATAATGACCCCGCCCTTGAGCATTTCGGCGAGACCGACTTTCACATCATATGAGCCTTTTTCAGGAAGGCTTTTGTTCACTTTTCGCATGGGACAACTCCTCGGTTAAGCTGATAAGATTATGGCAAGAAAGAAAAAAATAGGAAAGAAGAAAATGCATACGTACGTCATCGCCTTCGGCGGTAGGATCTGCGGGATTTTTATTACCGGGTTGAGCAATTTTTATTACCACAGAGAACACAGAGATCATTCAAGCCCGGAACGGGCTTGAATCTATAGTTTGTATGTTTTTATCAGGCAAAAACAAATATGAATAGTGGATCAGCAGCCTTTTCCCCGGTAGGGGAAATGACTGTGAATGCATTATACTTGCAAAAACGGATTTTGCAAATATTAATTATTGCCTCACAAAAACATACAAACTATGTCGCAGAGGCAAGCGAATTTCCTCTCTGTGTTCTCTGTGGTAATAAAAATACCGAAGGCGTCCTACCCATCCTGTTTTTTCCGGGAGGCCTCCTGTCATTCGCTACGATTGCAATTCCAATAGCTCTTTTAATAGATAGAGCGCTTTGCTTGCATCCTCATTTGAGGTGACTAAAGATGTTATTAAAGAGCGTGCTTCGAATACAAGAGGTAAAAAATCGGCTTTTTGATTCTTTTGCACTTTAGCAATGATGAGCAAATAAGCAGCCAGCGGATACCCTGTCCAATAACTTTTGACTAAATTCAATGCTCTCTTTGCGTCCTTTTTAGCTAACTGCTGAATCAGTTCCCCAAAAGTCTCATTAAAGGTCTCATTCACTGATTCTTGACTGAAGAAAGCATGGAGCTCTTTAAAGAAGGCATCGAAATGATCCCAATCTTCTTTCTCAATAAAAAAGTCAAGTCGGGCTGCAGCATTACCTTTCCCCTCGGGATCTTTTATCGAACAAAATGTTTGTTTTGCCTGTTCGAACTCTTCCATCTCAATTTCTAATGCCATGATATGACTGCGTATGTCATCATCCAGCTTTTCCATGCCTTTTACCCTATCCACGATTGACTTACGGAGACTTTTTTCACATATAGATGCAATTCTAAGAAATGCTTTTGCAAATAAAGCGCTATCAGCATAATTCAAAAGCATTTCATAGACTCCCAAGGATAAGTGACGAGTGGGTGTTTCATCTAAAATGACAGCGACAATCCTTCGATGAAATTCTTTAAGTCCTTCTTCATGTGGATTTCTTTCCAAAAGTTTTTGCAACCCTATTTCAAATTCCCCAGCTGATTCTGCTCGTTCGAGAATCGTCCGATAAAAATAATAGGTATCCCATTCATCTGACAATAAGGCTGCCCCTTGCAGAAGGTCAAAGAAATTTAAGTGTTTATAAATTTCTTCACATTTAATCAACTTCCGAGCTTTTCTTCCACCTACACGAAAAAGAGCAAGGGCATCTTCTCGAGTAGTGATCCTATCCAATAAATAAGGAATTTGCTTATATTTCTCAGGGAAAAATTTAGCTATCACGAGGAAATTTAAGAATGTTGAAAATGAAAATTCTTTGACCACTCTTTGTGAATTTAAATAACGTAAAAAATCATTATCCAATTTCAAAGAATCCAATACAGCATTTTGTTGATTTTTAACATGCTCTGGATAGGTTTCAACGAGATGCAAACCGATCATCAGATGGATGTCCGGTTCAATACTGAATTTTTTTAGGACGGACAATGACTCATTAAAATTGTCAGCAATAACTTCCTGTTTTTCTTCTTTTATTAAAGAAGCATGTATGGAAAAATAGCGTTTTATAAGTGGTTGAATCGATTCAATAAAATGATAGGAGCCTAACTGCTCTTTTTTTTTAAAAAAGAGATCGAAAAGTTTAAGGATCTTTTCTTTTGAGTCAGCATTCTTTACTAAGTCTTCCAATGTTTCCACAATCCTGAACTTGTCTTCCAAATTTTTTCCCAGTTCAAGAGCTTTTTCGAAATCATTTGCAACTATTTTTTTTACAGCATATTGGGAAAGATAGTTCTTTTTATTTTGATCAGCGATAGGGTATTTCTGCAGGATGGACAGAAATTGATGGGTAAAAACTTCTGTGAAATAGGTATCAATAAAAGTTTTCCAAATTGGAGAAACTAATCGTGAAATTACCAAGGTTTTAACAGGAAGAAAGCTAAAAATTTTTATTTTTAATTCCTGAGGTAAGTTTGAAGCAGGAAGTAAATTATTAAGCGGTAACATTTTTTATCCTTATAATAGATCCTTGAAGGGGCTGCTAGCCTGAATAAAATGCTCCCCTTTTTTACGTTGGGCGATTTCCGAACGGATGGAATACAACAGGTCCTGATCAAAGTCTTTGTTGGCTGCCCATTGCAAATACTGCAAAGGGACCTCTTTCATCAGCCGACCTTTATGCTTTCCTAGAGGCATGATTTTCAGTTTTATAGGCCTTGACAAAACATCGAAGATCTGTTCCGTGGTCTTATATCTCTTCGCCAAAAATTTAAAAACCTCGCAATTGACTATCACATCATTCATCGCCCGGTGGGCTCCCTCTAAAGGGATATTAAAATGCGCTCTCAATTGTTCCAGAGAATTGTTCGGGCTTTCACCATACAGCCGGGCCATTCTCAGGGTATCCAAAGTGCGATTGTTTCGAAGCATATGGGAAATCCCGGCCCTTTCGGCGGCATTTGCAAGGAGTTTTACATCAAATTCTATCCCATGGCCGATGATAATATGCTTTCCTATTATCTTTAATAATTGAGGGATCACCTTGTCGATTGTAGGTTTACCCAACACCATTTCCTGTCTGATTTTATGGATCAGGATGGAACTTTCAGGGATGGTGCACAAGGGATCGATCAGGGATTCAAACTGTTCCAGAAGTTCCGAGAACGTAAAGCGCATTACGGCCACTTCGATAATTTTGTCTTCTTGTGGATCCAGTCCTGTTGTCTCGCAATCCAGGCACACAAAAGTTTCGTCTTCCAGTTTTCCCATATAACTCCTAAAGGTTTTCCTCTCCTTCTAGCTCACTGTCAAGGGCATCGCATAGCATGCCAACCAAGGCTTTCCTACCGATATTTTTCGTGGCTGAATAATGAATATAATGTAAATTCGCCATTCCAAAAGCCTCCAGGATGGCGCGTGTATTTTTAATTTTTTCGCCCTGGCCTACCTTGTCCACTTTGGTCAAGACCAATATCACAGCTTTTTGGCAGCGGGCGGCCCATTCCATCAGCTGAAAGTCCTCCTCATTAGGAAGGCGCCGGATATCAAACAGGCAAAGAATCACTTTCAGGCTCTCTCTTTTTTCCAAATAGTTTCTTATCATCGGCCCCCACTGGCGGCGTACCGATAAGGGCACTTCTGCATAGCCATATCCCGGTAAATCGACAAAAGACAACGCCTCATCCACCGAAAAGAAATTCAACAGCTGGGTTTTACCTGGGGTTGAGGAGGTTTTCACCAGATTTTTTGACTGGAACAGATGGTTAAGCAGGCTGGATTTCCCTACATTGGATCTGCCCGCTACGGCAATCTCAGGCAAACTATGACCTTTGGAGTCCTTGATAACGGGAAAATCCTTGGCATGAATGGCCGATGTCACAAATCTGGCATTTTTGAATGAATATTTTGGCATGATTACATGTAAATGGATATTTCCCGGGTCTGGTTTTCTCTGTTTATTAATACCACCCGAATACTATTTTCAGGAATTATGGAATCGATTTTTTCCGACCACTCCAGGCAGCACACGCCGCCTGAAAAAAAATACTCATCGAAACCCATCCCCAAAAACTCCTCTGTATCATGCAGCCGGTACAAATCAAAATGATACACTCGGTTTATGCCTTCATATATGTTAAGATAGACATAGGTTGGGCTATTTACATTTTCCAAAGAACCCCCTGTTACAGCCACAGCCACACCCTTGATAAACGTGGTTTTTCCGGCTCCCAGATCTCCAAAGAAACACACCACATGGTCCGGTTTTAATCGGCTGCCCAACTCAAACCCTGCCTGTCTGGTTTCGTCTTCAGAACGGGAAATGAACCGTTGATACAGGTTGGACCTGTCAGGATGGAAATAGGGTTCACTCCAGCCAGTGTTCGACATAAGGGGAAAATTGTTTTATTTCTGCCAATGCTTCCACAAAGGCCGTGATTTTCTCTTCCGAAAGCTGCTTGCGGATGAATGCTAAAAATTGCTCTTCTATTTCGTATTTATTCTGGTTTTGCACTTCGAACAAGGATAGCCGTTTCAAATAACTTTTCTTGAAATCCGCGATGACGGCTTCCTTACTGTTAAACAGCTTGCTGCTAAGAACTGAAGAAAACACGACTTTTTTGATCGGCTCTTTAGGCTTGTTCTTTGCCAGATAGCTGTGAATGACCTCAGGATCTTCCGAAATATAAAATCTCTTAACTTTCAACCCTCCCTTGCGTTCCGTATTTTCAGGGCATTTGGACACCCAGTCATAAATCGCATCCTGAGGATTGGGATGGGTATTGTTTCCAAATACTTTTCCGGAGAAAGGGCAAATATACACCTTGGTCGTCTGTTCATTTACAGCCTGATTGCTGAAAGAAACCTTTATCTCAGCCTGATGCCATACCTTTCCCTCTTTCTCCAGTATTTGAATGGCATCTGCAGTGCTCTGGTAGATTTTTTTTTCTTTTGGGAACAACACCGGTTGAAGGTTAAACTTGTTTTCTATAAAAAAGAGATAAGTATTAACCAGCTCCGCTGGCCTGTTGGCTTCCAAAAATTGGGCTAGACCTTTTTGATCATCTTCGTTGATGACAATTTTAGACATTGAAACCCCTAAAAGAGTAGGCGCGCAGCCCCGATAAAAAAATTCATATGTCATCCAGGCCAACGACGCTAAAGATACAGAATATTAATTAATACTGTATATAGAATACAAGTTAAGTCATTTGAAATCAAGAGAATTTTATATGCTTACCATTAAAGAAATTTCCATAGAAGGCTATGATAAAGTCATTGAAGCCCTGGACCCCGCCAACAAATTGCACTGTTTCATTGCTCTGCACAACTGTAAACTTGGTCCAGCCCTAGGCGGCACACGCATGCATACCTATAAATCTTCCGGCGAAGCACTCAATGATGTCTTGCGGCTGTCAAAAGCCATGACATACAAATCCGCCATAGTAGAAAACGGATTGGGCGGAGGAAAAAGCGTCATCATGGCCAACCCTAAAACGGATAAAACGGAAAATCTGCTTCTCGCTTTTGCGGAAGTGTTAAATTATTTCCAAGGTAACTACATCGCCGCCGAAGACGTTGGAACCACAACTGAAGACATGATGGTCATGAAAAAGCGCAGCCCCTATGTCTGTGCGCTGCCAACGGAGAAGAGCAGCGGAGACCCCAGCCGGTTCACGGCATGGGGAATTTTTCAAGGCATGCGGGCCGTCGCACAAAAACTTTGGCATACTTCCTCCCTCAGAAACACAACCGTAGCCATACAGGGATTGGGCAGTGTGGGCAGCAAATTATGCGATATCCTTTTTTGGGAAGGCGCCGAACTCATCATCTGTGATATCGACCCAAATAAAGTCCATGACCACTGCATGCTGTATGGAGCCAGATCTGTGAATGTGGGGCAATATTTTTCTACCCCCTGCGACATATTGTGTCCCTGTGCCTTAGGGGGGATATTAAATGACGAAACAATACCCCTTTTAAATTGCCCTGCCATTGCTGGCAGCGCCAATAATCAGTTGTTAAAGCCGGAAAATGGAAGACAGCTTGTCCAACGAGACATCCTGTATGCCCCAGATTACATTATCAATTCTGGGGGGATTTCCAATGCTGCAGCAGAGTTTGATAGCGATGGCTATAACCCCAAAAGAGTCCGGGACAAAGTCAATCACATTTATGACCTGTTGCTCGAAGTTTTTAACCGTTCCGAACGGGAAAAAAAACCGCCAAACCAGGTTGCAGATGAAATAGCGGAATTCAACCTTTCACATGAAGTCGGGAAAAGAACTACACCTATCTCTTTCAGACGGGAGAATTGAGGAACCGCGATTTGATGCATAAGCATTCGACAGTTTCTTCACCACTGAGACAGTGAGATCACTGAGAAGGTTTGAGATAGGGAGGATAGAGGCCGGTTGAACAATTTTAACGTAAAACTGTCGAAGCACGGCATTAGAATACCTCTCACCTATCTCAAACCTTCTCAGTGATCTCACTGGCTCAGTGGTGAAGAAACTGTCGAAGCACGGCATTAGAATACCCCTCACCTATCTCAAACCTTCTCAGTGATCTCACTGGCTCAGTGGTGAAAAACTGTCGAAGCACTGGCTCAGTGGTTAAAGATCGAGCTCACGCAGGCTTGGGCTATAGCCAAATCTTCCCGGGCGGCAATGACCATCACTTTGGCTTTGGAACCGGAGAGGGAAATGTCTTCATCCACAGTTTTATGATGTGCATTTTTTGGGGGATCCAAATGAATCCCGGCAAATTCCAGATGGGAACAAACCCTTTCTCTTAGATAAGGCTGGTTTTCCCCTATGCCCCCAGTAAAAGCCAAAAACATCTATACCGCCCAGAACAGCCGCCATGGCACCTATGTTCCTGACTAGGCTGTGAGCCAGCATATCCATAGCCAATCCTGCCTGAGCTCGATCTTTAACCACTGAGCCAGTGCTTCGACAGTTTTTCACCACTGAGCCAGTGAGATCACTGAGAAGGTTGCAGATGAAATAGCGGAATTCAACCTTTCACATGAAGTCGGGAAAAGAACTACACCTATCTCTTTCAGACGGGAGAATTGAGGAACCGCGATTTGATGCATAAGCATTCGACAGTTTCTTCACCACTGAGACAGTGAGATCACTGAGAAGGTTTGAGATAGGGAGGATAGAGGCCGGTTGAACAATTTTAACGTAAAACTGTCGAAGCACGGCATTAGAATACCTCTCACCTATCTCAAACCTTCTCAGTGATCTCACTGGCTCAGTGGTGAAGAAACTGTCGAAGCACGGCATTAGAATACCCCTCACCTATCTCAAACCTTCTCAGTGATCTCACTGGCTCAGTGGTGAAAAACTGTCGAAGCACTGGCTCAGTGGTTAAAGATCGAGCTCACGCAGGCTTGGGCTATAGCCAAATCTTCCCGGGCGGCAATGACCATCACTTTGGCTTTGGAACCGGAGAGGGAAATGTCTTCATCCACAGTTTTATGATGTGCATTTTTTGGGGGATCCAAATGAATCCCGGCAAATTCCAGATGGGAACAAACCCTTTCTCTTAGATAAGGCTGGTTTTCCCCTATGCCCCCAGTAAAAGCCAAAACATCTATACCGCCCAGAACAGCCGCCATGGCACCTATGTTCCTGACTAGGCTGTGAGCCAGCATATCCATAGCCAATCCTGCCTGAGCTCGATCTTTAACCACTGAGCCAGTGCTTCGACAGTTTTTCACCACTGAGCCAGTGAGATCACTGAGAAGGTTGCAGATGAAATAGCGGAATTCAACCTTTCACATGAAGTCGGGAAAAGAACTACACCTATCTCTTTCAGACGGGAGAATTGAGGAACCGCGATTTGATGCATAAGCATTCGACAGTTTCTTCACCACTGAGACAGTGAGATCACTGAGAAGGTTTGAGATAGGGAGGATAGAGGCCGGTTGAACAATTTTAACGTAAAACTGTCGAAGCACGGCATTAGAATACCTCTCACCTATCTCAAACCTTCTCAGTGATCTCACTGGCTCAGTGGTGAAAAAACTGTCGAAGCACGGCATTAGAATACCCCTCACCTATCTCAAACCTTCTCAGTGATCTCACTGGCTCAGTGGTGAAAAACTGTCGAAGCACTGGCTCAGTGGTTAAAGATCGAGCTCACGCAGGCTTGGGCTATAGCCAAATCTTCCCGGGCGGCAATGACCATCACTTTGGCTTTGGAACCGGAGAGGGAAATGTCTTCATCCACAGTTTTATGATGTGCATTTTTTGGGGGATCCAAATGAATCCCGGCAAATTCCAGATGGGAACAAACCCTTTCTCTTAGATAAGGCTGGTTTTCCCCTATGCCCCCAGTAAAAGCCAAAACATCTATACCGCCCAGAACAGCCGCCATGGCACCTATGTTCCTGACTAGGCTGTGAGCCAGCATATCCATAGCCAATCCTGCCTGAGCCTCCTTTTCTGAAAATTTCTCCATGATCTCGCGCATATCGGAAGACCCGCAAATCCCCTTGAGGCCGGACTCATAATTGAGCAAACGGTCTAATTGATTGAGATCGGTTTTGTTTTCCCGCAAAAGATAGAGGATAATTCCGGGATCAATAGAACCGCAGCGTGTTCCCATGATGAGCCCCTCCATCGGAGTAAACCCCATCGTGGTGTCTATGCTATGCCCCTGCTTTATGGCCGCCAGCGAAGACCCATTCCCCAAGTGGCATGTCACAATTTTTAACTCTAATTCATCTTTTTTCAAAATTTCAGCTACCCGTTTGGCGCAATATTCATGGCTTATGCCATGAAATCCATAGCGGCGAATGCCCTCCTGAGTCAAGGAACGGGGGATTGCATACGTATAGGCATATTCCGGCATCCGCATATGAAATGCGGTATCAAAGACACCTAGATGGGGGGCATGGGGAAAAACGGACTGTAAAATTTCTATTCCCTGCAAATTGGCCGGATTATGCAAAGGGGCCAAAGGATAAAGATCGCGTATCACGCGCTTCACTTCATCATTGATAAGAGTGGGCTTTTGGAATTTGTCTCCGCCATGAACAATCCGATGTCCAACGAAATCTATGACATCGGGGCTTTGGATAGCTTTTGCAGAGCCTTGCCAAGAGGTTTCCACAAAACACCTGACACTTTCAGCAAGGTCCTTTTTTGGAAATTTCTGTTCTACACATGAACTAGAGGCAGACGAAGCCTTGATGTACACTTCGGTCTGGCTGAACCCATAATCTAAAACGCCCTTCCAAATAGGCTCTTGAATGTCATGGGCGCTATTCAGATCATAAATCGAGCCCTTGTACGTGCTCGATCCGGCGTTCAGGACAAATACTTTCATTAATGGCCAGCCCTATTATTTTTATGCTGGATTTCATTCTCTTCATCCTGCAATTCTTGGATCTCCGCTTCCTGTTCCCAGGCGCTGCTGTCTGAAGGAATAGCCAAGACATCAGTACTGTCCATAGTGTCATAGGAAAAAGGAGTATCCTGACCCGATGACGGATGATATCCCTCATGCCCCATAACTGGACTGGACAAGCTTAAGGTAAAAAATGCGCAACCTATTGCAAAAATAAATCTCATTGTAATAATCTCCTTGATTAAAATTCTTCCTGATTCTATCAACTTCTTTTAGATAATGTCAAATGAAAAATTTTAATCTGTGCGGCCAATTTAGAAATGGCCCCTTTTTGACAATTTACATCTGATTTTATAAGCTCAATTCTCTTCTCAATTCTTCCGTGGTATATGTTCCTTCCTTTAATGCCTTTTTAATCCGCAAAGCTTATAGAGGCGCTGAAGAAAAAGCTTCAAGCCCGTGGCATAAAAATCAGTTCATAGCCAATGTAGGGGCCGATTAGTTTTTGGAGAACATAACCTCTGTATGGCTCCTTCAATATTGCTATCTTAACAACCTTGTTAATTGCTTTCAGCAAATGTAATTTCCATGAATAATTCTAAGGTGAAAATAATCTGGCAGAATCTGGCAGAATCTGGAAAGCAACAATACCAAAATATTCATCTTAAGAACCTTCATATTTCAGCAAATATAATTTCCTATCAATTGTAATTGATGATATAGTTTTTATTAAACGTAAAATGAAATCGAGGTTTTTATGAATAAGATGTCAATTAACAACATCAACAATAGCATTAATAAATATTTAAATGATGAAAATTTTGAACAAGAAAAAATAGGGATTCTTAATTATTTTATTGATAAAAATTTAAGAACAATCCTTCAGCAAACAGAGACATTAGAAGCAAAAGATTTGCAAGCCAATCTGTTAGCTTTAAGTAACAAGATAAATAAAGAAATTGATACTCCTCAAGCACATAAATTGTCTTTTAATATTATGGGAGTTGCCTTAGGGCTTTTTTCAGCTGAAAAATATAATTATTTACAAGAAGAAATCTCCTCCGATGTATTTTCGATAATAATAGATAATCTGAACCCAGACAATTTGGCATCAGATATTAAATTTCTTAAATCTACCGAAAGGACTTCAAAAATGTGGGGAAAAGAAATAAATGCCCATATTTTTCGAAGAATAAATGAAGAGAACCTCTCACCCTCTATTGTTGGATGTAAAACCGATTCTGAAGCTATCAATTACATTATTAAAAATAAGCTGCAAAGTGCAAATTTACGCGATTTTTCCGATTTAACTGATGAAGATTTGCGAAAATTAATTGAAAATTGCCCTGATCTTCATACGTTAATTTCACGATCAAATAAAATTAAAGAGATCCCATTTGAGAAGCCTATAGCCCTTCAAAGCTTGGATCTTTGCGGGTGCCACCAGCTTTCGGAGAATAAACTGGCAGAGGCGCTCGGCAAGCTTACTGACCTTAACAGCTTGAATCTTTGCAGGTGCCACCAGCTTTCGGGAGATAAACTGGCAGAGGCGCTCGGCAAGCTTACTGCCCTTAAAAGCTTGGATCTTGCAGGGTGCGACCGGCTTTCCGGAGATAAACTGGCAAAGGCGCTCGGCAAGCTTACAGCCCTTAGAGACTTGAATCTTGCATATTCCGAGCTTTCGGGAGCTAAACTGATAGAGGCGCTCGGCAATCTAAAAATCCTTCAAAGCTTGAGTTTTGCAGGGTGCAGCACCCTGCTTTCGGGAGATAAACTGTCAAAGACGCTCAGCAAGCTTACTGACCTTAAAAGCTTGAATCTTGGTGGATGCATGCAGCTTTCGGGGGATAAACTTCCAGAGGCGCTCGGCAAGCTTACAGCCCTTCAAAGTTTAGATCTTAGATGGT
Source organism: uncultured Parachlamydiaceae bacterium (assembly GCA_963780445.1). Classification (GTDB taxonomy): domain Bacteria; phylum Chlamydiota; class Chlamydiia; order Chlamydiales; family Parachlamydiaceae; genus CAWACC01. Next base: position 161,355 of record CAWACC010000011.1, read on the forward strand.
GCTGGCGGCTTTCGGGGGATAAACTTCAAGAGGCACTCGGCAAGCTTACAGCCCTTCAAAGTTTATATCTTGATGGGTGCCACCAGCTTTCGGGGGATAAACTCCCAGAGGCGCTCGGCAAGCTTACAGCCCTTAAAAGTTTAGATCTTGCAGGGTGCGGGGAGCTTTCAGGAGATAAACTGGCAGAGACGCTAGGCAAGCTTACAGCCCTTCGAAAATTGAATCTTGCACGGTGCGAGCAGCTTTCCGGAGATAAACTGGCAGAGTCGCTCAGCAAGCTTACAGCCCTTAAAAGCTTGAATTTGGCAGGGTGCTGGCGGCTTTCAGGAGATAAACTGGCAGAGGCGCTCGGCAAGCTTACAGCCCTTAAAAGCTTGAATTTGGCAGGGTGCTTGCATCTTTCAGGAGATAAACTGGCAGAGGCGCGCCGCAAGCTGACAGCCCAGGGAGTTCAAATCATTTCATAGGCCTCCTTCAATATTACTATTAGCTCCCATTCATCTCAGCAAATATAATTTCCTATCAATTGTGAATGATGATATAGTTTGCATTAAACGAAAAAATGGGAATGAGGTTTTTATGAATAACATGCCAATTTGCAGCTTCAACTATACTCTTAAAGAATATTTAACTCTAGGATATTTAAGTAATGAGTATTATGAACAAAAAAAAGTAAGGGAAATAAATAATTTTATATATCAAAATTTAAGGACGATCCTTCAGCAAACAGAGACTTTAGAAGCAAAAGATTTGCAAGCCAATCTGTTGGCTTTAAGTAATAGAATTAATAAAAAAATTGATTCTCCTCAAGCACATAAATTGGCTTTTGAAATTATGGGTCTTGCCTTAGGGCTTTTATCAGATGAAAAAAAAAATTATTTACAAGGTGAAATCCCCTCCGATGTATTTTCGATAATTGTACATAATCTGAACCCACGTAAACTGGCATCAGACATTAAATTTCTTAAATCTATCAAAACAACTTCAAAACGGTGGCGGAAAGAAATAAATGCCCATTTTCATCGAAGAATAAATGAAGAAAACCTTTCACCCTGTATTGTTGGATGTAAATCGAGTTTAGAAGCTATCGATTACATCATTAAGAATAAGCTTCAAAGTGCAAATTTACGCGATTTTTCCGATTTAACTGATGAAGATTTGCGAAATTTAATTGAAAATTGCCCTAATCTTCATACGTTATTTGTAAAATCAGATAAAATTAAGGGGATGCCTTTTGAGAAGCTTACAGCCCTTAAAAACTTGAATCTTGCATGGTGCAGGCAGCTTTCGGGGGATAAATCTATAGAGGCGCTCGCCAAGCTTACAGCCCTTCAAAGCTTGGATCTTGGAATGTGCAGGCAGCTTTCGAGGGATAAGCTTATAGAGGCGCTAGCCGAGCTTACAGCCCTTCAAAGCTTAAATCTTGCAAGGTGCTGGCAGCTTCCGGAAGATAAACTGGCAAAGGCGCTAGCAAAGCTTACAGCCCTTCAAGGCTTAAATCTTGAATGGTGCAATCAGCTTTCGGGAGATAAACTGGCAGAGGTGCTCGGCAAGCTTACAGCCCTTCAAAGCTTGGATCTTGGAATGAACAGGCAGCTTTCGGGGGATAAACTTATAGAGGCGCTCGCCAACCTTACAGCCCTTCAAAGCTTGAATCTTTGGGATTGCACTCAGCTTTCGGGGGATAAACTTATAGAGGCGCTCGCCAACTTTACAGCCCTTCAAAGCTTAAATCTTAAAGAGTGCACACAGTTTTCTGAGGACAAGCTTATAGAGGCGCTCGCCAAGCTTACAGGCCTTCAAGGATTGAATCTTGGAGGGTGCAAGCAGCTTTCGGAGGATAAGCTTATAGAGGCGCTCGGCAAGCTTACAGCCCTTCAAGGATTGAATCTTGCAGGGTGCACGCAGCTTTTGGGGGATAAATTCCCGGAAGCGCTCGGCAACCTTACAGCACTTCAAGGCTTGGATCTTACAGAGTGCAAGCTGCTTTCAGCAGATAAACTGGCAGAGGCTCTCAGCAAGCTTACAGCCCTTCAAAGCTTCGGATCTTGCATGGTGCAAGCAGCTTTTGGGGGATAAGCTTATAGAGGCGCTCGCCAAGCTTATAGCTCTTCAAAGCTTGAATCTTATAGGGTGCACACAGCTTTCGGGGGATAAGCTTATAGAGGCGCTCGGCAAGCTTACAGCCCTTCAAAGCTCTAAATCTTACAGGGTACACGGAGCTTTCGGGGGATAAACTGGCTGAGGCGCTCGGCAAGCTTACAGCCCTTCAAAGCTTGAAAATTACACCGTTCACGCAGTTTTCGAGGGATAAGCTTATAGAGGCGCTGAACAAGCTTCAAGACCGTGGCGTAAAAATCAGTTCATCGCCAATGTAGGGGCCGAGTAGTTTTTGGAGAACATAACCTCTGCATGGCTCTTTCAATAGTACGTCCTTAAAAAGTTATGGCAAGGCGAAGCATGAAAAGGTAACCAGGCCGTCTCGGCCTGTACCAGGGCGGGACGCCCTGGCTACTTTCTCATAAAAAGTCATGTGCTGCCATGACTTTTAAGGCGTACCCTTTTCATTCAGCGCCAAAGAATTTCCGTGCGGGAGCTATACCAATGAATTGAGCACAGCCCATTTCGGGGATATGGTGGAAACTGAAGCCGGTATGATCGAAAAATAAACATATTCGACATCTTTGTGTTGTTTCTTTAACACTTAACATTGTATTTATATTTTTATCTACATTCCAAACATAAGTGCGTTCTCTCGATCTGGCATAAGCCATAAATAGGCTGGTCACTGTGTCGATTAATCCTGAAATATTAGCTCCAGAAATCATGGCAATTGCTTTCTGCTGCTTATACGTTTTATTTCTGCCTATGACCTCTTCTTTATCCAGACCCAGTGCGATTTCTGGAGTTTTCTTTTTTCAAATAAGATAGCATTCTGGGTCTTTTGAACATAACCTGTTTCAAGGTCAGTGATTGGTTTCTTAACGAAGTGACCAATGGCTTCCAGATTATTCAAGGGTACTTCTTTTATTATGCCGCCTGCTTTGGCCACTACGACTTTTACGGGAATATAGGTAAGTAGTCCGCCCTCCCTCTCCAGATCGCCATAGGCACATCTTGGCAACTTTAGTTCTTCTCCGGCATCCACACCAATGTAATCCTTCCATTCTTTTGAACCAAAGGCTTGGACAGGGCGTATCATTTCCCGAAACACCTTGTCATCGGCCAAAGCTCTCCACATTTTGCTAACTAAAGCCACTATAGGAAGTTCTGCCCTCAGATATTGAAATATGATCCTGGGGCTACATCCATGGGAAGTGAATTGTAATGAAAATGGCCTATGGGATCTACCAAAGGCTGGCCATTAACCTGATCCATTTTTGAAACAAAACTCGTATTCAAAGACATGTCAATATCCTCAGGTAAAGAATCCCTTTTTTACTATCAAATCAAAAAAGCAAAAGGTAAAAGAAAAAAAGCTACTCATAGAGGTAACTAAGCATTACTTCATAACTTTACGGTTTGGATAATGAAAATCAATAAATTTTTATATCTGTTCCTTATACTCTTTTCCTCCTGCAATTTTAGGCCAGAGGACTCTCCTACCCGTAAATCTGCCAGTGCAATGGAAAGGAAAATCAAACCCTCAAGATCGCATGGATACAAATCACCTGAATCAAAATATCCCATGCGATCTGGATTTTTGGTGGGAAGTTTTTAGAGATGAAACACTCAATGAGCTGGAACAACTGGCCATGGAGAACAATCGAGCGAGCGCGGCTTACGGAAGGATAGTTGAAGCCCGCGCTCTGGCGGAACAGCCGGGCCGATCTGTTTCCACATTTATATAATTCTGCTACTCCGATACAGGCAGCCTTTTCGAACTTTATTTGCCTTCCACTGCGCAAAGCGTCTTGCCTTCCTCAGCAGCCCTTCTGGCACCATTTAGAGTCCATCAATACCTTTATTTTCTTCCCCTTAACCTTAACTATGAAATGGACCTATGGGGAAGCTGCGAAATCAGATTGCGCTCACCTTCATGACTGCGGATGCTCAAGAACAGGCCTATCTGTCACTTCTTGTTCTTTCTTTGACCGCAGATCTGGCGATAATTATTTCCAACTGAAGATCTTTCGATTCCCAGTTCGGTATTCTGCAAAAAGCCATTGCAGCCTATGAAAAATTCTATGAGCTTACCCTGTCCCGGATGGAAACCGGCATCGCCACCCGGCTGGACCTCAACCTGGCAAAAACCAACCTTGCCAATACGCAATCTACCTACCATGATTTACTGGGGCAGCGCCAATTGGCTGAAAACGAGATTGCCCTTCTGACTGGCCAGTCCGCTTCTGAATTCTCCATCAGACCTTCCCCTCTGGCCGGTCCGCCACCTCATCTGCCTCCTAACGTCCCATCCACAGTATTATTTCAACGACCCGATATCGCCCAGTTGGAGAGGGATCTGTCAGTGCAAAACGCTCTTATAGGAGTAGCCCGTGCTGGCTATTTTCCCACAATCAACCTGACAGGGGCCTTGGGGTATTCCAGTCCGGACCTGTCTCAATTTTTAAAATGGATCAGCCGCTATTGGGCGTTGGGGGCCAATGCCAGCCAGGTAGCTTGGGACTGGGGAAAACTGGACTCCCAGCTGGCTGCCAGTATGGCAAGATTCGGACAGGCAAGCGACAACTACAAACAGCAGGTATTGACGGCTTTACAGGAGGTTGAAAATGCCCTGTCCACCTTGGAACAGGTGGACAGGCAATATCAGAACGTCATTACGGCTTATGAAGCGAACAGGGATTCCTCGATTTTATTGGATGACAGGTATCGCAAGGGCCTTTCGAACGCTTTGGATGCCGCTTCCAGTGAAATTGCCGCCTTGCAGTCGGAGATGCAAACGCAGAACATATTGGGGATACGCTACGTCTCCACTGTCCAGCTCATCAAGGCCTTCGGCGGCCGCTGGAATGACCCCATCGAGCTTACGTTATCCCAATCCCTTCCGGAAAAACCAGGTGGCGGTGCTCAGAGTAAATATGGCTATGAGAGCCATCTGCCATGTATTGTCCAGCACTATGCTGGCCGGCATGGCTTTTAGGAAAGTGCCTTTAGCTATGACTAAAAAATACCGCAACGGGTTGGCATAGGTTAAATACTGAAGCCATACAGGCATGTTTTCGATGGGTGTAGCAAACCCGGACAAAGATACGGAGGGACTGATAAAGACAAAGGATCCCAAAATAGCCTGTTGCTGCGTATCGCACAATGAAGATATAAATAATCCAACGCCCACAATAGAACACACAAACACCAGCAGGCTGAAATATAATAACAGTAAAGACCCTGTAAATGGGATCTGGAATATGAATACTCCTACAACAATTACTAAAGTACCCTCCGCCAGGCCGATCAAAATGGCCGGCAGAGCCTTGCCAATCAGTATCTCCAGAGGCAGCATAGGAGAAACCAGAAGTTGATCGAACGTTCCCAATTCCCTCTCTCTAGCTACTGACAGGGCGGTTACCATAATAGCCGTTACCATAGACAGAATGCCGCATAAACAGGGAACATTATACCAATAGTACAGCAGATTGGGATTGAACCAGTTTCGTGGCACAATGACGCTAGATGCAGGTTGAATATCCGCCTTTACAGCAAAATCCGTATTAAACTGGGAAACAATAGTGGAGGCATATCCCAACAATATCTGCGTGGTATTGGATTTTCTTCCATCCAAAATAATCTGTATGTTGGCCGGTTTCTCCTCCATCAGATTCCTGGAGAACTGTTCATCGATATGAATGACCATCAATCCATTCTGATTATCAACAAATGGCTCTATCTCTTCCACAGCATGCAAATGTATGATCTTGGAAAATACGGGAGAGCCATAAAACCTTTGGACGAGTTCAAAAGAGGGTTCGCCTGTATCCAGATTTAATATCCCTATGGGCACATTCTTTACATCCAATGTAGCAGCCCAGGCAAAAATAAACAGCTGGATTATTGGGGGGACGATGAGGGTGATGCGACTTTTCTTGTCTCTCCAAACCGCCTGAATCTCTTTAATAAGCAATGCTATAATTCGTCCTATCATCAATCCAACCTTTTTACTGTTTTTTTAGCGGTGATCACAAAAAATAGGGAGCCTATAATAGCCATAGGGACGATATTATATATAATCAAGGACCACACATTCCCAACTAAAAACAGAGTTTGCAACGCAGAAACAAAATACCGTGCTGTTAAACAATAGGTGATCACGCGAATGATGAAAGGCATGCTGGCAATTTCAAATAAAAATCCGGACAGCATGAACGCAGGCAAAAAGGCTGTTACAATGGCTGCCTGGGAAGCTAAAAACTGGTTTCTAGACAAGGTGGAAATCAACAATCCCAACCCTAAAGCTGCAAAAAGGAAAATACTCGTTACAAATAGCAGAACAAGATATGAGCCTCGCAAAGGTACATGATACAGGAAAACAGCTATAAGAACGCATAGGGTCATAGATCCAAGGCCCAGGATAAAATAAGGGATCAACTTGCCTACCAGAATTTCCACTATGGTCACAGGAGTCGACATAAGGGCTTCCATAGTCCCTCTTTCCCATTCCCTTGCTATCACCAAGGCTGTAAGCAATGTGCCTATAAGGGTCATTATAATGGCCAAAGTACCCGGTATGAGAAAATTGCGGCTATATAATTCCTCATTGTACCAGAAACGAGGCTGTATCTGGACTAAAGTAGCTTCTACAGTATGGCCGTTTATCTCTTCTTGATTTAACCATACCTGCCAAGCATTTTGCACATAATTCTGCACAAAATTGGCTGTATTGGTCTCGCTGCCGTCCGCAACCACCTGAATCGGCGCCGCCTTGTCCGGCCGGTTTAAGTAGGAAGTAAAATAGGAGGGCACAACTACAAATCCTCGAATTGCCCCGCTGGTTATATCCTGATAGAGTTCTTTGCGGTCGCGGACCACCTTGACCATAAAATAGCTTGAATCTGTCAAAGACTGGGCGAAGCTTTGCGCCGTAGGCGAGGTATCTTCCAGGACCAATCCAATCCTGAGATGATCCAGGTCCAGCGAAACTCCAAAACCATATAAAAACATCAAAATAGCAGGCAAACCCACACTGATGAGAATACTGCTGGGATCTCGTATTATCTGGTAGAATTCTTTCCGTATAAGGGCTGCCAGCCTTGTAAATGACATCTTTTGCCTGGGTGTGTAGCGCAGGAGGAATTTACCACAGAGCCAGTGAGATCACTGAGAAGGTATGAGATACTTGAGAGGGAAAAGCAGCCTAACCTTCGCCTATTTGTCAGATATCTCACTAGCTCAGTGGTTAATCCCTATTAGTATTAAAACATTTAATTAAATTAATTAGTGATTTTCTTCAATGAAGAACAATAGAATATCGAAAATTCGGATGTAAATAAATGTGTTGTCATACTCTAATAGCCTATACAAAAAGCAAAACAAGATAAGGAGGATCGCCTTCGGCGACAGGATAATACATATAGTGACAATATTGTTTAAAAATTAAACGCAAAGACGCAAAGGGCGCAAAGACGTTTTTTAGGATTAACAAAGAGTGATTTACGAGGCGACAAGTGGCAAACGATTCAAAAGAAATCGATCACGCCGCTATAGCGGCGTGATCGACAGCTATCAATTGCGCGCAAAGCGCGCAATTGAATCTTTGCGCCTCGTAAATAACTCTTTGTTAATCCTAAAAAACGTCTTTGCGCCCTTCGCGCTCTTTGCGTTTAATTTTTAAATGATATTGTCGCTAGCAACAATATAGCGGCTTATTATCCTGTCGCCGAAGGCGATCCTCCTTATCTTGTTTTTTCTTTAAATCTTTCTTCTGTTTAACATTCTATATAAATTCCATTTGGTTTATAGTGCGCAAAAAAGAGTATTAAAACAGGGTGTGATATGACCGCGGCTACCACAAATACTGTCTACGACGATACACCTGTAAAATGGATGCTGTATCCTTCCCTCATCTTTTTAGTGCTGGGGATGTTTTTTGGAGTCTATATCGCCTTCAATACCTTTGTATGGCCTGACTATTTTTCCGGACAATATATGCATTTCGGGGTTGTACGGCCCGTTCATGTTACCAATGTGACTTTGCTATGGCTGCTATCGTGCAATATCGGTCTTTTCTATTATTTTGTTCCGCGGCTCTGCGGGGTTCCTTTATGGAGTCCCCCGTTGGCCAAATACTCTGCCATACTGTGGTGGTTTACCTTGATCTTGGGAAATTATTCCTATCCGATGGGGACTAATTTCGGATGGGAATATGCGGAACTGCCGATGTGGACGTCGATATTTCCAACCAAATTCCTGTTTACAATAGCCTGGTCCATGGTGGTTATCAATATTTTTATGACCATCTTCCACCGAAAATATGAAAAAATGTATGTTTCACTATGGTATACGATGGGAACGATGATATGGACCACCTTTACTATCATCGTAGGTTATTATGTCATCAATCTTGTTCCCATGGGGATTTCCAGAGTAAATGTCAGTTTCTTTTACGTACACAATCTCGTGGGGCTGATATTTACTCCAATGGGCCTGGCCCAAGCGTATTATTTCCTTCCCAAACTGGCAAATACTCCCATATACAGTCACAAGTTGTCCATGATCGGCTTCTGGTCAATCGCTTTCATCTATGCCTGGATCGGGGCCCATCACATGATCCATGGGCCTCAATCCCAATGGCTGCAAACGACTTCCATTGTGTTTTCCTTGTGGCTGTTCATTCCTGTCTGGACTGTAGTCACGAATCTGTTTTCCACCCTGAAACCGCAATGGGAGGCCTATACGCAAAGCCCTGCCATCCGGTTTATCATGATGGGCAACATTTTTTATCTGATCACCTGCGTACAGGGGCCTTTGATGGCTTTGCGCAATATCAATGAAATCACTTCCAAAACCGACTGGATCATTGGGCATTCCCATATTTCACTCTACGGGACTTTTACTTTTTTTGCCCTTGCCGGCGTTTACCAATGCCTTCCTGTCATTACCAAAAAGCCTCTCTGGTCTGAATCACTGGCTGAATGGCATTTCAACCTCAACCTCCTTGGAAGCGTCCCTTTTATCCTGTCTTTATGGATTGGGGGTTTTTTACAGGGGATGCAATGGGCCACCTGGGCCAATGGTAACTCCTTTGAGGAATTTCACAACAATCTGACGGTTCTGCCCTTTTTGCAAACTGTTGCTGATATGAGGATCTGGTGGATATTAAGAGGCATCGGAGGGGTCATCATTCTTTTTGCAAACATCCTGTTTGCAGTCAATGTGTTCAACACGATCCTGCTCCAACCGTCCCCAAAACCAATTCAAACGGGTACACTAAAGGCGCTGACATGATCGACCGTCTGTGGAACTATTTTGGCCGGCTGGACAAATCCGCCATTCTGACGGTAATAGGTGTGATCATTCTTTTTTCATTTTCCGTTATCGTCGTCCTAATTTCTCCCAGTTATATCGATCCCACATGGACTTCTCCTTCCAGCGCCTATCAGCAGCAAATGTATGAAGTTTCCGATCCGCATATCTATTTTGGAACCACTCATAAAGGAAGCCAAGCCCTCCATGCCGTGTATCATCTAAAACAGGATTTTACCCTGCTGGCTTTCCAGGAATCTGAAACGGTGCGAATTGCGGCGCCGCCGGAATTATCCAGGTATGTCACCCGGCTGAATGAACCTTATTTAAAATTGACCTACAGGCTGCTGTTATTACGCAAACCCAAGAGCTCACTACAAGCTGAAGCAAAAAAAATTCGCGATGCCTTTCAGGAAAAATGGGAAAAAGAAAACCCAAAATGGAAAGAACAAAAACTGTTAAAACCGGACCTGGAAATCCTGGAACTGTATTCCCCTGATGGACGGGAAGCTTTCGCCATAGCGCCCATAGACACAGCTTTGGAAAACTGGGTGGATAAAAACAATTTTGACATCCTGGATCAACCCTCTTCGGAACCTTATTCCACCTTGGAAGGAACCGTCTACATCCAAAATCCGCAGGAATATCGGCTGCAGCAGGTCCGCTCCGGGGACCATTGGACATGGGAATACAATCCTGACGGAGAACCTGTCAAAAATCTGGAAGCCCTTGTCTCCCATCCCCTCATTTTTAAATCCCGCCAGGAGCTTATCCGGGAAGGGGAGCATCTATTTGCCGTGGAAGGGTGCTGGTATTGCCATACCGACCAGACCCGAACTCTTGTTCAGGATGTCGTTCTCAATGGTTCCGCCGCCTGGCCGGCTCCCCCCTCTTCCGCCAATGAATACATTTACCAGCATATCAGCTTTCCCGGCACAAAAAGAAACGGCCCGGATCTATCACGAGTAGGAATCAAAAGGCCCAGCAGGGACTGGCACAGGGGGCATTTTTGGTCTCCCAAAACCGCCAGCGAAGGGTCCATCATGCCTGCATTCAAGCATTTTTTTGATAATGACCCTCGCGGAATGACTCCTTCCGTCACTATTCCCAATCACAAATTTGAAGCCATGTACCAGTTTCTAATGACCAAAGGCACCAGAATAACTCCCCCTACGCAAGCCTGGTGGAATGGAATGGATCCCATTGACACAAAAGCAATCATTGAAGGAAAAAAAATTATCGATTAAAAGAAAAGACATGAGATTCATTTGCCTGAATGCATTGCTTTTTTTATCCTCAAGCCCTCCGGTCCTGGACGGGGGAGGAGAATGTGGGACCTTTGTCCATTATGCCTTTATAGTGGCCCTGGTGGGATCGGCCTTTCTCATTTTTTTATATTTGTGGAAAAAGGGAAAACTCGATATGGATGAAGAACCAAAGCATCGCATGATGAAAAACGAGGAATCTCCTGAAAAATATAAGAAAGAAGATCGCCATGACCCACCCTCATGAAGAATACTCCATCGAATCCTACGGCGATGAGTCGATTACCAGCTACCATGGGACAGTACCGCTATGGTTAAAGGTTCAATATGTTTTTTGGATAGTGTGGGGAATAGTGTGGTTTATTCTCAATTGGAATGGATCTTCAGGCTTCCTGGACAAAGGGTACTGGCAGCAGCTGCAAAGGTCGGCAAAAACGACCTTTCCTTATACCAATCAAAATGAAAAACTTAATCCGTGAGGCAATTTATGTCGGCAAGTAATGATCAAGATCCTTCCAGTAAGGGCGAATGGGATAAATTCAAGGACAGGATAAAAGATTATTGGAAAAAAGCCACAGAAGAAAGCAATGTGGAATCGATGTACAATTTCGCAAAAACAAATACAAGAGATACTATTGCTTATATCCTTCTTTTGACCGGCCTTCTCCTATTATTCTTCAGCCCTGGCTACGGCGGGATTTTGATAGGCGTCATCTTTGGCCTGTATTTTTCGCAGGAACTCTTTGATGCCTTTAAAAATTATGACCAGTTTGTTCATATCCACGGTTTTGTCAAAACCCTGGTTTTTGGGGCATTGCTGCTCGCCTTTTTCATATCCGCACCTTTTATTTTTTTAGGCGCGGCAGCGGCCGTGGCCCTGCGACAGCTGATATAGCTATTTCAGGAACTGATTTTTATGGAAAATCGACCTGCCATTACTGTCAGGCAAATGACTCTCAAGGATGTGAACGCTGTAGTGGAATTTCAGCAGCGGGCCTACACCGACATGCCTATATGGAATACGAATGAACTTGCCCGTCATCTGGAAGTGTTTGCTGAAGGGCAGCTGGTAGCTGCTGATGAGTCGGGCCGGATCGTGGGTTCAGCAAGTTCTCTTATTATTGACTGGGATGATTATTCAGAATCTGCACGTTGGTCGACCATAACCGGAGGCGGAACATTCAATACCCATAATCCTTTAGGAAAAACTTTATATGGCGCTGACATGGCTGTGGATCCCTCCGTGCGCCGCCAAGGAGTCGGTTCCCTTCTGTATGAAGCCCGCAAAAAGATAGTCAAGGACCGAGGCCTGAAACGAATGCTGACCGGAGGGCGCATTCCTGGATATGCCAAAGTCAGCAATCAGATCTCCCCAAAACAATATGTCTCGGAAGTCATTCTAGGCAAACGTAAAGACCCCACTTTAAGCTTCCAGCTCAAAAATGGATTCGTTGTTTTGGATATTGTGGCAGATTATTTGCATGATAAAGAATCCAGAGGATTCGCTACGCTGCTGGAATGGCTCAATCCTGAATATGTCATGGATGTCAGTCTGCGTGAACGGGAAGAGCATATCGTTCTCGAAGAACGTAGAAAAGAAATTATTAAAGAACCTTCCAAGACACGCCGTGTGCGTATTGCAGCCGTGCAATATCTGCTGCGTACTATCAACTCATTTGATGAATTTGCCACTCAGGTCGAATTTTTTGTACGCAGCGCCAACGAATATAACAGCCAGTTTGTTCTGTTTCCTGAATTATTCACCATGCAACTGCTGAGCTTTTTGCATGAATCTTCACCTGGCCGCTCTGTCCGGATCCTTGCCCACCTCACGAAAGATTATGACACCCTTTTCAAACGCTTGGCCGTCGATAACAATCTCTATATTATAGCAGGAACACATCCTGTCATAGAACGCGGGGAACTTTTCAATGCTGCGCATCTTTTTACACCTCATGGCCGAGTGTTTCGCCAAAAGAAAGTGCACCTCACTCCATCGGAGAAAAATCTTTACCAGATGAGCCGCGGCCATGGCTTTTATGTCTACCATACCGATTTTGGAAAAATTGCGATTCTCGTCTGCTATGATGTGGAATTTCCCGAGGCAGCTCGTGTAATGTCTGAAGCTGGAGTGGAGATTCTCTTTGTTCCTTCCTGTACAAATGAGCGTCAAGGGTATTGCAGGGTGCGGTACTGCGCCCAGGCCCGGGCTATTGAAAACCAGATCTATGTGGCCATGGCAAGCACCGTGGGGAATCTTCCGCAGGTTCCAGGCATGGCGACCAACTATGGGCTGGCAGCAATCTTTACCCCCTCTGACTACTTTTTTGCCCGCGATGGCATTGCTGCAGAGGGAATTATCAACCAGGAGCAGATAGTCATTGCGGATGTCGATCTGGACCTTCTCGATGAACAGCGCGTCAATGGGACGGTCATCCCACTCAATGATCTGATTAAAGATGCCTATGATCGCGTCATTGAACTTTCAGATCAGCCTGTAATCTCGGAAATGTAAGAAGGGCAGCAACTCCCGGAAAAAACAGGATGGGCAGGATCGCCTTCGGTGACAGGATAATAAGGCGCTATATTGTTGCTAGCGACAATATCCTTCAAGAAGCATAAGCATGATTAGAATGCGTGTTTCCTTTGATAGGTAGAAAGCGAATTTCGACCCGCTTGTTTAGAGCGGCAGCAATTCGATTAAGCATAGCCAGTGAGTGCCCTTCATAATCCGCATCTTCTAAACGACAAATAACAGAAGCTGTAGTTCCAACCAACTTAGCAAATGCTCTTTGAGAAAGTCCTGCTTTCGTACGAAGGTCGTAGATCTTTCTTGCCACATCATTATCAGCTTGAATTTTTTCCAGTTCAGCAAGAGTCTCCGGATCATCTTTAACATAACGGCGATGCAAGATTTCAACTGCATCGTCTGTTGGTTTATGTTTTTTTTTAGCCATTTTATTCCTCCTCATATGTATGTGCTTTTGGATTCAACTCAAAATTTTTCCGACGTTGTATTGCTCTATCGATCTCTATGGGAGGAACACAGTCCTCTTTTACGATTCCATGAGACAGCACAGCCGCTACATTACCGTGAAAAAAGTAGAGGATTCTATAGTGAATCCCTTGCAAACTAGCTCTTAGCTCATAAATCTTATCTCTGAGCAAATCAGCTTCCGGCCTCCGTAGTTGATGTCCTTCTTCTCTTAGTCGTTCAATCTTTTTGATACATTTCAAACGCGCTTTCTTTGGGATAGTATCTAACCATTCAAGTACAGGAATTGTTCCATCATTATCTTTGTAGAAGACAACTTTCGTATTAGCCATCTAACCTCTTTTACTACATGTTACCAAATTTGAGAACAAATGTCAATAAGATTAATCCTTCTGTTGGTAGTCCTAGCAATAATAAGGTTATGAATCATTCAATATCTGGATAATTTTTTTGTGAACTTGATCAGAGTAAAGCAAACCAAGATGGCCTGTTTTAACAATCAAATGATTATTTTCTGAAAGCAGAGATTTGTCTGTTGCCAAAACGTCTTCTTCTCCTGTAATTTCATATAAACGCTTGTTAAGGTAGGGATCAGACGTTCGAAGAATGTCTATTGCTGATTGCTCTGCTGGGGAACCCAATGTAATAACCTTTGTCACAAACTTGCAAAAGCTATCAGAATATTTAGGACAACTATATTCCCCCGTCACTGAAGACTCTTCATACCAAGTCGTTGCCCTAGCTAAAAATCCGCCCCTTGAGTGCCCAATGATATTGAAACTTAAAGAATCGGTGTTTTGATATTGATTACAAATATCTTTCATTTTCTTATTCAAGAGAGCAAAATCATGTGATGTAATGCCCCCATTCGGTAGAGAAATGGTATAGACAGGTCCCTTATACTGTTCTTTTAATTTTTCCGCCAAATCCAGCCAAGCAGTCGGGTTGTGATAATTGCCATGAATCAATAAAACAGGATTTTTTTTACGTTGCTCTCTACTTAGAACTTTTGGATTAAGACCATAAACATCAAAATCCTTTTTCCAATAGCTAGGCCATAAAAAAGCTGCTTTTAGGGCTTCTAAGGGTTCTGATAAAAGTGTCCCTATTACCATAGAAGTCACATACCAACGACGTTTTTTTAAAAACTCCACGAACTCAAAAATTTTATTCTTATACGCTTGAGTGATTTTCTGATATAGAGATAGATCTTGTGGTTTTACTTCCTTATCTACACCTAAATCTTCTATTCTTACAAGCTCTACTGGAGCTACATCGATATTTCCACTATTTGCAGGATTAACCATTTTTTACCTCTTAAAATAAATAATAATTTAAAATTATTATAAAATAAAAATATTAAAATTTTATTAAGAACTTTAAGAATTTTAAGCGAAATTTATTTGATTTAATTTTGATGTCTGGGGCCGGTTCTTGCATAACTGCATAACTTAAACGTATTTTATGCAGTTATGCAAGAACCGGCCCCAGATACTTCAAACCAAAGTTCTTGTTGCATTATATATGTATATTCATATATACATATGTGTGTATAAGAGTATGAATAAACAACAAAAAAACAGGAGCAAGCTCATGGATTATAACCATCAGCAACAAACTGAGTATGTTTACTATGTAGCAGCATATGCTGTTAAGAATACAGAAGATGTAAAACGTGAAGTGCGTTCAGCTTACGGTGACGTAGCAGAAGCTAATAATCAAAAAAAGAGTTGTGGCAACGGTAGAAGTTGCTGCGGCGTTTCGGCAAAGCCTGATAGTGGGTATTCGCAAGAATTAGGATATTCACAGGCTGATTTGGATAGCGTGCCTGAAGGGTGTAATATGGGCCTTGGATGCGGTAATCCTCAAGCAATCGCTTCTCTTAAACAAGGCGAAATTGTCTTAGACTTAGGAGCCGGTGGAGGTTTTGATGTTTTCTTAGCAGCAAAACAAGTAGGTCTAAAAGGAAAAGTCTATGGAGTAGATATGACTCCAGAGATGATTAGCAAAGCGAGAGATAATGCCTCTAAAATATGGATACAGAAATGTCGAATTCCTATTGGGAGAAATAGAACACCTTCCTCTTCCAAATAACACTGTAGATGTAATCATTTCAAATTGTGTTGTTAACCTATCTACTAATAAAGTCAATGTTTTTAATGAGGCTTTTAGAGTATTAAAGGATGGAGGAAGATTGGCCATTTCCGACATGGTTACTTACAAGCCTCTTCCTCAAGAAATGATTAATAATAAAGAGCTTTATTGCAATTGCATCTCTGGTGCCATTACAATTAACGAGCTTAAAAATATTTTAGCTAAAGCTGGGTTTACAGACATCGTAATCGAACCTCAAGAAAACAGTCGCATGTTTATTAAAGATTGGGTGCCTGGCTCAGATGCTGAAAATTATGTTGTTTCGGCAAAAATTAAGGCCGTGAAACCAAGGACCGGACGATGACCATGACCCCAAATGAGTTGTTTTCTCTATTATCTGATGAAACTCGCTTACGCTGTCTCGTGTTACTTCAAAAGGAAGGAGAACTTTGCGTTTGTGAAATTAGTCAGATAATGGACAGCATACAACCGAAAATTTCGCGTCACCTTGCTCTTATGCGCAATTCTGGACTTGTTTTAGATGAGCGTAGAGGAAAATGGGTATATTATAGCCTCAACCCATCTTTACCAGACTGGGCCAAGAGAATTATTGAATATACTTTCGAAAATCTCAGGAAAGAAGAGCCCTACAATTCTGACATAAGGAAAATATTCTTCTTGAAGAAAGAAAACATTTGTAAGCCATAGCATGAAGATTCGAAAATGTAAAGCTAACGTCATGTGCGAATTTCCGTTTGGAAAATTCGCATATGACGTGTAAACCTAGAGATTTCCAGGCATTTTTCTAACAAACTCTCTAATTTCATCTCTAACCCTTCTGTACAATTGAATTACCTCTTCTTCAGATGACAATGTTTGTGCTATTTTCGGTGGATTGTCAAATGCATGATGGGTGCGTTTCGTTTCTATTGGAAATATGGGACATTTTTCGCTTGCTTCATTACAAATCGTAACAACATAGTCAAATTTTTTTTTATTTAATTCAGAAATAAGCTTAGATGAGTATTTACAAATGTCTACTCCTGCCTCAGCCATAACCTTTACTGCTAAAGGATCAAGGGCACGCTTTTCAATTCCCGCTGAGTAAGGATCTAAAATATCCGCTCTGAGTTTTCTAACCCAGCCTTCTGCCATTTGGCTACGACAAGAATTGCTGGTACAGATAAAAAGAATCGATTTTTTCATAAAAAAAGCTTCTCACTATTTTATTTAAGCTCCCCTATTAATTTAATTTTAATATACTCTTCAAATAAAACAAAAACTTAAATAATGTCTGGGGCCGGTTCTTGTTCTGTGTTCTGTGTCTGGGGCCGGTTCTTGCGTAACTGCATAACTTAATCGCATTTTATGCAGTTATGCAAGAACCGGCCCCAGACACTGCGCCTGAATTTTTGTCCTCATATTGGCAAAGGTTTTGCAGGATGTATTTTCTTAAGATATTCTTCAACTGGATAGCATAAAATTCCCTTCTCTTTATATTTATGCTTTCCTCGATACAAGATAATTGGTGTTGCATTTGGATAATCTTCCTGAAATGTTTGAAGACCTCTTAGATCTCCTGGATGAATCACAGTTCCATTTTTTACTTCGATTGCGAGAAAACAATCTGGACCCGAAACAATAAAATCCACTTCAACTTTTGAAACAGTTTTCCAAAAATGCAACTGATGAATTTCAAGCTGAGCATCAACCCACGCTTTCAAGTGTTGCGCGACAAGACCTTCTAATGCAGCGCCCTCCCTTTCACTTTCCTGATCAAATAGGTTCTTTGGTCGTAGTGATTGAAAAACTCCTGAATCAAAGTAATAAAATTTCGGATGATTGACAAGGGCTCTTTTTGCTTTTTTATGGAATGGATATAGGTAAAAAGCCAGCATAAGATCTTCAAGGATCTGAATGTAGCTATCAACAGTCTTCCGAGCTATTTGGCATTCCCTGGCTACATTAGAGGCATTAATAAGAGAAGCATGTGAAAAACTCATGGTTTCCATAAATCGTGCGAAATCGCCAACATTGCGCACGATTCCTTCGGATTGAACTTCTTCCTTAAGATAGATGCCAGCATAAGCACGAAGAACTTCTTCAGGGTTAGATGAATCGAGAACAATAGGCAGCATGCCTAAACGTAAATTGCGTTTAAGTTCAAAAAATGATTCTAATTCTCCTGCGAAAAAAGGAGTCATATGCCTGATGAGAGCCCTACCTCCAAGCAGATTCACCCCTTGTCTTCGCAATTTTCTAGCACTTGAACCAGTTAAAATGAATTGATAGCCTTTTTTTTCTTCAATCAACATATGAATGATGTCTAAAAGTTCGGGAATTTTTTGCACTTCATCGATAACTATAACTTGTTTTGATTGTTCTACGAGAATTTGACGTAATCTTTCAGGATGTGCCAAATAAAGCCGAAAAGATTCCGCATCCAACAAATCTATCCAAAAAGCCTCAGGATAATTGCTTTTCAACCAAGTGGATTTCCCAGTACCACGCGGTCCAAAAAGAAAATAACTTTGCTTCCCATTCGTTGAAAAAAAGCGTGAATACATACTTACCTATCTTTTTATTTCTGTAACCAATCATGCAAAAAAAAGTCCATTTTTTGCAACAAATGATGCAAAAATTTTAAGTGCTAGAGCTGATGAAATAAGACTCAGCTCTCATTTCCCCAATTTTTCAGCATTATCTTCCACGCAGGAATACATGTAATAATGCGTCCAGGAGCAATAGTCGCATCTAAACCGCAGGACTGTGAGCAATGTTTGGGGCCGGTTCTTGCGTAACTGCATAACTTATTCGTATTTTATGCAGTTACGCAAGAACCGGCCCCAGACATTAGCGTTGCGCAAAATGCCCAAAGGACCTCCGGGCAAGGGCAAGGCCGACGTAGCGGCCGTCATGGGAATCGTCGATGGTAACATGCAGCCCGGGAGGCGCAAAACCTAAACAGAGTCGCCATCTATCAGTTACCTCATTAACACGTACGCAATTGTATTCCTTTTTAGACAAATCCCATATAAAATTGCGCTCTCCGGATCTGACATATTCCATAAACATGCTGATGGCTGTATCCATTAATCCTGAAATATTCGTGCCAGGGTTGTTTTTGTTTTCCTCCTTGGCAAGCTTTTGCTGATCTTGATAGCTTTTATTTCGGCCTATGATTTCTTTGCTTATTAACACCCAGTGCGGATTCTCAAGATTTCTTTTTTCCAAAATTGGTTTTTGCCAATTTGCACAATAACCAATTTTTTTTCCTTTTGTTGGATTTGCTACCAGTTTGCCAATAACCTCCAGGCTATCCAATGGAACTTCTTTGACCACCTCAATATCCATAGATATATCGTCGACCTTTCCATTTTCTTGCATTACCTTGACTGATTTAGGAATGAAAGTAAGGTAGTAGTTCTCTTTTTCCATATCTCCATAGGCTCGCCTTGGCAGGGGGAGTTCTTCTCCGGCATCCACTCCAATATATTCTTTCCATTCGCGGCTGCCAAAAGCTCTAGCTGGGCGTATTGTTTCGCGAAACTGTTTATTATCTACAATAGTTTTCCAGTTTTTGCAAACCAAAGCCAGATTGGGAAGATCTGTTTTCACATTTTGGAAAATGATGGGCAATACATCAGTAGGAAGATAATCTACTATTGGATCTACCATAGATTGCACTTCGTATTGGTTTGTTCCTGTAACATTAGTATTAATTTGCATCAAATAAATCCATTTTGTTTTTATAAGATTTTTACAGTCAATTTAATTATCTTTATCACTCAGATCTCATTATCGAAAGGGCGGATTTTACGGGTGTTTTTAGGCTTTGGTTTATTTTTGATGGTTTCCTGATCGGTTTCTTCCACAAATCTTTTTTCAAAAATTTCCAGATACCAGGCAAAGTTTTCACTTTCGGATATATTCAGAATGGGTTTTAATAAGCCCGTTTTTTTGCCTTTGTCTTTGCATTGCTCTTTCAGCTTTTCTATAACCCTGGCTTCTCGAACTTTTTTTGTTTCTTTGGGATGTGCTGAGCGCCTGATTTTATTCCTATATCTTCGGTTCAATTCATCGATAAAATTTTCAATAGATTGCGTTTTGGCATGGCAGCTTTTGATCTGGGATGCCAATCCTTTATCCGATGTAATGACTGTATACAGCTGGGGATTATTGGAATTTTTTATCTCTTTCAATATCAATTCATCTGCCGTTTCCCCCTTTGCAGTAAATATTATTTCCAAGCTGTCAAAGTAGGTTTTAGAAAAATCGGAAGACGCATATTGGGCATCGAAAACAATCGTGGCTTTAAGGCCAATCAACTTAATCTTGGTATTAAGATCATATAGGAATTTTTGACGCTGTTCTTGCAGGCCTCCTTCGGCTCGCCAACTTCTAAACATGTAATTATAGCCGTCAATGTAATAATGCATTTGATTCCCGCTAAAAAATCGTGCCCGTGCTATCGGGCACGGGCAAGGGCACGGGTACGTTTTCTTGGTCTTTACTGATCCAGGTAGCTTTTAATGGATACCACCTTATATTCTTCATTTCGGAATGTAAACGTATCGCCCACCTTATGTCCTACCATTTCCTGGGCCACTTTAGATTGGAGAGACAAAATCCCTGCGTCGGGATCTGCATCCCAGGGCCCTAAAATGGTATAAGTAATACGCTGGCCCTGCTGGTCTTCCAGTTCTACTATATTTCCGATTCCTATTTCATCTGTCGACACATCCAGAACCGATATAATGCGTGCACGATTCATCTGGTTGGACAGGTGCCGCAATTCAGAATTCAAACGGGAACGCCTTTCGAGGGCAAATTTATACTCGGAATTTTCCCTCAAGTCTCCCAGCGACCGTGCCGCTTCAATCTCCCTGGCGTTCTCTACTATCTCAACATGGCTTATCTTCTGGATCCTGTTTTTCGTCTTAAGGTATCCTGCTTCCGTTGTCCAATAGATATCCTGGTCCAGATTGGGATCTCCTTTTTTTATGCGGGTCCCGCTAAGGCTGGGGTAGACGACTTCAGCCAAAGAGATCAATATCTTTTGATCATGATCGGTAAACATTTGGCATTTTGAGACCAAAAGGAGGAATTCTTTAACAAATTCCAGACTGGAACCTTCCAACAATTGCCGTACAACCGCAAAGCGTTTGCCCGTCAGGAGCATATATATCTTTTTTGACAGGTCCCGATACTCCGGTTTGGAATCCAAGGAACTTAATAAAATCAGGAGGGCTTCAAACAGGTCGCACAGGCCCTTTTTATCGCTGAACGGCAAAGAATCTTTATTTTTGCCCAACAGTTTATGAAAATACCATAAAAAAAATTCCGGAGCTTCAAGAGGCAAATGGATCAAATGTTGTATTTTTTCTGTAAGCTGTTTTTTGTATTCCTTCTGGTTTAACTCTTTTAATAAATACTCCCGTATAATGCTTTGCTGATTGGTAAACAGCAATTCCAGGAAGAGAGAGCTCCAATCTTCCCGAAGGTCTTTAACCAGGGACAACACCCTTTTTTTATACGCTAGAATTTCCATTTGGTTCAGGAAATTTTCCACATAGTCAATGCCTTTAACGATTTTTTCAATTTCATTTTTGGCTTCGGGATATTCGAATTGGCTTTCAAGAAGCATCAGGACCTGTAATTTCTTAGGCAACACCAGATCCGGATTGTTAAGCGAAAGGTCTAATTTTTCGTGTATGGAATTTTTGAGTTTAGGATTTTTAAGCAGGTTGGGATTATCCCGTACAAAACTGTACGTCGATTGGATGAGTTCGTCAAAATCTGTTTCTTTGGAAATGGACTTGTGAAAACGCTCTTCATGTGAAACTTCAGCCTTGTGAAGGCGGAAAGGCTCTTTCAAGGACTCTGGAGTATGGACCATGGGGTCTTTTTTGATTTTGGCCCGTGTATTTTGCCACCATTTCGACCACTCTTTTTCCTGGATGACCAATCCGCAAAGCTCTTCCTTTATTTCAGCTGCGGTTTTAGGTCCCAGGTCCTGCAGCAACAACTTGATAATTTCGACTGGATTTTCCTTAGCTTCCATTTCCAGTTTATCCGGATCGGCAAAGCGGCGCGCCAAAAAGCTGACGTCTGCCAATGGACTTAAGGCTTTAAATGCATTTGTAAAGGTAAAATACTTCAGCCCCGGCACATGTTCGAACTCCACATTGACCTGTTCTCGCACAGCGGAAATATCGACAATTTGCCCTACACCCCAGCCGCTGCCATGGAAAACGAATTTTCCTTTTGCCATATGAGAGAGGAGGTCGTAATTGGACAATGAAAACTGGAAGTTGTCCTTTGTACGCAGGCCGACCATCCGGAGCCGGTCATTAAATTCCGGCTGTTGGCCGTACTTCTGGGTCAAAGCAGTATAAGCCAGTTCGGCCAGTTTGGGACTGTTAGTGGTCTGCAAGTCAATGAGCAGCTTCAAAATTTCATAGTACTCGTTTGAATTGCTTACATAACTGAGCAGTGGAAGGGCCGTTTCCACATACTGTCCAAAAGATTTGGCAAAATCTGAGGATCGGATAAATTTTAGAATTTCAATAAATTCTTCACAATTTACCGTATCGTCAGCACAATATTCTTCCCAGAGTTGCCAAAATTTAGAATAATCACGATTTATGATCTGGACCTTGAAATCTTCAAGATAACTCATTTTTATTAAATCCTTATTTTAGCATTGTTTGAATTTGGTTCTTTTTAATGAACCCATTATCACGCTGACTTACAGTATAATGCGATGCGTTTTTTAACACAAACATATAATTCTATTTTCAATCGAATTATTTTTGGTTATAATTAAGGGTGGGAAATCAGCCCGAAGCGGTGCAATTTTTATGCCAAAAGATAAAAATATTTTCGAAACAGCAGCTAGCCAATTGGGGAAAAAAAGCGTAAAAGACACAAATATCCCGGCTCCAACCCCGTCAGCTTCTGCAAAAACTCCGCCGGAACCCAATCGGGAAACGACAGAAATGCTGGCAAAAATAGCAAAAATGAAGCAAGATCTTCAGTCAAAGGTGCAATATATCGAAAGCAAATGCGAGGAAAAAGGCCAACTCAATATTAAAAGAAAACTGTCGCCCACTGAATTGAATGCCATTGAAAAATCCAAAGAATTGCTGGAAAGCAAGGTTTGGAAATCCGTTGGATTGCCTCAAACCCTTTCCCTTCCAGTAAATACATCAAATAGCGCTCAAACGGAAACCGAAACCGTTCAAAAAGGGCCCACCAACCGAAAAGGCAAAACTTTAGGTGCCAGAAAAAAGTGGTTGCCCATAAGATAACAATTGATAAGAGGGAAAAAAATATGATTAAACATATCGATTTGTTCATGCCGCCTAATATCAGCCAGTATGGCGTCCTGCACCATTTCACAAAAAAACTGCATGAAGCGTTGCTCAGAATGGGCCTGAAAAGCCGTATCTTGATCGCCCAAAAAAACAACCCCAAACCCTTCCTCGCTGAACTGTTCAACGAAATTCCAGATTGTACCCTTTCATTTAACGGCCTGCTCCCCGATGAAGAAGGGCTGTTTTTTTCCGATCTGATCCGCATTCCCCATGTGGCCGTGACCATCGATTCTCCCAACAATTTTTATCTTTTGGCCAAAAGCCCCTATACCATCATTACAAGCGTCGACAGGGACGCTGTAGAGTTTTACCGAGGCATTCAGGCCCCGCATGCCTTGTTTTTGCCGCATGGAGTCGAAAAACTGAATATCAAACCGGAAGAACACCCAAGGCCTTATGATGTCGTCCTGCTCGCCACAGCCATCGACTTTGAACATATTCGCAGCCAGTGGAAGAACAAGTTTCCCGATACCATCTGTAAAGTGCTTGACGATGCAGCAGAATTGGCCCTTTCCTCCAAAAACATTTCCTACATTAAAGCCTTTGTCATTTCCCTGGACAAGCACCTTACGAAAGGAGCTCCCATAGATCCCGCAAAATTAAACTCCATTGACATTTTGGAACAACTAGAGCTCTACATCAGGGGAAAAGAACGGATAGAATTGCTTAAAGCGATAAAAGATGCCAAAGTAGATATCTTTGGAGCCTCCTCCCCTACAGCCTCCTGGAAAAAATTGACGGGCACTCTTTCCTCCAATATCGTCATTCATGAAGGGGTCCCCTTTGATCAGGCATTTGATATCATGCAAAAAAGCAAAATCATACTCAACAGCTGTGCCTGGATACGAAACGGTCTCCATGAAAGAATCCTATGCGGTTCTATGGCAGGCGCAGCCGTCATCACCGCAGAAAACCCCTATCTGAAAGAGAATTTTACCGATCAAGTCCATATCGGATTCTACCAGTTCGGCCGCTGGGATGCTGTCAATTCCATCATTAATGACTGGCTGAAAGACGAAAACAAACGGAAGAACATTGCCATGGCAGGCCGGGAACAGGTCCTTCACCATCATACTTGGGACCATCGGGCTGCCGCCTTGATAAAAGAGCTCAATCCCATCATTTCCCAATTTAAACAAGCCTGACAGGTCATCGACTATGGCAGCTCCGCTGAAGAAAATTGATGTCATGATGACAGAAATAAGCCAGTATAAGGTCCTGCACCATTTTTCTCAAAAACTCTATGAAGCTTTTAAACGTGCTGGAATTGAAAGCAGATTGCTGACACCGGAAGGAAGGGAGAAAATCCTTCTTTCTGATCCTCCGCAACTTACTGTTTCTTTTAATGCCCTTTCATTGCAGTCAGAAGGAGACCTTATTTGTGATCTCCTGAAGATCCCCCATCTCTCCATTCTTGTAGACCCTCCTCACTGGGGAGGCGTTTCCGTCATGCAAAGCCCCTATATAATTTTAGGCTGTGACGACCAGTACGGCTGTACATTTCTGGAAAGCCTGCAATTTTCAAGGCATCTTTTCATTCCCCATGCCGTGGAAATTGATTTAAAACCGGGCCCAGACAGTGAAAGAATCTATGATGTGTCCTTGCCGGCCACTTATATCGATTTTGAGACTGAAAGAAATTCTTGGGCTGACAGGTTTCCCGAACCTGTGGTACACCTCATGGAGGAAACCGCTGAAGAGGCTTTTACCGATACCGATTTTTCGTTTGTCCCCATTTTCGTTTCAAATTTTTTTGGTGCGGCCAGAAGATACCATTTGGGAGATTTGCCCTCCGACACCTTTTTTGATGCCCTGCAGTCCCTTGAGAGGTATGTGAAGGGAAGAGACCGAGGATGGCTAGCAAAGGCCCTAAGAAATGTTTCTGTGCATGTATTTGGAAATACCGTCAGTAAAAACTCATGGAAATCGTATCTTGGAGAGGACCATCCCAATATCCATATCCACGATGGCGTTGATTTTGACGAAGCCATTGAAATCATGAAAAAAAGCAAAATTGTGCTGAATCCCTCCCTGAAAAACAAACAGGGCAGCCACGAAAGATTCTTCACAGGAACAGGCTGCGGCGCCCTGGTCATCTCTTCGGATAGCCCCTATTTAAGGGAACAGTTCATTGAAAATGAAGAGGCGCTCTTGTATAAGCCCACTCACCTGGAGGCATTGGAACCCAAAATACAATACTTGCTAGCTAATGAAGAAAAAAGAAGATCCATCGTAGAGAAGGCCAGAAAGAAAGTCATTGCCCATCACACGTGGGATGCCAGAATAAAACAGTTTCTCCCGCAATTGGCTGAAATGGTGCAGAAAATAAGAAAAGGGAAAGGGAAAGGGACGAAAGGGACATAAGGGACCAAAGCAAAGGGAGTTTACCACTGAGCCAGTGAGATCACTGAGAAGGTATGAGATAATTGAGAGGCAACTGCTCGATAAAGTTGAGGTAAGGTAACCAGGGCGTCTCGCCCTGGTCCAGGCCGAGACGGCCTGGCTACTCCTTTTACCTCAACTTTATGAGCAGTTGCATTGAGAGGGGTCTGAAACATATGTCAAAAAGACACTCTTAAATATTATGATAAGTTTAGAAAAGGAGCCTAACCCTCCTCCCTAATCTCATATTTTCTCAGTGATCTCACTGGCTCAGTGGTAAACTCCCTTTACTTTGGTCCCTTATGTCCCTTTGGTCTTCCCTTCCCTTTGGTCCCTTCCCTTAGGCACTGAGGGCCCTTCCCTTAGGCACTGAGGGTTCGTTTACCTAATACAAGATCTTTTATTTCATTGAAATTTGTTGAATATTCTTCAGGAAGAGTTATCGATACTTTTATAAATCGATGCACCGGATTACCAAAATAGTGTTCTTCCCATCGTGTGGTTTTTTCAAAATTATGAAAAATGTCTCTGTCGGATCCAATGTGCCCCCGGAAGTGCCTTAATAGATTCACAGAGGAACCTTGGACAACACCTTTATCTCCTGCATGACCTATTTCTATATCAATTTTGCAAATGCAATTTTTAGGAAACAAACAGAAGTAATGTCCCTTTTGACCTTTTGACAGGATTTCATTCATCGAACTCTCAATATCATACAAAATGACATCGAAGGATCTTATGGGATGGGAAAACAGAACGGACTTCACATTCTTTTCCAAATGAAGCCCTTTATTCCCTAAAGCCTTTAACCAAAGTTCATCCGCCCCCTCCAAAGTTTTGGCCCAGATCCTGTTTACCCTGCAGCACCGGCCTAAATCGAGCAAGGACAATCTTTCAAAAACCTGAAACGAAATTTCCCTTGGAAAATAGGTTATGAGATCCAATCCATTAGACATAATATCCTTTATGGTTTAAAATGGGTTCCAAAAATATCTGTAAAATAACTGACTTTATACCTAACAGAACAAATACGCAATTTCAAAATTGCATAAAGCTGAAAATGGATTACAAAAAGCTTATCCAGTGGTTTGAGGACAATAGTCGGGATTTGCCATGGCGTGATGATCCTACTCCGTACCAGGTGTGGATTTCAGAAGTCATGCTGCAGCAAACTCAAGCTGCTACCGTCATTCCCTATTATACACGTTGGTTAAAACAATTTCCCACCCTAAAAGATTTGGCCCAAGCCTCAGCCGAAGAAGTCCTTAAATGCTGGGAAGGACTTGGGTATTACTCAAGAGCAAGGAATCTGCATGCCGCTGCCAAAGACATACTCAAAAATTATCAAGGCATTATCCCGTCAGACCCAGCCTTATTGGCAAATATCAAAGGAATAGGGCCGTATACTCTGGGGGCCATCCGCAGTTTTGCCTTTCATCAACGTTGCCCAGCAGTAGATGGCAACGTCATCCGCGTCCTGAGCCGGCATTATTTAATTCAAGAAGATATTGTAAAAGCTAAAACCCAGGGGGAAATCCGGGAATTAGCGGAAAAAATTCTCCCGGAAGAAAAACCGTGGGTCATGATGGAAGCCCTTATTGAATTGGGAGCTACGGTCTGCCAAAAGGTCCCCAAATGCCATAGCTGTCCCATTCAAAGCTCCTGTCAGGCTAACCTGCATGGAATGGCCCATCAATTGCCTTTCAAGTCAAAAAAGGCTGCCATTCAACATCTGATCAGGGCGGTTGCAGTGCTTCAAAGTGAAAATAAACTGTTGGTCCGCCAAGTCGAAGAAGGAAAAATCATGTCCGGTCTGCATGAATTTCCCTATGTAGAAATAGTACCGGGAGATTCTGCTATCTCTAAATTGCAAATCTGGCTAAAATCCCATTTTATGCCAGCGAAAGGTATAAAATTGTCTTTGGTCCAGGCGTTGCCGGAGGTCGCTCATACTTTTACAAACTATCGGGTAAAGTTAAACCCTTTCCATTTGAAGTGTCCAAAACCCTTCTCCGTCAATAACTACCAATGGATGACAAAAGAAGACCTTCAAAAGGTGGCTTTTCCCTCGGGACATCGGCAGATATTCGCTTTAATAAAAGATAATATATGAATAAAGATATGGAAAAAGAAAAATCCATAGGAATTTTTGACTCCGGTGTGGGAGGCCTAACGGTTATGAAACAATTGATGGCCCATCTTCCCAACGAACATCTGATCTACTTCGGCGACACGGCCCGCATGCCCTATGGAGAAAAAAGTCGAAATACCATCGTCCGCTATGCCATAGACAATACCATTTTTCTTATGGAGCAAAATATCAAACTGCTGGTAATAGCCTGCAACACAGCCTCTGCCTTTGCCAAAGAAAAACTACAAAAAATCTTTAAAATTCCCATTGTCGATGTCATAGAACCAGGCGCAGAAAAAGCCGTACAGGTTACCAAAAACGGGCGTATCGCCGTTTTAGGCACAAAAGGGACTGTCCTTTCAGGGGTCTATCAACACGAAATCCAGAAAAAACGCCCCGATGCCACTGTTTTTTCCATTGCCTGCCCTCTCCTGGCGCCCCTCATGGAGGAAAAATTCATCCATCACTCCGCCACGCGTTTAATTGTAAGAGAATATATTTCACCTTATTTGAACAAGGGCATAGACACTGTTCTCTTGGGCTGCACCCATTATCCCTTGATTAAAATTTTGATCCAAGAAGAATGGGGTCCGAATGTTGAGGTGGTAGACTCTGCCACAAACTGTGCGGAAAAGGTGGCTGATTTAATCCAGGAGCAGCACATGGGCTCTGCTTTCAGAAATCCGCCTGCACCTATATTTTTTGTTTCAGATGATCCTTCCAAATTTCGGGCTATAGGAGAAGATTTCTTAGGTTCTACCCTTTCTGATGTCTTTTTGGCCTCTTCGTGCCTTTCCAATTAAATAACCTAAAAGACCCAGTGAAACGGGTATGGCCGCAGCAAAAATCCCATACGGATAAGAAGCGCTTTTCATTATCTTGGCATTTTTCAAAAAACAAATGGGAGATGAGGAACAGACAAACTGCCCTTCAATAACCACAGGCTGTTTAGATATAGGGGGAATAACGGAGGCATCAAACTCAACGAAAATTTGCTGGGTGTTTTTTTGAACCGATCCTACGCAACACGATTTTAGGTTAGGTTCCGGAGACAAAACCCACTGGCCGTCCCGAGTCCTATATAAAAAACCCCGTAGGGTAACCCAGCGGTTATTCCATACAGATTTTTGTTCCCCATTCGCAGTTTCTAGTTCCTGAAAAGATGCCCTATGATTTTCGGCAAAGGCCATACTGGAACTGATTACCATAAGGGACAAAAGGGACATAAGGGACAAAAGGGACCTAAGGGACATAAGGGACCTAAGTTTACCACTGAGCCAGTGAGATCACTGAGAAGATATGAGATTAGAGAGGGTTAGGCTCCTTTTCTAAAATCAGACCCCTCTCAATTATCTCATACCTTCTCAGTGATCTCACTGGCTCAGTGGTAAACTCCCTTTGGTCCCTGGAGTTAATCATACTCTTGAAGCGATACACGGGTAGTTATATCTTGATATTTCAATCTATTTATCTTCCTTACAAACAGAGAAGAGGAAACGCAGTCGCCAAATCGATAAAATGTGATTTCTAAAGATTTTTTGCAAGGAGTGCCTTTTATATAATCTACAACAGCTTTGCTGTCGGCAAAATTACAGTCGGTAATTACATGTACCTCTGATTCCGTAGCTTTTTTAAGCATTTGACTGTTTATGCGATCATATACTTCGGTTAATACAGACAATATGTCAGTAGAGCTTCTTTTAATCCGTGATTGTTTTAAATGCTCATCAATGTTGTGTAAAAAATCATTTAACTGGGACATCCCTGCAAAATTGACAAAATCAAAACGATCCGAAAAGCATCCTACAGTAACACCTCTCCACCATTTATTTCTGAACACTTCCTGAGCTATTTCATTCACAACAGCATAAACATTTTGCCTGGAAAATTGATCCATCGATAATGAACAGTCCAATAAAATATAGCAATTAGTTTGCAACCAAAGACGATAGGTTTTTACCCAGCTTTCATCATCTTTAATTTTCAGGTTTTTACTCCTCATAAAAGGAGTTCCAAATTCTTTCGATGTTATAATACGATAAAGAGACTTGCAGGTCCATGCCACAGTCTTGAGATTCCGAAAGGTAATAATTGAATCATTCAATATTATAAAAACAAGCTCCGGAGGCAGCGTGCTAAAATAGTCGACGTGCTTTAAAGGCTTCGATGTTTGTTCCTGAAAACCTGATTGACGACGACGTTCATAGGGGATCAGGTTGGATTCATTTTGGGTTCGCTTCATATAAATCCCATTTATATATATTTAGAGGATCATATTATCACCGTCAATTAGCTGATGTTCCCGATGCTACCGGTGCTTTACTGTCGCTGTCATGCAAAAGGATCATATCTTTAAGTACGTTGACAGCTTCCGCCAGTTGCAGGTCGTTAACTCCAAAGTTTTTCTCAGCACCTTCACTTATATCGGAAGGCTTTTCAGCATTTTCATCCACTTTTTCTTCTTTAATCCCTTTTAATTGATCGAGAAAAGCTTGATAATTTTTGTTGTGGTCGATCCGGTAGGCGCTGTTTTTTTTCAAGACAGGCAGCATAGCCCGCCACGTATCAATTTTGGGTTGCAAAGTCGAATAGTAATATCTCAGATACCATTGTTTAAGTCCCGGAGCGACATCCTTAAGGTTATCCTTATAATCAGGGGCAATCCGGTCTGCGGGCAAGGCATATTCCAAATACTTTTCTCCAATGTGTTCCTGGCTCAGTTTTCCCGGAACCACCACATCGGCCATGACCCCGTTGATCTGCGGGGTTTTACCTGATACGGTATAGTACTTTCCTATCGTCACTTTAAAAAATGTCGAAGCTGAATCATCCGTGATTGTTTGGCTTTGGATGGTTCCTTTGCCAAAGGTGCGATCATCCCCAACAACCAAGGCCACTCCATAATCTTGCAATGCCTGCGCGACAATTTCTGCAGCGGATGCTGTCTCTTTAGAAGTGAGGATGATCAAAGGTCCGCGATAGTTCTGATCGTTCTGAATATCTCGATAAATGTGTTCATTTCCATCTGAATACTTTGAGATGACCACTACGCCATTAGAAATAAAGAGTCCGGCCACTTGGATAGCCTGATTTAAAAATCCTCCTCCATTATCCCTCAAATCAAGGATCAGGCCTTTCAAATTGCCTTTTTGCTTCAGTTCATCGATGGCCTTTTTTACATCGTTTGCGCTGCTTATTCCATTTTCCCCTTGGTAAAAGGAATTTAATGTTATCTTACCAATGATGCCATTTCCGAAATTTTCCCAGGTGGCTTTTGCCCGGTCTTCATTCAATGTAATGGGAGCCCGCACCAGCCTTACCGGAATCAAATTTTCACTGCCCTTTCTCTTGATCTCCAGCTGAACGGGTGTATTGATTTTGCCACGGATGAGTTCCATAATATCCTGAAGCGAGCCTTTGTCCACAGATTTACCATCGATTGAAATAATCTGGTCATTGTCTTTGATCAGCCCGCTCTTGGCTGCAGGGCCTCCTTCAATAGCTTTTTTTATCAAGATGGCGCCATCGGGGGCCTGCTCGAGTACCACGCCAATCCCATCGAATTCTTTTTCAAGATGCACCCTCACATCATAGGCTTCCTGATTGTTGTAGAAGGTCGTATGGGCATCTAGGCTGCCTGCAAGGGCTTTCAAAACATGCAGTGTAAACAGATTCTCCTGTTGCGAAGAAGATAAAGGCTGACCTTGTGGATTAAGGAATAAATAACTGTTTTCCAAGGATTCAAAATAACGGTTGTACACCGCCAAAGCTTTATTTCTGTTCTGATTGATTTTATCAGCGCCAAATTTGATTTTTTCCTCTTTAATAAAGCTGACTATGTTATCTTTGATCCTTTTTTCAAGGTCGGCGATGGTTTTAGGGAAGTTTACGTGTACATTGGGATCCTGAATAAAATCAGTTTCAGCCGAAGGATTTAAGGTAGTACTGAATAAGGCGTCCGAATTGGCTTCTATTTTATCTCTTATCCGGCGGGCCCTTAGGATGGCTTTCTGAATGGTGTCATTAAGGGCTTTGAATTCATCAAAACTGCCTTGTGAATACTCTTGGAGGTCATTATTGAGGTCCTTTTCCGAAGGATTTAAATAAGGGGAGGCTTCATCGGCCAGAAGATAGATCCGAAAGGGATCGAACTGGTCGATATAGACCCGCAAGGCATGTTGAATAATTTTAGTGGACATTTGTTTTTCATCGACATGCTGGGTTAGAATTTGCTGCATGAGTTTATTGACATCAGCTGTTTTTAAAAGTTCGGATTCAAGTGCAGATATTAAATTTCCAAAAACCAGAAATACTGCCAATAGAACGCTTATGGCCTTTTTAAATAACATTAAAACCCCCTCATTTTTACACTTTCTCTTATTTTTCATTATACTATAATTTTTATATATCAACAACGGCCTTGTTTAAACTCCAAAAAATTTCCAAGCGCAAAAAAAGCCGATGAAGTCATCATCAAAAACATACCCGTAGTCGTAGAAGAGTAATCCACGTTATGTAAATTCCAACGGATATGGCGCCCTGGAAAATGTCTTGCTGAGCAAGAAAACATTTGCAAATGGAAGCATAATTGTTAAAATAGATGGTGGCAGGATTAATAGAGAACCTGCCTCGAGGGAAGGCCTATCTTGCGGATCAACTACA
The DNA here is from genome assembly GCA_963780445.1 of uncultured Parachlamydiaceae bacterium. Lineage (GTDB taxonomy): Bacteria > Chlamydiota > Chlamydiia > Chlamydiales > Parachlamydiaceae > CAWACC01. The sequence goes on from CAWACC010000011.1 coordinate 193,680, forward strand.
ACGAGCAGGGACATCGATTCCGTTAAATATAGCCGACGGTGCCGGGGAAAATGCAATAAATGAGAAAGCTCGATTTTATCGAATGGCAAAACGTTCAGCAACGGAATGTTCCAGCATTTGGATGTTTGTCAAGGTCTCAGATTAATTAACGAGAATCAATACGCAAAAGGAAGGGAGTTTTTATTGCGAATAAGAGCGATGCTTACGAAGATGGGGCGAGCGGAAACTTCTTATATTCGCGGTAAGTAAGAAAGTCTGAATATTTTCGTGTCCGAGTCCGTGTCCGAGTCCGAGTCCGATTCAATCTTTTTTAAATCGGACTCGGACACGGACTCGGACTCGGACACGAAAAAACAAAATTCGGACACGAAAAAACAAAACCTTATGAAAAAATACGAATCCAGCATATATAAATTGGATAATTTCGAAGGCCAACTGGATTTTCTATTTCACCTGGTTCAAAAATCTGAAATTGAAATCACAGATATCCCCGTCCGGCAAATTATCCATCAGTTTCTCCAGAAACATCAGGAAAAACAAGCGGGTCTATTAGATGAAGGAGCTGACTTCGTCGCAACCACAGCTTCATTGATCTGGTGGAAAAGTAAAGCCCTGCTCCCTGAACCGCCATATGAAATGATGGAAAATCAGGAAGCGCCATTCGAATGGGACCTGATTCCACAGCTTATCGACTATTGCCGCTTCAAACAAATGGCAAAGGAACTTTCCCTCCTGGAAGAAGAGCAGAATCTGCATCATTTCCGAGGCAAAGACACCTCCTGCATAACTAAAAAAAACCTTGGAGTGGAACATCTCTCTATTGAAGATCTGGCCCTTCTTTTTCAGCAGGTATTGACCAAAGCCAAAGCTACGGGAGGCTTCATACAAGATGAAACGTGGAAAGTGTCAGATAAAATTGCCCATATACGCAGACGGCTTGACCAAAATGAAGAACTTTTATTTGAAGACCTGTTTTCTTCCACCATGCACCGCATCGAACTCATTGTCACCTTTTTAGCTGTTTTGGAATTAATGAAAATGGGAGAGCTAGTCGTTCTTAAATACTCTTCCAAACCCAATACTTTTATTATTTGCCCGAGTAAAATCCATGCATCATGAAATCAATATATTTAACGAAGAAAGTGAAGAGGCTACGGACGATCCTATTGAGCGTTATGTAAAACAGATTATTGAAGCCCTCCTTTTTGCCGGCAGCGAACCTTTATCTCTTGAAAAAATCAAAGAAATTGTCGATATCTACCATCCGGTAAAACCTCGTGTGCTGCGGCAATTAATGGCAGAGCTTCAACAGGAATACCTGGTCCAAAAAAGATCTTTCAAGATTGAAGAGGTAGCGCAAGGTTTTGTACTTGTTTCTTTAAAAGAATTTAACCATTATATAGATCAGCTGCACAGGAACAGGCGCACAGAAAAATTGTCCCACGCAGCGGTTGAGGTGCTGGCCATTATTGCTTACCGGCAGCCTGTTACCAGGCCTCAAATAGAAGCTATCCGGGGGGTAGACTCCTCGGGAACCTTGCAAAGCCTCATGGAAAGGGGGCTTATAGAAATAACAGGAAAACTTGAAACACCCGGAAGGCCGGCTCTCTATGGGATCACTAAGGAGTTCCTGGCCCATTTCGGTTTAAAAGATTTAAATGCCCTTCCAAGGCTCTCATGATTATGGAGGTTATATGTCAAAAGAATTCACTCTTGAAAATATCCCCTTCACACCCGCTCTCTTTTTAAATTTTTGCAGATTTTTTTCACTCTATGAGGGTACGTGCGCCCTGTACTCAGGGGGAAATTTTGACTCCTCAAAACAATCCTTTCTGGCTTTATTTCCCTATGATGTCATCTGGATGAACAATAAACAGCTTTTCAGGAAAAAAATGGGATTGGACTATCACCTGAAAATGAATATATCCAATCCATGGAATGGCCTGGAAGCCGTTCTTCCTTCCCAAAATGGCGACAGCTCATTTCCGGAATGGCTGGGGTTCCTGACATATGAAATCGGCGCCTATAGCGATCCCCAAAAAATAATCCATCACCATCCCTTGGATTCCATTCCCTTGGCCTATTTCCAGAAATGCTCTGTCGTCCTGGCCATTGACCATGCCCAAAAAAAGGGCAAAGTCCGCATTGCGGATGAGGGGCTCTACCATTTAGGAGAGGAAGGAACACAATGGGTACAACGTCTTTCTGAACCCGAAACATGGCAGGAATTGGCTGACAACCTGAAATTCGAAGAAGATGACAATACGTATATGTTTCCTCTATCCCTGGCAAAACCGGCCGAAACATTTGATGAGTATGCATTAAAAATAAACAAGGCCAAAGAATCAATCCAGGCGGGCAATATCTATCAGATCAATCTCTCTCAACAGTTTGTCTTTAAAGGTCAGAGAGATCCCTTCCGCATTTTTAACACCTTGGCCCGTCAAAATCCAGCCCCGTTTTCAGCCTATTTAAAGCTAAAAGATAGGGCATTTGTCTCTTCCTCTCCTGAACGGTTTCTATCCAAAACCGAGGGTTGGCTGGAATCTTGCCCAATCAAAGGAACAGCACCAAGAGGAAAGACCCCAAAAGAAGATCAAGAGAACCTCTCCCAATTATTGAATTCCGAAAAAAATAGGGCCGAACTGCTGATGATCACCGACTTGACGCGCAATGACCTGGGAAAAGTCAGCTTGCCGGGCAGCGTCAGTACCCTTCAACTGCAGTCCATAGCCTCCTACGAAAATGTCCACCATATGTTTTCAGTAGTAAAAAGCCAATCGCTGCCAGGATTGCACTCCGTTGATATATTAAGAGCTTGCTATCCCGGCGGCTCGATCAGCGGCTGCCCGAAGCTGAGCGCCATGGAAGCCATAGCCCGCCTCGAAAATAGGTCCAGAGGCCTTTATACGGGCTCCATTGGCTATTTTGCCGCCAATGGGAACTTCGATTTTAATATCGCCATCCGGACTCTTTCCATTACAAACCAGGAGGTTGAAGTCCAGGTGGGCGGCGCCATCGTCTTGGATTCAGATCCCAAAGAAGAATACGAAGAAACACTGCATAAAGGGTCTTCCATCTTCAAAGCCCTACAGGTTGAAATCCCGAATAGGCTCACATGAGTTTTGCCTATTGCCAAGACAGATTTGTTCCCGTTGAAGAGGCTAAAGTCTCCATTTTTAATCGGGGGTTTTTGTATGGCGATGGGGTATTTACTACCCTCCGAGTAGAAAATGGCAAAATCTTTTATTTAAAGGAACATAGTGAAAGACTGCGAAAACAATGCGACTTCATTTTTTTGGATTTTCCAGAAATCAAAAAAACCCTTATTCATCAGTTGGTGCATTTGAATCATGCAGATCATGGGTTCTGGCGGCTAAAAATCATGGTAACTGCCCTGGAAGATATATTATCTGGACAAACCACTAGGGGTAGGAAAAGTGAACTCTTCATGACCCTGGTCCCCTATGAAGGGAGCTTTTGCACCCCTGTACGCCTCGCCATTTACCCTTATCCCTATCAGTCAGCCTTAGCCAAAATTAAAAGCCTAGCTTACTTGGAACGCCTGAGAATTAAGGAATTTGCCCTCTCTCATGGATATAACGATGCACTAGTGTTGGATCCCAACGGCTGCATTCTGGAAACCGGTGTTGCCAATATCTTCTGGAAAGGCAGACATGGGATTCATGTGCCCGATGTGAGCCTGCCCTATTATTTTGGAGTCACCTTGGAACAGGTCATTAAAATAGCTGAAAACTCGGGGCTGCCTGTCCTTTACGAAAAAGCTACATTCATTCCTGCCGAATCTCAAGTGTATATGTGCAATTCCATGCTCGGAATATGCCCCGTCGTAGAAATCAATGCACAGTTATACCAAAGAGACCCTGCATTTGAAAAGTTAATTCACACAATATATTGACATGCTTCCAAACAGGCATTCAATAACTTTTTCGAGAAGGGGCAAAGCCGATGTTACCATAATTACTGTCATCATGTACGTTGAAAAAATTAAAGCTGTTGTCTTTCTAACTCATCTTACGCAAAACATGTGTAAATCTCGCCTATTGGGTTAGTTTGTTCGCTTCATCTGCGATATTTGCCGCCCAGGCCAAAGGCCTGGTTTGTAGAAGCCTAGGGCGAAGCCCTAGGTGAATTCAATATATCAGTTTCAGGCTGAAAGCCTCTATAGTTTGTATGTTTTTATCAGGCAAAAACAAATATGAATAGTGGATCAGCAGCCTTTTCCCCGGTAGGGGAAAACGTTAATAGCCCCGTGTGAAGCGAGCGTAGCGAGCGGAACGCGGGGTTAGCAACATAATAATAAGCGCGCCCCGGCAGGGGCGCACGAAACAATAATGATAACCTCATATAATTCATCCATTTCATCCTGTTCGGTCGGAAATGCCTTAAGTTGCTTATAATACTCAATTTTTTTGGATAAATAAAAGTTTCTTGCGCCCCTAGCCGGGGCGCAATCATTACTATGTTGCTAACCCCGCGTTCCGCTCGCTAACGCTCGCTTCACACGGGGCTATTAACGTTTTCCCCTACCGGGGAAATGACTGTGAATGCATTATACTTGCAAAAACGGATTTTGCAAATATTAATTATTGCCTCACAAAAACATACAAACTATAGAGGCTGAAAGCCTGATATGTAAAATCCTGGGGCTTCGCCCCAGGGAATTACAGGGCTGGCTTTCAGCCTGCAATGGGTATTACTGGTTCCTAGGGCTGCGCCCTAGGCTTTTACAGGCCAGGCCTTTGGCCTCCTGGGCGGCAAATATCGCAGATGAAGAGAAACGAACTAGTTTTGCGTAAGTTGTGTTTCTAAACATGTTGATACCTCCTTTTATTGAAAAAGTCAGGTATACAACAGCCTTTATTTTAAAGCCACCTATTTTAAAGATTTAACTTTATATCTTCATATTATACATTTAACCTTAGGAATATTGTACGTCCTTAAAAAGTCATGGCAGCACATGACTTTTTATGAGAAAGTAGCCAGGGCGTCCCGCCCTGGTACAGGCCGAGACGGCCTGGTTACCTTTTCATGCTGCGCCTTGCCATGACTTTTTAGGACGTACGGAATATAGGAGCTGCTTTTTGTCTATTAATTAATTGCATTTGATGTGATGAACAGCCGATTATTATGCATTTTTACATTTCTGATTATTCTGCAAGCAGTTTTGCCTGCAGCAGAATCATTTCTGATTGTTCTGCCAGCGGCTTTGCCTGTAGAAGAATCCTCGGATTCCGTTCCAGAAGACTCTTCGGATTCCGTTCCAGAAGAACCAAACATTGCAGCAATCAATGAAACAAACAATGACATTTACTTTCTATCGGTGCGCAGGAATGAAGGATCGACTGTCGGCGATCGGATCAGTTACACCACTTTAGAAGCATTTTCATTCCCATATAATTACAAGAATTTTTATCCCTTTGTAGATCTGAGGTATCACGGATTTGGCGAAAGCAGCCAAAATGCTGCCAATGCCGGGTTAGGATTCAGGTTTGCTCCCAATTGTACTGACGTAATTCTTGGAGCAAATGTTTATTACGATTACAGGAAAGTCCACAATTGCTCTTTCAATCAAATAGGGATAGGGTTCGAAAGTTTAGGGCCGCGGTTGAACTTCCGGATCAACGGCTATTTGCCTTTTGGAAAGCAGTCGTGGCATTCTTCTTCAAAGTACTTTGAATATCCCGGAGAATATTTCATGATCTGTAAAAAATTTGCCGACAGCCTTAGAGGTTTGGATTTTGAGGCTGAAATGCTTATTGCAAATATTTGCTGCACCGACATTTATTTTGCAATTGGAGGTTACTATTATGAGAAAAAAAAATGCGGCAAGAAAATTCTTGGCTCAGAGTATCGTTTAACAGTTTATCCTCCTAGCTGTTTTAGCTTCAGTGTATGCGCAACCCATGACTGCAAGACAAGGGTTCAAGCGGAAATCACCTTCACATACCCTTTCCGTTGCAAAGGAAATGCTGAAGCCTTTTCCACATGCTTTCTACCTGTCCAAAGGCGTGAAATGATTGTGCTGGATAGGCGCGACATGTACAACTGGAATTGGTAGAGAGGTTCTAAGGAAGAGGCTCCAAAAGCCCGCGTACCAGATCCAAATCCACAGTACAGAGATAAGCTTCCCTATCTTCAATCCCCACAGCAAGAACAAGATTCTTCTCAGAATGATCGACCGTCATCCCGCAGCTATACTCAATCCCCTTGTGCAGAAATGTGAACGGCTTAGACATTTTTCGAATGTTAAAGTCAGGATCCATATAGAGAAAACGATGCATATAATTCCGCTGTGTATCATCATAAATCGTTTCATGAACAAGCAATAAATATCCATTATCAAATTCGATCGGCGCTGCGGAACCAGAAAATCTCGAAAAATCATGTGTTGGATTTTCATTTGGCTTAAGGACTTGCTGCATCACCCTGCCGCTTACCGGATCAAAAAACGTTTTGTAGATGGTCAAAGGACTATATGAATATATAAGGTGCAATTCATTATTTTTAACAAATGGAAGCCAGTTCTTTTCGCATCGGTTAGGATCGGGCCCGAATAAAGGGATGAGAGTTTCGACATTAACAACGGCGTCTATACATTTATCTTCCAATTTGCATAAGGAAATTTGAGCCTGTTGTGCCGGATTTGTATCGAGGGTAGTGCACGTAAACCAAATTGAATCCTTATACTCAAACAAACGGCAATCTTCAAGACCTTCCACATTTGTTGACTTCACACGTACGCGTGGCAAGTTTTCTACAATTTCCTTTTGGGACAGCAAGTTAAAATTGCGATCATATTGCACCAAAAAGTTCCTTGTTTTTACTGTATTTGTAGGATCAAACAAATCCAAGGATTTAAAATGCTTTGCCCCTATTTGCGTATAGTTAACAGTACGGCAAATCACGTCATACCCGGTTTTTGTTTTTTTTATCGAAGGGTTCATCGGATTATAATGCGCTGCAAGACCTTCTCTAATGGCCGGCAGTTCGATATTTATAGGTTTATACGTTGCTTCTTTCAGATTGGGAATATAGTACAGCATGTTGTGATAGGCCTGTTCCTTAAGATGATAGGGAATATCTTTTTTCAACATCAACCGATTAGCCGCAGCATAACCCTCTTCTTTATAAGGCGTATAATATGCTGACACGGAAAGATCTTCATCGAACAGGAAATCATACACGGGATAAGAAATATTCAATGTTTGTTCCTGCGGATAGGGCACCCGGGAACCTTGGTGCGCAAAAAAATAGGCTAAATTATATTCTTGATTTAACCGGTAATGCCTCGATATCTCATAAAGACTTTCCGCGCGTGCCGGATTATACTGATAAGCTTCCAGATAAAATTCAAGAGCCTTTCCCCACTCTTTCATAGCATCATAGCATTGCCCTATCATATACTTTGAGTACCAAATCTCTTCGAACCATCCTCCTTTGCCTATACGCTTAGTATACCATTTGATGGCATCATCATACTGTTTGAGGCAAATATAAGACTGAGCTAAGTAAAACATATAACGTTCATTTTCCGGCTCTTCTTCCATGCCTTGCTTCAGCAACCTGATATCGCGTTCAAACTTATCTGATTTAAATCCGCCATCATCCCTGTCATCAATGATCAAAGTTTTAAGCAACTCTTCACTGGAAGGCATACAACAGGCCCAATATTCATGAGTCACCCCTACGGATTTCCAAGGCAAAGAAGCGCGCACAAGGCGGATATTATATAAAGCACAAGAACTTTGCCTCTGAAGTATCAAGTATGTATCTTTCTGAAGCGACGATTTGCTAAACCCGGGCTCCACCTGCAACATCATGTCGGCATCAAGAAAAAGCAAATAAGAATTTTCCAATGGAAATTTAAAGTCTGCAAGGGTTTGTTTTGCCGCTTGAGCGGAAAGCGTCCTGTTATGACCGAAATTTTTCCATTCATGATTATAGACCTTTCCGGGAATGCCTTGTTTTTTCATATATTGCTGGATAATTTGGACAGTGTCGTCAGTAGACCCCGTATCGCAGATCGAAATGCAATCCACAATATCTTTTACGCTATCTAGACAGCGCTCTATGATTTTTTCTTCATTCCTCACAATCATCGTCAAGCATATCTTGGGATCTTCGCCGCTAAGGATGGGCGAGGAGAAAAGGGATATGTTCAGCAGAATCGCATATAATAACACCCATACTCTTGAAAATCGCATATCCATCTCCTGTGTAAAATATGCAAGTTACAAAATTATGTTGAAAAAAATCAAGGAAAGTTTAAAACTTGATCTTGATTCATTGAATGATTACACCGTAGTAGGTTATGAAAACGTTATTGACGGCCGCACTGATTGTATTATCTTCTTATCTTTATGGTCTCTCTGACCCTGAACAGACTAACAAAGGGTTAAAACCGAAAAAGATTGTTACTGCTACACAGCGGATCTATTTACCGGAATATCCAGGAGCCTATAATCCTTCGATCATCCGTTATCACGACCATTATTTATTAACCTTTAGATATCTCCCGAATCGCTTCGATCTGCCTTGGCTCTCTTATATCGGCATAGTATTGCTGGATAAATCGTTCGATCCGGTTTCCTCATTTCCACTTCTGGACACACGGTTTTATAATGAAGATACCCCCTCTCAATCGGAAGACGCGAGAGTCTTTGCCTTTAATGGCAAATACTATATTGTTTATAACGATAACACAGAAATCATGTTTCCCTCCTTATGGGAAAGAAGAGATATGTATATTGCCGAACTTATATTTAAAGATGATCAATGCAAGCTTGCAAAACCTCTCAAATTAAGGCATCAAACCAAATTCTCTCATGTGCTTTGGCAAAAGAATTGGAGTCCCTTTGAATGGAATGGAAATCTCCTATTTTCCTATTCTATCAATCCCCACGAGGTTGTCAGCCCTAATTTAAATAATGGCTTTTGCCAGCCTATCTACGAGACAGAAAAACCCATACAGTGGAATTTAGGCAATTTAAGAGGGGGATCACCGGCCCAAAAAATTAACGACGAATATTATCTTGCCTTTTTCCATTCGGGCTTTTTCACTTCTTCCGGTTGTTCCGGTAATCGCGAACTATGGCACTATTATATGGGAGCCTATACTTTTTCAAGTGAACCCCCATTCGCAATCACAAGAATTAGCTCCACATTCATTGATGCGCCAGGTTTTTACACATTCTCAAATTATGATAAACGCGTTATCTATCCAGGCGGATTTGTTGTTGAAGACTCGACTGTCTATCTGGCTTATGGAAAAGATGATTCTGAAATTTGGATAGCGACAATCAACCTTAACAACCTCATCGGATCCATGGTACCCATCTATGAGTAATGCAAACACGTTTTTTTAGTTGATTCAAGGGACGGCTTTCCTCTATAAGGATAAGCATGCTAAATCAATTTTTTCTGAGGGTAAGATGTTAAATAAATATCTTTTAAACTTCTGTTTTATTTACATCACTCTATTTACAAATATCCTTATGGCTGATGAATTCTACACATCCCCTGAAACTGAAAAAAAATATGTGATGTCGATTTGCGCCATTTTTAAAAATGAAGCGCTATTTTTAAAAGATTGGATAGAATATCATCTCAATATAGGTGTCGACCATTTTTATTTGTATAATGTCGGAAGCCGGGATTTCTATGAGAAAGCCCTGCGGGCTTATATAAGAGACGATATTGTGACCTTGGTAAATTGGCCCGAAGCGATTATTTATCAGGATATTAATGCTTTAAAATGGGCTTTAAGCACACAAATCCCGGCTTATGAAAACGCTGCAAATTTTTTAGCCAGGGATGAAACGAAATGGCTTGTGTTTCTGGATATTGATGAATTTCTTGTGTTACCCAAGGGAAATATAAAGATTCTCTTGAATAGATACGACGAATTCCCCGGGATTGCATTTTCCTCTGAATTTATAGATGGAGCAATATACAACGTTCTCAGTGAAAAAACGTTGAAAAGCGCAACTTTCGAAATGACGGAATATCCTCAAGAAATTCTGGAAAAATCTGTTTCTAAGGTAATCTTTAAACCGGATCAGTGCAAAGGCTTCTCCTGGCCTCCTTACCAATGCCGCTTTAAAGAATTTGTTTCGTCTTTTAATGTGGATCAACATGAATTGCTGGTCAAACGTTTCATCAATCGAGATATGATCCATCGAGGTTTTTGGAAAAACCGAGAGTTAAAAGATGATGTTGTCTATCCCATCTTATTTGATACGAATGAAAAGCGCGATCGGCCCATTTATCAACATATCCCCCAATTTTTATTAAAATTGGGGGCCACATTGGAATAATATAATATGAAAAAATTATGGTTTCTAATCTGCTTAGTCTTTCCTTTCATTTTATATGCAACACTCCCTCCTCCTTATGATACCGTAGATGTTCTCCCTTTTAGCCCGCAGGGCTGGTATAGCAATGGCCCCTCCATGGAGTTTTTACTCAGAAGCACAAATGCTAAAGTTGTGATTGAAGTGGGTTCATGGCTGGGCTTATCGACGCGTCATATTGCACAGACTATTCCGGCAGATGGCGTTGTTTATGCTGTCGACCATTGGCTGGGAACCCCTTCTGAGGATAATAGTGCTTTTGATATGGACAACCTCTATCGTCAATTTCTTTCTAATGTGATTCATGAGAATTTAACGCATAAAATTGTTCCGTTGCGTATGTCCAGCGTTGAAGCTGCGGCGACTTTGGAGATTGAGCCCGATCTGGTTTATATCGATGCTACTCACGAATATAACGAAGTCTATCAGGATATTACGTTGTGGTTTCCTTTTGTGAAAGGCCGCGGTGTTTTATGTGGAGATGATTACAATTGGGGATATGAATCTTCTGTAAAACGTGCTGTGGATCGTTTTGCTACGGAAAACAATTTAATCGTCCATGACGATGGCTGGTTTTGGTATTATGAAGAAAAATAAAATCGCTCGTGTATTGATTAAAAGTTTCTCCCTTTTGTTTTTTTTATTACACTCTTTTCGTTTAGATGCGGAGGTGTATTATGAGGGAACGCAGACTTTTCGAAATTATGGAAAAGTGGACTTAAATGCTTTAGTCCAATTTTTGCCCTATAATCCTGTCATTATCGAAGCTGGCGCCTATCAAGGAAATCAGACTATTTATGCCACTAAAGTCTGGCCCCATTACCGGTCTGTCATTGCTTTTGAACCTAATCCGTCTGCCTTTGAAGTCCTTCAACAAAGAGTAATTGAAGAAAATTTGGAGAGAGTGCAAATAAATAATTTGGCGCTTAACAATTATAACGGTGAGGCTACACTTTATATTTCTCATGCTAATGAGAAGGAAAGTTCTCTTCTAGCTCCTACGGAGGCAATGCAATCCTATTATCAAGGACCTCAGCTTAGAGTACCTTGTGTAGTATTAGATGATTGGTGTGAACAAAATCAGATCGAAAGCGTCGATATCCTAAGTTTAGAACTTGAGGGACTTGAGCTTAAAGTTCTGGAGGGATCGTCTAACATTTTAAAAAATACCAAGATCGTTATTTTACAAAGTTTTTTTCGTCCCTATCGAGTGGATACATGCAATTACTTTGCTGTAAAAGACTTTCTTGTAAAGTCTCAATTCGTCCCTCTTATGCATTGGTATGAACAGAGTGAAAGAGGCCTTGCTGTCTATGTCAGCCAAGAAATGTATGATGCCTATTTTATCAAATGTCTAGGATTAGGGCTTGGAGGCGTGCTTTATCCATGATGAGAGCCTCTAGAATTGTCAGTTTCATCATTGCTATGACCTGTTTTTCATATGCAGAAGCGACGGATGCACCAAGCATTTTAGAACAATATTTAAAGCCTGCGCCATATAAAATGGGCATGCACCAGATGCCCAAGATCGATTTTATTTACATGATCAATTTGGACAAGCGCCCAGAAAAGTATGAAAAAACGATGAGAGCTCTTGAGCCCTATGGAATTTACCCCTATCGTTTTTCTGCAGTCAATGGGTGGGAATTGAGTTTTGAGGCGATAGATAATCTAGGCGTAAAATACCGACCAGGCACTCCTCATGGGCCAATTTGTTCTGTTTTCCGACATGTAGATGGCAATGAGATCATGAGTTTTGAGGTGATGAAAGAAGAAGGAGTGGCCTATTATTGCCATTCTTTGTCCCGTGGCGCTATTGGATGCCTTATGAGTCATATATCAGTGTTAAAAGATGCCTATGAATCGGGTTATCAAACGATTTGGGTGATGGAGGATGACATTCATGTTGTGGAGGATCCCCATATTATCTGCGATTTAATAGATCAATTAGATTCCCTTGAGCCTGGTTGGGATGTACTTTTTACTGATCCTGAGACTAAAGATGCCAATGGGAATCGCTTTTATTGCGGGGGGATACGGCCTCGTCCGAATTTTGACTACAAAGATCTCAATTATTACTACCATCGCTATAACGTCAATGATAATATCGTGAAGCTTGGACTGCGTTTTGGTGCTTATTCGATGATTATCAGGCGATCCGGTATAGAGAAATTATTAAATTATTTTATGACGTATCATCTTTTCTTTCCCTATGACATGGAATATTTCTTTCCTCCAGGCATTAGGCTATATGCCTGTACAAGAGATATCATAACAACAATTGCGGGAGGCATATCTGATAATGGAAGTCCAACTTATGAAAAATAATTCCTGTAAAATCCTTTATTTTTGTCTGTATTGTTTTCTTTTCAATTTCTCTTTGTTAAGGGCGGATTTTTATGAAGGTGTGGGATTATTCAGCAGCTATAACACTATCGATTTGAATTGGTTGCCCCAATTCCTGCCTTATAACCCCGTTATTGTTGAGGCAGGTGCTTTTCGTGGCCAAGATACAGTGAAAGCGGCAAAAATCTGGCCTAATGGCCGTGTCATAGCCTTCGAACCTGATCCGTATGCCTTTAAAGAATTGGAAAACAATGTCGGTGCGGCTCAAGTGACAAACGTCGAACTTCATACCTTGGCCCTCAATGGTTATAACGGATCTGCTTTATTCAATGTCTGTCTTGGTCCGAATAACAACGAACCTGCTTATGGTTATGCGAGCTCCTTATTGCCTCTTAAAAAGGGGATGGAGATCTTTTGCAAGGGCCCTCAAATAGAGGTTCCCTGTGTCACTTTGGATGCGTGGTGCAAAGCAAATCAGATAGACGCAATTGACCTTTTACATCTTGAGGTAGAAGGGGCGGAATATAATGTGCTTAAGAACTCGCCTGACATATTGAAGACTGTAAAAGTTCTATACATAAAAACCTACATTCACCCCCATAGACTAGGGATGACGAGTTATTCTGCATTAAAAGAATTTTTAGAAAAATCCGGTTTTGTCTTGCTTTCCCATAGGTATCAACCTGGAATAATAGGACATGCAATTTTCTTGAGCCGTGAGATATTTGATGCCTATTTTAAATTATCTTTGGGAATATATTTGGAGGTTTAGATGAAAGGTTTAATGGTGATTAGTAAGGCCTTTTTTTTTCTGGTTTTTGTTTCTTGTTTTTTTACATTGGATGCAGGAATCGAAAAATATTTCAAGGAAGCAAAAAACAAGCCGGAGCCAAATGGCATAGCGAATATCGATTTCATTTATGTGATTAATCTCGATGAAAGGCCTGAAAGATATCAGCGCACGATGAAGGCGCTTGAACCTTTTGGCATCTATCCCTATCGATTTTCTGCGGTCAACGGATGGGAATTGCCACCCGAAGCTCTCGATGAATTAGGAATAGTCTACGAATCTTGGATGCCAAAGGGACCGATTTGCTCTGTTTATCGCCACGTGAACGGCAAAGAATACATGAGCTTCGAAGTCATGAAGGAAGAAGGCGTTGCTTATTATTGTCATTCTCTCGCACGCGGTGCCGTTGGTTGTCTTTTAAGCCATCTGTCTATTCTTCAGGATGCTTATGACTCTGGATACAAGACGATTTGGATCATGGAAGATGACATCAAAGTAATCAATAATCCGCACAAGCTCTCTTTTTTACTTAACGGCTTGAACCGTCAAGCTCCGGATTGGGATGTGTTTTTCACAGATAATGAAATCAAAGGCGCGGATGGAAATCCTGTTCCCTGCACTGTGATTCGGCCCAGGCCGCTTGTACAGCTTCAGCCGCTTGATTACTATCTTAGACGAACTGCACTTAATGCTGATATCACCAAATTTGGCATGCGTTTTGGATCAGCCTCTATGGTCATTAACAGATCTGGAATAAAAAAGCTTTTAGACTACTTTAAAACATATAAAATCTATTTCCCTTATGACATCGATAACTTTTTCGTACCGGGTATTAATTTTTACACCTGCAATTATGATATCGTTACCAATATCTCCGGCGGGGATTCAGATAATGGAGCCCCAAATTATTTGGATAAAAAATGAAATGCTTTTTTTTATTGCTACTCTTTTTTTGTAACTATTTACACGCCGATTTGTTCGATCCCTTCTTCAATGACTTAGATGAGTGATGAAAATACGGCATAAGACCATTACCATAAATAATAAACAGCTATTCGATGAATCCAAGTTCTTTGAAATAAGGTATATTATCGCGGACAAATTGAGGGAAAGTCTCATCTATCTGGACGAGCTTCAATGTTTCTACTTCTTTGCGGATTCTCTCAGGATCTTTGTAACTGTCATTATCAAGTTCTGAATGAGAAAAACTTTCTAATTTTTTTCTAACTCTATCGACACCACCCATATAGGTAAAATGCCACCCTGCGATTTTTGCTGTTTCCCAATTTCTTAAATAACGGATACCTTGCGGTTTGATGAGTTTGACATCAGTGTATTGAGCAATAACTGAACCTAACCAATACTCTTTACTATAGCCCACATGCCCATAACGATTTAAAAAATAGGTATACATGGTTTGTGCACAAGTGACATACTGTACTTGATTCGTATTAACAAGATCGATAAGTTCAGGAAGTTTGGAAGCGCTGATAATTTCATCGAGATCCTCTATGATAACAATATCCTCATCACGACAATGCGTTAACCCCCTCATAATTTGATTTCTTTGGTAAATTTCTCTATCCCAATATTCTGCATGCTCAATAGTCTCAGAGACAATAACATGGATTATCTTATTAAGAAATTTACTGAATTTTGTCTTGTTTTCTTCAAAGTGTAGAGGTTTTGGATTCCCTCTGAATGTTTCTGTAGACTCAACAAGGACAAAATAATCGACATGCTCATAAAGTTCATTAAGCTTTATTTCTAAAATTTCGAGTTCATTAAAAAAAATAAAACAGTCATAAACTTTCGGCTTGTAATCGGCATGGATACAGAAAATGTTACACAAACATAGAATGAGCAATAGTGAAAGTTTTTCAGATTGAATCAAATTATTAACTCCTTTTAAGCGGCTATTGGTTTAATTTCGTTCAGTTCTGGATTAACCTTTATCATTTTAGAATATCTTCTATAAATTTTTGGACTTGGAATAGTTTGTTCTGATGACCCGAATTATTTCCTTCCCACGAACCCGCTCCGATATGCACGAAGTGTTCAAAGACAAAAAATTGGACATTTTCAGGAGCAATATCATTAATAAATTGGATTATACGATCAGTCAACTGCAATTGCTTGAGTTCCTGATGGGAGAAACAACGATATGTATAACTTAATTGCCAAGGATACATTTGTAACTGGAGATAGGGATGCTTCCATAAATATTTATAAATGGCCGCTCCGGTATCACTAATTGTATTATTAGGCAAATGGGGATGACCACTCACCACATCGACATGGAAATGCATTTCACGTATGTCAGGAAGTTTGCGAGGGTCAAAGGCAATAAAAACGATCCATGGCATTTCCATCCCTTTTGGAACGGCCAGTTGGCCGTACATTCGTTGCTTCGCAAATTCATCAGCTCTTTGGTTAAAGCCGATAATATCATTCGTGTCTAATAATCCTCGTATACTTAAAGGCTCAATGAGAAAATTATCCCCATCCATAATCACAACAATATCATCGTGATCATAGCCATAATGATCTAATGCATATTGAATAACATGGCAATGACGTACGCTTGGATGATTTGCAAACTCTTCAAAAGATGTCGCAGCATTCCATCCCCAGTGACCAATCGTTGAAGGTTCTTCTAATCGTTTTTTGAGATAGGCATTTAAGGGGTCTGTCAGATGCCATTGAGGTTTAAAACGGACACACCTTATTTGATATTTTTGGCAAACATCCTCTATCTTTTTTTCATGTTCTTCTGTTTTAGCATCATTGAAAACGATTAATTCAAAATCATCCATTAAAAATTTACTCAGGGTTTTATATTGCATCTCTATAAACTGAGCTTGATTGCAATGGAATGTCAGAATACGAACTTTTGCAAACAGGTGAGTGTTGGTTACAAGCAGAAGAACAAAAACAAAAATTTTTATCATCTCATTACCTTGTTAAAAAAACAACTTTTACAATATCTTCCATACCACACGCTGTTAGGTTTTGTGTATTTTTAATGTTCAATTTTATCCTTAAAACCCGGGGAGCCATTATCAGAAAGGGAACCAAGCAGATTACTTACAACATCATAGGCAAATGAATAGCGATTAAGGTCATGTCGAAAATAGTTATCCATATCGTATGGTAAAAAGATCATATGCGCACACGCAAATTCTAATAATTTTCTGATTCCTGAACGTCGGATGATCATGGAATGAGTTGCGAATCTTGCTGAAATTTTATAAAAGTTGGGACTTATTTGTTGCTTTATTGTGTATTTCTCATTATACCTGGCTGCATAACTGCAATCCATATCAGGCCTTTTTGCTGTACCATAAGCAACGACATATTGACCTTCACCACTTCTATAATCTACATCCGTAAAAAGCACATCCCAATTGTCCTTCCCTACAAGTTGATCAAGTTCATCGATTAAGTAGAGAATAATATTAGGATCCTGTAACACTATTATATCATCTTCTAGCACCCAAATTGTTTCATAACCGGACTCCCAAGCGTCTTGAAGCACCGAAATATGACTTAAAGCACATCCAATTGTTCCCCGAGCCATACAATGACAAAAATAGGTCTTGCCAAATTCTTTCATGAATTCATGGCTTGGTTGGCCTTCAGCTTCCGGAGGATAGGTCGTTGCCATTAACGGGGTCATGCCTGGTTGATACTTTAACCCCACATCATTGATAGCCTCAACCGTCAAGTCCCAACCATTCACAGCTGAAAAACGGTAAGGATAAATTCCATATCGATTTAACTCATAGGATGCCTGTGCAAACTTTTCAGGCCTTTTATCCAAATTTATCATATAAATAAAATCAATATTTTGCATTGAATGAATATCCGATTTTCCTTTAGCCTTTTTTAAATGATCGTGCAACCCCGCATTGACAAAGCTGGAAAAAAAAATGGCGCACAATATAAAGAATTTCATACAACCCTCTAATTATCTAAATAAGGCATCGTAAATATATTTTTTAATAAAGATAGCTTCCCCATGAAGTCCTTCTAGATACCAATGCGCGAGCAGTTCAAAACCGCTATCTTCAAGAAAGCGTTTTAATTCAAAGTATTGCGTTGCCTCTTTCCTAAATTCAGTAAAATTTGTTTTTGTGTATATTACAATGGCTGAGTTTACCACATTGGGCGAACTTTTCAATACCTGCAATTCAAACCCTTCAAGATCAAGCAGGACAAAGTCAATGTGATCAAATGGACTTTTCTGAAACCAATCGTCTAAAATCACACAGGGCACATCTACGGTAGACCCCTTAAAATACATCCGATTTTCTGAGAATTCTTCCAATAAAGAACTGTGCTTTTCAAAATATGGATCATCACCATAAATTCCACGACAAATATTTAATTCTGCCATTCCATTATAGATATTAAGAGCTAAGTTGTAACTCAATACATTATCGAACTTTCCAATATTTATCAGAAGTTGCTGATATGCTCTTGGATTGGGCTCAAACACAATGACTTTGCCTTTAGGATAAGCTTGCGCTAAAGCCATAGTATTTTTACCTTCAAACCCCCCAATCTCTAAAACGACTGGATTAAAGGGAATAAAATAATTGGCTAAACTTGATGAAAAATTAGGAAGGCTGCCATTAGCGCTTCCTAAAAGCCCTTCAAATTTTACAAGGTTCTCTGTCGAGTATAAATTCACAAAGCATATAGTAATAACAAAACAAAGAATTCGAAACATGGATCGCCTAATATTTATTTTCTGAAAACCATTACCGTGTTTTTAAACCAGGCCAAAGTTACATCCTCTCTTAATCGATTTTCTTCATCCACATCATTGGTGTATCCATAATCAGACAATATTTTTTTAATATAGTCATTATTTTGACAATTAAAATGCCCATTTCCTGGCTGACCTTTCGTGGCCCAAGACAAGATAATCCCTTTATTGGCATGTCGCATCAGGTTTTCAATCAATATTCTCTCGAACTGATGGGGCAAATGCTCACCAACTTCTAAGCAAACGACCCAATCGAATGTTCTACCTAAATAGAAAGGAACACTCAAATCTTGAACCGTAGCAAATCCTTTAGATATAGTTGGTGTCTCAGGATTTCCATCATATCCTTCACTATCCAACCCATGTTCCCAAAATAGACGAGCATAATCCCCTTCACCACAACCAAAATCCACGACACTTTCCGCATTTTCTTGTTGTAAAAATGCAAGTATTCCATATGCTAATTTCCAATCGGTTACATGCCATTCAGGATCTTCTCCAATCCAAAACCCATTTTCACTGATTTCTATACTGTGTGCAAAACTAAATAGCACAGAAAAAGTAAAAAAAATTAATCCATTAACCAAGACCTTAATAATACTCATTTTATATCCTTTCTATTCAGAACTAATTTTTTGTAGGAGAACACATCTTCCTGATTCAATGACTTTTTTAATTTGGCAGCATTGTATTGCAATCTCATACGCTTGAGGCGCTGTAGCTTGTCCTTCAAACCAAATATAACCTCCTACTTTTACTTTAGGTAAGTAATTTGTCATATTAATCAGTACAACTTCATCACAATTGTGTCCATCTATATGCAATATATCAATTTCTCCTATCAGAGGGGCTGCAACAGCAGAAGTTGCTCTAATGACAATGCAATTTGTTTCTAGTCTATAATCAAAAATAAGCTTCGTAAATGATCTAAAGATGCCTTCCATATCGAGACTTTTCCACCAATTATAATCGGCATCATTGATCTGATAACATTTGACACATTCATTGACATCCCAAGGGTCAATTGCATATACAAAGCCTTTACCTAAACATTTTAATGCTTTTGCTGTTGGAAAGATTGAAGCTCCTCCAAATACCCCTATTTCTACACAGACATCGGGATTAGTTTGAAAAATAAGATCCATCATTGCGAATGCTTTTTTTTGAGAACACCAGCCTGGTAGGTATGGCAAAACTTGACGAACTTCTTCTTTACATTGCTCTTTAGCTGGGTTGTCAACAGCAATAGCGAATTGACTTAGAGCTGTCATAACGGCTAAAGTAAAAAAAGCGAAATTTTTTCTCATATTATTTTCCTCTTTTTTGGATGATCCTCATTCAGTAGTCCTCATCGTTCTTTTTAATTGTTTTTCAGCAAGTCGCCTGAGGATAGGTATTTTCGATTTTTAACATCCTGAGGATGTCCGCCGTTGGGTCCCGTTCCATATTTAGGTGTGCGATAAATTTTGGCAACGTCATTGACATCTTTAAAATGCAAATTGTTTTCTTCCAAGATGTCGTCGCGAATGAAAAAAAGATTTACACCTCCTTTGTCCGCATAAACAAGTGAATAGCCTTTGCTTCTGCCTAGATTATACATGGCAAGTATGCTTGCTCCATAATAATTAGATCCGCCGCCACAAAAATAGGGTTGATATTTTACGACTTTATCTTCATTGGGTAAATGAGTCGCGTTATATTCAATCATCACAACAGCTGGCCGATATGTTTCATTAATTGCTTTCCAAACATAGAAATCGTTATAATCGATATCTATACACAGAAAATCTAATTCCCAAGGAACTTGATATTTATCAAATAAAGCATTGATATTTTCAGCTGTGATAAACTCCTTAAAAAGATTATGCTCTTTATTTTCAAACATCCTGTCCAATAAAATGGCCCGCCAACCACCTTGCAATCTAAGCAAATAGGTATTGCTACCTGTAACCCCATCAAAGGCGCCAAATTCGACACAAAATCGAGATTTGGGTGGTATCACGTCAAAGATTTTAGCAATAATCCCATCTTCTCCATTTTGACTATAAAGGGAGAATTCATATAGGCTTAAATCAATTTCTTCTGCTTGACTAGAAAAAACCGTCGTAACAACCATCAAGAAAAAAGAAAGCACAATTTTTTTCGACATAAAAATCTCTACAGCTTTTTAAATAAAATACAGTTCCCATTATCAATCAATTTAATGACTTCGCATTCTTCCAATAAAAGTTCAATAGCTAACTGAGCTTGCTCCCAAAGGGTATCATTCATCCAAATATAGCCGCCACTTCGAACTTTGGGAAGGTACAGCGAAACATCTGTAAGAAAAGCTCCTTCACTATGGCCTCCATCAATATATAATATATCAATATTCTCGATTCGAGTTACAGCTGCTTCTGAAGTCATTTTTAAGGTGATGCAATAATCTTGTATTTCATATCTCTTTAACATTTTTTGGTAAGAATTATAAATGGAATCATAGTTCAGTGCTTTCCACCAAGTGAAATTAGCCGGATCTAAGGCAGGATCAAAATGACGAAGATTTTCTGTCATATTCCAAGGATCAATGGCATAGATAACGCCTTGATTTAAAAATTTTAAAGTAGAAGCTACTGGAAAAAGAGATGACCCTCCAAAAACTCCAATTTCAACATAGGCTTGGGGTTTCACCTCTAAAACTAAATCGATAAAATTCAAAGCCTTCTCTGGCGAGCACCACCCAATAATTTGAGGAAGTCCAATGCAGACAGATTGTTTAAGCTCATTTACGGTCTGCTCAGAATGACACGATGAAAAAAAAGAAATAAATAAAAGGCTTAAGATCAAATTTTTCATAGTTTTTTCCACATCCCCCAAACATTTTCCCCTTTAAACTCTGCAATTTTTGCACAGTGTGTATTTAGGTACTCTATCGATCGAGCTTGCGTATAAGCATTCTCTTCATACCAAGTTATATCGTCCAAGATAATCAAACCTCCTTTCTTCACAAGGGGCGTCCACTTAGTGACATCAATATAAGAGGCTTCGTCAGAATGATTTCCATCGATATGAAGAATACCGATATTTTCAATTGAAGGAGCCCCTAGAGAAGTGCTTTTAATTAAAGTGATACGATATTGAAGATTGAATTGTAAAATTTTATTGATCAAATTTTGCATGACGGCTTCATAATCTACATATACCCCCCAAAAGTGCTCGCTTGAGGGATTTTTTATACCTTTAAGAGATTCTGAGGCCTCCCAGGGATCAATTCCATAAATATGCCCTTTTCCAAGGATCTCAAGGGCATAGGCCATCGGTACGAGTGACTTACCTCCATATACGCCTATTTCAACAATCGTTTCCGGTTGTAACTTAAGGATGGCGTCGATCAATACGGCAGCTTTTTCAAAAGAGCACCAGCCATCAAGCTGGTTCATCAGCACAAAAGCTTGCTGTTTGACTTGTGTAGGAAATTCCCGTTTATCGATATTTATAACGTATTCAAAGTGGGAAGGAGTCTGAATGTTTATATCATAGATATCGGTCATGTTATGTCCCCAATTTTCTTAAAGCCCGAGTTGTTTTTGCTTCATCATTGACATGAGAATTAATAAGAAATATCAAGGTAATTTTTTTTTTGCAAGTCCTTTTTAGGAAGCTTTCGAAACCGAGATCTGGGGGCGTACGAAGGTGCGTGATTTTTTCATTCAATGATCTGAGAATGAGGCTAAATCCAAATCAGGAGGGCCCTATGGATAACTTTGAAGCTTTCTCTCGATTTGGAATTTCTTATCCGGAAAAGTCGCACATTGCGTAACATTTCTAAAAAAAAATATTGAACCCAAATAGGGTAGTTGGTAAAAGTCTAAATAATGAAGGGTTCATTCATCTTGTTAGAGCGTTCACCAATGCGAGATATTCTGATATCTGCCTTAATATTTTGCTTTTTTGCCTATCCTTCAGCAGAATTGAATGCCTCTAATAACTCTGAACAATCGCATTGTTTCGAGAATTTCCTGCCGAATTTCCACGCTAAACATGATTGCAGATCGGATGATTGCCACCCTCCCAGCCAAGGGCCTCCTGGGCCGAAAGGCCCAACAGGCCCAACTGGCCCCTGCTGTGCAGAGACAGGTCCTACAGGCTCTACTGGTGATACAGGACCAACTGGACCTGCGGGTGGAGGCACAGGAACAACCGGCCCGACTGGGCCAACAGGACCTACTGGTGATACAGGACCAACTGGACCTGCGGGTGAAGGCACAGGAACAACCGGCCCGACTGGACCAACAGGCGCAACTGGCCCCTGCTGTCCAGGTCAGACAGGTCCAACAGGTCCTACAGGCTCTACTGGTGATACAGGACCAACTGGACCTGCGGGTGAAGGCACAGGAGCAACCGGCCCGACTGGACCAACAGGGCCTACAGGTTCGACTGGTCCGACAGGACCAGCAGGCACCGGAACAACCGGCCCGACTGGTCCAACAGGTTCTATTGGCCCCACAGGTCCTTGTTGCGGCATAACAGGTCCGACAGGCTCTGCTGGATCTACGGGTCCAACAGGTCCTACAGGCTCTACTGGTGATACAGGGCCAACTGGCTCTACTGGCTCAACCGGTCCAACAGGTTCTACAGGCTCAACGGGTCCAACTGGGCCAACAGGCTCCACTGGTCCAACTGGTTCTACTGGTTCAACAGGACCAACTGGCTCGACAGGCTCAACTGGTCCGACAGGTTCTACGGGTCCGACAGGGCCGACAGGCTCAACAGGGGCAACTGGGCCAACAGGCTCTACTGGATCTACGGGTCCTACAGGTCCGACAGGCTCCACTGGTGCAACCGGGCCGACAGGGCCGACAGGCTCAACAGGTGCAACTGGACCAACAGGCTCCACTGGATCTACGGGTCCTACAGGTCCGACAGGCTCCACTGGTGCAACCGGGCCGACAGGTTCGACAGGAGCAACTGGACCAACAGGCTCCACTGGATCTACGGGTCCAACTGGACCAACAGGCTCAACTGGCGCGACTGGTCCGACAGGCTCTACTGGATCTACGGGTCCAACTGGTCCTACTGGCTCTACTGGTCCGGTCCAACAGGCTCAACGGTGCAACTGGTCCAACAGGTTCGACTGGCGCAACTGGTCCGACAGGCTCAACTGGCCCCAGGTTCAACGGGTCCTACAGGTTCAACTGGGCCTACTGGCTCAACCGGAGCATTGGACCAACTGGCTCAACTGGTGCAACCGGACCAACAGGCTCAACTGGCGCGACTGGTCCGACAGGCTCTACTGGTCCAACAGGTCCAACTGGGCCTACTGGCTCAACCGGAGCTACTGGACCAACAGGCTCAACTGGTGCAACTGGAGCACTGGACCAACTGGCTCAACTGGTGCAACTGGACCGACAGGATCAACTGGCGCAACTGGTCCTACAGGTCCAACAGGCTCAACTGGTGCAACTGGCCCGACAGGATCGACTGGGGCAACTGGTCCTACAGGTCCAACAGGCTCAACTGGTGCAACTGGACCAACAGGATCGACTGGTGCAACAGGTCCTACAGGCCCAACAGGTTCAACTGGTGCAACCGGTCCGACAGGTTCAACTGGAGCACTGGACCAACAGGCTCAACTGGTGCAACTGGACCAACAGGATCGACTGGAGCAACAGGTCCTACAGGCCCAACTGGTTCTACAGGTCCTACAGGTCCTACTGGTCCGACAGGCTCTACTGGTCCAACAGGTCCAACTGGGCCTACTGGCTCAACCGGAGCCACTGGACCAACAGGTTCAACTGGTGCAACTGGAGCCACTGGTCCAACAGGCTCAACTGGTGCAACTGGACCGACAGGATCAACTGGCGCAACTGGTCCTACAGGTCCAACAGGCTCAACTGGTGCAACTGGACCACAGGATCACTGGTGCAACAGGTCCTACAGGCCCAACAGGTTCAACTGGTGCACCGGGCCTACAGGCTCAACTGGAGCCACTGGACCAACAGGTTCAACTGGTGCAACTGGATCGACTGGAGCAACAGGTCCTACAGGCCCAACAGGTTCTACAGGTCCTACAGGTCCTACTGGTCCGACAGGCTCAACTGGTGCAACTGGACCGACAGGATCGACGGCGCAACTGGTCCTACAGGTCCAACAGGCCCACAGGTTCGACTGGTGCAACAGGACCACAGGCTCAACTGGCGCGACTGGTCCGACAGGCTCTACTGGATCTACGGGTCCAACTGGGCCACTGGCTCTACTGGTCCAACAGGTCCAACTGGGCCTACTGGCTCAACCGGAGCCACTGGACCAACAGGCTCAACTGGTGCAACTGGTCCTACAGGCTCCACTGGATCTACGGGTCCAACTGGTCCAACCGGCCCAACAGGCTCAACTGGTGCAACTGGACCTACAGGATCACTGGGGCAACTGGTCCTACAGGCCAACAGGTTCTACAGGTCCTACTGGTCCGACAGGGCCGACAGGTTCGACTGGCGCGACTGGTCCGACAGGCTCTACTGGATCTACGGGTCCAACCGGCTCAACAGGTCCAACTGGGCCTACTGGCTCTACTGGTCCGACAGGGCCAACAGGTTCAACGGGCCCGACTGGTTCAACAGGTCCAACTGGTCCAACAGGTTCGACTGGTTCAACAGGTCCAACTGGTCCAACAGGTTCGACTGGTGCAACTGGACCAACAGGCTCAACTGGCCCGACTGGTCCGACAGGCTCAACAGGTCCAACCGGCTCAACAGGTCCAACTGGGCCTACTGGCTCTACTGGTCCGACAGGTCCAACAGGGGATACAGGAGCCACGGGTCCGACAGGTCCAACAGGCGATACAGGAGCCACGGGTCCGACAGGTCCAACAGGTGATACAGGAGCCACGGGTCCGACAGGTCCAACAGGTGATACAGGAGCACGGGTCCGACAGGTCCAACAGGCGCCACCGGTGCAACGGGAGCCACAGGACCTACAGGCTCAACTGGTGCAACTGGACCGACAGGACGACAGGGGCAACTGGTCCTACAGGCTCAACTGGTGCAACTGGACCGACAGGATCGACGGGGCAACTGGTCCTACAGGCTCAACTGGTGCAACAGGTCCACAGGTTCCACTGGCGCGACAGGTCCGACCGGGCCGACAGGCTCTACTGGATCTACGGGTCCAACTGGCTCAACAGGTCCAACTGGGCCACTGGTATACTGGTCCGACAGGGCCAACAGGTTCAACGGGCCCGACTGGTCCAACAGGTTCGACTGGTGCAACCGGGCCAACAGGCTCAACCGGAACCACTGGACCAACAGGCTCAACTGGTGCTACAGGTCCGACTGGAGCAACTGGTCCGACAGGCTCAACTGGTTCTACGGGTCCAACTGGTCCTACAGGCTCAACTGGAGCAACTGGACCGACAGGATCGACGGGGCAACTGGTCCAACAGGTTCGACTGGATCAACGGGTCCAACTGGGCCTACTGGCTCTACTGGTCCGACAGGTCCAACAGGGGATACAGGAGCCACGGGTCCGACAGGTCCAACAGGGGATACAGGAGCCACGGGTCCGACAGGTCCAACAGGCGATACTGGACCACGGTCCGACAGGTCCAACAGGTGATACAGGAGCCACTGGTCCAACAGGCGCCACTGGTCCAACAGGTTCAACGGGCCCACAGGTTCAACTGGTGCAACTGGCCCAACAGGTTCGACTGGCGCGACTGGTCCGACAGGCTCCACTGGATCTACAGGTCCAACTGGTCCTACTGGCTCCACTGGCGCAACTGGACCAACTGGCTCGACAGGAGCAACTGGACCACAGGATCACAGGCGCAACTGGTCCTACAGGTCCAACAGGTTCGACTGGCACGACTGGTCCGACAGGCTCAACTGGTTCTACGGGTCCAACTGGTCCTACGGGTCCAACTGGTCCTACTGGCTCAACTGGTGCAACTGGACCAACAGGTTCGACAGGAGCAACTGGGCCAACAGGATCGACGGGGGCAACTGGTCCTACAGGCTCCACTGGTGCAACTGGTCCAACAGGTTCGACTGGCGCGACAGGAGCAACTGGACCGACAGGATCACAGGCGCAACTGGTCCTACAGGTCCAACAGGTTCAACTGGCGCAACTGGTCCTACAGGCTCAACTGGTGCAACTGGACCAACAGGTTCGACAGGAGCAACTGGGCCAACAGGATCGACGGGGGCAACTGGTCCTACAGGCTCCACTGGTGCAACTGGTCCAACAGGTTCGACTGGCGCGACAGGTCCAACAGGCTCCACTGGTGCAACTGGGCCGACAGGCTCAACAGGCCCAACTGGTCCAACAGGTTCGACTGGCGCGACAGGTCCAACAGGCTCCACTGGTGCAACTGGGCCGACAGGCTCAACTGGTGCAACTGGACCGACAGGTTCGACTGGCGCAACTGGTCCGACAGGCTCAACTGGTGCAACTGGACCGACAGGCTCAACTGGTTCTACGGGTCCAACTGGTCCTACAGGCTCAACTGGTGCAACTGGTCCAACAGGTTCGACTGGCGCGACAGGTCCGACAGGTCCGACAGGGCCAACAGGTTCAACGGGTTCAACGGGCCCGACTGGTCCGACAGGCTCCACTGGATCTACGGGTCCAACTGGACCTACTGGCTCTACTGGTCCGACAGGGCCAACAGGTTCAACGGGCCCGACTGGTTCAACAGGTCCAACTGGGCCGACAGGCTCAACAGGTCCAACTGGGCCGACAGGCTCAACCGGTGCCACTGGACCAACAGGCTCAACTGGTGCAACTGGCCCAACAGGTTCGACTGGCGCGACTGGTCCGACAGGCTCCACTGGATCTACGGGTCCAACAGGTCCTACTGGCTCCACTGGCGCAACTGGACCAACAGGCTCAACTGGTGCAACTGGCCGGACTGGCCCAACAGGTTCGACTGGCGCGACTGGTCCGACAGGCTCAACTGGTTCTACGGGTCCAACTGGCCCAACAGGTTCAACGGGTCCTACAGGCTCTACTGGCGCAACTGGTCCGACAGGCTCAACCGGAGCCACTGGACCCACAGGCTCAACTGGGGCAACTGGACCGACAGGTTCGACTGGTGCAACTGGTCCGACAGGCTCAACCGGAGCCACTGGACCAACAGGCTCAACTGGGGCAACTGGACCGACAGGTTCGACTGGCGCGACTGGTCCGACAGGTTCGACTGGTGCAACTGGCCGGACTGGCCCAACAGGTTCGACTGGTGCAACCGGACCGACAGGTTCGACTGGTCCGACAGGGCCAACAGGTTCAACGGGCCGGACTGGGCCAACAGGTTCGACTGGTGCAACCGGACCAACAGGCTCTACTGGTCCAACTGGCCGAACTGGGCCTACTGGCTCTACTGGTCCAACTGGCCGAACTGGGCCAACAGGTTCTACTGGCCCAACAGGTCCTTGTTGCAGCGTAACAGGTCCGACAGGCCCGGCGGGATCAATATCGGGAGATTTTGCAACTATAACGCTTCCCCAATCTACATCATCAATTGACGTTACGCATGGGAACAATATTCCATTTCCGATTAACAATCCTCCGACTACCATCAATCCAAGCCCGGCGGGACCTAACACAACAATTTCGGTGCCATCAACCGGCGTGATACAGATTGCAAATACAGGTTGGTATCAATTGTCTTGGGGAGTTTGTGTGACCAATTCAACAACAAGTTTACTTAACGTCATGGTCAGCACCGATGGAGGTGCCACATATACAATTGCTCCTATGGGAACTACCGGTGTTAGTATGGGTTTTTGGGTGCCTACTAATCAAAATATAATGATGAGTGAGACTGTGCTTCTTCACGTTACAGTGAATCCTACACTTCTCGTCATTCGAGTCCCGGCAGGGGGGAGCACCGTGGCTCTTTCGAGCGGCACACAAACAACGAATATAGCACCTGTGGCATACGTTACACTTATTAAAATAAGTAACTAGTATGAAAGTGAATAAAGTTGTAAAGGATGATGAATATGAAAAAGGTTTTGTGGTTAATTTTAACTCTAAGCTTCTTTTCAGGGTTGGCGTATAGCGATATCACCTGGTCGGCTCCTGTCACCATTTCAACAGAAGGAAGTAATTCTTCCGAACCGGCTGTTGTGATCGATTCTAACGGCAATGCGACAGCTGTTTGGGTGCAAAACAGCATCATTATGGCAAGTTCGCTGCCAAATGGAGGGAGCTGGAGCTCGCCGGTTGAGTTATCTAATGTTTCCAATACAGCCTCCAATCCATTGCTAGGCCTTGATTCTAGTGGAAATGCCACAGCGCTATGGATTGAAAGTACACGGATAGAATCAGCGACGCTCCCCTTTGGAGGAAGCTGGAGCGCTGAGACTTCTTCCATCTCCAGCTCGGGAGCTTCTATCCCGGCCCTCGCGGTCGATGCCGGCGGAAATGCTGTGGCAGTCTGGGTCCGCAACGGATACATAGAGTCATCAACGAGAATCTCAGGAACCTGGAGCTCTGTTTCCGTGCTATCTGCTGCAAACTCTAGTAATCCGGATGTTGCGATCAGCAGTTATGGGACCGCAATGGCCGTATGGCAGACCTTGGTTTCAGGCGCAGATACCATTGTTTCAGATATTCTGACGATCAGTGATAATACTTGGGCCCCCGGTTTAAATGTATTCTCTATAACCACATCATTTTTTCACAATTACCCAAAAGTTCTCCTTGATATGTCTGGAAATGCCACTGTAGCTTGCTTTCGATATAATTACCTCAATGAGGTTTCATACCAAAACGTACGAGTCATTAGCTTTTCCTTGCCCCAGGGTTCAGTTGCTTGGACGCCAATGCCATTGTTCCTTTCAAATTGCGGGATACGCAATCCTGCTGACTTAACAATTCAGTTGATATGTGATACAGGCGGGGATGTGTTAGCTGTTTGGACGAATTCTTATGATGGGGAGACATTCAGCATCGAATCTGCCCAACTCCCTTTTGGAGGATCATGGCAAAGTTCTGTACGGCCTCAGTCTCCAAGTTTATATTCTTTTGGGATCAATCTAACCGCCGCTTCGGATATTGCTTTGTTGGCATCCATGGCATGGGATGGAGTTTCCAATATCACAATCCAAACTCAGGAATCGGCTATCCCAAATCCTATTATGCAAGGTTGGACAATGCCAAACCAAATGTCATCGGGACCTGATAACGGCTATCCGCAATGCGGGATATCCCTAACCGGAACTACATTTAATGCTGTAATAGTTTGGATTTACTACAACGGTTCAAATGCTGTCATCAATGCTTCAACAGGCACAGATGCAATGCTTACCCCTCCCTCTAATGTCTCGGTAACACAAAGCGTGACAGATTTCGGGGTATATAAAGACTATTACAATACAATCACATGGGACGCGAGTGGGGAACCAAATGTGATCCAATATAATATTTTCCGAAACGGGGTATTCTTTACAGGAGTAGATTCTAGCACTCTGGAATGCATCGATCACAATCAAACAGACGGGGAAACAGTGACGTATGGGGTCGCTGCGCTCTTTTCAGGATTTTATCAAAGCCCAATTGTCACATATACTTTGTTTCCCTAGCAAAGAGTCAGGGATTTTAAGGGACCTAAGGGACAAAAGGGACCTAAGGGACAGCTCCTTGTTCCCTGGTTCTAAGTCCCTTAGGTCCCTTTGGTCCCTTAGGTCCCTGCCCCTTCACAAAAAAATAAAAAATTTAATTTGCCATAAATTATTAGTCCTTATTAAGGTGAGCCTAGAGTCGCAATTAATCATAAGGATGGTGGTATGAAAAAGATTTTGTTTTTATTTTTAACACTCTGTTCGTCTATAGGCACGGTATATGGCGATATCACATGGTCTGCTCCAACAGCGATTTCAACACCCTTAACAAACGCCTCAAATCCGGTGGTCGTGATCGATAGCAACAATAATATTACGGCTGCCTGGGTTGAGAACAGCGTCATTATGTCAAGCTCTTTCCCATCAGGTGGAAGTTGGAGCACTCCGGTCGCTTTATCTAACATTTCCAATACCGCCTCCAATCCAACGCTCGCCCTTGATTCCACTGGAAATGTCACTGCATTATGGGTTGAAAATGCGATGATCGAATCAGCAACGTTTCCCGTTGGCGGAAGCTGGAGCGCCGAGACTTCTCCCATCTCCGGATCGGGAGCCTCAAACCCCGCCCTTGCTGTCGATTCCAGCGGAAATGCTGTGGGAGTTTGGGTCCGGAGCGGGTATATAGAGTCTTCAACAAGAATCTCAGGAACCTGGAGCCTTGTTTCTGTGCTTTCTACTGTAAACGCTAGTAATCCGGATGTTGCGATCAGCGACTTAGGAATTGCGATGGCCGTGTGGCATGGCTTATCTGCAGGCGGTGCTGATATCATCGTTTCAGACATCCTTACGATCAGCAGTAATACTTGGGCCGCTTCTCAAAATGTTTTCACTATCACCCCCTCTTTCTTTCACAATTATCCTAAAGTTGTTCTAGATGTCTTTGGCAATGCCAATGTCGCTTGGTTTCGATACAATCACCTCGATGATGATAGTTACCAAAACGTACAAGTCATAAGCTCTGCCTTACCATATAACTCTTCTGCCTGGACGCTTCAGCCGGCGTACCTTTCAAATTTCGGGATTCGCAATCCGGCTGACTTATCTCTCCAGTTGGGATGTGATTCAAACGGAGATGTGGTGGCTGTTTGGACGAATTCTTATGATGGACAGACATTCAGCCTCGAATCTAACCGAGTACTTTTTGGAGGATTATGGGGGAGTCCTGGACAGCCTCAGTCTCCTAGCTTATATACTTTTGGGATCGATTTATCCATCGTTTCGGGAACTGCTTTATTGGCCAGCATGGCATGGGATGGGGTTTCCAATGTCACAATTCAAACTCAAGAAGGGGCCGTAGGAAATCCTATATTCCAAAGTTGGACAGATTCTAACCAAATGTCAACAGCTCCTGATAATGCATATCCGCAGTGTGCGATCTCCGTGACAGGAAGCGCAGTTAACGCGGCGATTGTGTGGATATATTACAATGGTACAAATGTTGTCATCAATGCTTCAACAGGCTCAGATACAGCGCTTTCTCCCCCTACAAGTGTCTCGGCAACCCAGAGCGTAACAGATTTCGGGGTGTTCAAAGACTACTACAATACAATCACATGGGGAGCGAGCTCGGAACCGGATATCCTCCAATATAATATATTCCGAAACGGTGTGTTCTTTGGTGGCGTAGATTCATCTACCTTTGAATTCGTTGATGACAATCAATTAGAGGGGGATACAGTGACGTATGGGGTCGCTGCACTTTTATCCGGCTTTCTCCAAACCGACATCATCTCATATACTTTGTTTCCCTAACCGATAAAAGTAGAATAAATTTATCACAAAGGTTTTATTTATGAAAAAAATCCTATGTCTCTTTTTTACATTCTTTGCGTGCATATCGCATGTCTATAGTGCCAATCTAAACTGGTCCCAAACCCTTACGGTTCTTTCGGGAGGAAGTGATAACGCATCCGATCCGCAAATAGCTATCGATCCAAACGGGAATTCTGTCGCAGTTTGGATTGAAAATAATGTGGTGGTCTCATCTGCCAAATTTTACAATAGTAATTGGCACGCTGCGGCGACTATATCGAGCATAGGAGCTTCATCTCCGCGCCTTGTCATAGACAGCAATGGGAATACCACCGCTATTTGGCTTCAAAATGGTGTGATTACATCGGCAACTAAAAACTTTAATAGCAACTGGTCTTCTACCACAGCCCTCTCAAGCTCAGGCGCTTCAAATCCTGCCCTTTGTGTTGATTCTGAAGGCGATGTCATCGCAGCGTGGGTGCGAAATGGCAATGTAGAGTCAAAGACAAAGTTATTTGGCGGAGCCTGGCAAACAAATTCAGCAATAAAGGGCACTTCAGCAACGACACTGCATATTGCAATCGGAGGGACCGGCACCGGTGCCTCAGCTTTCCTCGTATGGGAAGGAACCTCCAATGGAACAAATGTGATCTATTCTTCCACAAAAACGATCTCAGGTTCCTGGAGCGCAGCGCAAGTCATTTCACAGATAGCGCATAATGCAGCCCAACCTTATACGGCAGTGGATCCCAATGGCAATGCACTTGCCATCTGGTATTCATACGATAATATTGGAACAAACTTTACAAATGTCGTTGTTAAATCTGCGGCTTATTCATCAACTTCAAGCAGCTGGGGTGAAGTCACCCACCTCTCCCATCCGGGCATACGCGATCCAGGCACGCTCAAGGCACGCGTTGCCTTTGACAGCGTTGGGAATGGCATAGCTCTTTGGAATACTTCCTATGATGATGAAACATTCATGTTAGAATCAGCTGTCAAACCTCTCTATGGAAGCTGGAGTCTTCCGGTAAGCTTGGTTGATTCAAATTTATATGCCTATTCCGCAGACTTATCCGCAACCTCTTTTGGTGATGTGCTAGGCCTGTATATGTTCTATAATGGCGCCGCTTTGTTGATCCAATCTATCGAATCAGATTTTAACGGCTTCTTGAACAATTTTTGGTCTGTGCCTATCACAATTTCTCAAGGAACCAATAATGCTAATCCCAAAATAGCGGCAACACTGAAGGGCAATTCGATCCAAGCTGCAGCAGTTTGGGTGCTTTTTGACGGGACGCATAAATTGGTCGTCGCCTCGACAGGGTCTAAGACTTTAGTCCGGCCTCCATCACACTTGAAAGTCATACAAAGCGAGAGTAGTTTCGGAGTGTTTGATGAATACTATAACACCCTCACTTGGCATGCAAGTCCTGATCCGCTAGCTGTTGGATATCTCGTGTTCCGAAATGGGATATTCCTCGAGCAACTGGGCGCTAATGTCTTGCAATACATTGACTACAATAGAGTAGCCAATGAGCCGATAACGTATAGTGTGACTGCAATTGATAGTCAGCAATCTCAAAGTCAGACTGTAAGCGTCAGCTTTCCATAAAGGAATGCCACCCACAACCCGGGGATGAAAATCCCCGGGTTAGGTCCAATTGAGAAAAGATGCGTATGTGAATTAAGTATTGAAAAAACGCCGGAGAGAATTAAGAACTGACGTGCCTGTCGGCTGAAAATTGCTTATCTCATGTTGCTTAAAAGTTTCAAAGGACTTCTGTGCAGGGGCAAAACCCGTCCATTCATTTGCATAGTCATAGCAAGTGCCGACAAAGAGGCCAGAAGGCTCAACACGTAAAACTAATCGACATCCATTAACTGACTCATTAACACGTACCACTGTATGTTCATTTTTAGATGGATCAAAAATGAAATTCCACTCCCCAGATCTGACATATTCCATAAAAACGCTGATAACGGTATCTATTAACCCAGAAATTTTTGCTCCACATGCTTTGGCAAGGACTTTCTGCTGTTTATATGTTTCATTTTTGCTCAAGACTTCTTTCTTTATCCATACCCAATGCGGTTTCTCCACTTTTATTTTTTCCTTATTGGCTGCTTGTGGCGGGCAACTTGGACTGTAACCTGTTTTATTCCCCATTTTTGGGTTTCCTACCAATTCGACAATGACATCCAGATGATCCAAGGACACTTCTTCAGTCACACCGTTTTCTTTCGTTATTTTGACTATATCAGGAATAAAAGTAAGCAGATGGCCGCCTTTTTCCAGATCGCCATAGGCGCGTCTTGGCAGGGGCAGTTCTTCTCCGGCATCCACCCCGATATATTCCTTCCACTCGTAAGTTCCAAAAGCCTGGCTGGGGCGAATCAGTTTACGAAACAACTTATTATCAGCTAAGGCCTTCCAGTTTTTACATACTAAAGCTACTGATGGAAGGTCAGACCTCAGATTTTGGAAAATGATCGGTGATACATCCAAGGGAAGTGGACTTTCATAACCAATGGGATCTATCATAGGCTGCCCATTGACGGGATCTCTACCGGAAATAATAGCAGTATTTAAAGACATATAACCTCAATAATCGCGAATAAGCGGCTTAAAAATGCCCCTATCTTTTGCTGTTCATAGCATTCTTCTAAACAGGCATTCAATAACTATTTCGTGAAAGAGCAAAGCCGACATCATCCTTGCGATTGTCATCACGATAGCAATAGATAGAAAGTCCAGAGAGCTTGAAACCTAAAGATATTCCCCAATCGTCATTTATCCAATCATTGACACGCACACAATTACATTGGTATGTGTCAAAATTTCGCTCTCCCGATTTGATATATTCCATAAATACACTGACAACTGTATCTATTAATCCTGAAATTCTTGCATTGGATTCTTTGGCGAGCTCTTGCTGCTCTTTGAATGTTTTACTTTTGCCAAAGACCTCTTTCTTTATCCAGACCCAGTGCGGTCTCTCTCGATTTCTTTTTTGTTTGATGATTTCAGATGAAGAATTATATTCATATCCTGTTTCGAGATCCGTTCTTGGTTTTTTGACCAGATTGCCAATCGCCTTCAAGTTATCCAACCACACTTCATCCATCTCACCATTTTCTTTAATCACTTGGACTTTTTTTGGAATGAAAGTGAGCATACCGCCCTCTTTTTCCAGATCGCCATAGGCACATCTTGGCAAGCGAGGTTCTTTGCCAGCATCCACCCCAATATATTTTTCCCATTCTTCAGTTCCAAAAGCTTGGGCTGGGCGTATCCTTTGACGAAATACCTCGTCATCTGCTAAGACCTGCCAGTTTTTGCATACCAGAGCCATGGCGGGAAGATCAGCCTTAAGATCTTGAAAAATGATCCGAGCCACATCTATTGGTAATAAACAAGATTGGCCTATAGCCATAGATTGCCTACAAAAGGAATCCCACTCAGAATCAATAGCAAAAGACATATAAACCTCAATTATTATTTTTGAACAACCTAAAATCAAAAAAAGTCTTAAAACCTTATTCAATCACTTTTTCGAGAAGCAGCAAATCCGATGTTATCATAATTACTGTCATCATATACGTTATAGACATCAAGACCAGAGATATCACAAAAACTTAAAGCTATTCCCCATTCTGTATCAAACATTTTATCTTTGACACGTACACCATCCCACTTGTATTTGTCTCGATAACAAATAAAATTTCGCTCTCCCGATCTGACATATTCCATAAATACGCTGATGGCTATATCCATTAATCCTGGAATATTTACTCTAGATACTTTGGCAAGCTCTTGCTGCTCCGCATATGTTTTATTTCTTCCTAAGATTTCTTTCTTTATCCAAATCCAGTGAGGTTTTTCCGCTATTCTTTTCATCCCGATGATTAGATCATCAACTTCTAAATCATCAAATCCTGTTTCCAGATCTGTTCTTGGTTTTTTGATCAGGTTTCCAATAGCTCTCAAACTATCCAATAACACTTCTTCCGTCTCCCTATTATCTTTGACCACCTTGACTTTGTCAGGAATGAAGGTGAGCATTCCCCCTTCTCGTTCAAGATTGCCATAGGCGCATCTTCGCAACGGAGGTTCTGTGCCCGCATCAACCCCGATATGCTCTTGCCATTCTTTTATTCCAAAAGCTTGGGCAGGTCGTATCATTTGACGAAATATCTCATTATCGGCCAAGGCATTCCAGTTTTTGCATACCAAAGCCACGCTGGGAAGGTCCGCCTTCAGATTTTGAAAAATGATCCTGGCCACCTCTATTGGCAGTGGACTTTGTTGACCTAGGGGATCTACCATAAGTTGTCCATTGATCGGATCTCTTCCTGGAACAATAACCGCATTAAATGACATATAAACCTCAATATCGTTTATTCGGAAAGTGTACACCATAAAGCTGTTAATTATCAATAAACATTAATTTTTTGAAATGCGAATCGTAAAATCTAATCGATCTCTCTATATTTTTAAATAAAAATTAAATTATAATGAAATTAGGGAAATTTTAAATGGAGTAAATATGGGTTCACCTATTAATTCAATCAATTCTACTAACCCCTACGACAATATTCAGTCGCATGGGGGTCATTCCCATGCAGAAAAAACTTCTGGTGCCCAGCAAGCTCAGCAGATACAAAATCCTCAGGCGGCTGATCCCGAGGCTGTTCATAAACATGGCGGCGGCCATGGCGGGGGCGGGGGTCATGCTGGAGGAGTGCATACGAAAATGACCCAAGTAGAGGAGCCCGAGAGGAGTTTTCGCAGCCATTTCAGACACCTGAAATCGCCAAATGAAATCATAAACCAGCAAAGATTGATGCGCGATCTCGAATTGCAAGAACAGCTAGCAAAAGCGGCTGCACGCAAAACCAAAATGGTAGAAGCCTCAAAACAATTGGAGAAAAAGGGCGTGGGAGCGAGAAACGGAGAAAAAGGAGAGAAGAAAAAGAAAAATCAGGATCAAAGCCAAGAAGAAAGACAATGACAATGACAATGACGCATCTTTCTAAATCTATTCAGTCAACAGAATTAAATTTCTAAAATAATATTGCATGTACTAAAAACATAAATTTATTCTTATGCAATACCATCATTGTATAAAAGATCTCTATAAAAATTTGCAATTTCTACATGGTATCCGAGTCTTAACATGCAAGCATGAATTTCTTTCCACGTTTCATAAAAATCGCGTAATAAACCTTCCAATATAAGTGTACCTGCTACAACTGCTGCAACAGTAAGATTTTTTGTAGTTATTGCCACTGAAATAGCTGCTATGGTTGCTTCTGATAAATAATATTCATTTTCATTTAATTTTTCATTTAGAGTTTTTAACCATCCACTTGCAGTTTTTGCCATATCTTCAGCGTATTAATAATGACGCTTGTATTTCCAAAGATAATATTCTCTTTCGTCCTCTGTGAGAGTACAATTTATTTTAAAAATATTTTGTATTTCGCAATACGTTTCATCATATGAATTTCTAACATCGTAAGAATGCAGTTTAGATATAAAAAAATTGTCATTTAAAAAAAAATAATAAATAGAAAAATAAAAAAAAACAAATATAAAATAATGGATGTCTTTTATTTTTATTAATAAATATTTCCCATAACATTAATGACAAAGTAGGGAAAGCAGCTTTGAATAAATAAATCATTTTAAACCTATTGTCGTTCCGATCCACACAAAGAACAATAACGCATACGGTTATCTTTCATGTGATGATTCCCTCAGCTAAAGCAGAGGGCTTCTCCCATAAGCGACTTTCACCACTGCAAGGGACCCAATGCCATTAGTCACACTCAATATGTGACGAGGTCTTTTAGAGCAATATGCGCTCAGGCTGTATCATCTTACAGCAGAAATTTATATAGCAAAATTGATAATTAGGCGCAATTCATTTCGACCTTTAAAGGCCGAATTTTCTTGCATTAAAGCATAAACAGCTAAAAGCCGCTTGCATAGATATTGGCATCAACAACAACACGAACTCTCATTTCTGTAGCTTGTGGTGCTAAGATTTCCGACTATCGTGCTTGGCTTTATTTACTAAAATGTCAACATCTTCCTGCGAAATATCATTGACTGATTTGCTTGAGATAAGCTCAATGGCATAAATTTTTGCCATGTTAGTCAACGCCTCAAGCTTTGAAAAGGGAACAAGAACAGCGATAGGGTGGTGTTTTCTTTCAATAATAAATTCATCGCCACTCAAATTCACACAATCAAGAATTTCTCCCAATTTTTTGCGCATATCAGCTGTACCAATTTTTTTTAGCATAATCCCACACCATCTATAACACAGCATTTTTTCCAAACTTCATCAAATGAATGTGTCGGTTTCCCCTCGGCTCTTTTTTCGGCTTCTTCGGCTCTTCTGGCCAATAACAAGTCTTCGTATTCCTCCAACCACTCTTCTATTATCTTTTTAGCAAGAGAAGACATGCTTAGTTTTTTTTTCTGACAAAGAATTTGCATCACTTCGATATCATCTGGATTCAATGTAACATTTATTCTTGGATTTCTCATAGATAACCTTCTTTTATTGTAGAGTATCACAAAGGTTTTTCAACAGCGATTATGAATTTGTCTTTTTTTCCATTAGGCTTATAGCATATTCTGGTATCGTAAAAATAATCTGATATTATGATACAATGATTGGTACTTCTTATTACAACACTTCGTTCTTTGTAATTGCAGGTGGAATTGTTTTTATTCATTTGGCAGTTCTCCTTTGGCTATATCCCAATCTGGATAAACGGTCCCTACGCCCCGCATCATCCTCCAGAGTGGTTGTCAAAACCATTGACCTGCTGCCAAAACCTCTAAAACAGGCCGCCGCGGAAAATATCCCTCTGCCCCAGCCAAAACCTTCTTTGCCTAAGCCTAAAACATCAACGCCTGCTAAAAAAATTGAAAAGCCAAAAAAATCCATGTCAAAGACTCAGGAAACGCCTAAAAAAAATGTATCTTCAGCACACCAGGCCCTGCTGGAGAAAGCAAAAGAAACTGTTGCAAATATAAAAGCTCCTGTCGTAAAAAGTAGCCCAAGCCCTCAAGACAGTAAGCCGTTGACAGACATCGCCCTGAATTCATTCAAAATTGACACCGATTTTAGCTACGAGGCGGACTTGAGCAGCCAGCTGAAACTGCTGTTAAAACTTCCTGAACCTGGCAAAGCGGTGGTCGATCTGACGGTAGATAGAACAGGCAAGATAAAAAATGTACAAATCATTGAAGCCAAAAGTGTCCTCAATAAAAAATACCTGGAAAAAACTCTTCCGGAACTTGCATTGCCCCCTTTTGGCATTTATTTTAGGGGAATGGACCAAAAAACATTCCGATTGGAGCTAAGAGCATAGGACTCGGACGCGAAGAAGGATAAGGAGCGACTATAATGTTACCAATTTCAATCAGAGGATATATTTTCCTCTTTTTTATTTTTCATACAGCCTTGTTTGCAGATTTACCTACTCCTATTGTCGTCCAATTGGATTCGGAAACCCATCTTCTCCCATTGTACCTGTCCCGTTTTAAAAATGATCAGGCGGCCTTGGACCAGAACTATCTAGATGAACTAGCAAAAATTCTGAGATTCGATCTTCATTATAACGGGATGACGATGGTGATGCCTCAGGAGAGCCAAAAAGAAAAGTGGGCCAATGGCAAAGACTGGGAGGATTTTGGTCAGCTGTCTCAATGGAAATCGGCAAACGCGGCTTATGTAGTCAAAGTAAAAGTAAAAGACAGAATACTGTCCGCACATGTATTGTCCACGTACAATCAATCGATAAAGTCGATCTCAAATATCACCCTGATGGGCGATCTCCGTCAGGACCGCCGCCAGATCCACGCCTTATCGGATGCGATCTTTAAATCTCTGTTCAATAAAAACGGCATCGCTTCCACTCATATTCTTTACGCAGTAAAAACAGCTGGAAACTCTCCCAAAAGCTGGAATTCGGAAATTTTCGAATGCGATTACGATGGGGGAAATCCCCGACAGGTCACACGCAAGGCAGGGTATTGCATTTCGCCCTGCTATATTCCTCCCAAACCAGGTTGCCTGGCAGGGTATTATTTTTATGTGTCCTATCAGAACGGACAGCCCAAAATATATATATCCTCGCTGCAAGAAGAAAGCGGCCGCCGTTTTTCCGGTCTCCGCGGCAATCAGTTAATGCCGACCATATCCCAGCAAAGGAATCAAGTGGCTTTTATTGGAGACATTACCGGCAATCCCGATCTGTTCCTTCAAGCCTTCAATCCTGAGAGCGGCCCTGTGGGTAAGCCTTACCAAATCTTTTCCGCACCTCGTGCCACTCAGGGATCTCCCGCCTTCAGCCCTGACGGACGAAGAGTCGCATTTGTATCTAATAAAGATGGTTCCCCCCGCATTTATGTCATGGAGATTCCTGGAAGAGGCGCCGATATTAAAAATCTCTCGCCTAGGCTTGTCTCTAAAATCAATCGGGAAAACTCCGCCCCGGCCTGGTCGCCTGATGGCTCCAAGCTGGCCTATTGCTCCTTGACAAAATCGGTACGGCAGATCTGGGTCCACGATTTCGATACCAATGAAGAGCGGCAGGTGACCCAAGGCCCAGGAAACAAGGAAAATCCCACTTGGGCTCCCAACAGCCTTCACCTTATGTTTAACTCCACCGGAGGTTCTGGTTCTGAACTTTATATGGTCAACCTGAACCAGCCAGAAGCAGTAAAAGTAACTTCTGGATCAGGTGAAAAGCGTTTTCCCAATTGGGAGCCCAAATAATAGATAAATAGGAGTGTAGGAATGAACCTCGTAGAAGATGCCAAAAATACATTGGTCCAAAGTTTTGCCGGCGCTTCGCTTCCGGTCCCTAACCTGAATGCCGGTTCCGATACACATTGGTCATTCTATGTTTTAGGTGCGGGCGCGTTAAGCAGTGTCATCGTAGTAGTAGCCGGAGCTATTTTGAGCCAGATAGGGCTTATTTTCGGCGGCATCTGTTATGCAGCTATTATGGGGTTGGGCGCCTATTACATAAAACGTTTCGGCTCGGAACAGGTTTTTGAAAATTACGTTGCCATTTTCACGGAACGGGTCAAGGCCTATACCAAAGAAACTGAAGAGCTCAAAAAAATCAACACCTCCTTCAGCGACGAATTGAAAAAATCGCAGATTATTCTTACAGAAAAACAAAAAGAACTCGATAAAACTTCCCAAGATTTGACCAAAAATATCCATGAATTGGAGAAAAAAACAAAATTTGCGGAAGAATTTATATCCTCTATTGATCGATTTAAAAATGAAAATATTACACTAGATGCCTTACTGAATAAGATTTCGAATCAATCCAATCAACAGGGGGATTACAAAGAGAAACAGGAGAAACAGTTGGCGGAGCTAAAAGCTGAAAATCAAAAAATCAAAGCGGAGCTTGAACAATATACTTCAAACAATAAAGCTTTTACTGAAGAAAATAAAAATTTAAAAAGCCTGGTCAATGAGTTGAAATCCCGGTTAAAAGATACACTGCCTAATCCCTCGATAGCCAATAATACCGTAAACGAATTCGATAAAGTACTGTCCGATCTTGAAAAAAATGAAAATGAGTTGAATTCAACATTGGATAAAGCCACTCAAGCCCTTCATAATGCCCTCAATCACCCTAAAAAGGATTCCTAAAAATGAATGCAACTTCCGCTTCTTCACCTAAAGATGACCACGATATTGAAATGGGTTCCCCTGTCTCCAATTCTGTTCCACAACCGCAAAAAAAATTTTCTTGGGGCAGGACTAATGCAACTTCCGCATCTTCACCTAAAGATGACCACGATATTGAAATGGGTTCCCCTGTCTCCATTCCTGTTCCACAACCGCCAAAAAAAAGTTGTTGGAGCAGATCTTTTACAGACTATTCTCAATACGCGGCAACTATTGCCGCAGGAGGCTCTGCCTGCGGAATAGCCTATACTGCCTATAAAGTGGATTATATAAGCAGCGGCCTATTTTCCCTTTCTTGCATTTTAAACCTATTGCTTATTGCCCGTACCCATTGCCTGGGCCGCTTAAAAAGCCTGGGAAAACAAAATCAAATATTGGCTCAAAATATTGCTGATGCAACTAAAGAAAATTTGAACCTTCAGCAAAACAATCAAAAAATACAACAGGAAAAGGACGATTTCATACAGGAAAACGAAAAAA
The DNA here is from genome assembly GCA_963780445.1 of uncultured Parachlamydiaceae bacterium. Classification (GTDB taxonomy): domain Bacteria; phylum Chlamydiota; class Chlamydiia; order Chlamydiales; family Parachlamydiaceae; genus CAWACC01. The sequence goes on from CAWACC010000011.1 coordinate 235,538, forward strand.
TCAAAACCGAACTGGAAAAAGACACTCTGGAAGTAGAAGAATTAAACAAAGCTCTGAAAGATGCCCGTAATAAACTGGATGAACTTGGCCCCCTCTATACCAAATTTAAAGAACTTGAAACACAGCTCGGCAAACAAAATGATCTTCTCAACTCAAATGAAAAAAATGTAGCGCACACCACTTCCGAAATGGAAAGAGAAGATAATGAAGCCGATAAATTCAACCGCACTCAGCAGGACGATGGCATACAACTCGATAAGGAAAACAAAGATTTTTCTTCCAGACTCCAGGAATTCCATCAACTGGTAGCTAAAACCCAGGAAGAAATTGAAGAGTTCAAGCAAAATTATGCTAAAATCAATACCGAATTGGCCCGCCTAAAAAAGACAGAAAAGCTCATGAAGGATCTAAATGAAAAATTCAAAAACTTTATTGCCTATATAGAAAAGTTAAGCCGGCAATATCCCCAGCTTAAACCCCTAATCGATGCCTTAAACTGATGTCATTGGCGTTTACAGTATTTTGTTTTTCCGTGTCCGAGTCCGTGTCCGAGTCCGAGTCCGATTCATTGAGGCAGTAAAGAAAAAACAAGATACTATTTATTATTTTTTCCAATGGCTAAAGTCCAGTTTATTTATGATAATTATTTATTTAAATTATGAAAATGATATAATTAATTTATAGAAAGGTTGATCTTTCAGTTTCTATCTAGAAGTTGAAAGATTTTAAATACAGAAAGGAGTCAGTATGAATCCAGTAAATAATAATGTTAATAACAACAACAATAATGTATATACCAGCCTTGATTTGGGTTCAGTATCAAGCCCCAATTTGGATCCATTGGATCCCATGGGCGCTGCCTTGGCCGGAATAAATACGGCAGAGCAGCAGCAGCAAAAAAAATCTCAAACCGTTGATAATTCGAACTCGGCTGCAGCTGTGGCGGATTCCGACGATTCTGTGGACACCTCCGATGATGATGCACCTGTTACCCCAGTAGCCAGTGACGATAGTGGAAGTGATTCTACCATCAAGGGATTGAGCCGTATGCGAAGAGTAGGAAGCTCGGATCAGCAGGCAGTAATTTCGCAAATAAATTCGAAATAACCGCGAGTTCGATGCATAAGTCATTCTTTACCACTGAGCCAGTGAGATCACTGAGAAGGTTTGAGATAGGGAGGATAGAGGCCTAGTGATCCACTTAAATGTAAAATGTTGGGCTATTTTCATAATTTCGTCATTCGCCCGGATAAGGTAATCAGGCCGTCCCGGCCTGACCCAGGGCGGGACGCCCTGGTTACCTTAAGAATAGAATGGCGCCTATGACGAAATTGTGAAAATAGCCAAATGTTGAAGTAAGGCATTAGACGCCTAATAATATAATCCCTCTCACCTATCTCAAACCTTCTCAGTGATCTCACTGGCTCAGTGGTAAAGAACGGCTGCATCGAGTTCACCTTTATTCTATATTTCTTTGCCCAAGGCTTTTGAAAACCTGCGGGAATTTGCGTGGCATAAGGCAAGTGCCAAAGCGTCGGCTGCATCTTCTGGTTGAGGGAGTTCATCAAGGGTTAATAATCGCTGGACCATCCCTTGTACTTGAGATTTGCTGGCGCGCCCATTTCCCGAGACGGCTTTTTTTGCTTTAGAAGGGGTGTATTCCACTATTTTTATGCCCCGCTTTTTCGCAGCAACAATAGCCACACCTCGCGCCATTCCAAGTTTGATTGCGCTTTGAACATTTTTATGGACAAATTGCGTTTCGACTGCCAGTTCATCGGGTTTATGTAATTCCAATAATTCTTCCAATCCATTATAAATAATCAGATACCTGTCTGTGATTTTCAATCCGGGAGGGGGGCGGATGCAGCCGTAATCTATTAGGCTGTAGGAAAACGCTTCTACCCTTATAATGCCATAACCTGTGACGGTGGTTCCCGGATCAATGCCTATAATAATCTCTGGTTGATGCACCACAATGTTAATCTATCAGGTTTTGTTTGTATTTGCCCGAAGATTTGGGCATATCAAATAGGTTCTGATACGGCTTGGCAAGATCCACCCTTTCCTCTTTATGTCCCTGCTGAATGCTCCTAGCGCCGGAGGGTTCGGCTGCCGCTGTTTCTTTGGGGGAGAGGGTCTCTTTTTCAGGAGGAATAGGCGAAGTACTGCCTATGACAGTACCTAAATTTGATACCAGTCCCTGAAGATGCTTGTACCGTTCTTCTGTTTTTTCTAGTTCTTTGAGCTTTATTTCCGTTTTTTGGCAATTTTCGTGCAGAGATAAATATTTTTCTTCCCATTTGGATTGCAAGGCATCCGAAGCTTTGAGCCTTTCCTGAAACTGGCTTTCCTGGCGGGCCTGTTGCTGCTTTTGCAATTCAAGTGCGGTTTGGAATTCAGCCAGTTTGATTTGATCCTGCATATGGATCTTTTCCTGCTCTTCGATGTGCCTCTGCTGGCTTTGAAATTTCTCCTCTAAAACTGCCATCTCTTTTACTTTCTTGGCCAAGTGCTGATGAGCTGCTCGTAACTCTGACTCGGTTTCCTGTTGTTTTTGTTGATGATGGGAAAGGTTATTCTTGAACAGGTGGATTTCCTCGATTTTTTGATTCAATTGAAATTGCAAAGCTGTCACGTGATTTTCTTTTTCTAAAAGGCTGTTTTTAAGTGTTTCCACTTCCTGCGTGGAAGCGGTTGCCTGTTGCCTCATTCTGGCTTCCAATTCCTTCTGTAATGCTTCAAAATGAATTATTCGATCTTTGGCTTTGTGAAGTTCCATTTTGCCGGCATTTTCAGTTTCCCTATATTTTTCTATCTGCTGTTGGAAATGATGTATTTTGCTGACAGCAAGGATTTTTTCCTGCACGGTCTCCCGATATTGGGCTTCTATTTCCTTGGCCTCCCGAAGGGCCCTTACCAACGTTTGTTTAATAAGAAGGATCTCTTTTTCAAAGGAAGCCAGGCAGGCAATTTTGTCCTGAAGCTGCTGTTTCAATTCCCTATTTTCTTTGGATTTCGATCCGTTTGCCATTTCCAAAGCTGCGAATCGCGATTTTTCCACCTGGTTTTCAATTTGGTGCTTTTCGATCAGGGATTTCAACTTGTCCATTTGCACATGAAGCAGGGAAAGGTCTTCCAGGGCCTCCGCTTTCTCTTTTTCTGTATGTTTTAGGCTTTCATCTGCCTGATTGAATTGCATCTGGCTGGAAAGGAGCTGACCCTGCAAATGCTGAAGGGATTCTTGCGAGCCTTGGAATTCATCCCGCAACTGGGCCAGTTCCAGCTGGGCTTCTTGCTGCCGTTCCCTTAGAAATTGGATAACCCTCTCTAGTTGCTCCACGTGAAGGGAGCGATCTCTCGCTTCAGCCTCCAGATGTTCTTTATCTTCCTTTAAGGCACGGCATTCATTAAACCTGTTTTCCAGGGATCTTTCAAGCTCCTGTTTGGCTTCCATAATGCGTTTTAAACTAGTCTCCAACTGCTGCAAGTCATCGATGCGATGATCTTTTTCGAAGATGACACCTGCCAGTTTTTCGATTTTGGATCTGTCCCGGTCCGTCTGCGCTTTAGCTTCTTCAAGCTGACGGGATAACAAGAGGCCTTTTTTCTCCAAGATGGCGTATCGATTTTTAAGAACAGTCAGCTGCTGAGTCAAAGCCAGGATATCTTCTTCCGGATCTTTTTCTGCTTGTGGGCCAGTGCCGTTTTCTTCCTGCAAAGGAGTCATTAAATGCAAATTTGACGAGTCCAAAACACGTTCCCCCTCATTTAGATGTGCTTAAAATTTATAGTAGCAAAAGAAAATATATTTTCACAGCAATTAAGGGACAAAGGGACCAAAGGGACCAAAGGGACCAAAGGGACATAGTTTACCACTGAGCCAGTGAGATCGCTGAGAAGGTTTGAGATAGGGAGGAAATAGAGGCCTATTGATCGACTTTAACGTAAAACTGTTGAAGTAAGGCATTAAACGCCTAATAATATAATCCCTCTCACCTATCTCAAACCTTCTCAGTGATCTCACTGGCTCAGTGGTAAACTATGTCCCTTTGGTCCCTTTAATAATCGGGATGGGATTGATCGCGCTCCGAAATGACTGTTGGATCCATAGGCCAATCAATTTTAAAAAAGGGATCATTCCAACGTATTCCCCTTTCATATTCCCGCGAATAAAATGCCGAAACCATATAAAATACTTCGGAATTTTCCATTATTGTTAAAAAACCGTGGGCGCAGCCTTTAGGTACATATAACATGTTCCGGTTGGTTTCTGACAAAACGGTCCCATAGGATTGAGAAAAGCTTGGCGAATCCCGACGAAGGTCCAAAATGACATCATACAGGGAGCCTCGTATGCACCTGACCAGCTTCACTTCAGCCATGGGTTCCAGCTGGTAATGGAGGCCGCGCAAAGTCCCTTTGGAATAACTCAGAGAATTGTTGGCTTGGACAAACTGTGTTTCCAACCCTTGCCGGGCAAATTCCTCCCGGCAAAACTGTCTGGCAAAGAAGCCCCGTTCATCCGAATGGCAGTCCAGTTCGATCAGACAGCTCCCGGCAATGGGCAGAGGTGTAAATTTCATGTTGCCTCACTATATTCATGGATCTGTTTCACGCACAATCCATACATATCTCTGGGCATATGCCTGGAGGCTTCATACAGCCTGAACCATTCCACTGTTTTGCCTATGGCTTCGGTCCATGAATACAAAGGCCTCCAGGACAGCAAATGAGCGGCCCTATCCCAATTCAGCCGTAAATGGTTCATTTCCCTGACCCCTTCAGAAGTTCCTTTTTGGATCCATTTCCCTTCTCCCCAATATTCAATCGACTTCTCCACCAGGCTCTGCACAGAAACCCCTTGCTGTTCCGACGGCCCAAAATTCCATGCCTGCGCATAGGAAGCTTCTCCCTGCATCAATTTTGCAGCCAGCCGCAAGTACCCGGATAATGGATCCAAAACATGCAGCCACGGTCTTATATGATAAGGATTCCTCACTTCAATGGGCCTGTTTTCCAATAAGGCTTTCATGATATCCGGAATTAGCCGGTGCTCCGAGAAATCCCCTCCTCCAATCACATTTCCGGCCCTTGCCGAAGCCACCAGGGGGCCTCTTCCGGCATAAAAGGAATCCCTGTAGGATTGAATGGCCAATTCCGCCATGGCCTTGCTGGCGCTGTACGGGTCTTTTCCTCCTAATGGATCATTTTCCCTGTAACCCCAAAGCCATTCGCGGTTGTCGTAGCATTTATCTGTCGTGACCATGACCATGGCCCTAAGGGAGGAGCTCTCCCTGGCAGCTTCCAGGACATTCACCGTGCCCATGGCATTGATCTCCATAGTATCGTGGGGAAGAGCATAGGAATGTAAGACAATGGCTTGGGCAGCCAAATGAAAAATCACTTCCGGCGCATGAGATCGTATTATTTTTTTCAAGAATGGAAGATCCCTGATATCCCCTGTTAGGGAAATCATTTTATTTTGCAGACGGGTCAAATGGTAATTATTGGGGTGAATGGCAGGCTCCAGGCTGTACCCAATGACTTTAGCTCCCAATTCATTGAGCCAGATCGAAAGCCACGAACCCTTGAATCCGGTATGCCCTGTCACCAAAACCGTCTTTCCTTTAAATGCCTCTTTAAATAAATTTTGCATATATGCTTGTTGTTATCCGTTTTCTCTCTGTCATTTTACCACAACTGCCAGTAACTTTCGTACATTTACCTGGGTTTTATTTAAGGAAGCTATGACCTGTTGTAAGGATTCATCTTTCAGGGTCATGAGGGCGCAATCGCAAAATCCATAAAGGTTTTCAGCCTCCTCACTGCAGGGGGAAAGAGGAAATGCAACGAAAATCCAGTCGTATTGCAATTTTAATTTTTCCAGATATTTCAGAAAGGGGCCGCTAAAGAGGGAGGCACATTCGCTTTTTGAAGAGATCCTGACTGGCAAACAATCGTAGCCATTTTTGGAATGGACTTGATATTCATTTGAATTTTCTTTTTCAGAGCTCTCTTCCAAGGAAACCAGAAGCACCTTGGATCCCTGTTTCGCCATTTGGACGGCAAGGGAATCTGAATAATCATCGCCTGTATTGAGAAATAAAAATGCTGTCTTGCAGGAAGGAGGGCTCACGGCTTGTGCATTAAGCCAGCCTATGATCTGGAACAGATGAGCTTCCTCAAATACTGATAGGGGGCCAAGGGTTTGCAAATTGAGTTGCTTTAATAAAGGGATGCTAAGAGCCGTATTTTTTAGGATGCCATTAGTTAGAATAGAGGCCAAGGAGATTAATCCGCCGCATAACATTCCTAAGGTTGTAAATAAAATCAGGTGGGGGTTTATAGGCAGCAGAGGTGGAACGGAAGCATCCAAAGGGGAAGATTGCGTCAACTCCATATGAGATGAAATGTTTTTGGTCTCCACAAGTTTTGTTATTTCCTCCACCATTTTACTGCTCATTTCCAGGTGAAGATCGATTAACTTGTTGGAAGCCCATTGGCTGGGCATATCTTCCATTCGGGTTTTTATAGTCTTCTGCTGTTGTTCAAGGGTGGCTATTTCTTGTTGGAAGTTCTGCATTCTACCTTTGATATAATCGGAAAGATGCTGATTCAGGAAAGCCATCCTTTGGTCGAGCAGGTCCATCTTTAAATATTGCAAAGCGGTAATCTTATCAAATAACAATTTTTGTTTGATTTTAAACAGTTCCAGGATCTGTTCCACGTGAAAAAGCAGATATTTTCGCTGCAAAGCCAGATCCGCCTTGAATCGGTCTATTTCCTTTTGGCTTCGGTTGGATTGGTCCAGTTTTTTTAGATCCAATTCCACGGCCTGGTGAATGATGTTTTGGCTTACAGCATCATTTAGAACAGAACTCAAAGTGCTTATTTCAAAATGGGGATCCTGTATTTGGCTGATAATAAACTCATAATGAAGTATACTAGATTCAATTTCATTTAATTTTTGGTTATAATCCAGGTAGAGTTGATTGGCCGTTGAAAGGTCGATCCCCTGAAATTCAAGAGGTTTTTGCGAAGCTTGGCCCTTGACCAAAGATTCTTTATTTGAAGGTCCTGATTCAATTGCATTTATCGCTACCTGAATGGCGCCCGCTTGTTCTTTGCAGGAGCGTATGTCGGCAAGCACACGGTGGATCACGCTGGAATCTGTTTCATTGACAGAGGGATCATAGCATACGATATTTGAACCTAGCGCCTTGTTCAATCGTTTCAATTCCAGGTTGATCACAAGGGCCCTTTGAGTATATGTTTCCTGTAGTTTTGACAGGGCTTCAATGGAGGTCGTATTGGAGGAAACAGCCTCTGCATGTTCTTCCATGATATGTTTCAGATCAGCAGCAATTTCCTGCTGTCGGCGGTGCAAATAATTCAACTGCTCTTGGGCCAAGCGTTCGTGTTCTTCTTTTAAATAAAGGACATAGCTTGCCATGAGGCCATTTAGAAAATCGGCGGCTTGTTTCCGATCAGAAGTTTTATATGAGAGCATTAAAACCGATTTGTCTTCTGGATCAGTGCGGATTTTTAAATTGTTTTTAGTGTTTTCCAAAACAGACGTCAAAGGCTGAAGCGTCAGATTCCATTGGGTTCCGGTCAGGTTATGCAGTGATCCTTGTTTTAAAATAAAGGAAAACCCATCGCCTTTAAACGGATGTCCCAAAGTACCCTTTTCGAGTTCATTGGAGCGGCCATCACGAAGGGAATATTCATTTTCAGAATCAAAATGCAATACGAGGGAATGAGGGAGCTCTCCTTTATAGTCCAGGCTTTGCAAAGATAAGGGAGGGCTTTCGCCTATTTGAGGATAGAAATCGGACTTGAAATAGGCCATTTCTGCCAGGACATTGCTGCGGATATTTGAAAAGGGATTCCATGCACCCTGAAGCTTTAACTGCCCTTGCAGCCCTTGCTGGTAAATGACCCTTTGCAGCAGCTTTCTGGATTTCATGAGAGAGAAGGCGGAATTTTCGTTTTTTTCTGCACTGCCCCCCAATAGCATGGCCAGGTTCAGGTTTTTTCCCGTTTCAACGAAAGACTTGCCTTTTTCTTTAAAGGAAGCCTCTACGTAATATTCAGGGATTTTTAATACAGCGTAGCCGGCTCCCGCCAGCCCAAAAAACAGTGAAGTGTATATAATCCTGGATTTGAATTTCCGAACAACGACCATAAAGTCGGAAAAATCGATTTTTAAATCATTCATATCTATTTTCATAGTGTCAATCCGCCACCCGTCTGGATATGTTATAAATTTCATAACCCGTCAACATACCTGTCATGCTCGGGAAAAGCTGGCTGATGAAGTGGTTCCATTCGGTAATGGGCTTGGCGGAAACATAAACGGTATCTCCGGGCATTAATAACAAGCTGTCGTTGGGCAGATGAAGGATATGATTCCAAGAGAGGACGTAGATTTTCGGACATTGCAAATTTCCTCTGATGACCTGTATGCGGTTTCTGTCCCCTGTGTAGGGGATGCCTCGGGCTGCTACCAACGCCTCCCTTAATGACATGTACCCATAGGGCAGACTTAAAGGCTTGGGTTCACCCACCTCTCCCATCATCATCACGGTGGCATCCATAGGATTGGCGATGAATATCTTGTCCCCTCCGCGCATGACAATATTTTGGCACATGTCGCCTTTATGGATTAATTTATGCAGATCAATAGGCAGAGGCGCACCCTGCCGGACCACATAGCTCATGAATAAATTGGCTTGAGGGGCTAGATGGGCCTTTGCGAGTACCTCATAAAGCCTGATTTTGCCATCCACTGGAACTGTAGGTATTTCCACCAAACCTGTCAGTTCTACCTTGCGGGTAAGGCGATCTTTATAAGAGACAAAGATTTCTACATCTTTGATCTGTTCGTTAAAAACCTTTCGGATCTGTTCCCGGGCCTCATCCAAGGTAAGCCCCTGGATATAAATAGGAGGCACTTCAGGCAGGTCGATATAGCCGCGGATGACTTTAAATCCCCCCTGCATCTGGTTGATGAAATGGACCGCTTCGGTTAAATCTTTCCGGGTGGGATGATACAAAACAATATTCAGGATGTCGTCTTCTGCGATGACATCTTTGTACTCTTCCATATAGAAAGGATCGAGTTCTCCCGGGCATATCCCTTCCATCTCCAAGATGGCCAATTTGCCTTGACGTATTTTGTACGAATCAATAACAAATTCATCGGCTCCCATAATATCGTACTGATGGCAAGGCCTGGAACAAGAACAGCAGAAAAGCACAAAAACTAGGACTAGGCATCTAATAATATTCATGAATCTGATACCATGTGAAATATACAAAAGTTTAATAAAATTAGATTTGACAATCCAGTGTAAAATGAGGTAATTGCAAAAATCATGATAGACGACCAGTTAAAAAAAGAAATCATCCATTATTACGATAGCTGTGAAAAGAACTACAGGCGATGGTGGGATTTGGACCGGAGCCTTGCCATGCATGCCGGATTTTGGGATGAAACGACCCGGAACCTTACGGAGGCATTGACCAATGAAAACAAGGTTTTGGCTGACATCGCAGATATCAAACCCGGTGAAAGAGTCCTCGATGCAGGCTGCGGGTATGGAGGAAGCTCCCTCTATCTGGCCGAGCAAAGACACGCAAAAGTCACAGGCATTACCCTGTGTGAAAAGCAAGTCCGCATGGCACAGGAGAAAGCTACTGGGAAATACCTTGCCTACCCCCCTGAATTTTTTGTCATGGACTATACTCAAACGACATTTCCCGACAATTTTTTTGACGTTGTGTGGGCGATTGAAAGCGTTTGCCATGCGGTGGATAAAAACGATTTTATCAAGGAAGCGTGGAGAATTTTAAAACCCGGTGGTAGGCTTATTCTTGCGGATGGATTTCATGTGAAAAATGAGTATACGGAAGAAGAAAAGAAGCTATTGGCAAAAGCTATCAATGGGTGGGCTGTAGCCTCTATGGAATCCGGGCCCAATTTTGAGGCTGCCTTACGTGATATCGGCTTTAAAAACATCACAGTTACCGATGCGACACCCAAGGTCCTGCGCTCCTCTAAAAGGTTGTATTTGTGCTCTTTTCCCGGCTGGATCTGGTCCCGTTTGGGAGAAAGGTTGGGATGGAGCACCCGCACCCAGACCAATGACTTCAAAAGCTATTTCTATCAGTACCACGCTGTAAAAAAAGGCTTGTGCAAATACCTCATCTTTTTTGCTCAAAAACAATGATCCTGGACTTTGCTAAAATCATCAGAATTGCATAAGATGAAACCTAAGTCGATCTTTCTTTTCCATATTTTAAGAAATAGGCAATTTCATCTTTATTTTTTTGACCTTGAGCAACAGTGATTACAAAATCCTCATAATCCTTGTCGGAAAAAGCTATCTTTATGCCATTTTCCTCAAGAAATAAAATGGTTGTTAATGCTCCAGTTCTTTTATTTCCATCATTAAATGGGTGATTTTGCACAAGGTGAAAGAGATATGCAGCAGCTTTGTCATAAATAGTTTTATGAAGATGTTCGCCAAACATGGATGCCCGTGGCATTTCTACAGCAGAGATGAGCAATCCTTTATCTCGAATGCCGGATAATCCTCCATGATCCTCTAAGAAAAGCATCATGAATTTCAATAACTTGTTCGACAGTAAAAAATTTTGTCATCGTTTAGAGAGATTTTTTGCGAGTTGATAGCGTTCTTTGCGGATTCTTTTTAGACCTTTTCTAAAGGTTGTATTGTCCATTTCAATATCTTCTTCTTCTTCAGCAGCTTCTTTAAAAGCTAAAGCTTCCAAAATATATTCACGCATAGATATGCCTTTTTTCGTTGCCAACATTTTCAAATGTATATGTTGTTCGGCTGGAATATCTAAACTTAAACGAATCATGTCGATGAGCTTGTCCCATATATTACCTCCTTATTTCCACATTTCCATAATAACTGAAATGTTGATTATGATCAAGTCCTATCCAAAATCCTGAACCGATACATTCACATAGCAGGCTGTGCAATAATGCTGAATCACTCACCTTACGTAAAACATGTAGAAATCGCGTCTATTGGTTTAATTCGTTAGCTTCATCTGCGATATTTGCCGCCCAGGCCAACGGCCTGGTTTGTAAAAGCCTAGGGCGCAGCCCTAGGTGAATTCAATATATCAGTTTCAGGCTGAAGGCCTGATATGTAAAATCCTGGGGCTTCGCCCCAGGGAATTACAGGGCAGGCCTTCAGCCTGCAATGGTTATTACTGGTTTCCTAGGGCTTCGCCCTAGGCTTTTACAAACCAGGCCGTTGGCCTGAGCGGCAAGTACCCATTAAACACAAACTTAAACCAATAGGCGAGATTTCTACATGTTTTGCGTAAGGTGAGTGAATCATTTGATATTTCTTCCTTAGGTATGGAGTGGCATTCCTTATGTAGGGAGCGGCATTCCTTATGTAGGAAGTAAATGATAGTAGCAAAAAATATACGCATAATGTAAAAAATCTGTATATGTCTGGGCCGGTTCTTGCGTAACTGCATAACTTAATTGTATTAGAAGTTATGCAGTTACGCAACAACAGGCCCCAGACACATGCTTGGGCTCATCGATATCTGAATTTTCCGAGCGAGAAGCTGTTTTCATTGATGAAATTGTTTATAAAAGCCAAAGGATAGGTTTATGGCCCGGTGTAGAGTCTTCTTATTATTCTATGTATTAAGCATCATATCTTTTATTCAGACAATCCGCGCCGAAGAATTGGCTGTCTCATCAGAGGTGTTAAAAAAGAGCAAAGTTGGCTTTTTCTTGCGACATCTCTCCATAAGGGGCACTGAGGTCGCTACGTATGACTATGCAGATTGTAATGAAAAAATTTTGGGTAATGAATCGTACATTTTTTATGTTAATATAATAAGCGTTACTCAAGGTGCTATTGATTATCCCACAAGCGTGTCTAAAAAATTTCAGGATCGCTTTGGCAAGCGCTTTTATGAGTGTGCGAATTTTGAAGAAGTAGAATCTATAATTTTAAAAGAGCAGATCGACGTTTTATATAATTTGAAAGCGGGTATGAGGGATGAACATGTGTCTCGAGTCTGTAAAAATGCCGTTCATGCGGTTTTTTTGCCTTTCGAAATACACGGCGATACATTTGCAACCATTTCAGATTGGATGAGCGAACAGGCATGGCGCTCAGGAACACCAAACGTTCCTTTCGTACCTCACATGGTGCGTTTAGAGGATATTTCTGAGAGCCTGCATGAGGAATTAGGTATTTCTCGTGGTGCTGTGGTTTTTGGAAGACATGGGGGATATACAACTTTTTGTATAGAATTTGCTCAGGAAACAGTGACTGAAATGGCCCAAACCCATCCTGACTGGTATTTTGTATTTTTAAATACTCAGCCGTTTTGCCAGTTGCCAAACGTCATTTTTTTAGAAGGCACAGTTGATATGATCTATAAGACAAAGTTCATTAACACATGCGATGCGATGATCCACGGCAGAACTGGCGGGGAATCGTTTGGTCTTGCTTGCGCTGAGTTTTCCATAAAAAACAAACCTGTAATTACGTACTTAGGAGGGGGAGATCAAGCTCATATAGCTATGTTGGGGGACAAGGGGTTGTATTATCGTAATAAAGAAGAGTTGAAATCGATTATTGAGTATTGTGGGAGCAACATAGATGAAATACGCCAATCTCATTGGGATGCCTATTCAGAGCGATATGACCCTGAAACCGTGATGGAGCAATTCGATGCAGTATTTTTAAAGCCATTAGGGATTTGAAGCCCAATGGAACGAAAACGTACGTCAAGGATTTGTGTATATTTTACTCGAATCCTTACCATCTACCTATATTACCTGTTTAATTGATGAGAAACCACTGGGAGTACGATTAGGGTTAGAAAATGAAATTATCTCATTCGAAGGTGTGAGCAGAGCTCCTTTATGGCAAGGTGAACTACCTGTCCCTAAAGGGAGCAGGCTTCTGGAATTAGCCTAAGCAACTAATTCTTTCTTTTTTGACGCTTCTCTGCTGCGTGCACAATTCGCATTCGCTCCTTGCGTCTTATTTGCAGCTCCACGTCCTATATCTATCAGATACAATCCGATAGACAACTCCGTTCCAGAGTAAAATAAATTGATTGCTAATGTACGTACCAAAATTTATTGCCGTTAGGCATTGAGTGTAGCCGCAATCAGTACACTCCAGTACGCCCTAGCCTTTTACCGTAGAAGGATTTTCTACGAACCCAATAGACTGTCAGATAACATGCTTTTTCTATGAAAAGCATCTTATAGGTCTGGGGCCGGTGTCTGGGGCCGGTTCTTGCGTAACTGCATAACTTAATTGTATTAGAAGTTATGCAGTTACGCAAGAACCGGCCCCAGACACCGGCCCCAGACACAATGAAACTGTCAAAGTCGAGACAATATCCAAGGGCCAAAGATTTCGTATTTGAATCGCCCGTCGCTTCGCTCTGGGCTCTGTCGTAGGGGGGCTTTGCACCCATAGTTCCCGCGCCCTTACGGGGCTTGGTCACTATGGGCTAGATGGTTCAGTCGTCCTCGCTTCGCTCGGACTCTTTCTGTGGAAAATTTGTCCGATCCAAGAACATTGCATACAAATATTCACCGTGAAGCCAGTGTTACAGCGATTTGTGCAGAGTCCGAGCGAAGCGAGGACGACTGAACCATCTAGCCCATAGTGACCAAACCCCGTAGGGGCGCGGGAACTATGGGTGCAAAGCCCCCCAGGAGAATGAGCCCAGAACGAAGTGACGGGCGACTCACATACGAAACTTTTGGAATTTCTTATCCAGAAAAGTCGCACATCGCTTTTTTTTTAAAGATTCATTAAACTGGGTATCCTGCGAGAAAAATTTCTCGCGCGGAATTGCTGATTAACCTGAATTAATAACCTGAATTAATAACCTGAATTAATATTGATTTTAAATGAAATGTTTGTTAAATTTGGAATTGTTTTTTAATATCACATCATAAGGAGTGAGTTGTCATGAATTTAAGTGGAATTACCAAGGCATTGTTGAATCCTCAGAATTATTATGATGGAGCCATTTTGGGATTGACCTATATGCCTGTAAAGCCAGTAGCCGTTGCTACAGGTGCCATAGCCAGCGGATTGGCTTTGTACATTCTCCGGCCAGAATCTTTGTTAAATCAGATATGTGTAATTGGTGTTGCTTCAGGAATGGCATGGGCAGCAACAGAAGCCGCCCATCTTGTTGCAGGCAAATTGTGGAACAAAAGATTTGCCGAACTAAAATCTGGATCAGCAGAATTATCTCCTGAAGAAAAAAATCAGGTAAATAAATTGATAGAAGAAGCTTTGGCGGCTAAAAATATCAATGCCTCCAAGATAACTGTGGATACATTTGACCTGGATGAACTGATGGTGAGTGTAGCATAGGAATCGCGATGAAACAGCAAACGATCTTTGCTGTTGTCGTTAAGGTCGTTATCGTCGTTATCGTCGTTAAGGTCGTTAAGGTCGTTTTCTACTCATATGTGTCAATTTTTAATTTTGAAAACGCCATCATATACGCCTTTTAAATATAAGCCAAATAAACCCTCAACAGCTGCTATTCCTGCAGCCTCAATTTTATCTAGAATTTTATGTTGCCGTTTTATCCATTCTATTTTTCTTTTCTTGTTTGCCAGGATATTCATAACCTTTGCATTTATTTTATCATTTTCTTTATGTTCAGGAAGTAAAAGATCATAGATTGTTATATTTGATTTTTCCTTAAGTTCATAATGCAATTTTAAAACAGAAAAGTACAGCTTAGGAGAAATCATTTTTTCCCAATAACTATATGACTCCAACTCCTTGCCTTCGCTTTCCAGTTTTTTCATGACAATGCATATATCTTTCAATCCTTCCTGGTTTGGGTCAAGGACTCCATATCCAATTTCTACATACACATGACAATTGGGGTTGAAGGGGCATATTGCTTTGAAAGAGCCTTTCCTGTTTAGTGGGACTTTATCCACAAATTCCTGGATCCGCTGCGCAATCTGATCTTTAGATGTGACAGCATGTTTGTCAATATATTTTTTTATGCCGGTTCCGTTTGGAAAGGGTACCTTAGGAAAAAGGTTTTTCCATAAACCATCATGACTTGCCCATTTATTCAGTTGTTTGCTGACCAGACAACATCTCCCCAATGATTTTGAATCCAAATGGGATAAAATCAGGTGATTGATTTCCTCTGGCATTGAATTTAAATAATTTATTGACATATAATTTTCTCCATTTAAGGTTTTACAAATGGCTTGAGTATGGCACTTTTATTTATTGTTGGCAAGAAGACAGGTTTCTGTTACAGGGCCGATGCAGGTGGCTGTTATACCTTTGGGAATGGAGCCAAAGATCTGTCTGAAAGCATCCACGCAGGAAGGGCTTGTAAAGACAATTTCATCGACCTTGGCCAGATTAGGGAGGGGATGATGGAGATCGGGATGGGTATCATAGAACACAGGCGCGAAAAATCTCACGTTTCTTTTTGCAAAATACTGATTCAGGATGCTTCTGGATAAAGCGGAATGAGGCCATAATAGATAAGCTTGAGTCAGATCCAGTTTTTCAAATGCTTCGATCAGCCCTTCGGAGGATTCCTCTGGAGCGCAAAGATGGACTTCCATTCCATATTCTTTCAGTCTTTTTGCTGTGGCTTTACCTACAGCAGCAATCTGTTTGCTCCTGAGCCCTTCCAACCCTAAATTTGATTGCATCAAATAGTCGAAGAAAATGGATACAGCGCTTTGACTGGTGAAAAGAAGGTGGGTGAAGCAAGACAGTTCTCTGAAAGCTCTCTGGACCTCTGCCTCTTTTAGGGGCCGGGGTTCTATTCTGATGATGGGATAATGGATAAGCCGCACATCTTCCTGATGGGGCGGATTTATTCCCAAAAAGAGAATTGTTCGCTTGACCAAAGCGCAACTGTCGAGGCAGCGAAATAGATTCATCAGAAAGGCATTGTCGGAACGGACCACAATAGCAAGCTGCCCCTGATAGGCAGCGGTTTCGCCGGGGATCCGAATTCTGTTGAGAGAGGTAAGGCCCAACCGGATAAGGGCTGCTTCTGCAACGACGACGCCATCCGCAGACCCATCGTCCAAACGGGACAAACGCTGTGCAATAGTGCCTCGGATATCTGTAAAGGCCAGATCAGGCCGCATCCTTTGGACGGCTTGCTCCCTCCTTTCAGAGGATGTTGCTATAATGGCTCCGGAGGACAGGCTGTCCAGGGTTTCTCCAGGACGCATCACCAGAACATCCGCCGGGTCTACTCCTCGCGTGAGGGCAGCCAAGGCAAGTCCTTCAGGCAAAGGGTCGGGCAGGTCTTTGGCAGAATGGATGGCAAGGTCGCATTCGCCCTTTAGGACCATCTGGTCAATTTCTTTGGTAAAAAAATCTGTCTTATCCAACGTCCTTAAAGAGGTCGTAAGATCTTTGTCACCTGTTGAAACGACAAATTGGGGATCAAAGGTAATTTGGGGATAATACCCTTGCAATTCCTCCAGGACCTCCTGTACTTGCGCCTGGGATAGGGGAGAGGTTCTGGCCCCTACTTTGAGCCGGCATACGTTCATATTTATCATCCGTCAATTTAGCAAGGTATCCACGGCCTGGTCCACAAATTCGACTCCCTTGATGGCCACTTTTTTGCGAAGTTCCTCATTTATCCCTTTGAGATTTCTCATGGGGATAAGGCATTGTTTGAAACCCATATGGATGGCTTCCTTGATCCGGCTTTCGATCCGTGTGACGCTGCGGATTTCGCCTCCCAGGCCCACTTCTCCAATGACGGTGGTTTCCGGATCGATCAACCGGTTCCGCATGGAGGAGGCCACGGCCAAAAGAATGCCCAGATCGGCTCCCGGTTCAATCACGCGCATTCCCCCTGCAATGGAAACAAAGACATCGCATCGGTGCAGCTGATAGGACATCCGCTTTTCCAATACAGCAAGCAATAGGGCCAATCGGTTGGAATCCAATCCCGTGCAACGCCTGGAAGGGGTGCTGAAAAAAGTATCTGTGACCAGTGCCTGCGCTTCAATGAGGATAGGGCGGGTGCCTTCCATGGTAGGGATAACGACGGAGCCGGTGACCTCTTTCCGCCTTTCTTCAAGGAAAATCTGGGAAGGGTTAGGAACCTCAACCAAGCCGTTGGGCTGCATTTGGAAAACTGCTATTTCATCGGTAGGCCCAAAGCGGTTTTTCACTACTCGGATCATCCGGTAATTGTTTTGCTTGTCCCCTTCAAAATACAATACGGTGTCTACCAGGTGCTCCAGAACGCGGGGCCCGGCGATTTCTCCCGCCTTGGTCACGTGCCCTATCAGGAACGTGGTGATGCCCCGCCCTTTTGCCAGGTGCATGCATTCAGTAGCTGTTTCCCGCACCTGAGACACAGAACCGGGGGCTGAAGAGATTTCCGGTTTGTAGACAATCTGTATGGAATCAATGATCAATACATCGGGATTGAAGGCGTCGATCTGAGCTTTTATCAGTGCGAAATTGGTCTCATTCAGCAGGAGGAGGTTGTCCGTTTCCACTCCCAATCGGGCAGCTCTCATCGAGGTTTGTTCAACGGATTCTTCTCCGCATACGTACAGGACCAGCAGATTCTGTTTGGCTAGAGCCTGTGAAAGCTGCAGCAGCAGAGTGGATTTGCCGATGCCGGGGTCGCCTCCCACCAAGGTCAGGGAGCCGGAGACGATGCCGCCGCCGATCATCCGGTCAATTTCCTGAATAAATGTTTTGATCTTTTTTGATTCCCCAATGACGATTTCTTTAATGCGCAGGGGTTTTTGGGGAGTGCCTGGATTGGAGTCATAACGTTTTTGGACTCCGCTCAGCTCCACTTCTTCATGCAGGGTATTCCATCGGCTGCACTGGGGGCATTGGCCGGCCCATTTGTACTGTTTGTGGCCGCACTCCTGGCAATACCAGATGCTTTTTTGCTTGATGGCCATGTTATTGCAATCCGTTTATTTGAAGCTTGGAAATGGTGTTGGCGGCGGCGGCTTGCTGGGCTGTCTTTTTTGACGAACCTATCCCTTCACCCGCTTCCTGGTCATTCAGGTACACTAGGACTTTAAACTGTTTACTATGGTCCGGTCCCGTTTCACTGACAACTTTATAGAAAGGCGGTTTCTGATATTTCCTCTGAGAATAATCTTGCAGAAGGGCTTTCCAGTTTTTTTGGGGAGTTTGCAGGATCTCTTCCATCTCGGAATGAAACTTTTTGAAAATAAAATTTTGGGCGGCCTCCAGCCTGCCGTCGATATAGATAGCCCCGATGACAGCTTCGAAAAGATCTGCCAGGATGCTTTCGCGTCCACGGCCATCATTCATTCTTTCTCCCTTGCCCAGTAAAAGAAATTCTTCCAGATTGAGCTTTTGGATATAGGCCATACAGGAATTTGCTTCCACAAGGCGGGCCCTCAGGACAGAGAGATCTCCCTCAGGTGTTTCAGGTAAAATGTGATACAGATATTCTGATATGATCAATCCGAGGACGGAATCCCCTAAAAACTCCAGACGCTCGTTGTGCTGGGACACATCCTGATGTTCATTGACGTAAGAACGATGGACAAAAGCCAAAGCCAGAAGCGATTTGTCTTTAAACTGATAATCAATCCTGCTTTCAATGATTGGGATATTTTGAAATAATAGCGTCATCGTATTCATGATAGACACACATTAGCCAAAATGGATTTTTTTAGCTAGCCTTAAAATCGTTTCTGGGATTAAATGGGTGCAAAAGAAGATCGCCGAAGGCGATCCTGCGAATCCTGTTCCCAAGTTATGAAAAATCTAGTGCTTTGTTTACTTTTATTGTGCCTGCCCCTTTCGGCCAGTTCAGATACCCCTGTAAAAGTAGGCAGCGAAATGCTGTTCACCGAAAAGCACAAAAGCCTGCTCAAAAACAAAAAAATCGGCCTTATCACCAATCAAACGGCCATCAGCAGCGGAATGGAGTCCACCCTCGATCTGTTAAAAAATCACGAGGAAAAATACCACTATAAAATTACAGCTCTGTTTGCTCCTGAACATGGCATTAACGGGTTGGCCCATGCGGGAGAACACGTCGCCCATGCTACGGAATCTTCTGGGATTCCTATCTACAGTCTGCATGGTAAAACTTTCCGCCCCACAGACGAGATGCTGCGGCAGGTGACTCTATTGCTATATGATATACAGGATATAGGTTCCCGATCCTATACCTACATCAATACCTTGTTTTTTGTGATGGAGGAAGCGGCAAAACGAAAGATCCCTGTCGTCATACTGGACAGGCCGAATCCTATTAACGGATTGACTATCGATGGCCCCATGCTGGAAGAGAAATGGCGCTCTCTCGTGGGATATGTCAATCTGCCTTACTGTCACGGCATGACCGTTGGTGAACTGGCCCTTTACTTCAATGGAGAATATAACATTGGCTGCGCTTTACATGTGGTCCCGATGAAAGGCTGGAAACGGTCGATGAGTTTCCGCGATACGGGCCTGACCTGGATTCCCACGAGCCCCCACATTCCAGAGGCTAGCACGGTCTATTATTATCCAACTACGGGTCTTCTAGGAGAGCTGGGAATGGTCAATATTGGAGTCGGCTACACCTTGCCTTTCAAAGTCGTGGGAGCTCCCTGGATCGAAGCCCAAAAGTTTGCTAAGGCTTTAAACTCGCAGAACTTTCCGGGCGTCCATTTTCAACCGTTTTATTACCGGCCGTTTTACGGAAAGTTCGCCAAGACAGATTGTCAAGGAGTCCTTATCCTCATCACCAATGAAAAAATCTATAAACCCGTTTCAACCCAATACCTTATCATCGGCGTACTTAAAAATCTGTACCCAAAGGAATTTTCCAGGGCGCTGGAAACCTGCCAGGCCCATGAGTTTTTTTGCAAAGTCAATGGAACGGACAAGGTGATGCGGATGATGAAGGAGATGCCCCATATCATTTGGCCCTTGCGGATGCTGCATCAGGAGGAGCGGGAAGATTTTAAAATACGGCGGATGAAGTATCTGATCCGTGCATATGGGGAATAAAAAAAACTGGCACTCTAATTTACTATTTGCTAAAATCCTAAGTGTCGCGACTTGACAGAAATGGACTCAAGTCCAAGAATTATAAATTTCATAAATGACAAACAGGAGTATTAACCCTATGAAACACAATATTAAACCTTTAGGAAACCGTGTCTTAATCAAGCGCTCAAAAGCACAAACCTCAAAAGGAGGAATCCTCCTTCCCGATTCTGCGCAGGAAAAGCAAAAAGAAGGCATTGTTATGGCCGTTGGACCTGGAAAAATGGATGAAAATGGCTCCATGGAACAAATGAACGTGAAGCCGGGCGATAGAGTGCTGTTTAGCTCTTATGCCGGAACTGAAGTAAAAAACCTAACTGAAGAAGACGAATACCTCATTATGTCAGAAGATGATATAGTGGGTGTTTTACTTGCCTAGTACTAGATCCAATTTAATTCCAAAGGAGACTGTCTCATGTCTAAAATGTTGCAATTCAATGAAGAAGCACTAAAATCGCTGTTAAAGGGGGTTAAAACCTTGGCAAAAGCTGTCAAAGTTACCCTGGGCCCAAAAGGGCGCAATGTCGTCATCAATAAAGGCTTTGGCTCCCCGCTCTCCACAAAAGACGGTGTGACTGTTGCCAAAGAGATCGCTCTTAAAAGATAAATTTGAAAACATGGGCGCCCAGCTCGTCAAAGAAGTTGCTTCCAAAACATCAGATACTGCTGGCGATGGCACGACAACAGCGATTGTCTTCGCCGAAGCGATCTATACCGCCGGCGTGAAAAATGTCACTGCAGGGGCCAATCCGATGAGCCTCAAGAGAGGCATTGACAAAGCCGTCGAAACGATGAGCCAAGCCCTTGTCACAAATGGCCTCCCCGATCAATACGTCCGAAGAAGTCAAGCAGATCGCCACCATCTCCGCCAACAATGATGACGAAATCGGCCAAATCATCGCAGAAGCGATGGAAAAAGTGGGCAAAGATGGCATCATCACTGTTGCGGAAGCCAAAGGGATCGAAACCACTCTCGATGTGGTCGAAGGGATGCAGTTTGATAAAGGATATGTTTCTCCTTATTTCATCACAAATCCAGAGAACATGACAGTCGAGCTTTCACAATGCCCTGATCTTGATCACCGACAAAAAGATCTCCACTGCCAAAGAAATCGTTCCCATCCTGGAAAAAACCATGGAAAAAGGGGCCCGCCCATTTCTGATCATTGCTGAAGATATCGATGGCGAAGCATTGGCCACACTTGTCGTCAATAAACTCAAAGCCGGACTTGCCCGTTTGCGCTGTGAAAGCCCCAGGCTTTGGCGACCGCCGCAAAGCCATGCTTCAAGATATCGCCGTCCTGACAGGCGCCACAGTGGTCACCGAAGAAGTAGGCCTTAAACTCGAAGATGCCGACCTCGAAGTGCTGGGAAAAGCCAAAACGATCAAAGTGTACCAAAGAAGAGACGACGATCATCGATGGCGCCGGCAATCCGAAGAAAATCAAGGAAAGCGTCGCTCAAATCAAAGCCGAGCTCGCAAATCCTGCCACTTCCAACTATGATAGAGAAAAACTGGAAGAGCGCCTCGCGAAACTCGTCGGCGGAGTCGCTGTCATCAATGTGGGCGCCGCAACTGAAACAGAACTGAAAGAGAAAAAAGCCCGCGTCGAAGATGCCCTGCATGCGACACGCGCAGCTGTTGCCGAAGGGATCGTTCCTGGCGGCGGCGTGGCCTTGCTCCGAGCGGTCAAAGTCGCTCGACAAGTTAAAACTGACACGGCGATGAAGCCGATCGGAGCTGCCATCATCCGACAAGCAGCTTTTGCTCCTGCCACCGCAATTGCGAACAACTGCGGCAAACAAGGCAACCTGATCGCTGAGAAAATCTTCGAAGCCAAAGGCATATGGGCTACAACGGCTTGACAGATGAGTTCAGCGATCTGATGAAAGCGGAGTCATCGATCCTGTGCTCGTGACCAAAAGCGCCCTTGTCAATGCAGCTTCGGTTGCCGGCCTGCTGCTGACAACTGCAGCCATGATCACCGACAAACCCAAGCCAAAATCCCAACATGCTCATGCCGGCCTATGGGCGGCATGGGAGGCATGGGTGGAATGGGTGGAATGGGCGGAATGGGCGGAATGGGCGGCATGGACATGATGTAATAAAAACGTGCCCAGAAAAAAACGACAAACGACCTTAACGACAACAACAAAATTGTCGTTAAGGTCGTGACACTGGGAGTCATTTCATGAATGCGCTAGAGAATGCAGGTGCCCTGACACAAATTCCAAAGGCCACTGAAAGTTCCTGCCCTTTTATTAAAACCATTCCTTCTGATATCGTGGCATTGATTTTGCCCCTATTAAATTCGAATGATATAGTATCCCTATCATCCACCTGCCATTCCTTAAATTTACTCACTACGTCAGAAATAGAGAAAATTATCTGGAATAAAGTCACTACCTTCACAGAATTTTTTTTGAGCTTAATGAAAAAGAAACATCTTAAAAAAAGCAGGCAATTCAAAAATATAGAAGAACTAAACCAGAATACCATTCAAATATTAAATAATAATAACTTCAAACTAATAAACAAGCTTTTTAGTATAAATCAAATTACAAAAGACGCTTTGCAGAGAGTAAAGAAAAACACCTTATTTTGCACGAAAAAGGCTATTTGGGTACATTTTGGAAAAAACAGCTCCGAAATCTACAAATGTGTTGGACAACGGGATCATGATTTGTTTGGTATCGATCACTATCTAATGAACAAAGAAGGTAAAATCGTTTTGTATGAACCCTTTTTAAACACTTTGGACAAACAAATCTTAAAATACAGCGATGACACCTTAATTTTTTGTGAACCCACTCCCGACTTAACTTTAAGCCCCAAAAAAAACACCCCTGCTTTGTTGTCGAATTTTGATAAATTACTCATGGAATTCTCTGCAATTGCTGAGTTTATTCAAAAAGTACTATAAATCTCAGAAACTTGCCGATTCCGGAAAAGGTCAAACAGCTCGCAAATGCTCCAATCCTTTATCAATTAAGGTATCTAACATTTTGCTGATGGATTTATGCATCATTTGAGCTGTTCTTGCTATTATGTAATGTCGCCCGCTATCAGTTCTATATAATATTTTTCCCTTGTAATGTTCCCTATCAATAGGCTCAGGAACAGGCTCCCCCTTTTCTTTATAAATTTCGACAGCGCAAGAAATTAAATCTTTAATTTCTTGCATTCCTTCATCCAAACTTTCCGAGTCAGTACAAATTCCAGGCAACTCATTTACACGAATAACA
This sequence comes from uncultured Parachlamydiaceae bacterium, assembly GCA_963780445.1. Classification (GTDB taxonomy): domain Bacteria; phylum Chlamydiota; class Chlamydiia; order Chlamydiales; family Parachlamydiaceae; genus CAWACC01. Next base: position 258,901 of record CAWACC010000011.1, read on the forward strand.
TAATAAGATGACCCTTCATAGGACTCTGTTTCAATTGTATATGTCCAAGGGAGATTCAAATAATAATTTAAATCTTTGTTTTCCTTAATTTTATTCTTCTTGTTCATGATTTTTTAAAACCTCCTCTAAAAGGTGCATTTGATAAGGTAAAAGCTGTTGCCGCCTTTTAAGTGAAACGTCATAGGCGCCATTCTATTCTTAAGGTAACCAGGGCGTCCCGCCCTGGTTCTATAGTTTGTATGTTTTTATCAGGCAAAAACAAATATGAATGGTGGATCAGCAGCCTTTTCCCCGGTAGGGGAAAACGTTAATAGCCCCGTGTGAAGCGAGCGTAGCGAGCGGAACGCGGGGTTAGCAACATAATAATGAGCGCGCCCCGGCAGGGGCGCACGAAACAATAATGATAACCTCATATAATTCATCCATTTCATCCTGTTCGGTCGGAAATGCCTTAAGTTGCTTATAATACTCAATTTTTTTGGATAAATAAAAGTTTCTTGCGCCCCTAGCCGGGGCGCAATCATTACTATGTTACTAACCCCGCGTTCCGCTCGCTAACGCTCGCTTCACACGGGGCTATTAACGTTTTCCCCTACCGGGGAAATGACTGTGAATGCATTATACTTGCAAAAACGGATTTTGCAAGTATTAATTATTGCCTCACAAAAACATACAAACTATAGAACCAGGGCGTCCCGCCCTGGTTTACAGGCCGGGATGGCCTGATTACCTTCTATCCGGGCGCATGACGAAATTATGAAAATAGCCAGATATTTTTCGGTTTCCAATTCTTTGTAATATAACACTTCTTCATATTATCATTTTTTTAACTTTTTTTTTATTTTTAATATAAAATAAAAAAAGTATTATAATGATAGTAAGGTTTATTGTTGTTTATTTAAATTAGGGAATTTTTTATGGGTATTGAAGCAGGTTTACCTTCTCATGGAATAAATAGTTCTAAAATTGATAATGATATCACTAAAAAGAAAAAGCCACTTAATCCTGACACTAAAGCTCATGAAATTGCTCTTGGAGTTACCCAAGATGCAAAGGAATTGCAAAGTACGAATGCTCCCTTTTTGGTTTCCCATAATGCCAAACCAATTAACCCTAATGCTGAACCAGGTACCACTACCACCGTGCAAGTTCAGATTCCTGATCGTGATCTTGTAGGAGCACCTGCAAAGAATGTAACATTTCCAGTAAGAAGAGATGAAAAAACACCTGATACTTTATTAGGAAAAATTAAAGAAGAATCTTTACAGCCAAAAACAAAAGAGCTATCAAAGTCATTACCAGAACCTAAAGGTGATTTGCCAGAATTGCCTCCTATACCTGCCCCTAATACCAGACAGCCAGGATTATCCCGATCCTTTTCTTCACCTTTACCAACAATATCTTCTGATCTAAACCCTCTGTCTCCATCAGGTAAGGCCACTGTCGGCCCTAAGCAAGCAGATTCTGTTGGAAAGGTAGCCTCATCTCCTAATTCGGCATCAGCTAAAGCAGTTAATATTGTGGGGCACACTACAAAATTCAATGAAATAATTACGGATTTACAATCGAATAAGCATCGAACAAAAGGGGTAGGCAAAGGCGTAACTGGCTCTGAATATGTGGGAAAAATGACAAAGAATAAAAAGAACGAAATTGAAATTGCTGTCCAGAATAGGGCAGCTATCATTAAGACAATGAACCCTCCCCCTAATAGTGCTTTAAGATCTGCGGAAATATTTTTTAAAGAAGAGATAGCAGGTGGTGAAAGGCCTACAAACCTTTTAGTTAATGGAGATGTCAGGCAAAAAATGATCGGTGAAGCATTCGCTTATGACTTAGCAGAAACTGTGGGTTTTAATGCCAAAGCTCAGGAACTAGCAATGAAACTAGGTCAGAACACAGGAAGTCTTGTTCCAGAGACCGGAGTTATTGCACACAAAGGAGAACTCCAATCAATGCAATTATTTGAAAAGGGCGTTTTTCCTGCAAGTGCTATTTTTGATAAAGACTCCAATAAGCCGGAAATTATAGAATTTCGTAAAAAATTAGAGACATTAAACAGCTTAAAGGATTTGGAAAATAAGAGTATTGAGGAAGTTTGTAAGTTAACGGGCTTTAAAACAGAAGAAATAGAGATGTTTCAGCTATTTGCTACCTTAGATTATTTAATGGGAAACATGGATAGGCATACTGAAAATTGGTTGGTAAAACTGGATGCGACGGGCCAACTTGTTGGTATAGTAGTGATTGATAATGGCAATTCCCCTCCAGAAAGACATCTTAGTGATGATCCTCGACGTGCAGCTTTTATCAAACATAGGCAGTATGAGTGGTCTAAAATTGCCTTTTAGTAAAATCCAAATGTCAGATAATATGAAAACATTCATAAATAATATTCAATACTCACAGATTGAAGGCAGTATTGCAACAACACAGAAAAAAGTTACTAATAATATAATTAATTTTGAGGAAAAAGGATTAATCAGTAAAACTAAAAAGAAAGAGGGTTCCGATGTGCTAGCAGATTTTGTTATGAATGAAGGTATGAGAAATTGTTATAAAGACAGGCTGGATGTACTACACAAGTTTGCTGCACAAGAATCCAGTACCTCCTCTGAACTGGCAAAATACAGAACTAAAAGTCAAATTGATAAATACCTGGGAGATACAAAGCAACAGCCACAACCCAGCTTATAATAGAAACATCAGAATTTCGATAGGCATCTTTGGCAAATTCAAAGCCGAGCCATTTTGAGGTCTATATCCGCATCATTATGTAATTTCAAACAACATTCTCCCATATCCTCCAACCATTCAAAACTCACAGTATACAAATATATCAAATAAGAAATATACTGCAAGGAAGAGTACTCTTTTTCCCGGAGGAAAAATCATGATAAGATCAGCGAATCCGGCATTGTCTGACAATACCTTTTCACGTTATGCCAATGTGGGACAGGCAGAACAAATGACCGTTCAAGGCGTAGTAGCCAAAACAGCAATCGCTTTGCTTTGTGTTTTGATCTCCGCAGGCTATACCTGGATGAAATTTTTTCAATCAGGCGGCCAGGCGTCATCTATCTCAATCCTTATGTGGGTGGGAATTTTGGGAGGGCTGGTATTGGCTATCGCCACCGTCATCAAAAAAGAAATGGGCGCCGGTGACGACTGTATTTTATGCGCTGTTTGAAGGATTGTTTTTGGGGGGCATTTCTGGCAGTACTTGAGGTTTCCTTCCCTGGCATCGTCATTCAAGCTGCGGGCCTGACTTTCGCTACGCTGGCATCGATGCTCCTGCTCTACGAGTCTGGATGGGTCCGAGCGACGGAAGGGTTTAAAATGGGGGTTTTGGCAGCCACTGGAGGCATTGCCATCGTCTATTTTGTGACCCTAATTCTGAGTTTTTTTGGAATACAGGTGCCGGCGATCTACGGAAATGGATGGATTGGCATCGGATTCAGCCTTTTTGTAGTGGTTATAGCAGCTTTGAATTTCATTATTGATTTTGATTTTATTGAACAGGGAGCTCGCTTAGGAGCGCCGAAATACATGGAATGGTATGGAGCCTTTGCCCTGATGGTCACCTTGATTTGGCTCTATGTTGAATTTTTGAGGCTCCTAGCCAAGTTAAAGGAAAGATAAGGGGCTGTTCAAAAATAAATTGTGCATCTAGGGTGCGCCAAAGCCCCGGGGTTAAATCGATCGAAAGCGACCCCATATTATAATATTGGGTCGCTTTCGATCGTTTAACCGCGGGAGTTTTCGCGCACCCTAGATGTACAATTTATTCTTGAACAGTTCCTAAGCCCATCGATTGCCCCATGAGGCATTTTATTTCCATATCTTTTGTAGAGATGAGGTCCGGATCAAACTTTATGGTATTCGGAGCAAAAAGCAGGATGAGAGAAGAAGCCCCAAAGGAAAAATACCCCTTTTCGTCCCCCTTTTCATATTCCTGAAAAGGGGTATACGTTTGATGGATGGACCCTACGGCCGTTGCGCCGACCTCGATAAACAATACCTTACCAAAAGAGAGAGTCGACAGCTCGCAAATGGCCCGTTTGTTCTCCGAAAAAATATGGATGTTGCGCTTTACCGCTTCCGGGTTAACAGAATAGAGCCAGCCATTAATGAGCCGTGCTCCTCCTGGAATGCAGCGGCAAGGAAAGTGGTAACGATGATAATCGGAAGGGCATAGCCGTGCAACGACCATTGCACCGCCCCAATAACGGGAGGCCTGTTCTTTATTCTGCAGGAGGTCTGCCAAATCAAATTTTTGACCTTTGACAATAAAGCCCTCCGAAGCTGCGATATTTTCATAAAATCTATAGCGCCCATCTGCAGGCATCACTGCGGTATTGTCACCTGGAGCTATAGGCCTTGAGTCTTTTCTTAATTTTCGAATAAAAAAATCGTTAAAGGATCCGAAGGATTCGACAGGATCTAAAAACTCAGAAGTATCCACGTGGAATTTTTGGATAAAAGGAACGATTTTGTGTCTGGAACAAGGGAGTTTTTGCAGGCAGCCATAAAACCAGGAAAAGAAAGGGCAGCTAGAAAGCAGGTACATTACAGGTGTACCAAAAAGACGGCTGATTAACCCCGAGCTATATAAAAAACGGATGGCGGATTGCCCATAGACAGATTCCACTTCGCGCTGGCCAGTCAAACGGTTGATGTAATAAATAGGTTCCATTTAAGGTTTTGGTAATCCCAATTTTGCGGCAGGTTTGGAAATTATGGCAAGTTCGCTTAAGAAGGCAGGATCGAATAAAGGTTTCAACTGCGATTTTTTTATGCTTTCCAAAATGGAATGAGCTTCTTTGATCATTTGATATAGGGCCTCATTATCTTCAGGATCTTGCATGTAGCGGGATTGCAGCTCCTGATAATTTTCAATGGATGTTTTAAGAGAGGTCAGGACCTGTACATTTTGCTTCGATACATCGATAAGGTCATCGATTTTTGTTATTTCCCCGGAAATGAGGTCGGAAGAACCCGGTTCCCCAAAGAGAGGAAAAGTCAAAATAATAAACAGACATAATAGGACATTGATTTTATTTAACATGAGTTACCGTTGTAAAAAAAAACTCCCTCGGGTTGAGAAATTTTTATTACCACAGAGCACACAGAGAACACAGAGATCATTCAAGCCCGGAACGGGCTTGAATGATGGCTTTCGTTTGTGCGCTTCGCGCACAAACGAAAATTCTATGTCACAGTGCCAAGCGAATTTCTTCTCTGTGCACTCTGTGTTCTCTGTGGTAATAAAAATTTCTCAATCCCACACATTCAATTGCATCCCTTTCCTTTGCCACTTCGCTCTCGAAGGCTCAAAGGAAAGTTTATTAAACATATATAGCATAAATGATTGTTGTTTTGAAAGTCAATATTCTTATGATGGAAAAAAAAAAGAACTTTTGTTAATCTGATTATACTTAAAAAAAGGCAAGGAGTTTCATAATGTTTGGATTAAACACCATTTATAATTATTTTTTTGGAATAAAAACCGTCGAAAATCTTCCTCCTCCACATGTGCAACAGGAGACAAAGGCACAAACGAAAGAGATTGTGCATGAGGACTACCCCAACAATGGATTCGACCAATGGAATACTCTTCCTCAGGAACTGGTCCAGCAAGTGTTTTCCCATGTGCACACTAGAGATAGGATACAGGGAAGATCCATCTGCAGAGCCTGGTTTAAGGCATTGGACTTTGACTGTTTAAGTTTGCCCCAAATCATTGATGTCCGAACCGTTAAAGAGATGCTCCCAACCAAGAACCCTAAACTTGCACGTACATATTACAGGGGTTTTCGAGCTGTAATAGATCTGGTTGGAGGATTGGAAAAATTCAGGGAACTTCCCGAATTGACTTTTAATGGACGGCTTGATGGATTAACAGGTAGAGATCTCCCTGCAGCCCTTGTTAGAATCAGGCACAACGAGACATTCGCCATTGCTTTTCGCCATGTTTCAACATACCCGTTAAGTATAGTGGGCTGTGTGGGTTTGCTGGGTCCCAAATGGGAAGCAAATTACAATGGTGGATGGTATATTACTTTTGGAGGTGGTTTTCCTGAAATCAAAATGAACAGAGACTTAAGCCCCTACAATCTTGAACCCGAACTCGAAAAAAAAATGACACAAAATATCCAAAATCCCATGCAGACTTTGAAAAAGTTGTTTCATTCTCCTGTCTACAATAAAGAGAATTCCAAATGTATGGGCGTAGAAATATTTGTAAAAGGCAAAAAGTATCATATTGCCTTATATGATTTCGAATAATTTCATTTATTGATATTTAAACAAGTCATCAAGAATTCCTTATGGTGGAAAAAAAGGAATTTTTGTTAGACTGGTTATACCTAAAAAGGCAAGGAGCTTTATAATGTTTGGATTAAACACCATTTATAATTATTTTTTTGGAATAAACACTGTCGAAAATCTACCTCCTCCACTTGTGCAACAGGAGACAAAGGCACAAACGGAAGAGATTGTACATGAGGACCACCCCAATAATGGATTCGACCAATGGAATACTCTTCCTCAGGAACTGGTACAGCAAGTTTTTTCCCATATGCACAGTAGAGATAGGATACAGGGAAGATCCATCTGCAGAGCCTGGTTGAAGACATTGGACTTTGACTGTTTAAGTTTACCCCAAATCATTGATGTCCGAACTGTTAAAGAGCTACCCCCAACCCAGAACCCTAAACTTGCACGTTCGTTTTACAGAAGTTTTCGCGCTGTAGTAGATCTGGTTGGAGGATTGGAAAAATTCAGGGAACTTCCCGAAATGACTTTTAATGGACGGGTTGAAGCATTAACTGATAGAGATCTCCCTGCAGCCCTTGTTAGAATCAGGCGCGACGATACATTCGCCATTGCTTTTCGCCATATTTCAACGTACCCGTTGTACCCGTTAAGTATAGCAGGTTGTGTGGGTTTTCTGGGTCCCAAATGGGAAGCAAATTACAATGGTGGATGGTATATTACTTTTGGAGGTGGTTTTCCTGACATCACAATGGACAGACCTTTAGGCTCTTATAATCTCGAACCCGAACACGAAGAAAAAATGAAACAAGATATCCAAAATCCCATGCAGACTTTGAAAAAGTTGTTTCATTCTCCTGTCTACAAAGACAATTCCAAATGTAAGGGCGTAGAAATAATTGTAAAAGGCAAAAAGTATCGTATTGCCTTATGTGATTTCTAATTATGGATGTTTAAACAAGTCATCAAGACGCACTTCGCTTGCAATAAGTTGTTAATCCTTTGTTAATCCCGTACGTTAATCCTTATTGTGGAAAAAAAGGAACTTATGTTACGCTTTTTATAGCTAAAAAGGCAAGGAGCTTTATAATGTCGCCTTCTCGTCAGGATATTTCCCTTATCCTGGCGCCGAAGGCGATCCTCCTTATCTTGTTATTTCTTTATCTTGTTTTCCTTTTGTTTACACCCTTAACTCCCTCTGGAGAGATTTCCTGATGGAAGATAAAAGGAACTCTTGTTAGTATTGCTCTATATGATTTCGAGTTACGGATGATACAAAATGATGCCTCAAACCAGTTCTGTTCCAGTATTTATTCTGTGCGGGGGCTTAGGCACCAGGATCAAGGAAGAGACAGAATTCAGGCCGAAGCCCATGGTGCCTATAGGAAACCATCCTATTCTATGGCATATCATGCACCTGTACCGGCGCCATGGATTCCGCAAATTTATTTTGTGTACGGGCTTTAAATCGGAAGTTATTAAATCCTATTTTCTCAATTATGCTTCTTTAAACAGCGATTTTACCATTGATTTAAAGAGCAACCATCTGACGGTACATTCCATTGATCACGAAGAAGACTGGGAAGTCACAGTTGCCTATACAGGAGAAAACACTATGACAGGCGCCCGCATAGCTATGGCAGCGGAAAAGTATTTGGGCCCGTCGGAGCATGCCGCTGTCACCTATGGCGACGGATTGGCCAACGTCCATTTGAAGAATGAATTTGACTTCCATGTCCAACATAATAAAATAGGGACCGTATTGGGCGTGAACCCCCCTTCCCGTTTTGGAGAACTGGTTGTGGAGGAGGATGAAGTAACCGGTTTTTCTGAAAAACCGGAATTCAAGGAAAAATGGATCAATGGAGGATTTTTCTTTTTCAAACGGGATTTTTTCTCAAAATTCCTTTCCAAAGAGGAAGATTGCATATTGGAGCGAACGCCCCTGGTACAGCTAACCCGGGACAGGCAATTGAACATGTACAAACACCGGGGATTTTGGGCCTGCATGGATACCCAAAGGGATAGGGATCATTTGAACCAATTGTGGGCTTCCGGAAAAGCGCCTTGGGTTTAATAACTTCTTGCATAACTTCATTTGAGGTTTGTATGATTGTCATTTCGGGAAGAGATCTCATCAGACAGCCTTTGATAGGTCCTACAGATCCATTTAATATACTCCCTATGGATGTCATTCGAATCATTCTTGAAAATCTCAAAGCGGACCTTCCTTCTGTGGCTTTGGTGTGTAAAAGCTGGAAAGCTTTGGCCGATGAAGAAGATTTTCGTAAATTGATACGCCCTCCCCAGGCTTTTGGAACAAAAGAATGGCAAATACATATTGGGGCGGACGCAGGAGCAGAACCTCCCTTGCCAAGAAGGGCCTATGGCGATTTGGAAAAGCAGGGAGGCTGTCTGACTTTTATTCCAGATAAAGTCAAAATGCCAAAACAAAATGGAATTCTTGAAGATGTGCCTTTGGATAGTCTTGAAGCTATTGGCAATTTGATCAAGAAACATAAAATGGATCTTGAACCGGGTTATTCTATGAATTCTTGCAAAGAAGCTATCAAGGAGAAAAGAAAACCGGAAAAACCCCATTGGGTCTGGATAAAAAATGAAATTATCGGCGAAAACTATTCCTATATGAAGCAAAAAGAGATTGCCAATGAAGAAAATAAAAAAATACCGGGAACTCATATTTCAGGGCTAATTGATATAGCTATCTCCATTTTTATGGAATACGTCAGATTCAGAAAACGCTATTTTATTCGAGATCCCTACAACAACGTATATACTTTGGTTCGTGTCAAAGACCGAACTCGAGGATGGCAAATTGGTTTAGGTTTTACTTCCGACGGCCTTGATATCTATCGCATCAATCCTTTATTCAATTACTTCATTGGCGTGGCTCTTGCACGGAAATATTTTGATACTTGAACCTTGCCAAGTTTTCATAGTCATTTGACTTTCGAGAAGGAGCAACAGCCACAATGTCATCATTAAGAGCATATGCGACGTTGACATGAAGGCCAAGGGGAAAGAAACCTAACCCTAATCTGTAGCCTTGTGTCTTCTCGTTAACACGTAAATAAGTTCTCTGCTTATTATTAGGGAGTTCCCAAATAAAATTACGCTCCCCCGATCTGATATATTGCATAAATATACTTATAACTGTATCTATTAAACCTGAAATTTTGGCTCCTGGTTCTACTCTGGCAACAAGTTCTTGCTGCTCTTCATAGGTTTTATTTCGGCCTATTACTTCTTTCTTTATCCAAACCCAGTGCTTTTTCTCCAGTTTTCTTATTTCCTCAATGGCATCTGGCCATGAATCTTTATAAAAACCTGTTTTATTCCCTTTTTTTGGATTTTTTACCAGTTTGTGAATAACCTCCAAATTATCGACGGGCATTTCTTCAATAGCCCCATTTTCTTTGATCTCTTTGACTTTTTCAGGAATGAAAGTAAGCAGGCCGCCAAATTTTTCCAGATCACCATAGGCTTGTCTTGGCAAAACTGGTTCTTCGTCGACTTCCACCCCCAAATATTCTTTCCATTCTTGAGTGCCAAAAGCTTGAGCTGGGCGTATTCTATTACGAAACGTTCCATCGTCAACCAAGGCCTTCCAGTTTTTACATACCAAAGCCACTGAGGGAAGATCTGCCTTTAAGCCTTGGACAATAAAAGGAAATAGATCTATTGGAAGCGACCTCTCTTGACCCCACTTAAATTCCAATGGTGTAAGGATGAGCTTGAAATCAACTCCTGAATATATTTCAAAATTTCTCTTCATCTAAATTTCCTTGTTAAATTTTCATAAATGAAAAATTGATAGTTAATTATCAACTACTTACATATCAAATTCGCATTAATTTTGCTATTTTTATTGAAACCAAAATAGGAAGAGAGATATATAAAAAAAAATTAAATGATTTTATCCGATGATAGAGGTAAGTGCAAAACTCGGAAAAAGTGGGCTTTTGAGAGATTTTTCAAATGAAGACAAAAAATGTAAAAACGGTAAACGCCTTAGCGTTACCTTTTTACATTTTTATGGCTTCATTTGAAAAAGATCCAAAAGACCACCTTTCCGAGTTTTGCAATTACCTCGATAGTGTAAAATCATCAAACTTATTTCAAAAAGGTAACGTATGAAATACACCCTCCGCATTTTTTTCATTTTCTGCCTCCTGTCCTTCATGCATGGTCTGGACAATTCCTCTTATCTTCCAGGTCATCCAGACATACCGAATGATGAACCTTCATTAGTTCCAATACAGATTGACAAAACCGGTTTGAAATGGATGTTTAGAACTACCTGGACTCATGACTATCAAAATCCAACGAATGATCAGGATCTACTAGATGATTCGCTATCATTAGATGACCCGCTTCCTGCTATCGAGAATATGGTTTTTGAAGAAAATGGTCTCGTTTTCATCATTACACCCAATAAGGAGGACAACTCCTATACCTTGGACTGTTATGGAAATGACCCAGACCCAGATCCTGAAACCCTGTGCAAAATTGAAAAAACAAGCCAAGACATACCAAAGTATATTAATGCGTATAAAAATCTAAATCAGAAAGCATCCTTAATAGAAGAACGGTATGCAAAAAGCAAATGTAATGAAGATCATTGCTGCAAAGAGAAAGATCATTGCGAATGTTCCCATAAAAAAACTCCCTGCACATGCCCTACTGGCCCAACAGGTGCCGCCGGTGCCCAAGGGCCTAGGGGTGCCACAGGCCCCACTGGGCCTGGCGGCACTGGCGGCGTTACCGGCCCGACAGGAGCGACCGGACCGACAGGTCTGACAGGTCCTGCGGGTGCAACGGGACCCACTGGTGCCACAGGCCCTACGGGCGACACGGGACCCACTGGTGTAACAGGTCCTACGGGCGACCCGGGATCTACTGGTGCAACTGGTCCTACGGGCGATCCGGGACTTACGGGTGCAACAGGCCCTACAGGCGCAACAGGTCCTACAGGCGCCACGGGGCCTATAGGTGCAACAGGCCCTACCGGCGACACGGGGCCTACTGGTGCCACAGGCCCTACGGGAGCCACGGGGGCCACTGGTGCTACAGGACCTACGGGTGACACGGGGCCCACGGGTCCAACAGGACCTACGGGTGACATAGGGCCCACCGGTCCAACAGGACCTACGGGTGACATAGGGCCCACTGGTGCAATAGGTCCTACAGGTGATACGGGGCCTACTGGTCCAACAGGACCTACGGGTGACACAGGGCCCACTGGTCCAACAGGGCCAGCGGGTGACACAGGGCCCACTGGTCCAACAGGGCCTACGGGTGACACGGGGCCCACTGGTCCGACAGGCCCTACTGGTGACACAGGGCCCACGGGTCCGACAGGTCCTACGGGTGACACGGGGCCAAGCGGTCCAACAGGTCCTACGGGCGAAACGGGACCCACGGGTCCAACAGGACCTACGGGTGCCATAGGGCCCACTGGCGCAACAGGTCCTACGGGTGACACGGGGGCCACCGGTCCAACAGGACCTACAGGGCCTACGGGTGTGACGGGTTCTATGGGCCCTACAGGAGAGTCTATAATACCTTATAATTCACTCGTATTCAATTCTCTGTCGGCAAGCATGAGCGGCAGTGTCTTTCCTCAATTCAATTTGCCAAATGGTGGTTATATTACTGCCAATGTATCTTATTTTAACCCTTTAGGTGATACAATAGGCGTTCAGATCCCTACATGGACGTTCTCTAGCGCAGATGATAACAATCCTGCTTGTTTCTCATTCAATGTACCGCAGGATTTTGATCCATCAGTAAATCCACAATTGATTACCTATTTTATATCGGCAACGGCGACTTCAGGCAATAGCCCTGGCGGTATTTCGTTGGCAGCTTCTTATGATTTTGCTGCAACCAACACTAACATTGCCCAACTTCCATCTGTACTGGCATCGACTACTGTCTCTACTGCACCGGAACTTGTGGAATTCGCTCCAACTAATCAATTCTACTGTTATTCACTATCTGCCACATTGGGGTCCACAGCAACCGGGGGAACGGCAGCTGCCGGAAACTATGCACTTGTATGCGTAGAACGCATTCCTTATGGTGGTACTGGTGGTACTGCTGCTGAATATGGCAGCGATATTTTTATTACAGGCATTGAATTCCGATACAAACCATTGTGAGGACCTTATGAATCATAAATCAATTATTCACTTTGCATTCTTTTTTTGCCTGTTGACATCCCTTCCTGGAATGGACAATCCCTCTCTTCTTCGAGGCTATCCTAGCACACCGAATGAGGAACCCTTATTACTACCTGCACAGATTGACAAAACGGGTTTGAATTGGCTGTTTAGAACAACTTGGATTCCTGATCGCCAAAAACAAACAAATAATCCGGACCTGCCGGATGATCCTCTTTCATTGGACCCACCCCATTTTATCGAGAATATGGTTTTTGAAGAGAATGGCCTCGTTTTCATCATTACACCCAACAAGGAGAAAAATTTATATACCCTGGATTGTTATGGGAATAATCCAGAGCCGGATCTTGAAACCCTATGTAAAATTGAAAAAACAAGCCAGGACATACCAAAGTATATTAAAGCATATAAAAATCTACATCAGAAAGCATCCTTAATAGAAGGACGGTATGCAAAAAGCAAATGCAAAGACGATAAGCATTGCCACAAAGAGGAAGATCATTGTGAATGTTCCCATAAAAAACATCCATGCACATGCCCTACTGGCCCAACAGGTGCATCCGGCGCCCAAGGACCTATAGGTGCCACTGGTCCCACTGGGCCTGCCAGTAGTAGTGGAGCCTCCGGCGCCACAGGAGCGACTGGGACGACTGGAGCTACAGGACCCATAGGGAACACAGGTAATATAGGAGCCACGAATGCCACAGGTTCTACTGGGGCAATGGGTGCAACAGGTCCTACGGGTGCAACCGGACTCACTGGCGCAACAGGTCCTACGGGTGACACGGGGCCCACTGGTCCAACAGGTCCTACGGGTGCAACCGGATTCACTGGCGCAACGGGTCCTACGGGTGACATAGGACCTACTGGTCCAACAGGTCCTACGGGTGCAACCGGATTCACTGGTCCAACAGGTCCTACGGGTGACCCGGGGCCCACCGGTCCAACAGGTCCTACGGGTGACACAGGGCCCACTGGTCCAACAGGTCCTACGGGTGAGATGGGACTCATGGGCGCAACGGGTCCTACGGGCGCCACTGGGCCTACTGGCCCAACAGGTCCTACAGGTAACATGGGACCTACTGGCGCAACAGGTCCTACGGGTGACATAGGACTCACCGGTGCAACAGGTACTACAGGTGACACTGGACCTACTGGTCCAACAGGTCCTGCGGGTGATACGGGGCCCATTGGCCCAACAGGTCCTACGGGTGACCCGGGACCCACCGGTGCAACAGGTCCTACGGGCGCCACGGGGCCCACTGGCGCCACAGGTCTTATGGGCGCCACGGGACTCACAGGCGCAACGGGTCCCACTGGTGCAACAGGTCCTACAGGTGCCACGGGGCTCACTGGTACAACAGGCCCTACTGGTCCAACAGGACCTGCAGGGCCTACGGGCGCGACAGGTCCTATGGGCCCTACAGGTGCGTCTATAACAACTTATAATTCGCTCATATTCAATTCTCTGCAGGCAAGCATGAGCGGCAGCACCTATCCTCCATTCTATTTACCAAATGGCGGTTATATTACTACCCAAACATCTTCAGGTGCTACAGTTGGCATTCTGATCCCTGCTTGGGATTTTTCTCTTTTCAATGACTCAAATGCTGTTTGTTTCTCATTCAATGTACCGCAGGATTTTGATCCATCCGTAAATCCCACATTGATTACCTATTTTCTTTCAGCAACGGGTGATTCAAGTGATACCGGCGGTATTTCGTTGGCAATTGCATATGATTTTGCTCCAACCAACACTAACGTTCCCCAACCTCCTGATGTACTGCCATTTATTTATGCCACTACTCCAAATAATCTTGTGGAATTCGCCCCAAATAATCAATTCAACTGTTATTCACTATCTGCCACGTTGGGGTCCACAGCTACGGGGGGAACGCCATCTGCTGGAGACTATGCACTTGTATGCGTGCAACGTGTTTTTTATCAAGGACACGGGGGAGAGGAATATGGTGAGGATATTTATCTTACAGGTATTGAATTCCGATACAAACCATTGTGAGCAGGTAACAGACCAAGAAACCGATTTAAAAAGGATTGAATCGGACTCGGACTCGGACACGATGCCATAGGCTTTTACAGAGGCGAGATTTCTACATGTCTTGCGTATGTGAGTTACTTAGATTTTCTTCTTAGATTTTCTTCTGTCAAATTATCTGAAAATTAGATATAGTGGTTCCAGTCGCCGTAAAAATTTTCAAATAGGAGAACAAAATGACTTATTTTAATACTATATCACATGCTATAGAATTGATTGGCAATGAAACATTTAAAAATAATGAAATCAGCATTAAACTCGATAATGATGCTTCGTTCTTTTTAAATGAATTAGACAATCGAGACTGGTTTTCAAAGCCTCAAATTAATTTTGATAGAATCTATGATCAGAGTGGTGTCGTAGGACTTAAATTCAAGAAAACGCAGTTTAATAGCATTGGAGATCAGGTAAACCCTGAATTTTTGCAGACTCTTAAAAAAGCATCTTTAGCTTATTTGACCGCTCTTGCCTCCAATTGGAGAGTATCCACAAATGAAGAAATTAATCATGTTCAAGAGTTTGAAATGCAAGTATCTGATCGGGAGAGCGATCCACAAGATAGGGGTATTACAAGGGAAAAGATTGAATTAAATGACAATATGGGCCCGGTTCATTGCATTTTAGCTGGCATTAATAGAACATGGGGCCTTAAAGATGAAATCCGTATTTTCGGTTATAATACCAGTGATAAAATTATAGGAAAATGGGAAGATGTAAAGCAATTCTATGAAATATTAAGAGTGGAAGCGAGCGGGGTAACTCTTTTGCCTTTGTCTACACTGATTTGCCGGCAAATTTCCCAGAATCTGCCTGCGTATCAAAATCAGGAAAAATACAAATACCTTCCCAATGACCTGATTGAAAAGATCAAGCAGAAGGGGCTGCCTGTTGTTTGAAAAATTGACAGTTATAGTTCACAAAGGATCTGCAATGCTTCCAACAACGCGGCCTTTGTGTTACTGATTATCAAATTTTAAATGATTGATCCAATGCCGAAAGAAATCCGGAGTCCAGGCATCGAGCTGTGTAGGGTCTTTTAAAAAAGATTTTACATCTTCTTTTGCCAGGTCAAGGTTGATTGCCTCTACTCGCTTTATCAATAAATCCTTGACTTTGTTTACAGACAATGTTTCGCCGGCATTGAGTTCTCCCATAGAGTACATGCATCTTTCAAGATACCTGGGATTTAAAGGTATATCCCTTCGAAGAAACCAGACAAGATCATACCACGGTCTTGAGTTTTATAACGCTGTAGCATTCGCTGTATGGCATCATTCATAATAGTTTTCCTTTGAGACGCGCCAGCCATTTTTCAAAAAAATGGATGGCGCTATGAGGATTTGCCTCATAAATGTTTCTGACCCGGTTTAGATCCAGAGCAAGCAAATCTTCTTCTTCAATTCGAAGATCTTCCAACAGAATCTGTTCCATTTGTTGCATACTTGTCACCTTGCCTCGGCGTAGCGTAAGCATATCAGATAATGCTTTTTCAGGTGTGGCGATGAGAGCGGTTTCATTTTCCGAGAAAGATCTGCCCGTTATACCTGTTGAATAAGCTCTCGGCTGGCAATGGGCATATGAAAAATGACCCATAGGCGTATTAAATTCCTTGTTTGCCTTAAATGTCACACTGGTAACTGCTTCCACATGTTCGGGGATAAGTCCATATATGTGCAATGCCCGTTCCAGTGAAACGTAAGAGGGACCATAAATCATGTTAGCCAATAGTTCCAGGCAATAGGGAGCTCGCCTAAATTTAATACCTAAAAGATATAACCCTTTTTTGACCCGTATTATGGCTCCCGATTTCATCAGGTGAGTCAACTTGGAACGGGGAGAAGCATAATCTTTAAGGCAATCCATGACAAACTGATAGTCGAGTTCATTGGCGGGAGCCCGATCCAGAATGGCCACCATGGCCCGGTCTATTCCATACACTTTTGACATAATAACCTCTTATGTATTGATTTATAATACATTCTAATTGTTTTTGTCAAACATTGACTCCAATTTGACTCTAATCGAAACCCCAATCATCAGGCTTTCAGAAGGCTTTCAGCCTGATGATCGGTATAATGATGCCTTTCCTATGGCGATGCCATAGGCTTTTACAGGCCAGGCTTTCAGCCTGATGATCGGATAGGCGAGATTTCTACATGTTTTGCGTATGTGAGTTATTGACTGAGATTTTCTTCTTTTCAAATTATGTGAAAATTGAATATAGTGGTTCCTATCGACTTAAAATTTTCAAAAAGGAGTTTAAAAAATGACTTATTTTAATACTATATCACATGCCATCGATAGGATTGGCAATGAGACATTTAAAAATGATGAAATCAGTATTCATCTTCCTGGGGATGCCTGTTTCTTTTTAAGAGAATTGGACGGCAGGGATTGGTTTACAAATCCTGGAATCGGTTTTAGGAATATCATTGATCCAACCCGCCATATACCTGGGCTTTGCTCAACAGGGGTCATCGGACTTAAATTCAAGAAAACTGATTTAAACAGCACTGATGATCAGGTAAAACCTGAATTTCTAGAAACACTTAAAAAAGCGTCATTAGCTTACCTGACCGCTCTTGCTTCCGATTGGAAAGTATGTACCAATCAGGAGGTTAATATGACAAAGAATAGTAATCGCAATTATCCACAAGACACCAAGGGAATAGTTAGGAAAGGGCCTGAATCTGAATATAAAATGGGTGCCGTTCATTGCATTTTATATGAAATTGCAAAGGCTTGGGGATTGGATAAAAAAATCGACTTTTCATGTGGCTATTATGTTCTGGGCAAATGGGAATATTTAAAGCAATTTCATGAAATATTAAAAATTGAAGCTAGCGGGGAAACTCTTTTATCTTTGTCTACAAAGATTTGTCGGCAAATTTCCTATAATCCGCCTGCGTATCTAAATCAGGAGAAATACAAATACCTTCCCAATGACCTGCTTGAAAAGATCCAAGCAGAAGCTGCTACTTGTTTGAAAAATTAGCAGTTATCGTTCCCAAAGGATCTGCGATGCCTCCAAGGGCACGACAGCTCCCGGAAAATAGGGAATGACTCGCGGGGTAAAGTAGCCGGCAGGGAGCGCTGCCGGCGCACTGCCCCGATACACATACATGCCTGCCGTACTAGCCAATTGCCGGACGCGGGCCGTCTCTACTTTTACAGGGGATTCCCCTTGGGCTCCTTCTGAATATAGCTCTACTTTCACGGATTCGGGATTGAGATCATTCAAATACACTTCCACTTCAAAATTGTGCTGTTTATCATTGGATTCCACGGTCAGCCTGCCGAAACGGAGGACGGGCCAATTCTGGGCAAGAGTATGCTTCCATTCGACAATCTGTTTTCCTTTATTTCCCTTGCCGGCTGCCCGTTCCTTATAAGCAGCAGCGGCGGGAATATAATGTTCTGTAGTATATTCTCTGACGGCACGGTTGGCAGAGAAATAGGGTGTCAATCGCTCCATGCTCTGTCTCATTTTATGGACCCAGCCTAACGGAATACCCTCAGAGTCGCGTGAATAAAACTCGGGTGCTATTTCGTTTTCCAGGATGTCATATAGCTTATTGGCTTCTATTCTATCCCAAGCGGGGTCTTCTCCATGCTCCTTTCCATCGCCCAAGGCCCATCCCACGTCCGGGGAATACGCTTCGGCCCACCATCCGTCCAATTCAGACAAGTTTAATCCTCCATTGACGAGCACTTTCATTCCGCTTGTGCCGCAGGCTTCCCAGGGTCTGCGTGGAATATTGATCCACACATCAACTCCCTGGACGAGTTGTTCTGTAATGAGCATGTCATAGTCATTCAAAAAAAGGACCCTCTGAAAGGCTTCCGTTTTCAGGATAAACTGGATCCATTCCCGAATCATCTCTTGTCCTGGTTTATCTGCAGGGTGCGCTTTGCCTGCTATGACCAGTTGTACAGGCCGCTGGGGGTTGTTCAGGATGCGCAGTAATCGTTGGGGATCGCTCAATAGCATATTGGGTCTTTTATAGGTCGCAAACCGTCGTGCAAATCCCAGCGTCAGGATGTTTGGATCAAACAGATGTTTAGACCTTTCTATAGATTCTTGAGTCCCTCCCATGGAGGTCAGCTGCTGCGTGGTCCTCGTTCTGGCAAATTCGACGAGTTTCTTTCTTCCTTCATTGCGCATCTGCCAAAGCTCGGCATCGGAAACACAGCTTATGTATTGTTCGATCTCTTTCATCTCTCCCAGCCACCGTTCTTTTCCACACGCTTCTGTCCATAAGGCATCTGCTGCCTTCGAATCCCAGCTGGGCACATGAATGCCATTGGTGACAGAGCCTACGGGCACGTCATTTTCCGGCCAGTGCGGAAACAAAGACTGGAATATGCAGCGGCTGACTTTTCCATGCAAACGGCTGACTCCATTGACGGCATGGCTTCCTCGTATTGCTAAATAGGCCATGTTAAAATATTCCGATGTGTCATTCGGATTGAGCCGTCCCAAAGCCAATATGTCCTGAAGGGGGGTGTGCAGCAGGTGTTCGGCATACACATGAAGATATTGCTCCATGAGGTCCGGAGAAAACCGGTCAAATCCAGCGGCAACGGCAGTGTGGGTGGTGAACAGGTTTCCAGCACGGGTGACGGCAAGGGCTTCTTCAAAGGTAATCCCGGTTTCGTTCATGAAACTTCTGGCCCTTTCCAATACAGCAAAAGCAGCGTGCCCTTCATTGAGATGGCATACTTCAGGTTTTATTCCAAGGGCTTCCAGCAATCTCCACCCCCCGATTCCCAAGAGCAATTCCTGCTTGAGCCTTAATTCAGGGCCTCCTCCATACAGTTCACTTGTAATGCCCCGGTGCATGGGAAGATTTTCGGGATCGTTGCTGTCCAAAAGATAAAGCTTGGTCCCTCCGACCTGCACTTCCCAGGCCCTTATATAAAGTGAATACCCTGGCAGGGCTATCTCTATGCGCACCCATTCTCCATTGGCCTTCCTCAAAGGGATAATGGGTAGCTGCGTGGGGTCATTGTACGGGAACAGGGCCTGCTGCCTGCCTTCCCTGTCGATCTCCTGCCGGAAATACCCTTGCTGGTACAGAAGGCCAATGCCTACAACAGGCACTCCCATATCGCCCGCTGCCTTGAGCTGGTCTCCGGCTACATTGCCTAGGCCTCCGGAATAGATGGGCAGCGCCTCGCTGAGCATAAATTCCATGCTGAAATAGGCGACGGTCTTCAGGGGGGAATCGGGATGGCATTGCTTAAACCAGTCCTGATGTGTAGCCCTAATGCGTTTATTTTCATGGAGCCTATCGATCTGGCTTCTGAATTTGGGATCGGCTAGCAGCTGTCTAAGTTTATCGCGCGAAACGGAACAGACAATGGCCCAGGGATTGCGGGTGATCTCCCACAATTTGGGATCTAGCTGTTTCCAAAGGATGTCAGCTCCGTGATTCCAGGACCAGCGGAGGTCCAGCGCCAGCTCGGCCAGGGTGTCAAAGCCTTCGATCTCAAAGGGCAGAAAATTGTAGAGGAGGCTTTTTTTTGGCGGACAGAGTTCCATTTGTTCTCCTTTGTTACAATGACTAGGAGATGTGTAACAGTTACACATCCACATCCCTATTGACCTTTGTATCATAAATAAGGTATAAGTCGTGAAAGATCAAGGAATCCTTATGCATAAATTCGCTTTTTGCTCCTTCAAAGGAGGGACCTCCAAAACATCCACCGCCATGCACCTCGGCGCCTGCCTGGCCAGATTCCACAAGAAAAAAGTCCTCCTGGTCGATTTCGATTCCCAGGCCAACCTTTCCATCGGCCTTGGCATTGGGCCCGACTCATTAAAAACCCTGGTGCCCGTGCTGCAGGGGCAGGAAACTATCGAAAATATAATCCATCCGACCTCGATAAAAAACCTCAGCCTCATACCTGCAAATGCCTATTTGGACGGTATTGAAAGGACGCCTTCCCTAGGAAACGACCCGTATGCCCATGAACGCCTGAGACGCCTGCTGAATGCCGTGGAAAAGGATTTTGATTTCTGCTTCATCGACACCCCCCCTTCCCTGAGCTGGCTGACACAATCCGCTTTCTTCGCCGCCAGCCATAGCATCGTCTGCGCCATACCTGAAGCCTATAGCGTCATTGCCTTGCGCCGGCTGAAAGATTTTCATGAATCCATCAAACAGTATCACCCCATCCAGGTGTTTGGAGTCGTCCTCTCCTTCTGGGATGAACGAGGCGCAGTGAATAAGGAATTCCTGCAGGAAATCCACTCCTCCTTTCCAGACAAGACCTTCCAGTCGAAAATCCGAAGAGATATTGCCGTATCACGCGCCGTTCTGAAAGGAAAGACCGTCATTGAAATCGATGCCCAATCACGGGCCGCCCAAGACTACCAGGCCTTGACCAAAGAATTTTTTCTCCGTTTTTCAAAATAAGAGGACCCTATGTCAAAATCCAGTACGGTTTTTTCAAATCCCGCTTTTCAGAAAAAAAATGAACCCGCAGGCTTCAACCTTGTCACGCAAAATAATTTTAATACCCTGATCCCTTATCAACCCCTGGATAACGAAGACTCACAAAAAATAGAAAAACTCGTGTGGGAAAATCAGGAACCCGGACACCTGTCGGAAGAGCAAACGGAAAAAGATCTGAAAGAAATAAAACTCCTCACAGCTGAAATCAAATCGATCGGAAAACAAGGCATTTTATTGCTCGGAGAAAGAGTCTGGAAAGCAAGGGAAATCCTGAAAAATTACCGCAATGGGACCTTCACCCAATGGATCGAAGCCGCCTTTGAATCCAAAAAAACCGGCTACAACGTGCTCGCCTATTATGAACTTTTTCACGCATTGCCTCTTGCCGGACTGAAAGAGAAATTCAAGAAAATACCACAAAGGGCTGCCTACATATTGGCTTCCCGCCATGGAAATCTTGAGAAAAAAATGACTATCATCAGCGACCATGCCGATTTAAAAGCCAATGACCTGATTGAGCTTATACAAGAACAGTTTCCTATGGCTGCAAGAGACAAAAGAACTTCTTCCACAAATACCCGTTTGATCCATTCGTTATATGAAGGATTGAAAAAGATCCAGAAAAGAAAAAGAACCTTGACAGAAGAAGATATCGTTTCGCTTAAAAATCTGAGAAAAATGCTCGATATGACCATAGGGAACTAAGGCAAGGGACGAAAGGGACATAAGGGACCAAAGGGACATAAGGGACGAAAGGGACGAAAGGGACATAAGGGACCAAAGGGACATAAGCGACGAAAGGGACGAAAGGGACATAAGGGACCAAAGGGACATAAGGGACCAAAGGGACATAAGGGACATAAAGGACCGAATGGACAAAATATTAAATCTGATGTCCCTTATGTCCCTTTCGTCCCTTTGGTCCCTTTCGTCCCTTTGGTCCCTTTCGTCCCTTTGGTCCCTTTCGTCCCTTTGGTCCCTTATGTCCCTTTCGTCCCTTTGGTCCCTCGGAGTTTGATCACCAGGCTGATTTTTGTGATTTTTGCCGGTTCCAGGGTGACTTCCCGAACAGGAGGCGGATCAAACATGCCATCAGAGTTGGGAATCAGAAATTCTATCTGGTATTTGCCTGTTTTCAAATTTTCAATTACGACCATCCGGCTGGCATTGAAGCGATCGTCTACATAGGCATTTGCCTTTGGATACATCTGACTACGATTGTTTTCATCAATCAATAAAAACCGAATGCGGTCCAGCCTCTCTTTATTCGGTTCCGCTTCATAAGAAACCACTAAAGTTCCGGACGGGTCGATATTTTCTTCTGTCCTGACATATCCCCACATCAAAAGGCAACATATAAGGATGGAGAGAAAGAGAAATTTGTTTACCATAGAGCCACTTGTTAATTTCTGGATAATAAACAGAAATGCCATGGAGTCAAGAAAAATTTATATAGGTTCCATTTTTGCAAAGTTTTAACACGTTTTTATCATTTGTTAACAATTCAAAATATAGTTATAATAAAAGACAGGAGAGAACTGTGAATCTAAGTATAATTTTCAATAATATTAATGTTCTGTTATTTAGATTTTATCATGCCGTTTTAGTCCCTCTGCGTTATAGAGTAACCCTGCGCGGCGGGGAGCTTGTTTATAAAAAACGCAATGATAAAAAAGGGATTTTGTTTTTATCCAACCATCCCAGCCATCTTGATGCTACCCTTTTGACCATGGCTTTGAGAAAGCTAAAGTGCCCCGTGTCCATCTGGACTTTGGATGATGTTTTCAAAAATCCCTACACGAGAATGGTCGCACGGAATCCCGAAACAGTAACCCTTATGAAAGTCCCCAATATTTATGAATCCCGGAAAAAAAATCATCAAAAAAAGTTGCAAAAATTGATTCATCGCTCCGTAGAACTTTTGCGCCAAGGGCGTAACGTTCTTTTTTTTCCCTCCGGAAACCAAAAGTACCAGGGATATGAAGAAATCCATGGCAAATCCGCCATCCACAGGATTTTGCAGCAATTTCCCGACGTCAATATCATGGTCATTCAAATTACCGGCATGTGGGGAAGCCGATTTTCCAGGGCCGTCAAAAAAGAAGAACGGTCTACCGCAAGAGGCGAAAGTATGGTGAAATTTGTATGGAATATAATTAAGATTGTTTTACTGAATTTTATATTTTTTATACCCAAAAGAAAAATCACCATTAAATTCATAGATGTAGGTGAGGATTTTCCCCGCAAAGGAACCCGGCAAGAGATCAATTCCTATATAGAAAACAAATTTAATACAGGATTTGAATCCGAAGGAGAGCCTTTGCTTCAGGTATCCAATTATTTCTGGAAAACCTCTTATACCACCATCGAATACCATTTAAAAAAATATATCTATGATTCAAAAAAAATTCCCCTTTCCATCCTTCATGATATAAAAAAAGCCCTGTCTAAAAAAACCCATCTGAATCCGGAAAAAATAAACCTTAATATGAATTTGCAGCGAGATCTAGGTTTGGACTCGCTAGACTTGACTGAAATTACAATGGAAATTGAAAACAAATATCATCTTCCCCCTATCCTGCCTAAAGAGGTTTATACTGTAGGAGATCTAGCAGCCATTGCTTCCGGAACGCTCATAGAGGACCAGCTGGAAGAAGGAAAAAAGCACCTCTTGCAACAAGAAGTGGTCTGGCCCGTCCGCGCTTACAATGCCTGTGCCGCATTTTTCAGCTCCCTTTTCAGATTCCGTGAAAGCTAGAATTAATATAATTCAACGCAAAGACGGTTCTAGAAGTAACAAAGTTAATGCAGAGGCTTGACTTTGTAAACTGTTTTTTATATATATCGAATTGTTTCTCGTATTTAAATAAAACCGATGATGAGAAATATCGTCGGGCCGTGAAAATAGGAGTCATCATGGGCGCCGCAAAAGAAATCATGTCTTATTTGGACCAGCAAAACATACCTTATGAAACAGTGGAACATCCACTTGCCTACACTGCCATGGAAATTGCAGGTTCTCATCATATTCCCGGCAAGCAAATGGTCAAATCCGTCATCGTTAAAGGCGACAATAAATTTATTATGTGCCTTCTGCCGGCGATTTATTATATCGACCTTTTTAAACTGCAAGGCATTCTGCAAATGAAGCATTTGGAAATAGCCTCTGAAGAAGATATTGTAAAATTGTTTCCCGAATATGAAAAAGGCGCTGAACCTCCTTTCGGCCATCTTTATAATATTCCTGTCTATGCGGATACTTCTTTGGAAGAAGATGAATATATCGTATTTAACGCTGGAACCCACACCGATATGATCCGAATGAAATGGCAGGATTATAAAAAAATAGCCCATCCACACCTGGTGGACATGGGCATCCACATTCAAACCTTAAAAGGGCAAAAGTAATTTGTCTTATTATCTTTTCCGAATAATGGAATTGGAGTATACTCCAAATTATCATATATAAAAGCGGAGTGCACTCCAAATGTACCGTTTTATTACGGAGACCTTTCACAGGCTGGTGGACAGCCTCGCCTTATCCAAAACCCGATACCTCTATTCTTCCTTTAGCCTTCATAACCGATTAACGGGCCTTGTGGGACCTCGAGGGACCGGCAAGAATAAAACAAGAGATCAGCTTAAGGGGATCCCGGAGCCCTCTTATCTGGTCAAAGATGATCTTCTTCAGCCTCTTAAAGGAGAAATTCCTCTTTTTTTATTCGGGTTTCTTTATTAGTTGCCATAGGGCATAATCAAAAAGTAATGGATTTGATGAGCTTGGGAAATAGACTAAAATCGTTTTTGCAATATCGAATTCTGCCGGCAATAATAGCAGGATTAACTTGTGCATTTCTGGCAAACTCTTCGATTTCAGTATAGCGACGAACATTGAGAATATTTGAATGTTCCCATAATTTTGATGGAATAAGAGCCTCATTAGCGATTGAATCTGCTTCTTGTTCAATAATATCAATTTGATTATTCTCATCGAGGTCATCAATAAAAAAACTTGTCTCTTCATTTCCCATATGTTTCATTAAATGAGCGAGTTCATGGGCTAACACAAACCAAAAATTATCAATTCTATTATGTCTTAATGTTAGCGCTATAATTGGGCTGCCTTCATACATAATTGCAGCACCATCCAAAAAAGTTTTCGGAAAATGAGGTTCAATAACAAAGGTTATTCCACTTTTTTCGAGATGTTCTATTGCAAGTAGATGGCCGTTATTATATTGTGAAAGCGTCATTAATTTCCTAAGCCATTTTTTATCAATCGTTTTAAGATTAAATTTTGGAAGTTTCGCATACATTAAAGCTGCTTTTTTAAGTACACAGATTTGCCAAATTGCCAGGTTATATTGATTCAGTTGCTTTTTTCCTCTTCTGTGTAACGGAGCTCGAAGTAATGCAGCGTTTTGTTCATGCACAATCATTTGTTCAAGTACATGAGGATATTCTTTACAATATTCTGTAATTAATTCCTCTCCATATTCTTTTAAATCTGCTGTGCTTTTTTTATCATTTCCAAAATACCCTCTATTTTGCATTTCTTTAATTGGAAATAAACTGTAGTTTATTTCTTTCGAAACAATAGGGTTCGTTTTCTTAGATCCTATTAATGATTTTAATGGAATTTCTAATCCTTTATGTAATTTACGAATCATCGATAAAGAAAGAGGCCGTTTCCCATTTAAAACTTCTGAAACTTTTGAAGGAGAGCCAAGATAAGGAACAAGATCTTTTTGACATAAGTTCATCTGTTCCATTCGAAATTTAATGGCTGCAATTGGATCAAATTCAAAAGGCTCAACATATCTTTGTTCAAAATCTTTAATTACAAGAAGAAGAAGCTCAATAGTATTCTCCTCTTTAGAATTACATTCTTCTTTTTGGATTAAATTAGAGAGCTTTTGGAGTGCATCCTGGTACTCAAAATCATTAGTGATAATTTTTACAGTCATACTTAAATAGCCTTTCTCAATTACAATATTTTTTTGTATATTCCGCATGTGTACCTATCCATTGTACTAACACAATTTTTCGTTGATAGTCAACCCGTACTAGAAGTCGGTAATTATTTCCTTTAATATTAAAAAATATCGTGTTGTTCTCCAAAAAACTTGCGCTGGCATAGCGATTTTTTACATCTTGAGAGGTTATCCAGAGAGCTTCCTCTACTTCATTTATCCATGCATTTAAAGATGAGCGTATATCAGAATGTTTTCTTTTAAAATCATCTAATATTTTTAATCCAGCAATTCTCAAGCTAATACCTGAATTCCCAAAATGGGAAGTTATAAATGTTTTATTCGATACATGCAAGAAAAAAGTGACTAATGTTGTGAAAAATATGCATTCAAGAGATGTTTAGTTATTGCCCAAAAAAGATGGATAGCGATAACATAATGACCATGAATACGAAGGAACCTTATTACATTTTGCCTGGATTATTAGGCTCACATGGCTGTCAAGCCATGAGAAGGGGTTCGGAATTTGTATTTTTTTCTCTTCAAATTCTCCTGTCTTTTAATATTTTTGCGCCTCAGGCGCAATAATCATTCAGTTTTCTATCACATCATTTAAGTTTTAACCGGGGTTTAAAAAAGGCCGGTTATTGTTTTATAACAACTAAAAAAGGACATTTTTTATGTCATCATCGTCTTCGATTGCTCCAAATGAACAACCCTACAAAGGAATAGGGTCCTCGATAGCCCCATATGTTATTCCTCCCTGTGCAGCCTCAGCTGCTATAGTTCCTGTTTTCTATGGATTTATCGCCAAAAGTGCCCAACAGACAGGAAATAAGATTCCTGATATGAGCATTAAAGAGGCTCTGAAAGAAGGCTTTAAAACTGCCCCCACCGTGGGTCTTATTGTCGGCACACAAATGGTCGTGCAAAATCTCGTTGAAAAGTTTCTCATGAAACTCTCAAACGGGACAAAAGATCAATCTTCAGGTTTTTTGCCTATGCTCGTCAGTTCCATGATTGTTGGAATGTTATCTGCGCCGCCATTGGCTGTGTTCAATGGTCAATCCATGGGCATGAAGCCCTTGCAATCGTTAAAGCGACTTTCTGCAAAACAGACGGGAGCCATTGTCGCGAGAGAAACAAGCTTTCTTTTTTCTTTAAGAGTCAGCGGACCTGTAAGCGAATTAATGAAACGCAGATGTGGGGAAAATAAAGCGGTTGAATACAGTTCTGCATTTGTAAGCGGTGCCATTGGGAGTCTTATCGGACACCCTGCCGATACTGCTTTGACATGCTGGCAGAAAAACATGAAAGTAGATACTTTTCGACAAGCCATGAGAGGAGGCCCTATAAAGGCTATGACTGTAGGAGGTTTTTCCGTTTGTTATAAAATAGCAAAAGAACTTCTAGAGTCCATTTCAAATTAAAATAAATTCTTGGGATCATAGCCAATTGATTATAACTTTTGGCTATGAACTTATAAAGTGACTTTATTTTTTCTTAGGTTTTGGCTTGGCTCTGAATTTAGGAAATAGCTCTTCTATAGTCCAAGGACACTCTTTAGGGAAGAGTTTTTCTTCCAATCCCGTTTCAGAAGAAGCTTCGAGCCTGGCTGTATAATAGGCATCATCGAAAATCTCAGGAAGATAAGCCTTTAAACTGGGAGTCTTACTAATCAATTTTTCGATTTGGAAAGTTGCGTTTTTTATTGAATTATCCCATGAATTTGTATGCATTGCAGGCTGATATTTTATTTTTAATTTATGCATAAGAAGATTTGAAATATAGCTTTCAAGGGCTCTCTGTAATGAAATTCCCAACGACTCGATCTCCTCTCTCAAATGATCAATATCCAATTTTGCAAACTCCCTTTTTAATAAACAATCCGCCTGTTCTTGCGTCCATTTTAAAAAATCGTTATCGTATAACAACTTTTTTTTTGATGAAACAGGTGCAGAGATGGAAAGTCTTTTAGGACTTACTCTTACCGTTTTCTTATTAGTATTCATAATGGCCTCTTTTCACTTTTATCATACAAGGTCTTGTTTTATCCGGGCAACTATAAATCATAAATGATGGACAGTATAATCGGGCTTATAATAAAAGGAAAAAAGGATTATACATGGAGTAGGTAATGACTGTCCAAAATGTTACAGAAAAAAATATCTCTTCTCCTGCCCATCCTGCTTCAAATCAGACAGCCCCTTCAAACGCCTCAGTATGGAATTTTTGGAATTATTTTTCGGGTTCGAACCAGGCAGGTTCCCCAACATTGCTCAATAAAACCATCGAGCCCTTATCCAAAGACAGAATTCCACAAGGCTACTTGCAATCTACCCACTTAAATAGGACACAAAGCGGCTCTCAGATAAACCTCGTACCTGTCAATCCAATTCAAAAGAAGGAAGCCCAAAAACCCATTTTTAATTTGCCCTCATCAGATAAATTACAGGTGACTTTGGATCGGCCTTTTGATATTT
Source organism: uncultured Parachlamydiaceae bacterium (assembly GCA_963780445.1). Taxonomy (GTDB): domain Bacteria; phylum Chlamydiota; class Chlamydiia; order Chlamydiales; family Parachlamydiaceae; genus CAWACC01. Next base: position 287,356 of record CAWACC010000011.1, read on the forward strand.
CCTGCGGTGCTTTGGAATATGGCATTCCTCCTTATTGGAATGGGAATTATTGGCTTTCAGTTGTGGCTTCACCTCAATCGGGTTTATTGAGGATTTCTTCTGACTCTACAAAATCGCCTGAATTTTACCCTTTATCAGATGATAAAAATTCATTTTTTATCCTGGAGCCCAAACTCAGCACAGACACCATTGCTTTCATTCAGGCTATGGATGGAAATTTTTCTCAATGGGATTTTTCATTAAATCCTCCTAGATGTTTGCTGGAAATTGAAAGGAAAAGTTGCCATCTGTTTTTATCCAGTAAAAAACACAAGTATTGCCACCTCATTCAGTATTGCAAAAACTCGAAAAAAATTGAATTGTGGGACTTAAAAGCTCAAAAGATAACCTGGACTTTGGATAACTGGTTATTACATGAAGAAGAAGAAGAGTCTTTTGCTTTCGGCGAATTTGTTCCAAGCAGGAATTTGCTGCTTGGGATAAGGCAGGGGAATGTATATGCCGTTGATATTGTCCAAAAGAAATTGGGTTGGTCGATTCCTGCCGCTAAAAATGATGTCGATATAAATATTCTACCCATAGTAACAAAAAACAGCTTAGTTATATTCCATGCTGGCAAGGTCACTGTCCATTCTCTGGACGATGGCTCTTGTTTGCGATCTTTTATTATTGAGAGCCACAATGACAGAACAGATTATATCCTTAAAATACATGAAGAACGGCTTTTCTTTCTAAAAAAGGAAAAGATTCCAAAATTGACGATTTGGGATCTGAATACCGGACAAAAGATAAATGAATTTAAGCTTTTTGAGGATGCTGCAGCCACCTTTTTTATTATGGGAAACAAAATCATGGGAAGCAATAGAGCGGGTTATCGAAAAAATGAACCCCAGGTTTATACGATATGGGAATGGGAAACCGGAAAATTTCTCGAAACCCTCTTCTTTTCTACCAAAGAGACCGTCCAGGTCACATATCTTTCCAACAATATCCTTGCCTTTGCGTCTTTGGAAAATTTTGAACCCAGAAGGAATTTTGATGCTTTATTTAAATTAAATAAAAAAGAATTTCCAACCTACAAAGGACTTTGGAATGAAAAACTCTTAGACCCTCCTAAACCGGGAAAAAATCTCTTTAAATTGACCTTTTTGAATCTGAATGATTGCAACAAGCTGGGAGAGACCGTGGAAGATCTAGCTCTTCTTTTGGGTATGGAACCTGTAGAATGCTTCGTTAAGGACCAACACCTTATCGTGGGAGGCGTAACTGAAGAGGGCCAGGCAAAACTGGCAATAAAAAAATATGACCTTGATGCATTCACAGACCCCACATATAAAGATTTCAATTTTATAGTCTAACCTATATAATATGTAATTAAATCAATAAAATAAAAAAGGTTGAAGTTAAGTGAGCCATTATCTTTTTACATCTGAATCGGTGGCCGTCGGCCATCCGGACAAAATTGCCGATCAGATATCCGATGCCATTCTCGATGCGTGTTTGCAGGAAGACCCCTTTTCCAGAGTAGCTTGTGAAACACTTGTCACTACGGGCCTTATCTTCTTGGCCGGAGAAATTACCACACATGCCCACCCCAACTATGCTGAAATAGCCAGGCAAACAGTTAAAGAAATCGGCTATAACGACAGTTCCCTGGGATTCGATTATAAATCGTGCGGGGTCATGACGGCATTCAACAGGCAATCTCCGGATATTGCCCAAGGCGTTGATGAGCACCGGTCGGTTTACAAAGATATCGGCGCAGGCGATCAAGGATTGATGTTTGGATATGCCTGCGATGAGACTCCTGAACTTATGCCCCTGCCTATTATGCTGGCCCATCGCATCGTTTTAAAATTGCGGGATTTGAGGGCCGCCCAGGCACTGCCTTATCTGCGGCCTGATGCAAAAGCTCAGGTGACTGTGGAATATGACGGCCATCATCAGCCTGTACGCATCCATACGGTCGTTGTGTCTACCCAACATGACCCCCACGTAGATCAATCCACCATCACAAGGGACATGAAGGAAGTCGTGACCGCCCTGGTGCCCAGAGGGTTTGTCGATGCCGATACCTTATTTTACGTAAACCCTACGGGCCGGTTTGTTGTAGGAGGTCCCGATGGCGATTGCGGCCTTACAGGAAGAAAGATCATTGTTGATACGTATGGTGGGATGGGACGCCATGGCGGAGGGGCTTTCTCCGGAAAGGATCCTACCAAAGTCGACCGCTCCGCCAGTTATGCCGCCCGCTATGTGGCCAAAAATATTGTAGCCGCACAACTGGCTAAAAGATGCGAAGTGCAAATATCGTATGCGATCGGAGTACCCCATCCCATATCCATCAAAGTAGATACCTTTGGCACAAGCAAAGTCAGTGAAACCCTCTTGGCCAAAGTGATCCCTCTGGTATTTAACCTGTCGCCGAAAGGGATGATCGAAATGCTCGGCCTCAGAAGGCCCATCTACAAAAAAACCGCTTTTGGAGGGCATTTTGGAAGGTCTGACAGAGATTTCACATGGGAAAATACCGATAAAGTTCCCGCTTTGCTGGAAGCGATCAAAATCGAATCTTTCACTTTGAAGCCCTAAATAAACGGGTGCAATTAAATCTAAAGGGTTGAGAAATTTTTATTACCACAGAGCACACAGAGCGCACAGAGATCATTCAAGCCCGGAACGGGCTTGAATGACGGCTTTCGTTTGTGCGCAAAGCGCACAAACGAAATTTCTATGTCACAGAGCCAAGCGAATTTCTTCTCTGTGCTCTCTGTGTGCTCTGTGGTAATAAAAATTTCTCAACCCCATACATTTAATTGCACCCTAAATAAACATCTTACTTTCTTTGGTCGTGGACTATGTTATACAGGTCCATGCCTGTGCAGGCAATCACTCCAGAGTCCCGCAGCCAGGCGGACATCCCATAGCCAAAGTGGGACCGTTCACTATATGTGTAGAAAATATCCAGCGGCATGGTAAAGGCGATTCCCTTGTCATGATACGTTTGGCCATTGATTTTATCGTTGGCATTGGTGCGGGTATACCATATGGTAATTTTCAAGCCGCTTGAAAAATAACGGGCCACTTCGAGACGGGCTCCATAATCGTTTGCCAAAAACTTTCCCACCATCAGCTTTACATCCATCTCACACTCTGGAAACGTGGTATACAAATCGAGAAAAACCTGTTTCCCATAAAAAGCATGCCATGTGGGAATGAAACCTTTGAGTTTCCTGGCTTTATTTGTGAATCCTACGCCTTTGTACGTGCGCTTTTTAAACCAAGCGCCCTCGGCACCGATGGCGAGATTCGATCCGAGAGGATAAAACAGAAGCTGGCCCGCCACGCCGCCATATTCCTCCTCAAATATGCCCAAGGCCAGTTTTGAAAACCAGCCCTTTCCAAGATTCCAGTTTTTTTGAAGATACGCCTCATCCAGAGTAATGCCCCGCTGCTTGTAATATTCGACAATATCCGTACGCACATTGATAAGCTGGGAAGGATTTAAACGGTCGACGCCGGTGAGATGATGCATATTCGTCCAGAAAATTTTCCCGACCAGCAAGGAATAATAAATATCACCAAAAAGAAACCCGTTCAAAGCTACGTGCAAGCCTAGAGCATACTTGAACTTGCCTCGAGAGCTTCCAAAGAATGACAGGGTCTTGGGATAGACTTCCAGATTCCAGGCTTCCCGATGGCAGGCCAACAATTCCCCAAAACAACATGCATCGGGATAGGTGACTTCCCGGATTTTGGTAATGACATCCAGTTCATAAATACTGATCTCTTCGCTGGCATGCATACGAACATATTCCATCCGATATAAATACTCCTGGATGGGCAACCCTTCCGATTCCACACAGATAATGACCTGGTCAATGTCGTCAGGAATAAGGCGCAACATCAAGGCATTGAACTGTTCCTGTTCCGCGCATTGGTCCCGATAGGTCAGATTTTCAATCCGCAGCCTCAGAATCTTTTGCATAGTATCATCATAACCCAATTGTATGCATAATACGCCAAAGCCCTGCCTTTCAAAGGCAAAAGCTAACTCCTGCGCTAGCATATCCGTCGGACGTAAAAGCCCCAAAGGTTCGGTATCTGCAGGAGCGGTGTAGGGCAAGCAATTGTCAATTTTGGGAAGAATCCCTTCAAAGCAGCCGAGATTATAGAAACAGGAAGCAGAAACAGCTAAAGCATCTCCTCGAATATAACTCAGGCTGCAATCAAAATGGTCCCATAAACGATACTTCAAACCTATGTTGAAGGGCGATTTTTTTACACGTCCTTTTGGATGGCGTTCGATGGCGGCATCTCGATAGGGAGTCGCGTCGTACTCAGCTGCAAAGCAAAGCCCCTGTAGATAGGTCCAGGAAGAAGAATGAAACGGAATCCAATGAAGCCCTCCAAACCACCCTTTGATGCGGTGTTTTCCAAATCCGACACTGAGCTCCAAATTATAGTCTCGAAAAACCTGGGTCAATACAATGTATTTTGCCTTAAAATTTTGCGTTCCAATAAAGTCAGAGTACCCAATCGCGACTCCAGGCAGGCGGTACTGGCTATCTTCTGGGAGCACAAAGGCGAATTTGAGATTGGCCCCCTTATCTGATAAGTCACCAAATCCCAATGGAGATAAAATCGGGTCATCGACTCCTTTAAATATCCGGTAATTGCCCGTCACTTCAAAATGGGAAAAAAGTTGGCAGCGAAGATTATACTGATAATAAGGCGGTGCATAGGCATATCCCAAACCCAATTCACCTGCCCTCCCCATACGGGCTGAAGGCATGGCGATGTATCCGCCCTGTAAAGAATGATCATAAAATACCGGCAATCTGTCGTTCTGCTTTTTATTCCAATAGTCGACGATCATTAAATCTTTGAACAGGGTGTTATCTTCCTGACCGCTCAGACAGGCGAACAGCGTCAATATCCATGCCAACAGTGAAACGCGGAAGTAAAATGAGATACTCATAGCAGAACAGTATTTAAAGATAGAAGAAGTCTTTCAGGTCATCAAAACCATACACAGGCCTATGACAAAATGCAAGAGAGAATTTTTTGTTCAACGCCATTAATTTGTAGGGTATACCACTGAGCCAGTGAGATCACTGAGAAAGTATGAGGAAATTGAGAGGGATCCCCTCTTCAACCTAGGGATGCCTGAAAGTGGTTTTTGTTTAAGCCGCTTAGGATCCCTCCCTATCTCATGCCTTCTCAGTGATCTCACTGGCTCAGTGGTGTACCCTACAAATTCAACGTAAAATTAGGATTTGCAAAATTATACAAGGATAGGCCAAAGTAAAACTAAAAAAATAATTGCAGTCCCAAGGATTGCCTTAACCAAAGGAAAAATATGGCTGGAGTAATATACATGTTTCAAGCAGTGGAAGAAGTTTTGGCTGACAGACTGTGCAAAATAGGACTATGGCCTTGTGACAACAGCCCGGAAGTCAATAATGTGGCTTTTGTAGGCGTCGCCCTGGCTGCCATCGGAGTTACGGCGTTGGCCATTGCCGCATGCGCCAATAACACACAAACCCTTCAAGACAGGAAAATAAAGCCACTTTAATCCGAAGGGGGGACCTCAACGGTCAATGGAGGGGCTTGGTATATCTTTCCATTGACCTTGACTTGTATAGGTTTCAAATTGTAGATTCCGGCTTTCTTACCTGGAAGCTGAAACCGATAAATGGTAATTTCAAGGTCGCTGTACGAAAACATCTGAACATTTTGTTCAAATTCCACAGACAGTGGTTCATCACCTAGTTTAAAACTATTCGGATCAATTGCTGCGCTAGCATAATGCGTGATCAAAACTGACCCTTTAATAGGCATCCCTGCAACAATATTTTCATATTGATTGATTTCTGAAGTGACCTGAACATTATCCTTATAAAGCAAAATGTTTGTTTGACCTTGATCTGCTATCAAAAATCCTGAAATAAAAAAGCACATTAAAAAAAGCCATTTTGCCATAGGAATGCCTCCTCTACCTGCTGTTTACACCTCTATGGCCTACCTTACCATGCGCAATATCATTTGTACAGCAGCAATTCCCGGGAATTGCTGTTTTTCTGTAAAGGATTTTGTAAAAAAAGTCCCGATGTGATTTAATTGCAGGAAGCCCGTAGTAATTACCTCAATCGGGTAATTTTACGAGAAAAACGCCAGGAGCGCCTACACAAAGGAGCATTCTATGTCAATAACATTGGAAAACTTGCCAGCCAAATTGGTGCGGCATCATGAAAAGGTCCGTGATGTAAGCTCAAGTATTAATGTAAAAGCTCATGAACAGGATTATGTTATAGCGAAGTTGGGCGTAAAGGTGTTAGTTAAAATGGAACGAACTAATATAGAAATAGCCGAGGAAAGAGCTTTTTGCGGAGGGAAACTCAGCATCGACAAGGCTTGGGTGATAATATATCCCCCAAATGCAAAAGTAGAAAGGGTTGTTTCTGCCCATTTTAAAAGCCAGATCATCCCCCCGTTTTTTTCGGTGCCTGCAATGCCTATGTTTGATGAAGTTCTAATTAACAATAGAAAAATTGGCCTTTGAAAAATGGTAATGGAGATAAAATTGACGCCAGATGTATACGATGAACAGGTGACCAGAGCCATCCTGAACCTTATCAATCTCTTTGGAGTAACTAAAGATTCGATAGAAACGGATCTGATTTTTCAACTGATTCAAACGAGTCTAAAACTTCATATCGAAAAACATGATCTGGGGCAGCTGAAGCTGATCACCCGATCGCTCAAAGAAATGCGCTACGCCTACCGCATTTTCAACCAATATCCGGGTGTGCAACGCATCAGCATCTTCGGCTCCGCCCGCACCCCGGAAAATCACTCGGATTATCAAACCGCAAAAGCTTTTAGCGGGTTGATGGCTTCACATGGGTGGTTTTGCATTACTGGAGCGGCCAATGGCATCATGAAAGCAGGCGTTGAAGGCTCCCTCCCTGGCTCAAGTTTCGGCCTTTCCATCAAACTACCCTCCGAAATGTCCTTTAATGAGGTCATCGCAGGGAACCCTAGACTGATCGGATTCCGCTATTTTTTTACGCGAAAGCTAATGTTTATGAGCCACTCCGAAGCCGTGTGTGCCTTCCCGGGTGGTTTTGGGACTATGGACGAGATCTTTGAAGTTCTTACCCTGTTGCAAACAGGTAAAGCCAATATCGTTCCCGTTGTCCTGCTGGAAGGGCCCGGAGGGAATTATTGGAACCACTGGGAAGAATACATAAAGCAACAGCTCCTGGATAATGGCTGGATAAGCCCCGAAGACGTCAATTTTTACTATAAAGCCCCTACCATCGAAAAGGCAGCAGAACATATCCTTAACTTTTACAACGTCTACCACTCCCAACGTTACGTAAAAGACAATCTCGTCATCAGAATAAAAAAAGAACTTTCCGATGAACGGCTGGAACAACTAAATCACAAATTCGGTCGCCTTCTTAAAAGTGGAAAAATTGTAAAGACACCACCCTTTCCCGAAGAAAAAGACGCGCTGGACCTTCCCAGAATTGCTTTCTGCCATACCCGGCAAAATTATGCCCTCCTACGCCTCCTGATCGACGAAATCAATCGGCCGCTTTAATATCCAAATTATTTAACCTTTCAAAACCATAAGACTTCCATGCAAGAGCAAAGCCAATGCTTTCGTCGTTAAAGTCAAAGCAATGGAGAACATAGAGGCCCCAGGAAGCATAACCTAGTCGTATTCGCCATACTGACGTATTTTCATTGACACGGACAAATGTGTACTGTTCTTTAACTCTATCCCAAACAAAAGTGCGCTCTCCAGATCTGACATATTCCATAAAAACACTGACTACTGTATCTATTAACCCCGAAATATTCGCTCCGGACACCTTTTTACATTCCTCCTTGGCAAGTTCCTGCTGCTGTACATAGGTTTTATTTGTGCCTATGATTTCCTTCTTTATCCATACCCAATGCGGTTTCTCCTGTTTTCTTTTTTCTTGGATGGCTTCATTCCAAGAATCTAAGGTATAACCCGTTTTATTTCCACTTGTTGGATTTTTTACCAGTTGACCAATGACCTCTAGGTTATCCAGGGGCAATTCTTCGAGCACACCGTTTTCTTTGGTTACTTTGACTTTATCGGGAATAAAAGTAAGCAGACCTCCCTCTTTTTCCAGATCGCCATAGGCGCGTCTTGGGAGACGTAATTCTGCCCCGGCATCTACCCCAATGTATTCCTTCCATTCTTGCGTGCCAAAAGCCTGGGCAGGGCGAATCATTTTACAAAAAGCCTCGTCATCGGCTACGGCTTGCCATTTTTTACACACCAAAGCTATAGCAGGAAGATCCGTCTTGAGATTTTGAAAAATGATCTGGATCACATCCATAGGAAGTTCACTAAATGAGCCTATAGAACCTACTTCCATAGGTTCTCCATTGATAGGATCTCTACCTGAAACGATAGTAATATTTAATGACATATAGATCTCCATTATTATTTTTGAGAACGTTTAATCGTCTAATTATTTATAAACCTCGAATTACTGTAAATATAAAAAAATCCTTGCAAATATATACTGATATGCTCAATAATTTATCTTTTTAAAGGAGTTGAATTCATGAATACCATTCTTCAGTATATTGGAAATTATTATGCACCCGCGTCTCAAAATAGGGATCATTTAAGCGATCTACCTTCCGAGCTGCTTGCAATTATCTTTAATAAGCTCCCTTTTGGAAAAAATCATGTAAACTTTTCTTTAGTCAGTCGTAAACTCTGCCAAATAGCTGTTGAGAATATGAGCCCTATTGATAATTTGATAGTAAAAAAGAACCAACTTAAACCGTTTATTCAAGAAAATCATATCAATACCTTTTTAGTTCGGGACATCCCCGAAAATAAAGCTGAAATCGTTATTACAGGAGATCTTGAGGAATATCGGAAAAACCCCGTAGTTACGATATGGGAAAAAGGGAAGCTTCCCTTGACTGAAAGGGAAATTCAAAGGAATATTTTTTTCATTAGTTACTTTTATAAACCAATTTTCTATTTAGAAATGGGAGGAGGAGCATCAGCCAACTACGTGGCGGCAGCTCAATACAATCGCGATGGACGTCTCCAAATTTGGGATATAGAAAAGAAAATAAAGCTGATACAGACAGAATTAGGTAAAGAAATCTCTTTTTTTTTGCCCGGAAAATGATCAACTTTTCATAGGATTCTTTGATGGCGAGGTACGAGCCTACCGCTTTTCCGATCTGTCATTAATAAAAAGCTGGCAGGCTGATACTCACGAAATCCGTAAAATTTTTATAGATTCCTCAACCAAAAGAATATTTACCATTTCATCTGCCGGTTTGTTAAAAATTTGGGATGCCGAAAAACTGAATTGTATAAAAAGTGTTGAAGGCCTTAACGATCGCGATGCTGCCTATGACCCTGCTTCAAAATTTCTGTTCTGTGCTGAAAAAAACCCACTCAATTCACGTAGCATTAAGCTGTTAGATTCCAAGAATGGAACTGAAATAGCCACATTTACAGAAGCTGATGAAACAGCCTCTTTAGCAGCCATTCATTACAGCGCAGAATCAGGTTTGCTGTTTGCTTCATTTACTAGCAAAATAAATGATTTAGCTCGGGCTAAAATTACTGTTTGGGATGTGAAGAGCAAACAAATGGTACAATCGTTCTTAACGCTAACCACTCCTTTGCCAGAACCCGGTCTCTGTGATATTGTACATCATATTGATTTTGATCCCAAGTCCCGGGTGATTTTAACCGGAGGATATGTCGCGAGCTTATGGGACTTGGATGAAGGCCGTCTTATAAAGAAACTACCCTTTCCGAACGATGGTTGGGTTAACAAAATGGTTTGGAATAAGGAGACCCAAAAGCTCTATGTATTAAAAGATAAAAAACTCTATCTTTTAGACTATTCAAATTAATCTCTGTTTAATCTATGTTCATATAAGGAGCTAAATTCATGATTAATGCCATTCTTTCATTTATCGGAAACAACGGACCTCTTCCAACCACTCAAAATGCGGACCACTTAAGCGGTCTACCCCCTGAGCTGCTTGCAGTTATCTTTAATAAGCTCCCTTTTGGAAAAAATCATGTAAACTTCTCTTTGGTCAATCGTAAACTCTGCCAAATAGCCACAGAGAATATGAGCCCCATAGATAATTTAGTGGCAAAAACGAACAAACTTATTCCGTTTTCCCAACAAAATCGCATCCATACTTTTTTAGTTCGAGACATGCCTGAAAATAAAACTGAGACCGTTATTACAGGAGATTCCGAGGAATATGCGATGCATCCCATGGTGACGATATGGGAAAATGGGAAACTTCCCATTAATGAAGGGCATCGAATAGGGACATTTGTGAACTACCTGTCCCTAAAGGAAGCAGGCTTCTGGAATTAGCCTAAGCAACTAATTCTTTCTTTTTTGACGCTTCTCTGCTGCGTGCACAATTCGCATTCGCTCCTTGCGTCTTATTTGCAGCTCCACGTCCTATATCTATCAGATACAATCCGATAGACAACTCCGTTCCAGAGTAAAATAAATTGATTGCTAATGTACGTACCAAAATTTATTGCCGTTAGGCATTGAGTGTAGCCGCAATCAGTACACTCCAGTACGCCCTAGCCTTTTACCGTAGAAGGATTTTCTACGAACCCAATAGACTGTCAGATAACATGCTTTTTCTATGAAAAGCATCTTATAGGTAACATTATTGAGAATAAAATGAAAGAAAAAAAAGAAAAAAAATAAATATAAGATACAAAAAGCTCACTTGACCCTCCCCTAAAGGAGAGGGATTGCGTGAGCACTTGTTCAATTCATCTCTGTTGAATTTTTGTTCATATCCGACGCTTTTTCTGTCGATGCTTTTGATCATTTCTTTGTCGATACTTTTTGGTTGTCGATAAACGCCATAGTTATGCCCATATTATCATCAGGTTTTAAACAGGTTTTTGATGTATGGAATCAGAGCGAAAAGTGTAAATGTTATGAACAACCCCACAGCCTCTGAAGAAGAAGAAAAAAGATATATATACTATTTCTTCTTCTAAAGAAGATGTTGGGAAGTCCTCTCTCGCTTATCGGCATTTCTTAAAACCTTGACCCTTGGAAAAATTGAAGTGGACATTCCATTGGGAGTCACTTTGGTCCATCCGGAAAGCGTTTCCATTGGCAAAGGCACTGTACTCGAATCGGAGCCTATATAAAGGGCCCGTGCTGGATTGGAGAAAATTGTAGTGAAAGCTGGCTGTATTACAAGATAAAAAACTCTATCTTTTAGATTATTCAAATTGATCTCTGTTTGGCCTTTGTTCAACAACAAAATGACAATTTTACTGCTATAACGGTAATATTGATGACTAACAAGCCAAAATTCGTGACAAAAAAACGTTAGAGCGGTAAATTTAAGTGTTTTGGGTATTTATGGATGCAAACCAAATAGCGGAAATCGTTCGTTTTCACAGAAAAAAAAGTGGGTTATCTCAAGCGGAACTTGCAAAGCTTGCAGGTTTAGGTAAAACAGTCATTTTTGATATTGAAAGCGGAAAACTATCAGTCCGTTTGGACACGCTTTTAAAAGTTCTGAATGTTTTAAATATAAAAATTGAATTGCAGAGCCAACTCATGGCTTTATTTAAGGAGCATTTGAATGAAAAGAGCTAAAGTATTTGTGAATGGAGTTTTAGCTGGAGAACTTCAGGAAATAGAACGAATCAAAAAGTAATCATAAATCATTGCATATAAATGATTTTCTTGATAAAATTAATCACATAATCTAAAGACAATCATCTTTTGAAGGAGATAAATTCATGATTAAGGCCATTCTTTCATTTATCGGAAACAACGGACCTCTTCCAACCACTCAAAATGCGGACCACTTAAGCGGTCTACCCCCCGAACTGCTCGCCGTAATTTTTAATAAGCTCCCTTTTGGACAAAGCCATTTAAACTTTTCTTTGGTCAATCGTAAACTCTGCCACATAGCCGCAGAGAATATGAGCCCCATAGATAATTTAGTGGCAAAAACGAACAAACTTATTCCGTTTTCCCAAGAAAATCGCATCCATACTTTTTTAGTTCGAGACATGCCTGAAAATAAAACTGAGACCGTTATTACAGGAGATTCCGAGGAATATGCGATGGATCCCATGGTGACGATATGGGAAAATGGGAAACTTCCCATTAATGAAGGGCATCGAATTGAGACATTTTTCAATAGTTTCTTTTACAAACCTATTTTCTTTTTAGAAATGGGTGGGCCATCAGCCAACTACGTGGCTGCCGCTCAATACAATAGTGATGGGCTCATCCAAATTTGGGATATAGAAAAAAAAATAAAGCTGGTACAGAAAGAATTGGGTAAAGAAATATCTTTTTTTTGCCCGGAAAATGATCAACTTTTCATAGGATTCTTTGATGGCGAGGTACGAGCCTACCGCTTTTCCGATCTGTCATTAATAAAAAGCTGGCAGGCTGATACTGAGGAAATACGTAAAATTTTTATAGATTCCTCAACCAAAAGAATATTTACCATTTCATCTGCCGGTTTGTTAAAAATCTGGGATGCCGAAAAACTGAATTGTATAAAAAGTGTTGAAGGCCTTAACGATCGCGATGCTGCCTATGACCCTGCTTCAAAATTTCTGTTCTGTGCTGAAAAAAACCCACTCAATTCACGTAGCATTAAGCTGTTAGATTCCAAGAATGGAACCGAAATAGCCTCATTTACTGAACCTGATGAAACAGCCTCTTTAATGGCCATTCATTACAACGCGGAATCCGGTTTACTGTTTGCTTCGTTTAGTTCCAAAATAGATGATTTAGCTCGGGGAAAAATTACTGTGTGGGATGTAAACACCAAACAAATGGTACAATCGTTCTTAACATTGACCACTCCTTTACCTGAACCCGGCCTATGTGATTGGGTATTTCATATTGATTATGATCCGAAATCTCGAGTGATTTTGACCGGTGGATCCACTGTGAGCTTATGGGATTTGGATGGAGGCTGTCTTTTAAAAAACCTACCCTTTCCAGAAGATGGTCTAGTTAACAAGATGGTTTGGAATAAGGAAGCCCAAAAGCTCTATGTATTACAAAATAGCAGGCTCCATCTTTTAGACTATTCAAATTAATCCCTGTTTGATTTTTGTTCATATCCCGTGCTTTTTCTGTCGATGCTTTTGATCATTACTTTGTCGATACTTTTTGGTTGTCGATAAACGCCATAGTTATGCCCATATTATCATCAGGTTTTAAACAGGTTTTTGATGTATGGAATCAGAGCGAAAAGTGTAAATGTTATGAACAACCCCACAGCCTCTGAAGAAGAAGAAAAAAGATATATATACTATTTCTTCTTCTAAAGAAGATGTTGAATTTTTTTTCATTTCTCGCTATCGTTAATGGTATGGATAAATCATTTTCCCTACTAAAAGCACAAACTCTCTTTGATCTTGCAAAATTCAAACAAGCAGCTATTTTTGAAAACGTAGAATTTGTTTGGGAAGTCCTCTCTCGCTTATCGGCATTTCTTAAAACCTTGACCCTTGGAAAAATTGAAGTGGACATTCCATTGGGAGTCACTTTGGTCCATCCGGAAAGCGTTTCCATTGGCAAAGGCACTGTACTCGAATCGGGAGCCTATATAAAGGGCCCGTGCTGGATTGGAGAAAATTGTAGTATCAGGCAAGGAGCTTATATTCGCGGCGATGTGATAACGGGCGATCATTGTGTTATTGGCCATGCGACAGAAATTAAAAATGCGCTATTATTAGACCACGTCCATGCGGCGCATTTCGCTTATGTGGGGGATTCCCTACTTGGCAATCGAGTGAACCTTGGAGCTGGGGTCAAGTGTGCCAATTTGAAGCTGGACCATACACCCATCCTCATTTCCTATCAGAGTGAAAAATGGAATACGGGATTGAAAAAGTTTGGGGCCATTATTGGGGATGGATGCCAAATCGGCTGCAATACAGTTTTAAATCCGGGAACTGTACTAGGTAAAAATGTGGATTGCTATCCCAATCTAACCTTGGGCGGTGTGGTGGAGCCAGATCAAATCATTAAAAATAGGGACCGGCTTTGTTTTATATCAAAATCCAAATAGATAGTTATGAAAACAGATAACCCTCAGTTCTTCTTAAAACACCAAACCATTTTAAAGCCCTATCAAGAACGGATTACCCAAGATATACAAAATGTCATTTCTCTCCTTGGGCCAAAAACACCGTTGAGGGAAGCTTGCGAGTATGCTCTATTAAATGAGGGAAAACGGATCCGCCCGGCCCTAGTCTTGATGCTTGGAGAGGCTTTGGGACATGGAGCGGATGTGACGTTTTCCGCTTTGGCTATAGAATTGTTTCATACAGCTTCCTTAGTGGCGGATGATTTACCTTGCATGGACAATGACGATGAAAGGAGAAACAAACCCTCTGTCCATAAAAAATACGGGGAAACAGCGGCCATTTTGGTCAGCTACGCCCTTATTTCCGCCGGGTATGAATGCTATGCAAAAAATGCCGGCAAGCTAAAACAAGCTAATCTGCCCCATTCGGCATACGCTAATGATATTTGTGTTTTGCTCATTGAAAATGCATCGTTCAACACGGGTTTAAATGGAGCTACGGGAGGGCAATTTCTGGACATATATCCTCCGGATCTTTCCTTAGGGACTGTCCGGGAGATCCTCCATAAAAAAACAGTATCCCTTTTTGAAATTTCCTTCTTATCCGGGTGGTTATTTGGCGGTGGCGCTTTTTCTTCTATTCCTTTAGTAAAAAAAGCAGCTTCCCACTTTGGCATGGCGTTTCAGTTATCCGATGATATTTTAGATATGAGACAGGATTCCCTTAATGAACATGCCGTCAATGTGGCAGCCCTTAAAGGAATCGAAACGACCGAAAAAATGATTCGGGAAGAGATAGAATCCTATAAGCAGGTCTTGCAACAGCTGAATATAAAACATCGAGATCTTATAGATTTGGTTGAATTTTGATTCCGTTAAATTGTATCTATCTTCAAAACTATCCCATTTTCAGGCAATTGCAATTGGAAGAAGCGTTGCTCAGGGTGGATGACCGTAACTGGTGCATCATCAATGAAGGCTCATCCAAAGCCATTGTTATGGGTATTTCCGGCAAAGCTGAAGACCTGGTAGACTTAAATCGATGGACTGAAAAGCCTGTGCCCCTTATCCGAAGATTTAGCGGAGGTGGAACTGTATTCGTCGATGAGAATACTCTTTTTGTTTCTTTTATTGGCAACAGCCTGGATATGAAAGTTCCTTGTAATCCACAAGCTATTTTGGATTGGACGGGCAGATTATACTCGACGATATTTAATGGAATGGATTTTAGGATAAGAGAAAACGATTATGCTATGGGGCATAAGAAATTCGGTGGAAATGCGCAATATATGCGGAAAAACCGATGGCTGCATCACAGCTCCCTGCTTTGGGATTTCGACCCCGAAAACATGGCATATTTGCGCATGCCGAAAAAGACTCCAAACTATAGAGAGGGGCGCCCTCATGAAGAGTTCTTGTGTAGCTTGAAGAAGCATTTCAACCACCCTCAGGATATTGTGAAAAAAATTCAAACTTTTTTGGATTTCAATTTTAAAATAAATAAATCCTCTCCGGAAATAGAAGAAATATTCCAAAAAGAACATCGAAAAACGACAACCTTATTATAGAGTTTTGCAAGTGGCTCAGGTCATAAGGATTCTTCACCACTGAGCCAGTGAGATCACTGAGAAGGTTTGAGATAGGGAGGGTAGAGGCCTATTGAACAACTATAACGGACCATAAAAGATCATTTGTCAATCTACGGATTGTTTTTTTGAATAAAAAAAACATCTGTAGATTGACTTTTGCTGATTTGCAGATTCAATTATCTGGAGAGAAACGGTATACAAAATTTTCACGAATATTTTTATTGTGTTATAATTTAAAAGGAGGTTTTATATGTCAATTCCTTTGAATTTTACTTATCAAGAAGCACAACATAAGGTGCGTTTAGAATTAACGGATTCCCCATCCGAAAAAATGATTTCCATTAAGGGGCGAAATTACAAGATTCTTGGCAATGTAAATGACTTATCTTTGATAAAACATCACCTTGAACGCTTAGAATCCATTGATTTTGATAGCTTTGATTCATTCGAAGCTTCTCTAGAGGGAATAGGCCCATATGAAAAAACTAGTTCTATATTTCAAAAAAAACTTATCGGTTCTGAAGTCAAGATTGAAGAGAAACATATAGTCAACATTGAATCTCTAAAAGAAAAATTAGAGCTGTCGCTTCCTCAATCAGCGGGAGCTATGGTTGTTGTCTATGAAAAAGGAGAGCAGCTTTCACCGATCTGTATTGGCCAAACATCTGTTAAAGAAACTATAAAACATTACAAAATCCTTTTAAGAGACACCCAAAAACACTTACGGCTACTCGAGTCTCAAGAAAAGGAATCGGGTCCAGATGCAAATCGTCAAGATAAGATGAAAGATTTGAGTGACAATATCCAGCATCTCAAAAAAGAGATTTCTGCCCAGGAAGCAGCCCAACCTGTAAACATGCAAACCGCTGCTTGCATTGGCTCCGGTGCCAAAATGTTTACAGCGGTTTTATCAAAAGTCCTTTGCGAGAAGGGGATTCTATCCTTACAAACCAAACTCTCAGATGTTTTAACAGAAGAACAATTTCAAATTTTTGAGGATCCCGAGTCAGCAAAAAAAGTTACCCTTGAAATGTTAATATCTCATACTTCCGGATTGCAATATTTTGCCGATGACAATAACAAATTGCGCAAAGGGAAAAGCTTAGATGAAATTTTAAAAAGCATGCAGCCAAAGGGCATTCGATTTATCGCCAACCCTGGTGATGGTGTTTATTCCTATAGTAACCAAATTGAGCTAGCGGCCGTGATGATAGAAAAAGCTATTGAAAAAGCTTACAACAAGAAAATGAACTATGCAGACATTATGAAAGCCGAACTGCTAGATCCACTCGGAATGACACGGACAAGTTTTAACAAACCCACAGACACAAATGTTTTAAGAGCCTTTCATGAGGGAAGCTCCTTTGACGCGGAAATTCTAGACCCATTAATGCAGGGTGCCGGCGGATTGTGGTCGTGCATGGAAGATATGACAAAACTAGTCGAAGCCTATGGAGAAAAAGGTTTAATCACTCCATCTGGTGTAACATTGATTTCTGCCGAAGGATTGAAAGATATAGCGCAACGCCGGGGATTAAATGGCAATACAGGTTTAGGACTGAACATTGAAGGCTCTATCGTTGGCAAGGGTGGATCAGTCATCACATATGGATTTACCTTAAAGATGGATCCATCAAATGGCAATGCTGTCATCTCCATGTGCAACTTCATGGATGACAAAAAGAATTTTGATCCTTTTGCAAAAGGTGTACAAGGAGCCCTTGATGCGATGTATCCTGACAGGGCCATGCTATCAGCTAAACCGAAACCAACTGAAAAGGAAGCTCAACTTGCCAAAGAGGGATGTCCCATGAATGAATGTGATTTATTCTTCAGAGGAGACAGAGGATATGTGGGAGTTAAACAAATTAATGAAGATCCCGGAATTAAATTAAATTGGAATGGACAAACATTACCTGTTAGAAACCTTGGAGAAGGCCGTTATCTCATTTTTGATGACGGATATTCTGGAGGTCAAATTCTGCAGATCATTACAGGAAAGCACACAGGCACAACATATGCCATAATCGAAAAAGAGGGTGAAACAAATGCATTCCAAAAGATCGATAAATCAAAAATGTTTTTTCCTCAGGACACAAGTTTCTTAAATGACATTGTAAAAGCAAAAGGAATTTACGTCAGCACGATTAAAGGCGGCCCCATGTTCAAATTTGACATAGATAAATCCAATTGTGTGCTTTCAATAGGTGATTTTCCACCGGTCACAGGACTCGTGATAAATGTAGACAAAGACGAAAATGGAACAAAAGAAGTCTTTCTACAGGGTAATTGCGGCCCGTTTCCGCCTGATAAGCAGTTCAGAATATCTAGAGGAGACGTCGTTAGAGAAAAAATATCCCAAGAGCTGGCAGAAATAAAATCAGAACTGGAAAAAAAACAAAAGGAAGGGCCTTCTGAAAAAATTGCATCTCTGGAGCAAAGGATTTCAGATCTTCAAAAACAGCTTTTGGAACAAAAAGATGTAGAATGGTATTTTAGAGTAGCCGACTTCATCAACGCGGATAATATTAACGAAGCGATTCCACTAACAAAATCTTTTTAGACCAAGCAATGTCAGGGGCCGGTTCTTGCATAACTGCATAAAATACGATTAAGTTATGCACTTATGCAAGAACCAGCTCTTTCAACAGCTCCTTCTTTAACCCATTGT
This sequence comes from uncultured Parachlamydiaceae bacterium, assembly GCA_963780445.1. GTDB lineage: Bacteria > Chlamydiota > Chlamydiia > Chlamydiales > Parachlamydiaceae > CAWACC01. The sequence continues at coordinate 305,776 of CAWACC010000011.1, forward strand.
GAGGGTTGAAGTCCTTTTTTTCCTTTCTTGGATTCAAAGAAGAAGGCTTCATCGTCTAAAACAGAGGCGGGGCAGGCGATTTTGTATGTTTGTGTTAATGCTTTCCAATAATTGTTTTCATGAGCATGAAATATTATCATTGCATCTAGCAGCATTATTTCTAAGTATTGTGTCATCAGCTTCGAATAGTCCTTTCTCAGTAAAAAATTCGTCTACGTCGCGCAGATTAATATGTAGCATTTGTGCGATACGAGCTCTAGAAATAACATCTCTGGAATAAGCCAAATAAGACAGTTGTATAAATCTGGAACCAAATTCAGGAGATGTTAGAGAAGCTTTTTTAAAAGTATCTTGGTCAAGTTTCTTGAAATTTTCATCTTTAAGTGTTTGCTCAAGGGTTTCAGAAGATATGTATTTTAAATAACGAAGTCGCAAGAGCATAGCAGTTGTTGAAACTTTGAATCTTCTGGCAAGAGCCACTACATCGGCATAAGTAAGCCCTTGTTCGGAAATAAGAGCATCAATTTGTGGTTGAGGCATAAGTAAAGCAGCTGCGAAGGCATCTGCATATTTTTCAATTTGTTGGAGGAATTGTTCGTTTGTTACATCCAGGTTCCAGGTAAGTAAATGAAAGAGCTCATGGGCAAGGCTAAAGACCCTTCTCCAGCTGACTTCATTACTATTGAGAACAATGGCGTATCCGAAATTTCCTCTCCAACAAGCAGCGGAACCATGTTCCATGGGTTGATTAATAATAAGCACACCAAATCGCTCTTCCAGACATTCAGTTAGAGATGCTCCTGGATAGGGTTCGAGTTTAAAGTCGCTACATATTTTCTCGGCAAGTTGGTTTACCCATCTATAGTTTAATTTATCTTTCCTAATATCAAAACATGGAAGCTTATCTTCAAAGCTATTTTGGGGAACAACCAGTCGTTCAAGTAATTGATAATTTTCACAAGCTTGTATGACTTCGCGCTCAGATAATTTCAATTTAAATTGGTTGCCTGGCTGTTTACGCCATAAAACACTTTTTTTTTCTATTTCTGAGCCTACTGTTCTACCCTCTTGATAAAGGCTATCTAATGGGATTTTAAAAATATCTGCCAATTTAAGGAGTTCCCATGCCTTAACTTCTCTTTTTTCGTTCTCGATATCCCCGACGGTAGAATGGCTTGGCCATCCCATTTCATCAGCTAAACGTTGCTGGGTCCAATTGAGAGCCTCTCGTTCCTGTCGAATTCTTTTAGCTATAAGGCTGCTATTCATATATTTTTTTGTCTATATTGTCGAAAATTCATTAATTTTATATGCCCTCATTATATATAAATAGGATTTTTTTGTCAAAAAATCCGTCATTTATCTTGCTTTCCTTTTGTTTAGGGCTATTAGTATACACTTATGCAAGAACCGGCCCCAGACATATAATACTCAATTTTTTTGGATAAATAAAAGTTTCTTGCGCCCCTAGCTGGGGCGCAATCATTACTATGTTGCTAACCCCGCGTTCCGCTCGCTAACGCTCGCTTCACACGGGGCTATTAACGTTTTCCCCTACCGGGGAAATGACTGTGAATGCATTATACTTGCAAAAACGGATTTTGCAAATGCATTGATTTAGCATGATTTTCCCTTCTTTACCGCTCAATGTAATTTTTACTTCGACTGGATATAATCTATCTATTTTGCTCGTGATGGGAGCAATCATAACTAGATCAGAAACTTCATTACCTATATCATTCGAAACAATAAGGCCAAGACGTGTTTTCTGAGTTTCTTTACCAACTGACGGATCAAATTCTACCCAGTAGATTTCACCTCTTTTGGGATGCTTTTTACCACTCATCAATACCGTCCGCCACAGTATTTTCCCATTCCTTCATTGCTTCAATTTGTCCGGGATCTTTATTCATCGCGATATAAGCATCGCGAAGATCTTGTTTTTTTGCCTCAAGTTTTTCGTTTATAGCGTCTGCAACAAAATGACTTCTCTCTCTCGGCTTAACCAAAAAATTAAGATCTTTTGAAACCGTAATTGGTAGTGAAAAAGTCTGATTTTTGTATTTTTGTTTTTCCATACCTTCAGGGATAGCACACTACTAATTACGTAGTCAATAATGTCAGGGGCCGGTTCTTGCATAAGTGCATAACTGTCAATTGACTTTAAAACGAAATGTTCATGATTGTTGATAAAACAAATAAGTTATGCACTTATGCAAGAACCGGCCCCTGACACCCCTCCGGCCCCTGACACCCGCCCCTGCATTCAAGGAGAATTCAACTTGCGGCATTGAGGTGGTAGCCTCAGAAGTAAGCGACAACGAGTAGAAAAGCGACATAATAGCCGCAACTGATTTTTCGGCCATTAGTCAGATCTACATTAATATTCATAAACACCTTATTGTATGAATATCGAATAGATCTTACTCTCAATGTATTTCTTTAAGTATTTGCATTATACCAAATGTAGTCCCAAACCATACAGCACCGGCTATTGGTAAATGAGGAAAAGTAAAAGAAAAAGCATCCACTAAGGCGGGCGTATTCCATAAACCAATAGGTAAAACTATCAAAAGGATAGGCAAAGCAACAGCCCCCACTACTGCTCCTAGCACAATTTGTTTACTTACTCTCCAGATGGGCGGACACACTCTCCCTATAATGTTGTCCATACTTCCTGGTATTGCATTCATAGTCATCGTATGCTACTTGGTTAAGTTGTTTGAAAGTTGGGATTATATCGGACCCTATATTTTGCTACAAGCGTTGCATTAGTATTTATCAAAATTATTTTATTCAGATTTTACCAGATGTCCTTTCATTTTAAGTGCACAAAAAGCAATTAGTACAGATTCCAATGAATTGATTAGCCTGAAAGGCTTTAGGAGTTTGCTTCGGCAGAAATTTTTTGCATGTGCCCTTGTGCCTTTGAGATTTCTTCCGCAAAGGAACGGATGCTATAAAAAAACACATAATACCCTTCGACATCGTCCAGAGTAAATTGCTGGGTCCGTTTTGTCTTTCGAAACCTCAGGATTTCCTGATTCAGGCTTTCCAGGCTGTTTCGAAGGGCTAGATCGCCAGGCGCTGGTTGGAGTTTTTCAATGGCATGAAACATCTCTTCAAGGGTGGAATCTGTAATTTTAACCAGTTCTTTCAAACAATCTGCCAGACTGGCATCCAGAAGATGGGGAAGATTTTGCCTGTAGCTTTTGCTTATTACATCCAGCCTGTCTAGCAGGTTTTCCAGATGATTGAAAAAAAATTTCCACTCGTCAAGGCTGGAATAGGCTGTGAGCAGCTCCAACTTGGAGTCCTCAAGAAGCTGCCGTGCTTTCCAGATGAGATCATAGGTTTTCCGGATCGATTTTTTTATGTTGATTTGCTGGTCTTCCGTAATTGTTTCAGGAGTGGCTGTTTGGGCGTAAATGCCTCTTATGTTAAATAGGGACTGTGATGCGAGCAGTGCAAGTTTTTTTGAGGCCTGTAGGGGCCATATCAGATGGGCAACGGTTATCGCAACAAAAATGCCCAGGCAGGAATCGGTAAACCGATACCAGGCAAAAACCCAGGGGTTGATATGGGGCCGGATCCCCCACAAGACCATAATGATGGCCACAGACAGACAGGCAATCCGCAAGCTGTCCTTCAGATTCAAAAGGGAGCAAATGACAATCGTCAAAAAAATGCTGGCTCCGACGGAAAAAGGATTGGATCCAATAAAAGTGGTAAAAAATCCTCCCATTAGGCTGCCGACGAGAATGCCTAGGAAACGGTTCCATGCTGATTTATAGGTTAAGCCCAGATGCCCCTGTTGGACTACAATAGATGCGGCAGCTGCCCATAAGCCGCTGATGATACTGTCGGGGCGGTGGAAGTAGGTGTCTATGGCCAACGAGGCGAATAGGGTGATAATAACGGAAAGAGCTGTTTTAAAAGCTATTTTCCACTCAATTTTTTTTATCATCTGTTTTAGGGGTAGATGTGTTTAATGCAGTAGGGTTATTTGTTTTAGGGTTAGATGTGTTTAATGCAGTAGGGTCATTTGTTTTAGGGGTAGATGTGTTTAATGCAGTAGGGTCATTTGTTTTAGGGATAGATGTGTTTAATGGGGAAGGGAGCAACTGGTCCTGGGAGGAACGCTGGGCAAGCAGAAAGCTAATTTTGGAGGGAGAAATGGATATGGAGTTATTTGGCGTAGTTTTTGGAGTATAGGGTTTGGCTCCTCCAGGCCTTTGAATTTCTACCGCAGCTGTTTTTGGGGGGATGTAAGAGATAGCGGGATCAGCCGTATCGCAAAGGGCGCTTTTCTTCAATTTGACAAATTCCTCCTGCAGTTTAAAGATTTGCTCCTCAGCTGCCTGGATGACCAGGTTATTAAATTTTTGTGTGGTATCGTCAATAATTTTCTTTGAGGGTGTTTCTGGAAGGATGATCTTTTGAAGATAAATTTCATTAATCCGGTTGAGTGTGTCAGGGGTCAAAAGCGATTTGATTTTTTTACCAAATTCAGAATCATCGCAGTGTACCAATTTTAAGGCACTGGTAAAAAATTCAGAGGATTCAGGTCTTTCCAAGATTTTCTTTGAAAGCAGACTTGAAAAATTTTCTTTAATACAAGGTTCACTGATGGCGCATTCTAGGATGAGAATCCAATCTTCAATATGGGTTTTGAATTCGTTTGTTTTATAGGTAATTTCTTTGAATGAAGTCAATCCTGGAATTACAATGTCTTTGAAAAAAATATAAATCTGTTCCTTGTATTCGGGATCCCAAAGATACCTTTTAATATTTTTTATGATCTCCATATCCAGAATGAACAAATCCTTATGCCCAGCCTTTAGCATCTGTCTTTTTGCTCCCTGAAGGGGAATTTCACATACCAGCAGATTCAGCTTGTCATCTTTGGCCACCATAGGCTTTAGCTGGCTGATTTCCCGGTCAAAATAATATTTCGTATCTCCCCGCATCGGATGCAGGCCCAATTCCAGTAATGCTGTAAAGCCATAAATGATATCTGTTGTCTGCACGATATCTGAAGAGGATCTTCCCGTCCCCAAAATATTCAAGGATGAAATCAATGAATATAACGAATGTCCAATGTCCATAAACCAATCCTATTATTGAAATGTTATCACCACTTTGCCAACGGAGGCATAGAACAAAGAATAGCCTCCGGATTTCCCCCTGATAAAAAGCCAAATCGAGTGCCGCGGTCGTAAACTAGATTGAATTCCACATAATGGGCCCGGAATTCAAGTTGGATTTCCCGATGTTGCGGGGTATAAGGAGTATGAATGCGCCTACCATATATGGGCATGACCGCCTCCAAAAACTTATTCCCTACGGCTTTCCACAGTTCGAAATCCTTTGTAAAATCACCTGTATTGAAATGATCGAAAAAAATACCTCCCACACCCCTTTCTTTTTTGCGGTGGGGAATATAGAAGTATTCCCGAGCGTTTTTGGAAAATTCAGGATAGAGGGAGGGATTGAATGCATCTAACGTTATTTTGGCAACGCGATGAAAATGTTCTGTGTCTTCCGAATACGGAAAACCCATGGGAGTCAGATCGTACCCACCTCCAAACCAGAACTTGGAAGGGGTTTCAATATATCTCAGGTTCATATGCACCGTGGGAGCATGAGGATTGGCCATGTGGGTAATCAGGCTGATTCCGGTAGCAAAGAAGGGGCCGATAGCATCGGACATGGGAAACTTGTCGCCATATATTCCGGACCAGTTCACAGCGGCTTTTTCAAAAATTTTTCCTCGGAGCAAGCCGATTTCACCACCTCCTTTGCCGGATGAATATTCCCACTTTTCTTTGTTGAAGGGCAAGTGATTCTCCAAAGATTCAAATTCAAGAAGGATCCTATCCCTCAAATATTTTAAAAAGTCCGTAATTTCTTTATGCCTTTGATTTTCGTTCATTGGATTCCTGCTGTCGATTATATGATGAAAAAATATGAATTTATAGAGTTTCAGTCAAATTTTTTTCTTTGCTGGGCGCTTCCAATCTTTAATAGGAGCCTATATTTTGCTACGGTACGGCGGGCACAGTGGATTCCTTGGGCTTTTATTTTATTTGAAATGGCCTGATCGGAGAGGGGATTTTTTTTATCTTCTTTTTGAATCATCTCTTCGATGAGGTCCTTGACTGTTTTTGAAGAGAGGAGGGTTCCTTTGTCAGTTTCGATTTCATTGGTGAAAAAGGACCGAAGTGGAAAAATGCCGCGGTTGCAACTCAAGTATTTATTGGCGACGGCTCTCGCCACGGTGGATTCGTGTATTTGAAGGGTTTCTGCACAGGACTTCATGGTCAGGGGAGTGAGTTTTCCCAAAGGATCTAGAAAAAATGCCGACTGTGTTTCTGTAAGGTAATGGCCGATTTTTTCTAGAGTGTTATTTCGTTGCTCTACATTTTTTATTAGCCATTTGACGGATAAGAGCTTTTGTTTGATAAAGGCTTTGACGTCGGGGGCCAATTTTTCATCCTGTATCATTTTTAAATAGTGCGGATTGAGGTGAATGGTTGGAATATGTTCATTAGTAATGATCACCTGTAGTTTACCTTTATCTGCGGCCTCAATGACGAGGTCGGGGACAAGGGTTGGATTGAGGGTTTTCTGGAATGAAGCTCCCGGCTGCAAATTCAATTTGGCGATATCTTCCCTAATGGCAGAAGAGATGTCCTCAATGGAACAGTGCAGATTCTTTTGGATAGTGGGGATGCGATTATGGATAAGGTCTTGAAAATGATCTCCAAGAATTCTATAAGCTAGGGTATTTTTTCCGTCTTTTCTCTGGAGTTGAAAAAGAAGGGATTGTTGCAGGCTTGTGGCTGCGATTCCCGGAGGGTCAAATTCTTGAAATCCTAAAAGAATGGAAGATAATTTATCTATATGGAAATTTCCCAACAAGGCTATTTCTTCCAGAGGAACCTGCAATAAACCATTGTCGTCCAGATTTCCAATAATGGCCTCCGCCATTTCCAGGTCTTTTTTTGATGAAAAAACTTCTCTGGCTTGTTGCATTAAATGTTCGTTCAGGGTTTTTTCCGACTGAATGGAGCTTTCCAAATAGGTTTGCAGCTTGTCTTCATCCGCTCTCCTTATATCTGTATAGGATCCGCTTTCCCTGAAATGGTCTTTAAAATCTTCATCTAACTGTTGTAAAATCTGCAAATCCCGGTCGTCAAAATCCAATTCTTTTTCAACAGGATCATTTAAATCTTCCTCAAGCTCTTTTTCCTGAGTTTCTACAGTAGATTTTTCCTCTTCAAAAGCGGGATCGAGAAGGGGATTTTGCTCGATCTCCATTTCTATTAGAGCTGAAAGCTCAAGAATAGGCATCTGCAGCAGACTGAGGGCTTGCTGCATTTGAGGGGACATGATGAGCCACTGCAGCTGCTTGATATTCTGCGACTGCCTCAGATCCTGTTTCAATTCATAAGCCATGGATTCCTCAAAATTACACTATTCACGCGATGTGCGAGTTTTTCTTGCAGTCTGAAAGGCTGCGAGAAAAACTCGCATATGGAGTACTATCTATAAATCATAGCACTCCCTACTTGACAAGAAAAAAATTTAAAACACAATTTAAAACGGAAGTTAAAATAAGGTAAATATAATAAATATGGTTTCTACTAGCTTTCATTCACAAGCTTTGAATACATTGGCAAATCCTTATGTATTGGTTGTCGATGATGAGGAATTGATCCGCAAAGCTATGGTACAGACGTTGATTCAACAGGGATATAATGTTCTGGCAGCAGAGAGTGGAGAATCGGCAATCCAATTACTGGAAGCGAATCCCATCGGTGTGATCATTTGCGGTTTAAAGATGAAGGGTCTGAGCGGAGTGGATGTTTTATCCAAAGCCCTGCAGATCCAACCCGATGCCGTTCGAATCATTTTAACAGGTTCACACGATCTAAATTCCCTTATGGCTGCCGTCAATTATGCGCATGCGAATCAGATACTTTTAAAGCCTTGGGAAGATCTTGTCCTTTCTCAAACCGTCCGTAGCAGCCTGGAAACTTATCGCCTGCTAAAAGAAAATGAAAGGCTCCATCAATTGGCCTTGAAGCAGCATGAAGACCTAAAGATAACTCACAATAACCTAAAACAGGAACTTCGGGTCGGTGCCAGAATACATGAAATATTGTTAATGGGGCAAATTCCGGAACATGTTCCGGGCATTTGCATTGACGTGGAGTCTATTGCTTCGAAAGAAATTGATGGGGATTTTTTTGAGTTTTATCAACCTGCTGATGTCATTGTGGACCTGATCTTAGGAGATGTGATGGGGAAAGGGCTTCCGGCAGCATTGATAGGTACTGCTCTAAAAGCCTATTTGATGCAATACAAAGTATTCAAAAAAATTGGAAATTCGGAAAATAATTTGCTAACTCCAACGGAGATCATCACCTATCTTCATAAATCAATAGTGCCTAAATTAGTATACTTGGAGTATTTTGCGAGTGTTTTTTACGGAAGATTCCATTTAACGGAGCAGACTTTTACCTTTGTGGACTGCGGTTCGACAAAACCCATTCATTACAGCGCAAAAAATCAAAAAGCCAGTCCTCTTATCGGTTGCAATTTGCCTTTAGGAACCGTAGACGAACAGATTTATCATTCCCAAAAGATCGAATATAGCGAAGGGGATCTTTTTATATTTTATTCCGATGGCGTGACAGAAGCGCAATCACCTAAAAAAGAGTTATACGGCTCTGAACGCATCATTGATATTGCGAAAAAACATCCCAACGCCTCTCCAAAAGAAATAATCAGTCTGATCAAGTCTTCAGTCATTTCTTTTGCAGAAAAATCTGTTTTTGATGACGACCTGACTTTGATTGTCATAAAAATGTACGTCCTTAAAAAGTGATGTCAAGGCGAAGCATGAAAAGGTAACCAGGCCGTCTCGGCCTGTACCAGGGCGGGACGCCCTGGCTACTTTCTCATAAAAAGTCATATGCTGCCATGACTTTTTAAGGACGTACATAAAAATTACAGAGGGGCGGATATGATTTGTTTTTAATTCAAGAGATAGCAGATAGTGTGGAAGCAGAGAGAATTTATTATGGAGTGAGAAACATGCAGTTAAATTGCGATCAAAAAGATAACGTACTTATTATCACCCCCAATATGGAAGTCTTGGATGCCCTCGCTTCACTGGAATTCAAGCAAAAAGTCATGGATTTAATTCAGGCCAAAGCCTCCAAAAATGTGGTGTTCGATCTGCATCAGCTTCAGTTTATTGACAGTTCCGGCCTAGGTTCCTTTTTATCGGTTTTAAGAACTTTGCATGGACACGGAGGAGACTTAAAGCTTGCCCGTTTGAACCGGCCTGTCAGAACCGTATTTGAACTGGTTTCCATGCATAAAATCTTCGAAATATTCAATTCTACAGATGAAGCAATCAAATCTTTCTGAGGAGTTTCATAAAATGACCTCAGAAAGAAGGAAATGACATGAACATAAATGCTCCCCCCTCTTTGGCCTTTTTTGGCACGGTTTTATCAAATAGGGGCCGCTCGGAAGCAGTTGGGGAAATCTTTAAGCTAATGCAGGATTATACAAAAGACCTGCAGCCCCACTATATTGCAATTGTAAATGTCGATGTTTTATGCCATGCCGCAAGGGATGAAGAACTGCTAGGCGTATTGCGCAACGCAAGACTGACCCTTATAGATGGAATGCCCATCATTTGGGCCTGCTGCCTGATGGGAGACAGAAAGTGCAGGAAAAAGTCTCTGGGATCGATCTTTTTTCAGATCTTGTAAAAGCACTTGAAATAAGAAATAAATCCCTATTTCTCTTAGGTGGAAGCGAAAAAACCCTTAAACTCTGCCAGCTTTATTTGAATATGGAGTACCCTGCCTTGATTATAGCAGGTACCGCCTCCCCAAAAATTGAGTGTTCAGGCCCAGACCTTGAATTTTCTTCCGAGCAGGATGCCCTCATAGTGGAACAAATAAATAATTCCAAGGCGGATATTTTATTCATCAATCTGGGAAATCCCAAACAGGAGCTATGGTTTGACAGGGTCAAAAACGACCTTCACGTGCCAGTTTCCATAGGTATCGGAGAGACATTGGACCTTTTTACAGAAATGATACCAAGGGCTCCGCTCTGGATGCGGAAAAGCGGGATGGAAGGGTTGTTCCGATTGATCCAACAACCCCAATGCCTGTGGAAAAGAGATTTGAATAACATCTTTCAGTTTCCTCTCATGGTGGTGCCGGCTCTTGTCTATCACACTTGGAATAAACTAAGGGCCTCTCTCTTACTTTCGTTGCTCCCCCAAAAAAACTCCCTTCCTACACAATTATATCTTTCCTCCGAGCATTCATTGGCTTTTATTTTGCTGCCTCCCCTATTTGAACAGCAACAGGCTGCCGATCTCCTTCCCCTCATGGAAGATTATTTTAATCAGGATGCGCTTATTTTTGATTTCAAGGAAGTGCACCATCTGTCGCTGGAAGGATTGGCCTTTCTTGTCCAGGTCAGTCAAAGAGCACAAAAATTGGGCAAACCGCTGTTTTTTTTGAACCTGTCGCTTTCGGTCAAAATCCTGTGGAAACTACAGAGGTTTGACGACGTGCTTCTGGATCATTTATGCCAGTCAGCAAAAGAAATTTTGGACCGCCTGCACCAAATAGGCTGGAAACGCTCCTTTTATGATTCCATTCACCAAAATAATGAAAATATCTGGATAGGCATCTTCGGATATGTGGATGCAGCCTTTAATCAGCAGGAATACCTTCAAAAGATCATGCCAATGGTCCAAAATAAAGTCTGTATTGTAGATCTTTCCTATTGTGTTCAAATGCATCAGGCAGAGTTGTGCCTGTTGCTAAAAATAAAGAAAAATCAGGAAAAACAACTGGGCCCATTCAAAATAACAGGGGCCAGTAAATCCATTAAAAGAAAAATAATAGATTCAAAAACAGATCTTGAATTTTAGAGCCTGTTTATTTTTTCTTTATTTTTAACTTTGTACCCAATTCAGGAAATCGCTCTTCTATAGTCCAAGGACATGTTTCAGGAAAAGTTTCTAGGGGCAATCCTGATTCTTCGGAAGCATCATGCCTCGCATCTTCATACGCTTCAGAATATATTTTTAATAATTCGTTTTTTAAAGAGGGACTATCTTTTATTAAAAGCCTAATCTCTCTAGAGGCATTCGTAATAGAATTTTTCCAGGAATTAGAATCAATTTGTTTGCCAGATTGATATTTCTGTTTTAATAGATGCATCAAAAGAATAATGGCGTGGCTATATAGCGATCTTTTATCATTTCTTCCCAAAGATTCAATCTCCTCTATTAGATTAAATATGTCCAATTCGTTGAAATTTCCTTTCTTCAACAAACCTGCTTGTGCTTTTGTCCATTTAAAAAAATCTTTGTCATATAATAGCTTTTTTCTTGACGAAACGGGAGCAGTAATTGAAAGTCTTCTAGGATGTGCCCTCACTGTTTTCTTTATAATTTTCATAATAACCTCTTTTCACTATTCATAATATATCTCTATATAATTTTTGGCCACGTCTAATCTTAATAGCAGGAACTCTATTGATTTTATTTGGAATTCCCGATACACTGGCACAGTATCCAATAAATAATGGGGAAATATATGAATTGCTTAGACGGCCTGTTCTCTTCTTTACCATTTAATGATCTTATAAATCACGGCTCTTCAATAACACAAAATCCGATATGTCAATTGGCACAGAGGATTTTCAACAGTACTCTGTTTTGGGCAGGTGCAGGGTGTGCAACCTTGGTCATAACCAGTGCTGTAGTGATATCTGGAGCTCTTTCTCCTATTCCCTTTGCCATCGTAGGCATTGCCTTGGGATTAGCTATGCTGGTGCGGGTTGCAGTAGATTTCAAAAGATTTGTTTTTGAGAGTACGCTCATGGCCACTGTCCTTTCCCATACCTGGTTAAAGAACCCTTGGTATCATGATATCTTGAAAGGCCAACTAACATTAGGAGCCATTCCACTGGTCAATTATACACCCATAGAAGAATTCAAAAATAAACAAATCACCGCTGTTTTAACTGTTTTAGAACCTCATGAATGGTGTCAGACCAACCTCTTTGGCACCCCTGTTACCCATGGAGATTGGAACTTCGCAGGAATTCACCATGACCTCATAAACTCACCCGACTTTATTCCACTTTCTCAAAAAAAAATAAAAATCGGTGTCAGGTTGTTAAAGGAAAATATCCAGGACAATAACGGTCATGTTTATGTTCACTGTAAAGCCGGAGTAGGCCGCAGCGCTACTATTGTTGTCTGCTATATATTGCAATATGGAACTGTGCATGGCCTGCCAAAATTCACACCGGAAGAAGCTATAGCCTATGTCAAAAATTTGAGACCCAGCATCATGGTTAGACAGGATGTCGTTGAAACGTTTTACAAAGGCTTGAATGACACCGATATTCCTTCAGAAATAGAAGTTACAGGTCAAGGCATTTTGCTTCCCACGGATGCTGCCCGGATCGTATTCCAAAATCTGAAGGCAGATCTTCCCTCCGTGGCTTTGGTATGCAAAAACTGGAAAGCTATAGTCGATGACGAGGATTTTCGCAAGATGATACGCCCTGTCCAGGCTTTTGGGACCCAAGAATGGAATGAATATATCGGCGTTGACCCTGGAGCAGAACCATGCTTGCCAAGGTGTGCCTATGGCGATCTGGAAAGGGAAGATGGTCTGCTTACCTTTATTCCTGAAAGAGTGAGGGTGGCAAAAGATAACGGGGAGACGGAAATAGTGCCTCTGGATCTAGAGGCTATTGGCAATCTGGTAGAAAATCCAAGAAAAGGGAATAAAACGGGTTATCATGAAGATATGAGGAGAAAATTGGGTTTGAATTATCGGATGATGATGAAAAATAAGAAAAATGAGAAACCACATTGGGTTTGGATAAAGAAAGAAGTCATGGATGTCATGGGCAGAAAGAAATCAATTTTAGGGCATTGGCATCTGTTTGTCAAAGAATTCAGTGCTAATATTTCAGGGGTAATAGATACAGCTACCAGCTTTTTTATGGAATATATTAGATCCGGAGAGCGCACTGTCATTTGGGATGCAACCAAGCATAATTTTTTAATACTCACCAATGAACTATTTGAAGAATCGCGAATAAGTTTGGCTTTTGTTCAGTCACGCCTTGAGATCAGCTGTTGTGATTATAACGATTATGACTTTAGATATGATGTCGCCGTCCTCCTAGCACGGAGATCCTTTGGCTTAGGGCAAGAGCTTCTATAGTTTGTGTTTGTTCCATCATCCCTTTGAGTCGCCCTTCGCTGCGCTCCGGGCTCAATTATTGGTGCTGCTTTTCCCATAGTTCCCTCGCCCTTCGCTAGCGCTCAGGGCTTGCTCAATATGGGCTGGATGGTTCAGTCGTCCTCGCTTCGCTTCGGACTCTTTCGAACTCTAACACCATGTTTATCGCTCACCACCTCTGAATTATAACGAATCTTCTGTTTACATAAATGTATCTATTCAGATACAATTAGATTATAAAGGGAACGCTATCGAATGTACGAAACACACATCTACAAAACGGCCAATGGAAAAGAACCTTATGTTGAAAGTCTTGAAAGTCTTGACAGAACTGTGCGAGCAAGAATAAAAGCAAGATTTACAAGAATTCAAGAAACTAACAATCTTGGAATTTATGAACCTGTTGGAGATGGTGTTTTTGAACTGAAATTTGATTTTGGGCCAGGTTATAGAGTTTATTTTGGATTTAATACACGATACTTTTTTGATTTTGCTCTTTGGTGGAAATAAAAAAGGACAACAAAGAGACATTGATAAGGCAAAAGAATATTGGCGAGATCATCTTTCGCTAAAGAGAGGTAAAAAATGAGAAAATATAGAAGTATCAAGAATATTTAATCGAAAGCCTCAAAGATCCTGAGGAAGCTTCAGCTTACTTAAAAGCAAGTCTTGATGAAGCGGTAGAAACTAATGAGTTCGGTATATTTCAATTAGCTTTGCGTAATGTTGTCGAAGCACAAGGCGGAATATCCGAAAGTATCTTCAAAAATGGATGTTGGACGAGAGAGCTTTTATAAAAGCCTGTCTCAAAAAGGGAAGCCTAGATTTTCAACAATTATGCATGCTCTTAAAAATTGTGGAGTAGAAATGGATTTTCATCCGATACATGGGTAATATTCATTTTTTTACGGATAGCTTGCCAAGGGTAATTCCTTTACGTAGCTTTTTTATGGCCCGTATGGCATCCTTCGCAGGATCCAGGCCTTCCCTTGCCATTAAAATCCCATGTAATAACCAGTTAAAGAAATAATCGATCAATTACCGGAAGAGGATCAGAAAGAGCTTAACGAAAATTGTCCCAAGGGGTTAGCGCTTAATGAGGCGCTTAATGAGGCAGGTTTAATGTAAAAATTCCAGCCAGATTCCGGCGGGAACCTCTCCATTTTAATTGCATTTACAGGTAAATTAGGGTGCAATTTGAAGTGTGGGATTGAGATAATAAAATTTTATTTACTCACCTTACGCAAAACATGTAGAAATCTCGCCTATTGGTTTAAGTTTGTGTTTAATGGGTACTTGCCGCTCAGGCCAACGGCCTGGCTTGTAAAAGCCTAGGGCGAAGCCCTAGGAAACCAGTAATAAACCATTGCAGGCTGAAGGCCTGCCCTGTATTTCCCTGGGGCTTCGCCCCAGGATTTACATAATCAGGCCTTCAGCCTGAAACTGATATATTGAATTCACCTAGGGCTGCGCCCTAGGCTTTTACAAACCAGGCCGTTGGCCTGGGCGGCAAATATCGCAGATGAAGCGAAACCAAAAGACGAGATTTCTACATGTTTTGCGTAAGGTGAGTTATTTATATTGGATTGAGGATTTAAATAATCGAATCCAAGCATAAACCACTTCGTGGTTTATGCGTGGATTCGATTTTTTAAATCCACAATCTAATATAATACAATCGTGTCGTCGCAACCCCTCCCTTTTAATTTCACCCAGTAAATTAGACTTGGTAAATTAGGCCTGTTAAATTAGCCCTTGCAAAAGAAATTTATTATGATTTATTCTATTTCTTTGAACTTTCGTTGGTTTCCATGTGTTCTCGTAGCTCAGGGGATAGAGCGGTTGCCTCCTAAGCAACAGGTCGCGCGTTCGATTCGCGCCGAGGACGTTCTTTCCTATTTGTTCAGGTACTGATTTATTCCTAGAGAAATGCCCCAGGCGATTTTTTTGAGGTAGGCCGGGTCTTTTATGGATTCCATTTCCTTTTCATTTGTGAGAAATCCCGCTTCGACCAAAATGGCCGGCATGTTTGTCTTTCGGATGACGGCAAAATCCCCGTGTTTTATGCCTCTGGATTTGGCATGCGTCATTTTGACTGTATTGTCCAATACTGCCTGAGCCAGTTCTGACGATTTTTTGGTCCTCTCCGGGTCATTGGAAGAACGATAAAAATAGACTTCTATCCCCGCAGCTTCTACACTAGGAGCCGAATTGAAATGGACGCTGACATACAGATCGGCATTCATATTATTGGCATAGGCGGCTCTTTTATCCAAAGCAATAAATACATCTCCCTGACGGGTCATGGCGGTCTTATAGCCATGAAAATCCAAGTTCTGTTGGAGCAATCTCCCCAAAACGAGGTTCAGGTTCTTTTCATGATACTTGGGTCGGGTTGTGGAATGGGCCCCAAAGTCTTCTCCTCCATGTCCGGGGTCTATGACAATAAAAATCTCTCCAGGCTGTTCTTTAAAGTATGCATCCGACAAAACATCGCTTTGGGGTTCCGGGACAGGCGTTTCCATTTCGACCTGGTATTGTGGAGCGCATCCCTGCAATAAGAAAAGTAAAGCATACAATGATACCAACAGATATCGGAAAGGCGCCATGGATCACTCCGTATGAGCTAGATTCAACTGTTCACAAATTTGCGCAGCCACCTTGGCATCGTCAAATTCAATGGTTTTATGTGCAAAAATCTGATAGGCTTCATGCCCTTTTCCGGCAATTAGAATGCAATCGTCTTGCGAGGACATTTCAATGGCTTTTCTAATGGCTTCTTTCCTGTCGAGTTCAATGCAGTATTTTGCGCGGGAACTAAACCCTTGGATTATTTCAGCTGCAATTTGGGCCGGATCTTCCGAGCGGGGGTTGTCAGAGGAGACGATGGAAAAATCGGAGAGGGCTTCTGAGGCATGTGCCATTTTTGGCCTTTTGGATGCGTCCCGATCGCCTCCGCACCCGAAAACGGTGATGATTTTATTCCGGCACAATTCGCGAAGGCATTCCAGGACATTGGTCAAGGCATCATCGGAATGGGCGAAGTCTACATATATTTTTAATCCCAAGGCATTCGGCACAGGCTGCAGGCGGCCTCGCACATAGGGAGGCTGGCGAAGGATTTCAAGGATCTGGTGGAGCGGAGCGCCGTAGGCCAGGCCTACACCTATGGCAGCGAGGCCGTTATATACATTGAAACGTCCGATCATAGGCCAGCTAAAAGGCAGGACTTGATCTTTATAGCATACAGTGAAATGGGCCCCTTCGTTTGTGAGTTTTACATCTGTTGCCCTCAAGTCTGCATTTTCCTGAATTCCGTAAGTCAGTAGGGGAGCGGGACAGCCGGAAATGATCTGTTTATTCCACGGGCAGTCGATATTGACGATGGCTATTTTGGGATTATTTTTAATTTTCTTCTTTCGCTCGGGGGTCAGGGAAGCAAACAGCCGGTTCTTTGCCAGACAATAGTTTTGCATGGAGTGATGATAATCCAGATGGTCGAGAGAAAGGTTGGTGTAGACTGCGGCATTGAAATCCACATGCTGGACACGGTCCTGGTCCAGGGCATGAGAAGTCACTTCCATGACTGCGGACAGGCACCCCTGCTTGATCATTTCCCGCAGCATCTTGTGATTGGCTGCAACATCCGGGGTGGTTCTCAGGGCCTGGTAGCGGTGCTTACCAATAATATATTCGATGGTCCCGATAAGCCCGCACGGGCAGTTGAGATTGTCCAGAACATGTTTGACAAGAAAGGAGGCGGTTGTTTTTCCGTTGGTGCCCGTGATGCCCACCATGAACAGTTCGTCTGAGGGAAATTGGTAATAAACCGCTGCGAGAAGGCCTTCGATGCGTGCCGCATCAGGGTGGATGATTTGGGAGATGTGTTTGAAAGAGGGATCGTAAACATCTGTCAGGATGGCCGCGGCCCCTGCTGAAACAGCCTCGGGAATATATTTGGAGCCATCATCCAATTTTCCTTTCCTGGCCACGAACAGATTGCCTGGCGCGACCAGTTTGGAATTGGCGCATATGCCGGTGATCTCGATCTCTTTGGATCCTTTAAAGGAGCTGTGGGGAATATCTTTTAATAATTTTTTTTAATTTCATAAGTTCCTGATTATTCCTTTATACTGCTTTTATTCCATTTTTCATACATTTCTTGCAACAGCCTCGTTTCCGCCACCCAATCCGCTTTGTCCGGGTTATAGCGGGGATCTCCCACAGGATACCCGAAAGGATCATCCGGATCAATTCCCAAATAGTCAAGGGATCTTTTGGCTATTTCTCTGAATACCGGTGCGCAGCATACGCCCCCATGGTGGATTTTGCCTATGCCGGGCAAAAAGCCATATTGTGGTTCGTCCATCGTCACCACCAGCACAAAGCAGGGTTGGCTCACGGGCGTGATGCCTACGAAGGAAGAACAGTATTGGGTATCGGAGTATTTCCCCCCCACGATTTTCTGTGCGGTCCCGGTTTTTCCCCCTTCGGTATACCCATACACATCGGCTCTGCGACAGGTTCCTCCCGTTTTAGTGCTGAATTTCAGGGCTTTGACTACGCGTTCCGCAATTTCCCGGTCAAAAACCCGAGGAAACGCCTTCTTCCTTTCAGGAAGAGTATTATCCAGAAGCACCTCCAGCTGGCCATCCTTGCGTGTTTTTACAATTTTTCTTACTAGAGTCGGTTGGACCAGATACCCTCCATTAGCCAGGACAGCATAGGCTCGGGCCAGCTGCAATGTGGTGGCCAGGATATTATGCCCCATGGCCAAAGAATAGGGGGTGGGCAATGACCATTCCAGTGTCCCATTGGGGTGTTTTTTACCGGGAGTCGGGACCATTCCTGCGCTTTCGCCCGGCAATTCAATGCCCGTTTTTTCTCCGAACCCGAACGTAGTATGCAATTCCTGCTTTACCCACGAGGGCCCCAATGCCGCAATCATCTTGTCCATTAGCCTGGCGGCGTAGATATTGGAAGATTTCTGGATCGCCATGTTCATATTCAGGAAGGCATGAAAGTGGGTATCCTTCAGATTTTTCCTGCCGGGAAAATGGCAGTCGGAAGTGGGCATTTTATCTTCAGGGTCAAACAGCGGCTTCAGCCCTTTTTGGGCGAGGATTTTATTGGCTTTTAGAGCTAAGGCTATGGTAAAGGGCTTCATCACAGAACCTGGTTCATTGGAGTCCAAAATGGCTTTGACACGGGTCTGTTCAATCTTTTGGGGATCGTTAAAAAAGTTCTGATATTCAGGTGGAGAGAAAAACGGGTATTGGGCCAGGGCGAGGACCTCTCCGGTAAAGGGATCCAGCATAAGCGCCCAGCCCGATTTGGCTTTGCAGTTTTTCACTCCTTTTTCGAGTTCTTCTTCAGCAATGGCTTGAAGGTAATGGTTGACAGTCAAATAGACATCCGCTCCGTCTTGCGGCTCCACCAAGACTTCCCCTGTTTCCATAGCATTTAGGGGAGAACGCATCAGGCGGCGCCTTCCCTGTTTTCCTTTGAGGAAGGAATTGAATTGCAGTTCCAATCCCCCCGTGGGAATAGCTTGTTGGGTTTTTTCATCTTTTATGTTTTGAACCGTGTGCAAGACCTGCCCTAATAGTTTTCCAAAAGGATAGGACCGCTGATAGTCTGCTGTAAAATAGAGGGCGTTGGAGGGTATTTTGTTTTTACGGGAAAAAGGCTGCCACCATTTAAGCACGCTATCTTTTACTTCCCTATCCAGCCACATCATCAGTTTACGGCTGCGGCTTTTGTGATAGAATTGCGAACGGAACTGTTTTTGCTCGGCAGGGGGAACCTCCAACCGTTCCATCAAATTTTTGCATAGGACATCCTTGAATTGTGAAGGAATGGAAATCGGATCGATAAATAACGTATACATTTGAATGTCGACCACCAGTTTTTGAGGTATCTCGGGATGATATTGTGATTTCAGGGAGGTATTGGAAAAAAACGAGCCCCGGACAAAGGGTTCTTTAACGATAAAATAATGCTGCCTGTCCGCCTGCTTGGCCCATTTTTCCCCTTCCACTATCTGAATTTTATAAAACTGCGCGATCAGAATGGCAAAAAGAAAGAACACGAAAAAAATAACAAACAAAAGCCTTTTTCTGGAGCTCATTTCTCAGGATCCTCCGGTATAATCAAAGGCGGTGGTTTAGGCAGCGCCACGACGTCGCTGTGATGGGGGAATTTGAGATGGCTGAATTCCGGTTTTTTGGCCAGTTCCATTAAATGGATGGGGCTTTCAAACTGCTCCATTTCGTATTTAAGCCGATTATTTTCTTCTTCAATGTGACGGAGTTCCTTTTTCAGAACGGGAATTTCCATGCGGACGGCAACCAGTTCATTCTGTTTTTCAATAAGGGCATACAAGAGCACGCCAACGGCCACTATGCATGCGAAAATAGCCAAAGGCAATGCCATTTGAAAAACAGGATACTGCATATCCTGTTCCATTTTGTTTTTATTTCTCATAATCTTTCGGCAATTCGAAGTTTTGCGCTGCGCGATCGGGGATTCTGCATGATTTCAGCTTCTGTGGGGACGACCGGTTTTTTAGTCAAGATTTTTACCGTTGGTTTCTTGTCTATAAACAGACCGGCTGCTAATCCCGTGGTATCTTCTTTATCTGAAGCTTCGTATCGGAAAATGTTCTTGACTATTCGATCTTCCAGGCTGTGGAAACTGATGACAGCCAGGCGGGCTCCGGGCGTTAATCGTTCAATGGCCCTGGGCAAAGCCTCTTCCAAAACTTCCAGTTCGGCATTGACAGCTATCCTTAATGCTTGAAATACCAATGTCAATGGATGGATCCCTTTTTTGGCTTTTCGGTTCAAGACGGGATACAGCGTTTGCGACAGTTCGGCCGTAGTCAAAATGGGAGATTTCATTCTCGATTCCACAAGGACCTTCGCCGCCACTCTCCACTGCTTTTCTTCTCCATAGTCCCGAAAAATGCGGCCTAACTCTTCTTGAGACCATGTGTTTACTATCTCTGCAGCGGTCAGAGGGTTTTTTGGATCCATGCGCATATCCAAGGGGCCGGAATGCTTGAAACTGAATCCCTTTTCGGGCAGGTCCAATTGCATGGAAGAAACGCCTAAATCAAATAAAATGCCATCCACTGTATCGATTTTATTGCTGTCGAGAATGTCGGAGAAGGAAACAAAATTTCCCTGTGAGATCACCGTCTTATTTTTCCAGGATTCCAGGCGCTGCCGGGCCAAATGCGCAGCCATAGGGTCCTGGTCAATTCCTATCAGCAATTTCATCTCAGGATGGGATTTCAGAAGAGCCTCGGCATGGCCTCCGGCTCCTAGGGTGCAGTCAATAAATCTCTCCAGGCGGCAATCCTGGAAGAAATCGACCACTTCGTCAAGCAAAACACTAAAATGGGGATATTTTGTCATGGGTTTAACTTAATGAGTATACCAAATAAAAATAAAATGTTAAAATAAAGTAGATAATAATACCAGAGAGTACATTATGCCAGCTTTAACTATAGATAAATTTGATTTGAGTGTATATAACTTATACGCCATCCGCACTAAAATGATCGAGCAGACGATGGCGACCTACCGACTGGACAAAGCCGGTGAAATACCGCCTCAAACTTTCGTTGTAGACCTTTATCCCAAGTTGACCGAGCTGGATATTTTGCTTGGCGTCACGGCCATTTATACTCCCTGGGCGTATTTTTACCCTCCTTTAAACTTCCGTTATCAACGACGTTCCCCTTTTGCTTTCTATAGGGTAGCCCCCAGCCTGGGTTCATTCAAAGATCAGGACGAGCTGGAAGAAAAACTGGCTTCCATAGAATGTTCAAGCCCTGAAGAAGAAAGTGAAAAGCAAGCCATAACTGGATGCCTGAAAGTCGTAGATAAGTTAAATGACTGGCTTGGCTTCATTATTGGTCGCATAGGCCAGTTTCTCCAAGGATAATAATGAGTCGAATAAATTGGAAGAAAGAACTGGGATGGTCGGATGACCAGTTAGAGGATTTGCGTTTTACCGCATATGCCTATATTCGCCAGGGCAAATACGATATCGCCCTGCCCATTTTTGAAGCTTTGTCTGTTATGAATCAGGATAATGCCTACGATGCCCAAACCTTAGGAGCCCTCTATCTGCAGCTGAATAATCCGGTAAAAGCCTTAAAAAGTTTTGATAAAGCATTAAAACTCGATGCAGACCATGCCCCTACGTTGCTCAATGTGACAAAAGCTTTGTTTATGATGGGAAAGATTGAAGAAGGGTTGAAATTGGCAAACATTCTGAAAAACGAACCGGATGCCGCCATATCCAATGTAGCCAAAGCCCTTATACTTGCCTATTCCAGGCGAACCTGATACCCCGTGACACCTATGAATTATTTAAAAAGAATTGAGCTGCTACAACAGAAACTCACAGAGTACAATTGCCAAGCCCTTCTCGTGGAAGAGAAAGTCAATATATATTATTTGACCGGTTTCACCCTTTCTTCAGGCACTCTTTTAGTGCATGAGAAAGGAGCTCATCTGTTTGTCGATGGAAGATATTTTGAGCTATGTAAAAAAACAGCTCCTTGCCCTGTCATTCTTTCCACGAACAATCCAGTGGCATCCTTTTTGTCCGATCCGGAATATAAATTCATTCAAAAAATGGGAATCGACGCGGAAAATACCTCCTATCAGGCCTATCTCGAATGGCAAAAAAAAATGGAACCTCTTGGCTTGTCCTTGCTTCCCCTAGACAACCCCCTAAAACTTCTCCGAATGATCAAAGACCCTGAGGAAATTCTCCTGCTCCGGCAGGCCGCCCAGTTGGGATGCAAAGGATTCGATTACGTATGCAGCCTGTTGAAAGAGGGGGTAACAGAAGCGGAACTCGCTGTCGAACTGGAAATTTTTTGGAAAAGGCAGGGAGCCAAAGGGCTAGCTTTTGAACCTATCATAGCCTTTGGCGCCAACGGGTCCATGCCTCATTATCGCTCCGGCGATACTGTCTTGAAAAAAGGGATGTCTGTATTGATCGATATAGGGGTCAATGATAGGCATTATCATTCGGATATGACACGCGTTATATTCTATGGAGAGCCCTCTCCTGAAATAGTAAAAATTCACGGGATAGCAGCGAAAGCCCAACAACTTGCTATCGATCTGTGCCGGCCAGGCACACCGATAGGTGAACTGGATAAAGCAGCCCGCGGGCATATCACAGAACAGGGGTATGGAGATTACTTTACTCACAGCCTGGGCCATGGCGTAGGGCTTGAAGTCCACGAGGCCCCTTGGATCCGGCAAGCGTCTTCCTGGGCTAAAATGCCTCTTCAGGCGGGCATGGTCATTACCATAGAACCCGGCATCTACCTGAATGGGGTAGGGGGCGTGCGGGTAGAAGATACCTTGTTGATCACATCGTCAGGGCACGAAATCCTGACCGTTTAAAAATTCAATATCAAATGTCTGGGGTCGGTTCTTGCATATCTGCATAACTTTTAAGACGATTAAGTTATGCAGTTATGCAAGAACCGGCCCCAGACAGTGTCTGCATTTCCGTTGCCCTTGCGCGAAAGTCCTTTTGAGTTGCTGGAAGACTTGACGTTTATTGCAATTGAAAATAATTACCTATATCTATAATCAATGCAAAGTAACTGCTGTCGATAATATCATCACTAACACCGTTGACATGAATTAATACCGGTCTGCAAGAGTATCCTTTGGGTCGATTTATATGATCGATCTTATTTTGAACTTCATTGATCACCTCAGGCCCAATAGGATTTTTAGAAAATTTAATCTCACAAATGTATAGAGTATTAAATCTCGTTTCTATCATGTAATCTATTTGACAACCCAGCTGTTTTGTTGTACGTGTCTGGTAGAAAGGGTTCTCGCTAATGATATCATCTTGGCTTATCCCAAGTGAATTGTGCAGGAATTTTCGATTGTTCAAAATCAGGTTCTCAAATTGAAGCCCCATGATCGTGTTCCATTCAGGGAGTGACATTAGAGATTTAAATTCAAACCCACCTCTGTCGATTTTAGTTCTGCACTTCTCAATATACCGCAAGTAGAATCGAACATAGTTATCACTAAGTCGAAACTTACTGAGTTTTGAATCTTGACCTGTCTTAATGTGCCAGGTATAGTCTCTTCTAACAAAACCGGATAAAGCTAGTTCCTCAAGATACTCGCTGAATAGCCCTGAAAGGTCTACACCAAGTTCCCTTGCAAGCTGTACAGGTTCTTTGGATCCATAAGTGAGCGTTCTTACAATTTCTTGATACAAATGGGATTTTCTTTGGAAAATATTTGAGAAAAGATGATCGAACTCATCTACCAGCAGGCCCCCTTTTCTAAAACATAATTGCCGGATATTATCTTCTGCACTAAGGGTTGGGTCAATTTCCTCGAGATACTTAGGTACTCCACCGGTAACAGCTAATAGCTTAAGCTTCTCATAGCTCGAAATATTTTTTGCTGCCTTACCCCAAAACCACTCACAATCATTAAGTGGAAGCTCGTCCAAGGTTAAAGTATAAGATACGCGTCCAAGGAAACCCGTACTGCTTAGAATATTTTCTTCAATCCAGGCAGATGCTGATCCGCAGAGAACAAAAATGAGTTCAGGATTGCTTTTGAATTTTTGGTCCCAAGCGTTCTTCACCTTTCCAAGGAAATCTGGATCCTTAGACCCCATCCAAGAGATTTCGTCAAATAGCACGATAACTCTTCCTTTTTGGATTTTTTCCGATAACAGAAAAAAAAGTTTTCCCCAATCGTCTGCTTTGACTTCCGGGATTCCAACCTGTTCATTAAGTTGACGGGCAAATTCATCCCGTTGCGATTGTGCCGTTGTGTGCTCAGTTGGAGCTAGGCCCGCAAATGAATAGAAGCGATAGCCTTTGGCAAATTCTTCAATCAGACGGCTTTTTCCGATCCGTCTACGTCCTCTTACAACAAGGAGGGACGATGATTTTTTGCTCAGAAATCGGCCCAGAGTGGCAAGTTCTTGAGCGCGACCAGCAAACGATGGCTTCTTATTCATGCATTAAGTCTTCCATTTTTGGTTACTATAAATGGTATTTTTCCTATTTACAGTATTATTTTACAATATAAATTTATTACTGTAAAGAGCATTTTGGCGTTTTACAGTAACCAAATGTTTTTAGGAGCGGCAGGCATGATGTCTGGGGCAGGTTCTTGTGTCTGGGGCCGGTTCTTGCATAACTGCATAACTTTTAAGACGGCAGTTATGCAAGAACCGGCCCCAGACACATCAAAAATTTTTCGAAAATTTTTGTTGTATCTTTTTAAATCTCAAAAGGATAGAATATTATTTATGAGACTTAATCATTCTTGTTTTAAATACCTTTTAATCTTGGCTTTTTGCCTTCCTCTGTATCTGAAAGCCGATATTCCCTTTTACAGGGTATTCAATTTTTCAAACGATCATCAGGGGTGGACAGCCGATTTTACTGATTATCCAGTAGGCGCCGAGTCATTTTATGAATTGGCTTGGGGTTGGGAAAACTTTCCTCCATCTGAGGGGGATAAGGGATTCACCAAGGGGTTGTTCCTTTCCGGAAATAACCATAGTGATGACTTGTTCATGTTCATAAAACGGCAGATTGATGGCTTAAAACCCAATTCTACTTACAATCTGTTATTTGAAGTGACCCTTGCCAGCAAGGTCCCAGAAGGGACAACCGGTATTGGCGGATCTCCGGGTGAATCTGTATACGTTAAAGTGGGAGCCTCCTCTGAGGAACCTAAAAAAACTGCTCTGTCAGGTCACTATTTCCTTAATGTGGATAAAGGGGATCAATCGATGGGAGGAAAAAATGCCGTGGTAATTGGCTCTTTGGCGAATCCTTTAGTGGATCCAAATAACCCTGAGTATATTCCCATGGAATTAACCAATACCACTCTCATTGAAGCTAAAACGGATGAAAACGGGAAGTTGTGGATTTTCCTAGGAACAGATTCCGGTTACGAAGGCACATCAAAGTATTATATTCTTTCCGTCACTTTAAATGGTTTTTCTATCGCCTCAGATGCTCCTGGTCAATATCCTGCATTAGAGTAAGGTAGGAAGTATAACGCAGCAGCGAAATTTTTCCTTCCTCTACGGCTATTTTTACAGCGCATCCATTTTCATGAAGGTGAGCGCAGTCCGGGTAGCGGCATTGATGTCCTTGCGTAAATATTTCAATAAAGTACTGCTCGATTTCATCCTTGCTTAAGTCCCATATCCCAAAGCTCTTGATACCAGGCGTATCTATGCACCATCCTCCCGATTCCAGCGGGATCAAATGTGCTGTAGAGGTCGTATGTGATCCCTTTTGGGTTTTTTCTACAATGGCCCTGGTTTCCAGATCTAGACCGGTGACAGCATTGATGAGGGAGGATTTGCCCACGCCTGATTGGCCGGAAAAAACGGAGGTTTTATCTTTCATGATCTGCTCCAGTTCTTCCAGACCGTCCCCTGATACTGTGCTTGTCGCCAAAACGGGAAGGTTCAGTTTTCGATAAGCTTCTGCCAGTTCGATAAATAATTCTTTTTCCTTTTGTACTGCAGGATCTTCCGAATTTGTATACAGCAGGTCTATCTTGTTAAAAAGAAGGACAGGGCTCATATTTCCTTTCTGGGCGGCAATGATATATCGGTCCGGCAATCCCAGCTTTAGAGGTGGTGAAACCACTGAAAGGGTGATTAATACCTGGTCGACATTAGCGGCGATCAATTGCTCCTTCCGTCTGGAAAGATTGTCTGCCCTAGATAACACAGAATGGCGAGGTTTGACCTGATATATGATCCCTTCCTGATCGCCGACTTTTTCAAACAGGACCCAATCTCCCACCGTCACGAGATTTTTAGATTGACTTCGCTCTTTTTTCAAGAGCCCTCTTAAAGAACATAGGACAACCTGCTGTTGATAATCTACTCTAATCCCCTCGGATTGAATGGAAAGTACCCGCCCCTCAAGCAGTTCTTTCCCGTGTCCTTGATCTGGGAGCTTTCGGCCTGTTTGTGCAGTTTGTCCCGGTCGGTTTTTTTATATTTGGACCGATCTTTGGCGACAGCGCGTTTCCGTTCTTGCTTGGACAGTTTGCGGTCGTCGCCAAAAAAGGACTCTTCGACATCGCATTTTACCCACTGTTTGGGAAGGGATCCAAAAGAGTTCTCGTTTTTTTCCTTCATAGGATGGTATTAAGGTTTTAAATTATACATTAAAATTCCGCCGGCTATTGCCACATTTAGCGATTCCATGGGGCCCGGCATGGGAATGGTGACTTTTTCACACCATTGTGCGGCTTTCTCTGACAAGCCGTGAGCTTCGTTGCCTAGGACGAGGAGGATTCCGTTGTCCTTCTGCTCCATTTTTTTGAGATCTTTGCCATGCACGTCAGCAGCTATAGGATGGAGCTTGTTGTTTTTTATAAGGGATTCCAGAGCATCCCATCCACCTTGGACAAGCGGCAGACGAAAAATAGCCCCTCGTGAAGCCCTGACAGCTTTTTCATTAAAGGGATCGCAGCTGCCTTCCAGAATGAAAGCGCCTTCCCAACCCAATGCCAAAGCAGTCCGGACAAGAGTTCCCATATTGCCCGGGTCATTGATCTCATCTAGTGCGATTACGAATTTCTTTTTATCCAGCGGCATTTGCGGGGGAAGGGCTACTTCCGCCAAAATACCTTCGGAATTCTTCATTCCGGTGATTTTATTAATAATATCCTGAGTGGCGAGAATGCCATTTTCCTGGTTTATTCCTGGAGGCATCAAAGTTTCATCGGATGAAAGGACCATCTTGGGTTTGCTTTGGGCGCATAATTCGTGAACGAGTTTAGTGCCTTCCACGACAGCGCTTTGATGTTCGTATCTATAATCGCTGTTTATGCGCAGTTTGATCAGGTGCTTGACAATAGGATGTTGCAGACTCGTAATTTTTTTTAACATGGCTATTTCTCCAACCATAGAGGGGACTGTTTAAGCTGTTCTATGACCAGCCTTGGATCATGCAAATTATAATTGATGGCGATTTTTTCCGCTTCCTTGAGCAGCATT
The DNA here is from genome assembly GCA_963780445.1 of uncultured Parachlamydiaceae bacterium. Lineage (GTDB taxonomy): Bacteria > Chlamydiota > Chlamydiia > Chlamydiales > Parachlamydiaceae > CAWACC01. Next base: position 333,153 of record CAWACC010000011.1, read on the forward strand.
CCCATGTTCTTTCCGGGCAAAATCCCCTCTTGTTGCAACAAGGAAGCTGAAACCAGGGGTTTTTTATTCACGATCCTACCGATGTGAGGAGAAAGATATTCTTTTCGTTCTTTATGGGCGCCCAAGAAAGAAGGGCGTATTTCAGGAGGCAGACGCGCTGAGATGACTTCCAGACACATGGAGGCTTGGGGATGGGCATATAGATAACCCCATTCGGCAAAATCGATCCCGTTCAGCCGCAGCATCTCCTGGTTGGTTTTTTTTCTGAAATGAAACATATATTCCACAAGGGCCATTTCCCGGGCGCTGGTTTTTAAATACCTGCAAATATTTAACTGTTCCTCCAGGGAAACTTCCGGAAACAGTTCCATTAAATAAAGGATGGTATTGCAAGTTTTTGGAAAATGGGGAAATGGCGCCACGCGCTGTTTGATTTCATTCAAGTGTACTAAATTCAAGGCAGGAAAGATGATGGGAAGCAGTTTTAACCGATGCATTTCAACAAAAGCCTGGTCAGCTCCCGGATAGGCGGTTATTTTGTTAAATTCCTGCCATACCCGTTCCATGGCCACAGCAGGAAAAAGAGTGTCGGCATTGAGTGCGATACCTGTTTGTGTTTCTTCGTCGATGGTGAAACCAAATCGCGCGGCGAAACGGACAGCCCGGATCATGCGCAACCGGTCTTCCAGGAATCTCTCATCCGGATTGCCAATGGTTTGAATGATTCTTTTATGGATATCCTCAATGCCGCCTACGTAGTCGATTATCCGTTCTTCCAGCGGATCAAAAAACATCCCATTGATGGTAAAGTCTCTTCTTATGGCGTCTTCTTCAGGCTCGGCCAACTCTATGCTGTTAGGTCTGCGGCCGCTTTCATAGCCTATGTCTCGGCGGAAAGTGGCTACCTCAAATTGATGCCCTTCCATGACAACGATCACAACGCCAAAAGCCAATCCCACCAGAATAGTATGAGGAAAGAGATCTAAGAATCTTTTCAGGGAGGGGCATTAGTCGCGATATCAATGTCATCCGAGGGATGCCCCATCACATAATCCCTAACCCATCCCCCGGCAAAATAGGCAACATATCCCGAATCAACTAGCTTTCTTACCACTTGGGTAGCATAATATTTGGCATCCATGATTAAATTATAATCCACCCGAAAGAAAATAAAAAGGCAATTCCTTAAAGTCCCCCATCGAACAGACGGTAAACATTATCATCATCACCATACCAGACTTCTACGTGTAGTGTACCTTGAGAGTTATCCTCCATTTTAGAAAGAGCTTCTGCTCCATCACGCGAAAGCAAGTTATTATTAAAAATAATAAGCAGCTGCAGAGAGGTAAAAGCGGCTAATTTTGGGACGATTGCATCGGGAAAGGGAAAATCGTCCAACAGCAGAACGGTCAGGTTTTTTTGCAAATTCTGCAAATCGAAAAACTCGGCCCGGCCAACCTCGCTGAAGGCATAAGAATCAGCTATAAGCAGTTTTTTTAGGCTTGAGGAATTATTGATCCACTGAAAAGATCTTTCTGTAATTGAAACTTTATTTAATTGAAGAGTCGTCAGCTGATCTTTTAGAGGTGATTCGTAAATGGCTTTCAAGGCATCGTCATTAAATTTGGGACAATTGTCTATTCGCAGAACGGTCAACGAATGTAAATTCTTCAAATTCCCCAAAGATCGGGCCTCTGTGATAGCACCGGTCAAATAAAATTCATTCAGATGATTTTGCATCTCCGGAGCTATGCAAAATGCATCAAAGTCATCATTCCACATCGAACTCCCTGACACGTATAAAATATTCAAATGGGGAAGTTTGGAAAGTTGGTCCAGCGCCAATTTAGTTTCATATTCTTGGTTAAGCAATCCTCCTGCTTTAGCTAAAGACATTAGAGTTACATTGTCCTTATTTTTTAGGAGATTGCAAAAATCTCCAACCCAGAGTTTGGAACAGTCATTGAGGCTCAACGAAGTAAGGGCTCCCATAGCCTCTATTTTCGCCGCAGCTTCCGGACTCAGCGCGGTGCCTCTCAAATTAAGTTTTAAGAGGTTCTTTTTAGAATCCAGAAACGATAAAAAATTGGGTTCGGTAATCTTCCAATCAGTCCCTAAATTTATATCTTGGATTTTGTCATACGTCGAAAGAGAGGCCAATACCCCGTCATTGATGGATAAATTGATACCTGCATTGGAATTCGTAATGATGCATATCTTTTCCAGCGATGTTTTCAGGTTTGGAGACTGAAACAGTGTTAGCAGCCCTTGAGATGTGATGAAAACGGATTCAAATTCTAGGGATTTCAAGGCTTTAAATGAGGCAATGGCAGCCAATCCCTTGTCTGAAAGATTTGGGTTATATATCGTTAGCTCTGTCAATCCGGATTGCAGGGAGGGGGTTCCCAGAAAGTTTTCAAGGCCCTGAGGGCTTAACCAAGCCAGCCAGGAATTGATTTCCAGCACGGTAAGATTTTTTAAAGAGGCAAGGGTGTTTAAACCTGCATCTGTAAAATTGTCAGCTCTGCGATTAGCTGTTATGATTCTTAGACCTGCCAAGGTGGGGCGGACGGCTGCAATTAATGCCAATAGATCATCGTCAACATCATTCAGAACGATCTCATCAAACTGTGCGCCTTGAGTTTTTATGATATTCTTTAATACATCCAGAGGAAAGTTACCTACAAGTTTGTTCCCCTGAATTCCTGGCAAGGTATCAGTAGTTTCACACGTGCTTGTTGACGTTGATTCACTTGATTGAGGCAAGGATTTTAGGAGGGGGTGTTTGGATTGAATAGCCTGAATTTTTTGTAATAAAGGATGATCTGCAGGCACGTTAATTTGGGCAAGGCGATTTTGAAGATACCTGAAATAGCGGCTTTCAATAGCCCCTGTTTGGGATAATCTAGCGCTTACAGCGGCCAACCATCGGGCATCCTTCTGATCCATGGAGGAAGTAGAAGTTACAGTGGATGGGATTGTTTTGGGAAACCAGTAATTATATAAAGCTTGCATGGTATCACCTGCGGGTTATGAGTTAAAGGTATCTGTATAACGAAAAATTGAAGGGATCTGCAAGAAAATTCGGCCTATACAAAAAGGAAAACAAGATAAGGAGGATCGCCTTCGGGCAGGATAATAAGGCGCTATATTGTCGCTATATGTATTATCCTGCGCCGAAGGCGATCTTCCTTATCTTGTTTTTCCTTTTTGTATAGGCTATTAGAGTATATAGAGATATATTTTAGTGCTATAGAGGTCGTTCACAGTATAAACAGAATAAGGTTGCCAGCCAGGAAATGCAAAGGTGTTCGAGATCACCCATGTTCCCGGTTTCAGTTTCTTTTCGAGTTCACTTTTTAGTTTCCCCATGCCTTTAGGATAGAGATAGCAAACGATTAGTTGAGCCTCATCAAGGGGTTCATCTAAAAAATCTTTTCTTTCCAGTGTCAGATTTTTTATGTTTTGAAGATAAATCAGACACTTTGAGAATATATAGGGGACAGGGGAAATTTCATATCCGATTACCTGCAGGTTGGGATAGTGCTTGGCTAAAGAGATGGCTAAAGTTCCCCAGCCGGATCCCAGTTCGTAAATCTTTCCCTGCGGTGAAAGGGGAGGGATTCGATTCAATAGATCTGCGGCGACTTTATGGGATGTGGGCATGGGGGAAATTCCCGTTCGGAGGGTCCAATAAATCACGGAGCCCGATCCCAAAATAAAAAAAAATATAATTATCAAAGCGGCTATGAGGGGCATAATTTCTTTTTAGCTCCTGTTAGGTAACATTAGCTCGATGCATGAGTCTTTTACGTTAAAGTTGTTTAATCGGCCTCTATCCTCCCTATCTCAAACCTTCTCAGTGATCTCACTGGCTCAGTGGTGAAGAACGCTTATGCATCGAACTCGCCGTTTGGCAAATAATAGAATAGGACGCCGTCAGAACAAAAAACAAAGAGATGATGACCACTACAACGCCTCCGGTAGGCAGGGCCAATCCATAGGCTGTTAAAAAATGCCTGGTCAAAGCCACCCCTATTAAAGAAGAAACAGATCCTATGACAATAGCCCATGCGATGATTTTTTTCATATGAAAGGATAAAAAGCGGGCAGACAGAGTGGGGCCTGTAATAAAGGCTAATACGAGGATGATCCCAATGGCGCGGAAAGCCCCTACAAGGGTAACTGACACTTGCGCCATGAATAATCCGTTTAAAAAAGAGAGGGGCAAGCCCAACAACTTTCCCGATGTGGCATCAAAGCTGATCAGTAAATATTCCTTAAAAAAAAGAAGTTGTATTAAAAAATTAATCGCTGCAAGGATCAGAACCCATTTTGCATCTTCAATCTGAAGGGCATCGACGCTGCCCATTAAGATTTCAGTACCAATATGTGCGTTTCTGGTGAAAAGGGTAACGAGCAAGATGCCTATGGCAAAAAAGGTGGTAAAAACTATCCCGATGCTAGCATCTTCCTGCAGCTTTAATGTCGTTCTAAACCACTCCGTTAAATAACATGTCGCTGCACCTGTGACCAGGGCGGCCAAGAACAGGATACCCATGGACAAGAGGGGAGGCCCAGCTTCTAAAACACCTTCATTGGCATATCTGTGCAACAGATAAGTTAAAGCAATGCCAATGAGAATCGTATGAGAAATCGAATTTGCAAGCATAGTCATTCTCCGAAAGACCAGAAAAACTCCAATAAGAGATGTGGAAATGGCTATGCCAATCAGGGTCAAAATTTGCACTTCATCTGTAGCAAGTGTGTTATCGGCAAGGTTCCCACTCAGGAAAAGGAACAGCCGCTCAAACAGGACATAAAAAAATCCAAAAAAGTTCTGTCCGCTATAAGGATTGAAATAGTGATGGGATTCCATACTTGTTCTAACCTGTTTTATAGAAGTATTTATAAATCGCTCCCCTTTCAGGAGCAAATAGCAGGCTGAATAAGGCTATTCCGGAAGCTGCAAGAACAATTATAGGGCCTGTTGGGATGACCAGCAGGTTTTTTTCGGTAGAAAAATAGGCGGACAATTCCACAGAAAGCACTACACCTAAAAAACCGCAGGCCAGGCCGATGGTTCCGGATAGAAGAAATAGGGGCAGAATCCTTTTTGTATATTGCCTTGCGGCTACAGCCGGCGCAATGAGCATGGCGGAAATTAGGACAACTCCAATAGCCCGCATTCCCAGCACCAGATTTAAGGTCACCAAAAACAGGAGAAAGAAGTCCAGCCATTGGATTCTCAGTCCCAACGTATTTGCATATTCCCTGTCAAAGGTCAGCAGTTGGATTTCTTTTGAAAAAAACCAAACAAATAAGATGTTAGACAGGGAAAAAAGAGCATAGATCCAGATATATTCATCTGTCAAAGTAGCGGCCTGCCCAAATAGGTATGTGTGAACTTCTTTGAAAAGAGAAACATAATGGGATTGGAGGGGGCCTGAAAGGGCGATGCCAAATCCGAAAAAGCTGGACAACACCAGGCACAAGGCTGCGTCGGGCCGTATTTTTAATTTTTTCGTCAAAAAACAAATGGCTGCATAACCCGCGGCAGAAGCTGCAAAAGCTCCGGCTGCAATCAGGATCCTGAATTCCCATTGTTGGGATTGAGAATAACCCAGCAGGCTTATAAGGAAAAGGCTTACGATAATGCCGGGATAGGCGGCATGGGAGAGGGATTCGCCAATCAATGATTCTTTCCGCAAGTAAATGACAACCCCCATCACGGAAACAGAAAGGCAAGCAAGCATGCAGCCTATGGTAGGGCCCCGCAATACTGGGTCGAAAATATAGTCGAGAAGGTGGAAGGCGTACATGGCTCTCATAATCATTTTTGGATTGAATAAGTCAATTTAATATTTTCTGGAGTGAAGGTCTTTTCCACTTCCCCTGCAGCCACCAGTTTTGTATTTAGCAGGATGACCCAGTCATAGTATTTTTCAACACTGTTCAGGTCATGATGGACGACAAAAATGGTTTTTTTCTGTATTCTTGAAAACTCCTTCAATAAATCCACAAGCATATATTCAGTGTTCAGGTCGATTCCGGAAAAGGGCTCATCCATAAAATACAGGGAAGCTTCCTGGGCAAATGCCCTGGCTATGAATGCCCGTTGCTGCTGGCCGCAGGATAGTTGGCTGATCTGTCGGTCGGAGAGGCTCTCCAGACCTACCTGTTCCAGGCAGCGGCGGGTGATCAGATAATCTGTCTGTTGAGGTTTGCGAAATAAGCCTATTTTTCCATATCTGCCCATCAAGACAAGGTCGTGGACGGTGATGGGGAAATCCCAATCGACAGTTTCCCTTTGAGGCACATAGCCAATATTGCCTTTAAAGTCGCCCAGAGTTTGGCCGAAAAATCGGATGCTGCCAGATTGCGGTTTGACCAGGCCTAGCGCTGCTTTTAGTAAAGTGCTTTTACCGGCTCCGTTGGGCCCTAAAATGCCTACCAGAACACCTTCCGGAATATTAAAACTGATTTGGGAAAGGGCAATATGCTGATGGTATCCGACAGTCAGATGGGTGATGCTTAAGGCGGGTTTAAAAGCGTACATCTCCACTATTTTATTCCCTATTTAAATAATGGGCAATTGTTTTGGCGTTATGCAAAATCATTTTTTCATAGGTATCGCCTCCACTTCCCGGTTCTCCCATGCCGTCGGAGTATAGAGGTTCATTGACCATGACCACTTTCTTACCCTTTTGCTGGGAAGCCTTAGCTATTTTGAGAAGGGAATCTTTGTTGACATTGGATTCAGGAAAAATGACGTGCACGTCATGGGCATTCATAAACTCCACGATGTGCCAGATATGGGCAATGCCGACCTGGCTATCCGGGGCCAATCCTTCAGGCGAAGCCAAACGGTATTTCCATGCCTCGTTTTTTTGTTCTTCCTCATCCGCCAAATAAGCCCTGGCAAAGTAGTTAAAAGCATCATGGCTTGTGATGAGAAACCTTTTTTTGGAGGGAATGGCTTGCATTTGTTCTTTGATTTGCCGATGGAGGGCTTCAAGGCGTCGAAGCAAAAGTTCTCCATTCATTTGATAATATTCCGCATGCCCGGGATCTTTTCGGCTCAAATGAAGGACAATAAAGGGGACTGTTTTTGACCATAAGGACACATCCATCCAGATATGGGGGTCGACCTCATTATCCAGTTTGAGAACAAGATCGGGATTACCATGAAGTATTTCACCGCCCAATCCAATGCATTTGGTCTGGCTGGAAAAAAAGGAAATCAAGCTGGGACTATGTTCCAATCCCAAACCATTATAAAATACGAGGTCGGCGAACAGCAGCTTTTCATTATCGCCCTTGACAGGCTGCCAGGCATGGGGATTCAACCCCCTCTTTATCATTATGTCCACGTCTACATACTTGCCGCCGATCTGTTGCACCAGATCGCCAATCATGGCAATAGTGCAAAGGACTTTCAGCTTCCCGTCTTTATGCATCCACGGATCGTGATTATACTCTGAAGGGGAAGTGCATCCGAAGCAAAGGGCGATGAAAATAAGGGGCAATAATAGGACAAAGAATGGACGCATCAGACAGGTTCCGGTTTTATTAGATTTCGCAACATTTCAAAGCTGTAAATTCCGCTGGAACAACCGGAGGTAAATTCAAATCGGAGGGCGTAGCGTCCCACGAGGAAGATCTTATTAGCCTGAAGGTGAGGGTCTGTTCTGCCTGCGGATTCCTCTGCACATCCTGCACAAGGGCAATGTTTTTGCAGATCGCTGTAACGGAAATGGCTTTTTTGCCCATCGCTCCATTGGAGGGTCAAAGAATGAGCATCTTTTTGGACGACCTGAGGAGCAGGATTTTTAATGATTTCGGTCTGCATAACGACCTTATGGGCCAGATCGATATAATACTGTGCTGCTGCCGACTCTTTAGCATCCTTGCCCTGGCCAAACAGGGAAGAACCCGAATCTCCGCTTCGGCATATTTTAGGATCTATCGGTATTTTACCCAAAAAAGGCACGCCGGTTTCAAGGGCCAACCGTTCTCCGCCCCCCTCGCCAAAGATGTAGAACCTCTCCTGAGTGGGACCATGAACAAAATAACTCATGTTCTCCACTATGCCAACAATGGGAACATGGACTTGATGGAACATATGGACCGCTTTCCTCACATCCATGACGGCTACTTCCTGAGGAGTTGTAATCATGATGGCCCCGGTGAGATGGGCCTGTTGGCTGAGGGTAAGCTGTATGTCTCCAGTTCCCGGAGGAAAATCAATGAGCAGGTAATCGAGATTTCCCCAGGATACGTTATTTACGAACTGAGAAATAATACCATTGGCAATAGGGGCCCTTACGACAGCTGATTCATTTTCTTTTCGAAAATAAGCCATGGAAATGACAGGCATCCCTTCGCAAAAGGCAGGGACAATGGTATCGTTTTTTTGCTGAGGCAGGAGATCTTCTTTTAACATTTTTCGAATGGAAGGGCCATAAATGTCCGTATCCATAACGCCAACAGAATATCCACACCATTTAAGTGCACGGGCCAAGTGGACCGTAAGGGAAGATTTCCCGACGCCGCCTTTTCCTGCCGCTATGGCGATTGTGTTTTTTATTGTTGAAGCGGGTTCCTGAGGATACATTTTTAAAGGCATAATTCTCCTTGATCTGCACGCTTTACTGGTTACCATAATACCCCCTGTTCAGGCAAAGTCGCAAGATAATTATATGGAGAGCGGCAATTCTAAATAAATTAAATCAATCACCGGATACTATTTTTGGATTGATCTATAAATATACAAATGGGGCCGAATATTTTTATTTTTTTTCGAACTTAGATGCGAATTTACTTGCTAGAAAACCGAATAAAACATTAAATTCGCATTAAATAACCCTAGTTGCGAATTACTAATGGACATTATATTTGTTATTATGCAATGTTTGGCAAATCTTACGCCACAATACAAGCACAATGGCATAAATGTTTGTCCATCAGTATTTAGAGGGTGTTTTAAAGTCTGAACGGACTTTTAAAATACCCTCTTAAGGTTAAATAAATGAGATATGATGGTGTATCAAACTCATTTAGAAATGAAAAGCATGCTTGATTATCAATAGTGAAACTTGTATAATCAAACTTCACCAAAAAACAAAACTGTTAACAAAAAAGGAGTTTTCAATGGCATATACCCAAGAAAAACTTGATTCTAGATTAGAAGCTTTAATTCAGGAAGCTGTAAAGAAAATTAACGGAGATAAAGAAAATGACATTTGCCGTTATTTGCCGGTAAGCACAGGTGGATACATCCACCATTTTACAATGCAAAAGATGAAGACGGTAGATCCCCAACAACTGATCACTCTGATCACCAAATTTATTAGCAATGTGGATAAGCCCACAGAGGTTCCTCCAAAGCCTCGTGCCGCGCGAGGATCCCTCAAGCGTCGCGACCAGCTTATGTTTTCTAAGCAGGATATTGAGTTGCTTCTTTCAATGGCCCGTCAAAATGGAAACAAAGAACTTGTCAAAAAATTGACCCCAAAGAAAGATCCAAAGACCATAAAACGGGAGTTGATAGCTTCCATACGCCGCGGACGCGTAGACCAGGATCTATGGCAATCCTATGTAGAAGTGGTAACGACACAAAATAGTTTTGCACAAAACAATTTTGCCGAAGTGTAATCCGAATTAGCGCTCATGACGCCATAAATTAAACGCAAAGGCGCAAAGGGGAGTCTCCTTTTGCGCCTTTGTGATTTTCAGAAATTTATATTACCACAGAGCACACAGAGAGCACAGAGAGGAAATTCGCTTGGCTCTGTGACATAGAATTTCGTTTGTGCGCGAAGCGCACAAACGAAAGCCGTCATTCAAGCCCGTTCCGGGCTTGAATGATCTCCGTGTTCTCTGTGTGCTCTGTGGTAATATAAATTTCTCAACCCCACACATTTAATTGCATCCATAGCTTTTTTTTCTCTTGCATTTTTGGATGCGACGATTTATATTTCCTTAAAAATAGAAGACTTTCCTTTTGAAAACGGTTCAAGTATAAAAATGGAATGGTTTTATTGGATGCCGGCAGCTATAGTATAAAAAGTGCTGCAAAATATTTCGATGTTCCCGCCAGAAGACATTTTTCAATAATGAGGGAGCATCGGGTTTAACTTATTAACAATTTGAGGAGCCTATGTCACAAGCAAAAGCTGAATTTGGCAATGTACGGTCATTTTTTTGGCCTGTACATGCCTATGAGCTGAAAAAGCTACTGCCAATGTTTATCATGTTCTTATTCATTTCGTTCAACTACACAATTCTGAGGGATACGAAAGATACACTGGTCGTAACATCATCTGGAGCGGAAACAATACCCTTTCTTAAAGTATATGGAGTTGTTCCTGCTGCGATTGTCTTTATGATCATTTACGCAAAGTTGAGCAATATACTGAGTAAAGAAAACCTTTTCTACACGGCCATAGCTCCATTCCTGATCTTTTTTGCTGCGTTCGTCTATATTTTATATCCAAACAGGGATATTTTACACCCCAATGCCTCGGCAGACTATCTGCAATCCATTTTGCCGCAAGGCGCTGCGGGCCTGATCGCCTGTTATAGAAACTGGACGTTTTCCGTTTTTTATATTTTAGCTGAACTATGGGGCAGTGCTGTCCTATCCTTAATGTTCTGGGGCTTTGCAAACGATATCATGAAAGTAATGGAAGCGAAACGTTTTTATACCTTGTTGGGATTAGGCGCTAACGTGGCATTGCTCATATCCGGGCCTGCCATTTATTTTGTATCGAAAGTGCAGGACAAATTGCCTCCGGAAGTGGACCCTTGGCAATATTCTCTGAACTGGCTCATGACCATGGTTGTTGTGGCCGGACTCGCCGTTATAGCCATTTACTGGTGGATGAACCGTAATGTATTGAACGATCCCCGCTTCTATGATCCCGCTGAAGAGAAGAAACTAAAGAAATCGAAACCCAAAATGGGCGTTCTGGAAAGTTTTGCATTTTTGGCAAGGTCCAAATATATTCTTTCGATTGCCGTACTTGTGATTTGCTATGGAATTTGCATTAACTTGGTTGAAGTGACATGGAAAAGCCAGGTAAAACTGCAATATCCCAATTCCAATGATTACAGCGCCTTTATGGGGATTTTTTCAACCTGCACAGGCTTTGTCACTATTCTCATGATGTTTTTGGGTGGATGGATCATCCGCAAAAAAGGATGGGGATTTGCTGCTATGGCGACCCCTACGGTACTTCTTTTGACAGGTCTTGGATTTTTTGCTTTTGTTCTGTTCAGAGAAAACCTTTTGGGAATTATTGCCATGTTAGGCACAACGCCGCTTTTCCTTGCCGTACTGTTTGGCATGATGCAGAACATCATGAGCAAATCGACCAAGTATTCGCTCTTTGATCCGACCAAAGAGATGTCTTACATTCCTTTGGACCAGGAATCCAAAGTCAAAGGCAAAGCAGCGATCGACGTTGTTGGAGCCCGTTTGGGCAAGTCCGGCGGTTCATTCATTCAGCAGGGGCTTCTTTTCGCCTTTGGAACCATCTCGGCCATTACTCCTTATGTGGGAATTGCCATGATAGTCATTATTGTAGTATGGATGATAGCTGTAGGATCGCTGAACAAGCAGTTCTTGGCGTTGACTTCGGAACCTAAAGCTCCCCAACCTGCAATGCCGCAGCCTGCATCCGGTAAAATGCCTGAGACTGCCAAAGCATAAGCTTTTCCATCCAGAGGTCATGTTCCCCTTGACCAAAGGAATCACAGGATGGGCAGGATTATTTGTGGCAGCAGGATATCTATCCTGCTGCCACTGTCAGGGGCGCCAAGTTAGCAGGGATCGGCCGCGCCCCTGATTATTTGCCACTCACGCCAACGGCCCAATGCCTGATGGCGAGGGACCTTCTCATTGTATCAGCAATTCCCGCTAAAAAAAATCTCACTGTGGGAAATGGCAGTAAATGGGAGTTTCTTTTCGTAATCTATGGTTAAAACTGCCTAAAAAATAGGCCCTCTAACCATGCAGAAAAGGCCATTTTTACAACAAATATTTAAGTAACTGATTTTCAGACACTTTTTTAGCGGGAATTGCTGTCATTGTATTCATTCATTTGATTTTTAATCACATGTTAAACTATACTACGGAAGTTAGGTTTAACCCCGACTCCTATTCTTGACCCTTAGCAATTTGAGGTGGATTTCCGTTTCGTCGGATTTCCAATTCGACTTGATTGCCGGTTATTTTAAATTCATATTCCTCCAACTTAGTCATGCCGCAAAATCTTTTTGGGCTTGTCTGAATAAGCTTTACATCATTTCCCCCAGCAAAAAGATAAAGTTGAGATTTCTCATCAACTTTGAACTCGTATTCCACTGGATCGCAAAAAAACTTCCCAGAGAATTTTTGATTCTCCATCAAATCCTTTCTACTAGGGCTAAAGCCTGGCGAATCGACACTTTCATTCATGGCGATTCGTGCCAAATCTAGTGCTATTTTTTTATAAGGACGGCCATCTCTACTTGTTAGCATAATGAGTGATAGATCAGATTCAGGATAATAGGCGATAACTGAATGAAACCCTGGTATATCCCCGTACATATAATGACAGGATTGATCCAGAATTTTTTTATTTTCATCACTAAACGTCCAAAGACCAAAACCGCCTTTTAATAAATTTTCTTTGCTCTCCTTGCTTAGAAGAGAGTTTTCATCAGAAGAAAATAGCATTCTTGAAAATTTGTCTAGATCGGCGGTTGTGGAGAATACTCCTCCCGCGGAGAGAGCATTTTTATAGATCATTTTGCATTCTTCAGAATTGGAAAGAAAAATCTCCCTCGGTGAATTTCGTCCCGCATCTCCCTTTTACAACCTTCTTCTCTCTAAGCTCAGACGCTGCGCCAACTTCGGAATCACACATGCCACAAGGATCAAAAATAAGGTGTTTTAAGGCCTCCTGATAATTATGTTTTTCTGAAACTTTTTCGAGAATAAGGCCTAAGACGATAAAGTTTGAATTATTGTATTCTTGTGGCTTATCAGCATCAACTTCACCTCTTTTTTGGATCATTTGAACGATTTCTCTTAAATCAAAAAGGTGATTTTTCTCTTTTTCTGAAAAGTCGCTTACCCCAGGATGATGATAATTGGGTAAACCAGATCTGTGTGTTAGGAGGTCTTCGACTGTAATATTTTTCCAATAGGGATACTGATGTGTTTCCGGAAGATACTGGTTAATACTTTGGTTTATTTGAACCTGACCATTATCCACTAAACGCATGATTGCTGCCGCTATTAATAATTTTGTCAGAGATCCAATTTGAAATAAGGATTCAGAATCGTATATTTTTTCAGAATACTTAGTCATTGAACTAGAATCTGCTAGGATGTTTTTACCTTTTCGTATTAGAACGGATCCTTGAAATCCAAAATGGTCTATTGCCGACAAAAGATAGGTTTGAATTTTGGCTTGTGTTGAAGACTCTTCCTGCGCTGAGGCTATGGATGAAAGCGCCACGTCATATATGGGGTTAACGTTGGGTGCGTCTGTTAAAATCGTTGCATTAAGGCTTGTTAGTAAAGCATCTACCAATTGATTTTTTCCAAGATTTTGAGCCCCGTTTAGTTTAGATAACACAAAATCTTCCACTTCTTTGATGATAGAAGGGTCTGTTTTATCTGAATCCTTTCCATTTACAACAAGGGAATATTGACGATTCTCATAGATAACTTTAGGAATTTCTTTGTCGTTTGAGTCAACAAAACTCAGGTTGATATAACTTCCTTTATAGAAGATATTGATATTATTCATTTTGTTTCCTATATGTTTTTATATTATATTATATTTTATAGATAAATCGCAAAAAAAAGTATGCTAGGCTCTAAAATAGCGAAAATCGACATTCAAGGGATTTTCGCTCGTCTTCTTGCCTTTGCGCTTGCGTTTTCTGTTTGATAGTTCTAAAATAGGGTAAAATTATCTGAAAATTACCTTATTTAACTGATGCCCTACCCTATTTTTGGAGGATTATGCATTCACTTATTGACCCTTCTACTCCTTTATCATTTTGATTATGAGGTAGGAAGATATATCAGCCTCGAGCGGATCTTTGAAGAATCAAAAGAAAGTTATTACGAAACATTGGAAAAAAGTTCGCACGGTTGGCACCAGGCGAAACATAATCTCATGCCTTGGATGACCTATTTTTGGGGAGTTCTTTTAAGGGCTTACAAGGAATTTGAAGGACGAGTTGGAACCTTAACTACGGGCAAAGGAAATTCAGATACACTGCCAATGGCTGATGGCGGAGTTCGAATAGTATTGTTCACGAGCTTCTCATTGTATTCATTCTTTTTTATTTTAAATTATTCTTTATATATTCTTAACATTTATTTAGTATTATTATAACAAATAAATAATGTTTTAATTATAAAATAAATATAGTTATGTTGACATCAAATTTAGATCAAAGCCTATTAACAGCCGGCTCTGTAGCCGGCTCAATACCAAATGAATTAAAGACAACCACGTTTCCCCTTTTAGGTTCCAAGACATCTTCAATACCAGATTTAATTTATCGATTTTTTCTCTTAGTGAACAAAGAAGGTCTTGGTTCCATTAACAATCCCTCTTTCAAAGAACAAATTCTTTGCGGTGAAGGATACCATCGTTTCGAGCATATAGATCTAAATGGCGAAGAAGCAAAAGAACAGATTATATATGCTTGTGCTGCTGCTGCTATTCAGAAGAATAAACATAACTGGTTGGACTCATTCGGATACAAGCCTATCTCCACCAATAATTTTGGTTTGGGACTGGAAAATCAAAGATCAGTCTTATTTGATCGTAAAACAGGACTAAAAATCGTTGTGTATTCAAAAAATGATGAGCTTCTTGTGACTTTTGGGGCTTTTGGTTCCCATGCATCACAATTTAAGAAAAACGAAGAAAAAGCTTGTAATGCTATGGAAAAGACAATCTCTAAAGAAGCATTAAGTAGTCTATTTGGGGCTTGCCCAGAAATGTTCATAGAAGCCGATAAATTTGTAATGGCTTTGGCGAATTCCAGCGAGTTTAAGGGCAAGAAAATTAAGGTAACAGGCCAATCTCTTGGTGGGGCTATTGCCTCTTATGTTTCTTTAAGGCAACAAATTCCGGGTATTGTCCTCAACTCTTTTCCTTTAGGCCCTGGCCTTCAGGCACAAGTGGGCGAGGTCAACTTACGAAAAGCCGATGGTGTTCTAAAGCAAATTATTGCTAAAGGAGACATTTTTGCAGACTGTTCTCCTATTCTTGGAGTTTTGGATGACGCTATAAACTTATTAGGATTTGAAACCTCAGGCAATTTTGGAAAAAAGTATCACGTTCAAACTATTTACGAAGGAAAGCTTGACACACACTATTATATAATAGGCTCCTTGTTTGCAAAGTCCTTTCCTGAGGACTTAGGGCTTTGCAAAAAAATGGCATCTAGGAATAAAAATGAGTCCAAAAAAGCTTCTCTAGAATTATCCAAAAGAATAGCAGAAAAATTTAATCCATCGCTAGGAAACACCTCCTATTCAACTTGCGGTGACAAATTGAACTTAAGTGCGGATTTGAAGGCACCCTTGTTTGCCAGCAATGAACTTGGTGTGGTGCCCTTTTCTGACCAAGGTCCAGCAATTGGAGAGGCATCTTCAGCTGATTTAAGATTGATTTTTCATGTTACTGACTGTTTTAAATGGAAAAAAAAATTAATAGAAACCGCAGAAAAAAGCATTGAAATATCAGCTAATTATGCTCAAGGTGCAGCGTTTCGTGAACTGTTGGAAGTATTGGAATTACGTATGAAGCAAAAACCAGATTTGAAAGTTCATTTAATTTGTGCTGCAGAGATGCTGGAGGATGAAGATAAAAAACATTTGGCGAGAATATCGATAAATTTAAATTTTAAATTTTTGGTTACAAAGGCCGAATTACAAGGCTCATGGAATGGTATAAAGGCATCGGAAAACCACATTAAACTCTTAATTGCTGATGAAAAATATTTCGTGTTAGGAGGTTCCTCAATTACTGACTCCCAGACTAGGGAAGTAGCGCCTGATAAGGGAAGTTGCTCCTTTTTAGATAAGCTCTTAGCTTCTTCTTTCCGAGATACAAATTTGGCAGGAAAAGGTGAGGTGGCTAAGCGCATGCGTATTGAGTTTTTTAAATTATTCAATATATGGGAAAAGAAAATAAAGGGAAATGTTGAAGCGATATACTTTCCGGTGCAGAGCAAAAAAGGGGATAATGAAGAATTTGAGCAACAAGATCTAGGCAGGAAGGACTTATTCAAAAATGTTAAAGTGAAATTTTTCGTAGGAGGGCCTGAGCGTACAGATGGCAATCCCATCACAGCTTCCTATGTAGATATGATTAATTCATCGAAAAAATGCATTCATATCGCCAATTCTCAATTTAACCCTGATGATAAAATTCTCGCGGCTTTAAAACAAAAAAAGAATAAAGTGTCTATAACCGGCCAATTCAATGGCAAAGTGCAAAAGTTACTATTGGTGTTACCTAGCCGTCTTAAGTACGATTGTTTTGACGAGGTTTATGAATATGCAAAGGACGAGACCTTATATCATAAGAAAATTATGGTCGTGGATGATCAAAAATTTATAATAGGATCTTATAATCAGAGTCAAAAGAGTGCACGTTTAGATCATGAAATTGCCTTGATTGTAGAAGACGAAGAAATGACTCGTGAAGTAATGAAAGACCTATATGAAGATCATTACAACTCAGAGTTATACAAAAAGTCGAATACAGGTTTTCAATCATGGATTGAATCTACTGCGGGGAGCCTATTAAATAAAGCCGTATCTAATTTGACGTAATGATTGGCGCGACCACTCGATATATTCCTTCATTAGTAATCATATTATTAGTCTTTTTGGCGAAACATATCAAGTACAACATTAATTGAAAAAAGAGTTATGCAGTACGCAAGAACCGGCCCCTGACAGTACGCAAGAACCGGCCCCTGACATTCCCTTTTTCTTCGCACTTTAATGACGTTTGTTTAAACTCACTAAAATGTATGCGAGGCTCTAAAATAGCGAAAATCGACATTCAAGGGATTTTCGCTCGTTTTCTTGCCTTTGCGCTTGCGTTTTCTGTTTGATAAAGTTATAATGACCATAGAATGACGAAATACGTCATTTAAGGAACTTTATCTTGTTTTTAGATTACGTAAAACATATTCGCGCAGCTGGCAAGAGATATTTCACCCTCGGGCAAGCGATGGAGGATCTTAAAGCTTCGCGGGCCAGCGTCTTGTCTGCCATATATCGAATGAAAAAACAAGGGGAGATTATCACTCCAGCCAAAAGACTTTACGTCATTGTTCCCCCTGAGCATCAGTCACAAGGGTGCATACCTGCTGAAGAACTTATTCCAATACTCATGAAATATTTAGATGTTGACTATTATGCAGGTCTCTTGACAGCGGCGATGTACCACGGCGCCACGCACCAAAAGCCGAGTTCGTTTCAAATAGTCACCAATAAAAAAATCAAACGAAAATTAAAATTCGGCAATGTGCACATCACTTGCCTGGAAAAAAAAATATTCCATAACTTGCCCATCAAAAATGTCGTAGTAAGCACGGGATATTTAAAAATTTCATCTCCTGAGTTAACTATAATGGATTTGCTAAATCACCCGAGAAAAAGTGGTGGCCTTAATCATATTGCAACAGTGTTATCCGAACTAGTGGAATCGTTAGAACCAGATAAGCTGATCGGACTGGCGGAGCATTCCACCGGAAAAGTATGGTTACAAAGATTGGGATATATCCTAGAAAAAATCGATCCGACAGGAAACGATCATACCCAACAGATTATCGATAAACTGGTCGACTACTTGGCGCCGCAGAAGTTATGTTTTATGCCTCTGGCACCTGAAGTTACGGCTACAGGTTACCCCAGATCTAAAAAATGGATGATTATTGAAAATGCAACAGTAGAGAGTGATTTATGATCCCTGAAGATTTTATTCAAAGTTGGCGACAGCATGTGCCCTGGCAAACTCTCGCTATGATCGAGCAAGATTTGGTCATTGGCAAAGCACTCGTTTGTCTTTATAGTAACCCTCAAGTTCGAGATAGCCTGGTTTTTCGAGGTGGCACCGCCTTAAATAAAATTTATCTTCATCCGCCTGCCCGCTACAGCGAGGATATCGATTTTGTGCAGAGACGGCCAGAGCCTATCGGCGAAACACTAAATGCTATCAGGCATGTTCTTGACAATTGGCTGGGAGAGCCCAAGCGGAAATTAACCGAACGTAGTGCAAAGCTGATATACCAATACGAGGCCATCAATAAGTTACGGGCCAAGTTGAAAATAGAAATCAACACAACAGAGCATTTCCAGGTTCTTGATTTACACAGCACCCCATATACCATCAAGTCAGAATGGTTTGAGGGAAGATGTATGATTTCCACATATCAGTTGGAAGAGCTTATGGCAACCAAATTACGGGCGCTATACCAGAGACGAAAAGGCAGGGATCTGTTTGATTTATGGATTGTCTTTACCAGGAATCTGGCAGACCCAAACTTGACAATCGAGATCTTTCGGAAATACTGCAACAACGATGGCAATAGCATCAAAAGGGATGCATTTTACAAAAATATGGAGTTAAAACGCAATAACAGCGACTTTCAATTCGATATGGATGTCTTACTACCCTATAGCATTCAGTGGGATTTTCATGAGGCTTTTGAATATGTCCAGAGAGCCATTATCAGCAGGATCCCAAATTAACTTGTCACACTATGTAAACGAATAACCATTGACTTCAATTTGAAAAGAATATATATTCTGAACAAAAAACTCCAAAAAAAGGCTGTATTGCATGTATTATTCTATTTTTTATGCTCTTACTTTTATCGTATTTTTTGGTTTATCCTCTTTTGGCTACACTTTAGATAAAACTCCAGGACACGATAAAATGGATGTCATGATTACTCAAGCTGTTGCCTCTAAAGATGTGATTTCATATACATATTTAAGACATATGCCCGAATTCTGCCAAAAACTTCAACAATCTTATAAAGGTCTTAAAAATGAAGCTAGGCTCGAAAAATTATTGAATGAACAGAATTATATAGAGGTATTAAATCATCTTTGGAGTGAACTTGATGCCAAAAAACGTTTGGTTTGGCTGGAAAAAAATGCAAATTTAGGTCATCCCATTTTAATGTTCGAATTGGGAATAGAATATTTGACAAATTCACCTGACTTGGAAACCTATTTCATGAAATCATTGCCTTGGATAAAGGCTGGATGTGTCCGTGTAATGATTGACTTTGAGTGTATTCCTGATAAATATAAAGATCCCTCAGTAGACTATGCCTCTCTTTTGTTGTTTTCATATGATCCTTCCATGGTTATTATGCAAAAGGGATTTACACAAAATGATATAATAAATTTTTACCAGCAAAATCAGAAAGAAATTACTGACGCTACAAAGCAAATTATCTTGCAAACCGTCAAACCTTTGCTCTCTCTTGATTCGGCAAAACAAATGCCTTCTCCCGCATGGCTAAGCCCTAAAGCAAATCTTAAGGAATATCATGAGATAAGAAAAAAAGAAGCAGAAAAAACGATTAAAGAACTCGAATCGAATTAATATAGGGGGAATTTATGCTTCAGTTAACAGATTCTTCTTTCGGTCAAATTTTAGAAAAAAATTTTCATCTCCTTGAAAAAAGCTCAGTAGGCGTGGAGGATTCTCAAATCATTTTTTTAGGCAATACCCATTATCTTCAAGAGCAACAATGGAAAATTAGTTGGTTAATTCAACAACTTTATCAAGAGGGTGATATTGTACTAGTTGAATCTTCTAATGACAACCCAGAAAGCTGCTCGGAGACTCAATTTGTAGCTAAAAAAATCAATTTGAAAGGGTGGGATTCTAAATTAAGAGAAAAAGAAAACGAAGAAAAAGAGTGTTTAATTAGCCTCCTTTTGCATATTGATCATGTACGGAAATATGGTCTTACTCATGATGATTGGATTAAAGATATTCATCGATTTCTTCGAATGTTCCCTCCCGTAAAAGAGTTACATGATGAAATTATTGGTGACATATGTTCTAAAGAAAGGCTGGTAAAGTTAAATTCTCCGGAAGAACGTCTTGAATATTTCAATGATATTGTTTTTGCTGTCGCAGCAACATGGCTAAAATACCTGCAAAACAAATTAACAGATGATTTGCTCGAAAGAAATGACTGTATGATTCGGACTATTGACACAAATTTGCCTAAGTCCGCACGTATTTTTGTCATTTCAGGTATCATGCATCTAACTTTGGATAAACGTTTTAACCATGATTTGGAAAATACAACAGATAGCATTAAATTAGTCCATAAGTATTGTTCCGATAAAAAATATGTTGTGCTTTATCCTAATGCAAATAATGAGGATTTGCAGAAAATCAAAGAAGAATTAAAACCTTCCCTAGGTGTTCTATTCAATCGTTTCATTACAAAAGCAGATTATAGTACCATCGCTAAGGTTGTTCTTGTCGGATCAGTGCTTTGCTTGGGTATGGCTGCTATTTCTTTGCCTCTTTTGGTTTATCAAAAGGTCCGTAGGTACTTTACAGTGAGTGATACCTATCATCAGTCATTAAATAAATTGCCTATTGAAGCGTTAATGGTGCTAATCAGTTATGCTGCTGAGAACGAAAATAGTTTACCAAGGCAAGTAGGTATCACTCCTTTAAAAGGGCGATTGGGGTCGCTTCTTGAATGACCTTAACGATGATAACGACCTTAACGACGATATTACCACAGAGAACACAGAGAGCACAGAGAGAGAAGAATCATTCCCCATTAAAAGGGGGAACTTCCGTTGAAATTCGATCATGCCGCTGTAGCGGCATGATCGACAGCTATCAATTGCGCGCGAAGCGCGCAATTGAATGTTTTGGGCATATGAAACTTATTTGGATTTTGAGGAAGGATTCAGCCCTCTCTGTGTTCTCTGTGGTAAAATTATCGTCGTTAAGGTCGTTTGTCGTTGATGCAAAGCCGCAAAGGAAATTCAAGTACTTTGAGTTGAAATGCACTTTTTCTCTTCCCACATTTGAAAATTTCTGTTATCATTTTTGATTTTAGGACTTGGGCTTAGGCTCATTAACTTTAGGTCAGTTCACTATGGAAAAACAAAAACGATGGCAATTTTATTTGATACTTGCCGTTATCATACTCACTCTTTATAACATTTTACCCACGATTTTTTATTACTCAAAGCCTCTACATCAGCCCGTAGATGCACCGAGAGCCAAAGAGATTGCGCTTGAAATTGTGACAAGGGTCGATGATCTGGAACACGATTCCAAAGAGTGGTTGACATCATTCTGCCGCCTGCTTCGGGTCACGCCCGTTTCAATAAAAGTGAAAGCCAATGACCCGCGGCTGATAGAAGTGGATTTGAAATCTCCCGAAGAAGCCGCGCTGTTCAGGCGTTTCTTGCCTAGGGCGGGCGCTTTGATCCCATTTGTTCCAGCCCAGTTGGAGCTTGAATCTTCTGATGAATCGACGGGCTCAAAAGTCTTGGTTGCCCGTAGGACAGGTTTTACCCTCGATCCCCTCGTGGTCGACAGTTTGTTCAGTTATGTTCCCAGGTTGAATGAAGAGGGATTGCCTTCCGATAAATTCAAGGAACTGGTGTATGACAGGGCTGCAAGGATCAGTGCAGCATTTGGCGGACAGAACCGCACTTCCCTTCTGCTGGCCATGCTGGCGCAAAGTCCAGCAAATGCCGACCAGGAAGAATGGATTTTAGCTTTGGCAAAAGATGTGGTTGAAAAAGAGCAGGCTTTGGGAGCGGGAAGTCCCATTTTGAAACGATATTTTAACAGTTTTGCACAGGCCTCGACGGAGAAAGAATCTGAAACCCTGGTGCAGAAATATCTCCAGCGCGCTGAAGCCCTTAAAACAAAACTAGCGAATGAGGCCGAAGCTCTTGCAACCGAGCAAAAGAAGTTGAAAGAAAAGGGACAATCCCTTTCTACAGAAAAGCAGCAGCAACTGACGTTTCTTGAAAAGCAGCAAATTGTATTGGAAAAGGTTGCTGCGATCGTTCGGGCCAATAATGAGTCTATTAAAAAATCTTTCCAACCTTTGACGCTTTCGGAAGCTGCAAAGCAACTGGCTGCATCCGATAAACAGATCAGCAAAGAGAACAGCCTTCAAACTATTAGTCTGGAAGGGAAAAATCCGTATATTCAGGCTTTGGTCATTGACTGGACAAATGATGCCATTTCTACCCGATTTTATCAGGATGTTCAAAAAATTCTCTCGGGTGAATCTCGAAGCGAAGCCAGCGCTTTCCTTAAGGATCAGTTAAATACTTTCATCATCAATGACATAGCGAGAGTTTCGCAGCTGTCGGATGAAAAGATCAATCCTGCAGGGGATAATTATGCGATTGAATTGGACAGCTTGAACAATACTACAGGGGCTTTAGTCCTAAATCTGGGTTATTTGGCGCAGCTTCAGAATACTGGATTAAAAAATCAGATAACGGAAGAGTGGACCCCTCAAGCCCAGGATTTGCACCGCGATGTATTCCCTGTTAATGATTATGAGGCTTTCAAAAAACTTAAAATGGAAGATCAAAAACTGGGATTGGTAGTGTATGTCCCAGCCATGTATAAAGGCACGCTTCCTCAGGGATTTCATGAAGGGTCCATTTATGTGATGGCGAAAGGGTTGGATCCTCTCCTGCAAAAGGCCCGGCAAGCTCCTGAAGCCCCTGAAAGCAAACTTTTGATCCATGATATTGACCGGTTGAATGCCTTGCTGCAGCAAAGGGGGTTTATAGGCTATCCAGGGTCCTCTTTTGGAATAAGCCCCGAGTTTGCCAAAGACTATATTTTCGAATGGAGCGACTATTATATCTTTCCTTTGAAGGCGACCCGGGAAGATTTCACAGTACATGGAAGCAAGCGGTTTGCCGTGCTGGACTTTTCCGATGTGGAGCAAAGAATTCTGACATGGAATAAAATCCACGACAAGATACAGGAAGATTTATTGAAATGGAATGAAGAATATTATGCCGCTCAGGCAGATATAAATGTAACCAGCCATTATCAGGTTCCGGCTCCTACCAAAAATGTCTATTGGGAGAACTTCAAGTTGAGTTTTATCAAATACTTTCAGGGGAGATGACCGTAAAATTTTAAAGTGGGGCCTCGACCTTTCCGGAGGGAAAACGGTACGGATCGGATTGCTCGATCAGAATGGAAAAACGGTGACAAATCCTGACGACTTAAAGCAGGCTGTCAATGAACTTTATGACCGGGTCAATAAAATGGGGGTTTCTGAACGGACAATCCGCATCGAAGGCCACAATATTTTGTTGGACTTTCCCGGCTCTCAAAACCTGTCGGCGGCGGATCTGGTCAAAGCTTCGGCCATGTATTTCCACATTGTCAATGAAAAATTCACTCCTAGACAATCCGGCATTGAGGGAAGCTGTGAACCAGTTTCTGCAAAATGTTTGGAATGAGGCTGTGGTCACGAACCGCAAAGATATGGACAGCATCAATGAAATCGCCTGGCAGCACCTAGGAGCTGAGACGGCAGGGCAAGAATTGCGTCCGCGCAATGAATATGCCCAGATGCTTTACGAAAATGGCTTGCGTTTGCCGAATCCAAAGGAGAAATCGGTAAGCACTGCATTCAATGATACCCTGTCTTCTATAGGCATGATGAGAGGCAGTGAACCTTCGGAATGGGATGGACAAACGCATCCGCTCCTTGTTCTTTTCCATAACTACGCTCTGGAAGGTTCGAGTTTGACTAATATTCAGGTGGGCTACGATCCAAGCCAGGGAAATATCCTTACTTTTGGCATCAAAGGCAGCTATGAAGGGCAGGCGAGAGGAAGCGGCAGTCCCAGGGATGACTTTTACGCATGGACCTCCCAATTTGCCGAGGATAAGATCGGCGGAACTCCAAAAGCAGCCTATACCCATGACAATGGATGGAGAATGGCGGTTGTCTTGAACGGACAGATCATCAGCAAACCGGCTTTAAAGGCGGCCCTGCGCGATGGCGCTACAATCAGCGGCCGTTTTTCTCAGAGGGAGGTGAATCAACTGGCCGCTGATTTAAAGGCGGGATCTTTGAGCTTTACTCCGCAGATTCTATCTGAAGAAAATATCAGCCCCGAGCTTGGAAAAGAAGAAGCGACCAGGGGTATTATGGCTTCATTGCTCGCCCTGGCATTAGTCGTCATTGCCATGGTCGGTTATTACCGTTTTGCAGGACTGGTTGCCGTTTCAGCTGTTCTGCTCAATATTTTAATCATGTGGGGCGTATTGCAGAATCTCGATGCCGCTATGACCTTGCCGGGTATTGCAGGTATTGTGTTGATCATCGGGATGGCCGTGGATGCAAACGTTTTGGTCTTCGAACGAGTGCGCGAAGAGTTCAAGATTTCGGGACGCATTGCTTCCGCTTTGCAAGCGGGGTATAGAAAAGCGTTCAGCGCCATTGTCGACTCAAATATCACGACGATTATAGCAGCGTTGATCTTGATACAATTTGACTCGGGCCCCATTAAAGGTTTTGCAGTCACGTTGATAATAGGTATCCTTTCGTCGATGTTTACCGGCCTGTTTATGACGCGCTATTTCTTTGCCGGCTGGGTGCAGAATCCGAAACACAAACACCTTACCATGAGCCAATTTATTGGCCAGACCCATTTTGACTTTCTTGGCTCAAACCAAGAAAGCCGTTACCATATCCTTGGTTGTCATGGCTCTGGGCAGTCTGTTGTTCTTCTCCACAAATTAAAACCATGTTTGGCATGGATTTCACAGGGGGATATTCCGCTGTTGTCGAGCTGGTGGAAAATCCAAAAATATCCTCTATACCGCTCTGCAGCAGCGATGCATTTCTTGGCCCATGGAGCCACATCTACTGATTTTCAAATCCGAGAACTAAGCCGTCCGACGCAATTGCGCATTCAGTTCAGCACCAGCATGGAAGAAAAGGGACATCCTTTCTATCAGATGCCGCAAGAAATCCAGGAAGGGAAATTCAGGTATCCTTACGAAAGCAATCCCCGTTTAACTTGGCTGGTGAATACCCTAACGGAAGGGGAACTGGAAATCCAGCCTGGTCAATTGGACTCATTAAATCAGGATTGGACGGCGATGAGCGGTCAGTTTTCTGACTCCATGCGTTTCAATGCCATTGTGGGATTGACTATCGCATTGATCAGCATATTGATTTATATTACCTTGCGCTTTGAATTCAAATTTGCCATAAGCGCTGTTGTAGGCCTTGTGCATGACGTCATTATTACATTGGGAATTTTGGCTTTATTCCACCAGTTGGGCTTCCCCGTGCAAATAGATCTGCAGGTGATAGGCGCTATTATGACGATCATTGGTTATTCTTTGAATGATACCATTATTGTATTTGATAGAATTCGGGAAGACATCAAGATCATGCGCAAGATGAAATTTTCAGAAATTGTCAATCATGCTTTAAATGTCACTTTAAGCCGTACTTTGATGACTTCCGGCACCACCTTGCTGGTGCTGCTGGCGCTCGTCCTGTTTGGAGGAAAATCCATTTTTGCCTTTTCTTTGGTAATGACCATTGGTGTTGTGGTAGGTACACTATCTTCTCTGTTTATTGCTGCCCCTGTATTGCTTTATCTGCATAATAGGGAAGAAAAAATGGAAAAAGAAGCCATGAAAACTAAGAATGCGTAAATAGACGTATTAATAAGGACTTTATAATGTCTGCGACTATTCCCAGGATAAATACAAATACGGGCGTGTTTTCCACATTTATAGATGAAACCATTCAAAATATTGCTTTGGTTAAAAAAGATCTCATTCTTCAACAGGAAAAGTACATTGAAAGAGACGTATTGCGCCTGATTGGAAACATTGCCTTGAAAGCCCTTGCTTTTCTTGGAATAGTAGCGATCATTTGTACCATCCCCTTGGCTGTATTGTTTTCTGTGAAGCTTCTTATGATAGCCCCTATCGCATTGATGGTCTTCGGCATAGCGGAATTTTGCAATAGAAAATTCTTTGGGCATATAAGCTATACAGACCATTTAAGCTCTTTCAAAGACAGTTTAAAAGAAAAAATGTCGTCGACTTCAGGGGAAAATGCTTTAAGGAGAATAGAGATAACAAAAGAGGAACTAAAAGACAGGATACAGTTTTTTGACCGGGCGCATCTGCAAGTCAGGTTTGATAGAGGCCTATTGAGGACAGATATTAAAATATTAAAAATTACTAGTTATATTTTCAAGTCTATTAATGAAGTCCTTGACTCCCGGGAGATGGATAGTAAGAAATCGTCAGCCAAAACGCTGAAACGGCTGGAGAAAGCCGAACTGCCCGCGAATTTTGATAGAGACCTGCGCGCTTTGCTGGCGGCTATTCAGATTAATCCTGAACAGATAAGGGCTTATACCCAACAAATAATGGAAGAACAGCCCCCGATTTCCAGCATAGCTATCATTGACGTACTTTTAAAAAAAATAGTATAAATCGAGATGTGCGAGTATAAAATAATGTAATAGGCAAGGTTTATTATGGAGCCGGTTACCTGTTTTTCTAGTCAGTTAATGACTGAGCTGTCAGTCTGGAGGAATCTTCAAGGCAAAGACGAAAATTGGATGTATCTTCCGCAGAATGCGAATGATAACAGCCTTAATAGAAAGATAACTGTAGCTGCTGCTGAAATGGGGTATGCCCTTTTAGCTGTAATTGCGGCAGTTGAATCAGCAGTCTATGTATTTATGTTCACTGCTTGCGTTCGGGCTAGTAACGACCAGCTTCTATCCTATTTTTGGAAAAAATTAGATAGCAGTGCATTTACCTTTTTGTGGGCCATTTCCAGCCTTTCTAGAAATTTATTTAATCAAAATATCATGACAAAAGAATGGATGGAACGTTTTAATTTTGTAGATTTCCGGCGATTGGATGATTGTTATGAAACTTTCATATGGCATCTTAATTTGTACAATCATAGAAGGAACATCCCTTATTCTTCGGTAAATGCAACTTCCCTTTACCATATCACTCGAATGCTTGCAAATTTGACCCAGTCTCTTTTTCAAAATGTTACTTTCCTTTCGTTTGATGGAATGCAAGATCATGTGACCCAAGAAAAACAGAGGTATATCGAACAGGGAGCTCAGTTTTTAAGTGAACATATTTTTTCCGGCCTACAACCTGATGCTTTACAAGCAGCTAAAGAGGGCGATCCCGGTATCTTTTTGTATACTTTATCAAAATCTATCCATATGTATGGTGCAGGCTCCAAAAGAAATGAGGCACTCCCGGGATTTTTTCAGCCTCAAACCATAGAGGGCCTTCGGAACTTTCGTTCAAATGTACTTGAAGAGGCAGTTGTACATGGGCTGGAAAACGCCTTGTCTAGCCTATCGGCCTTTGAGAAAGGGCCGGAAGATCCCCAGGCAAAACAGGCTTTTGACGAACTGCGCGCTATAGCCAGCAAGGAAATGCAGGGGGGCTTTTTTGTTAGCCAATGCTTTCAAAAAGCCATTGGCTTGCTTGACTGAAACGACAAACGACCTTAACGACAACGTGAGTTCGATGCATGAGTCATTTTTTACCACTGAGCCAGTGAGAGCACTGAGAAGGTCTGAGATAGGGAGGATAGAGGCCTATTGATCAACTTTAACGAACAACTGTTGAAGCACGGCATAATCCCTCTCTCTCTTCGATCTCAAACCCTCTCAGTGATCTCACTGGCTCAGTGGTGAAGCTCGTATTTAGGCGGCCGGTAAATTCCGCTTTGGGAGGGTAATGGTGAATGCAGTGCCTTTTCCCAATTCGGAACTGACAGTTATTTTGCCGTAATGTTTATCGATAATTGTTTTGACAATGGACAGGCCTAATCCTGAGCCGCCCATTTTTTGCGAGTGGGCTTTATCCACCGTGTAGAATCTTTCAAAAACATGGTCTACGTCTTCTTTAGGAATGCCGATGCCTTTGTCTGCAATGACAATTTTTACAGCTTGGCTTAGGTCTTCTACCGTGATAGTGACTTCAGCAGGGGGTAAGGAGTATTTGGCCGCATTTTCAATAAGATTTGCAAAGGCCAATTCCATCAGGCTGGGATCTGCCATCAATATAATGTCATGGCCGGAGATATTATTTAAGGATATTTTCGCACTGGGATGTACATTTAAGATAGTTTCTGTGCATGTATTCAATAAATGGACAACATCGCATTCAGATACGCGGGATTCCGGAATTTTCTCTATATCCGCCAAGGTCAGCAGATCTTTTATAAGATGGGTCATTCTGATACAGTTTCTTATAATTTTTTCGGTAATTGTGCTTACAGTTTCTTGAGGTAAATCGGGGTTGTCCTGCAAGGTCTCAGCAAAACCTCGAATAATGGTGATGGGGGTTTTAAGTTCGTGAGAAGCATTGGCAATGAAATCTTTTCTCATTTCTAAAATTCTATAATGCGGCGTTTTGTCTTCAAAAACAAGAATGGCCCCTCCATTATCCAGCTTGGGAGCTGCTATGAGGTCGCAATAGATTTTTGGGCCTTCAATTTGAATTTCAAGCGTATCTGTCAGGGGCTTTTGCAGTTGCTGGCAAGATTTCAACAATTCATAGCATTTAGGTTGTAAATCAAAGGTGAATTCTTTTCCCAGAATATCCCGGGACTGAATATTCAAAAAATGCAAAACTTTTTCATTAGCGTAGGTGATCCGCATTGTGCAGTCAATGGCGATAACGCCTTCGACCAATGATTCCAGAATAGCTCTTTTCTCATTGCGTTCCTGGGTTAAAAAGGCAATGTGTTTTTGTATTTTTGCTGTCAGTGAGTTGAGGGTCTTGGCCAGTTGCAGAAATTCTTCTGAAGAACTTTTAGGGATTTTTATTTCAGGCAGGAGCGTTTCACTCCCTTCCTGGTAGGGCTGGATGGCATTGATAATTTGTTGAATAGGTTTTGTCAAATAGGTGATGATGAACCAGGTCATGGTACTGAAGAGAATCAAAATGATGGTAGTAACGCCGATCATGCCTACTTCGAAATCATGGGTCAGGTCAGTGACATATTTGTAAGGAAAAGCGGTCCTCAGCACATAGGTTTTTCCGTGAAAGTCGAACGCTTTGGCAAAATAGGAAAATTTTTGACCCAAGAGTTCGGAATAGTCTTCATGGTAGCCCACCCCCTTTTCAAAAGCTTCGAGGATTTCGGGGTGATCTACAGTATATTCCTGACTGAAACGTTTTCCCAAAAGGCGTTTGGTATGCGAATCGTATAACACCTTGTGTTCATCTGTAATGACACTGATACGAAAAAAGAACAAAACCCTCTGTTCTTTTAACCGCCTCACAAGGGCATCGTTATTGGGAGCCGTTTGAAGTTTGGCAATAAGTTCTTCCGATTTGTCTTCCATGGCTTTATATGAAATCTTTCGCACGGTGCCGGAAGTAAATGGAAATAAAAAGCCAATAATGATAAGAAAAGCCAGAACAAAACTGGCGAATATTTTTTTGTGAAAACTTAACATTTTTTTTTATTTTAATGATACCAGAAAAAATATTATAAATCAATTAATTTCCTGTAGGCCGGAAAAATGAAAAATTCGTTGCTGAAAATATGGTTTTTTTGTATACTAACTAATCAACTGTGAAAACTTCACAAAATATGATGAAATCAGAAATGGCTTTCAAAAGGAATAAATCAAAAATAAAAATTATTGATGAAGCTAAAGAAAGAATGCGTGTTCTCAATGAACAATACGAACGTTTGAGAGCTGATGAAAAAGCTTGGGAACAAGAATTGAAAGAAAGACAGGAATTGGATGGAACCATAATGGATGGTCTTGAATAAATAATTAATTAAATAATTAAGGATGAGTAAATTTTATGAATTCAATAAACCTGGCACTGGATATTCCAGAAGATGTGAGTTTGAATATTTTGTCTTTTCTCAACGCGCAGGAGCTAATTGAAGTGGCTTTAACCTGTAAAAAACTGAAAACATGGGCAGACGATTTTCACCTATGGCAAGCAAAATCCGAAGCGGAATTTACGGGATTAGTCGCAAATGGAGCAAAACAACCGGATAAAAGCTGGAAGCAAACGTATTTTGAATTAAAAAAAAGCAAAGAAGAAAGAATCCACAATCTGGGGTCGTTACAAGCAATTAGTACAAATAAAATGCAGTATGATAGCATTACCTACCGCATGGAATTGGCTATCGCTGCCAGAATTGGATGGCCGCAGCCTAATCCCGAGGTACATCTGTATCCGACAGGAAAATCGGGCCGTCTAGGTAATCGTAAAGTAAGAGTAATGGAAAAATATTAGAAGTCTGAACAATCACTGTTCGAAAGTTTTTATCCATTTGTCGGCTATTTTGTCCCAAGTGAATTCATTGCCGACAAAAGTCCGCATTTGTTGCCGTTGTTCCCTTGTAATGGTAGGGGCTTCCTGCATAGCCTGGATTAAAGTCTGAAGGTAATCTTTGGGTTCTGCGCATTTATATCCGCTTCGGACGGTCTCCTGTAAAGCAGTCCTTTGAATGACTACAGGCACGGCTCCGGAAGCTTGGGCCCGAAGGGCTGTGATGGCAAAACATTCCGGCATAATGCAAGGATAGGTCCAAAAGGAAGCTTTGGCATAGGCCTGGTTCAATTCTTCATGTCCTACGAGGCCATGTTCTTTTACGCCGCTGTTTTCCAGGTTTTTAACTTGTTCCCGCATGATGGCTTCCTGTTCATTTGAGAGTAAGCCCCAGTGCTTCCATGCATAATAAATATCCAAGGTGGCTTGAGGGAACTGCTCTTTGATACGCGGCCATATTTGCAATAAAATGGCCAAGCCACGGCCGTAGTTGGAGCCATAGATGCAGGAATAGGGATTTTCCCGTTCCTGGATAGGAGCAAATTGATCTAGATTGACCCCGTTGCCGTAAATATTCTGGAATTTGACAAAACCCGGGTTTACTGCTACCCATTGAGCTCGTTGCCATTGGCTTAGCCATAGCACATCTGTAAATGCATTGATTTCGTTCAAGGGTATGGTCTGGTAGATAGTATCATGAGGCCATAGATAAACTTTGTGGGCTATATTCTTCAATTGTGTAGCCGCGCCAGGCATGCGCCAGGCAATGGCAATGTCGAATTTGGAAGGTATTAAAAAATTAAAAGGGACATAACGTGGGTTGGAGGTTTCTTTTGAATAAGGGGAGTTTTGGGGCGGCTTTCCAAAAACGAGAACTTTATATCCTTTATCAGCCAATTTTTGGGAGATATAAATGACGGCTTCTTCAGAGCCTGTGATGCCTGATTTAATGCTGTCGGGGTCCCATGTTGGCAAAGTAGGTACATCAAAGGTGAAAATGGCGATGGTTTTAGGGGGTGAATTTCCGTATAAAGCTGTCATCATAAGGAAAACAAGGAAAAATGTTGTGAAGTATTGCAATCTGTAATCAGTCATATTGTTAAAATTCAAGTTATGAGTGAAACATGTTTGTATACTATTTTCAAAATATATGTCAAAAAGGTTTTGAGAGAAAGGCCCATATTTGTTAACATCTTGATTTTAAATACCCTGAAATTGAGGAGCATAAGATCGATGTTAGCATTTTTTCGCAAGTATCAGCGCTATTTCTTTTTGGTCATAACCTTTGTAATTATCATTTCGTTTTCATTTTTTGGCACTTATAGTACTCTTACGAGTGGTTCTGCGCCTCACGAGCAAACCGCATTCACCGCCATCAATGGCGCAAGGATAACCCGTGCGGATTTGGACCGGCTCGTGATGTTTATTGGCACCGATGCGGAAGATAAAATCCTTTTTGGAGGCATTTGGGGACCTAATTTTTTGAATAATGGGACCATAAAAAAAGATTTTTTCTACAGTGGGCTTGGGGAGATTCTGGCTTCAGCTTATTCACCCGAGCTGGCCCAAGAGCTTAACGCGAGGCATGAGAAAGAAAAAAGATATTCCCTGTATGCCCATCCGCAGGCCAAGTTTGTAGGTGTCGAAACAGCCTGGACGTACTTGGCCCCTGAAATCAAAACGTATTATGACGCCTTAAAATCCAGTTCAGACCCAGCCTCCCCGGAATCCATTAAAAACAGGATCAATTTGTATCTGGCGGAGAAAAAGCTGCCTGCTCCTTTCCTGAGGCAAGTGCTGCTTTATCAGCAACAGCAGTATGGATGGCTGACGCCCGATCCGGCTTTGGAACAGCAGGATTTTTCTTTGTTCGGCTATCATACAGTGGAAGACTGGTTTGGCCCCAAGTTTGTCCATCTGGTGGGGGAATTCATCATCAATGCAGCCATTGCTGCAGAACAGAAAGGGTATAAAATAACGCGGGCGGAGGCTTTGGCCGATCTCATGTACAACTCTGAAATGAGCTTCAAGCAAATGCAGAACAGCCCTTATTTGGGGGTGGCAAACAGCAGTGAATACTTCAATGAGCAGCTTCGGAGGATGCAGCTGGACCAAAATCACGCTGCGGATACCTGGAGGCAGGTCCTTCTCTTCCGCCGCTGGTTTAACGATGTGGGCAGCGCTGTTTTTGTGGATCCGCTTATGTTCGAAAAATATGACGCCTATGCGACGGAAAAAGCCGTTGGGAATCTATACCAGTTGCCCAAGGAATTCCATTTGGGAAGTTTCAAAGACCTGCAGCAATTTGAAATTTATTTGAATGCCATTGACGGAGAAAAAAACAGGCCTGCGCTGGCTTTGCCTGAGAAATTCCGTTCTGTACAGGAAGTTGCCGAAACGACGCCGGAGCTGGTGCAGAAAAGATATTTGCTGGAGGTTGCGTCGGTGAACCTGAAGTCTCTTCAGTCGAAAGTGGGCCTGAAGGAGACTTGGAATTGGGAGGTTGAGGATGCAAATTGGCCTATATTGCAACTGCAGTTTGCTGACTTAGGCGCCAAAACAGCCGCTTCCCGTGAAGAGCGGTTTAAAATTCTCGATGCGCTCGATGACAGGTCCAGGACTGCCATAGACGCTTTTGCTCGGCAGAGCATAGTAAAAAGCCATCCAGAATGGCTGGACGATGCGCTTAATGAAGCGGAATCACAGCCGATGACGCTCAAATTGCGATTGAAGGGAGACAGGTTTCCATTTGAAGGATTGAAAGATCCCCGCTCCTTCATGGCTATTTTAGACAAGGCAAAAATCGAAGAGCCGGATCCTGCCCTTAGCAAACTCTCATTTGATGGCTCGGCATTTTATCGCATTATTGTAAAAAACCGTTCGCCGGACCTCGAAGTCCTTACTTTTGCCGAAGCCCAGCAGGATGGCGTGCTTGAGGACCTTCTGAACAAAAAATTGGAGGCGTATTATCTGCAGGTCAGGGAAAACAATCCAAAGGACTTTCAGAAAGAAGACAAAACATGGCAGATTTTTGACGGCGTTAAAACAAAAGTAGCGGAGATGTATTTTGCACCGGTCTTAAAAGCTATACGTGATGAGTATAACAAGGGCAAACCCTACTTTACCAATCTAATTGATGATGTAGCGGCTTCGAGGCGTTTTTATTCCTGGTTTACGACATTTTTAGAAAAAGCCAAACAAGATCCTAACCAAATAGATTCCTGGATCCAACCATCAAAAATTGCAGAATCCACGGATGAATTTGCGAACTCACAAAAATTGGGAGATCAGTGGAAACTGTTAACGACATCCCATAAAATCGAGCGGGGCAGCAATACCACTGATATCAACCTCAGCGAAATATTTCAAATGGGTCCCGAAACCTGGAGTTCCATTCAGGCTCCCGTCAATGGGGACCTTTCTGTCTTCTATTTGACTTCTCGAAAAAGGGAAAGCGCTCCTGAATCTGTGAATCAGCGGGTATTGATAGCCAGAAACCTGTTGTCGGATGGATCCCAAAGGGTTTTAATGGAAAATTTCCTGCAGGAGATCAAAGATAGAAAGGCCATTTCTCTCGATTACCTAAATCCGCCTTCCGATGAACCTACAATGGAATGATTGAGATGGAAGAGCTTGTTCCTATAACGCCGGTGAATTTTTTCCAGTTCCGCCTGGAGTGCCCCTTTATTGAAACTTCTCTGGAAAAGCTCCCGGCCAAGAAGTTGTCCAAATACCTTTTGCCTGATTTGTCGGGACTTTGCCAGGAGTATCGTTTTGCCGAGCTGGCCATGGGATGGAAGGTGGAGGGTATTGAGATTCTGGCTTCTATTTCACAGCCTGTTAGAAAGGTTGTGTATCCGGAAATATCCAGAGGCGACAGCCTGGAGCTCTTTTTCGATACAAGGGATATCAAGACTTCAGGATATGCCACCCGTTTTTGCCACCATTTCTTTTTTTTGCCTGAGCCGGTGGAAGGGATATCTGCCGGAGAAATCACCCGTTTCCGGACGGAAGATAGCCACGAGCTTTGCGATGGGACGTTATTAAAAGTTAAAAGCGAGGTAAAAAAATCGGGATACGCTCTGCACATTTTTATTCCCTCTGCCTGTCTTTTTGGCTATGATCCCGAACAGTTTGACCGCATGGGGTTTGCTTATCGTATAAATAGGGCCGAAGGGCCGCCTCAGCATTTATGCGTGTCTTCCGTTGATTTTTCCATAGAACAACAACCTTCTTTATGGAGCAGCATCTTACTCAAATGAGAACAGCCTTGTATGAAGAGCATTGTAAATGGCATGCCAAAATGGTGGAATTTTTTGGCTGGGAGATGCCTCTGTTTTATAAAGGGATCATTCATGAGCATCATGCGGTCAGAAAGGGCGTAGGCCTGTTCGATGTTTCCCATATGGGAAGAGTTCTTGTGGCAGGAAAGGATGCGGGAGCGCTTCTAGATTATCTTTCAACGAATCATATAGCAGCCAGGCCCGATTTTTCCGCCATTTATACCACGTGGGCCAATGAGGAAGGGGGCTGTGTCGATGATGTCATTGTGTACAAGCAGGATGCCGATCATTATTTTGTCATTGTAAATGCTTCCAACAGGCAAAAAGACTTGGAACATCTAAAGCGGGCTGCTTTCACAATTTCGTCAGGGATCGGCCGGCTGCAAAGCGCTTCTGCCAAAGGCCGCTCCTCGGAAATAGCTGACGCTATTCCCTCGTCGCGATCTTTGGCATCTGCATCTTTTCGCGCGGCCGATTCCTGTGACGAAATTATGAAAGTAGCCCTAAAGCGTTATGCGAGTACTTATCAGGCAAGCGTAAAAGATCTTTTTGATACAGATGGGATTCTGGCAGTGCAAGGGCCGCGGGCATGGGAACTGGTCCAGACCCTGCTGCCTGATGCAAGGCGCATGAAGCCGATGCATTTTCAGATCGGAAATTACAGGAATGCTCAGATCATTGTATCCAGCACGGGGTATACTGGCGCCGGAGGCGTAGAGATATATGGCCCGAACGGACAGATAGTGGAACTTTGGAAAGCATTGCTTGAAGAAGGAAAAAAATTTGATATCGAACCCATCGGTTTGGGAGCCAGAGATACCCTTCGCTTGGAAAAGGGATATGCCTTATATGGACATGAATTGTCAGATAACATAGCCCCTACCGAAAGCGTGGCTGCTTGGACGGTGCAATTTGATAAAAAGGATTTCCTTGGAAAAGGGAAATTGGAAGCTTTGGAAAAAAATCCCGCCAAACGTTCAGCCTATGGAATGGTCTTATTGGATAAAGGCATTGCCCGGGAAGGCAGCCAAGTTTACGACGGGCAGAAATTGATCGGAAAGGTCACCTCAGGAACTTTTTCGCCAACATTAAACAAATCCATTGCCCTTATTTTAGTTCAGGGGCAATATAAGACTGGAGACAAATTATTTGCAGAGGTCCGAGGGCAGCGGCTGCTGGCCGAAGTCGCAGCTTTGCCTTTTCTCTGAACCACGGAGACAATCATATGAAATACACAGAATCACACGAGTGGATTGAAATAAATAATGGCGTGGGCACGGTAGGAATTACCCAGTATGCCCAAAAAGAACTAGGCGATATTGTTTATGTGGAACTGCCTAAAGTGGGCAGCGAGGTCAAGGCAGGAGAGGAAGCTGTGGTGCTGGAATCCACTAAGGCAGCGGCGGACGTCTATTCTCCTGTTTCAGGCAGCATCCTGGAAGTAAACAATGCGTTGAAAGAGGCTTCAGAAAAAGTCAATCTGTCCCCGGAAAACGAAGGCTGGCTGTATAAAATCAGGCTTGCTAATGCTAAAGAATTGGATTCTCTAATGGATGCGGAGACGTATCTGTCCCGAATAACCAAACCCAAATAGAAAAATGGATTTCATATCAAACCGGCAACTGCAAATCACGGAAATGCTGAAGTTTCTTGGAATCGATAAAATTGAAGATCTGTTTGGCTCTATCCCCAAAGAGCTGCAATTGCCTGCTCCTGCCTTTGACGATGGTTTAAGCGAAATGGAAGGGATGCAATGGATGGAGAAGCTGGCATCCAGGAACACTTTTTCTTCATTCGAAAACTACCTGGGCGCAGGCGCCTACGAGCATCATGTTCCGGCATTAGTACAGGCCATTTGCAGCAAATCGGAATTTTTAACTTCCTATACTCCCTATCAAGCAGAGGCATCCCAGGGTATGCTTCAGATCATGTTTGAGTTTCAATCGGCCATCTGCGCCCTTACAGGGATGGATGTTTCCAATGCTTCTGTTTATGATGGAGCCTCAGCCTGTGCAGAAGCTGTTTTAATGGCATTGCGCCTGTCGCCTGGCAAATCAAAGATCGTCCTCTCAGGGGCTTTACACCCCTCCTACAGAAAGGTGGTGGAACAGTATGCCGCCAGCCATCACGTGCAGATAGTGACTGTTCCGTTTAATGAGGAGGGCGCCCTGGACCTGAAAACTGGAGGCACCCTTGTGGATGAGCATACAGCAGTAGTTTTATTGCAGACACCCAATTTTTTTGGAGTCGTTGAGAATTTTCCCGGATTCATCAGTCAGATCAAAGAAAAAGGCGCTTTAGTAATTCTTTGCATGAATCCTCTTGCTTATGGACTGTTTGCCTCGGCCCGAGAACAGCAGGCGGATATTGCCGTAGGAGATTGCCAGCCCCTGGGTTTGCCTTTGCAGTTTGGAGGCCCCTACGCCGGCTATATGGCTTGCCGCCACGAATTTGTGCGCCAGATGCCGGGACGGATCGCGGGGGAAACAACGGATGCGGCTGGAAAAAGAGGGTTCGTATTAACCTTGCAGGCCCGTGAACAGCACATAAGAAGGGAAAAGGCCACCTCAAACATCTGCACCAATCAAGCTTTGGCCGCCTTGGCTTCCCTTGTTGCTATGCTGTGGTATGGAAATAAAGGCCTTCGACAACTGGCCATGACCAATTTTCAGAGGGCCTCCTATCTCAAAGCCAAACTGTCCCTTCTGACCCATGTGAAGACCTATCCAGTCTCCTGTTTCAATGAATTTGCAGTGAAGTTCAAAAAGCCCCTGAATGTTGTGATGAGAGCTTTTAGAGAAGAGGGAATAGAGCCTGGACTTGAGTTGGAACGATTTTTCCCTCAATTGACCAATACTCTGCTTGTGGCTGTGACAGAAACGAAATCAAAGACGCAATTGGATAAATACATCAAACTTGTGGAAAAAATAGGCTGAATGTATGACCCAGACCATTTTTGAAAAAAGCCAGCCCGGCCAGCACGCCTACAGCCTCCCTTATGATGAGGAGGAATTTCAATCTTTTTTGCCCTCACAGGATTTGTTAAGGAAGACCCCTCTGCCGCTCCCCGAGATCTCGGAAATCAATTTGACCCGCCATTTTTGCGGGCTGGCCAGGAAAAATGTCGGCATAGACAATCAGTTTTATCCTTTAGGCAGCTGCACCATGAAATTGAATCCCAGAGTCAACGAATGGGCAGCCGGCTTGACAGGCTTTGTGAGAACCCATCCCTTCGCACCGGAAGAAACGGTCCAGGGAAATCTGGCCCTCATGCATGAACTGGTGCAAAAGCTGTGCGGACTCTGTGGAATGGCCGGAGGGACCTTGGCCCCCAATGCCGGGGCTCAGGGGGAATTTGTAGGCTTGAGGATGATCTTCGCCTACCATCAACAAAGAGGCGATGCGTTGCGCACGGAGATCCTGATACCCGACAATGCCCATGGCACCAACCCGGCCACTGCGGCTCTGGCCGGCTTCAAGACAATCACCATAAAAAGCAATGAAGCCGGAGACATAAGCCTGGAAGATCTGAAGACACACCTGTCTGAAAGAACAGCGGGCCTGATGCTGACCAACCCCAATACTTTGGGATTGTTCAGCACCCGCATTCTCGAAATAGCGCAACTTGTCCATGAATCGGGAGGATTGCTTTATTACGATGGGGCCAATTTGAATCCTCTTTTAAATGTGGCAAGAGCAGGTGAGATGGGGTTTGATGTAATGCATATCAATATGCACAAGACATTTTCAACCCCTCATGGGGGCGGAGGCCCAGGCTCAGGCCCAGTGCTTTGCAATGAATCCCTCAAGCCTTATTTGCCGGTGCCCAGAATAGAATTCGATGGATCGAAATATAGTATTATATGGGAGGCAGCGGAAAGCATAGGTCAGGTTTCTTCCTTTTATGGCAATTTTGGGATTTGTCTGAGGGCCTATTTATATATATTGCTGCATGGCCAGTATGGATTAAGAAAAGTCGCTGAAATGTCTGTTTTGAATGCCAATTATCTAAAGAAGAAGATCAGCCAATTCCTGACAGTACCCTTTTCTCAACCCTGCATGCATGAATTTGTAGTGCAGGCAGATAAATTCCTCTCCAAAGGAATACGCGCATTGGATATTGCCAAAAGGATCTTGGATTATGGAAACTACGCCCCCACTATTTATTTTCCATTAATTATAAAAGAGTGCATGCTCATAGAGCCCACGGAATGTGAATCCAAGGATACCTTAGATAACTTTGTAGAAATATTGACCAAGATTATTGAAGAGATTGAGGCCAATCCTGAGCTGGTTAAAACAGCCCCCCATTTACAAAGCGTGGGACGCCTGGATGAAACGTCAGCGGCTAAAAAGCCTGTTTTGAAGCATTGCCTTTTTTAAACACAAGGTCGTTTGTATGAATATTGCTATCGTTCCAGCAAGGGACTCTATCAGCGGACAGATTATGGTAGATCCTATAGGCCAAAGCCCGCTTCCTATAGATGCGGCCAGGATCATTTTCCAAAATCTGAAAGGAGATCTTCACTCCCTGGCTTTAGTCTGTAAGAACTGGCAAGCTCTGGCCGATGATGAGGTATTTTACAAAATGATTCGACCTAACCAGGCTTTTGGTACAAAAGAATGGAAGGAATATCTTGGGGTGGATGCCGTGGAAGAACCACAACTTCCGCGACGCGCCTATGGCGATTTGGAAAAAGAGGGCGGCCTGCTTACTTTTATTCCCGATAAAGTCAAACGGCTAAATAAAAATGGGAAAGTCGAAGAAATGATCCTGGATAATCTGGAAGCTATTGGACAATTGGTAGAAAACCCGCAAAAAGGACATAAAACCGGTTATTGTCCAAATTCCGGGCGAGGATTACTTTTAGTAAAGCGAAAACTGGAAACACCTCATTGGGTCTGGATTAGAAAAGAAGTCATCGGCAATAATAAAACATATACGCAAGTACAGGCACTTGCCATTGAGGAAAGTAAAAAAATACCAGGAGCGAATATTTCTGGATCAATAGATTTCGCTATCAGTGTTTTTATGGAATATGTCAGATCCGGGAAGCCCAATTTTATTAGTGATCCGCTCGTCAAGAATAAGAGAACCTATTTACGTATCAAAGAGACCGCGGAACAATGCCCGATATTTTTAGGTATTGCTTCTTCCGACCTCGCTGTCGGCCACTACTTTGACTGTATCAGCAACTCCTTGGGCATTGTCTTTGCGTGGAAGTCTTTTGATACGTGAGGTTTGGGATAAGCCAATGGAAATTGTCAAAAGGATAGAGACCTGTTTTTGAAGTCTCATCTTGAGAATGTGCGATTATACAAACAATCTGTAAAAAGCATCCCCTAATAATTGAGCCCGGAGCGTCAGCGAAGGGCGACTCAATCTTCGCATGAGAACACCTCGTGCGGGTGCTCCAGCGCTCGAACGCTATTTTCCATTAATTGCTTTTCAGCAATTATAATTTCCCATTAATCGTAAAGAATGATATAATTTGCATTAAACGTAAAATGTAAGTGAGGTTTATGAATAATGTGTCGGTAAACAGTATCCACAATACAATTAAAGGATATTTTAATTTCGCTTTGAATAAAATATCAATTAACAATATCAATAATACACTTAGAGAATATTTGAATAATGAAGAATTTGAACAATCAAAAATATTGGAATTAAATAATTTTATTGATAAAAATTTAAGAGAGATTCTTCAGCAAACAGAAACTTGGGAAGCGAAAAATTTACAAGCCAATCTGTTGGCTTTAAGTAATAAGATAAATAGAGAAATTGAGACTCCTCAAGCACATAAATTGTCATTTGATATTATGGGACTTGCCTTAGGGCTTTTTTCATCTAAAAAAAACAATTATTTACAAGATCAAATCCCCTCCGAGGTATTTTCGATAATTTTGAATAACCTGAACCCAAACAATTTGGAAGCAGATATTAAATTTCTTAAATCTACCGAAAGAACTTCAAAAATGTGGAGGAAAGAAATAAATGCCCATGTTCTTCAAAGAATAGACTTCTTGCATAACTTGCTTTGACTGGAAAAATCGATGCTTTTTAGGCGGATTTATCGTCAAATTTTGAAGTCGTATGCGTACATACGGCTGAGAAATTTGACGATAAAGACGCCAAAAAGAGCGATTTTAACAGGCAAATGAAGTTATGCAAGAAGTCTAATAAATGAAAGAAACCTTTCACCCTATATTGTTGGTTGTAAAACTGGTTCTGAAGCTATCAATTACATTATTAGGAATAAGCTGTATAGTGCAAATTTATTCGACTTTTCCGATATCACTGATGAACATTTGAATAAATTAATTGAAAATTGCCTTGATCTTCATAAGTTATTTTTACTATTAGATAAAATTAAAGAAGTTTCATTTGAGAAGCTTCAAGCCCTTCAATTCTTGAGTCTTGCAGGGTGTATGCAGCTATCGGAAGATAAACTGGCAGAGGCGCTCGGCAAGCTTACAGCCCTTAAAAGCTTGGATCTTACCGGGTGCATGCGGCTATCGGGAGATAAACTGGCAGAGTCGCTCAGCAAGCTTACAGCCCTTAAAAGCTTGAATTTGGCAGGGTGCTGGCGGCTTTCAGGAGATAAACTGGCAGAGGCGCTCGGCAAGCTTACAGCCCTTCAAACCTTGGATCTTGCAGGGTGCGCGCAGCTATCGGGAGATAAACTGGCAGAGGCGCTCAGCAAGCTTACAGCCCTTCAAACCTTGGATCTTAGAGTCTGCAGGCAGCTTTCGGGAGATAAATTGGCAGGGCGCTCCGCAAGCTTAAAGCCCAGGGTGTTAAAATCATTAATACTTAATTTAGAAAAGCCGCTAAGCCTTTCCCGAGATATAATTTCCCATAAATTGTAAAGAATGATATAGTTCACATTAAACGTAAAATGTAAACGAGGTTATTATGAATAATATGTCGGTTAATAGTCTCAACAATACCATTAAAGGATATTTTAATTTCGCTTTGAATAAAATATCTATTAACAGTATCAATAATACACTTACTGAATATCTGGATAAGGGCAAATTTGAACACGCAAAAATCTTGGAATTAAATAATTTCATTGATAAAAATTTAAGAGCGATTCTTCAGCAAACAGAAACTGGGGACGGGAAAAATTTGCAAGCCAATCTGTTAGCTTTAAGTAATAAGATAAATAGAGAAATTGATACTCCTCAAGCAAATAAATTGTCGTTTAATATTATGGGACTTGCCTTAGGGCTTTTTTCAGCTGAAAAAAATAATTATTTACAAGATCAAATCCCCTCAGAGGTATTTTCGATAATTTTGAATAATCTGAACCCAAACAATTTGGCAGCCGATATTAAATTTCTTAAATCTAACGAAAGAACTTCAAAAATGTGGAGGGATGAAATAAATGCCCATGTTATTCGAAGAATAAACGAAGGGGACCTTTCGCTCTCTATAGTTGGCTGTACAACCGGTTCCGAAGCTATCGATTACATCATTAAGAATAAGCTGCAAAGTGCAAATTTATCCGAATTTTCCAATATAACTGATGAAAATTTGAATAAATTAATTGAAAATTGCCCTAATCTTCATACGTTATTTGTACATTCAGATAAAATTAAAGATGTTCCCATTGAGAAGCTTCAAGCCCTTCAAACCTTGGGCCTTGCAGGGTGCACGCAGCTATCGGGAGATAAACTGAATGAGGCGCTCGGCAAGCTTACAGCCCTTCAAAAATTGGGCCTTGCAGGGTGCACGCAGCTATCGGGAGATAAACTGAATGAGGCGCTCGGCAAGCTCACAGCCCTTCAAACCTTGGGCCTTGCAGGGTGCACGCAGCTATCGGGAGATAAACTGAATGAGGCGCTCAGCAAGCTCACAGCCCTTAAAACCTTGGATCTTGCAGGGTGCACGCAGCTATCGGGAGATAAATTGGCAGAGGCGCTCGGCAAGCTCACAGCCCTTCAAACCTTGGGCCTTGCAGGGTGCACGCAGCTCTTGGGAGATAAACTGGCAGAGGCGCTCGGCAAGCTAACAGCCCTTCAAGCCTTGAATCTTGCACGGAGCATGCAGCTATCGGGAGATAAACTGATAGAGGCGCTCGGCAAGCTTACAGCCCTTCAAACCTTGAATCTTGCAGGGTGCACGCAGCTCTTGGGAGATAAACTGGCAGAGGCGCTCGGCAAGCTAACAGCCCTTCAAACCTTGGGCCTTGCAGGGTGCACGGAGCTCTTGGGAGATAAACTCGCAGAGGCGCTCGGCAAGCTTACAGCCCTTCAAACCTTGGGCCTTGCAGGGTGCACGCAGCTATCGGGAGATAAACTGAATGAGGCGCTCGGCAAGCTCACAGCCCTTAAAACCTTGGATCTTGCAGGGTGCACGCAGCTATCGGGAGATAAATTGGCAGAGGCGCTCGGCAAGCTAACAGCCCTTCAAACCTTGGGCCTTGCAGGGTGCACGCAGCTCTTGGGAGATAAACTGGCAGAGGCGCTCGGCAAGCTTACAGCCCTTCAAGCCTTGAATCTTGCACGGAGCATGCAGCTATCGGGAGATAAACTGATAGAGGCGCTCGGCAAGCTTACAGCCCTTCAAACCTTGAATCTTGCAGGGTGCACGCAGCTATCGGGAGATAAACTGGCAGAGGCGCTCGGCAAGCTAACAGCCCTTCAAACCTTGGGCCTTGCAGGGTGCACGCAGCTCTTGGGAGATAAATTGATAGAGGCGCTCGGCAAGCTTACAGCCCTTCAAAAATTGGGCCTTGCAGGGTGCACGCAGCTATCGGGAGATAAACTGAATGAGGCGCTCGGCAAGCTTACAGCCCTTCAAACCTTGAGTCTTGCAGGGTGCACGCAGCTATCGGGAGATAAACTGAATGAGGCGCTGCACAAGCTTAATACCCAGGGCGCTAAAATTCTTTTATAGGCAATTTAAAAATTAATGGGAAACTATATCTAAGTAAAACAGACTTAAAGGCTTTTTTAACTTGCCTATAAACGAATTTTAACGCCCTGGGCTTCAAGCTTCCAGAGTGCCTCATTTAGTTTATTTCCCAATATCTGCGGGCTCCATCCTCTAATATTCAAGTCTTGAAGGGATGTTAGCTTGCCGAACACCTCCGCCAGTTGATCTCCGGAAAGCTGGGTGCATTCTTCAAGACTCAAGACTTGAAGGGTTGTAAGCTTCCCGAGCGACTCTGCCAATTTATCTCCGGAAAGCTGGGTGCATTCTGCTAGACTCAAGCCTTGAAGGGTTGTAAGCTTCCCGAGCGACTCTGCCAATTTATCTCCCGATAGCTGCGTGCATCTCTCAAGTTCTAAGAATTGAAGGGCATTAAGCTTCCCGAGCGACTCTGCCAATTTATCTCCGGAAAGCAGGGTGCATTCTGCAAGACTCAAGCCTTGAAGGGTTGTAAGCTTGCCGAGCAACTCTACCAATTTATCTCCCGATAGCTGTGTGCATTTCCAAAGATCTAAGAATTGAAGTGCATTAAGCTTCCCGAGCGCTCCTGCCAGTTTATCTCCCGATAGCTGACTGCATCCTGTAAGATTTAACCTTTGAATGGCTGTAAGCTTGCCGAGCGACTCTGCCAATTTATCTTCAGATATCTGCGTGCAACAATCAAGTTCCAGAATCTTTAGAGCTTGAAGCTTCTCAAAGGCAACCTCATTAATTATATCTGAATGTACAAATAACGTATGAAGATTTGGGCAATTGTCTATTAATTTATTCAAATTTTCATCAGTGATATCGTAAAATTGGGATAAATTTGCTCTTTGCAGCTTATTTTTAATGAGGTAATTGATAGCTTCAGAACCCGTTTTACATCCAACGTGTTTGAGCGAAAGGTTCCCTTGATTTATTATACTACATATGTAGGTATTTATTTCTTTCATCCAAATTTTTGAAGTTCTTTCGATGGATATAAGAAATTTAATACCGGATGCAAAATTGTTTGAATTCAGATTGTTTAAAATTATCGAAAATATCTCAGAGGGGATTTGATCTTGCAAATAATTATTTTTTTTATCTGATAAAAGCCCTAAGGCAATCCCCATAATATCAAATGATAATATATGCGCTTGTGGAGTATCAATTTCTCTATTTATCTTATTACTTAAAGTCAAGAGATTGGCCTGCAAATTTTTCGCTCCCTCAGTTTCTGC
The DNA here is from genome assembly GCA_963780445.1 of uncultured Parachlamydiaceae bacterium. Taxonomy (GTDB): domain Bacteria; phylum Chlamydiota; class Chlamydiia; order Chlamydiales; family Parachlamydiaceae; genus CAWACC01. The sequence continues at coordinate 378,001 of CAWACC010000011.1, forward strand.
TTGCTGAAGAATAACTCTTAAATTTTTATCAATGAAATTATTTAATTCCAATATTTTTGTTTGTTCAAAATCTCCATTATTAAAATATTTTTTAAGTGTATTATTGATGCTGTAAATTGATATTTTATTTATAGTAAATTTAAAATAACTTTTAATAGTGTTGTTGATACTGTTAACCGACATATTATTTATAAACCTCACCTACATTTTACATTTAATGCAAACTATATCATTCTTAACGATTAGAAGAGCGACTCAAATACAAGAGCTATTACATCAATATTTTTCAGCTACATTTTTCTTTTATCGAACTCACGTTAACATAATTCCAACACACTTTTGCCTTCATAAGTAGTTGTAGGCCCTTCAACAGTGCTATTATCTGTTGTGATTAACATTCCAAGAGGCTTATGTTCGACGAGTCTTTGTATGCGATTTAAAGTCCTTGATTCTTTTTTGGATTCAAGGTAATCATCTTTTATGGAAATTATTCTGTTCTCCGCTGGAGTGTAATGTAGATAATATGCTGAAAAACCAACGGCGTTCAAATAGATTTTTCCAGTTTTATTATTTCGTATTCGTAATAGAATACAATAATCTTCATTATCAATACAAGCTATTACTATAGGAGAAATAAAATATTCATTTTGAAAATAATAATTTACCGATCCCATAGATTTCGGTACGAAGGCCAGATCCACACGAGCTACGTTGATAACGGGAAGGTTTCGTAAAGCTCCTTTTAAACCAGCTACTTCTCCAAAAATCTGGAAAAATTCTTTAGGATATGTTTTTCTAAAATCATCACTAATTTTTTGGTTTACGCGAGATTTATAATTGCTTTGAAAAAGAGATCTGGCTATTGAATTTACAACAGGAGTAGCAAAAAAAAATCCCGCGGACAAGATAAATTGATGAAGGGCCACTTCTTCAAAAATCCCTAATTTAACCGCTTGATATTTCTCTGCTATAGGTTTCCATATAGCATTAGATTCAAATATTCGTTTCCATTCCTGGGATACCTGCATGCAATTTTTTAAGTCACTTAAAATCAAATTGTTTACAATAAGTTGATGCAGTTCCGTTGGTAAATTTGTTATGGATATCCTATGGGCTATGTTATTCATAAATCTCCTTTATCAATGACTTGAAAAAGTACTCATGGCCCGCAATCTTTCTGGAAGGATAAGGCGGGAATAGAAGAACGCATTACCCTCGGGCAAAATTCCTTTGGTCAAGACAGCGACCCGTCTTTTGTTAGATCTTCCTAAAAACTCTTTTGACAGATTTAAAAATTCATTATAACTTAATTCATTAAATCCCTTTTTCCTTTCTTCCATCCATTGAAAATCGGCATTGTATTTAAAGGCTATTTTATAGAGCAGATCGCCCATTTCTTTTATATTTTTTGCGGAGGAGTCTAATTTTAGTATCAGGGCATTTTTAATATTTTCAAAACGGGCTTCAGGAAGTTCGTTCTCAATTTCTTGTAAGTACCCTTCGATAAATAGCTCAAATCGGGACAGGAGGTCTCTTGGGTCATGAGTATTGGACTGGACGGCGAACAGGTCAAACAGGTGTTTTTCTATTTCTTCACCGAAACTAGTTACAATGTATCCTGTTTGCTGTTTGGTCCTTAAGTTGGTAAAAAAAGGCTCGCTAATAGCTTGCATCAGTATTTGCTGGGCTGCCCGGTTTTTAAAGCTGAATTGAGGATTTTCAATTCCTAACAGGACGGCATTGCCTTGAACGGCGACCGTTTGTTCAAAATAATAGGGGCCTTTATCTGCAGGAAGAGTGATGATTTCTATTTTTGGCTGTTCCTCAACTGCGTAGGCATCTTGTTTTAAAACCTCATGAAATGACTCAGCGGCTTTTTTTGCATCCTGTTCCAGGATATTTCCAAAGAGCATCCCTTGCACATAATTCTTTTTGAAAAGACCCTCGGAAAAATCATTATATTTTTTCAATGAAATCCGCCTCAAGGCAGACAGCTTGGCTTTTGGTCCGACGTGATTCTTATAAATGATCTTTTTGAAAAATTCCATTGTCTGTGTGAGAGGGGAATCTTTTAGATTGTTTTGATAATCCCGTACAAGAAGCTCTTTATATTTTTTAAAATTATCCTCTGATAGGGGATATGAGATTTTTTTTAATATTTCATCCAAAAGAAAGGGCGCTTTTTCGCTGTAGCCTTCGATGCTGATGGCAATTCCATTTTCACCCCTTCCAATGGAGAAATTCAGGCCTCCCATTTGGGCAGGGTAGGTGATGTCGCTCAGGTTTTCCAAGGCATTTTTGATAAAAATATCCGCTAGAACAAGGCTTTCGGGTTTTTCACTGTTAATGGAGGGAGTTTTAATTTCAAAATTCCAGCTTAATTCCGGTTGTTGAAACTTGTAATCCGGCGCAAAGAAAATCTTGGCGTGGGAATTATCCAAAATGAGTTTTGGAGAGGGAAATGCAGGAGCCTCAGTGGGTTCCTCAAGGGGTTCTTCAGTATGTTCCTTGGGGAAATTGTGAACCAAAGACAATTCATTTGGAATAAAAGGATTCGAAGCTGGCAGCTCTATGGCGGGGTGTCTCTGTGCCTCCCCCCATTCTTTTATCCTCTCATCCGAAAGTGGAGTCACCGCGTACTGAACCCCTAGCCAGGGTTCTTTTAGATCCGGCTTCACTTTGGTTACTGTGGAGGGGGCCATGACGATGAACTGGCAATTTTGGGGGGTCAGGGCATCAAGGAGCTTTTGGATGGCTTTTGGATCATACTTTTGGATTACCTGTGAATACAAAGGGAAACTGGAAAAATCTTCTTTAGGAAGCCACATACTATACTTATAAACGGTATCAAAGGGATCTTCTCTTTGCTGGTATTGATAATGGACCTTGTCCATTTGCTGTACTTCATGAAACAGGGTTTCAGGGATTCCTTGTTCGCGGAGCCCTTTTAGTGCCTGAAATACCCTATCAATGACCATAGTCAATTTTTGGATACCCAAATCTGTCAATTCGATATTCAGGTAGATGACCTGATTGTCATGTCCGAGCCAGTTTCCTCCACAGCTTAACGATTCTGCCAAATGTTCCCTTTTTAATTCGGCGAGCAAGCTTTCTTTTCCCTCATGGCCCAGTACATTGCAGATCAAAGATTCGGGATCGGTTTCAAGAACTTCGCTTAAGTTCCATGGCATATCCCATACCAGCGTCAGCCGGCGGATGTTTTTTATGGGCTCCACATAAATCATGCGTGGCAAGGCAGCTTTTGGAAAAAGGGGGGAAGAGGGCCTGTGAATTTTCGTTTCGTGATTAGGTACTCCTGAAAAATCGTCCACAACCATTTTCTTGAGCTCTTCAAGGGGCAGTGGGGAAATGACCATCAGGCGCATCCGATGGGCGCTATAGTGATTGCGATACCAGTCTTCCAGGGTTTGCCGAGATACTTTGGCCAGGGTTTGGCTGTTTCCGATATTAAACCGGTGATAGGGGTGTTCTGGATTGGCCAAGGCTTTTAATACATAAATTTCACGGACATCATCATTTTCAATATTCTGGGCGTATTCCTGATCAATCGCCTGCAATTCCCTTGAAACTCCGGAAGGATTGAACAACGGTTCTTTAAAAAAATAGGAAAACCTGTCCAAGGCTTGGGAAAAGGCATTATTGTTAATGGAAAAGAGATAAGCGGTATAGTCATTGGATGTGTAGGCATTCGCGCTGCCTCCATGTTCCTTTATGTATCTGCTGTATTCTGATTCAGCAGGGTATTTTCTGGTGCCTAAAAACAGCATATGCTCCAAAAAGTGAGCCAATCCAGGGTATTCCACAGGATCATCCCAGCTACCAGCAGAAACGGTTAAAACAGCTGCTGACTGGTCTGTGTTGGGATCGGAGATCAGGTAGGCTTCCAGGCCGTTTTTCAATTGAATTTTTTCCCGGTTTGCTGCGGCAAAAGTGGGGGCCAGCACAGGCAAGTTGGCTTTGTCTTTGATTTCAACATAGTCTGCCTCTCCAAAAAGAGAGCAAAAGCAAGCCAAACAGATAATTAGTAAATGGATTTTTCTGTGATTCCACATGTTCATTTGTCCTTTAATTTAACTCCTTTTCGTAGCGATTTACCACTGGGCCAGTGAGATCACTGAGAAGGTATGAGATAATAGAGAGGGCTTCCTCCCCCTCTCAAACCTTCTCAGTGATCTCACTGGCTCAATGGTAAATAGTTTTGTCTCGTCTTATTGGCTCGATGGTAAAGTGTATACCTTCAGTTGATCGTATTGATTTTTAACCAGATTCCAAATATATTCGGCGCGGTGTTTTCTTTTCAATCTTTTGTCATTAACTTCCGCTCCAGGATAGCGGACCATATCAATTTCTGAACCCAATGCAAGATGAATGGGAGTGCATTGGGTATGGCGTCCTTCTCCGATTTCTTTTCTTATGCTGTTCGGAGGAGGCAGCAAATCATACGTGGAGAGGGTCAAGGGATAAAAGTGGGCCGGATGCCCGGATTGCTGGGTCATTAGCCAGAACATTTCAATGCTTTGAGGATCAAAGGGAGCCACTTCGATCTTTCCTGAAGGGCCTGGGCGGTCGCGTCCCCCGCTTGGGGCTACATAGATGCATTTTCCCCCTTCGGATAGACAGCTGGGTCATCCGTTTCATTGTGCGTTGGTTATGCAAAAGCTTTTCAGGTTTTTGCTCCGGAGGATTTTCGATATATCTCTTGGAAAAAATACACAGTAGGTTTCTGCCGAGGCTCATGGGAATGGCCAAAGGATCGGTGATGACCCGTTGTCCGGCCACAAAGATCATCTCTTCAGCCAGTTTTGAAAAGGAATTTTCCAGAAGCAGGCTAATAGCCTGGGGATCGGGCTCGGTCTGATGGTTGGCAAAGAAGATGACATTGTCTCCTTGCTGCAGCTGGGAACAAACGGTTTTGAAGTGCTCCAGGCCATGTACATTTGAAGATTCAAAAATCACCAGGGGCCTGATCATGTCCAGTCCCAATTGATAATAATCTATCGGGGATCTCACAGCCCTATGAAAAAGTTCAAAAGAATAGGGGGCGGCCAACAGGCTGACCACTCGGTCCAGAAAGCTCTGTAAAATGCGATCGTAATCTTCTACGGCATGTCCATTTTTTTTTACGGCCATGTTATAACTGATGTAGAATTTTAGCAGGATCTGGCTCAGTTTACCAGGAAGCTGCCCCTCTTTTGCATAATTCCTCACCTTGTCAATAAAATTCATAAATTCCTAAACTTCAATTTTTTTATTATTAATCAACGAAACGAAATAATAATCATTGATATGCATATTATCATTGGTTTCAATTTCCAAATGGGCATTTATTTCTTCGCATAATTTGAAAAAATAGGACTTGTCAATATGTTCAAGGTAATGATAGAGCTGGGGATGCACGACCAGCTTTATGGCAAATTGCTGCTGCATCAGGATGGCTTTTTTGAGGGATCGTTCAATCTCAATGGACAGGCTTTCATGTGTCTTCACCAAACCACTGCCGTTGCAATAGGGGCAATCGGTAAATAGGGTCTGATGCAAGGATACCCCGGTTTCTTTGCCTTGTCATTTCGATCAAGCCAAATTCGCTCATTCCCAACAGGGTGCATTTGGCTGAATCTTCTTTCATGCAATCTTTCAGTTTTTCCAGTACGCGCCGTTGGTTTTTTCTAAACCTCATATCGATAAAATCGCAAATGATGAGTCCCCCGATATTTCGAAGGCGGATTTGCCGGGCAATTTCTTCCGCGGCTTCCAGATTGATCCGCACCAATGATTCTTCCACATCGGTCTTGTTTCCGCTGCTTCGGCCTGAATTGACGTCAATGGTATGCATCGCTTCGGTGCGGTCAAAATAAAGATACCCTCCGCTTCCCAGCCAAATCTTGCGCCTGAGGGTTTTTTCTATTTCTCTTTCCACATTAAACCTTTCAAACATGGGAACTTTATCCCGGTACATCTCAATCCGCAAAGGGTGTTCGCCGGCATAGCGCTGAATAGAGGCGTTTGCAATATTGATAGGTGGCATAATCATCGACCAATACCCTCTCAAATCTCTTGTCAATGGCTGTAATAACAGCGCGTTTGATCAGGTCCGACTCTGCAAATAACAGGCTGGGCTCAGAGGATTTCTTGAAAGTTTTCCATAATGGAATGCCAGGTATTGAGCAGATCATTGGCTTCATCAATCAACATTTCAGGTGTGCGCATACATGCTGGCCGTCCGGCAAATGATGCCCATGGCCTTGCGGCATTTCAAAGGACGCGGATGAATTTCTTTAAGTTTTTCCCGTGCCGATACGGTCTTCGATTTTCCGTGAAACCCCCCGATGGGAAGAGTTGGGAAGCAAGACCAGATAGCGTCCGGCAATGGAGACATTCGAGGTTAGGCGGGCGCCTTTGGAGCCGATAGGTTCTTTGACCACCTGCACCAATACCGTTTGATCGATTTTCATCACTTGATCGATGGCACGGCTTTGCGAGGTCTTTTTGTCCAGCGCTTTTGATGTCATAATCCAGATCAAAGTCCATATCATAAAGTTGTTCAAATTTCTTCGTATTTTCTATGATATCGGAAATATGGATGAAGCCATTTTCCCCTTCATTGATATCAATGAAGGCGGATTGAATGTTATGTAGGATATTTGTGACCCGGCCTCTATAAATATTGCCGGTCAGCTGCCGCTCTTTTTTACGTTCAACAATCAGATCATACAGCAGTCCATTTTTGAGATGGGCATACCGTGATCTCTTTGGATTCAATATTAAGTAAGTATTTCTTGCATTTCGTCACCCTTGGATTTTTTGACGACGAAAGGCGTTGGCTCAAGAGGTTAATATACATTGGAGCAATCCCCATAAATTGACAAGATGAAGATATATAGATACCTGTTTGATTCCTTCATATTATTATCAATACAATGTGCCATTAGGTGTACAATTTACTCTTGTACAGTCCCTTCCTGGCAGAAAATAAAATCGATGAAAACCATCGATTTGAATCTGTGTTAAACTCTAAATGAGCTCTGGCCTTTCTCGTTGTAAGAACTTTAAAATTCGATTTCATTTAATTTCAGCATACCGGAAAAAAACAATCTTTTCCAGAAAAAAATGAATAAAATACTGGAAAAAAAATAGGCTATAGGGTAAATTTATTCTATGCAATGGATGATGGATAATGGATGATAGATTTAAAATCTATGTGGAGCAGCTTCGGGATGGCCATGCAGAACAAATTAATGAAGTATTCTCCCCGGATTTCCTCGAACTGCAGGATAAATACCTGAAATATGCGGAAGAGGTCTATGTCAGCGGAGAGGCCTATCTCGCTGAAAATGATCTTATCCTTAATCTCAACATCAAAACAAAGGCTCAATTGCCTTGCATTATTTGTAATGAACCCGTGACTGTCCCGATTGATATCCATTCCTTCTACCATACGGAACCTGTGGCCTCAATGAAGGGAAGCGTTTTCAATTACAAAAAGGTTCTTCGCGAGGTCATTATCCTGGAATCGCCTCCCTTTGCGGAGTGTAATGGCAATTGCCCGCAGCGAAAAGAACTAAACAAATATTTTGCCAAAGATAAAGGCAAAGAACAAAACCCGGAAGAAGGATATCATCCCTTTTCTGATTTATAAGTTAGTATTAGTATTTAAGGAGTAATAATATGGCAGTACCACGCAACAGATTGTCCAATTCGCGTAAGAATTCAAAACGCGCCCATCATGCTAAAACCCCAAAAATCTTTCCAAATGTTCTCATTGCGGGAACATGCATATGCCCCATTCCATTTGTCAATCGTGTGGAATGTATGGCAACAAAAAAATGATTGAAACCGCAGCATAAATTTGCGCATCGGCATTGATCTCATGGGAAGTGATACTTCCCCTCAAGTTCTATTTGAGGCGGTTGCTGAGGCAGCAAAGTCTTTTGGAACCGCCGCTACTTTTGTCGTTTTTACGACTCAGGAAGTATGCAGCAGCTATCCCTGCCCAAGACCGCCAGGTGGAGTTTTATACGATAGCAGAGGTGATCTCGATGAGCGATGATCCCTTGTTTGCCATCCGGCATAAAAAGAAATCCTCTTTGGTGATGGGTATCCGGCTATTAAAAAAGCGTTTTATTGATGCTTTTTTAACTGCAGGCAATACGGGAGCTTTAATTGCTGCTGCTTCGCTGTCATTGCCCAAGCTGCCGGGGATCAGCCGGCCGGCCTTGCTAGCCATGCTGCCGACGGAGAAAGGGTTAATGGCTGTGATTGATATTGGAGGAAACGTTTCCTGCAAAGCACACCATCTGGTCCAATTCGCCCATATGGGGGCAGCGCTGCAAAGATGCACCCGCCAAATAAAAAAACCCACGATTGGGATGCTCAATATTGGAGCGGAATCGAAGAAGGGGACCCAAGAGTTGCGATCGGCCTATCAGGTCCTTCATCAATTAAATGAGACAGACCATTTGATATTTAAGGGCAATATTGAAGGAAGAGAAGTGTTGATGGGGAAAGTGGATGTACTGGTCACAGACGGTTTTACCGGAAATGTCCTTCTAAAGTCTATTGAAGGGACTTCCGCTTTCATTTTAGACTATTTAGCCCAAGCCTGCAAATTATCGGATCCCATCCGCCATTCCGTCTGCGATCTGCAAAGACAGTTTAAATATGACGAATACCCGGGAGCTGTCGTATGCGGCGTAGAAGGCATTATCATGAAATGCCATGGCCATTCTTCCAGTAAAGCCTTTTTAAATGGAATAAAAGGGATTGTTTCTTTGGTACAAAATAATCTGATAGAACAAATAAAGAATCAGTTATTGTCAAAGTAAATAATGTGAGCTTGATGCAGCCGTTCTTTACCACTGAGCCAGTGAGATCACTGAGAAGATTTGAGATAGGAGAGAGGGATTATATTATTAGGCGTACTCAGTGATCTCACTGACTCTGTGGTAAAAAATGACTTATGCATCGAACTCGCGATGCATAAGGTAGACATGTGAGCATTTCAATCGAAAATAGCCTCACGGGTGAAAAATCCTTTTTATTGTTGGCCTTCCTTCCTGCGTCAAAGGAAAAAAAATATCTTTTCCGCGATTCCCTAAATAATTATTTCCTGCAGGATAAAACAGCCCTGAATACGACTGCTTTAAAGCCGCTTTCATTTAGAGATATCATTTTTCTGGGCCTTCAATTCAAAGAAGGGGCAGATAAATTCACACAGGATCCTGAGGTTTCAAGGCTGCTCCCGCCAGCCTGCCGAGGGCTTGAGAAAATCTGCCAGCAAAAGCTATATAAAGAAGAAAAAAAAAGAAATATTCTATCGAATGGTATTTATGGTTTGTGATTGCATACACAATTTTTTTGCCAGCCATGGGTTCAGAACTACAGTAGCGATAGCATTGGACCTTTATGAGGATTTATCCAAAAAAACGGAACATTTACCTGCTCTACCTGCTCCCCCTGCTGCTCCAAAAATAAGAAGGCAGGCCACTATCCATAATCCGACAAGCAGTTCCATCCCCAAGGCCATCCCCAAGGAATCCCCCAAAGAAACGCCTTCTCAAACTTTTGTCAGTGAAAGGCGGCGCCAGTGGGAACTTAGGGACCGTAATCTATTGACCCCTCCACATCCCCTCTTAGCGCGTACAGTGACAAAGAACATTTCGCCGGCAAATGCAAGGAAAATATATATCGAAAACCCGTCTAATTGTAGTGAAGAATATAAAATATCCCTTTTTAAGCTGATTAAAAACGTCACCGATGTTTTTGATCTGATCCAAAAAATTACAAAAAGCGACAAGTTAGATTTGTGCCATCCGAATTGTGTCCAGGTCATTGAAGATGTCTTGGAAAGAGGTGCCTTTCAACTGGTCGGCGATCTCATCAATGCCCTGGAAGGTAATAAGACACTGAATCTGTCTGCATTAAAAAAATTGCTGTCAGCTATAATAAGAAGGGAACTCAATTCGGGAATCAATCTTGAGCTCTTATATCCCCTCGAAACTCTAATAAAAATGGTTGACGAATTATATTTAAGTATAAATGAGGAAGCCATCCCTTCAAAAGAGCTTCCTGTTAACGATCCGGCAGTTGTGGATGCCTTTTGCATTTTGTTGGAAAGAAAACATGATAGTGATGATAAAATTCAAATCTATTTGTCACGGATGATCGAAAAGCCGGAATTTGATATCGATACTTTCATTCGATTCATTGACGTTTATATAAAGAAAGAGAAAGAAAGTCATAATACAAATATTGTGAATCCCGCCAGAGATAGGCTTGTTCATGCTTTTAACACTAAACCCGCTCTTCAACAAACCTTAAAAAACCATGCCAGATATGAGGAAATACATGTCTTTATGATCCGTCATCAATAGCAACTGCTCATAAAGTTGAGGTAAAAGGAGTAGCCAGGCCGTCTCGGCCTGGACCAGGGCGAGACGCCCTGGTTACCTTACCTCAACTTTATGAGCAGTTGCCATCAATAGACTTCTTGCCTATAAACGGGTCTTTTTATTATAATCACACATTTGAACCTCGAATCCTGGTAGTAAATTCAAGCTTTATATTATGGATATAAGGTTTGCTAGATTTTTTAAATGGATTCATCCAAAATAAATAAGGAATATTTATGTTTAATGTTAGTAAGATTCAAGAAAATATTAGGAATAATCATGATCTGATCCATCAATGTCAGTGTAATAACCTTAGTTACTATGCGGAAAGTCACATGGCTATGGTTGCGAAAGTAGCGAAGGCAGCTTTTGAAATTGCGGATTACGAAGCCCGGAAAGGAATAATGAGTATTAAATGGGATCAAAACTCTACTATTCCTGAAGATCTTAAAATTCTAGTAAAAGATGCAACCAGCGAAAGTGCCTACCAATTTAACGTTGTGAAAGCTTATTTTAAAACAATTTTTGATATCAATGCCGACATTCAAATCTCTTATCCAACTGGAGTAAGGAACTATTCAATAGCATTGTCCTGGAAACCAGATAACAGTTTTTTAAATCCAAAACCTATTTTTAATTTAGCTTCATCTGAAATTGAAAACAATCGCAAATCGTATTTCGATTCATTATTTAATGATCCTGTCTTATCCGATATCCAGATCAACATAGAAGGAAATGTTATTCCCGCCCATAAGGTTATCCTGGCCCAATGCCCTTATTTTAAGGCGTTATTGCTAGGGAACTGGAAAGAAAATGAGAAAGGAATTATTGATTTTAAAGAATGCGGCTACTCTACTTTTTTAAATTTTTTAAGTTATCTTTACAAACAGAAAGTCACCGATGGCTATTTCCAAGATATAAATAATTGTTTGGACATGTTGCATTTTGCCGATAGAGTGAACTTCCAGCCTTTGAAAGATCTTTCCAAATCCCATATCTATCCACTCCTCAATCAGGAAAACTTTTTGCAAATTCAAATTTCCCAGTTGGAATTGAATGATCAGGATTTGGAAAAATTGTGCAAATGGTTTTTGCTAAAAAATCCTACATTTGGCGAGTCGCTTGACCTGTCCCCTTTGGAAATCATGCATGTGGTAATGGCCTATGAAGTTGGCAAAAACAATAACGTTGAGACCTTAGTTAAAGTAAGCCTTGAGGAACTTAAAAAGAAAGTGTCTTTGGATAATGATTTTATCAAATTATGCCAACATATTAAGGACAAAAAAGATACTCAATTAAAAAATGCCTTCATCGCTGCATTGAAGGATAAACCTCAATTATATACTGACATGGAAAATGGGAAAAAAGATAGGTTTAAACCTCATTGGAAAGCCTATTCGGCTCTCATGAGAGATATTAACCTATAAGTTTGTAAAAACGACAAACGACCTTAACGACGATAACGACTTTAACGACGATAACGACGATGATGTCGTTAAGGTCGTTATCGTCGTTAAGGTCGTTTGTCGTTATTGTCGTTAAAAATTAGGAGAAAAAAGTATGAATTCATTGCAGCCTATGGACCTATCACCCATCGGAACGTTCATGGAAATACCCTCTGATGCGAGGAAATTGATTTATAATTGTGATATACCCGAGCAATGCACGCCAGAATTAATTACTCATCTTACGCAAAACATGTGTAAATCTCGCCTATTGGGTTAGTTCGTTCGCTTCATCTGCGATATTTGCCGCCCAGGCCAAAGGCCTGGTTTGTAAAAGCCTAGGGCGAAGCCCTAGGTGAATTCAATATATCAGTTTCAGGCTGAAAGCCTGATATGTAAAATCCTGGGGCTTCGCCCCAGGAAATTACAGGGCAGGCTTTCAGCCTGCAATGGGTATTACTGGTTCCCTAGGGCTGCGCCCTAGGCTTTTACAGGCCAGGCCGTTGGCCTGGGCGGCAAATATCGATTTAACACAGATGAAGAGAAACGAACTAGTTTTGCGTAAGGTGTGTTAATTAAAAAATGTGCTCATGATGTTTTGAGCTTATCTTTAACCTGTAAAGAAAACAGTGAATTGGGAAAGCAAAAGTTGGAACAATTAAAAATCATGGATGTATTAACTAATAGCAAAATATCCTTCCATAAATATGAAGTACATAAGCTATTTCCAATAAAGACTTCGACCCGTATCTGGGTTTGCACTTCACGAAAAAGGATAGAGATTTCAATGACATCTTAATGACACCTTAAGTGGTGTAAAGTTTGTGCAAGGTATACCTTACAATCCTGATAGCAATCCTGGATGCCAAACAATAGGGATAATTTTTGTATAAGTGGGATCATTTCAACAGGAACTTGAACGTGATTATTTTGAATATATTGTATGATATAACCAAAAGCTTCCAACTGCTTTTCATTACACAGCTTCAATGAAATTTCGTTAGTGGATCCGTTGCCAGTGCATTTTGTAAAAAGATCTTTAAAAAAAGGATAGTGCTCAAAGGCTTTACGTTGGATCCATCGCCTGGCATTCGGAACATATTCTCCTGCAGAAATATTTAAAGCGATGACTGCATCCCCTTCCAAACTGCCTTGTTTATTCGAAAGGACCATCTGAGGATGGCGCCCAGGTTTCACAGCGCTTACCCGCAGACTCAATTGTTCCAATTGGCTTTTTCTAAGCTCATGGGATAATCTGGATCTTATTTCAGAGGATAAATTCAGGGATGAAAAATCTTTGGATAAATGTATGATATCGATGGGTTTTTCTGGAAAAATAATTAGCTGCTGAATTTTCCCTGTTATGGTATGTACATAATGTAAAAACTGTTCCGTATAAAAATCATACTGCTTTAGTAACAGGTAATTGTCCAAATATTGGGCTGTTCTATCGGTAAAATAAATCATTAGCCAAACCCCGAAACAAAGGGCCGCAATCTCTATCATAGAATTTTCTTGAGGACATAACTTTGCAACTTTATAACAACCATATAAAAAAATAACGCCAGATACAAACCAAGAGGATGCTAGTATCGCAATTCTCCTTTTGTGAAGCTCCGGGAATTCTTGTCTGGGACAGAAATTCTGGGAAAAATACAGGGCGTTCACTTTTTTTAAGTACTCCGCTTTTTTCAATTGAATATCTTCTCGCAATAACAATGCCAGTTCGGCATTCATCATTCCATCTGATAAGGGTCTATAAAGGCATATGGTTTGCATAAAACAGTGTTCCTCCTAAAAGAATCTATCTTTTATAACGTATTTATCCATTAATGACAAGCATTTCCGGTTGAGAAATTTTTATTACCACAGAGCACACAGAGAACACAGAGATCATTCTATGTCATAGAGCCAAGCGAATTTCTTCTCTGTGCTCTCTGTGTTCTCTGTGGTAATAAAAATTTCTTAACTCTGCTTTTTTATAGCATGTCTTGCAGCATTAATGTTCCTGAATAGCAAAGGGTCATCATAACCCAATTTTAAAGCCTCCTGAAAGTAGTTTAAGGCATCTTCATAACGTTTCATTTCAAAACAAAGCACTCCCAGGTTCATAATAAAAGCTCCTTCTTGGGAAGAAAGAGGATAAAAATTGCCATGGACCTGCTTTATCAGGTCAAAGAGTTCTTCTTGGACTCTTCTTTCTGCTTTGGAGAGTCCATTCAACAGATGAGAATAAAACAGATGCATATCGCGTGGATCTGCATGGCCCAATTTGATCAGTTTCAGGATCATTTCAAATGTGATGGAAGGGCCCATGTCCACAGCATCATTGATCAGGCGGAAATAATCGCTGATTTCAAAGCTGCCAAGGGTTTGCTGAAAGGCATGGCATACCTCCGGATAACTGTGAGGGGAGCCTTTGGATCCTGCTGCGACATTTACCATCACTGGGTCCTTGTTGGGAGTGGCTAAAAAGAGGGCTTCTTTTCTTTGAAAGTACTTTGAAATGGCATGGTAGTTCACCTGAATAGAAAAGCTGTCATGTTGCGCAAAAAAAGAGTGCTCTTCCATAAGTTGCGAATCGGAATGTATCCCCTGATCGCCTGCAAGAAGGAAAAATCGGCCTTGTGAAAACCTGTAAAAGTATTCAATGACCTGAAAAGCGCCTAGAGGCAGCAAGATCTGGGGAAGGTTCTGATAGTGAATGGCATATCCGTCGAGTATCTCAGCCAGCCCGGAAATTTTCAGATATTCATCGTGAAGTTTTTGTACGGGCGCAAACGATGTTTCTAATTGAAGATGGGGAATGATCAAAGGGTCTTCAGGCCGTAAGGCTATGTTATCGGAGGGATTATAGTTTATAGAGACCCTGCCTTCTTCCAGCCGGTGTTCCTTTACCCTGAAAAGATCGTGCGGGATCGTATCAAAAAAATAATTTGCAATGAGGACAAGGGGGTTTTTAATTGTGTCGGGACTCAAGATGCGGCCGCTCCTTAAGAGCTTTAAGGAAAGCTCTTCCTGATCATGGGAATAATGACAGCAATCCACCATTCCTGCCTTTACATAAGGTTGCAAGCACTCGTGCTGCAGGATATATTCCAGGTTTTCCGGTACAATATCTGTCATCACATAGCGAAGAGGCAGGGATATTCCCGCCTGTTCAAGGAACGAAACCAGTTTTTTTAGGAACAGGTAGCCAAACCTGCCTGTGCCTGCTCCAAGGTCCAACAGATATAAGGAATGCAACGGATTTATCGGCAGGGTAGCATGGGGTGATAATCCCTCTTTTATAAACGCTAAAACCAGTTGTGCATAACGGTCTGCCATAAAGGGACTGCTAGTCAGATAGGTAGGGACTTTTTTGGTATTCCATGCCTGAAGGCCAAATTGGGTATAAGCCTTTCTTTGCAGTTCCCACAAACAGGAAGTGGACAAGCGGCTGTTTTTTTCTATAGAGAAGGACATAAAGTTGTTGAATAATAACTATTTTAATAATATAATGGTGTTGGATTCAATATTACAAATAATTATATGTTTTTTCCAGATAAAAACCAAAAAATAGACCAAGATATTGCAAAAAATGAACGGGCCTTCCAACAATTGCTCATACATATGGAGGGTTTGAATAAAGAAATCGATCTCTTTTTGCAAGAGTTGAAGCTGACTCCCGAACAGCTGAATGTCTACCTTTCCAATCCACAGAATTTTACAGAGGACAATTGGCAGGAACTGCAAAAACAGCGTCAGCTTCTGGAAGAGAAACTGATCCGCGATCTGAAAAATATCCGCGATCCTCGCAAGGTAGAAAAAGCGCAGCAAACCCGCAATGTCCAAAAACACTGGCTGTATGTGAGATAAGGTTAAGATATGCAGAAATGCCACTTCATTGGAATCGGGGGAATCGGAATGAGTGGACTGGCCCGCATTCTTCTCAAACAGAAAATTTCCGTATCCGGAAGCGATATCGCCAGTTCATATATAACTGAAAATCTCACGCAGGCAGGTGCAAAAGTCTACATTGGTCATTCTGCCCAACATATTACCCCGGACATGACGATTGTCTATTCCACAGATATAAACAAAGAAAATCCCGAGTTTCAGGCGGCTGCACTGTTAAATTGCAAAATACTGCATCGTTCCGATCTTCTTATCCAATTGATGCAAGGATATAAAAGCCTGGCCGTGACAGGAACTCATGGAAAAACGACCACGACGGCTTTGCTTGCATCGGTATTGCGTGAAGCCGGGTGGGATCCCAGCTTTGCCGTTGGCGGCGTAATTCCCCATCTTCAACTCAATGCCGATAAGGGAAAAGGGGAATATTTCGTTGCAGAAGCTGATGAGAGCGATGGCTCCTTCTTGAAATATCATCCTTATGGGGCTATTGTGACAAATATCGATACCGACCATATGGATTATTTCAAAAACGAAGAGGGTTTGTGTCAGGCTTTCCATCAATTTATGCTTCAGGTTACCTCCCCGGATCATCTTTTCTGGTGCGGAGATGACATATGCCTGCAGCGGCTGCACCCAGCAGGTATTTCCTACGGGGTCAGCTCCTCATGCTTGTTAAGAGCTTCCCAATATTGCCAAAGGGGCTGGAGCATTCATTTCGATGTACAGTATCAGGGAAAAACATATCCAGACGTTGAAGTAGCTTTAACTGGGCCTCATAACGCATTGAATGCCCTTGCGGTCTTTGGGCTTTGTTTAAATCTGGGCATTGCCGAGCCTGTCATTCGGAAAGCCTTGAGAGATTTTTCAGGGGTCTGCAGGCGCTGCGAAAATAAATTCGAAAAAAATGGCCTTCTCTTCCTGGATGATTACGCCCACCACCCCACGGAAATAAGCACTACCTTGAAGGCTGTCCGAACGGCCATTCAGGAAAGACGTCTCATTGCCGTCTTCCAGCCGCATAGATACACCCGCACTAAAGATTGCCTAGGAACATATAAAAATATTTTCGACGAAGCAGACCTTTTATATGTGACCGATATTTACTCTGCAGGAGAAGAACCCATCGACGGTTTGAGCAGTGAATGGATTATGAAGGAGCTGCATCAATATGCACAGGTGCCTTGCCGTTATCTGCCCAGAGCGCAACTGGCTGCTGAAATCGTAAAAGAATTAAGGCCTCATGATGTCTTAATAACCCTGGGTGCGGGAGATATCACCCGGCTTAGTTCAGAACTGGAATCTAGAATAAATGCAACGCCTGTACAGAAACTCAAAATAGGGGTTATTTACGGGGGAAGATCCCTGGAACATGACGTATCCCTTCTTTCAGCTGCCACTATCATTCAAAATCTTCAACCGGACTATTATGATATTTTCCATTTTGGAATAACAAAGCAGGGATGCTGGGTAGCCGGAGAAGAAGCTTTGCATTTGCTTCAAAAGAAACAGATTTCGAATCCAAATGATGGCATTTTAGTGCCCCCCGATGTCCTGAAAAGGCTCAACCAGTGCGATGTTCTCTTTCCCATCCTTCACGGTCCTTTTGGAGAAGATGGAACCATCCAGGGGATGTTCGAAATCCTCGGAAAGCCTTATGTAGGATGCGATTACAGATCTTCAGCCCTATGCATGGACAAGGCATTGACAAAAAAAGTCATGATACTTAACGGAGTCCCGACAGCAGCATTTATTGATTTCGATTTTTATTCCTGGAAGTCGCATCCGGAATCGATCCTCGATCAGATCCATAAACAATTAAAGCTGCCCCTGTTTGTAAAGCCGGTGCATCTAGGCTCCACCATCGGTGTGAAAAAAGTGGAAAGTCCGGAAGCTCTTTGCAATGCCATTGAAGCTGCCTTTTTGATAGATAATCATGTCCTGGTGGAAAATGGACTGGATATCAGAGAGCTGGAATTCGCCGTTTATGGAAATGGAACCGTTACGACGTATCCTCCTGGAGAGGTTTTTTCCGCAGGGAGTATATACGACTATGAAGGAAAGTACAGCAACCATGCCATGAAAACAACTCCAAAAACCGACCTTCCTCCTGAAATAATCCAGGAAGGCATGGCTCTAGCCTCTGAAGCCTATAAGGCCGCAGGCTGTACCGGAATGGCCCGGGTAGACTGCTTTCTAGATAAATCCAACAAGATCTTGTTAAATGAGATCAATCCAATACCCGGTTTTACAGCCAACAGCTTATACCCGGGCATTTGCCGCGAAAATGGGCTGTCCACTTCCCATCTGATGGACCTATTGATCCTATTGGGCATGTCCCGATGGCGCCACCAACAGAGAATTTCTAAGGCAAAGTCTGCCCAGCCATGAAAAAAATACCCCTTTTCAAGTCGCTGATTATCATATTGGCCTCTTGCTTATGTACGGCAAGCCTTGCTTACTTCTCCTGGTCGTTTGTCCACGATGTAAAACAGAAAAGAGATCAGGACGTCCGGTTCAATATTATTGCCATAGCACAAAAGTGTACCAAAGGGCAACCTTTGAAGACAGCCTATTTTGCCGAATGGCTGAACCTATCCGTGGATATGCCTGCAAATCTCTATAAATTTGACCTGCCTGATGCCAAGAAGCGGCTGCAGGCCAGTCCTCTGATAGCCAGTGGAAACCTGAAAAAGATAGCTCCCAATACCCTGTTCATAGAATATGAAACGAGAGAGCCTGTTGCCTTTCTGGATGATTTTACCAACACAGCCATAGATATCTATGGTTTTATCTTCCCTTTTAAACCATTTTTTACCCCTAAAAAACTCCCCAAGATATATCTGGGACTATCAAATTACGAAAATTCAAACGCAAACGAACTGGCAGGCTGGGGAAAATCCCTGACCGGATACCGCTTTGAAACTGCCCTAAAAGTCTATCGTCTCTTAATGCAATATAAAAGCGGCAGCGGGCGAACGGAAATCATTAAAATTGATACTTCAAAAGCCTTTGATCTGAGCTATGGACAGCGCGAAATCGTAGTGGTGCTCCACGACTATGTGACAAAAGATTCGAATGGCATAACAGGTTCTGTCAGATACCCCAGGATGCTAAGGTTGAGCACCGAACACTATGTCCAGCAGCTTGCCAACTACTTTATGCTCAAAAATAAATTTTTAAACGAATCGGGGCAAATACCCGAAAATGCTTCGGAGGCCTCTCTGAGAATTATTGATTTGCGCGTCTCCGATCTGGCGTTTGTATATCAGGAGAGCTGAGCCGTCTGAAAACCTTCCGGAATACTCTCAAGGAGCCAGTCTAGATATTCCTTGCTGCCGCCGTTGATTTTTATATAGGTGATTTCAGGAATTTGATATTTGCAGTTTTTTTGGATGATCTCTTGTATTTTATCGTAATTTTCCAGCCGGGTTTTCAATACAATTTTGCTTTCCTGGGTAGTTTCCAGGAGGTTGTTCCACATATAGACAGACTCGGTCCATGGAATGATCTGTGCGCTAGCGACATACCGTTCTTGCACGAGGTAGCGGGATATTTTTCTCGCTTCATCCAAGCTGCCGCTTGTCCAATGAATTTCAATAAAATCGGTCATTGACACCCTCCTTATTGCATAGGGTTTTATTCAATGGATCTTTCAGCTCCACTGCCCAAGCTAACCATTTTCGTGACGCCACGAAAATGGTTAGCTTGATAGTAACCAGTTATTTTACAGGCAGACTCTATCAAAATGTGCAGATTGTGTCAATCACCTATATCTGGGCAAATATTATGGTGCAAATATTATAGTTGAAAATATGTTATTATTTTTGTTATGAATGGCCTTCCATAGCTTACGACTGTAGAAAGTTAAGGATAAATCAACATTAACAAAATGGAGTCTATTATGTCTTTTTCACCTATAGGGTCAACAGCCCCTTACCAACCAAATGCTCTAAGTTTGAGTTTCGATTTGGAAATGATGCTTAAAAATGCAAGAGCTTTTACTAATGGTGACGGCCAAATTTATGAATATATAAAGAATATTCTTACTAGTAGTGCATTCCAAAGCAATCCAAAAGGATTTTTAGCTGACTGGTCTGAAAGACGAGGCTATACAGAAGAATTTAGGTACCCTGAAGATAGAGCCCGCATTTTTTTCGACAAGAACTTCGGATTCTAACATCAATTCCTGTAAGGGGTCAGGTATGACCCCGTTCTAATCCTCGAATAGTCATTGTGTATGCTTCGAAAAAATGTTGACTTAGTATATAAGCTTATGTATATCTGAGAAATATCCTGGAGAAAAAAATAGGTAAAGCATGGAATTCGAAGGAAAAATCTGGAAACATAAAGCTCATTGGCTTGTAGAAGTATCTTCATTGAATATTATGACTCAAGGAAAAACCAGAGCAGAGGCGTTATACATGATTGAACAAGTGCTCACGCAATCCCTCTCCTTTAGGGGAGGGTCAAGTGAGCTTTTTGTATCTTATATTTATTTTTTTTCTTTCATTTTATTCTCAATAATGTTACCTATAAGATGCTTTTCATAGAAAAAGCATGTTATCTGACAGTCTATTGGGTTCGTAGAAAATCCTTCTACGGTAAAAGGCTAGGGCGTACTGGAGTGTACTGATTGCGGCTACACTCAATGCCTAACGGCAATAAATTTTGGTACGTACATTAGCAATCAATTTATTTTACTCTGGAACGGAGTTGTCTATCGGATTGTATCTGATAGATATAGGACGTGGAGCTGCAAATAAGACGCAAGGAGCGAATGCGAATTGTGCACGCAGCAGAGAAGCGACAAAAAAGAAAGAATTAGTTGCTTAGGCTAATTCCAGAAGCCTGCTCCCTTTAGGGACAGGTAGTTCACTCAGAAATTGATGAGTTTAAAATAGAAATAAGTGAGTATAAAAGGAGTGTTATAGGAATATCAGCCAACAATAATAAGCTATTGCTGGCATTATCCCTTAGAAGACAACGGGAAAAGAGTGGGTCAACAATTCGCGAAGCATCGGAACGTTTAGGCTCAAAGTCACCGAATTCATATGCTCAATATGAAAGGGGAAAAACAAGAATTTCCTTGGATCAATACGAACGTTTACTATATGCAGTAAACCCTACACAGTGTTTTCATTTGCGAGTTGTTTAATGATAGGAAGGCAATGTGCTCAATCGTTAAGTTTTTAAAAAATTTAAATAAAGAACTTTCGTGCAAGAGCAACGGCAACGTATTCGTGAGGGCGATCATCGTATTTTAAGGAAACAGCGAGGCCATCGGAAGCAAAACCTAAACATATTCGCTCTTTCTCAGTTTGCTCATTGACAAGTACCCATGTTCTCTTCCCATTGACAGGTGGATCCCAAACAAAATTGCGCTCTCCTGATCTGACATATTCCATAAATACGCTGATCGCTGTATCTATTAGCCCTGAAACATTTGCTCTGGATGCTTTAGCAAGCTTTTGCTGCTCGAAAGAGGATTTATTTTTGCCTATGGCTTCTTTCTTTATCCAGACCCAGTGCGGTTTCTCAGCTTGTCTTTTTTCCTTCAGGGCAGCTTCCCGGGAATGTTTATAATAACCCGTTTCAAGATCTGTTTTGGGTTTTATGATCAGATTGCCAATAGCCTCCAGATTATCCAAAAGGACTTCTTCAACAGCCCCATGTTTTTTGGTCACTCTGACTTTGTCAGGTATAAAGGTAAGTAAACCATCTTCTCTTTTCAGATCACCATAGGCACATCGTGGAAGGGGCAGCTCCGCTCCGGCATCTACTCCAATATATTTTTGCCATTCTTTAATTCCAAAAGTCTGGACAGGTCGGATCATTTCACGAAATACCTCGTCATCGGCTATGGCTTTCCAGTTTCTACACACCAAAGCTAGAGTGGGAAGATCCGCCTTCGAATTTTGAAAAATGATCCGAACTACATCTATGAGAAGCTCATTAAACTGGGGTATAGAATCTACTTCCATAGGTTCTCCATTGACAGGATCTCTTCCTGAAACGATAGCAGTATTTAAAGACATAAAAACCTCAAGTATAATTTTCGCAAAAAAATTTAAGGAAATAATCCACTGTTGATCCATCGATTATTATGAGCATGGATTATATGTAAATATAAATGTCTGGGGCCGGTGTCTGGGGCGCCAAGTTAGCAGGGAATGTTGCCACTCCCTGCTAACTCGGCGCCCCAGATACTTCTAAAAGCCGACCAAAAATTTTTAAAAATTTTTTACTTGACTTTTTGACTTCATCATGGCATAGCTAATAACTTAAAAATTGAATTACACATGAACTCAAACAATTAACTGGAGATATCCATGAACTTTTTCTATTTTTTCACAATTTTCATCACATGTTGCATTTGCAGTCTTACAAATCAGGCTAAAGCAGGAGAGGATCTTAAAATTTATATTTCAGCTCAGGACGTTCAAGTTACAGATTGTGGCTTGTTTGTTCACGTAGATGATGAATTTTTTCCTGTTGATGGCATTTATGTTGATGTCTTAGGATTGTATATTAACTCAATCGACGCAAACAAGAATGAAGAAATTACAGATCAATGTCCCAATGGACACAAAATTTACCATAGAGAATGCCAAGGCTGTGCAAATTGGTGGTGCAATTTTCGTTGTAAATGCTATTCTCCATGGGGAAAATATTAAACTATAAGGAAGTATTTTAGCTGGTATAATCCCGCTTTTTTATATGCGCTACTTTACAATATTAATTTGCCTTTGTTTAGGAACTTCTTGTTTAGCTCTGGATTTATCAGAACAGAATAAAATTGTTCTCAAAGAATTTTTACGAACTCTATTGGAGAATTCAGAAGCAGGATATGTCTTATATGGAAAAAAACCCGTTTGTATCAATGGATTTAATCTTAAAGACCGCTTTCGATTAGAAACTGAAGCTCACAAAATATCTGTATATTTACGGGAAGGGGCAAGGATCTGGAAAAAATTCAATCTTGGAAAGGATGGATCGAACATTATAGTCCACGTGTATGATAATGGAGATTCACTCGTAAAAAATTGGGTACATGTATTGGTCATTAACCGAGAGCTTTGTATCAATACAGTTAATTCCAACTTACCATTATTTCAGTATGTTCTTGGTCCTGATATGACGGCTCCTGGTTTATTAGAGCAATTAATTGATCCTAAGCAAACTTTTCATGGTGTTCTCAAAAATGATAAGGTGTTAATTGGAATATTATTAGGATTTGGAACTCAAAATGCTCTCTATGTAAGTCGCTTAGAGGATTTGGAAGATAGTTGCCTCGAGGTGGATATCCCTCCCTATAAATCTAGAGTATCAGAGAATGTTCAAAAAAATCCTTATCTAAAAGATATTGTCTTGCTTTCAGAATATTCTAAAGAAGACACTAAAAATTTGAAACCGAGCTTTGGATACGCAACAATTCCACAAGAAATTGCGCAACTTCATGAAAAAATTGAGGTGTCCTCACAAAAGCTTGCGCAAAGATCTCCTCATTATATTTTTGGACGTCTAAAAGATGATCGAGAAACTGAAAAGCTAATTTTAGAGCTAGAGGAAACTCAAAATCAAATTGCAGAAAAGTTAAGGTGTCCTAATTTTCTTTTTGAAACATTAACAGAAATTCTACCTAAAGAAATTTTCTCTACAGAAAATGAAGCACCCCTACAAAGATCTCTTTTTTGCTTCAGAAAAGATGTAAATGATCAGCTTAAAAACATTGTTGCGCTCAGTATTTTTGAAAATTTGGAAAATGAAAACGATGATTATATCGAAGCATTTTTTCGTGGAATGAAAGATGCTAATCAATTAAAACCTTGTGGAAAAAATCGACCAAGGACTATTGACTACCAGATAAATAAAATTCTAATAAAAGCAAAAGAAAATGTTACACGTTGTAACGAAAAATTTAGTCAAATTCATCAAGACAAGAAATACTTCTGCCTCGTCCCATTCAAACTATACTATCGAACTTTACAACAGGGATCAGGAGAAAAGTTATTAGAACAAACAAATGTTGAACTGCACTATTCGATTATGGCAAATGATCAGTTACTAGGTGATACCAATGGTTTATCTAAGGAAATAGATTTATCTCAAACAATTCCAGGATTTGCGCATGGCGTAAAAGGTATGTGCGTTGGCGAGGTCCGCGAAATTATCATCCACCCATCTCTAGGTTATAGATTGTATACAACATTGGAGAAAGGTGTAGATTTAAAGGCTGTAGTTCAGTTAGTTAAAATAATGGATACTCCTTCAAAGCAATTTCCAGAGTTATTATATGATGATTTTCTGCAAGATATTCAGCTCGATATAGATGAAATTTATAAAGAGCAAACCAAAGATGTAGGTTACTTTTTTGGATATAAATCTTGGGAACACTATAAACATGGAAAAGCATATTACAATCTAAATCAAATTTTCGAAATAATCCAAAATGTAAGAAATGGTGTAGTTGTGCAAATACCTCCTTCTATTGACATTCAAGAGGTTCTCAGTCAACTGCATTGGAATATCTATATTCAAACTGTTCCCAAAAAATCTTGATTTTTGTGGTGATACAAATATTCGCGATCATGTATACGAAATGCCTATTTTCTATACATGACACATTCATCATGTATACGAAATGCCTATTTTCTATACATTACACATTTATCATGCACACAAAATCGCGATTTCTTGTGCACGTCCTTTAGAAACAAATAACTAAGTTTCAATGGCCTTCCAAACACCAAGTTTTCAAAGAACAAAGGATTTCTGCGCAAAGGCAACGGCAACGCAGCCATAATGGGCGGCATAGTGGTAGGTTTCAACACTTAGGCCAATGGGAGTGAAACGTAAACATAATGGCGATCCTTCAGTTGGCTCATTGACACGTACATATCCCTCATGAATGCCTATTGGTTCATAAACAAAATTGCAGTTCCCTGATCTGACATATTCCATAAACACACTGATGACTGTATCTATTACCCCTGAAACACTCCCTTTGGATGCATTAATAAGCTTTAGCGCCTCGAAATTGAGTTTATTTATGGCCACAACCTCTTTTTTTATCCACACCCAGTGCGGTTTCTCCACTTGTCTTTTTTCCTTAAGGGGAGCTATCCAGCAAAATTCACTATAACCTGTTTTAAGATCTGTTGTGGGGTTTTTGACCAGATTACCTATGGCCTCAAGATTATCCAAGAGGACTTCTTTAACAACTCCATCTTCTTTGGTCACTCTGACTTTATCAGGAATAAAGGTAAGAAAGCCATCCTCTATTTCAAGATCGCTGTAGGCACATCGTGGAAGGAGCAGCTCTGCTGCGGCATCTACCCCAATATATTTTTGCCATTCTTTAGTTCCAAAAGCCTGGACAGGTCGGATCATTTCACGAAATACCTCGTCATCGGCTATGGCTTTCCAGTTTCTACACACCAAAGCTAGAGTGGGAAGATTTGTTTTCAGATCCTGGAAAATGATCCGCACTACATCCATGAGAAGTTCACTAAATGTGCCTTTGGGATCTACTTCCCTAGGTTCTCCATTGACAGGATCTCTTCCTGAAATGATATCGATATTTAAAGACATAAAAACCTCAATTATTTTTTTGAACAAATTTTAATGACATAAGCCACTGTTGATCCATCAATTGTTTATGAACATTGATTATATGTAAATATAAATTAACGCTGTGTGCGAGTTCTTCTTGCAGCCTTACAGGCTGCATTCTTAACTCACTAATACCCAGGGCGTTGCCCTGGGCTGTTGCACTTTCAGACCTTCGGTCTGAGCATATTATTATTGTTTTAGCCCAATAGGCTTGAATTCTTTTAAATCTTTGTCGCTTGGCGCTTCCGAAATAACTCTTTGTTACTCCTAAAAAACGTCTTTGCGCCCTTTGCATCTTTGCGCCTTTGCGTTTAATTTTTAAATGATATTGTCATTAGCAACAACATCGCAGGGTCATTTTTTTGATATTTTAGATGAATCCTTTAGAGACTTTACGTTAAAAATTAAACAAAACTATCCCACACAAATCAGAGCACAGATTTTTTGACCAGTCACGGGTCACGATTTATTGGCGGGCATTGCTTCGTATTTGCTGTATTGCTCCTGCTGTTGCTGGGTGAGGCGTGCGGCATCGGCAAGGGCGGATAAAAAGGCCTCTTTGAGCTTCTTCAGATTGGTAATCTGGCTGTCGGTCTCTTTGATTTCATTCTGCCGTTCTGTAGAATAGATCTTTCCTTCGATAATATTTTTTTTGTTTTGCAATGTTTGCACCTGCCTGTCTATTGAATCGACAATCTGATTTTTAAGCCTTTGGCCCTTTTGGCTGTTCTCCTGTTGAAAATGGGCGGTCAATCTGTTTTTGTCAAAGGCATATCTGTCTTTATTGAGCTCAATCAATTGCAGGTAGTCTTTAAAATCGGATTCAATTTCCATGCCGTTCAACAATACGTTTCCAAGTCGTTGATAGATCTCTTTTTCTTGATTCAATTCTTTTTCAAGATTAATTAGAAGATTGTCCCTTCCCTGCCATTTCTTCAACTCGGCCAAAGCTTCGAGTTCTTTTTCATAAGACTCCAGCAATGTCTTCATTTTTTCTTTGTCATTGTCAAAAGAATCATATTCCTGTCTACGGGCAGCCATTAACGGGTCATAATTCATTTGAGCTTTGGCCAAAAACTGGTATTCCTGTTCCCGCGCATGATGAATGGCAACAAGGGAAGTGTCAAATGCCTGATATAAGGCTGTTGTCAAATCAGCCTGCTGCAGGTGTTTTTGAGTCAGGCTGCGAATGAAGATAACGAGCTGAAGCCGTTGCAGGGAACTGGTCAAATCGCCCCAGGGGGTCATAGCGGTTCCGGGAACCCCATATTTGATCGATCGCAACAATCGCAGATCATCCCGCATTTGCAGCCAGTCCAGGTTGATCAGCATCCTGGGCTTGGCGTCCTGCATGTATTCAGCCCGTATGCCCCGCCCATCGGCCTCGGTTCCATGGCACACGGCACAATTCATTTCAAAAAATTTGCGGCCGGCCTCGATATTTTCCGGAGTATAATATTCCTTTTTTATGTAGTAGGACGAGGGGTCTGCTGTGGGATCCAGGCTTGGTTCTTTGTCGAACATGGCCCCTACATATTCCTGGGATTTATCATTCTTCTTGGCTACCACAGGCTGAAGAGAGGCCCATAACCCTTCTCCTGTAGGCAGGTTTAATAAGGCCGCATCTGATGGTTCGGGCTGTATTTTTTTCCCTTTAAGCTGGTTTCCCTCATCGATCAGCTCCTGGATGACATCTGCCGGTGTATATTGCCATTTCTGCACATCTTTGGAACCCTTGATGACCTGCCCCCCTTGCAAACTGCTGAACAGCCAGTCCGCCAATTGTTTGATCTCTTCTTCATTGAGGACGGGAATATGGTCTAAATAGGGTTTATGTGCAGCGACTTCTCCCCAAGGGGGCATGGGGGTGCCCTTGACTCCATGGGTAATCGATTCGATCACTTGTTCCTTGGTCAGGTTACGCAGAAATACGGCATTATTCAAATTTTTTGGAATGGGGTAGATCCATTCTGACACAGGGCCGTTCCCTTGTTTGTAATCGCCATGACATTGAGAACAGTGGATGTGAAAGGCCTGTGAGGGGCTGAAACCTTTGGCTTCCCATAGCTGTCGGACGGCATTTCGATTGTGCACGCCCAATTTGTCCAACATATTTGTCAGGGCATAGAATTTGGAGTCATCAAAAGGAAACGCAGGCATGATGGAACGGGGAACATGAGAGCTCGGATTATGGAAATGTTCCATCAGCCATTCATCCGTGCGGTAGACTCCTGACCAGTTGGGACGCGGCCCAATCAGTCTTCCCAATCCATATTCCTGCACAAACAGCATGAGGACCCGATGCACCTGTTCTTTCCATCCTTCCAGCTGTATTAAGATTTCAGCCTTCATTTTTGGATCTTTTTCCTGCTCTGCTTTCAAAAGGAATTCATGATTTTTAGCCCGTGCCGCATACTTAAATGGCGTATAGAGCGATTCGATCTGTCCGGGAATTTCGTTCTCAATCTCTTCCAAAATGGATCCCTTGCGAACCGAGTGGACGATGTGTTCATCAATCGCCGTTTTATTGGAATCCAGTACTGTGACCAGTTCCGATCCGGCAATAGATTCCGGAAATAGCGCCTGGAACCACTCATGTTCATTTTCCAGAGTCTGAAAGTCTGGCTTTGCATTTAATTCAATTTTATATCCCACATCGGATTCAAAGCCTTTCAGTCTGTGGCAGGCAGCACACCCTTCCATGGCAAAAACCTTCATTCCATAGCGGAGGTCGTGCTCCTGGGCTGGAGTTACCGGCTTTTCCCAGGGCACTTTTTTTCCAGCCTCCCATTCCTTCACTTCTATCTTATAGGCAATGGGTGAAACAGAATTCCTCTCTCCAATCTGGGCCAAAAGATACGTCACGAGGTCCTGCAGCTCCTCGTGGTCCAGGTGGTAATTAGGCATGGTGGAAGCAGGTGTATCGGCTTGAGGCCATACAATCGACTGCTTGATAAACCAGGGGTAATTAAGCCCTTCGTGAGTTAGCTCAGGCCCTACCCCTCCTCTGGAAAATCCGGCTATTTTATGACATGCATAACAGGCCTGCGATACAAAAAGCTGCCGGCCTCTTTGATAATTATGGGTCAGCAAGTCTATGCTGGATTGTGAGGTGGGCTGGACCTTTTCACTTGCATCGCCACCGGACTGATGGCACATCGTGCATTTTGCCTGCACTAGGGCCCCTGTAAATAGTGGAGTCGTCTGAAATACCAGGGAAGGCCCGGGTTTATGGTTGAATTCAGAAGCAAAGAGAGGATCGTTTAAAGGATCTGCCTCTGTGAATTTTGGTTCGGGCCCTTCGAATTCAATGTCGTATTGGGCGTCAAATACAGGGCCGTGCGCCTTATCTGTTGTCAATCCTTGCCCATTTCCATTATGGCAGGAAAGGCATCCATATTCACTCAACGGATGATACTCAAAAGGACGGGTTTCTTGTCCGATCAAGGGATGCATGCGGAGGGCTTTTGTGACGTCGTAAATATATTCCCCTACGTGCGCCGTCTTTAACGTCTCATAGTGTTCAGCGAGGGACATGTCAGCAGCATTGTCTTTATTCTTTTTCAGTTCGGCAATTTTTTCATCCAGCTTTTTCCAGATGTAATCCTCATTGGGTATTTGAACCGGGCGGCCTTCGGCATCCAAAACGATGCCTCCGTTGGCATCTTTTTCCGGCAGTGTAGGAGAAAAATAGGGAATATCCAGGGCGACATGGCAGCTCACACAACGTTCGACACCCGGAGGGCCGTTGTCCTTTCGCTCAAAAACGATCTGTTTGATCCCTTTCTGAAAAGGAGGCACAGGTTCAGAAGAATAGGTAGAACGGAATTTCTCTAGAGCTAAGTAATCATTTTGATAGATCTTGTATTCAGGATACAGTTCCCGTTTCCAAAAGACTCCAAATAAAACCGTAGCGATAATTCCTGTTCCGATAAGGGTGTACTGATACCATTCCGAACGCATAATAAGTTCTCTCCAAGGATGGGCGAAGAAATAACTTGTGCATCTGGACTGTGCCAAAGCCCCTGGGTTGAACGATCGAAAGTGATCCCATATTATAATATGGGGTCACTTTCGATCGTTCAACCCAGGGGGCTTTCGCGCAGCCCAGATGCACAAGTTATTTCTTCGCCCATCCTAATGCCGTGCATAAGTTTCTGTCCAGGGCCAGATCCACCCCCAATTGGCTCCTCTGAAAAAGGTGCCTACAATAATCAAAAGCCCTTGCCAAGTCATAAATGCCGTATATAAAAAAATCGCCAGATAGCGGCTGCGATGAAACCAATACCCTTCCCCCTGTGGATTGCGGTCCAGATAAGGAATGACCATCAATCCAACGATAATCCCTAAAGGGATCGCAACACCTCCCCAAAAAGCATTATAGGCAACCATTTCCTGAAGCCCCAAAAAATACCAAGGAGCTTTCGAGGGGTTGGTCGGCTTGCTGGGATTGGCAGGCTCTTCCAGAGGAGCATCGATAAATGACAATCCCAGGACCAACACCAGGGTAAATAAAAACGCCACCAGCTCCGCCCGCAGCAGATGCGGCCATGTAAACACAAAATTATAGGGCCCTTTGTCTACAGTCGGACAAGTGCCGCGGACAAGTTCCATCAGCCCATAGGTCCTTTTTACCCCAGGAGCAAACGATTCTTTGGTATCGGAACTCTGAACGACGCGATAGGGGTCGGGACGGAATTTATCCGGAGGCCGCGACAAGCCGCCATCTTTGCGGATGCGCCAGAAATGGACTCCGATCAAAGTGCCGGTCAATAAAGGCAAGAAAGGCCACATGCAGCACATAAAAGCGGATCAGAGCATCTTGTCCGACATGTGTGGAAGCCAGCAGCATGACCCGGTTGACATTGTATTCAAAGCCGGGAAGATTGGGCACATAGCCGGCGATATTGGTTCCTACGGTAATCGCCCAAAAGGCCAGTTGGTCCCAAGGAAGCAGATAGCCGGTAAAGGAGAGCACAAAGTCAAAAACATCAGCATAACGCCGATGACCCAATTGAAACTTCGCGTCCCTTTGTAGGATCCTGTATAAAAGACCCGGGACATATGAAGAAAGACAAACAGCACCATCATGTGGGCGCTCCAGCGATGCATATTGCGGTACATCATGCGCAAAGGGGGTCGTGTCCTGCCAATCTTTCATGATCTCATAGGCCCGGTCTTCGGCAGGAATATAATAAAACATCAAGCACAACGCCGGTGAAGGTCAGAAGCAGAAACAGGCTGGTGGTGATGGATCCCAAACCTAGGGTATAAAAAGGATCAAGTGAATGCTTGTGGCATTTGACAGGATGGAAATGGAGGAAGAAGTTTTTAAAAACAATTTCAGAACGGTCCACATCATTATTTGGATAATTGTGCCGGAAAATGGACCGCACAAAATCCCTTGGAAGATTGGCTAAATGCTCGCAAACCAGGTTTCTCTGGGCTTTCCCTTGAAATACTGCCATATTCTGTCACTCCCTACTCTTATGCATAAGGCGAAACCAAGCGGTTTCCCAATCCAATGTCGTTTTAGTTTTGTCCACCATCAAATCTCCCGAGGCTGCCTTTGAACACAGAAAATACACTAGAGGCAGCGGAGCGGGCCCGCCGGTATTCCGTCCATGCCTGTCATAAGTGGATCCATGGCAAGGACAGCATATCCTGTATCCACCATATTGACAGTGCATCCCAGATGGGTGCATACAGCTGTTTGCACTCGCACTTTTCCTGACTTTGTTTCGATAAATACTTTCTGGTTTGGGATAAAGATTTTTCCATCCGGCCGAGAAGCCTTCTTCCGGACGGCCAATAGAAAATACACTCGGAGGAATTTTCATCGCATTGGGATACAGAAATCCCAAAAAGGAGACACTTGTCATTCCCGCTACCCCCACTAAGCAGGCGCCTACCCCCATCAAAGCCAGAAACGAGCGCCTCGAAATTATAGGATCATTTGTCATCAGGATCAACATTCAATGAATTGCGATATTTCGGCATCGTTACTTTTCCTCATCTCCGAAACATTTGATATTTGACATCTTCCACATCTTCAAATTGCCCTTTGCGCAAATAATAAATATAAACGAGCATTCCGGCCAAAGCAAATGCAATCGAACTAATGATTAACCACAGCATAATACACCCCACTGTCAATTTAACCAATCCATCGGAAGGAGTAATTCATCGCATCCATCGTCACAGCTTGCGTGGGGCATTTTTCCGCACATAGTCCGCAGCGGATGCACAAATCTTCATCTTTCAACATAGCGGTTCCCATCACAGCCAACTCTTCATCGTCCATGATGGCAGAATCACGCCATAAAAGTTGTCCACAGCCTTGCGCAGATTTCCTTCCCCATAATCCAGATTCAGCTTGCTGATAGGAACCTGTTTCAAGCAATTGCAAGGGCATACATCGACGCATCCATTGCATTTGATGCAAAATTCCCATCAAACACAGGGCTGACATGGCATTGCAGGCAGCGGTTAGATTGCTCATGCGCTTCTTCAGCAGTATAATTATTTTCTACCATATTCTGATTATGTACCCTGGCACGGAGGAGGCTGCATCGACGGCAAGGCCCATTTTGTCCTCAGATAGGTTTTATCCCGCATGGGGACATTTCGGTAAATTCTCCGACAAATTCCTGATAGGGCCTTGTGCCTCGCAAGTCGCTGTCGATAGCCCTGGCAGCTTCCTGTCCATGGCGGATCGCTGTAATAAAGAGGGCCGCTCCAAAGGCCGCATCGCCTCCGGCATAAATCCCTTTGACAGAGGTCCTTCCCGTCCCCCGTTCTGTTTTGATCAACCCTCTGTCAATGGCCAACTGGTCTTTTTTGTCCCATCCATTCAGAAAGCTCATATCCATAGCCTGCCCAATGGCCAATGCCATCGTATCGCAAGGAATGACAAACTGGCTGTCAGGCACAACTTGAGGAGCAAACCTTCCAGTATAATCAAAGAGGGAAGTAGATCCGCTGCACTCGCAACCCGGAGATGTTTCCCGCGGCATCTCTTTCTACGGCTATAGGTGCGAGCCTATTGATGATCGTGATCCCTTCTTCCATGCCGTCTTCGATCTCAAATTCATCGGCTGTCTGTTCATCGCGTGTTTCCAGGCAAACCATCGTCACTTTCTTGGCTCCATTGCGCACAGAAGTCCGCGCAACGTCAAAAGCCACGTTTCCTCCGCCAACGACAACGATATTTTTCCCGATCTTCCATTCTTCATCCATGCAGCGCACCCGCAGATATTCGATTCCGCGGATGATATCGGGGCATCGGCTCCGGGAATAGGCAGATCGCGGGATTTCCATAGTCCGACGCCAATAAAGATGGCATCGTATTTCTCTTGCAGCTCATGTCAGGGTAATATCGCGGCCGACTTTCATATTATAATGGATTTTGGCGCCCAGATATTCGATGCGGCATATTTCGTTAAAAGCCAATGTCATTTTTAAGGCGATAGGTAGGAACGCCATAGGTCAGCATTCCTCCGGGAGCTGCGCATCATCTCATAGACGTCGACAGCATAGCCCAAGCCGCAAAAGATCATGCGCAGCGGTCAATGAGGCGACGCCGGCGCCAATGCAAGCGACTTTCAATCCATTGGGTGTAGGATGGACCGAACCGCGGGCATAACTCATTTCCAACGATTTGATATGCGCCTCTTTATCCAGGCCAAACCATTCGTCCAGATACCGCTTTTGAGCCCGTATGGTCAATGTTTTATCGACGCGGTCGCGGCGGCAGGTGGCTTCACAGGGGGCTCCGCAGATCATTCCGCAGATGGATGCAAAGGGATTGGGTCCTCGGGCAATTTTATAGCCTTCCAGAAAATTGCCGGCATGAAGGGCGATCATGTATCCGCGGGGATCGGTATTGACAGGACAGCCATCGCGGCAATCGATTTGCCTCAAATAGTAATCGAGGTCCGGTACTACAGCATTGTATATCTCTTGGAAGGGAAGTAATGGATTTTCGTCGTCAGCCATGTATTCAACTCCTATTCAGGGGCATGCACATAGCAGGACTCTATCAAACTTCCTAATATTTTTTAAATTATTAATTTTGCGAAGGGTGCAATTAAATGTGTGGGACTGAGTAACTCACCTTACGCAAAACATGTAGAAATCTCGTCTTTTGGTTTCGCTTCATCTGCGATATTTGCCGCCCAGGCCAACGGCCTGGTTTGTAAAAGCCTAGGGCGCAGCCCTAGGTGAATTCAATATATCAGTTTCAGGCTGAAGGCCTGATTATGTAAATCCTGGGGCGAAGCCCCAGGGAAATACAGGGCAGGCCTTCAGCCTGCAATGGTTTATTACTGGTTTCCTAGGGCTTCGCCCTAGGCTTTTACAAGCCAGGCCGTTGGCCTGAGCGGCAAGTACCCATTAAACACAAACTTAAACCAATAGGCGAGATTTCTACATGTTTTGCGTAAGGTGAGTGAGTAATTTTTATTACCACAGAGAACACAGAGAGGCAACTGCTCATAAAGTTGAGGTAAAAGGAGTAGCCAGGCCGTCTCGGCCTGGACCAGGGCGAGACGCCCTGGTTACCTTACCTCAACTTTATGAGCAGTTGCACAGAGAACACAGAGAAAATTCGCTTGGGTCTGCGACATAGAATTTTCGTTTGTGCGCGAAGCGCACAAACGAAAGCTGTCATTCAAGCCCGTTCCGGGCTTGAA
The DNA here is from genome assembly GCA_963780445.1 of uncultured Parachlamydiaceae bacterium. GTDB lineage: Bacteria > Chlamydiota > Chlamydiia > Chlamydiales > Parachlamydiaceae > CAWACC01. The sequence continues at coordinate 412,057 of CAWACC010000011.1, forward strand.
TGAACTCTGTGTCCTCTGTGTGCTTTGTGGTAGAAATTTCTAAATCCCTCAGATTTAATTGCACCCTTCGCGTAAACGACAAAAAACCTTAACGACATCTTTATTGCCGTCGTTAAAGTCGTTTAATTTTCAGGCATAAATCATCCCATTGCTCTTTTTCAACAGCGCCCTCTATGCAAGCGGAAATGTAAATTCTTTTTACCTGAGCACTTATTTTTCCATGAATTTTTAATGAACTTTCTTTTAGAAGAGGCTTGATATACTTCCAGGCTTCCATTTCATTTATTGGAATAATAACTAAATCCCGGCGTTTTTCAGGATTTATAACTTTCAAGAGAGTCTTAAAAGAAGCATTATGAAAAAAGATGTCGTGGCTTTGGGCCAATTTATAAGCTTCCTCCACATAATCCAATAATATTGATGTATCGTTGTAATCATTACCTCTGACCTGATGGCAATACATTAATTTACAAAGGGTATTTGATTTAAATATAATATATCCCAAATTCTGACTGTAAGCTAGTTCCTTGTCTAATCCATTGATCCATTTATAAATAGAATCTTCATGTTTAATTATTATTCCAAAGAGTGTAATTTCAAAATCTTCCAGTTTACAGGAAGACATACCCGGTACCTGCCTTATTTGTTTGATTGCAATTCTGTAGAGGTGCTTTCCCATTAAATAGGGATGCCCAATATTTAAATATACAGGAACTTTTATTCCATTATATAAACTAAAATATTTATTTTCGCATTTCTGAAATTGTTTTAAATCTGAATCAATGTACAATGCTTTATAATTGCCTGAGTATAAAGATAATTCACCTAAATCCACGTCTGGATTTTCGACACATAAATCTCTCCAAACCTCATTCACACTCGCATATTCCAGAAATATTCTTGATACCTGAGCTAGACGGCCCAAATCTTTAACATTCAAGTAATGGATGAAGCGCTTCAAAAGTTCAACTGGCATCGTGAGAATGGGCGAATAATTAACATTTTCTATGGCGGCATTGGTTCGGGGAAACCCGGTTATGGAAGAAATACTCATATCAATATCTAATCCTTAAATTTAAAGGAACAAAGTTTACCACTGAGCCAGTGAAAAGTGCTCTACTGTCAGGCATAAATCATTTTTAATTATCAAAGTTAAATCATTCCAGAGCTCCTTCTCAGCCGAACTTTTTACGGAAGCTGCCACTAAAATTTGATTTTCCCCACCACATAGCCTTCCACAAATTTTTAATGAACTTTCTTTCAGAAGAGGTTTGAGGATCTTCCATGCGTCAAGCACTTTTGTTGCGTAAATTGTTAAAAACTGGAGGTTATCTTCATTTTTTGCGTCTATTCCAAAACGAGTTTTAAAAGCAGAATTATGAAAGCTAATTTGGTGGTTTGGGGCCAAATTATGAGCTTCCTCCACATAGTCCAACAACAACAAATTATTGTAAGCATTACCTCTGAGCTGATGGCAGTACATAAAATGACAAAGGGTATTTGTTTTAAATTTAATATATCCCAAATCGTGACGGTACTTGCCAGAAAAACATTCTAACCTTTCTTTAATTCTTTCCCATTCAGGATCTTCGTATTTAATTGTTTTTTCGAAGAGTATAATTTCAAAGTCTTCCAATTTACAGGAAGACATACCTGGTTTATTCCTTATTTGTTTGATGGCGATCCTGTACAGATGCTTTACTTTTAAATCCTTATGCATAATGTTTAAATTATTTAAATAAACTATCGTACCATTTCTTAATTTTAAGTAATTTCCAACAAATTCAGGCTTGTCTGATTTAAATTGATTTAAGTCTAAATCTCTATATAGTGCTTTATAATTGCCTGAGTATAAAGATAACTCATTTAAATCAACGTCTGGATTTTCCACACATAAATCTCTCCAAATCTCATTTAAATTCGCATATTCCAGGCATTTTTTTGATACCTGTGCTAAGCGGCCTAAATCTTTTGTATCTAAATAATGGGCGAAGCGTTTTAGAAGATCTTCTGGCAGCGAAAAAATGTGGAAAAAATCCCCTTCTTCTCTGGGATTGGAAGGCAAAGGATCCCCTTCCTCTCTTGCAGGATTGGAAGGCTGTAGCCCATAGAATCTACTATAGTCTTTTAGTGACGAAAAAGGGGTAATACTCATATCTATTCCTTTGATTATGAGATGACTAAAAAGTCAGTCATCGATTGTTGAATTGGCTGTGAATGGGTCTCTATTTCCTTGATATAGGCATGAAATTTGGCATGGAGCCTGTCAGAAAAGAGGAGCAGTTTATCTTGAGGCCCCTGAATGTATATCTCAACTGACCCGTCATCGAGATTCTCTACAGTTCCTGTCAGGCTTAAATCTACAGCGATCCGATATACAGCAGCCCTAAAACCCACTCCTTGCACGGTCCCCCTGGCAATCATATGCCATTGCATATTTGGCGCTCCCATACTGTTATGAATCCTCATTTTCATCTTCAGACATGTCTTCTGGACCGCCGTCGCTTAAGGGAAAATTTAAAATCAAATCTTTGACTTCGCTTAATGTTTGAGCTTTGCTGATCAATCCCCGAAAAGCCCGCGTTCCAGAAGCTTTCTTCAAATACCAACACCCCACACGCCTCATATCGATGAGAGTGCGGCGCTCATGATGATATTCTTGGGTATAGAGAAAATGCTGATATAAAGCCTGCCGGTTTTCTTCAAGAGTTCTTTCAGGAACAGGCTTCCCTTCCATAAACTGAATGATTTCTTGCGCAGCCCAGGGGCGTCCCAAAGTTCCACGGGCCACTAGAACGGCATCGCAACCGGTATATTCCATCATCTTCTTAGCCGATGGCCCATCCAGGACGTCTCCATTCCCCACCACTACAATATTTTTTGCGGCGGCTTTTGCGGCTTTGATATGGTCCCATATGGCAGGGCCGCGATAGGCCTGCTTTCGGGTACGGCCATGGATGCAAATGGAGGAAGCGCCTGCCTGTTCGGCGATCTCGGTGACTTTAGCTGCTACGATATTGTCTTCATCCCAACCTGCGCGTATCTTTAGGGTTACCGGTATTTTTACAGCGGCTTTCATATTGGCAATGACCTCTCCAATACGCTCAGGGTATTTCAGCATGGCCGATCCGCTGCCATCCTTAGTGACCTTGTCTACGGGACATCCACAATTGAGATCTACCATATCAAATCCCAACGATTCGATCATTTTGGCTGCCTGTCCGGCGATAGCAGGGTTGCTTCCGCAAATCTGCCCTCCAATGGGGTGCATGCCGGGATCAAAATCGAGCATCTTCAGAGTGCCTGCATCGTTCCGGATCAAGGCTTCCATTTTGACCATTTCGCAAAACATCAGTCCAGGTTGATACAGAGAGGACATTTTTCGGAAAGGATAATCGGAGCATCCGGCCAATGGAGCGTAAAAAATATTATTGGGTAAAGTCAGAGGACCTAATTTGAAAGGTTTTTTAAGAGTCTTATTTGAATCCATAAAATCATTTAATAAAAAAGATAATAATCAATTGCTTGACAATGCTTTCGATAATACTTAAACAAAAAAAAGCCACAATGGGGCTGAAATCCATCATTCCCAACGGAGGGATGATACGGCGGAACAAGTTCAAATAGGGGTCGGTGTAAAATGCAATGAACATCATGATGCGAGTATTCTGCCATTCAGGAACCCAGGATGCCAAAATACGCACAAATAACATCATGAGATAAAGCCAAAAAAACACATCTGCCATTCGAAGTAAAATCATATTGCGACCTAAAATAAAACTGACAGGATTTCACACCCCAAACAGCATCCTTTATCTCATAAATTGACATTAATTAAAACCAATATCTTCACATGGCAAAGGATTTCCAAGCATACACAAAGCCAACACCGTTTAATTTTTAAGCTTCGGTGGATTATATAAAAGATGTACGCATTCCATTGTTTGCCACTTGAGTGGCTTGATTTCAGTTTCGGGGTGAACCAATTGTCCAGCAGAAATGAGTATAATTTTATCTGTCTCAAGATAGCCGTTTGCTGGTGCTCCTTTCTTTAATTCCTTTTTTACGATACTATAAACATGCTTGCCTCTTAAATCGGGATGACTGACGTTCAAATTGACAATCAAGTTTTTTCCCCTATGTGTTTTAAAGAAACATGTACCTGTGGACTTAAATTTTTTCAGGTCGGTTTCTTCTTTATAAAATTCTTTAAGCTTTCCTTTGTGCGAGGGAATCTGTGTGGAATCCACTTCGGGGTTTTTCAGGCATAAATGTTCCCATATTTGTTCCGATTGGGCGCGCGTATAATATTTTGTAGAAACCTGGGCCATATGACACACATCTTTTGCATTGAGGAATTGCATAAAAAGGAGATGAATTTCTTCAGGCACTATCTCCGAATAATTGTTATTTGCAGGTAAGGCAGAAATTGCAAGCGTGTTATTTTCCATCCTGGCTTTCAATTGAATGACAGCTTTTGTAAGACCGGTTTCAAACTCATTTGACAGACAGCCTTTTGAATCCAGGCATTCCATTGCCATATTGAGAAATTGCTGGGCTTTTGATTTATCTGGAAGCTCGGGGCTCTCTATCAAGGATTGCATTGACCGGATCAGTAAGTCTTGAAAACTGATTTTTAGTACTCTGATCCGCTCGAAAAAACTGGAACTTAAAAACACGGTATTTTCTGAAAAGCCAAAATGGGTGTCGACAAAATCCTGCATTTTCTTGAAAGTATTCAAACTGATTCGATCGGTCAGTGCCAATCTATTTGATAGGCTCTCCCACCTGTTCAAGGTATCTGAAGCCGTTTGCAACAGTATTTCCGCTTCATCGATTTTTTCCTGATTGCCAACCGGATTAAAATTATAATACGGATTTCTAAAATTGTTATTAATGGGTTGAAAATTCATAAGGCTCCTAAGGTTATAATTAGTAAACACGACAAAATTATATCAAAAAAACTGAATAAATCAAATTGAAATAATTAAAACTTCGCGTCATTGCGTCTTTGCGCCTCTGCGTTGAATTTGTAGCGACATTGTCACCAGTCTACGATGTCGCTACAAATTCAACGCAGAGGCGCAAAGACGCAATGACGCAATGACGCGAAGGAGTTTTGCGTTTAATCTTGAAAACAACGTCATTATCCTGTAAAATGGTTTTTATTAAGGATAATTTACTTCAATGGATGCATACAATATAAAAAAAATTCGCAATTTTTCCATCATTGCCCATATCGATCATGGTAAGTCCACCATCGCAGACAGGCTCCTCGAATTGACCCACACGGTGGCAGCAAGGGATATGCAAGAGCAAATTCTCGATGACATGGACCTGGAGCGGGAACGGGGCATTACCATCAAGGCACATCCTGTTACCATGCTATATAAAGCCAATGATGGCGGCATCTACCAAATCAACCTCATTGATACTCCGGGCCACGTCGATTTCACCTATGAAGTTTCACGCTCTTTGGCAGCTTGCGAAGGGGCCCTTCTGGTAGTGGATGCAGGCCAGGGTGTGCAGGCGCAAAGCCTGGCCAACGTTCATTTGGCTCTTGACCGCAACCTTGAAGTAGTCCCTGTCATAAACAAAATCGATTTGCCGATAGCGGATGTGGAAGGAGTCCGCAAACAGATAGAAGATGTTATAGGCCTTGATGCCTCGAATGCGATCTGTTGCTCGGCCAAATCAGGTGTAGGCATCGATAAAATTCTGGAAAGAATCATAAGCCAAGTACCGCCTCCTTTGGAACCCAATGATGATGTGCTTAGGGCTTTGGTCTTTGACTCCCACTACGATATCTATAGAGGCATCATGGTCTATATCCGCATCATCAGCGGTGAAATTGCCAAGGGCTCCCTCATCAAAATGATGGCCACAAATAAAAGCTTTGATGTCCTGGAGGTGGGTAAATTCACTCCCAAAGAAACCCCTGTCGATATCCTGAGACCGGGCGAAGTGGGTTATATCATCGCCAATATTAAAATTACTTCCGACATCAAAATCGGTGATACCATTACCGAACAACGCTACCCTGCGTCCGAACCCCTGCCGGGATTCAAACTGATTAAGCCCGTCGTTTTTGCCGGAATCTACCCTATCGATTCCACCGACTTCGAAGCGCTTCGCGATGCTCTGGAAAAACTGAAACTCAATGACTCCGCCCTCTACGTGGAACAAGAAAGCAGCACGGCTTTGGGCTTTGGATTCCGCTGCGGGTTTTTAGGGCTTTTGCACCTTGAAATAGTCTTTGAAAGGATTCAACGCGAATTTGACATCGACATTATCTCTACGGCCCCTAGCGTAATTTACAAATTCACCCTTTCCGATGGGACAACGGTGGAAGTGGACAATCCGGCCCACTACCCCGATCCAGCCCATATCGAATGGGTGGAAGAGCCGTGGGTCCGCTGCCATATCATGGCCCCTTCCGAATATTTGGGCGCCATCATGAACCTCGGAATTGACAAAAGGGGATTATGTGTCAAAACAGAAACTATGGATGCCCGTCGTTTGCTTTTGACCTATCGTTTGCCTTTGAATGAGATCATCACCGATTTTAATGACAAACTCAAATCGATTACCCGCGGCTATGGATCTTTCGATTACGAATTTGAATCGTATGAACAAAGTGAGATCATCAAACTGGAAATCAAAGTGAATGAAGAACCGGTAGATGCCTTTTCCTGCCTTGTGCATAGGACGAAAGCAGAATCCAAGGGAAGGGCCATTTGTGAAAAATTGAAAGAAGTCATTCCGATGCAGCTTTTCAAAGTTCCCGTTCAGGCCGCTATCGGAGGTAAGATCATTGCCCGTGAAACCATACGGGCCATCACTAAAAACGTCACAGCCAAATGTTACGGTGGAGACATCACACGTAAACGGAAATTATGGGAAAAGCAGAAAAAGGGGAAAAAGCGGATGAAGGAAATTGGCAAAGTGAATATCCCTCAAAGTGCCTTTATGGAGGTCCTTAAGGCTTAAATAGACTTCCGGGAAAGGACAACGACAACGCCGAGGCCGCTGAGTGTGGCATAGAGGTCGTTGTTGATATGGAGGCCATCATCATGAGTGAAACCTAAACCTAACCTCAATCCTCCTGTCTGCTCGTTAACACGTACAAAAGTTCTTGGAAATGTGTTCTTATGGTGGAAATCCCAAATAAAATTTCGCTTCCCTGATCTGATATATTCCATAAATACGCTGATGACTGTATCTATTAAACCTGAAATTTTCGCTACATGTGTCGTCTTATTTTCTTCTTCGGCCACAAGCCTTTGCTGCTCGAAATAGTTTTGATATCTGCCTATTACTTTTTTCGATATCCAGACCCAATGTGGTTTTTCCTTTTTTCTTTTTTCTAGAATAGCTTCTTTCCAGGAATCTGTAGTATAACCTGTTTTATTTCCTTTTTTTGGATTTTCTACCAGTTTGCCAATTACCTCCAGATTATCCAAAAGCACTTCTTCTATCACACCATTTTCTTTGGTCAATTTGACTTTATCAGGAATAAAAGTAAGCAGAGCACTGTCTGTATCCAGATCGCTATAGGCATGCCTTGGCAAGCAAGGTTCATTTTCAGTATCGACACCAATATATTCTTTCCATTCTTTTGCTCCAAAAGCTTGGGCAGGCCGTATCATTTCGCGAAGCCCCTTGTCATCAGCCATAACTTTCCAGTTTTTAGACACAAGAGCCAAGGATGGAAGATAGGCCTTCGAATTTTGAAAAATAATCCTCTTCACATCCAAGGGAAGAGGACCGCCTTTGCCTATAGGATCTACCAAAGGCTGCCCATTGATGGGATCTCTTCCTGAGATTAAATTAGTATCTAAAGAATCCCAAAACATTTCAAATTCCACCGCAAAAGACATAAATTTTACATTAACGCAGGTTGACTTATTGAGCGAGGAATAACGGATTCATTTATTCTACTATTTTTTCAGCATCCATTTAAAATCCATCCATTTAAATCCATTTAAATCCTATGGCAATTTAATCGAAAATCATTTATGTTTAAGCTCTCATTGTGATGATGAGGCATAAATTAAGAATTAATAAACATCTAGATTTCATGGTATAATTATGCACGTTAACGAAATCCCAACGCCGGTTGGTCAAGAATACTACAACAACCGAAAATCAGAACTAAAAATCGCCGACAAGTTTAAAAAAGCATTTAACGAAAATTATCAGCCCACTCAAGAGAATGCTGTCAGGGATGCCATGATCAATGCTGCCGTTAAAGTCGGTCTTTGCCTTGCCCTTCCTAAACACTGGGCCACAGGCGTAGCACTTGGAGCGGGTCCTATTGCTGAAGTCATGCAAAAACCTGTCGAGAAAATCAAATGCCCTGCTATAGATACAGAGCTATTTCATGCCATGGTAATGATGCCTACATGTCAAGAAAGCAAAGAAGTCATCCTTGCTGGCCTTAAAGTCGCGCAAGTGCCTAGCAAACTATTAAATAAAGTCACAGATGTCATTAGCCAGTACCTCATTCGAGGGGCAGACCGCGCAGGCCTTACGGAAAACAATATCAAGCACATCGCAGCTGTGGCTCACCGTGTTATTACAAAAACTGCTCCTGACACAGCTAAGAGAATCTATAAACAGTGGATTGAAAGCCCTTTAGCTGAAGTGAAAGGGCGGCTTAAGAAACCTCTATTAAATGCAGAGGAGCAGAAGAAGTTCAATGAGAAGATCATGAATTTTCTTGCAGCAGAAGGGAGCGTAGCTAAAGCCAGATTCAGGCGTATAGAATCTGAGTTTGGCCAGATTTTTGAAAACCAACAGGAAGTACTTGAAAACCTAAAAGAAGCCCACAGTTTTTTTGAAGCTCATAAAAATCAACAAATAAAGCAAATTCAGGAAGCTGAATATCAACGCAAAATTCAACAGTGGAGCTCGATTTTCTCTAACTTATCGCAAGCCGGAACGCTGTTAAAAATGCCTGTGCTGTGCGATATCGCGGCTTTGGGAAATATCGGTTTGTCAGCTACTACAGCTTTTTCTGCGTTAAGCCAATTAGCAGGCCCAGCCCTCTCATTAGATTTTGCAGTACCGTGTTTTACTTTGGCCTCTGCAGTTATTTCGGCTATTTCTTTGTTTTGCCAGGATGATGACGATAACAGTAATCAATTCAATCAGATGATGATCCAATACTTTACAGCCATTTCTCAGCAGATAGCCACGCTGCGACATGAAATGCATACCCGCTTTGATGAGGTCGACAAGAAACTGGTTGCAATCCATTCTACACTAGAAAAAGGAATCACCGTCTTAAGAAAGGACATAAATGACTTTGCTGTTCCAACATTGACCTCTCTGCAAGATATACGCTCGTCTATTTTTTCGTTGTACCGGACAGTCAATTTTAAACTCGATGAAACCCTGCTGCATGACTTTGAAGAAGTGATCGATAAGATAGATAATCATGTCCAACGCATCCAAAACCATGCTCTCGGTGAAAAAGAATATGCACAAACCTTGCGCCTATTGGAAAAGGTCATATTAAAACAATCCTCTTCCCCAACTTTTAATGGAACACTTTATACAGATATGTCTCCTCAAGGGATCAATAGGCTGTTAATGACAAAACAGGTCGGACATATCTTAGGTTTTTTAGGGCTTTATGCTCAGGAAGTTTTGTCGATACGGAATCCAAAAGTGGATGTCTATCATCTTTGCAACCCATACATTTGGTCTACCAGTGTCTCCCGCTATTTAAAATTTAGGAAAATGTTTCCTGAGCAATCTTATGACGAACAAGGTCTTAAGATGCGAGAAATTTTGAATGCAGGTAAAGACATCCTCAACTATTTTAATTTTCTTTCTACTCGCCAAGACATCATAATCTCGGCATTTGCCAATTACAAAGATTCAGTCGAAAAACTCAAAGAATTTTGTCATCTTCAAGCTAATCAGCATATTAAACAACACCTCCATCAAATTGGGTTTAGTTCCCACCAAAAAGACTTCATTTCACAAAAGCTAACGATGGGCGTCGGTGACAAGATGGATTTGTCATTCTTATTGCAACAGACCGTGCTTCCAAGATATGCTACAGAAAGATTTGGTGGAGGTGAATCCTTGCCAATTGATCCTTTACTGAAAAAATTAAAAATTCCTAAGGAGTTTTTGCTTGCCGACCGTTTAGGCCTTGGAAAGATTGAGGTGAGTTATGTTTACAAATCCACTAGAACCCAAGCAGCAAATCCCGTAGCCTATAGTTTTCAGATTCATTGCGATTACATCTCATCAGGTAAAGGAGGCAGACTTTATTTAAATCAATTCACATCAAACATCTATCGCAAGCAAGGAATGGATGGATTTTTGCAGGCAGCTCAGCCAAATGATGAATATAGCATCCCCCAAGCATGGACCACCGGGGTACTAGGTGATCAGACTGATGATGCTGAAATGGAAAGAAATAAACAAAAAATTTTGAAAAAGATCCAAAATCATCTTTTAGAGATGCACAAGGATTTTGCCTTGAGTTTATTGGAATATCCTCAAAATGCTGTGACAACACAGTTTAATTCCCTGCTCGAAGATGTGGAATCAAAGTACAAACTGCTGTTAGCCTTAGCTGAGTTGACAGGTCGAAAAAGGAGATGCAAGCACCGTTTGCTAAATTGCTGAACGATAGGAAAATTCGGGAGGGAATACAGCAATATTCTCAATCAGCCTCTCATTATGATCCTTTTATCTTAGAAAAATTTGTAGAAGAAAGTGAAGCTCTAACAACGGAAATTGCTGCAAAGGCAACTGAAAAAGCAACTGATCCAAATTTTATTGAACAAGTTAAGAAACAGTATGTAAAATTAAGCAATTTTGCTGAATTGTTCTTACAACAAAGAGCCTTAATAGAAGCCATGGATCATAAAATTGAAATAGGGGCACAGCCTGTACCCTCAACCAAAGATGAGGATGACAGCGATGTTGAAGAGGCACCTTCAAAAGAAGCTATGAATAGGAGTGCCAAAAAAATCAAGAATTTGAAACAAAATCTCGTGGATTTAAAAGGTGAAATGAGTGAGATGCGCAAATCCATGACTATCCTACAAAATCAAAATCAACAAATTCTACAAATCTTACAAGCTTCAAGCCGACTACCTAAGACTTAAAGGCTTTCAACAAACTACACTAAAGTCCTATTTCATCAAAATGCTTTATGACCTATAATTAAGAAAAGGAAATAAGAGTTTAGACAGCAACTCCGGGAAAAAACAAGATAGGCATAAAGCCGCATGCGGCTTTATGCCTATCTTGTTTTTTTATGAGCAGAAAGTATACGAAAAGATTTCTGTTGTATGATGTTTTAAGATACTGCTGGAAAATGTATTTTTTTTAGCGGGAATTGCTGGAGTCCAGATGAGAAGAATTTCTAGTGTAAAATATTTAAGAGGCCACATTTTGCAGATACTGTTTAACAGCGGAGAAACCAAAATCGTTAATTTTGAAAAATTTGTCGATAAAGGCGGTTATTATTTTGGTCCACTGACGGATATAAAACTTTTTAAAAAAGTTAGCTTGGATGAATTTAATTATACAATTTGCTGGCCTAATGGTGCCGACCTCAGCCCAGATATCCTTTATGAAATGGGTGTCGAGGTGAAGAAAGGCTCAAAGAAACCATCTACAAAGGGGAAAAAAGCCTATTTTTAAAAAGACAATTCCTTGATTTATGTCATATGCTCCCTTATAATAAATGATTAAAAGTTTTAAGTGCTCATCTTACGCAAAACATGTAGAAATCTCGCCTATTGGGTTAGTTCGTTCGCTTCATCTGCGATATTTGCCGCCCAGGCCAAAGGCCTGGTTTGTAAAAGCCTAGGGCGAAGCCCTAGGTGAATTCAATATATCAGTTTCAGGCTGAAAGCCTGATATGTAAAATCCTGGGGCTTCGCCCCAGGGAATTACAGGGCAGGCTTTCAGCCTGCAATGGGTATTACTGGTTCCCTAGGGCTGCGCCCTAGGCTTTTACAGGCCAGGCCGTTGGCCTGGGCGGCAAATATCGATTTAACACAGATGAAGAGAAACGAACTAGTTTTGCGTAAGGTGTGTTAAGTGTATAAATGAGCAAAAATAAATATTTCTATGCCTTGTCGATAGCAGGTTTTGACGGCAGTGGAGGGGCTGGAATTCAGGCCGATCTTAAAACGTTTTCTGCTTTAGGCTGTTACGGAATGACGGTCCTTACTGCACTGCCAGTTCAAAATACTAGGGGAGTTCACTCTATCTATAGTATTCCTAACAAATGCATCGAAGAGCAACTACAGGCCATTTTGGAAGATATTGAAATTGACGCTTTAAAAATTGGGATGCTGCATCGGCCTGAAGTCATTTACATTGTTGCCAAAACACTTGAGAAGTATCCCAGCCTAAAAACCGTTTTAGACCCTGTGATCATGGCAAAAAGTGGAGATGCACTTTTAAATCCTGCTTCGATTGAAATACTTAAGGAAAAATTGTTTCCTCTGGTTGCATTGATAACACCCAACCTGCCGGAAGCCTCTGCTCTCCTTCAACGCGAGGTCACCACCAAAGCGCATATGGAACAGGCAGCTATCGATTTGGTGCGAATGGGGCCTAAAGCCGTTGTCATAAAGGGCGGCCATTTATCCCAAGGATCCTGTGACGATTGTCTCTGTATATTCAATCCGGACCCAGAAATTTATTGGTTTTCTTCCCCAAGAATTGAAACCAAGAATACTCATGGGACAGGCTGTACCTTTTCAGCAGCTATTACAGCTTACCTTGCAAAAGGCGCCCCTATTATAGAAGCCGTGGATAGGGCTAAAAAATACCTATTTCGTTGCATTGAAGCAGGAGCCAGCTTCACAACGGGTCATGGAAATGGCCCTGTCCATCATTTCTGTTTACTTTGGAAAGAGGATGCTTTAAGCGCTGCCGCACCTCCATGTAGCGAGTAAATATTTTTAGAATTGAAACGCTCTCTAAGTATCTTGGCAGCTTGAATACTTCTGATTCCCTTTTGACAGAACACGATCGTCACTTTATCGGATGGAATTTGAAGAGGACAATCCCTAATTTTCGAAAAAGGCAGGCGCACCACATCAACATCTGCTAACAGGTCTAATTTCTCTCCCAATTGTTCTCTAAGATCGATAAATTGCAATCCCACATTTTCTGACAACATTTGATACAAGGTTTCTGCACGGATTTCAATAGGGTTTTCTTGTTGTTCGGTGGCGCGACCAATCTGATAAAGTCGGTTTCTCCATGTCAATGCATCTATTTTAAGCAATTTCCCTGAAAGTGTTGTTCCTGCATCTACAATCAGCTTTATGGCTTCCAGTGCCTGAATGGAACCAATAATGCCTGGCAGAGGGGCAATGACCCCTCCTTCTGCACAAGAGGGCATCAATTCCTGAACGGGAGGAAAGGGATACAGGGAACGATAATCAGGTCCCCGCACTCCATCGGGCTCTACAGCATTGAATAGGGCCACCTGTCCTTCAAAATGATGGATGGAGCCATAAACAAATGGTTTTGAAATTTCCAAGCAGGCATCGTTGATAGCGTAACGGGCAGGGAAATTATCTGTAGCATCGATCACAACATCATAATCTTTAATAATTTCTATTGAGTTTTCTGCTGTCAGTAAGACCGCCATGCTGATGAAGATGCTATGAGGGTTTATCATAGACAATCTTTCTTTTGCCTTGTCGGATTTGAGCCTTCCTATATCCTCGTGATGATATAAAATCTGTCTTTGAAGATTGCTAATTTCAATACGGTCATGATCGACTATTCCTATTTTGCCGATGCCAGCAGCTGCAAGATATAATAAACAGGCACAGCCCAGGCCCCCGGCGCCGATGACTATCACAGAAGCGGACTTCAATTTGTTTTGTCCTTCTACACCTATTTCGCATAATTTGATTTGACTCGTATAACGCAATAGTTCGGAAGAAGATAATTCAACAAGTTGATTTTCCATACGCATCCATGATTTTTTTGAATTTTTGGGTCTGACCGAAGGGATCTGCAGACAAACCAATAGCTGAAACGACGGCAATTCCTGACGCTCCCGTCAAACACACTTCATCAAGGTTGTGCTCTTGAATGCCTCCTATGGCCAATACAGGGATGCCTGACTGCTTGCACACCTTTTCAAGAGCAGCCAGGCCCACAGGCGGGTCGTATTTGATTTTGGTTTTAGTGGGATAAATATGGCCAAAGCCAATATAATCCGCCCCTTCCTTTTCAGCCTGAGTTGCCTGCTCCAAATTGGAAGCGGTAATTCCAATGATTTTTCCCTCGCCAAGCAATTCACGCACAGCTCGAACAGGTAAATCCGTTTGCCCTAAATGAACGCCTGCTGCTTGGATGGCAAGGGCAATATCCGGTCGGTCGTTGATGATCAAAGGGACGGAAAAGCGACGGCATATCTCTGCCAATTGGCATGCGATAGCATACATTTCCCGACTGTAACTGCCTTTATGTCGGAATTGGATGCTGTTTACACCGCCATGCAATGCTTTAGAAGCGAGCTCCAGATAAGAATGCGGAGAAGCCGGATCGGTATTGATAATGAGCTGCAGCCCTGTAATTTTGGATTTCATTGGAATTCCCTCAAAAAATCTTGGACTGTCATTTTTATGTCTTCTGATTGCATGAAAGCGCCTATGGCAGCTACTCCATAGGCTCCGGCATTTATGCAACATTTAATTTTTAATGGAGTGATCCCACCAACAGCTATAACAGGTATGGAAAGCCTGCGTGCGATTTCTTCCAACTTATCTAGCCCCTGAGGGATTCCAAAAATAGATTTCGAAGGGGTGTGAAAAATAGGCCCAAAAAGGACATAATCCGCTCCTTCCCGTTCCGCCCGCATGCCCATTTCCAGGCTGTGGACACTGGCTCCGACAATTAAAGAGCGTTTTAGATTTTTTGGAATTTGGGGCGATAAACCCATTTCTGAAAGATGAACGCCGTCTGCATTCACAGAGAGGGCAATATCCAACCGATCATTGATAGAAAAAAACATTCTTTGATCTGATGTCATTTTTCGAAGTGTATTGGCCAGTTCCCATAACTGTCGGGCTTCCATCGTCTTTTCCCTTAATTGGATTGCAGGCAAGCCATTCTGACAGGCTGAAATAACCTTGTTTAAGGTGATCGGACTGCTCTCCAATCCGCCGTCTGTAATGAGCATCCATCGGGGAATATTCATGGGCACATCATTCCTTCTATCGGACTAGAAGCCTCCCCATATAGTTTTGTCGGAATCCTTCCTGATATATAAGCCAGCCTTCCTGCCTGGCAGGCCAGCTTCATGGCTAGTGCCATACACACAGGGTTCTCCGCTTGCGCAATGGCAGTGTTGACCAAAACTCCATCAAAACCAAGCTCCATAGCTTTTGCTACATCTGAAGCTGTCCCAATGCCTGCATCGAGTATCAAGGGAATGCCGATCTGCTCTCGTATGATCCTGAGGTTATAGGGATTGAGAATACCCATGCCAGACCCTATGGGCGATCCTAAAGGCATAACGGCGGCGCATCCCATCTCTGCCAGCTTTTGGCAGGTGATGAGATCATCATTGCAGTAGGGTAGTACCACAAATCCATCTCTTATTAACTCATCAGCAGCTTTTAATAACTCCACCACATCCGGAAACAATGTCCGGTTATCCCCGATGACTTCTAGTTTTATCCAATTTGTCTCCAAAGCTTCCCGGGCCAATTGGGCTGTTAAAATAGCCTCTTTGGCAGTATGGCACCCTGCCGTGTTGGGTAGGATCTGTAACCTTTTAGATTTTAAATGATATAATATTCCTTCCATGTGGGATTGAATAATGCTTATTCGCCGGATACTTACGGTGGCGATTTGTGCTCCGCTAGCTTCGATGGATTCGATCATCGTTTCTTGATCTGGATAGCGTGCGGAACCCACCAACAACCTGGAATGAAACGTCTGATCGGCAATGATCAAATCGGAATCCTGAGTTTTTTCCATTTTCTAGCCTCCTGATACGGCATGCACAATTTCGATTTCATCGCCTTCATTAATCTTCACAGAAGTCCAGTCGGTCCTAAAAACAATTTGACTATTTACTGCCACTGCAATTCCGGCGGTGTGCTGTTCAATGGAGCGCTCCTTCAAAAAAACCGCTAAAGTTTGTGGATGAAGAAGCAAAGTGTCTTGTCCATTAAATTGAACTTGCATCAGAGAAATCCTTTGTGATTATTTTTTTAATTAAATAGGCAGTATACGGTGCAAGCAAAATACCCGAACGGCCATGGCCTATCGCGTGATATAATCCTTTTAAAGAGGAAGCCCCAATGAGAGGCCTATGATTGGCTGTAACTGGCCTCAGACCTGCAAGGATCCCCTCCACTTTGTATTCAGAAATGGCAGGGATGATCTCCCACGCATTTTCCAACAGTTCCAAAGTAGCTCCTGCAGTTACCTCCTCATTAAAACCCGCATCTTCACTTGTCGCTCCTACACGGACAGTACCATCCTGCTTTGGGGCAAGGTAAATGCGGGGCGAGCGTATCATGCTTTTTAAAATCAGCTCGGGCTTCATTTTCAGATTTAGAAGCTGCCCTTTGACGGGGCGGATGTTCAGAGAAGGATCCACCTGATTCGCCCAAGCACCTGTTGTATGGATTACAATATCTGAATCGTAGCTTTGCCCCTTTTCAGCCTTAATCTTCAGGGCATTATTCCCATTTTTACTCCATTCTGTAATTTTTGTCTTTTCCATTAAGGTTCCTCCACGATTGACAAATGCGTCTTTTAAAGCTTCGATCAAGAGATGGTTATTGATCTGCCGTTCAGAGGGTATCCATATCGCTGCATTCACTCTTGGAGATAATAGAGGCTCCTTCTGACGGGCCTCCTCGCCTGAAAGCCAATGAACGGGCATCCCGTTGTTTTTCTTGAAGGCATAGTGACGCTGCAGCCATTCCCGATCATCCCGATTGATCGCCACACACAAAGTTCCTTCGCTTTCTTTTGGCAAAACTATACTGCTGTCTTCGCTAAGCTCTTTCAAAAAGGAGGGATACAAAGAAAGGCTTTGCGTTGCCATTTCTAGTGCATTTAAATGGCCATATACGGCTTCTGAATAGGGAGAAAGCATGCCGGCGGCTGCCCAAGAGGCTTGCTTTCCTGCATGCCTCTCATCAAAAATATGAACGGACCTATTTTCTCGGGCCAGTTGCCAGCCAATGCTTAAACCAATAATGCCGCCCCCAATAATGGCAATGGAATGGATATTTGTATTCCCCTTATGCATTATGCGGATAAACAACAGGCTATCGGTTCAATTTCAGAATAGGGGCTTTCAGACAGGTACTCATTGGTATAAAATTTGGAGATATCAAACTCTTTAGGAATAATTCCCAAGTGTTTTGTGTAACGGCCTACTTTATTCCAATCACGATCGACATTTAAAAGATTGCGTGAAAAAAAAGGCAAAGTACGTATGAAAATATTTTTGTATAGATCGCTTCGAAGCTGTGGTTTTGATTCGCATAAAATTTCAAAGGCCCTTTCGGGATTTTCAGTAGTAAACGCTGCCCCTCTTTGAGTAGCTCGCATAAATTTTTCTAACATTTCGGGAGAGCCTTTGATAATATCCTCATGTACGATGAATTGAATGGAACAAAAGCAGCAGCAGCCAAGGCCGGCAAGCTGGTCAAGCCGAAGCATAACGGTCTCTCCAATGGCCTCCAATTCCACCTGTTGAAAGTTGATAAAGCCAATGCCCGCGTCAATGATCCCTCTGCGTATGGCGTCCGTAACATTCATCCCTACCCGTACCGTTTGAAAGCTATTAGGGTCAATTCCAGCCAATCCCGCCAAATCCTCTATCATCAACTTTCCGAATTCTCCAATATATCCTATGCGCTTCCCTACAATATCCTGGAAAGAGCGGATCCCACTGGATTTCAGCGCGATCAAGCCTGTGGGAGGTTCATCCAAAAGAGTGCCAATGGAGGTCACGGGGAATCCTTTGGCGCGGGCGGCAATCGTATGGATCATAGCCTTTAAACCGATATCCACTTGTCCCAAACCCACAATCTCAGTGACGTCGCTTGGATCTGTGGTTTCTAAGATAGCCAGATGGATTCCTTCATCGGCATAATAACCCTGTGCTTTTGCGACAAATAAAGGGGTATGATACGGGTTAGCGTACCAATTGAGCAAAAGCGTTGTACGTGTTTTTTGGGGCTTCATCATCGTCTCCTTATTTATTAATTAAGGTTCATGATGACGAAGGGAAAAAGACTACGGAAGGATTTGCGAGTGGAGTGAATCATCCACAAGCTATTATCCGACGGTGTCCCCACGCTGGTATTATCCAGATCGGGTGTAGAGGGTGTAAAAGTCCGATCGGACTTTTACACCCTCTTACGGGTTTAATCTCAGCCAAAACTCTTTGGCACCCCGCGCCATCTTCATAATGAAAGGTAGTGGATTAAACAAATAATGTCAATATCATGGTCTTAAATTACAGCAACTCACGGAAAAAAACAGGATGGGCAGGACGCCTTCGGCGATAGGATAATAAGGCGCTATATTGTCGCTATATGTATTATCCTGTCGCCGAAGGCGATTGTGCCAATCTTGTTTTTTTATCTGTATTTTTTTGCTGGAATGCTGTCAATGGCCAAAGACTTTCCGGGCAGCGGCAACGGCAATGTAGTCGCTGTCGAAGTCATAGTCGTAGCGGTAGACATGGAGGCCGGAGGGAGCGAAACCTAAACCTAACCTCAAACCTCTTGTCTGCTCGTTGACTCGTACCCATGTTCTCAGGCCATTGACGAGTGGATCCCAAACAAAAATTTGCTCTCCTGATCTGACATATTCCATAAATACGCTGATGGCTGTATCTATTAAACCTGAAATATTAGCTCCAGGCGCCTTTTTATTTTCTTCTTTGGCAATAAGCTCTTGCTGCTGTTCATAGCTTATATTTCTGCCTATCACTTCTTTCTTTATCCAGACCCAATGCTGTTTTTCCTGTTTTCTTTTTTCTGAAATGGCTTCTGGCCATGAACTTTGAGCATAACCTGTTTTATTTCCTTTTTTTGGATTGCCTACCAGTTTGCCAATATCCTCCAAATTATCTAAGAGCACTTCGTTCCCATTTTCTATCAGCTTGACTTTTTCAGGAATAAAAGTAATCAAGCCGCCTTCTTTATCCAGATCAGCATAGACACGTCTTGGCAAACGCGGTTCTTCTCCAGCATCCACTCCAATATATTCCTTCCATTCCTGGACGCCAAAAGCTTGGGCAGGGCGTATCATTTTACGAAACACCTCGCCATCGACAATCGCTTTCCAGTTTCTACATACCAAAGGCAAAGAGGGAAGATCTGCCTTGAGATTTTGGAAAATGATTGGAACCACATCCATAGGGAGTTCACTGAATTGGCCTATGGGATCTATCTCCCTATGTTGTCCATTGATGGGATCTGCACCTGAAACTATAGTAGTCATATTAACCTCAAAACTATTTTAGGTTTAGTATTCATGTAGATTAAATTAACAATACATTAAGTATTTATAGATATTGATTTTCTGTAAAGTTAAATAAGTTTTATATATCGTATACTGAAGATTTACGGATCATAGTAGATTCGTACGTCCTTAAAAAGTTATGGCAAGGCGAAGCATGAAAAGGTAACCAGGCCGTCTCGGCCTGACCCTTTCTCATAAAAAGTCATGTGCTGCCATGACTTATTATGGACGTACTTCTGTCACGGTTTTAGCTGGAACTGCTGTGTAAAGAATAATTTTGAAATAAATTTTATTTGATTTATATTTCCGCAATTTATATTCTGTTTTTATCAACTGAATTTTATGAAAACATGCTAAATCTTTAAAAAAAGAGAAAAATATGACTATTGAAAATAAATATTTGCACCATAATCCCCAAGACCTCAAGGTGGCAATTAATACCATAAAAAAAATGTTCTCTGATGAAAACCAGAAAGCGAATGCCGCTTTAAACAGTCCTAACATTCGAAATCTTGAAAATCTGCAAGCCATGGTTACTGCTTTAAACACAAATATTGTTGCTGTTGAAATCATGCAACTTATAACTTTAGTAAAAATGTATCGCAACACCACTATTCCAAATTCTGTAAAGGCCTTAGATGATTTTCTCAAAAATGAGAGTTTTACAGATAAAGAAAAAGCAGTGGTTGAGCTATTAGAGAAAGCAGGTGTGACAGTACATAGAGGGATCGATCTCTTGGATCAATTATCCACACCTGAAGGTCAACTTAAATTAATGTTGAAAGCCAATGGCTTAACACAGTAATTTCGCTGATCTGTCCCTGCGGAGGATTCAATGAAAGAAAATGTGGTTGGAGAAGTGGATGGAGACCGAAAATGGGCTAAATTTGTTGCTGTCTTTTTTACTATCGTATATATCATTCTTTTTTTCCCTTTTTTTTACATGGGAATGCTATCCAGCATGACATTCGATAATCCCAGGATGACTGTTCCTGTCGGTTTATTGATTATGTTCCTTACTTTTTTAATTTCTTTATCAATGCCTATTTGTATTTATTTAATGTGGTTAAGGTATCTACGTGGGCAATATTAAAAAACTCGCATTTTTTGTGCCCTACCTATTCTAACATTTGTTGGTGTATCTATGATTATCGAGGCTCTAAGGGCATTGCTTCGATATTTTGTGCCTCTTTAAAGATAACGTTATGTATTGGTTTTTAGCAGTGGTATAATCTCAGCAATTTCCGAAGTGAAAGATGCTATTTTATTAGGAATCAATAATTTCAAATTTTAAATTTCTTCAAGAATGCTATATCGCGGTCTTTCCTTCAATACCCCAAAAATTCGGACATACTTGTCGTTTTTGTGGGCATCACATGCTTGACTATAAAATTTTTTTTGCTATTTTGGCATCCCTTGCAATTTGCTATCCAGTATTTTCTATCCAATGAAAAAAGTAAAATAGGATTGAAAATTATGGTCCATAGTGATATAGTTTTATTAAAGGAAGAGCAAGTTTTTAAAACGAAAGTATTCAGCAAATTTGCGAAACGCGAAAAGATTAGCGATTCTATGTTATGTGAAGCTGTCGAAAGAGCTGAAAGAGGTATTGTTGACGCTGATTTAGGTGGAAATATCATAAAACAAAGATTAGCCAGAGAAGGACAGGGACGATCTAAAGGATATCGTGTTCTGATTGCTGTTCGATTGAAAAAACGATATGTATTCATGGATGGTTTTGCGAAAAATGAGAAAGACAATATTGAGGACGATGAATTAGATGCTCTAAAGGAGTACGGATCGGCTTGGCTTAATGCTGATGAGGAGAGAATAAAAACTTCTCTTAAAGAAGGTAAATTAGAGGAAATAAAATATGAAAAAAAAACCTAGTCGATTGACAAAAAACCTTATTGAGATGGGGAAGGATTTAAGAGATGTCGGTCTCATCGATGAGGAGTCTTATAATAAAATCACAATGCGCCTTTTAAAAAAGGAAAAAGAAGTGAAAAAATTCGCTCTCATCAACAGCGAAGAAATACGCGCTATACGTGAACGTGAACATCTTAGCCAAGCTGTTTTTGCTAAATATTTGAATTTATCTGTTGGTTATCTTTCAAAATTAGAAAGAGGTGAAAGAAAACCTACGGGGCCGCTTGTCACCTTGCTGAATGTCGTTCAGCGAAAAGGCTTACATGTAATTCTTTAATTCGGTGTCAAGTTTCATAGGACTTCCGCGCACAAACAAAGCCAATATCATTAGTACCCATGTCATAGTAATAGGGGATATGAAGACCATCACGGGTGAAATTCAATCGTAATCGTAATTCTTCAGTTTGATCATTAACTTGCAAGTAGGTGTACTGGAAATTGCATTTTGTTGATCTTACAAATTCCATAAAAACGCTGATAGCTGTATCTAATATGCCTGAAATATTTCCTCCAGAGGCTTTTGCTATTGCAGCCTTTTCTTCATATGTTTTCTGTTTCCCAATAATTTTCGTGTTTATCCATACCCAATGCGATTTTTCCCGTTTTCGTTGTTGTTTAATGGCCTTATCCCATGAACCTGGATAATTACCTGTTTTGTGCCCCTTTTTAGGGCTTTCTACAAGTTTGCCTATCACTTCCAAATTATTTAAAAACACTGTTTCAACGATCCCATTATCTTTGGCCACTTTAACTTTCTTTATGAGCTGTTTCCAATGCGCATGCTCTTACATTATCCAATAAAATCATACTTGACACCTAGCTATTTTTAATGTTAAAAAATTAAAAATCGATTCATTCTACCCTATTTTATGAATCAGATCAATTAAATATAACACTATACAACACTAAAATCCCGGGGGAAATATGAGCGCGTATACTGGCACTACAATTTATGAACAGAAAGAAATCATAACAACAGAAAACAGATTAAGATCACCAGGTTATGTATTAAAAAAGGAGTTGCATGATCATCCCTACATTCTGAAAACCATGATAGCGGCTTTGGCAGTATTTGGACTCAAGACGGTTTATGAAGGATTGCAAAACTATTCATTTCATACGATTTCTATGGGAGCTGTATTGGTCGGAAGCGCCTATTTTTTAAATAAAACGCTGCCCATTTTTATACCTCCTGTGCATGACCCTTTCACCAGAGTATTCAAAACAGATACGTGCAGGGGCGTCTCCCTAACTTATAAGGGAAATTTACCTATTCTTACTATTCCTAAAGAAGTCAGCCCTCATGATGCTGGATATGCTCGCGGTTACATGATGGCTGCCCAAATCAAGGATCTGGTTGAAAAAAATGACTTTGCTTTCCATACTGTTCGGGGACTGCCTCGCAAAATTCCCAATCTCATTAATAAAATGAAAGAAATCATTTCCTCTGAATACCTGACGGAAATGAAAGGTGTTGCAGCGGGTTATAATGCCAGAAGAGAATCATGGAGGTTTTTAAAAGGCAAGGAGCTTACCCTCAATGATCTGATTTATTTTCATCTGGTGCCTGACCTAGGGCATATGGACTTTCAAGAAGCTGACAAATGGGTAGCACGGCAGTTCGAACATCCGATGGGATGCACGGTAGTCGTCGATGGCAATGAAAAATCAGGTCCCCGTGCCATCAGAACCGTAGATTGGATACCGATGGACGTTTACGGCAAATATGCTTTTGTAGAACTTAGAGAAACTGCTGATGGAGTACGTTCAGCAGGTCAAAGCTTCCCATTATTCGTAGGAGCCTTGACCGCCATGAATGACAAGGGCTTATTTGTAGCCATGAATGTGGCCAGAGGACTCACTGACTATCCAGATAAAATGCCAGCAGTTTTTTACCTCAGAAAAATGCTTGAAACCTGTGCTTCCGTAAAGGGGGAAAATAGCGCCGAGTCTTTTTGGCAAAAAAACTCTCCGTTAGGTCCATTTAATCTTTCTGTTCTTGATGAAAATGATGCTGCAGGTATCCATTTTTACCAAATGGAAGACAGGTCCCATCATATACGTTGGTGGAAGCCGGGCACTGAGCTTGTGACGCTTAATTTTAGATACGGAGAAAAAGGAGAGACCAATGCCACTCCTACCAATAGCGCCGAAAGGAAAGCTGAAATCGGCGATTATTATCATAAACTGCGTGGTAATGGCAACTATGAAAAAATGGATTCTTCTCTGAGGTTAAAAGAGGTTGTACAAGGCCCTGAAGTCAATAATATCAGGACCATAACTGCTGCATATGTGGATCCAAAAAATCGGATTTTTGAAACGGCTTTTGACAATGGTTTTGCCGCTGATCAGACCCTTTTACGAATTCCTGCAAGTGAATGGTTCTCCCATTAGAAAATACGAGTTTTATTACAACAGAGCCCACAGAGAGCACAGAGAGGAAATTCGCTTGGCTTTGTGACATAAAATTTTCGTGTGTGCGCGAAGCGCACAAACGAAAGCTTTCATTCAAGCCCGGAACGGGCTTGAATGACCTCCGTGTTCTCTGTGTGCTCTGTGGTAATAATTTCTCAATCCTTCAGATTTAATTGCACCCAGAAAATGCAATTTCATTGCAATATAATTGCCAGTCATCTATCATGGCCCTTACTGTTTCAGAGTAAATTATAAAATGAATATCGCCTTTCAGACTTTAAATCCACCTCAGCAAGAGGCTGTCTCTACGCTTGAAGGCCCTGTTTTGGTCTTGGCCGGAGCAGGTTCAGGCAAAACGCGAGTTGTTACTTATCGCATCATCCATCTCATCCAGTCCGGACATTCTCCTTCCGAAATACTAGGCCTGACATTTACCAATAAAGCGGCCAATGAAATGAAAGAACGGGTCCGCCAGCTGACCCAGCACCAGGTATTGATTTGCACCTTTCACAGTTTGGGCGCCCGGCTTTTGCGCGAATCGATCTCTGCCTTGGGTTATGGCTCCGATTTTACAATCTACGATGAGGCGGACATCGATACGGTTCTCAACAACTGCCTGCGAGACTTAAATGTCTATGATTCAAAAAAAGGAAACAAGCCTTACCGAAGCCTGATCTCCCAGGCCAAAAACGACATGAGATCGCCCGAACAAGCACAATCGTTAAATGCCTCCGACCCACCCCTATTTTCTCAGGTGTATGCTGCCTATCAGGCCAAACTTAAAGAATACAATGCCCTGGATTTCGATGATCTGCTTTTTTTGCCCGTGAGACTGTTCATGGAACATCCTCACTTGTTGGAACGGTACCAGCAGCGATGGCGTTATCTGCTTATAGATGAATACCAGGATACCAATGAAGCTCAGTATACTATGATAAAACTTCTGGCAGGGTCCTCCCACAATGTCTGTGCCGTGGGAGACCCCGATCAGTCCATTTACTCGTGGCGGGGAGCCAAAATCCGAAATATCCTGAATTTCGAAGAGGATTTTCCCGGAGCCAAAATCATCCGGCTGGAACAAAATTACCGCAGCCGCAGCCAGATCCTGGAGGCTGCCAACACGGTGATAGGATGCAACCAGGCCCGATTAAAAAAAGAGTTGTGGAGCGATAGGGGACCTGGAGAAAAGATAAAGCAAATTACAGCTGACAGTGAAAACCATGAAGCGGAATTGGTGGCCAACCAAGTGTTATTCCATCAGCAACACCACAACATCCCATTAAACCAGATGGTGGTGTTTTATAGGACCAATGCGCAGTCGAGGGTGTTTGAAGACTGCTTTTTGAAAAGAAAAATTACCTATGCCATTGTGGGGGGGCTTTCCTTCTACCAAAGACGTGAAATCAAAGATATTCTGGCTTTCTTGCGCATTGTACAGACCGGAACCGATTTTGTCGCTTTTTCCAGGACCATCAATATTCCCAAGAGAGGGTTGGGAGAAGCCACTATTGAAAAAATGAGGCTATATTCTTCCCAGGCAAACCTGACATTATTTGCCTATGCAGAAGCACTCGCCAACAATGAGCCCATGGACCCTCCGATCCGGTTGAATTCTAAACAAAAGGATGGGTTAAAAGAATATGTGCAACTGATCCATCAACTGAGAGGGGTTGCCAGGAACTGTTCTTTGATGCAATTGGTGCAATCTACGATCGAATTGACCGGCTACCTGGGATATCTGAAGGAAGACATGGAAACCAGTGATGACCGCAAAGCCAACCTGGACGCCTTGCTGGCCAAAGCGGTGGAATGGGAAAAAAACACCCAAGAGCCCACCCTGTCCAAATTTCTGGAAGAGCTGTCCTTAAGGTCCACTCTGGATGAAAGGGATGAACATAAACAACACGTCAGCCTCATGACCATCCACAACGGAAAAGGATTGGAATTCGAAGTGGTTTTTTTGGCTGGCCTGGAGCAAGACCTGTTCCCTTATGTAAATTCAAGAGCCAGCCAGGATAAATTGGAAGAAGAACGGCGGCTCTTTTATGTCGGCATGACGCGGGCCAAAGAATTTCTGTATGTCACTCATTCCCGCAGCCGGTTGGTGTGGGGCATTACGCGGAACCAGATCCCAAGCCAATTCCTCAGAGAAATCCCCTCAACTTATCTCGAAAAAATGCGCACGGGATTTCCATTCAAATAAAACCATTATGAAAAGATTTTAACGCCCTGGGCTTTAAGCTTGCCGAGCGCCTTTGCCAACTTATCTCCCGATAGCTGCGTGCACCCTGCAAGATCCAAGGCTTGAAGGGCTGAAAGCTTGCCGAGCGCCTCTGCCAGTTTATCTCCCGATAGCTGTGTGCACTCTGTAAGATACAAGTATTGAAGGGCTGTGAGCTTGCCGAGCGCCTCTGTCAGTTTATCTCCCAATAGCTGCACGCACCCTCTAAGAGACAGCCATTGAAGGGCTGTAAGCTTGCCGAGCGCCTCTACCAGTCTATCTCCCGATAGCTGCATGCACCATTCAAGATCCAACCTTTGAAGGGCTGTAAGTTTGCCGAGTGCCATTGCCAGTTTATCTCCCGATAGTTGCGTGCAATCTTCAAGGCCCAAGGTATGAAGGGCTGTAAACTTGCCGAGCGCCTCTATCAGTCTATCTCCCGATAGCAGCTTGCATCTTGCAAGAATCAAGCCTTGAAGTGCTTGAAGCTTTTCTAAGGGAAATTCTTTAATTTTATCTGATCGTAAAAATAACGTATGAAGATCAGGGCAATTTTCAATTAATATATTCAAATCTTCATCAGTTAAATCGGAAAATACGAATAAATTTGCACTTTGCAGCTTATTCTTAATGATGTAATTGATAGCTTCAGAACCCGTTTTACATCCAACAATAGAAAGTGATAGGTACTTTTCATTTATTCTTCGAAGAACATGGGCATTTATTTCCTTCCTCCACAATTTTGAAGTTCTTTCGATAGATTTAAGAAATTTAATATCTGATGCCAAATTGTTTGGGTTCAGCTTATCTACAATTATCGAAAATACCTCAAAGGGGATTTGATCTTGTAAATAATTATTTTTTTCAGCTGATAGAAGACCTAAGGCAAGTCCCATAATATTAAAAGACAATTTATTTGCTTGAGGAGTATCAATTTCTCTATTTATCTTATTACTTAAAGCCAACAGATTGGCTTGCAAATTTTTCGCTTCCCCAGTTTCTGTTTGCTGAAGGATCGCTCTTAAATTTTTATCTATGAAATTATTTAATTCCAATATTTTTGCTTGTTCAAAATTATCCTTATTCAAATATTCTTTAATTGTATTATTGATGCTGTAAATTGATATTTTATTCATGGCAAAATTAAAATACCCTTTAATTGTATTGTTGATACTGTGAACCGACATATTATTCATAAAAACCTCGTTTACATTTTACGTTAATGCAAACTATATCATTAATTACAATTAATGGGAAAGTATATCTAAGGAAAAGGCTTAGAGGCTTTTCTAAATTGCTATGACTTGATTCTTACGCCCTGGGCTTTAAGCTTGCCGAGCGCCTCTATCAGTTTATCTCCCGATAGCTGCGTGCACCCTGCAAGATTCAAGGTTTGAAGGGCTGTAAGCTTGCCGAGCGCCTCTGCCAGTTTATCTCCCGAAAGCTGCGTGCACCCTTTAAGATTCAACCATTGAAGGGCTGTAAGCTTGCCGAGCGCCTCTGCCAGTTTATCTCCCGATAGCTGCGTGCACCCTTCAAGCGCCAAGGTTTGAAGGGCTGTAAGCTTGCCGAGCGCCTCTGCCAGTTTATCTCCCGATAGCTGCGTGCACCCTGCAAGACCCAAGTGAAGGGCTGTAAGCTTGCCGAGCGCCTCTGCCAGTTTATCTCCCGATAGCTGCGTGCACCCTTCAAGATTCAACCATTGAAGGGCTGTAAGCTTGCCGAGCGCCTCTGCCAGTTTATCTCCCGATAGCTGCGTGCACCCTGCAAGATTCAAGGTTTGAAGGGCTGTAAGCTTGCCGAGCGCCTCTGCCAGTTTATCTCCCGATAGCTGCGTGCACCCTGCAAGATTCAAGGTTTGAAGGGCTGTAAGCTTGCCGAGCGCCTTTGCCAGTTTATCTTCCGATAGCTGCGTGCACCCTGCAAGATTCAACCGTTGAAGGGCTGTAAGCTTGCCGAGCGCCTCTGCCAGTTTATCTCCCGATAGCTGCGTGCACCCTTTAAGAACCAAGGTTTGAAGGGCTAGAAGCTTCTCAAATGAAACTTCTTTAATTTTATCTGATCGTAAAAATATCTTATGAAGATTTGGGCGATTTTCAATTAATTTATTCAAATTTTCATCAGTTATATTGGAAAATTCGAATAAATCTGCACTTTGCAGCTTATTCTTACTAATGTAATTGATCGCTTCCGAACCCGTTTTACATCCAACGTTAGAGAGCGGAATACTCTTTTCATTGATTCTTCGAAGAACATGGGCATTTATTTCCTTCCTCCACAATTTTGAAGTTCTTTCGATAGATTTAAGAAATTTAATATCTGATGCCAAATTGTTTGGGTTCAGCTTATCTATAATTATCGAAAATACCTCAGAGGGGATTTGATCTTGTAAATAATTATTTTTTTTAGCTGATAGAAGACCTAAGGCAAGTCCCATAATATTAAAAGACAATTTATGTGCTTGAGGAGTATCAATTTCTCTATTTATCTTATCACTTAAAGCCAACAGATTGGCTTGCAAATTTTTCGCTTCCCCAGTTTCTGTTTGCTGAAGGATCGCTCTTAAATTTTTATCTATGAAATTATTTAATTCCAAGATTTTTGCTTGTTCAAAATTATCCTTATTCAAATATTCTTTAATTGTATTATTGATGCTGTAAATTGATATTTTATTCATGGCAAAATTAAAATATCCTTTAATTGTATTGTTGATACTGTGAACCGACATATTATTCATAAAAACCTCGTTTACATTTTACGTTAATGCAAACTATATCATTAATTACAATTAATGGGAAAGTATATCTAAGGAAAAGGCTTAGAGGCTTTTCTAAATTGCTATGACTTGATTCTTACGCCCTGGGCTTTAAGCTTGCCGAGCGCCTCTGCCAGTTTATCTCCCGATAGCTGCGTGCACCCTGCAAGACCCAATGTTTGAAGGGCTGTAAGCTTACCGAGCGCCTCTATCAGTTTATCTCCCGATAGCTGCGTGCACCCTGCAAGATTCAAGGTTTGAAGGGCTGTAAGCTTGCCGAGCGCCTCTGCCAGTTTATCTCCCGAAAGCTGCGTGCACCCTGCAAGACCCAAGGCTTGAAGGGCTGTAAGCTTGCCGAGCGCCTCTGCCAGTTTATCTCCCGATAGCTGCGTGCACCCTGCAAGACCCAAGGTTTGAAGGGCTGTAAGCTTGCCGAGCGCCTCTGCCAGTTTATCTCCCGAAAGCTGCGTGCACCCTGCAAGATCCAAGGCTTGAAGGGCTGTAAGCTTGCCGAGCGCCTCTGCCAGTTTATCTCCCGATAGCTGCGTGCACCCTTCAAGATCCAGCCATTGAAGGGCTGTAAGCTTGCCGAGCGCCTTTGCCAGTTTATCTCCCGATAGCTGCGTGCACCCTGCAAGATTCAAGGTTTGAAGGGCTGCAAGCTTGCCGAGCGCCTCTGCCAGTTTATCTCCCGAAAGCTGCGTGCACTCTGCAAGACCCAAGGTTTGAAGGGCTGTAAGCTTGCCGAGCGCCTCTGCCAGTTTATCTCCCGATAGCTGCGTGCACCCTTCAAGCGCCAAGGTTTGAAGGGCTGTAAGCTTGCCGAGCGCCTCTGCCAGTTTATCTCCCGATAGCTGCGTGCACCCTGCAAGACCCAAGTGAAGGGCTGTAAGCTTGCCGAGCGCCTCTGCCAGTTTATCTCCCGATAGCTGCGTGCACCCTTCAAGATTCAACCATTGAAGGGCTGTAAGCTTGCCGAGCGCCTCTGCCAGTTTATCTCCCGATAGCTGCATGCACCCTTTAAGAACCAAGGTTTGAAGGGCTTGAAGCTTCTCAAATGAAACTTCTTTAATTTTATCTGATCGTAAAAATATCGTATGAAGATTTGGGCGATTTTCAATTAATTTATTCAAATTTTCATCAGTTATATTGGAAAATTCGAATAAATCTGCACTTTGCAGCTTATTCTTACTAATGTAATTGATAGCTTCCGAACCCGTTTTACATCCAACGATAGAGAGCGGAATACTCTTTTCATTGATTCTTCGAAGAACATGGGCATTTATTTCCTTCCTCCACAATTTTGAAGTTTTTTCGATAGATTTAAGAAATTTAATATCTGATGCCAAATTGTTTGGGTTCAGCTTATCTACAATTATCGAAAATACCTCAGAGGGGATTTGATCTTGTAAATAATTATTTTTTTTATCTGATAGAAGACCTAAGGCAATCCCCATAATATTAAAAGACAATTTATGTGCTTGAGGAGTATCAATTTCTTTATTTATCTTATTACTTAAAGCCAACAGATTGGCTTGCAAATTTTTAGCTTCCCCAGTTTCTGTTTGCTGAAGGATCGCTCTTAAATTTTTATCTATGAAATTATTTAATTCCAAGATTTTTGCTTGTTCAAAATTATCCTTATTCAAATATTCTTTAATTGTATTATTGATGCTGTAAATTGATATTTTATTCATGGCAAAATTAAAATACCCTTTAATTGTATTGTTGATACTGTGAACCGACATATTATTCATAAAAACCTCGTTTACATTTTACGTTAATGCAAACTATATCATTAATTACAATTAATGGGAAAGTATATCTAAGGAAAAGGCTTAGAGGCTTTTCTAAATTGCTATGACTTGATTCTTACGCCCTGGGCTTTAAGCTTGCCGAGCGCCTCTATCAGTTTATCTCCCGATAGCTGCGTGCAGTCTCTACGTTCTAATGTTTGAAGGGCTGCAAGCTTGCCGAGCGCCTCTGCCAGTTTATCTCCCGATAGCTGCGTGCACCCTGCAAGACCCAATGTTTGAAGAGCTGCAAGCTTACCGAGCGCCTCTATCAGTTTATCTCCCGATAGCTGCGTGCAGTCTCTAAGTTCTAATGTTCGAAGGGCTGCAAGCTTACCGAGCGCCTTTGCCAGTTTATCTCCCGATAGCTGCGTGCACCCTGCAAGATCCAACCATTGAAGGGCTGTAAGCTTGCCGAGCGCCTCTGCCAGTTTATCTTCCGATAGCTGCGTGCACCCTGCAAGATTCAACCGTTGAAGGGCTGTAAGCTTGCCGAGCGCCTCTGCCAGTTTATCTCCCGATAGCTGCGTGCACCCTGCAAGATTCAAGGTTTGAAGGGCTGCAAGCTTGCCGAGCGCCTCTGCCAGTTTATCTCCCGAAAGCTGCGTGCACCCTGCAAGACCCAAGGCTTGAAGGGCTGTAAGCTTGCCGAGCGCCTCTGCCAGTTTATCTCCCGAAAGCTGCGTGCACCCTGCAAGACCCAAGGCTTGAAGGGCTGTAAGCTTGCCGAGCGCCTCTGCCAGTTTATCTCCCGATAGCTGCGTGCACCCTGCAAGACCCAAGGCTTGAAGGGCTGTAAGCTTGCCGAGCGCCTCTGCCAGTTTATCTCCCGATAGCTGCGTGCACCCTCTAAGAACCAAGGTTTGAAGGGCTAGAAGCTTCTCAAATGAAACTTCTTTAATTTTATCTGATCGTAAAAATATCTTATGAAGATTTGGGCAATTTTCAATTAATTTAATCAAATTTTCATCAGTTATATTGGAAAATTCGAATAAATTTGCACTTTGCAGCTTATTCTTACTAATGTAATTGATCGCTTCCGAACCGGTTCTGCATCCAACAATATAAGGTGAAAGGTTCTTCTCTTCATTCATTCTTCGAAGAACATGGGCATTTATTTCCTTCCTCCACAATTTTGAAGTTCTTTCGATAGATTTAAGAAATTTAATATCTGATGCCAAATTGTTTGGGTTCAGCTTATCTATAATTATCGAAAATACTTCAGATGGGATTTCTCCTTGTAAATAATTATTTTTTTTATCTGATAAAAGACCTAAGGCAAGTCCCATAATATTAAAAGACAATTTATGTGCTTGAGGAGTATCAATTTCTTTATTTATCTTATTACTTAAAGCCAACAGATTGGCTTGCAAATTTTTCGCTTCCCCAGTTTCTGTTTGCTGAAGGATCGCTCTTAAATTTTTATCAATGAAATTATTTAATTCCAAGATTTTTGCTTGTTCAAAATTATCCTTATTCAAATATTCTTTAATTGTATTATTGATACTGCAAATTGATATGTTATTCATGGCAAAATTAAAATACCCTTTAATTGTATTGTTGATACTGTGAACCGACATATTATTCATAAAAACCTCGTTTACATTTTACGTTAATGCAAACTATATCATTAATTACAATTAATGGGAAAGTATATCTAAGGAAAAGGCTTAGAGGCTTTTCTAAATTGCTATGACTTGATTCTTACGCCCTGGGCTTTAAGCTTGCCGAGCGCCTCTGCCAGTTTATCTCCCGATAGCTGCGTGCACCCTGCAAGACCCAATGTTTGAAGGGCTTTAAGCTTGCCGAGCGCCTCTATCAGTTTATCTCCCGATAGCTGCGTGCACCCTGCAAGACCCAATGTTTGAAGGGCTGTAAGCTTGCCGAGCGCCTCTGCCAGTTTATCTCCCGATAGCTGCGTGCACCCTGCAAGATTCAAGGTTTGAAGGGCTGTAAGCTTGCCGAGCGCCTCTGCCAGTTTATCTCCCGATAGCTGCGTGCACCCTGCAAGACCCAATGTTTGAAGGGCTGTAAGCTTGCCGAGCGCCTCTATCAGTTTATCTCCCGATAGCTGCGTGCACCCTGCAAGATTCAAGGTTTGAAGGGCTGTAAGCTTGCCGAGCGCCTCTGCCAGTTTATCTCCCGATAGCTGCGTGCACCCTGCAAGACCCAATGTTTGAAGGGCTGTAAGCTTGCCGAGCGCCTCTATCAGTTTATCTCCCGATAGCTGCGTGCACCCTGCAAGATTCAAGGTTTGAAGGGCTGTAAGCTTGCCGAGCGCCTCTGCCAGTTTATCTCCCGAAAGCTGCGTGCACCCTGCAAGACCCAAGGCTTGAAGGGCTGTAAGCTTGCCGAGCGCCTCTGCCAGTTTATCTCCCGATAGCTGCGTGCCCCCTGTAAGATCCAACCATTGAAGGGCTGTAAGCTTGCCGAGCGCCTCTGCCAGTTTATCTTCCGATAGCTGCGTGCACCCTTCAAGCCCCAAGGCTTGAAGGGCTGTAAGCTTGCCGAGCGCCTCTATCAGTTTATCTCCCGATAGCTGCGTGCACCCTTCAAGCCCCAAGGTTTGAAGGGCTGTAAGCTTGCCGAGCGCCTCTGCCAGTTTATCTCCCGATAGCTGCGTGCACCCTCTAAGAACCAAGGTTTGAAGGGCTAGAAGCTTCTCAAATGAAACTTCTTTAATTTTATCTGATCGTAAAAATATCTTATGAAGATTTGGGCAATTTTCAATTAATTTAATCAAATTTTCATCAGTTATATTGGAAAATTCGAATAAATTTGCACTTTGCAGCTTATTCTTACTAATGTAATTGATCGCTTCCGAACCGGTTCTGCATCCAACAATATAAGGTGAAAGGTTCTTCTCTTCATTCATTCTTCGAAGAACATGGGCATTTATTTCCTTCCTCCACAATTTTGAAGTTCTTTCGATAGATTTAAGAAATTTAATATCTGATGCCAAATTGTTTGGGTTCAGCTTATCTATAATTATCGAAAATACTTCAGATGGGATTTCTCCTTGTAAATAATTATTTTTTTTAGCTGATAGAAGACCTAAGGCAAGTCCCATAATATTAAAAGACAATTTATGTGCTTGAGGAGTATCAATTTCTTTATTTATCTTATTACTTAAAGCCAACAGATTGGCTTGCAAATTTTTCGCTTCCCCAGTTTCTGTTTGCTGAAGGATCGCTCTTAAATTTTTATCTATGAAATTATTTAATTCCAAGATTTTTGCTTGTTCAAAATTATCCTTATTCAAATATTCTTTAATTGTATTATTGATGCTGTAAATTAATATTTTATTCATAGCGAAATTAAAATATTCTTTAATTGTAGTATTCATAAGAACCTCGTTTACATTTTACGTTTAATGCAAACTATATCATTAATTACAATTAATGGGAAAGTATATTTGATGAATATCAGGCGACTCAAATACAAGAGCTATTTTCCTCAAAAACTTTTCAGCGTACATCCTTAAAAAGTCATGGCAGCACATGACTTTTTATGAGAAAGTGGCCAGGGCGTCCAGCCCTGGTACAGGCAGAGACGGCCTGATTACCTTTTTCGTTCAGATATCCCGACGAAGGAGGGGTATCTGAACTGTTACATTTAGACAAGCACTTTCGTGTTTTTAAGGGAGGAATGAATAAACTCTGCCCTTTTATGAGGTATTTCTTCTTGAGAGATCTTTTCATTAAACTGGCACAATAAATGGGCCCGTCGGCAATTAAAGAAAAGCTGGTTTAGCTCTGCCATCGTAATCCCTTCCAGCCAACCCAGGTCCAGGCCAAGTTTAAGCAGGCTGATGGCATTCAAGGCTTCTACAGCCTCAATTTGATAGGAATGTATGAGGATGCCATAAGCACGGCTGATTTTATCTTTGATTTCAGGATCGCTGTTGCGTTTGATTTGACTTCTGGCCCCATGTTCTTCGGCTAGGAGTTTGGTGCAGGCAGATCCAAGAGATGAAATGATACTTTCTTCAGAAACTCCAAGGGTATAATTGTTTTGCACTACAACGATATCTCCAATGATTTCAGTGGGAGACCCCTGTATTCCTGTAACAGTGAAAGATTCATCCGCAAATTTTTCAAGGGTCTTATCAATATGGTCCAGATGGATAAGCGCCGATAATTGCAAGAAGCTGGATGCTATGAAGGCGGTCCCGCACTGTGCCAGGTCCGCTGTGAGGAATCCAAAGGCGGGGTTGAAAGAATAGCTTATATTTTTTCCCAGAGTCGTGTCTATTTTGACAAGGTGATTCCAGGCATTTTCCAATTCTCCCTTGGTATTCAACAATTCAAATTGGATATGGTTTCCAAGGTTCAAACTGATCAGGGTATCCCCCGTCTGGTCCATGATAAAGGCTTCGCCTATGGAGGCTCGGCTCAAATCATATGAGGATAAAAAATGCTCGATCAAATATTCCTTATGCAAAGAAGACAGCTCTTCCGCTTTAAAGATCATAGGCTGCTTCAGGTGCTCGTTTCCTAAAAATTCTTTGCTTAATAACGCAAGGATCTGTTTTCTTCGTTCTTCGTCTAATTTGGCAGGAAATTTGAATTTTTCGATATTTCGAAATAGATTCAATGTGGAAGCCAAAAAAATGGGGTTATCATTGGTAGACCATAGCTTGAAATCGCAAAGAGGGGCAATTAGTTTATTTCCGTTCGTCATTTTTTTTCTCCGGCGTTTCAGTCAAGGCTTTAATTTGATCGCGCAGCCAGGCTGCCTGCTCATAATCTTCCCTTTTCAAGGTCTCATTCAAGGCCTCATTTAAAGCCAATAATCGCAATGAGGGGTCCATTTCCTTTGTTTCTCCGGGAGACCGTCCAATGTGAATAGGGAGTGTCTTTTTGGCATTTAAAAGACGGGCAGGGAGCTTGCCCATGGCCTGTATCTCCGACAAGACGAAATCTTCAAACACCTGATAGCATTCACTACACCCCATGGCCCCTCCTACCCGGATGTTCTCTAAAGTCGTCCCGCAGTTTCCACAAGCCAAACCTGTCTTTCTTTCGGCCGGCAATTGGCCCGCAGTTTTTTCTGAGGTGCCATACAAACGTTTTTGCAATTCAGGACAATCCCCACACATGCATGTACGGGTAATGTTAGTGCCTACTACCTCTGTATAATACACAGCTATGGGTTTTTTACACTCGCTACACTCGAGAGGTCTTTCGGGAGTTTTATCCGGATTTTTCTCGCTGCCTTCTTCTGCCATGGGACACCCTGTTTTTCAATGTGTATTCAATAGGGTTTATAACCTATTATTCAGTTTTGGAACCATGACTTTTTCAACTCGGATTTTGTGAACGGCGTTGGTAAATATCTGTTCAAAAAAATTAAATTTTGATAATACACATGGCTTATGCAACTCACTAGGTGCTGCGTATATGTTTAAAAAACTACCTCAAATGCTGTTTCTCCCTTTATATTTGATCCTGTTTCTCTTCGGAAATAACGTCATCGGCTTGGAACTTTTGGAACTTGCAGAAAAACCCATGGTGATCGTGGTCCCTTCCTACAATAATATTCAATGGTATCAAAAAAACTTGGAATCGCTTCTTTCACAAAAATATCAGAATTACCGGATCCTTTATGTAAATGATGGTTCCCATGATGGTACAGGGGAAGCAGTAGAACAATTTTTAATCGAAAATGGCGTGGATTACAGGGCTGTCTGTTTTGACCTTGGAGCGAATGAAGATATTCCCGCAGCAACCGCCAAATTTGCTGATCTGGTAAATGAAGAACCTCATTTTGTTACTCTGATAAATAATATTGATCGTGTGGGTGCCTTGGCGAACCTGTACCGGATGATTACCAGCTGCCACGATAGGGAAATCATCGCCACAGTGGATGGAGATGACTGGTTCTACCATGATGATGTCTTAGGATTTGAATGATGTCTATTCTACCCGTGAAGATGGTTCACTCACGGCAAATATGTCGTATTCCCTTCCAACAGGCCCAGCCCTTTCAGACCTTTTCCCTCTGCAGTTGTGTTTAAAAATGCCTTTAGGGAGTTCCAACACCCTTCACACTTGAGGACTTTTTATGCCTGGTTATTTAAGAAAATACAGCTGGAAGACCTCTTGTATAATGGTGTTTTTTACCCCATGACGTGGGACATGGCCATTATGTATCCCATAGCTGAAATGGCAGGAGAAAGACACGCTTATATGGAAAAAGTGAATTATGTGTACAATGAGTCGAATCCGATCAATGACAACAAAGTGAATGCCAAACTGCAGCTGAATTTGAATCACCATATTCGAAACAAACCTCGTTATCAAAGACTTGAAACCTCAGAAATACCCTCACAATAAAAGAAGAGCCATGTGCGTATTTAAAAATCTGTCTCTCTATATATCTTTGATCTGGTGTCTCTTCGGAAACGGGGCCCAAATGCTCTTTTGCGATGATTTCTTGGCGTTGGACTATCCTGAAAAACCCATGGTGATTGTGGTCCCTTCCTACAATAATATTCAATGGTATCAAAAAAACCTGGAATCGCTTCTTTCCCAAAAATATGGGAATTACAGAATTTTATATGTAAATGATGGTTCTCTTGACGGAACAGGAGAAGCTGTAGAACAGTTTTTAATCGAAAATGGTGTGGATTACAGGGCGGTCTATTTTGACAATGAAGGCGTTGAGGATATCCCCACAGCAACCGGCAAATTATCCCGCCTGGTAAATGAAGAACCCCATTTTTTTACTCTGATAAACAATATAAGCCGTGTGGGTGCCTTGGCAAACCTGTACCGGATGATTACCAGCTGTCAAGATAAGGAAATCATCGCCACAGTGGATGGAGATGACTGGTTCTACCATGATGCAGTTTTGAAAGACTTGAATGACGCCTATTCTTCTGGCGAAGTATGGTTCACTTACGGCAAATTCATTTTACACCCTAATGGCAAAATTGATCTACCTTACCTTGCCCCGATTCCAGCAGGAATTGTATCCCAAAATGCCTTTAGAGCCTATATACACCCTTCGCACTTGAGGACTTTTTATGCCTGGTTATTTAAAAAAATACCATTGGAAGACCTTTTGTATAATGGCGATTTTTTTCCTATGGCATGGGACATGGCCATTATGTATCCCATCGCTGAAATGGCAGGGGAAAGGCATGCTTTTATGGAAAAGGTAAATTACGTGTACAATATATCGAATCCAATAAATGACAACAAAGTGAATGCCCAATTACAAAGGGATTTGGACCATTATATTCGAAATAAACCCCGTTATCAAAGACTTGAAAAAGGTGAAATGCAATGATCCTAAAAAAATCTTGTTTATTTTTTTATTAATGGGAAATCCCAGTTTACTGCTTGCCGGCCCCTTTGTGGAAGGGCAACTTATGGGGCAATTTGGCAACCAACTGTTCATTATTGCCGCAGCAACAAGCCTGGCATTGGACCATGGAGCCGAAGCGGTATTTCCAGATCTGGTAACCGAGCAGAAATATAATATTCCATTCAATTACTCCACGGTTTTTTATGATTTAAATGCTTCCCGGCCCAATAAAATGGATGCGATTTATCGTGAACCCCATTTCTATTACGATGAAATACCTTATCGGCCTAATATGAAGATTGTCGGGTATTTTCAATCGGAAAAATACTTTGTTAAACATAAACAGGAAATCCTCTCCCTTTTTGAACCCAAGCCAGAAATCATTGCCTACTTGCAGAGCAAATACTGCGACATTATTAATCATCCGTACACCGTTTCCATACATTTGAGATCCTACCTGATAGAAGACCCTGGAATAGCAGTAAATTATATTACTCATGGAGCAGAATATGTGGAACAGGCTATGAAACTATTTCCTGAAAACGCTCTTTTTGTCGTTTTTTCCAATAATATGGATTGGTGTAAAACGACTTTGCAAAATCTTCAGGGCAATATCCAATTTATTGAAGGTGAAAATTACATTCATGATTTTTACCTCATGAGCCTATGCAAACACAACATCATTACCAATTCAAGCTTTTCTTGGTGGGCAGCCTATTTAAATAAAAACACCAATAAAATTGTGGTCGTTCCTCCCCGTTGGTTTAATCCCTCTATATATCAGAGAATGATACCAGGGATCTGATTCCAGACGGCTGGATCCTGCTAGAACATTAAGGAATATCATGAATACATTCAGAAAATTATTTGCAGTTCTACTGCTATTTTTCCTTTCAAAGTCAAGTTTTGCACTCGGAGAAAACGTAGGGTTGATGATCATGGCCACTGGAAAATACATTTACTTCACAGATCCTCTCATACAATCAGCAGAAAAGTATTTTTGCAAAAATCATACCGTGACCTATTTCATCTTTACCGATGCAGAAAGGGAATCGACAGAAAATATAAAATACATTTATCAACAGCGCTTGGGTTGGCCTCATGATACCATGATGCGTTTTGAAGCGTATTATAACCATCGGGACTTGTATTCATCGCAAGATTATTTGTTTGCCTGTGATGCCGATATGTTGTTTGTCAATGATGTGGGAGATGAAATTCTCGGCGAACGGGTGGCTACCCTTCATCCGGGATTTTATGATCAACGGCGTAAATATTTTACCTATGATGGGAATCCAAATTCAAAAGCCTATATAGGCCCTGAGGAAGGTCATTTCTATTTTGCAGGAGGATTTTATGGGGGTTCGGCCAAGGAAGTCCTTAATATCACCAAAGTATGCTCGGAGAATATCAGAAATGACTTAAGCCGGGACATTATAGCTTTGTGGCATGACGAAAGCCACTGGAACCGATATTGTTTGGACTACCCGCCCACTGTAATCCTGAACCCCTCATACTGTTATCCTGGAAATCGATTTATTCCCTTTGAAAAACGTCTGGTGGCTTTAGACAAAAACCATAAACAAATGCGCTCACCCTAACAAGAGATTGAGAGAATGTCATGAATGGTTTTAGAAGATTATCTGTGCTCTTGATACTGTTTTTATTCTCAATGTCAAGTGGTGCTTTTGCAGAAAACGTAGGTTTATTGATCATGGCAACAGGAAAGTATGTAATTTCTGTCGATCCGCTCATAAAATCGGCAGAAAGGCATTTTTGCAAAAATCATAACGTCACCTATTTTATTTTCACCGACGGAAATGATTCCCGATGCAGATAACATCGTCCAGATATTTCAAAAAAGAATCGGTTGGCCATACGATACATTAAAGCGCTATCACGTCTATTACAACAATCGAAATTTATTTGAAAATCAAGATTATTTGTTTGCATGCGATGCAGATATGCTTTTCGTCGATGAAGTTGGCGATGAAATTTTTGGAGAACGTGTCGCCACACAACATCCTGGATTTGTTGGGAGGCGAGGATCCTATGAAACAAACCCTCAATCTACTGCATGTATTAAAGATTTTGAGGGAGAACAATATTTTGCAGGAGGCTTTTATGGCGGGTCAACTGAAGAGATGATAAAAATCTTTGAAACAAACATTAACAATATCGAGGATGATTTGGAACGAGGATTAATCGCTGTTTGGCATGATGAAAGCCATTGGAACAGATACTGCGTCGATAACCCGCCTACTGTGATCCTGAACCCCTCATACTGTTACTCGGAAAATTTATCGATTCCCTATGAAAAGCGCCTAGTGGCGTTGGACAAAAACCATGAAGAAATGCGCTCACCCTAATCTTAAAGAGAAATTACTGTGAAGAAAAGAAAAATTACAATCTTACATCTCTACTACATTGTCATGCTGTTTTTTCATACGGCACAGGCTGAAGAAGGAGTATCCCAACCTAAAAAGAAAGCTTTGATCTTTGGAATCACAGGCCAGGATGGCGCCTACCTCGCCGAATTTCTTTTAAATAAAAAGTATGAAGTGCATGGGGTGAAAAGAAGATCCTCTTCCATAAATACGTCTCGAATAGATCATATCTACGAAGAAATCCAAAATCAAAATAGATCCCTTTATCTGCATTATGGAGACCTTGCCTCCAGTACAAATATTATGAATTTGATCCATGCTATTCAACCGGATGAAATATATAATCTGGGTGCCCAAAGCCATGTCAAGGTATCCTTCGAATTGCCGGAATATACCGGAGAAATTGATGGTTTAGGGGCCTTGAGAATACTAGATACCATTAAAATCCTTGGCATGGAAAACAAAGTAAAGTACTATCAAGCGTCTTCCAGTGAAATGTTTGGCAAAGTACAGGAAACCCCCCAAACGGAATCCACGCCCTTCTATCCCCGTTCTCCTTATGCTATAGCAAAAGTCTTTGCGTATTTGGTTACCGTCAATTATCGTGAGGCCTATGGAATGTTTGCCTGCAATGGCATATTATTTAATCATGAATCTCCTTTTAGAGGAGAAACCTTTGTCACCCGTAAAATTACGTTGGCCGCCTGCCGCCGAAAGTTAGTAGGGGATAATATACTTTACCTTGGAAATTTGAATGCAAAACGCGATTGGGGATATGCCAAAGATTATATCGAAGCCATGTGGCTTATGTTGCAACAGGAACAACCCGATGACTATGTCATAGCTACCGGGGAAACCCACTCCGTAAGGGAATTCGCAGAACTCGCCTATAAAGAGCTCGGTTTTGAAATCTCGTGGCACGGAGAAGGGGCGGATGAATATGGGATTGATAATAACACAGGAGAAATCCTCATAAAAGTTGATCCCTTCTATTATCGTCTTACCGAAGTTGATTTGCTTTTGGGAAATGCGGCCAAGGCCAAACGGATTTTAAATTGGGCCCCAAAGACATCTTTTCACGAATTAATAAAAATCATGATTGAATCCGATTTAAAGCACCTGCAAAAAATGCAGAGAATTAGTAGCGATTTACCACTGAGCCAGTGAGATCAGTGAGAAAATATGAGATAATTGAGAGGGGGCTCTCCTCCTATCCAGAGCTATTTTCTGTGGTCTCTGTGGTTTAAAATTTTTCTACCACAGAGCCCACAGAGAGATTTTATAAAACAGCCCTCTCCCTATCTCACACCTTCTCAGTGATCTCACTGGCTCAGTGGTAAATTGTTACAAATGTTATGGCTTTGATACCATTCAACGACCTCTTTTACCCCCTCACTTAACGAAATTTTGGGTTCCCATCCCAGATTTTGTATTTTGCTGATATCCAAGAGTTTTTGGGGGGTTCCATCCGGATAAGAAGTATCAAATACCAGTTCTCCCTCAAATCCAATAACGTTCTTTATCAACAAGGCCAGGTCTTTAATTGATACATCCGTTCCGCACCCAATATTTATTATTTCATCCTCTTCATACCTATCCATTAAGAAATAGGCGGCATCGGCAAGATCATCCACATGAAGAAATTCCCTTCTGGGATTTCCTGTGCCCCAAATCACGACCTCTTGCCTGCCATTTAATTTCGCTTCCATAAATTTACGGATCAATGCCGGCATCACATGAGAATTATTGAGATCAAAGTTATCAAAAGGCCCATATAAGTTTGTGGGCATGCAGGAGATGAAGTGTGTACCTTTTTGCTTATTGTAGGCCTGGCACATTTTTATTCCGGCAATTTTGGCAATGGCATAGGGTTCATTGGTTTGTTCAAGCGGGCTCGTCAAAAGGTATGATTCTTTCATGGGTTGAGGACATTCTCTGGGATAAATACAGGAAGAACCTAAGAACAGCAGCTTTTTTACACCGCTCAGCCACGAAGCATGGATCACGTTGGCTTCAATCATCAAATTGTTATAAATAAAATCTGCGGGGTAATCCATGTTGGCTTTGATCCCACCCACTTTGGCAGCAGCCAAAAAAACATAATCCGGTTTTTCGTGTTGAAAAAAGTCATGGACTGCCTGCTGGCATTTTAGGTCCAACTCGCTGGAAGTTCTCACAAGGATATTGGTATGGCCTTCCTTTTTTAATTTTCGCACTAAGGCACGGCCTACGAGGCCATTGTGTCCAGCTACATAAATTTTGGCGCCTCGCGGGATTTCACCTGAAGCCGGTAACAAGGAATTCAGAAAGATCAAAAGAAAACATATACAATAAAATCTGCTATTCATAAATCCTCTCATCCTTAAATCCAAAGTTTGAAAACACCTGTTTCCAGCGATCCAACATGATGGTACGATGTTGTTTCGCATAGGTTAATGTTTTGTTGTGCATATTCTCAAAATCTGTGAGGTTGATTTTCTCATTCAAATCTTCCCATGAACTAAAGTACACAATGAAAGAAGAGTGATCGGGATGATACCACTCCGTTTTCAGGTGGTTATCATTCGTAAAAAGCATATCGGGATTTGGAAAGAAGTAGTTCTCTTGGGAATATAGTGTTCTCATAAAATCAAAGGTCGGGATAAAATAAACTATACCTAAGCTGATATTCTCAAAAAACGCAAGATTGGACCATGAGTAAGGCAGGTGAATAATTCCCTTATATTGAGTGAGCTCGCGTGGAGAGGAATAACGGCCGCATCGGTTTTCAATACCTATATTATTTAAAAACTGTGAGAAATTCATAAATTTTGTTTCATTGTGATAAGGAGGTAAATAGAACATCTTACCCTTTGTAGGATCTGGTTCAAGGTAATCTAGCGCCTCTACGAATCCACACGGTTTAATTAATAGAGTTCCACTTTCCACTCCCTTCGATTTTGTATAAACATGTTCGATATCTGTATACCCAATCATGGCCACATTGGGTCTTGAGGGGATGGATCTCCATAGATCGTAATATTCTGAGTCGGGAAACTTACAATCGAGACTTGCACGGTCTGAATAATCAAACCGGTTGCAAATCCAGATAATTAGCGGTTTAGAAAAGTTATTTTGAAGAAAAATGCGGGCCAGAGGCGCTGTATCTGATGTGATGATGGCATCATACTCATTGAATTCATTTTTATGAAGGTCCCAGA
Source organism: uncultured Parachlamydiaceae bacterium (assembly GCA_963780445.1). Classification (GTDB taxonomy): domain Bacteria; phylum Chlamydiota; class Chlamydiia; order Chlamydiales; family Parachlamydiaceae; genus CAWACC01. The sequence continues at coordinate 455,586 of CAWACC010000011.1, forward strand.
CCCGTTGCGCTCGATCATGTCCCACATTATATAATCCATTTCCTGCATTTGTTCCATCGAATGAATAAGTGGGAAGGGACTGTATGTACCAGGTATCGAGTTGAAATCCGAACTCTTTAGCAACCGATTCAAACTCCTTTTGACAGCCTTTATGAAAGGTTAAATGAAGAATCTTCATTTCATTAAGAGACTTGGCTTCTATATTTAGCCACAGAAGCATTGAGATCAGTAAAAAATATTTATACATATTCATTGGTTTTGAGTTTCGCAACTGCTCATAAAGTTGAGGTAAAAGGAGTAGCCAGGCCGTCTCGGCCTGGACCAGGGCGAGACGCCCTGGTTACCTTACCTCAACTGTATGAGCAGTTGCTGAGTTTCTTGCTGCTTAATAGATTCAAAGAAATCCAATAATAGCTGAATTCTATTCAGATAGGTATGATTGTTCTTAACCTCATCCATTAATCTGTATTGATCCTCCAGAGTCCAAGTTTTGAGTCTCTCTGAGGCATCGAAAAAGAGTTGGTACGTATCTTTGTTATAAACCACATTATGATGGAACAATTCGTAAACATGTCTTGAATTTGTGACTCCCATTTGACCATAACTTATGTTTTTAAATATACGGCAAGGGATATATCCGTTTTCCTCTTGCCACGTTCCCACTATGGCTGGGGCAAGATAGGCGTTACTGATGAGTGGTACACATTCTGACCGATCAAGCCCATTAACCCAGGGATCATTGTGCGAAAACTTTACTCCATTTTCTTTGCATGCTCTCTTAAAAGGATTTAGTTCATTGATATTACCATATAAGGCCCCTCCGATTGTACCTATCCAATAAACAATTTTTTTATTATTGCTTCTTTTTTCCCAAATGTTTGATAGATTGACTTGAATATCTTCAATTTCATAAGGCAGAAGATCTGTCGCCCATGGCATGTACACAATTTTATTTTTTTTGTCCTGGTAAATGAAAGGAGCTATCATTTCAAGCTCAGGCGTTATCCTTCCATCTCTATATGTTTTCATACTAATCCATTGATGCTGATCTAATTGCTTTTGATACTTGTCATCATGACAGTTATGAAGAATGTATTCGCAATCAGAGCGTAGGGGGATTTTTTTATCCACCTGCCCTTCTGTAATAAATAGAGAATTTGAAAAATCGAAATGAGTGACATCATCGGCGTCATCGAACCAAAACGTGGGATAACCCAAATATTGGAATCCTCTATAGAAACCTTCGTGAATGTAAGAATGTGTATGAGAGTGTAACTTATGCCCCCAGATCACAACTTGTTCAAACGAAAGTAAGGGCGAGGAGAAAAGAAAACACAATGTTAAAAAAATCAAATTATATTGTTTTTTTGCTCTCATTCGAATTGCTCCTTTTTTCGCAATAAAACCTGATATTCATTCATGATGATTTCAAAGCCATGATCTAGAAGGTAAGGTAAAGCATATTTTGATTTTCCCAAGCCTGAAAGATCACCAAATTTTTTTGGTGTTTGATTCCTAACATCATCTATTAGAATGATTCCATTATTTGATATCAAATTCCTCTCCACGATGATTTTTGCTTCTTCTAATTGTAGTAATGCTGTAGGCTCTATTGGCGTCATATCTCCTGTATCAAGATAGAGTAAATCAATACCATCAGGGAAGTTACAATATCTAAGAAAATCGATTGAAGAATATAGATGATATTGAATTATATCCGAAAAGTCGTTCGTCATAAATTTGCAGCGTGCTAAATGCTGTGCTGAAATATCGATCGTATGGATGCGAGGTTTTAGATGAAATAAACTGGTTGCAGCCATACGAGTAAAGAATCCCGCTCCCCAATCCCAATGTTCGGGTTGGTCTGGCATCCAATATCTTGTGTCATCCTGATTGCAGCCAGGATGGCCTCCATGGGTGAAACTGCGGGATGTTCCCAGTTCAACTACGATTTTTCCATTATATTGTTCAAAATGATCGAAGGCTGCTTTGAAAGTATAATAGCGCGATAAAGGAATCACTTGGAAAGAAGACCAGTCTTGACCTTCATGAGTGCCATTGTCCAGGTAATCTTTATATGAATCTAATGGGTGTGAAAAGAGCGTTTGCAGGGGTGATACCAACAGCATACAAATAATATAGGGATAAAAAATTTTAATCCTCATGATGCCTTTTCCTTTACTTTACAGGTAAAATAACAAAAGAAAAAATATAATCAAAGAGAAATTTGCAACTTCTGAAAGGACTCCTGATAATCTTTAGTCATTAAAGCTTTTGTTTTGTCAGCAAACGGCTATACAGCCTTTATGTCGGAATATTTCAACTCTGGATCGAGGTTGTTTCACATGAATTTTGACTTCACAACCAAGAATTGATAGGTAATGCAAAAGAGTATCCGTTCCAAATTCAGATAGCCGACCATTGACTAGCATCGAAACTTTTGGTTGTGTGATTCCGAGTTTTTTTGCTACTTCACTTTGTGATAAGCCACTATTTTCGATTAATGTACCAACTTTGTCTAAAAGCTCAGCTCGCGCTAATAATTCATCAGCATTTTTGCGACCAAGTGCAGCAAAAACATTCCCTTCAGTTACTTCATAATCTGCTTCTTTAGCCATTTTTGCCTCCTTTCTTTTTCCAATCTTTGTACATTGCCTCAGCAAGTTTTAACCTAGAGCGAATAAGATCTATGTCTTGTTTTGGGGTTTCAATGCCTTTCTTACTTTTCTTTTGGAAAGCGTGCAACACAACAACCACATCCTCGAATCTAACTGTATAAACAAATCGAAATGTGCCATCAGAATGATCTCTTACAAGTTCTACGACACTTGCTCCACCGAATCCTTTCAAAATTTTTCCAATCTTCGGATGTTTCCCCTTCTGGGCTTCATAAAGCCCAAATCCAAAATCATCTACAACATCTTCTGGCATTTCTAAAAAATCACGCTTCGATGAAGCAACCCATAATATGGGCAATGGATTGGAATTTTCGCTCATTTGCCTCTTCCCTTAATTATACTGATATCGGTATATGTTATCAAGGATACATTTAAATATCTAGAACATTTTTCATTAACGGTTTACATTTGATAAATGATGGAAGGTTTATCCTTCGAGGAAGGTTGCTATGAGTTATGTATACGTTCACAAAAATAATCAGGGCAATAATTTACATATTTTAGATATTAGACTTCTTGCATAACCTCATTTACTTGATAAAACCGTGCTTTTTGGCATCTTCATCACCAAATTTTTCGACCATGTATTTAACATGATCTCAAAATTTGGTGATGAATCTGCGCAAAAATCATCGATTTTCTCAAGCAAAGCAGGTTATGCAAGAAGTCTATTCTCATTTTAGATATTCTCAATATGTAGATATCTACATATTGTATAGATTTTATCAAACTGTTTCTAACCCGAATCCTGTAAAAGGATGTCGAAGAATTCGGTGAACTACCCTCCCCTAAAGGAGAGGGCTTCCAGAATTAGGCTGCTTGAGCAGCTAATTCTTTCTTTTTTGACGCTTCTCTGCTGCGTGCACGATTCGCATTCGCTTCTCGCGTCTTATTTGCAGCTCCACGTCCTTTATCTAGCAAAACACCGCGGCTAGACAACTCCGTTCCAGAGTCTAGTATTAATTTGATTGCTCTTTTCTTAATAACCTCTGCAGCATTTTTATCTGCATTATCAGAATGGCCGCAACTTACGCAAAAAAACAATTCCTGGGTTTTGCGATTGTCGGGATGAGTGTGGCCGCAATCTGCACACTCCTGAGAGGTATGGTGAGCCGGCACCTTGAAGAAAGCCTTCCCGGCTTTTATTGCTTTGTAACGAATAAACTGTTCCATCCGGCACCAGCCCTTATCCAGAATCGATCGGTTGAGTCCAGCTTTACTTTTTCTATTATTATGGACCCATTTTCCGGTCTTTTCGTCTTTTTTGGCCTCGGGTTTTCCAGTCATTTGTTTGGTGCGCAGATCCTCGAGAACAATGACTTTATTCGCATCTTTATCAACAATAGCTTTACTTGTTTTATGACAAAAATCTTTTCTAATGTTTGCTATTTTTTCATAAGCTCTTGACAGTTTGCGTTTTTGATTTTTTCTTCTTCTTGAAATTTTTTGTTTTCTGGCAAGGGCCTTTTGACTTCTTTTGATGTATCGTTCTTTAGCCTTTTTTTTTCTTTTTTGCTCCATAGAAAAATCGTAGGCTTCATCTCCGGCTTGAACAGGCCGTTTGACTCCGCGATCGACCCCTACGGTCATTCCTTCCAGCTCTTCTTTGCTAAGGTTTTTAAGGTACCCAAGATGTTCATAAATATCCTTTGAATCCTCTATATCGTCTTCATAACAAAAGGATACACAATAACGCCCATTCTTTTTTTTGATCCGGATTGATTTTGGCTCAGCATAAGAGGTGTGATTTTTGATAGCTAGAAACCCTATATTATTTGTCTTGGAGCCTACCGACAAACGCATTACCCCGTCATCGCCTTTCTCAAATCGAAACAATTCTCTAGTCAAATGAACGCTTTCAGCATCCAATTTCTTTTTTCTGTTTGGTTTGCCACATTGACCTTTAAGATAATTTCTATAAACCTGGTACCAATTGGCAGCAGAGTTTCTCAGTATCTGGCTTGGGCAGTCAAAAAGCCAGGGAGATAGCTCCTTATCCTTATATTGGGAAAATGTTTGATCAACAGAGGGATAAGTCCCTGTAGGAAGGTAGCGCCTTGCATAATGCATTAAATACTTTTCTTCTTCGCATTTGGCATTCCAGATAAAACGTGCACATCCCATCCATTGACTGATAATTTGTTTTTGCCATGCTGTCGGATGTGCCTGCAATGTAATGCCTGTTAACATAAACGAATTGACCTTGGCCTTGCATCATAAAAATATATTTTATATACCATATCTCAAATTTTGGTCAATACCATGAAATGGCTCACTTGACCCTCCCCTAAAGGAGAGGGATTGCGTGAGCACTTGTTCAATCGTATAAGGTTTTTTAAGAACGAGATTAATTTCTTCCGCGGTAAAGCCCTTTTCAGTGAGATTGTGAATAATCTCATCGGATGAGAGATGATCAAAATTTTGTAATTCTTTTGGGGCATATCTATAAGGGCAATAGAATTCATGACCTTTCACATAGCTTAAGGAGTGTATATTAAGAGAATCTTTAAATTTGTTCAGATAAAGATTAGTTCCTCCCCCACTATCGCAGATAGCCTGCGTACCAGGCAAGCGTCCGCAGTTAAAACAAAGCGTTTCTCTTTCAGGAAGAAGCGGATTGTTAAATAAAATGAGGGCAAGCCATAAATAGGAGTAGGGTTCGCCTGTTTCGATATCCTTAGTTCTCCAGAAAACTCCTGCGAAGTGTTTGTTCTCGAGAATTTTCTCTATAGAAAAAGGTCGTATTAAAAACATATCTGAGTCTATGACCATGACAGGCCCTTCATGGCGTGAAAAAAAATTGTTCCATGCCCATTGAACTGAATTGCAGTGCCGAACATTAGGATTATTATAGTTATCTCCTGGGCCTCGTGGAAGATAAGGTTGATCATGAATTTCTTGCGGCACTTGATAGCATTGGATTCCTATTTTGTCGCAAGTCCGTTTTATGCTCTCACGTCTTTCTGGAGTATTGGCATCGCTTATCACCAAAAACTCGTAATCATCCTCCAGAAATTTTTCAAAAAGCTGATATTGCAATTCAATGAAGTCGGGACGGTTAAAAGCTGTTGTAAACACCAACGTTTTGCCAAATAGGCAAAAGGGTAAAAAAAGAAAAGCTATTGCATATTTTTTAATCATTAAATACCTAAGATGGTTGCAACTGCTCATAAAGTTGAGGTAAAAGGAGTAGCCAGGCCGTCTCGGCCTAGACCAGGGCGAGACGCCCTGGTTACCTTACCTCAACTTTATGAGCAGTTGCAGATGGTTTGCAAACAAATTTTATTCTTTTTCATACTGAAAAATAGAAAGTTTGTAAAACCATTTTTTCGACTGATGAAAAAGATCCAAAAGACCACCTTTCCGAGTTTTGCAATTACCTCTTCATATAAATTTTTAAAATATTATTGATTTTTTGATCTTTTTAATACGGGCTCATCGGTATCGGATTCTATTTGCATTCCTTCCTCCTCACTCCAGGAACGTTCATTTTCACTTCTGGGTCGTTTTTTGGCATTGGAGTGGGAATTGTCCTGCAAGGCGAGGGTATTCTGGTGTACATGGGCAGCCATTTGAGATCTTCTTGCATCAACGGTTTCATTTAATATCCTGAAAAGAGACCCTTTTCCATAATCTTCATTTTTTTCTCTGTTTTGGTGAAGTTTAGCAAACAGTTCCGTAATCAGTAACTCTTTGTCTCTTATCCACGATCTCAGATCGGGCTCTTCCGCCTTGGAGAAATCCTCCCGTCCATCGAAAAACTTCATTTGCACTAACGCTTTTTTAAATTGAGGCCAATCGGAATTTTCAGGTATGATATCGCCTGCAATAGTTTGACCTTGAATGGAAAAAAGAGTAACAAAGGGTCTGTTGTTTATTTGCAGAACTGACAACAAATTAATATATAATTTTAGAGTTTCCATTTCTTTCAGGGTAATAATGACATAATAATAATGATCGTATCCCTCTTGATCTTTATGATAGACCTGAACAAAGTAATCCACGGGCTTAATAGGGATGTCCCATTTTATGATGTCAAATTGGGAAGTCTTTGCGAAATTGCGTGTCATCAAAATGGAATTGTCAAATAGAGGAATCTTCTGATTTTCGATAGTTTGCATATAATTATCCAGCCGGTACAATATTAAGCTTCCCTCATTAGGATCATTCAAAGTGGTTTGAATATCACAAAGGTTGGGAATAAAGTTCAAAATATCTTTAGGGGGCCAAGACTCCTCTTGCCAAGGTTCAAATGAAGTGGATTTATCGACAAACAGTTCGATTTTCTTTTCTTCCTGTTTTTCGACTTCACGGTTGAGATCGCCGCAGCCTTCGCTCTCGATTTCATCCGGCAATAACATTTTAGCTCTTTGGATGATTCGTTCCCAGGGTTGCTCATAAGAGTTTTCCAATAGGCTCGGAGCCAAGTGTGAAACAGTCTTAAAATAATTGTTGAATATGGTTGCGGGAGCTGCTTTTTTGGAAAAATAACCTGAGGGAGCAAAGTGATTGTCTTCCACAAGTATTTTTTCGGGTAACCCAAGATTGTGAATTGATTTGAGTTGTTTGATGAGATATTCTTTTTTGATAAGATGCCTCAGCTGATGCATGGTGGAGCGTTCTATTTGTTTGCCTAGCGACCTGGATTCATTGATAATAGCATGAAGGTAAATGGCAGCTACGTTAAAGGCATAAGGGCTTACGAGATGGGTCAATCGTTCTTTGATTGAATCAGAAATGAGGTAAGATACAGTTTGGGATTTTTCTAGTTTTCTCATCCGCTTGGCAGCTTGGAGCAATTCATACAGGCACGATTCCTGATTGAACGAAATGAGGGCATGGGCTTCTTCTTGAAGTGGAATATCAGCGGCAAAAGTATGGACATTGTCAAAAAAGGCAAATATCTGATGCAGCGGCAGCTTGCCTTCTACATAGTTTTCAGCTTTGTCGCTGCCTCTCGGAAGGATCATTAATGTATTGGATGAATCATCAAAAAACACTACCCCTTTGACATCTTTTACTGTTTCCAGTATCAGATTTGCTGTCTGAAGGTTGGAATAGTCTTTGAAATAAGCGCCCAGGTCCACAAAGGCACACAGTTTCATTCCAATTTTTTCTCGCTGCTCTTTTATGGCATTGAGTGCGCTTTCACAAGATTCTGTTTTTGAGGTCATAATCGTTTGGTTCTTTGGAAGAGATAAAGCATACATCAATTTTTTTTCCTCATCAGTAAGCCTGGCGCCTGTTTTTGATGCATTGAAAAGCGCCTGCATTCCTGGATCATCATCGAAATAGCTTTCATTAGCTTCCGTTAGCTGGAAAGGGGATGGGTAAGTTTTGGCATTGTAGGGAGTTCCTGACAGAGCTAAAACGTGGGTAAAGAAGAAATCTCCCAAGTCTTGTTCATTGGAATTGAGTTTTTTTGGAGGAAACTTCAGGTTTGGCAGCAAGATGTCTTCAAGATAGTCAAAGATAATATTTTGATTTTTTGCAAATCTATTGTATAGGGAAGTTAAAACTTGGGTGTCTTTGAGGTCTAATTCTTTAAATGGAACGTCGCCAAGAAATTGTTTAACTATAGAGTCTGCCTCTGCCTCTGAATTGCGAGCCATTACACGTATCCATTTCTTTTTGAGTTTCTGCGTCCATGTTTTAAACTGATTTAATTTCAAGCCTTCCTGAATGTGCATTTGTATGGTATAGTTGATCATCACGTATTTATGGCCAAATTCTGAAAGAGGGCTTGGTTTTTGGGCCCCTAGATAGGGTATGGCATATTCAATATCAGGGTTATTAAGGTTTCTTCCATAGCGATGATTTAAGGATTTGGATAGCGTGAAGGGAAGAAGTTTCCAAATCTGTTCTTTTACCAACGCCAATTCAGCAGCGAAGTCAGGATCTGATTTTTTAATTTCGCTGTAATATTCGGGTTTTATTCCTTCAAGGTATTGTCTAACAAGTAAATTGTTGGGATACAATCTTTTAATCAGTTCATTTCTTTCCGTGCTAAAGTTTGCAGTTTCCTCTTCTGACAAATCAATTTGTAAAGGAGATGTAAAATTGAATTTGATCCCTATCAATTCCTTATATATCTTTATCAGAATGGTAATTTCACGTTCGTTTAAGGGTTCATTGCCCGAAAGAGTAAAATTCATTTCGATTAGGCTGTTAAGGGCTATATGCCCTTCATCCATCAGCGCAAAACCGGTCTGACGAATAATATTTATAATCTCTCCTAATTTAAGACGCCTTTCAATTATCTCCGTAATAGGCAATTCACTATCTGGCTTCCTTGATATTTCTTGAGCTGGTAAGTGATCAAATGCATCGTCTTCAAATCCAAAAAGGAGGGACAGCTTCTGGCCCATATTCACTAATGGTGCAGAATCTGGAATCGAGGAGGTAGCCTGGACAGTTCCTTTGATTTTACTCTCTTTTTCAATAACCAATAATTCCTGGTATTTCAGGAAGAGCGCCCTAATAGTTTCGGCTGTTATAAGTAATACGCCTTTTTCCTGAATAGCGCTTTTTAACATTTGCAGAAGCAGATCTGTATCTTTTGCTGCTGTTGAAGAAGACCTGCAAAATGTGAATGTAAATACACTTTGAGATAGGTTTTGTTCGCAGGAAGCCTTTAAATTTTTCAGGTATTCCTGATAGAGGACTTGGGGTGCAATAACAATCGGGAATGTCTTTCCGTTAGCCAGCAGTTTGGCGAGGAAGGGAAGAATGACCTTGGATTTGCCTTCCCCCATCATCAGTTTCAGGATTTGATGAGATTGAGGGGAGGATAGACACTGCTCAATCTTTTCAACCTGTTGTTTTCTGAGAGTCAGTCGCGTCAGATATTCAAAGGCTAAAAAATTGGGTTTTTCAATGACTTCATAATGCCTGACAGAACTTAACAGGGTTCCAATCTGCTCCAGAGCCGAGGAAACGTGCTTGATTTCACCGGTTCGGCATTCTTTAAGCAGATCTTGTAATATTTTCTCAGTTTTGATGTGGATTTCCAGTTCCGTCTCAAGGAGCATCCATTCCAGTGTCTTTTTCAATATCCCTTGAGCATCTTGGTTTGATAGGAACGGATTACTTTTGGAAAGAGATTTCCAGGTTTTTCCCAGAACCCACAATACCAGGTCTGAAATCGTTATAGCCTGCGATTGATGTGAAAAAATATTAATTTTCCTTTCGACAGCAGCTTGAAGATTTGAAATATCCAATCCAATCCCCTCTTCTAGACGAGAGGCATTAGCGTCTTTCGCTAGGGTCTTTTTCAGGAGGGCGGCCTCCTGGATCTTCAAGGCTTTATTGGCCTGTACCTTTGAGAGAAGATGATCAAGAATTATGGAAACTTTTTCCTCTTTTGGGTTGCAAAGGCTCCATTTTGTGTCAATAACATCGATAACTTCCCTAAAACTATCATAAAGCTCCTGTGCAATGGGAAGGGCATTCAACAGTTCATCAGCTCGTGAATCATTATATGAGGGCATAAAAATGATTCGCCGGGTGTCTTTAGATAATTTCAAGAATTCAGCGCAAAGGTCTTGCCTTTCCTTTTGCAGGTTTTGTTGGATCTGCTTGATGTTTTTATTGTAAGGAAGTAACAAGGATGTGTGGGGCTCGGGTATTTTGGAAAAATTTAAAGTTCCCATTTTTCGATGGAAAATTGTTTGCTGAAACTCTCCAAAGGGCTTAGAAATTAGAGGTTTATTTGTTAGCGATGATACTCTATCTATTTGGAAGTGATCCTGAAGGGCTTTTATAAGTATATGATAGGCATTTGGATCAGGATTGTTCCAGTCGATTATAATGTTATTTGCAGATAAAGTTTGTTTTATTTCTTCTCTATAGTATACAATGAAATTTAAAAATGAGAATAATTCAGAATCAGCGATGCCTTTTAAGGATTTTCTGCAAATAGCATTAAATTTTATAAATAATATATGCGCAATAGCACAAGTAGAATCTTCGGGATTATCAGATAAAGAACCCATTATAAGGGTCCTGATTATATTTATATCTATTATATTTTCAAGACCGTTATTTAGAAGTGAATTAAGGCGCAGATTTTGTAATTTTTGCATACTTTGATTGTAGTTATAGTGCTCCAAATTTGAAATAAGATTATTTTTTGTGGATAAAGGGCAATGAGAAGTTATCCACAAATTGGTTAGTGTGGGAAGGTCATCAAAAACCGGGTGGGATGTCGAATCGCCCAATTCCTTAATTCTTAAAAATTGGCTCATTCCTTCTTTATGTTGAGGATCAGAAATCCAATCCTTCATAATCAGATCTTCCTGCTGTGAAAGTCTGCAATGTTTTGGAATGGCATTCCAAAACATGAAGTATTTTTCGATGATCTCTTCTTGTGAGGTCCTGCTTATATTAAAATATTTCTTTATCCACCGTTCAAATTCACTTCTATTGTCCTTTTTATCTGATTTTGGAATGGAAGTGAATTTTTGAGCTTGGTATACGATCATAAAAATTTTCGCAAGAATTGCCACATGAAGAGGGGAATTTATATAGGATTGATAATTATAACTATAGGAGATAAATCTAGCAAACAGATGAGCTTGTTCTTTAGCGTAAGGCATTTTTTGGGCGCATTTTTCCAGCAATTGATAGGCCATTTCATAGTTTTGATCTACGAAGTATAAGTAACTCAAAAAAATGCAGGAATTAAGATTAGATGCGACAAGAGTATTTGATCTGTAGTCATATTCAAATAGAAAAAAAGAAGGTATATCTATATTTACTATTTCGTTATTGCTGACGATGTTATCATAGTTTATTTCTGGGGTAGCAAACCTAACTTTTAGAAAAAGAGCATCATTTTTCTTTCCTCTTTCTTCAATATGCATTTCCGTATTTGGAATTAAAAGATAAGAGCTCTCTTGTTGATTTTTAAGAGTCAATAACGGAGGAAAAGATCTAAAAGGGGATTCAAAAAGTTCTTCTGAAATCCTAAAGCCTTCATAACCCTCTATGATATAATGATCATTTTCTTTAGTGATGAGAAGAGGATTCTTTAGATGAATAAAAGAAGGTATGTGAATTTTTTGTATTTCTTTAGAATCTTTATCTAACCATAACTGCATTGCTTCTATTAATTGCTTGGGAAAATGGGTTATCGGTATTAGTGGAGAGGGCATTGCGTCTATCTTTCCATAGACCCATGTTGTTGTTGCATCTTCAATACGCCATTTTTTATTTGTTTTTTCGCACCTCAAAACAATTTGATCCTTTTCATTTATTCCCAAAAATAAACCACCTTCTGAATCGAGCGGTTGGTACCATAATACCATGTTTTGCACAATATTATTTTCATTTCTTTTTCTTGCTTTTCTTTCATCTATGTTTTCGCGATATTTTTTCAGAGTTCTTTTGGTGGATGGATTAAGACTCTTAGGTAGTCCGGGAAGAGCTTTTTGCAAGTTATTTGAAGCAAAACAGAATCTATGCCATTCGTTATCGATAATTTTATGAACTTCATATTTTTCGTGTGACTTTACGATGCGCACGGTTTCCTCGGGATTGGTCCAATTTCCATCTTTTAATATAAGCGATTTATAAACATCCCCTAAAACTTCCAGCAAAGAGAGGGATCCTCCCTCGGAATTTCCACCCACCATAAAGTATAACACGGATTGAAGGGTTGGCTGATCCGGATGGGTAAAGCTCCCTCTAAACAGATTAAACGTCCATCCCTGACATTTGAATTTAAATTTATCATTTTCATCCTGTTTCCATGAAGTATCTGAAGAGAAATCGATGTTTTGACTAATGGATTTTACATCGTTTAAGATTGCATTTCTATGAGAGGGATTATTTAGTGCATCTAATATTTTATTAAGCAGAGGGGTCGTTTTTTTGTCCCAAATTCTATCTTTGTTGTGTATCTCTAAGGCAACAGAAAGGGCCAGAACAATTTCATCTTGGGTCAAAGATTCAGAAAAGGCCAAAGCTGCCAATACACTTTCATAATAATTCACTTCGGAAGAATTTATTTTAACGATGGTATTTAAGATATTCTTTGAGGAATCTATTTTAACGATGTTATTTACGACATTCTTTGAGGAATCTATTTTAATAGCATTATATCGTTTGAGAGCCTCATTTTTTAGCAAGAGGCAAAGATCCCTGTCTGCATACGAAATGTAGGTCAGGAAGTCAAAACTAATAGTAAATAAGAATGAAATGATATTATGCTGGTTTTGATCAGGGAACTCGTAAATAGCAAACAGTGTTTTAATAAACTTATTGAATTCAACGGATAATAATGGATTGTAATTTTTTTCAAAAGAGGTAAGTTCATAGAATATATACTGTAAAAATTCTAAGTGTATTACTTTTTCCAAGAAATGGGGATTTTCCCGGTAATAATTGATAGCAAGAATTAATCTTTCACTTTTAGAATTATATATATCAATGATCCGGTTTATTTCACACTTGGAAATAGATGAAACTTCTAATGAGGTGTGCCCGTATTTCCAATATAAAGTATTTTGGTCTATACAAGATTGTTTTGGCATGGCGCGGATCTCATTTTGAGCTTTGGGTGATTCTATTAATCCTGAAATGAAATTATTCAATTTAAAAAAGGATTCTTTGAAACTCCCTGCAGAGACACTATAATCGATTGGGAATTTCTCTATATTGTCTTTCCTTGAAGGGCAAAAATAGAGATGGTAAAGGGGGGAGTCTGCTTGTTTTTCATATTTAATATTAATAGGTTTACAATAATCTCCCTTTAAATTATGATCGGTTGAAAAAATGCAATAAAAATAGACTTGTCTTAACTCATAATATATTTTTGGTAAACCTTCTTTAGTGTAAACATCTAAAATATTTTCCAAGAACTTAGAGTTAGAGCTAGAGTGATTTGATTGAGAAAGTTCTAAATATTCTTTAATGAAAGTAAAGTCAGCAAAATTTTGATAATCTTCCTCAGTAATACTAAAGCTTGCTATTTTTCTCTTGCTACTTATGGTATCGAAAATAAATAAAGCCTTTCCTTTATTAAGCTTATCGAAATAGTTAGATAGTAGTTTATGTCTTTTTTGGGCTGTCAAATCCTGAGCGGCTATCTGCCATCCATTATATATAGTAGCCATCTTAAAATTAAAACTGTATTTCTCAAAATTTATCCCATCATTTATTAAACTTTCTTTACAAATACAGCTCATGATTGCAAATAAATGCCATAGATTGACATTGACTCTCAGTACCTCTGTCGGTTCGGATTCCTTATGATAATTTTTTGCCAAGCTAGTAAGTGAACGGAAAATATTCATTTTATCTTTCGGAGTGCATTTCGATAAATCCAATTCTATAGGTAATTCTTCCAACATCAACTCTAAATTATTCAAGGCGAAATGGACGTGAGCTGTAGCAGAAGCTTTTCTAAAATAGTCAGACCAATTTTGAAAAAATGTAGCGGCATTTTGTGCCAAAGAGAGTTGTCTGGGCGGAACATCTAAATTCAAAAATTTATCTTCTTTTTTGCTTTTTCCCTTCTTTTTACGGGTCTTAAGCATTGTACCTTCTGCAGCTGGTGCAGCAGTTGAGGTAGATCGAGCAGTTTTTTGAGAAGAGGAGGAACGCTCTAGACTGGAATCCAGCTCGTCCAATGCATCGAGTTTATATTTATCCTCAATTTTATTTGTCTGGGAGATATTTTGAGTTAAGGGGGAGGGAAGAGAGATATTTGCTATGCTTAGAGTTTTTTCACACAGAATATAAAGATGTAAAAGGCGTTCCATCTCCTCTTTATCGATAGGTTTGTTTGGTTCCTGGCTGTATGTGGAACTATAAATTTTTCGACCTAGGTTGGCCAGGCCATGGGCTGCTTTTTGCAGAAGTCGAATTTCAGTTTGATTGATCGGGGATTTTTTGGAACTAATAAAATTTGCTAAGCAAAAAAATTTAAGCTGATACAAGAGGTTAAAATAAATTTTTGATGGAAGACGATTTTTTAGGAAAGCAAGAATGGCTTTTGAAGAACATGTGCCTGAATTTTGCGGCGTCACTTGTTGAACATCTTGATTGTAGAAATAATTAAATCCTAAAATTCGAATCAATTTTTCATATATATCTTTAGCTGTAACCTGTTGGCTTGCTTTTCCTGTAAATAGTTTGTTCTTCATAGCAATCATGAATCGCAAAAATGCCCTGGAACTTATTCTATTTAAAGGGATTTCAGATACTGTATAAACTGGATTAATGTATTTTTTTCCATATATATGTGATGCAGCATGGTACAGGTTCGTTCCACTTCCGGTATTATAGAGATTCAAAATAAATCCGTATTGGGTTGCCATTATTTCATAAAGAATAAAATGGCCGCCTCCCCCAGAAGAATGCCATCCCCCGGGAAATAGGAAACGGTCGCCGAGTTTCATATTTGTCAATCTTTCCTGAATGTTATGAATTAGAGCGTCTGCATTCTTCCTCACTCGATAAACTCCATGTGGCTTCACTCATTTCTTTTAATTCGGTCAATTCCTTGATAAGTTCCTCTTTATCATTGAATAAGGGAATGGAATTTGAAGATAAAACTTGTAAGATATATTCTAAAACATTTTCGGGAGAATAGCCTTCTAGATTTGTGGAACCGATGATTTTATCTCCACAAAGCATAGCTAACAGCTTAATATCCACGCGATATTGAAGATCAGACGGAATGCTATAAGCTAGACTAGACGAAAGCATGGCTTTCTGTCGGGCTTCAGAGGAATTTTCACTCAACAGAGTATCCAGGAGTGCCGTAAGAGCTGGAAGTCCCTCTTCCATGGGAGCATCTTCTATTTCCATTTGTTCCAGCTCAGTATTTCCTTCTTGAATTTGCTGTGGTACATCCTGATTTATGGGATCTAGAGAGATGCCGTCCTCCTCTCTATTTACAGAGGCCAAGGGAGATATTTGAGAAGAAGTGGGATGTAAATTAATTGGCTGCATATATTAAAATCCTGTTTTTATGTTTTACTACGCTAGAATAATTTAGATGCGATTTTCTCATAAAACAGTGTTCTTGTAAACTGGAAAATATTTTTATATAGCATTGTAGACGCTCATTAAAATTGAAATAGTATGTTATTGAGTATCAAAAGTAATTTAGGAGTCACTAAAAGGTACTGGCCTTAACAAAAACCACGAAGTGGTTTTTGTTAAGGCCAGTAATTATATTGCGGAGTATGCCTCTAGCGCGGACAATACGTATGTTAAAAAACCCCCCGTTCGCTTCACACGGGGCTATTAACTTTTTTTGTAACGCTGCTTAATCCGTTTTTTCTATTTCATTTTTAAAGAATTTTTTGGAAGTCGCAGATTTAAAACTATTTGGAAATGGACTATCTATAACATAGATATCTAATTTATCTGAGATATAATTTGGGTTATTATAATAATAATCGCTTGAGCAAACAAAGCCTAGTGGTATTTTTTTGCTATGTGCTGGATCCTTTTCAAACGCTAATATGAATCCAGAAGGTTTTTTTCCTGATCGGACATATTCGATGATAGTGCTAAGTGCTGTTTCCATATATGTGGCACAATTTTTTTCTTTATTGATTATGTAATCATACTCTTTATCATTTTCTTTTATCAAAGCCCAATGAGCTTTGTCGACATTTCTCGTTTCAGTTATATTATCTTTCACAAATCCAAGAAACATTATCGTGTGGTTTGAAAAAATTATTTTGCTTCCATTTTCTGCATTTTTTACCAATTTTTGAAAAGCGTTGAAATTATCCAATTTAAGTTCTTCAACTTCACCATTTACATTTTTAATTTTTACTTTATCTGGAATAAAAAATAAATTCTCTCCTTTTTCTACAAATGCGCATAACGGCAATTCAGGTGATTCTTCTGTTTCTACATGAAAATACTTTTCCCATTCTGCACTACTAAAAATATTTTTAGGTATCATCATGTTACGGAAATCGTTGTCATATAGAAGGGCTTTCCATGTCGTGCATACTGAAGCAAAAGAAGGCAGATTCTCTTTATTCATTGTAAAAATTAATCGAACTACATCTACAGGGAGGGAATGGAATGTAGTTTGATTTGCAGGTATAATCGCTTCAGAATCGGTAGCTTTACCTTTTCTTGAGCTTAAATTATCTTGTTTATTATAAACATTATTATTATAATTTACATTATCTATATTCATGACCACCTCTTGTTGTTAGGGTAAAAACTTATAACTATTATTGAATATTTTTTATTAATTGTAAATAAATATATTTGTTAATATATTTGTTAAATATTTTGTTAATAGGTGATAAATAATTTAAGTACGTCCTTAAAAAGTCATGGCAGCACATGACTATTTATGAGAAAGTGGCCAGGGCGTCCCTCCCTGGTACAGGCCGAAACGGCCTGGTTACCTTTTCATGCTTCGCCTTGCCATAACTTTTTAAGGACGTACTTTTTGCCTTTGTGTTGAATTTTTAACGATATTGTGTGGAAGCGCCTTTGAAATAGCGCGCCAATTCTTCGAAGGGAATTTGGGCCAGGGTGGGTTGGCCTTGCGGGCATTGAAAAGGCACCTGACATTGTATGAGCTGTTTTAATGTCAGGGGCCGGTTCTTGCATAAGTGTCAGGGGCCGGTTCTTGCATAACTGCATAACTTAATCGTATTTTATGCAGTTATGCAAGAACCGGCCCCAGACATTATGCAGTTATGCAAGAACCGGCCCCAGACATTTTTATTTTATCAACAATCACGAACATTTCGTTTTAGAGTCAATTGACAGTTATGCACTTATGTCAGGGGCCGGTTCTTGCATAACTGCATAACTTAATCGTATTTTATGCAGTTATGCAAGAACCGGCCCCAGACTTTTACTTTTTTGCATCCATCCATTTGACTTTCCAGTTAAACTCATTGAACATCTCCTTTAACGTATTGTAATCTTCAGCCCAGTAATCGTATCCTTCAGCAAATTTAGATATACTTGAATCTTTAGAAATAAGAATTAAATAAGATCCTAATTCTTCTTCTTGTATGATAAAATACCATCCAAGAGGATTTCCTTCTATAATTTTACCGACAATTCCAATTTTCATTTTATCTTTATTCATAAAATAGAATATGATTATTTGTATAAGGAACTGTTGAATTGGCGTTAAATAGTTCCATATGAACATGCGGTTTGCCAGGGCTATGTTTTCCCATAATAGAATTGACATCAATGCGAAATTGTCTTAATCCATCTAAACTTCTAAACACACCTTGTCCTTGTCCTATTTCTCGGTAACCAATTTCCAAAAATTTTTCACCAGCTCGTAAAGCTTCAGATGCTGAAAGTTGATATTTACTCGTAATCATTCCTTTACTTTCTAATGTCAGGGGCCGGTTCTTGCATAAGTGCATAACTTATTTTTGTTTTATCAACAATCACGAACATTTCGTTTTAGAGTCAATTGACAGTTATGCAGTTATGTCTGGGGCCGGTTCTTGCATAAGTGTCTGGGGCCGGTTCTTGCATAAGTGCATAACTTATAATATGTTTTATCAACAATCACGAACATTTCGTTTTAGAGTCAGTTGACAGTTATACATTTATACAAGAACCGGCCCCTGACATTGAGATGTTATTTTAATCATCAGCATTTATCTGTAAATTTTCCTTTAAATTAAGCCATAGGGAAGAAGGAAGTCCCATCAAGGATCCAACTTCAGAGATTTTTTGGTAATATTTATCGGTAATTTTGATTGAATATTCATCAATTTGAGTGCAAAGCGTTTCAAAAGCTAATCCATATTCACCCGCGTCAATAAACTCGGATATGTTTTCAATGTCACGCAAAGGCAGCTTATCCTTTATTTCATTGAAGACTTCATTTAAAATGATAATACATTTTTCAGGACACGACATATAAATATGATCTACTTACTTCATTCTATAGGAAAAGCAGTAATGATGCCTTCTCCTTCAGGTTCGATAATTACTTTTATATTTACTCCTTCGCGAGAACCTATGGCTGAATACCGTACCGGTAATCCACGTTTAGTAACCTGTGAGCCCAGTTTTCCTGAAGTCTGTATCCATAGAATTTTTGGATCTGTAGCGATGTCAGAAATATAATTCATGACTTTATTTGCATTCCATGATATTGGAAAAATAGATTTTTCATTTACACCGGGATATAAATGCCCACCTCCTGTACAATCTCCAAATAAAATGTGATTAGTGCGTTTTGCGTCAACAAGATTGACATATTCGTACGATTGTATTCTTGCTGATTTAGCTCCATAGTTAATTGCATTTTCAGTTAAAGGTATAGCTTCTTTTGATGCAACAGAAAAGGTGGCTTCGGATGTGTTTTTCAGAGCTTGTCTGCCGAAGAAGTTCCTTACACCATTCACAGCATAGCAGCAGCGTTGAATTGCCCAATTTTCTACACTGAGAGCTGCCAGGTAGGTCATTCCGATTCCTGTGCCGATATTTTTGCCCATGGTTTGGCCTAGCCAATTGGCACACCCTTCATCTCCCAGGCTATTACAGGCTGTTTGCAAAGGAGAAAAATCTCTGTTCCAAGCCATGCTTCTAAGGGAATCTATGGCATAGGCATCATGATGCATGGTTCCATACCAATCGAAGACCCCATGCGCAAATCCATTGGCGAATCCAGAGCTAAACTCCATCAGGCCTCGCGATTCCTTGTAAACGCTCATGTCCTCATCTATTCCGGTATGAAAATAATCGAGTCCAAACTCGGCATTCAAACCTCGTATATCCAACCATTTGAGTGGATTATTATACACATAGGCATAAAGATTGGGCCCTCCCTCAAAGCCTATGGGATCGGGGCTGGCCCACCGACTGGTAGCAGGGTCATAATACCGTTCTCCAAAATACAGAAAGCCTGTTTCGGGATCATATCTTTTACTGGTAAAACGCCAGGGCTGGCAGGCGGCATCCTTACTGCCTTCAGGGGTATAGATGTGCTCCTGTCCAAAAGCTCCATACCGATACCCTTCTATGGATTGTTTGCTGGAAGCATTCAGCAATAGACACACATTCCCTTTATGATCGTGTATGGGGATATAATCACGTCCCCATTCGCGGATGAAAACAGCGGCTCCTATTTCTCCCCCTTTGCCTAATCCCAGAAATCGCTTTTCTGCCAGGACATTATTTTGGGTGATCATTCCCACTTCATTTTGCTTCACATAAATATACGAATCCTTATTTTGCAGGTTCCATGAACCATTCGCATCTTTGGTCCAATGTTCTTTGCTAATACGGCGGTTGAAGGGGTCGTAACGGTAGCGCCATTGATCCCCATTCTTTTCCACGGTGATCAACCGGTTTAAGGCATCATAGCCATAAAGGGTTTTCCCGTTTTCATTGAGGGCGCTTCTGCGGTTCCCATTGGCATCGTAGGTATACGAGGCTTGTCCATCTTTCAACAACTGGTTTAGAGAATTCACTTGATGGTTCTGCCCATCTTTTTTGACTTGATTGTAAACGGAATCGTGCACATAGTCGTGCGGGGCTATGCCGGTTTCCGATTTTAATTGATACAAATCATCGTAGGTGTATTTGCAGGTGACTTGACCGAAGTGATCCACTATTTTTCGGTGCAAGAGATGACCGACTTTGTCATATTCCTGAATGGACTCTTCCCAGGCATTGGACTTGATCTGAATAGGACGTCCTAATAGGTCATAGGTAGAGTCGATTTTAAAATCTCCGTTCACAACAGCAGAGATCAGATTGTCCGCCAGATCGTATTCCGTGTACTGATGGGCCAAGACCTTTTGAGATTCATGATTTTTGATTTCGATGTTTTTCAGCTGAGAAGCAGCATAATCGTAATGGATGGAGGAGCGGTCAGGGTACCGCATATCCGTCAGCCGGCCCATCCGGTCCAGTTGAAATTCAAAGACCCATCCATTGGCCAGTTTCTCATAGATCAACAGATTGTTGCGGTCATATTTTCGGAGCGTTTTTGTACTCTGGACAAGGTCATCAATGCAGATGGGCTGATGATTTTTATCATACGCATAGGTATAATGCACAGAGCCATCGGAGGAGCTGAAATCCGTCAACCGCCCCAGATAATCATAGCGATGGGAAATGACCGTTCCATCCGGCTTGATGATTTTTTCCAGCTGCCCAGCCTTGTTATACTGTTGGAAGGATTTTTTTTGTTCCGGAGTGCCTACGGCTTCAATAACGGCTATCAGCCTGTTCAGGCAATCATAAGACCAGGTATTGAAAATAGAACGAACAGGTGTGTTCGGTGCCTGGACGACAAGCTGTTGTTGGACTTTATTGCCATTAGCATCATAGGAGGAATGAAATGCCTGGATTTCCTGACCCGCGGCGTTCTTTTTCCCTTCAAATACGACACGCCCCAAGGCATCCTGAATGGTCACTGTGATAGTGCCCATGGGATCCTTTATTTCACAATAAGGAACCCGTTGACCTTTGCCATTCAGATGATCATAGCAGTACGTGATATGAGTCGAATTTCCTAAAGCATTTTCGATATAGACCGGCTGCCCAAAGACATTGTACTCCGTTGCCTGCACATTGACGCCTGCTTTATGATAGGTGGTGACTTCCGTGCAATTGCCATTGGCATCATACGCATAGTCTATCCTGGAAATGAGCCCGCCATTGGCATCCTGCTCTGTCTCCAGTACAACCCTGTTCAAAGCGTCATAGGTTATTGTATTATTGATATAATCCGATTTCCCCATCCCAAAATAGTCATGGATTTCACTTTGACGTCCCAGGCTGTCATAGGCATAGGTCGTCAGCTGCCCTTCTTTTTCTGTTCGGATCAATCGGCCCGCTCCATCATAGGCATAGCGTGTTACATAACCGGCGGGGTCTGTTTCGGAAATGAGGTGAAAGGCATTGTATTCATTTTTGGATACACTGAGGAGGGTTCCTGATGGGGAAAACACTTCCGTTTTTGTCGGGCGGGACACTGCATCATAGGTATAGCAGGTGTAGGAGCCATCTCTGGCAATGGTTTTAGCCAGTTCTCCCTTAAGCGTATATTCGAAACGTTCCTCGGAACCATCCGGATACTGCTTAAGGTAGATTTTACCCGTTGCAGTATATGCCATTCTCGTTTTATTTCCACACGCATCTATTACGGCGATAAGATTGCCCAATACATCATACTGATTATGCACATTCGGACGGGCCCAGTTCCCATTCTTGTCCTTTACCTCAGGCTGGATTGTTTTGATGGCCCGGCCAAAGTCATCGTATTCAAATTGGGTTACATTTCCATAGATATCGGTAATGGCAATCTCTTTGCCTTGCAGATCGTAGGTGTGATTCGTCTTCAAAGATTTGCCTGAAGGGAGGATTACCTCTTCGCTGATTTTTCGGTTCATCCTGTCATAGGTGAATCGGGTCAGCTGGTCGGGACGAGGCCCCTGCTCCGAAAGGAGATTGCCGTTGGCATCATAGGTCCTGTAAATGACATGCCCCAAGGCATTGGTTTCCTTAATGACATGCCCTTGAGGGTCATATTCCCAAAAAAGGGAATAGGCAAACGCCCCATTCGCATCATAATGGTCTTGCTGGATCAGCTGCAGCAGGGGATCATAGTGGTTTACGCTCTTCTTCAACAAAACTAGCTTATTTCCTTGCAGATAAAATTCCTCCATGCATAAGGGCAGACCGAATTTGTTATTTTCGATTTTATTTACCTGTCTTTCCGTTACGCCCGTAAGGTCGTCGACTTTTTCTTTACAGCCATTGTCCCGGCAATAAAACGTCACAGCAGCCCGGGCATCGTATTCATAAAATTCCCGCATCTGGATCGACCCGTTGAAAATTACGTATTTTGCCTGAAGCAGGTCGGTGCCGGGGTGGTAGCGGAATTGCGTCTCTATGCCGGGCTCTTTGGCAGAGGTCACCAGATTAAAAAGGTCATTGGAATAGGTATAGGATTTGGTGTGCTTCTCAGCCCCATTGTCCAATGGGGCTTTATTTTTCATAACGACCGGCTGGGAGGACTTGCCTGAAAGGTTACCGTATAATTGATCTTCCAGGATGTTGCCTAATTCATCGTACACATAATGGCGGCAAAAGGCAATTTGCCCTTTCTCATCCTGCAAGGTGCGGGAAATCAAATGGGAATCGTTCGGAGTGTCCGGAGCTCCCCAAAACATCTTTTCTTCGCTATACAATGTATATGGATCCGTTCCCTTATATCTTTTCACGGAACGCAACCGGTAATCATCCATGAAATATTCATAAATCGTCTGATGGTCCAAGGCATCCCAAACGACCGTCTGAGCCATTCCTCTGCGCTTTTTGTAATTGCCCTGCGTTTGATAATCAAAAGTATAGATGGGGACAGGTGTCGCATCTTTTCCGGCCGGGGCTTTCAGGCACTTGACTTTTCCCTCTTCGAAGCCTTTGGTCTTGTGATATTCAATCTGAAGGCTGCGTCCATCGGGCCTGTCTTTGCGGATGACCCTTTCCAGATAGGCGGAGCACTTATCTTCATAGGTATATACCTCTTTAGGGCCCTGCGGACGCTCCGCTTCGATGATAGCCATCCGATACAAGGTTGTGTCGTGCCCTTTGCGGCCTCTAAAAAATTTGTATTTGTATTCTATTTTTCGGCCGTCCGGTGCATTGACGGCAACAACAAAAGAAGTATCCTTTTTGAGATGTTTTTTAAATTCACTTCTAGTGGGGTAGTTGAAGGCTACCTTGTGCACGAGCTGGCCTTCCCGGTCCACAAGGCCTGCGGCGGAGACTACACTGCCGCAGTTATAGCGATACTCGAGCCTATTTCCATTTGGCTTTTCAGTGTAGCGATGAACAAAATAATTGAAATTGTCTATGCTATCTTTTTCCTGGTATAGATAATAAACATGCTTTGCCCCCGATCCCGTGTAAAGTTTGGCTATTTGCTCGTATACAATGAGTTCATTATTTTTTATATTGGTCCGGGCGCTGATAGTTCCTGAGCTGGTATTGACGACCCCTTTTTGAAGGATTTCGGGATCGATCCCCAAACAGCTCTTCATCCTTTTGTCTTTGTAGACCATTTGCCCTCCGGCATACCCTTTGGTCACTCCATAATGATGCCGGGAGGAACGGGTTTCCGTAAGGCTTCCGCCTAAGTTGTGGTTCCAGCCATGAAATAGCAAGCCAATTTGGTGATCGGAGCTGCAGTAAAACCGTTCGTACCTGAAGGGATCGGAACCCGGCAGGACCAGGTCCACTTGCGCTTCGAAGAAATCTCCCGTCAGGATATTGACGCACCCATGCACCACAGCGGAAGGTTCCCCTTCCAGATTGGCCTGAGCGGCAGAGGGGCTGGTGAGCAGATCTTCCGCGGTAGAACTCTCTATTCCGTCAAAAGTCCAGCCAGTTGAGGCTGCAAAATACATCAAAGAAAAAAAGAAGAAAAAGAAATGACGCTTCACAAAATACACCCTTATAACATTGAGTTGTGGATAACATGGTCGTGAATATGACAGAAAGGTTATATTTTTGCAAATAAAATTTTACAAAATACATAATCCTTTTTTCTAATTGCCTGCAAATGATACAATCCCAATATCTTAAAACATGCAGGTCACACAGAGACTCTATGAGTCTCCTAGTAATTTTTTTGGTATTTTAGGCGAAGCCTTTAGCGGAAGCGCCTTTGAAATAGCGCGCCAATTCTTCGAAAGGTATTTGAGCCAGGGTGGGTTGGCCATGCGGGCATTGAAATGGCACCTGACATTGCATGAGCTGTTTCAATAAAGCTTGGGCTTCTTCAGAGGACATTTTTTTGTTCCGAAGCGCGGCTGCACGGCTGGCTGCCAAGGCGATGGTCCTTGTTCTTTCAGTCTCGAGACGGGTTGTTTCTGAATTAAGCAACGAACTGATAATATTTTTTATTAATTCCTGTAGATCCATATTGCCAAAATACTGGGGGATCGCATCTACACTGAAAGTGTTTTGACCAAATTCTCTTATCGAGATTCCCATTTCATTGAGATAGGGTAAGTGTTCGAGCAGGAGTTCGGTTTCGGAAAATGAAGATTCAAACGTATAAGGGATGAGCAGGAGCTGGCTGGCGGGCCCTTGCACTTCCCGATTTTTTTCCAATGACTTTAACTTTTCGTAAATAATGCGTGCATGGGCTCCATGCTGGTCAATGAGGCAGAGGCCAGATCCCTTAATGGACTCTAAAGACGAGGGGTCGACGATAATATATCCGGGCAAGGTAGTGATCACTTTTGGAATAGGAAGGCTTTTGGCAGTAGCTTCTGGAGCCTGAATTTGAAAAAGAGTGGGAGATTCCATTTCTTTGTCCGCTTTGGGTCTGATCATGGGAGCTTGCGGAGAAATAATATTATGTTGGGGCATCGGATCGCTGGGGAAAGTAGCCTCAAAAGATGTGGGAATGGGCCTAAATTCCCATGGAGCAGGATTGGAAACCTCAGGTAAGTCCATGGAAAACGAATAAGGATTGTGGGTTTGCAAGGTTTTTTCTACTGCCCGGACAATCATATCCTTGAAGAACGATTCCTGCCTTAAACGCACTTCTTTTTTCTGCGGATGGACATTCACGTCGATCCATTCTCCGGGCAAGTTCAAATGCAAAACATAAATGGGATGGCGGTTGGGGGGTAGGGAGGGGCCATAGCCATCACGTACGGCATACGATACAAACGGAGAATACACTCCTCTCTTATTAATAAAGAGGTATTGACTTGTGCGGTTTTGCCGATGCGAGGTGGGAAGTCCCACAAATCCTCTAAGACTGCAAAGGTCTTTTTCAGATTGTACTGGGCAAAGCTCTTCAAAAAATTCCGCTCCCAGAACCGTTGAAATCCGTTCGCCCAAAACGGCTTCAAAGGAGTCGCTTTGGGGAGGCTTGGCCTGCCACACAGTTTTTTCATTACTGATCAGTTGAAACCTGACTTCGGGATATCCCAAAGCCAATAAGGTCATCATTTTTTGGATTTCGTTGGCATCATAGGCGGGTGATTTTTGAAATTTTCTTCTGACAGGTACATTAAAAAATATCGCTTTGACTTCTATGGTGGTTCCGGGGGCACAGGCGGCGGGCGAACAATTGAGAATTTTACCCCCTTCCACTGAAACCAGTGTTCCCATTTGTTCGGGAGACGCAGGAGGATTAGGGCAGGTCAATAGGGTAAATTTTGAAATGGACGCTATGGAGGGGATAGCCTCTCCTCGGAAGCCCATGGTGCCAATAGTCAGGAGGTCTTCCACTTCTTTGATCTTTGATGTGGCGTGCCTTTCCAAACAAAGGAGAGCGTCGTCAGGCGTCATGCCGCAGCCATTGTCGGTAACGCGGATCAGTTGACGACCCCCTCCCTTTATTTCAATGCAGATCTCCGTGGCGCCCGCATCGAGCGCATTTTCTACTAGCTCTTTTGCCACAGACGCAGGGTTTTCAATGACCTCTCCGGCAGCGATTTTGTTAATGGTATGGTCTGTTAATACGCGTATTTTTGATTTCATTTAAAAAATCTTATAGATTAAACAAAGCGTAGGCGTTATTTTTTGTAGCTTCGGCGATTTTTTCTAAGGGCAAATCTCTGGCCAAGGCTATGGCCTGAGCGGTTTCTGGCAGATAGGAGGGCTGATTAGGCTTGCCCCGTTTGGATTGGGGGGCCAGAAAAGGGGCATCGGTCTCTATCAGCAATCTTTCCAAAGGGATTCTTTTGGCCACTTCCCGGAGTTCTTCACTCTTTTTGAATGTCACGATGCCGCTCAAGGACAAGTACCACCCTCTTTGGATCACCTGTTCTGCCTCTTCCAGAGTTCCTGTAAAACAATGCAAAACTCCTGGAGCCCATTGGTCATTTAATCGGTATTCCTGATCCAGGATCGAAAAAAAATCCACAAAGGCTTCGCGGCAGTGGATAACCACAGGCAATTGACACTCCAGGGCAAGTTGAAGATGGCGCCTTAAAAATTCCTGCTGGGTATTTCTTTTTGAAAACCCATAGTGATAATCCAGGCCGGTTTCCCCAATAGCCACCAGATTTTTTGCTTTGGCCTGTTTCACAACATCTTCAAAGAAAGCCTCGCCGATCTGGTCCACCTCATGCGGATGAACGGCTGCGGTCAGGACTACTTCGGGAAACTTTTGCCTTAGGTCCAAGCCTCGCTCCAGGGATGCGGGGTCTGTGCAAATATTTACAATGGTATGAACTTTTTCATTTTTGGCATTTTTCAGAAGTTCTTCCACTCCTGGATAGAGCTCGTCCGAGGTCAGGTGCGCATGGGAGTCTACGAAATGCATCATTTTCTCTCCGCCACGTCGGCATTCAAGTTTTTCAGATGGCTTAAGACGATGTCGGGTGTCAGGACCTGCGGCAGAATTTGCGGGGGAACAGAGGGGTCAGGGCTATACAGGACATACAGCGGCACCCCATTGCGGCCAAATTTCCGCAAGGCAGCCGAAATTTTTGCATCATTTTTAGTCCAGTCCGCCTTCATTCTGACGACGCCCAGTTCGGCGAATCGGGCTTCCACTTCGGGAGTGGACAACACGAGGTGGTTTGTTTGACAGATCAGGCACCACTTGGCGGTGAAATCGACAAAAACAGGGATCCCTTTTTGGCGGAGATTGGCCACTTTGGTTTCAGAGAACGGCTGCCAAATTTTGTCTTCATGAGCTTGCTGCAGAGAGGAAGCTGCCGCAATCTCCGGAGAAACACTGTAAGAAATGATATAGGAGCCTATGCAAAAGCAAAGGCCCGCAAAGGCGTAGCTGATCCAACGGGTCAACCTCGTGTTTACCGGAGGAGACCACTTGCCGTAAATCCAGCAGCCGAATGACAAAAAGAACAGCGCCCATAATAGAATAATGATTCCCAAAGCGCCCGTTTGGGCTCCAAACACCCAAAGCAGCCATAAGACTGTGCCGAGCATCAGAAAGCCCATGATCACTTTGAAGGTCATCATCCATTCGCCGGGTTTGGGTACAAAACGGAGCCATTGGGGAAAATAGGCCAGCAAAAGATAGGGAAGGGCCATGCCAAAGCCCAAAAATGTAAAGATCAGCAGCGATTGATAGGCAGGGAGGGTCACGGCAAAGCCTATGGCCGAACCTAAAAAAGGTCCGGTGCACGGGGTGGCTACAGCAGTGGCTAACACGCCGCTGAAAAATGAACTGCCATATTCCGTTTTTCCGGACGACTGGCCCGAGCCTGCCAAAGCGGTCATGGATACACCCAGCTCGAAGACTCCAAACAGACTGAGTCCAAAAATCGTTAAAACAGCTGCTAAGATAGCGACAAATAGAGGTTCCTGCAGTTGGAAGCCCCATCCTGCGCTGCGCCCATAGGCCTGTAAAATCAACATAATGCCAGCAAGTATCCAGAACGAGACCATCACACCGGCTCCAAAAGCCAGGCCATGTCGAAGGGTTATTTTCCGGCTTTGTCCGGCCAGTTTGACGAAGCTTAATATCTTGAATGAAACCACCGGCAGCACACAAGGCATCAAATTCAGTAAGAGCCCCCCTAAAAATGCAAAAAGTAAAGCTACCGGAAGCCCCCCTTCAAAATCGGGGGATTCATGGGTTGTTTTGGGTTCAAAAGAATCGGTGATTTGAGGCAATTCTGCTTCTTGCAAATTGAAAGAAGCGACAGGATTTGCCGGTGAAGTTTCTGCGATGGGAATATGAACTTCCAAGGCATTCGTTGCAGAAGAAAGCTCGTTGGAAGATTCCAAAACAACGACTCCTTTTAAAACAGCCGGTTTGCGGTCCTGTTTGTTGGAATCTTTAAGCATAACAACATAGTGGTTGGGATGGGGCGATAACAATACCGTTTCGGCCGTAGGATCGATCATCGAAGAATGTTCGGGAAAAAAGAGGGCGGATTGGTAGTGTCTTTTCTCATGATTGGGAGCTTGCAGATGCAGCTCTATGAGATCATCTTTTCTAGACGCGTGCATGTCCCAGTGTTTTTGGGGGATTTGAGCGCGAGCTTTTCCAAAATCCACGATGTGTTCATTATTGGGTGCTGGCGCATGCAATTCAATATTTAGGGTTCGGGACAGGGGGCTGGAGCCGGGCAGGCAGGTTTCTTCAGAACAAACCAGCCAGTTCACATTTCCTTTGATTTCCACCGGAATGTTGCGATTTAGCGATTGCGGAGGGGTAATGGGCGTTAACAACCAGACTTCATCTTCATAACCATATCCGATCAGGGAGCCCAAAGCAAATCGTTTGGGATAAGGCCATTCTGTGTTTCCTGCGACGAATCCAGGGGGAAGTTCCCAGTCGATGGCAATAGCCATGCCGGAATCGCCCGGATTTTTCCAATAAGCATGCCATCCTTTATCCATTTTTAATTTAACAGCCATCCAAAACGTGCGGCCTGGCTGAATAGTTTCATTTTCAGGGATGAGTTCGATGGCAATGGGAGCGGCGTTAGTATCGGGCAAATCGCCTGCATTGGAAATGGAGGGAATAAAGAAAAGCAAAGTCAATACAATAAAACGAAATAGGGAAATGACTTTTTCTCTTTGCACTTTTTTCTCCTGGTAATTTAGTATGCTTTACATATAAGGAAAATTAATGGTAAAGCGGTATTACAATATATTTTAATCATTATACAGGATTTTCAAATGAAAGTAAACCCTCAATTTTTACTGACCAATCCCTTCTTTGAAGCGTATTGGCATTCCGACTTCCTGGGAAAAGGCATTATAATAGCTTTGTTCCTCCTGTCCATTGGCACCTGGATCTTATTGGTGCATAAAACCTGGATGACTTCTCGGGCAAGGAAAAGTTCTATGAGGTTTCATGAAGTTTTTCAAAAACAGAAATTCGAACCTTTAGGTATCCATTTTGGCGATCTGTTTAAAAAAAATCCCAATCCTTACAGGGAGCTTTATTCCGTTTTGAAGAAGCATACATTAGACATTTTGAATAAAAATCGACTTTTTAGCCATCAAAAATCGCCGGATGAGGTGTCGTATCTTTCCAGTTCCGATATAGAATTTCTGGATACCTTGCTTTATTCTACTATTTCCATGCAGGCGAAGTTATTGGAAAAACACCTGTTTATTTTATCTACTATTGTAACTTTAGGTCCCTTCCTTGGATTATTGGGTACCGTATGGGGAATTTTAACGACGTTCTCCGAATTGCAGGTCTCTGCCGGAGGCGCAACCAACCAAATGGTCATAGGAGGCCTTTCTTTGGCTTTGGCTACTACCGTATTGGGCCTGCTCGATGCCATCCCTGCCCTGATAGGCTATAATTATCTGAAAAATACCATTCGCGATTTCCAAACCGAAATGGAAGGATTTTCCACAGAAATATTGGCTTCGGTAGAAATGCAATACCGAAAAGTGGATATACACTCATGAGCCGAGCGATAAAACGAAGAGCATTGGCTGCCTCTATCGAGGAACCTTCCGTTAACTTAACTCCGTTGATTGATGTGGTCTTTGTCATTTTGATCATGTTTATTCTCGTAGCCCCTTTGCTGGAAGTAGACCGCGTAGAGCTGGCGGATGCCGGATCGATGGATACAGGTAAAACTGAAGCGCACGAGAACAGTCTGATTGCTCTGCATGTGCAGGCCGATAATACGATCCTTTTGAACAAACGAAAAGTAAAAATAACTCAGCTGGCCGACTTGCTCAAGCAGGCGAAAAAACAATATCCGGACGCCAGGCCTCACCTTTATCACGACAAACGGGCTTCTTTCGGCACCTACCAATCGGTAAAAAATGCCGTAGAAGAAGCCGGTTTTGAGCAAATGGATATTATCCTTAAGCCAAGTTAATTAAGGTGTTCCTTTGATTATAAATGAATTATCTATCGCTCCACAAAGTATATTTTGTTTAAGAAATTCTGTCAAATGCATAACGCGATGTTACGCGGTGTGTCACAGTATACGTTGCATTTATTTCGAATAATGTTATAATGAGAGAAAACAATGAAAGAGGTAAATATGTCTGCACTTTCGCAAGAAAGAGGACCGGTAATTCCAAAGGAGCATGATATTGCTTTGGCAGAACAGTCTAGTAGGGAATTGGCTGCTTTATTTCCTAAAAAAGAAAAAGATTTTCATATGCTTGTAAGAGTAGATAAGCGCGAAGCCAAAATCACATTCCCTTTTTCTGCTATGAAGTTATTGCTTCAAATATTAACACAAATGGCAGAAGGCAATGCTGTGACCCTGATACCTATTCATGCCGAACTTACCACTCAAGAAGCTGCTAATTTATTAAATGTTTCACGTCCATTTCTCATTAAGCTTTTAGAAAAAGGAGAAATTCCATTCCACAAAATAGGAACTCATAGACGCATTCGTTTTATAGATCTGCTGCATTTTAAAACCCAAGCAGATGAATCCAGCCAAAAAGCACTGGATGAACTTGTAAAACAAGCTCAAGAGCTTGATATGGGATATTAATGCAAACCCAATTCACTGTTTTATTGGATTCATGCGTGCTTTACCCAGCACCATTGAGAGATTTATTGCTTCAATTGGCTTCCAAAGGTTTATTTCGAGGGAGATGGACTAAACAAATTCAGGATGAATGGATTAGAAGCTTATTGAAAAATAGGCCCGATCTTAAGGAAGATCAATTAAAACGCACTTGTGACTTAATGAATATTAGTGTTTTAGATTGTATGATTCAAGGTTATGAAGATTTGATGCCTGGTATTTCTCTTCCTGATCCGGATGATGTACATGTATTAGCAGCTGCAGTAAAGGCGCAGGCTCAAATAATAGTCACTACTAATATAAAAGATTTTCCAATAGAGACACTTCAAAAATTTGACATTGAAGCCCAACATCCTGATACATTTCTTCGGTGTCAGTTGGATCTTAATCTGCCCATTTTTCTTTCTTGTATCAAGACGATTCGTACAAGACTTAAAAAACCGCCTGCAACGGCAAATCAATATTTATTTACATTATTTCATCATCTTCCTCAAACAGTATCCTTCTTAAAACAATACGAAAACCTCATTTAGTTACATTTTTTCCTGTTACATTTTTTCCTTGGCATTTACCTTTTTTTTTGATACGATGCCTGTCATTAAATGCAAAATTATAGGTATGCTATGAAATTCAAAAATTTATTGATTATTTCGCTGTGTGTTTTTCACATCTATTTTGGTTTGGAGGCCAGGCCGGATTGGTTGTGCGGTTCTCACGATGCCGAGGGGACTCACTATCAGGATGATGAAGACACCATTAACACCCGTAATGCGTCCAAATTGTTTGTGAAATGGTTTAAGGGCAGCGCAGCCGTACTTGTCTCCCCGACTGTTTATGGCAACAAGGTGTTTTATGGGGATACCCTTGGAGTAGTCCGCTGTGCGTATGCTCAGGATGGCGCCGAGGTATGGAACACTCCTGTCGGCACAAGAAACGTATCGACAAGCCCCACCATAGTGGATGAAACCGTCTACACTACCTGCCCCATCTCTTCCGCCCAAACCCAAAAAGAAATGTCCCATATGGTTTCCCTAAAGAGAAAATCAGGCAAGATGAACTGGAAAGCCTATGCAGAGGGAGGCAATACGGTACCCCAATTTGAGCATGCTCCTACCGTGGCGGAAGACGTTCTCATTTTGGGGTCATCCTCAAGGGAAGCTTATGGTAACAAAAATCCCTTTGGATTTGAAGGGGGGGTCTACGCGTTTGATATCTATTCAGGATTTTTAAAATGGCGTTATTTGCTCTCGGATATAACCTCAGGAGATGGCGCGGGCGTGGGCGTTTGTTCTTCTGCAGCCATTGACGAAAAACTTGGATATGCCTTTGTTGTTTCAGGTCATGCCTACGAAGAGCCTGCGTCTGACAAAAGCTGTTCCCTGATCTGCCTTAATTATCGCACCGACAAAAGGGATGGCGAAAAGGTATGGTCCTATTCATTTGAAGAGCAAGGCATTTGGAACGGCCAGACTGCCGGCGGAAGCTATTGGGGTCTTAAAGGGATCCCTCTAATTTTTAAGGGGGACGGAAGGCGCCTGGTCGGGGTATGCGATAACCAATACACTTTTCACGCTTTTGACCGCGAAACGGGGCATTTGCTCTGGACAGCACCTCTATTGCCGGAAGGAGAAACGGCATTTCCTCTGGGCTCTTTAGGGGTTGCCTACGATGAAAAGACACTATATGCCGCTTCCAATTCCCTTGTCGATCCCTCCTTTTCCACTCAAGTCTTTTCCCTTCCGCTGACGCAAGAAAAGGAAATCGCCCTGCTAAACACCTTGAACCACGAGGTAAAATCTACGATCTCAGCCTTTAAAGCAAAATCTGGGTCCATTTTATGGCAGAACAGATTTGAAAGCGCTATTTTAGGAACACCTGCAGTAGCGAACAAGCTGGTTTTTGCCGCCTTTTTCAATGGATATTTCCGCGTGTTGGAAGCCAAATCCGGCAAGGTCCTGTTCGAATTTCAAAGCGGACCTGCCTCGGGAAATTATGGATTTCCTCCCTATAACTTGCGCGTACCTTTTACCTCAACCCCTGCCATTTCCGATGGGCGCATTTTCTTAGGCGGAGGATTTATATTTCCTCAAGACAGCAAAAAAGTCGTGTCCGGAGGATTATATGCTTTTGAAGCTCCCCCAAAAGAAAATGATAATAGTGTTAAATAAAAAATTCATAACTGTTATAATTAAAATGAGGGTTTGTTAATGAGGTAATGGCATACATAAAGGTATCATTATGAGCAATAAAGAAGAATATACCATGGCTTTATTTGGTGAAGCGGAAAAGGGAGATTTTGAGCGGGGCTATTTTTGTGAGACGCTTTCCCAATTAGTGGATTTCCTAGGAAATCCTCCAGAGAATAGCTTGGGCCTTTACTTTGCCGTCCAGGCGTTGCTTTTCAAACGGCAGATACTATTTTTCAGGGTGGAAGAAGAAGGTTATAGTCTGAATGACTATTTAAAAGGGGTGCACCGCCTTCAAGAATCCCCGCATATCAGGCATCTGGAAGCTATTGGGATTCCCGGCGTCGGCAATGCGGAAATCATCATGGCCCTAAAGCCTGTCTGCCATCGATTTCATAGCATCCTGTTTATTACGGAAATGGATTTTTTTGATTATATGATGCAAATCTCCTGCGCGTGAGATTTTATAGATATGTATTGTTGGAAATGTGGAACCGTACTCGAGGATCCTCCTCAAAAAAAACTGCCCTTCCGGGCTATTTGCGATAAATGCTCTGCTTGGCTGCACTGTTGCCGCAACTGCAAATTTTATAAACCCGGAATGCCTAACGATTGCCTGGTGCCGGGAACCGAATATATTCCCGATCGGGAAGCGGCAAATTTCTGTGAAGAATATCATCTGCCTGAAAAAAAACTTCCCTCCTCCACATTAGATCCTAATGCTGTCTCCAAAAAACTTTTTGGAGATGACCCCTCTCCTCAAAAAAAAACCGAAGATCCCAAAGAAAAATTCCGCAATCTTTTTGGAGATTGATTAAAAAATAAAATACTACTATATGTGAAATTCGGATAGATTAATTAAAAGAGGAGTTTTTTATGTGTCAGTCCTATAGTGCACGTCTTAGCCTGTTCGCTTTTATGGCTCTTTGTCTCATAGTATCGGCAACGCAATCCTTCGCGGATTCCTGGAGCAGGCAGCAACAGCCTTCCCAAATGTCGGATAATGCCGCTAATAATGCTCCCATTCCCGATCACATGATGCCTTCCAAGCAATCCAACGAAGATCCATCCGATCTGACTCTTTCTGAAATCCTTGCCAAAGATCCCAGTTTTTCCACACTAAACAAAGCCTTGGCTTCATCCGGTCTAATGAACACTTTATCAGCTCCCGGCCCCTTCACTCTCTTCGCTCCCAATGATCAGGCCTTTGCCAAATTATCCCCAAATACCATTGATGATCTTTTAAATCCTGAAAACAAAACCAAGCTCAAAGCATTGCTGACATATCATATCATACCGGGTAAAATCAATCCGGACATGTTAAAAAATATGAAGCTTAAATCCCTTCAGGGAAAAATTCTGGAAATCAAAGTCGAAGGGAACAAAGCCACAGTCAATAACGCCAAAGTGGTTGGCGAGGACAAAGAAGGATCGAATGGAATTATTTATACCATCGATACCGTTTTAGTCCCATGACATGACCTCAAGGTTGAGCAATTTTTATTACCACAGAGCACACAGAGAACACAGAGATCATTCAAGCCCGGAACGGGCTTGAATGACGGCTTTCGTTTGTGCGCGAAGCGCACAAACGAAATTCTATGTCGCTGAGGCAAGCGAATTTCCTCTCTGTGCTCTCTGTGTGCTCTGTGGTAATAAAATTCTCAACCCCGCAGATCCTATCGCCGAAGGCTAGGGTGTGCGATTTAATGAAAGCCGAAGGCAATCCTGCCATCCTGTTCTTTTTTTTGTTCTTGATCGCTGATACATAGTCAGGTTAAGATTGTTTTACACATCCTCAATATAAAGGATTCACTATGGCGCAAGCGGATATAGGTTTGATCGGACTGGCGGTCATGGGGCAAAACCTGGCCCTTAACATGAATGACCATGGCTTTGTCGTGGCTGTCTTCAACCGCAGCCTCTCAAAAGTCGATGAGTTCCTACAAGGGCCGGCAAAAGGAACCAAAATCATCGGGACCCATTCCCTCGAAGAGCTTATTCGATCCCTGAAAAAACCTCGCAAAGTCATGTTAATGGTCAAGGCAGGGGCATCCTGTAGATGAACTTATCGAAGAGTGCCTTCCCTTACCTGGAAAAGGGCGATATCATCATCGATGGGGGAAACAGCCTTTTTACCGACACCAAAAGGCGCTGCAAGGAACTTAAAGCAAAAGGGCATTCTATTTATCGGCACGGGAATTTCCGGAGGAGAAGAAGGCGCCCGCCATGGGCCTTCCATCATGCCTGGAGGAAATCCCGAAGCGTGGCCGCATGTTAAAGATATTTTTCAATCCATTGCCGCCAAAGCCGATAATGGCGAACCTTGCTGCGATTGGGTCGGTGATGAAGGCGCCGGCCACTATGTCAAAATGGTGCATAATGGGATTGAATATGGCGACATGCAGCTGATTTGCGAGGCGTATGATTTATTGAAAACAGGTCTTGGGCCTCACTGCTGATAGAATTGCATGACATCTTTAAAGAATGGAATGAAGACAGAGCTAAATAGCTATCTCATCGAAATCACAGCCATATTTTTGCGACAAAAGATCACGACGGTACTCCTTTAATTGATAAAATTCTCGATGTGGCGGGTCAAAAAGGAACGGGAAAATGGACGGTCATCAATGCCCTGGACCTCGGCATGCCCCTGACTTTGATTGGAGAGGCTGTATTTGCCCGCTGCCTCTCAGCCCTTAAAGAGGAACGGGTCGAAGCCAGCAAAATATTGACAAGGGCCCGATGCCACATTCAGCGGAGATGCAGAAGGATTTCATCGAACATATTCGTCAGGCTCTCTATGCCTCAAAGATCATCAGCTATGCCCAAGGGTTTATGCTGATGCGGCAGGCAGCTGCCGAATACAAATGGAAACTCAATTTTGGAGGCCATCGCCCTGATGTGGCGCGGAGGATGCATCATCCGCAGCCAATTCCTGGGTAAAATCAAAGAAGCATATCGATAAAAATCCCGAACTAAAAAATCTGCTGTTGGATGACTTTTTCCATGGGTGAGATTGACAAAGCTCAAAAAGGATGGCGAACAGCGGTAGCCCGTGCAGCAGAATTGGGAATTCCCATTCCCTGTTTTAGCACAGCCCTCTCGTTCTACGACGGGTATCGGTCCGCTACCTTGCCCGCGAATCTGCTTCAGGCCCAACGCGATTATTTTGGCGCTCATACCTATGAACGAATAGACGCACCCCGAGGTAAATTTTTCCACACCAACTGGACGGGCACCGGAGGCAAAGTCAGCTCCTCCTCCTATAATGCTTAGTGATCGTTAAGGAGGCGGCCCAATAGCCCCTGCTTCGTACCAGCGCTTCAGATTTTCCAAAGCGGCTTGAGTGGCTTCCTTGATGGCCGCTTGAGCTTCCTTTTTTGGCAAATGTTCAAATGAAGAGACTTCTATGGGCGATCCAAAAATGCAGACGGTTTGCCCGAATAATTTCGGAAATTTCTTGTGAATACTCCAAATCTCATACGTTCCAATTATATAGGTGGGGAGGATCGGACACCGGGCTTTCAATGCCAGCATGGCAAAACCAGATTTTAACTCGGCCAATTTTCCATCTTCTGATCGGCTTCCTTCAGGAAAAATAATCACTTTTTTCTGTTCTTTTAAACACTTCAAAATGAGTTTAAAAGTACCCAAATCATCCGCATCTCCTTTCACAGGATGTGCATTTAATTTCGATATGCAATATCCAAACAAGGGATTTCTAAATAAACTCGCACGTGCAAAATAATTCAATTCTTCGGAACAGGACACCCCAATCAGAGGGGGATCCAAATAGGAAAGATGATTGGCGGCTATAACAGCAGAGCCCTTATTCATGTGTTCTTTGCCATATATTTTATGCTTGTAAAACACACGAAAACAACAGTAAAAAAATGTATAAAATATAAAATAAAACACTCTCATGCTCTTATTTTACTTAGATTTATCAAGAAAATCAACAGTTTAGTTAATTGTATATTTATATCTTTATGCAATTTTAAAACTATATTAATAAAATCTTAATCATATTCATGTAAAATAAATTTTATTTTATTAACAACATAATAGGATGTTTATGGGTTTAAATAGTTTTATTAATAAATTAGAAAATGTAAAAGATTATGGCATTTTTTTAATTCAAAAATCATGGGATGAACGTAAAGGAGAATTAAGATTTAATCAGTTGTCACCCGAGGTCGTCAAAAGCCTGCTCACAAAAGATAATATCGATACCATTTCAGCCCAGGTAAATCAACGAAACTGGGCTCGAATTAAAGATTCTATCGACCCATCAATAATTCCCGCTAAGAATAAAAAAAATGTTGACGATGCGCAATGGATAAAAGAGCATCACTTGCCTGAAAAACTTCTTCAAAATCCCAAAGCTTTAGCTTTCATTAGAGACAGTAAAATATACAGCCATATGAGATACTACCAACACGCCATTCAAACACAAGATTCTAAATTGGGCCTCATAGTAGATGGAGATATTATGAGCCTTGAAGAAATTCTTGAAAAATTCACATTGAGAAAAGCCGGCGCTGATTTCATTATTATAGAAAAGGCCACTAATAAACAGTATTATTATCTGGAAATGGGTCTTGTGGAACACGATCCTCAAAAGGAAATAAAACCCACTCGCAGTTTAACTCCCGAAGAAACACCCTCTCAATATAAAGTTGTCTTTTATGGTATAAAAGAAGGGCACACCAATTCTGCCGGTGGTATCAAAAGATGGGACCGCCATACCCTTATTGAAGTAAAAACTCCCAATTCGGAGCTCTATACCTTTGGTGCCCTTTCACAAGGAGGCATTACCTGTCCGGATCACTACTCCTATATCCCAAAAAAACATGTCGAAGTCGAATTTATCATCTCCGAATCTCAATATAGCGATCTGTTGCAAATGGTCGCTCAAGAGCAGAAAGAAAATAATAGCTTTAACATTCTATTTAGAAATTGTTCCAGCTTTGGCGGTCGTATTGCTCATAAATTGAATATTCCTGCCTCGCCTCTGACAAAAATTAAAGATAATGATACTTTGGAGCATCGTGTAAAAATCTATGCCTTTTCAAAAGAAATCGTTAAAGAACTCAAAAAACAAGCGGATAAAGAAGATTCCCCCCAGGTTGCTTCAGAAATGATTTTTACAAACTCATTAAAAATTCTTATGGAAAATAACGACTTGGAAGGGCAGCAAAAGTTTGCACTCATGATGTTATTAAAGGCCAATGAACCGGATATTAAAAAGCAAATTCAAGGCATCGTTTTAGATATCAAAAAGGATGAAGAATTAACCTTAACAGAGAAAATATTTAATCTGGCATCTGATATCTACAATGAGACAAAGGAAACCGAAATAAGTCATCCCAATATCTTTTTTGAACAATTAGAAAAAGTAAAAGAAAAAGAAATTATCGAAGATCAATTACATCAAATCTACAATAAAATTTTCGGTAAACAAGAGGAAAAGTAACAGTTCAGATACCCTGACGAAGGAAATTAATTCCAAAATTAATTATATCCAAAATTAATTATTGCGAATATAATCTATATTTTTTATAATCGATTTTGTATTTAATTTAACATAGGTGGTAAATGTTTATTCGTTTAATTCTTATTAATATTATTTGTATAATCTGTGTGTCACAATACAGCATGGCTCTTGAAATTAAAGATGTCCCCCCTGCAGATTCTAGCTTTGAAGAACTCATTCAAAGCCGCCATAGCGGATATAATTTCGATGTGGATAAATCGGTTGATCCGGCTTTGTTTGCTTTATTGGCCAATGCAGCCAGACTGTCCCCTTCCAGCTATAATGAACAACCCTGGCGTTTTATCTTTTGCGATCGGGAATCCTCTCCCGAAGCCTATTTAAAAGCATTGGATACTCTTGTTCCGGCAAACAAAACTTGGGCAGCCCAAGCTCCTTTACTAGTAATTGTAGCTTCTAAAAATCTTTTTACAAAAAATCAGAAACCCAACTTATGGGACAAGTTTGATACCGGAGCTGCTGTCATGAGCTTTGTTCTCGAGGCTTCTTCTCGGGGGTTAATGTCGCATGAAATAGGGGGATTTGATAGTGAAAAAATCAAAAAAGAATTTCATGTTCCCGCGGACTATCAACCTTTGGTTGTGATTGCCATCGGATATGAAAAAATTGAAGGAAGCGAGCCTCCAAGCGATAAAGACAGACTTCCAATCGAAAAAAACTTCTTCTTGGGCGATTGGGATTTACCGCTAGGGCATTAACACTCTGTCAATTTCATGGATAACGCCATTAGGGCCTACGAGGTCTTTTTTGACAACAGTGGCGTTATTGACTTTGATGACTCCGTTGTGCACCTGAATATCTATAGACCGTCCTTCCGCTGTTTTGACTCTTTCGGATTTCATATTCTTCGACAGGTATTTTCCCGGGATCACATGGTAGGTAAGGATATCCATAAGTTGATCTCTATTCTCCGGCTTGAGATATTGGTTCCATTTATTCATCCCAAACTTCTCAATGGCTTTATTTGTTGGTACAAAAGCCGTCCAGGGTCCTGTTCCAACGAAAAGATCTTTGAGCCCAGCTGCTATAACTGCCCCTGAAAAGAGGCTAATATCTGAATTCTTAAACAGAATGGCATCGGATTCCCCTGTGATGGGCTCGGTCGTGGATTTCTCAGAGTCCTGACCTTGAAGGTTTACAATGACTCCCAGACAAATAATAAAACTCAAGATAACCAAGGATCTCATAATTAACCTACCCTGTTGCTAATCCTGAGTATTTCCTTTTGTGCGATTAAATCAAGTAATTTTTTTAAAACGACAAACGACCTTAACGACAATTACGACCTTAAGGACATCTTTATCATTGTCGTTAATGTCGTTAATGTCGTTATTGTCCTTAAGGTTCTTTGTCGTTTCTGTATAGGGTTTTAACGCGGCAATTCACGGGTTTCGACCACCCATTTGGGATCGAAATCAAAGAAACGGTATTGCACACCTCCGCCAAGTCGGATCTCATTGGCCACAGCATCTATTTGCTGGGCAGCTCTGCCATGCAAAAACCGCACAGGTTCTCCTGCTGGAATTCTTGCCACTGAAACATGGGTATAATCTTGGAATTTATTCAAAAGAGAAAGATAATTTTGTACTTCCTCTAAAGTATTTAAATAATTAGCTTCAGCTGGAACCATGGCCCAAGCAATCCTTCTTACCTTTTCTTCCGCCTCTTGCGCTCCAACTGTACGAGAAATTGCCTTTTTCCCATCAACCAGACGTCCGCCATTATTATAGTTGATCACCGTCAAATCTCGGCTTAAGACCCCAATAAATTCTTTTGGGGGTTCGACAAAATTTTTAGCTTCATCGAAATATTTTCCGCTGTAATCCAGGCGATTAGGTAGAGGTTGATCATAGGTAATAGTAGGTTTAAGTGCGGGTGCGCTTGCATTAACCCCAGGTTGACTACCACTTTTATACTTTTTCCAGAGCGAATGGGCAGTTCCAGTGGCTAACACGTTATGGTCAGGGATAGTAATGGGCAGCGATCCGGGCTTGTCCATTATCATATGGCTTCCTCGAGTCCTAGGTCTTAGTTCATAACCGATCTGTTCAAATTTTTTGACCATTTCGCGTCCCGAAATGACTTTAGGGAGCTGAATCCCTCCGGCCTCATTTTTTATAAAGCCTCTGACTGCCGATGAGGCAGCCCCTCGAACGACTCCATTTACAACAACGTTTGTAATGCCGTTTGCAATGGCCATTGAAGCCAGCGTGCCGGCATCTGCAATGCCTTGTTGAATAGCTTCACGGGGAATCGAAAATTCATTTTCCAGGCGGGCTGAGGCGCTATTGTCACCTGTCGAAGTCAAGAATGTGACTGCTTGTCCCACTTCATTTGCAATGCCTGCGGTTTGTAAAAGAGTGGTGGCAGTGTCTCTGATTTGATTTCCAGCTTCATTTGCCAATTCAGCTGTGCGCTGACAGAACTTTTCTGTGGTTGGATTTATTTTACACACTTTCTTGGCCGTTGCCGAAATGACATGCCCAACTCCATTCACTACGGCAGCTCCGGCCCTCAGCAGCAATAAGGCATCTTTCAGTTCTTCTCTTGTGCTCTGTCTGGCGGCTTCCTGGATTGCCTTGCGGAAAGAGAAGGAAGAGGCATTTTTTGCAGGAGGCGTAAAAGAGGCAAATTGAAGCTGGCTCGATGCATTGGCCTGAGCGGCAATGGCTGCGAATTGCTGCCCTACGGTATTATGTAATTGCTGGCTTTGCTGACAAGAATTAGTAAACTTTTGCTCAGACGTTTCCATTTGCAATAAGCATTTTTCCAATTCTTCCCGGATAATAGGGACAGGGAGCCCGTAAGCTGCCATTGTTTTGATAAGGCCTATAAGAGCATCTTTTTCCCGACGAATCTTATGAAAATAATTCACATGTGCCATTTTGGATAGAGACGAGCCCTCATTCAACGAATCATTTTCGGCTTCCATTTCAATATCTGATGAAGGAAGGCTGCTGAATTCATACAAGGGAATGTTCCCTAAAGATAAATCTAAAGTTGGAGTAATCATAAAAATCTCCTTTTTAATTTAAAATGTAAATGGGGGTGGGCCTAACATTAAGCCTCCGGGAATGGGGACCGCATTTGTTGAAGGCATCGCCAATCTTATAGCGATGCAGGCGGCAATGCATAAGACGGTGGTAAAAATGGAATTGCTTTCCGATTCTTTTTTTCTATCAATCGCTTCGTTGAGTTGCACCACTTCCTGTTTGGCCTGTTGGATAGCCCTTTCCAGGTTGTCTAAGGCCCTATTGGCAGCTACAACACGATTTTCCACATTAGGCAGTACCGCCTCCACATCGGCGATGACGTTTTGCAATACATCGATGGCATGGTTGGCATGCCGGATCCGTACCCGGTCCTGTTGCGCCATACCATCTAGCCGTTCCATATTCACCTGAAAAATTCCCTGCATATCCTGCATCACATCATCAAGCCCTTGCTGAAGTGCAGCGTTCAGTCGGGCATCCAATTGCTGCCCAATTTGTACCTCCTCCTGCACTCTCCGGGCCTGATTTCCCAAAACACGCTCCCTGATTTGCCGTAAGTCTTCATTCCGGTCACGGGCATTGGGTGCCGGTGCTGGCAGGGGTGCAGGAGGGGGAACAGGAAGATTGGGAAGGACTTGAGGGCCGAATATCGTGTGCATGCGAGGAATAAATGTGCTTAACAGGAACAGCACCATGGGATTCCTGCGAAAACCTGGATTGTCCAGAAGAGTTCGCAGATGGGAAAGATGTTGATCGACAATTCCTGCAATATCTTCATTATTCAGAATGGCATTCCTAAAAGCAAAAAACCAGTCCGCCAGCTGTCCAGCGAATTCGTTCTGATT
This sequence comes from uncultured Parachlamydiaceae bacterium, assembly GCA_963780445.1. GTDB lineage: Bacteria > Chlamydiota > Chlamydiia > Chlamydiales > Parachlamydiaceae > CAWACC01. The sequence continues at coordinate 498,293 of CAWACC010000011.1, forward strand.
CCTGTTCTGGTTTATCTGATCATACACTTCTGCAAGGATCGCCGTCATCCTTCGCCGCAGATTGATCACCGGATCCTGAAGAAAGGCAGCCAGAGGCCCTGCCCCTGGGTTAGGTATGATGCGGTTTTGATTGGGTTGCATAATATTTCTCACAACTTTTTGGGTTTGAAATGTATTCCCCTACTCTGCCTCCCAATGTAGTAGCAAAATTGAGTAATGGATTTTGAGGGGCCTTCTGCAATTGCTGCCTCAGATTATGCACCTGGGCCTGCAAAACATTCAACTCTTTTTGACGGGAATTAATTGCCTTTTCCCCCTTTTCAAGGGTATTCGACAGGTTCTGTTGAATCTCTTTGACTTCGCGGTTGCGCTCTTCGAGGTTTTCGACCCGCGCTTCCACGGCTCTTAGATAATTCATCTGTTCAAGAGCTTCCAGGTTAGGTTGATTCATCTCCTGAACCAGCTGTAGGCGGTCTCGCAGGACCTGTTGAATCTCCTGGGCTTGTTCGGCCAAGGCCTGGGTTTCGGCAGTCATTTCCTCATCCGAACTGTCTTCGGAATCCGAAATGGCAGGGGATATTCTTCCGATGTTATTCATGTGGGCACTCCATGGACTACGGTTTCACTCTGCTGCAATAACTGTTGAATAGCAGCTTCCTGATCTTCCATTTTCTTGCAGAACGCTTGGATTTCAGGCGATGATTCTTTGGCCTTTTTGTAAATGGCTTGCATCCTTTCTTCAAGTGGATTCAAACGCAATTTTAATTGGTCTTCAGCCAATTGCCTATGCTTATTGATCTGAAGTATACGTGCGTTCACGGCTTGATTATGCGACATATTCAGCTGATTGAGCTCGTTAGCTTTTTCAAACATCTTTTGTGTCCGTTCCTCTAGATGAGCTTTTTTTAATTCCTTTTTGATAGCTTTATCGGTGAGCTTTTCGCATTTTTTAAGAAACACGTCAATCGTTATTTCTGGAGGCAGATGATCCTGTATTAATTGCTTCAAGGCATCGTGAAAGTTCAGTAAGGTATTTATAGCATCGGCATCATTTTCGTAACAGACGATGGCCGGTTCGATGATGTTTAACAGGAAAAAGCCCAACTGCTTCGGAGTAGAGGCACAAAACGCAGTTTGTTCCGGAAGCAATTCCGGAGGCAGCAGATTGGAATTGTGAATATCGGCATGGAGCTTTTTCAAACGGTTCTCAATAGCATCTGGAGCTCTACCGGCAAGGCGTAGAACAATTGGGGAATGAGGCGCAACGGTCTGCGTAGCAGATCCCGTCCCTCCTATAGGCCTGACTTGCATAGACATAATTTTATTTCTCCTTTAACAATTGGGTCCTGACGTTCCGATGTATATTTGTTGCGCACCAATCCCGTACGGGGCGTAATAATTATGAGCATGTTTCTCATACCTATCCTTCAAAGCGTTCACATTTTGTTCCACTGAGGTGGATTTTTGTTCCAATGCTACTGTTTTGGCCAGATGATCCACTTCTTTTTGTGCGGTATCTGCAGCCTGTTTTTGCACAGCATTGACTTGATCGATCAAGGCTTTCATTTGCTGTTCATGAAGTTGATCCGAAGTTTTTATCTGAGCCTCCAATGTAACTATTCTGGCATTCAATCGAGCAATTTCTTCTACTGAGACCTGAAATACCGCCTGTATTTTTTCTAAAGCCTGAAGCAATTGTGCATTGGCTGCGTTGTTGGCCTGCAAGGCTTGATTTTGAGCTTGTGCATTTACAAGGCTCATGTTTGCCATCATGGGAACTAATGACAGGTTATTTGTTATTGTGGGTTGGGCCATATTTTTTTCTCCATTATTTTATTTATGTAGGCCTTCGGCCTGAGCTGCAAATTGCAAAAACCCTACTCAATTCAATTTTCTTCATTTTGATGGGCCTGAGGTAGACAAAATTTGCTTATGTGGAAATAAATGTGTATGAGTATGTCCCTCATACCTATTCTTCAACCCGTTCAAATTCTGTTCTAAGGTGGCGGACTTTTGTTCCAATGACACCGTTTTGGCAAAAGTATCTACACCTTTTTGTGCAGTATCAGCAGATTGTAGCCGCACTGCATTGACTTGATTTTTCAAAGCTATTATTTCTTGATTATGAAGTTCACACTCCGTTTTTATCTGAGCTTTCAAGGTTTGAACTTCTGCATTCAATCGAGCATTTTCTTCTGCCAAGGCCTGAAAGGCCGCCTGTATTTTTTCTAAAGCCTGAAGCAGTTGCGCATTTGCCTGATTGTTGGCCTCCAAGGCTTGATTTTGAGCTTGCGCGTTAACAATGTTCATATTAGCCACCATTGGAAATAATGCCAGGGGCAGGTTATTTGCTGGGGGTTGGGCCATATTATTTATCCTTCATTTTATTTTTGTTATTCAGGCAAAGCCTGTAACTGTATCTTGCATATGCCTATGGCTTGCCATAGGACAATTAGAACACCGATCATCAGGCTGAAAGCCTGGCCTATAATAGCCTATGGCTTGCCATAGGACAATTAGAACACCGATCATCAGGCTGAAAGCCTGGCCTATAATAGCCTATGGCAACGCCATAGGACAATTGGAACACCGATCATCAGGCTGAAAGCCTGGCCTATAATAGCCTATGGCAACGCCATAGGACAATTGGAACACCGATCATCAGGCTGAAAGCCTGGCCTATAATAGCCTATGGCAACGCCATAGGACAATTGGAACACCGATCATCAGGCTGAAAGCCTGGCCTATAATAGCCTATGGCAACGCCATAGGACAATTGGAACACCGATCATCAGGCTGAAAGCCTGGCCTGTAATAGCCTATGGCAACGCCATAGGACAATTGGAACACCGATCATCAGGCTGAAAGCCTGGCCTATAATAGCCTATGGCAACGCCATAGGACAATTGGAACACCGATCATCAGGCTGAAAGCCTGGCCTATAATAGCCTATGGCAACGCCATAGGACAATTGGAAAACCGATCATCAGGCTGAAAGCCTGGCCTATAATAGCCTATGGCAACGCCATAGGACAATTGGAACACCGATCATCAGGCTGAAAGCCTGGCCTATAATAGCCTATGGCAACGCCATAGGACAATTGGAACACCGATCATCAGGCTGAAAGCCTGGCCTGTAATAGCCTATGGCAACGCCATAGGACAATTGGAACACCGATCATCAGGCTGAAAGCCTGGCCTGTAATAGCCTATGGCAACGCCATAGGACAATTGGAACACCGATCATCAGGCTGAAAGCCTGGCCTATAATAGCCTATGGCAACGCCATAGGACAATTGGAACACCGATCATCAGGCTGAAAGCCTGGCCTATAATAGCCTATGGCAACGCCATAGGACAATTGGAAAACCGATCATCAGGCTGAAAGCCTGGCCTATAATAGCCTATGGCAACGCCATAGGACAATTGGAACACCGATCATCAGGCTGAAAGCCTGGCCTATAATAGCCTATGGCAACGCCATAGGACAATTGGAAAACCGATCATCAGGCTGAAAGCCTGGCCTATAATAGCCTATGGCAACGCCATAGGACAATTGGAACACCGATCATCAGGCTGAAAGCCTGGCCTGTAATAGCCTATGGCAACGCCATAGGACAATTGGAACACCGATCATCAGGCTGAAAGCCTGGCCTATAATAGCCTATGGCAACGCCATAGGACAATTGGAAAACCGATCATCAGGCTGAAAGCCTGGCCTATAATAGCCTATGGCAACGCCATAGGACAATTGGAACACCGATCATCAGGCTGAAAGCCTGGCCTGTAATAGCCTATGGCAACGCCATAGGACAATTGGAAAACCGATCATCAGGCTGAAAGCCTGGCCTATAATAGCCTATGGCAACGCCATAGGACAATTGGAACACCGATCATCAGGCTGAAAGCCTGGCCTATAATAGCCTATGGCAACGCCATAGGACAATTGGAACACCGATCATCAGGCTGAAAGCCTGGCCTGTAATAGCCTATGGCAACGCCATAGGAATGGCATGTAAATACCTGGGGCGGTGCCCCAGGAAAATACAAGACAGGCTTTCAGCCTGTAGCTGTATCTTGCATATGCCTATGGCGTTGCCATAGGCTGTTACAGGCCAGGCTTTCAGCCTGAGCTGCAAATTGCAAAGACCCTACTCAATTCAATTTTCTTTATTGTGATGGGCCTTCTGTGGCTTTCATCACTCTATTAATAATCACTTTATTTCCGTCTGAAGGATCACTACGAACGACCATTCTATCAATTACATGATAATGCTTATCATATGCATTCTTATGAGCGTTCAGATTTTGTTCTAAAGTTGTAGATTTTTGTTCCAAAGCCACGGTCTTCACCAAATGAGCTACTTCCTTTTGAGCTGTGTCTGCGGATTGTAATTGCACAGCATTGATTTGATCTTTCAGGGCTTTGATTTCATGCTGATGCAGTTGATTTTCACTTTTAATCTGAGTTCTCAACGTTTGCACTTCCGATTCCAACTGGGATATTTTATCTAGAAGAGTTTGAATGAGCGTCTGAACCTTTTCTACAGATTGAAGCACTTGTGTATTGGCTTCATTATTAGCCTGGAAGGCTTGATTTTGTGCCTGCGCTGCGACAAGGCTCATATTTGCTATCGCAGGAACTAATGCTTGCATGGGATCCATATTTTATTCCTTCATTTTTTATTTAATTCATATTGGCATAAACAAAAACCACAAAGTGGTTTGATATAGGTAGCCCGTAGTTGTTACCCCGAAGGGGTAATTACTACGGGAATAGAGTGAAAAAATAATGGCACTCCGAATGGAGTGTTACATTATGTTACAATCACCGCTAGATCCATCTAGTTTTCCTTCATGTAAAGGGGCTTCAGTACTTTTTATATGAGGGTCCTTTGCCATTATCTTTCCTAATTATTTTTAGGACCAAAGGTTCTGGGTGGGGGTAAACAGTATGGGTATTCTGGCAACAGATTATGATAATGCCCTTCATGGAGTTTCTTCAATTCGCCCACTTTTTGTTCCACTTTTTGTTCCAATGCTACAGTTTTGGCTAGATGACGGACTTCTTTTTGCGCAGTATCTTTAGATTGTTTTTGCACAGCATTGATTTGATCAATCACAGCTTTTATTTGTTGATTATGAACTTGATCAGAAGTTCTTATTTGAGTCTTCAATGTTTGCACTTCCGACAGGGCGTTTTCACTAAAAAGATTTGATAGTATTTAGGGTAAAATACGAGCATATATCTTCAATTAATGGAGGTACCTTATGTCTCGTCGTAAAAAAATCGACCCTAGTATTTTGGAAGCATCTGAACAATTTGACGCCCAAACATTTGTGGAAGCTATAAAAGGAGAATTTTCTGATTTTCCTGACCACAGATATAATCAAGGGCGTATCACCTACCCAATTTGGTATATTTGCCTCGTGGTCTTGTGTGGATTTTTCTGTGGTTGCAATACTATAGAGGAGATTGTTGAGTACGCATTGCTACAGAAAACATGGTTTAAGGAATTACTTGGAAAGCCTTATCCATCCCCTTCATACAGTACTTTATGGTGGTTTATAGTACGTACACGACCAGATGCTCTAAAACAGTACTTTAAAAAGTGGTTTGTCAATTTACCGAATCAGTTGCAAGATCAACTTCTAGCTCTTGACGGAAAGCGGCTGAAATCAGCCAATTTCCTCGGACATATCACGCATGTTGTAGAATTGTTTGCAGCGGAGGATCGATTGGTTCTTACTGCAGAGAGAGTCCCTGATAAGACCGTAGAAAAAAGCTGCCTTCCAGATATTTTCAAGCAAGTGGACGTGTCAGGCGCTATTATTTCAGGAGATGCTCATTTTACAACACCAACCGTAGCTGCCCAAATCATTGATAATGACGCCGATTATTTACTGGCCGTAAAGGGCAATCAGCCAAACCTGGAGGCTGAAATGGAAAACTTTTTTTTACAGGCACACGCAATTAAGTGGGAAGGCGTGGAACATTCATTTGCCCGCACGGTAGAAAAAGACCATGGGCGGATCGAAACTCGAGAAGTAAGAGTGGTGAACGATATTGAATGGTTGCCACAAAAAGACGATTGGAAAAAGTTGACGTGTCTGATTGAGATACGCTCTACTCGTGATTTTGTAGATGGCAGACAATCAGAATCGGCAACAAGGCTTTACATAACAAGTCGAAATAATAAAGCGTCAAAGTTCATCACATGGATCAGACAACATTGGGGAGTTGAAAATAGATGTCATTGGATTGCGGATGTCATTTTTTCAGAAGATCAAGCTCAAACAGATGTAGGACATAGTGCAGAAAACCTAGGCATTTTTCGTCGGTTAATAATGAACATGGCAGTGATTGCCGACCCAGACAGAGGGATGGCATCGGTAAGGCGAGCAGCTACTTTTGGAGCTGGGTACTTGAAGGGTATTTTAGGCAAGATATTTTTGGGGTAGACTGTCAATTCTTTTTAATGAAAACGCCCTGGCACTTCCGATTCCAATTGGGAAATTTTATAAAAAAGACTTAGAATAAGCGTCTCAACCTTTTCTACAGATTGAATCATTTGTGTATTGGCTTCATTATTAGCCTGGAAGGCTTGATTTTGAGCCTGCGCTGCTACAAGGCTCATGTTTGCTAACCCAGGAAAGAAAGTTTCTATGGGGTCCATATTTATCTCCTTATATTTGGATGGTTTTATTTTAACATTTTACAAGAGGGTGCAGCCGCCGTCTCCGCCGCTATCATTTACGCGATTGAGGGCGCTTGCGAGTTGACCGCGCAAGCTGGCGACTTCGGCCTCTTTCTGTGCTATACATTTCTCCTGAACAACCACTTTTTGCTCGAGTCGATCGCATTTGTTGTCCAATATTTGCACCCGTTGCTCAGTCACATCAAGGCGGGATTGCACTACCTGGTTTTCCTGCTGGCGAATCTGATTATAACTTTCCACTTTATTATTGATGGATTGTTCGAAAGCCGCTGCATGCCTTTGAGCCTGTTCCACTCCTTCACGGATCCTTTCTCTTATCATGGGGATCAATTGCTCTGCTCTTTGCTCCACCTGCCTGCCCCTCTCAGCTAGCTCCAGACTGGTCCGTTCATTTATTCTCAGCAAAGCCTGCTGTTGAAAAAAAGCCGTTTGATAGTTTCTCATCATCATTATTAATTGTGGAGGCAGGTCCTGAGGCATCTGCATCAAAGAAACATCCAAATGCGCTGCAAAGGATCCATTTTGATGGAGTGCCAAGGCGCCATTTGGAGCTGCTGGAACTATCTGCAGGGCGGGAGGAGGAGGCAAAGGTACAAAGGTAAAAGATTTTATAAATTCGATAAGGCTCTTTGCAAACTGGTGGGGTATTTCGGCAAATGGCTGTCCTGTGAACGGGGAAATGGGGGACAGAGCTTTGGCAGTATCCAAAACCTCCTTTTCCCACACCCACTCTCCATCCAGCATAGGATCTTTCAAAGGGGCCCTATCCAAATCATTGACAAGCAGAATATTCAATTTGGAAAAATGCCTGTTTGCAAAGTCTTGAATGACGTGAATGGGAATGGTCTGTCCAGCCGTGCAAATAACCGTGATATCTTCAAATATTTTTCCCCCTTCCACATGTAAATTCAAGGATAAACGATCCCTCCATTCATTATATCTTTCAAAAATAGTACCTAATTCCTGAATGGCATCTTTGATTACATTGGCATCAACAGACTCAATGGTAGTTAATCTCAATAGCAAGTGGGCATTGGATACAGTTTCCTGAGTCACAAATGCCTGAGCGGTAGGTATTCTAGCGGCCATGTTTAGTTCCCCCTGTTTTTTAATTCAAGATTCGCCGCCAGAATATCACTGTCCTCGAAAAAAATTCAATCGAAAATTTTCTGAAAATTAACCTTTACATATTAATTGCAGCCTGATAAAATTCTTTTATTGCCTAAGGCCAGCCTAAGGCATTTCTTTAAAAATAAATTAATTTTCTTCTTAAAATGAGTATTATATCTGTCCAGGCTCTTCTTAAAGAGTTTTATACTTCCAAACCCTCCAAAAAAGGGCTTTTGGGCCATTTGGCGTCTTTGTTTTCACAGGAATATATCGTGAAAAAGGCTTTGGACCATATCTCCTTTGACATACAGGAAGGAGAGTTTGTGGGTTATATTGGCCCTAACGGAGCAGGTAAAAGCACGACCATTAAAATCCTGTCCGGGATCCTGGTGCCCAATGGAGGCACCGTCAAGGTCATGGGAAAAACCCCTTGGGAGCACCGCATCGAAACGGTACGCCATATTGGAGTGGTCTTTGGCCAAAGGACCCAGCTATGGTGGGACTTGCCGGTGATGGAGTCTTTTGAACTTCTCAAAGACATATATCGCGTACCACAGGTAGAATATAAAAAGGTCCTGGATAACCTGACCGATATCCTGCAGCTTTCCAAGCTGTTGCATATCCCTGTCCGTCAGCTAAGCCTAGGCCAGCGCATGCGCTGCGACCTCGCTGCTTCCTTGTTGCATTCTCCAAGGCTGCTGTTTCTAGATGAACCCACCATTGGGCTCGATGCCGTCAGCAAACTGGCTGTGCGCGATTTTATCCGACATCTGAATAAAGAACATAAAGTGACCATTCTGCTTACGACGCATGATATGGATGATATTGAATCCCTCTGCAATCGGGTCCTTATCCTGAATGAAGGGCGAATTTTCCTGGATGGATCCCTCCATCATCTGCGTCAGAAAATGCTGCCCGAGCGTCGTTTGATCATCGACCTGCTCCATGAGAATGAAACCATACAGGATGAACAGGCGACTCTCCTTAAACAGGAAGGGCATCGAGTCTGGCTCAGCTTTAATCCGCACACCACATCCACTCCGGAACTTATTCGTCGCATCACCTTGAAACACGCCATTCGAGACCTCTATATCGAGAATCCTCCAATCGAGGAGATCATTGCCAAACTATATAGGGATGTGAACCTATGAGAGCCTACTGTGCGATCTTTAAAGCCCGAACGGCAGCCCTGTTTCAATATCGGCTGGCTGCTTTAGCGGGAATGAGCACCCAGGTATTTTGGGGGATAGTAAAAGTCATGATCTTGCAGGCCTTCTATGCCCAGTCGACACAGCCTGAACCCATTTCCCTTTCGCAAGCCATGGTCTTTGTATGGCTGGGACAGGCCCTTTTGGGATTGCTTCCCTGGAACATCGATAAAGAACTCGAATCACAGATCAAGACAGGCCATGTGGCCTATGAGCTGGTACGGCCCATCCACCTTTATTGGCTCTGGTTTTTTCGGTCCATAGCCCTGAGAATAGTGCCTACAGCTATGAGAAGCCTTCCTATTATTTTGGTTGCCGGCCTGTTTTTTGGATTCCCCCTGCCCATTTCATGGAGTGCCGGAGCCTTTTTTTGCCTTTCGCTTCTCTTTTCCCTTCTCCTCTCTGCAGCCATGAGCACCCTGATTTTTACCAGCCTGTTCTGGACATTGTCTGGAGAAGGAGTGCAAAAACTTTTGCCCCACCTGACCATTCTTCTTTCGGGTCTGGTGGTGCCTTTGCCCTTATTTCCCGGGTGGATGCAACCCTTTATGAGCCTGCAGCCATTTAGAGGGCTTATTGATATTCCCATTCGAATCTATATCGGAGTTATTCCCTCAGATGAATTTCTCTATTATGCAGGCTTCCAATGCTTTTGGATACTCATTTTCATGGTTATAGGACAATGGGTGATGAGAACAGCATTGAAACGAGTCATCATACAAGGAGGATGACAGAATGGAAAAAGTGAGACTTTATTTAAAATTGGTGGGGATATCTTTCAAGTCCCAGATGCAGTATCGAGCCTCTTTTTTCATGTTGTCCCTGGCCCATTTTATTTCGACCTTTGTGGAAATTTTGGGGATATGGGTCCTTTTTGACCGGTTTAAGATGATGCAAGGATGGACATTTGAAGAGCTGGCGCTGATGTATGGCATTATGCATATGGGATTTGCCCTAGCGGAGGCCATGGCGCGAGGATTTGATACCTTCAGCCAGATTGTGAAAAATGGAGAATTTGACAGACTATTGCTGAGGCCTTTAGGTACATTATTTCAGGTAGCCACTCGCGAGATACAGATGATGCGCATTGGCCGGTTTCTGCAGGGGTTTGTGATACTGATGTGGAGCTGCAGCCAGCTGGACTATTCCTGTTTTTCGCAACATGCCTTGACAATATTATTTTCCATTATAGGGACCGCCTGTTTTTTTTATGGATTATTTGTTATTCAGGCAACGATATCATTTTGGACCATTGAGACATTAGAGCTCATGAACATAGTCACTTATGGAGGAGTGGAGACAGGGCAATATCCCATGAGTATTTACCAGCCCGGTTTTAGATACTTTTTTACCCTTATTGTGCCTTTGGCCTGTGTGGCTTATTATCCCATAGCGATCCTGTTGCAACATGAAGACTTTCCCTTGTGGTTGAGCATGATATTTCCCTTTGCTGGAGTAGTATTTCTTTATTTATCTTGCCAGCTTTGGAAAATTGGAGTCCGGCAGTATCAATCCAGCGGAGGATGATACCTGAAGATTTATTTGGATTGAGGGATTGAATAATTTTTATTACCACAGAGCCCACAGAGAGCACAGAGAGGAAATTTGCTTGGCTCTGTGGTAATAGAAATTTCTCAACCCCGCATTTTTAATTACGCTCAGATGAAAGGACAGGTTGTTTGAAAATGGACAGATCTTTATAATTCCTCTTAACATGGCATATCTGGATCATATGGAATTCACGGGAATCGCACTTGTGACTTAAGAAACCTAGCATGAATTTTTTGCCTAAATAGCTCAGTTGGTAGAGCAGCGCATTCGTAATGCGAAGGTCGTCGGTTCGACTCCGGCTTTGGGCAATCCCATAACCCCTCTAAACTGAATGGTTTAAGGGGTTTTCTTTTTTAGATTCCATAATCAGGACATAATTCGGACAAAAAATCTAAAAAAGTGTCCGAATATCTATACATTCGGACATAATTCGGACAAAAAATCTAGAAAGTGTCCGAATTTCTATATATTCGGACATAATTCGTACATAACTCGAACATAATTCGGACAAAAAATCTAGAAAGCGTCCGAATTATGTGATATAACCTTTTGAAGAGGTAAATTATGAAACGTAGAGACCGTAAGCGCATTATTCTATGTCAGCTTGGACAAGAAGCAGAACCAATCACCCTTGCTGAATTACTAGATAAGTTAGGTCACGATTGTACCGAACGGACAATACGGCGTTGGCTGAATGAGCTTATTGAAGAGAATTCAATAAAAAAATCTGGAAATACAAGGGGAGCGAAGTATTATATTGCTGCCAAAACATCTGTTAGCAGTAATTCTGAAGAAAAGTTATCTACTCCTTGGCAAGTAAGCAGTTGTTTTGGAACAGAAAGTTTAATTGCAATTGGAAAGATCTCAAAACCTCTTTTTGAGAGACAACCAATAACATATAACATTGATTGGCTTGGTTCATATAAAGCAAATCAAAATTTTTACCTATCAGAGACTTTAAGAAAACAGCTTCAAGAAGCCGGCCAGAGAGCCAATAAACAAGATCCTGCGGGAACCTATGCACATCAAATATTCAATCGACTCCTTATAGATCTGTCTTATAACTCATCAAGACTTGAAGGAAATACCTATTCATTACTGGACACAGAGAAACTTCTTCTTCACGGAGATAGCGCCAAAGGAAAGCTCAATGAGGAAAAAGTAATGATTCTTAATCACAAAGAGGCCATTCGGTATCTAGTGGACAACGCACAAAGACTTGAAGCGAATCGAAATGTTATCTGTACTCTTCACTATTTACTTTCTGACGGGCTTATTGAACCACAGTATGCAGGAAAGGTTCGTGATTATAGCGTGCGGATTGGCGGTTCAACATATATTCCTTTTGAGGATTCAAGAAGGCTGCAACTTCAATTGGATGAAATAACGAAAAAGGCAACAGTAATCAAAGATCCCTTTGAGCAAAGTCTATTCTTGCTCGTTCATATTAGTTATCTTCAGGCATTTGCTGACGTAAATAAGCGAACAGCACGTCTTTCAGCAAATATTCCTCTTATTACTGGAAATCTCGTTCCTCTTGCATTTAATGATGTAGAGATAAAAGACTACATGTCTGCAATTATTGCTATCTACGAATTGCAGGATGTTAGGCCTATTGTTGATTTATACGCATATTCCTATATGCGAACATGTGCTGCCTATGATTCCACAGTAAAGGCGTTAGGGTTTGATGAAGTACGAGTGCGATATCGCAAGTTGCGTCGCAATTGTGTACGGGAAATTATTTTGCAGCCTATCATTGGATTTAATATTCAAGATTACATCAAAAAAAAGTCCGAAGAAATTGTACCTATACCAGATCAAAAAGCTTTTTTAGAAGATGTTCTAGAGGATATAAAACATCTCGATTATATTAGAATTGCAGTACTTGGAGTCAGTTCCCAGGAATTAGATGATTGGTTATCGAAACAATAATCAAACATCTTCATAAAATTGCAAAATTAATCTCATATCAGGATGTAGAGCTTATCTTTAATGATTAATTTTCACACTTTTGTCACAGCAAGCTTCAAAAAGAATCTGTAATGGACAAAAAGCCACCACAAAGCTACAATCCTAACTTGCAAAGGATCATATTGTTAAATATTGACCTTTGCTGTCAGTTTAGAGGTGAATGGCATTCGTAATGCGAAGGTCGCAGGTTCGACTCCGGCTTTGGGCATTTTGTTAATCAACTATTTACGTCTTTGACGAGCAAGCTCAGACTTAGCCAAAGCTTCTTCTGGATTTTCAACGCCTAAATCGGCAAAGACGTTTCCGGAACTTTCAAAGTATTCTGGTTTTTTTGTCATTCGTCGCCTTAAACTTTGCTTCATTTAGACCTAAAAAAGCATATTTTTACAAGGAAAACATTACTCACCTGAAAGGCTTTTGAAAATTTATATCCATTTATTCTTAATTTCAGGTATAAACGAGTATAAACAGGAATAAATGCATGGATCCAATCAAAAACCCATTTTCTCCCGGCGCTGGCGCGCCACCACCCGAATTGGTCGGCAGAGACCCAATTCTCGAAGAAGCAGCTATTCTTTTAGGGCGAATAAAGCGAAAGCGACCCGAAAAAAGTATGCTACTTACAGGACTGCGCGGTGTAGGAAAAACAGTCCTACTAAATGAAATTGAACGTAAGGCAAGGGAAGATGGCTATCGAACAATTTTAATCGAAGCTCACGAAGGTAAAACATTGGGAGCAGTAATTGCCCCTCATCTTTGGAAGCTGCTTTTTGAATTGGATCGGATTGCTGGCCTTGGCAATAAAGTTAAACGCGGCTTATCGGTTTTACGCAGCTTCATTTCAGCTCTTAACGTAACGATTAATGATGTCACGATAGGTTTGGACATTGAACCCGAAAGAGGAGCGGCCGATAGTGGAGATTTGGAAATCGACCTTCCAAATCTTTTTGTAGCCCTTGCGGAGGCTGCCGAAGATCGTAAAAGCGCTATTGCCATTTTTATCGATGAGATTCAGTACTTTACCCAGAAAGAACTAGGCGCCCTAATCATGGCGATGCACAAGATTCAGCAACGTCAACTTCCTTTGGTTTTATTAGGGGCTGGCCTACCTATCTTACCGGGATTAGCAGGAGACTCCAAATCATATGCTGAAAGGCTTTTCAACTTCCCCGATATTGGAGCATTATCAGAAATTGATGCCGCCATAGCTTTAAATGACCCTGCTCAAGTTGAAGGGGTTGTTTTTGAACCTGGTGCGCTAGCTGAAATCTATAGAATGACAAAAGGGTATCCTTACTTTCTTCAAGAGTGGGGTTATCAATCATGGAATCATGCTAATGCAAGTCAAATTACCTTAAAAGTCATTCAAGAAGCCACAAACATGGTCATTCAACGCCTTGATAAGAATTTTTTCCGCGTTAGGTTTGATCGTCTAATTCCTAGTGAAAAGAATTTTTTAAGAGCGATGGCTGAGCTCGGCCCGGGCTCTCATAGAAGTGGAGATATTGCTGATATCTTAAATTTCAAAATAACAAGTCTTGCCCCTGTTAGATCAAAATTAATCAAAAAAGGGATGATCTATAGCCCCGCCCACGGTGAGCTGACGTTTACAGTTCCTCTTTTCGATGAATTCATGGTTAGAGCCATTCCAAATTTTAAATAAGACATCCTTTTTAGAATAGACTTCTTGCATAACCTGCTTTGCTTGAGAAAATCGATGATTTTTGCGCAGATTCATCACCAAATTTTGAGATCATGTTAAATACATGGTCGAAAAATTTGGTGATGAAGATGCCAAAAAGCACGGTTTTATCAAGTAAATGAGGTTATGCAAGAAGTCTAATATTAAGTAGTCTTGATTGGGCCACTTTTCCAGGGAAAGACCTCTTTGTTTTGGACTATTTTATGTAATGCGATGTAACGGTAAGGTTCAAATAGGTCTGGTTTAAAATTATTCTCCCAAGGAAAAAAGCGGACAAAGGCAGTTTTTTATGTAGTTGTACGATTTTCTCGTACAACTGAACTTGCGATAGACTCTAAAGAAAAAATGTGTTATCTTGCTCTAGTGTCAGTTACTGTACGATGTTGTGATATTGGCTGGATAGGGCGCATTCGTAATGCATCTAGAGCGCAATGGCTAACAAAAAAACATGCTAACAATGAGGAGTTTTAATGAATATCGTATTCACTGAATGGGATAGAGCCTTAGTTTATCTAGTTATCTTTATTGTTACATTTTTATTTTCTTTCCTTGCTTGGAAAACAATCTTTAATGAGCTTGATTACCATGAAATCAAGTACACAAAAAAAACAAAACAAAGGACATTATGGCTAATATATTTCAGTCTCGTTTCAGCAACACTATGGTTGCATGTCTTACAACAGTTGCTTTTACGACTGCAACACTAACGTCCCCCCCCCTAATGGCTGCTGATGAAAACTTGGATCTAGGAGCTGGGTTTCTAATATTCAAACTCCTCCTCCAAAGGCAATGATTGCGCTTCTTCTACATTAGGTAAACGATATGATGCTGATTTCGTAGAGCCATCACGAATTATTAATCCAGAATCTATTAGCACCTTTAATAATTTGCTGAGAAAACTTCTACCAATTCCTAATGTTTTAGCAAGATCACTTCCACTTGCGCATGGTTGTTGGGCTAAAATATGAAGAATGCGTTCCTGTTTAGTATTAAGCGAAACTTTAGTAGCAGTTGCGCTAGCTCCAAGTGCTTGAATGCGAACTTTAGTCTTTTGCAATGTTTCGACAACTCCCTCGGCAACATATGTGATCCAACAAGAAAGATCGTTTCCATTGTCTCTAGCATCTTGAATTTCGCGATAATAACGGCTTCGGTCAATTTCAAAGAATTCATCCAGAGCAAAAATATGCTGACTGTCGAAGCTACGATTGAACAAAATCCAAGACCCAAGGAGTCTGGATGCTCTTCCGTTGCCGTCGGCAAATGGGTGAATCGACACGAGTCTATGATGGGCGATAGCAGCAGCTACAATAGCGTGTTCTTTTTGAGAGTCTGAGTTAATCCAATTAAGCAAAGCTTGTGTAAGCATAGGTGCAACCTCAGGCGGAGGGGGCTTATAAATTATCTTACCATTGCTGAAAATTGCATTAGGAAGCGTTTTATATGTACCTATCTCGCCAGGTTGTAACACACCTTTCGTCAAGACTTTATGTAGTTGTAAAAGCTGCCGTTCTGTAATGCGTGCAGATAATTTGCCCCATATTAATCGTAGAGCAGCAAAGTAGTTTAATACCTCTAGACGAGCTTGATCGGAAGCAATTATTTCCTTACCAGCAGCTAGAGCCGCTACTTCTTGCAGAGTTAACGGATTACCTTCAATAGCAGTTGAAAAGTGTGCCTGCCGAATCAACGAATCTCTTTGGCATTTTGCAATCCACGATACATCTATGGCTTGTTGATTAATCCAAGACATTAAGGACGTCGCATGCGTCAAATGACGAATAAGCATTGCGGTACGTTCAAATTTTGGGATATATTCGATTATTTCCATAAGCAGCATTTTACAGAATATCATGACGATAGTCAACGAATTGTTTCCTAATTGTTTCCTTATTTGTTTCCAAAAAAACAATTTTTAGTCATCGTACTGATAAACGACATCCTTATGTAAGGATGGAATTAATTCCTTTAAAAAAATGATTCTTTCCGTAACAGGTGACAAGAAAATTAATTCACATTCACTTTTAATTATCAGTATGTTTTAATGCGTGGCACAAATATGGCACACTAGACCACAAAAAACCGCTAAATTGTACGACGATTAAAACAGATGATTTCAAAAAAGTTATTGAATTTCAGGTTGTTACCTATTGCCCTCTGTTGCCGTGTATGGTATCTCCTCGCATTCGTAATGCGAAGGTCGTCGGTTCGAGTCCGGCTTTGGGCAATTTAGCGTAGACGATAGTCTGCGCTTGTTTTATATTTATGCTTGTTTGTAAGGAGATGGAACATGCTTGATCTCATAAAGAAGATGAAAAATTTTTTCGATAAAAACTCTTCTGAAAATACCTATCATCATGCCACCAATGATGACTCTATTGAAATTGAAGAGGAAGAGAACACAGAAGAAGAAAACAAAATATATTTGGAATGGTTTGATCAGTTTCTAAATAGCTCGTCATTTGAGAAACTTACTGAAGAACAAAAAGAACAAGTTGATTTTATTCTACATTGTTTTGGTGAGTACCTTGAGCATGTTGATGCAAGTGATCCCGCAGACTGGAATACATACAACATAAGTGAACTCTGTTTAGAAGTTTTTCCCCGCAAGATTACGGCTGAGCTAGCACTTTTTGAGTGCATTGGACCCGTGCTGATCGCTTTTTTTAATTTTTTATCAGAAAATAAAATGCTGAAACAAGCTTGGAAACTTTCTACTTGCATTAAAACTATTCAGGCCGATATCCCCAAAGAGGCTGCAGACTCACGCAATTGGGGGATGGCCAAAACCTTCGCCATGAAGGCTCTAAAAGAAGGTGTTGATTTATCCGATCCTACACAAAATGAAAAATTCATTAGACAGCTCAATCAAAATTTAAATAGAAAAAATAACGTAACAATCATCGAGTAGGAGGAGGCCTTAAGGTTCAAATGCACATCCCAAAGAACTTTTGTGAAGAGACAAAGGCAACGTAGACGCCCCGAACACCCCTATAAGGGACTAAGGAGGCTAGACTAAATAATGTTTAGGACTTAATCTGATTTGGTTGAATTGTGTAGTTCCATTCGGGGTGAAAATCACAGGGTTTAATATTTATCGCTTCAAATAACTCTTTAGGGACTTTTTTACCTTTTTCATAAATTTTCTTGTCGATTTTTGTTTTGATCACCAAGCCCGTTGTTGTTTTTGTGTTTCCTATAAGTTCTACAATCGTTTGCAAATCAACAAGAGGTCGTCCTCGCCAATTTTGAGAAATATAAGAAAACAATCGATGCTCAATTTTATTCCACTTGCTAGTCCCAGGAGGAAAATGGCAAACCGTTATCGCCTTATTAATTTCGTTGGAAAATTTTTGTAATTCATGTTTCCAAAGACGAACTCGATTGCCATTACTTCCTCCACAGTCAGCCGTTATCATAATCGCTGGAGCTTCTTTGTAAATCTCTTTCCCCATTTCCAACCACCATTGCCGAATGCTTTCAACTGCAAATTCTGCAGTATCAGAACTAATTCCTACACTTACCCAACCTAAATTTGCATTAACATCGTAGATGCCATAAGGCGCTGCCTTTCCCTTTACTTTATCAATAAAATCGTAAACGTTAACATCTGTATGTTGTCCTTTTGAGCTCCACTCTCGACCATTATTCTTATATAAACCTATATTTTCTTTCTTTTTAGCGTCAACTGACAATACTGGACAGTGATTGCTCTGAAATTCTTTCGCCGTGCTGTTTATTTTTTGAAATTGCTTATCCCTATCAGGATGCTCTTTAGCGCCTTCATGACGCTTTCTATTCGATTTCATACTGTATTTTTGCTGAAGTAACAATCGGTGAACAGACCTCTGTGTGATTACATGTCCTTTTTCTTGAAGCTCTTGAGCTAATTTAATTGTGCTTTTTGAACTCCACCGTAAAGTTGTTTCAGGGTCTCCACGTGTTCCTGGGTCAATTAAAGCATCTAAATCCTGTAAAAGAGTTGTATCTTTTTGTGTAATTTTTTTACGACCCCCGCCAGGGCGTCTTATGCTTTCAATGTCAGCTGGAACTGGCTCAGTTTCCAGTTCTTTTATCCCTTTGGAAACTGTCGGCCAAGATATTCCTGTAGCGCTACAAACGATTGCTTTACCTCCGTAACCAAGCGTCTTTGCTTCAATAGCGCACCACATGCGAACTGAGCGTTCATTTAAAAAAGATTGAATTTGATTGAATCTATTGCGGATATCTTCTATAATGTCGTTTTTATTCTTCATGTCATATGAATAGCATTTCAAAGAATAAAATTAAACTTTATTTTGTCTAATCTCCTAATAGGCTCGAAGATGTAAAACCTAAACCTAACCTCGCCCCTTCTGTTTGCTCATTGACACGCAGCCATGTTATCTGACTTCTTACCAATGTATCTACGATAAATTTGCGTTTACCAGACCTAACATATTCCATAAAGACGCTAATGGTTGTATCTATCAGTCCTGAAATCTGTACTCCTAATGCATTTGCAAGCTTTTGATGCTCAGAATAGGTATTACCTTCTTACATCAATAGGCAAAGGGCTTACTTGGCTAACTGGGTCAATCATTTGCTGCTGAATGATAGACTTACTTCCATTAACAATATTAGTATTTAAATTCATGTGAGTGCCGCCTTATAATAACCAAAGCACTTGCGCGCAAGGGCGAAGCCTATACTGTAACTCTGAGGGGCATAGTAGTTATCAACATCCATGCCATCGAGGCCAAACCCTAAACATATTTGCGATAATCCATCTTTCTTATGGACTTTTACTAATGAATACTCATCGGCATCCAACCTAAAATACCGCTGTCCTGATCTTACATATTCCATGAAAAGGCTGATGATAACATCTAATAAACCTGCTATATTTGCTCCTGATATCTTTTTATTTTCTTCTTTGGCAAGTTTTTGCTGCTCAGGATATCTTTCATTTCTGCCAAATACTTCCTTCTTTATCCAGACCCAATGAGGTTTCTCCTGTTTTCTTTTTTTTTGCAGGCTTTCCTTCAAGGTATCAGGTTCATAACCGGTTTTATGCCCTTTTTTTGGGTTTTTTACCCACTTGCCAATGGCTTTCAGAGTATTCAATGGAAATTCCTCTATCACTCCATTTCCCTTGATCGCTTTGACTTTTTCAGGAATAAAAGTAAGCAGGCCGTCCTCGTTTTCCAGATCGCCATAGGCGCGTCTTGGCAAATGAGGTTCTTCTCCAGCATCTACTCCGATATAATCTTCCCATTCTTGGGTTCCAAATGCTTGGATAGGGCGTATCTCTTTAAGGAACATCTCGTTATCAGCAAGAACTTTCCAGCTTTTGCATACCAAAGCGATAGAATGAAGATTAGTTTTCGCCTTTTGTAAAATTATAAAAGCTACTTCCGCGGGAAGTGGAGTATCATGGCTTATAGGGTCCACCATAAACTGTCCATTGATTGGATCTCGACCAGATACATTATTTAAAAACATAACTACCTTTATATCTAATAAAAATGAGTAAGAAGGAAAAGGGGTGTTTTGCGTACGTTCTAAAAAGTTATGGCAAGGCGAAGCCTGAAAAGGTAACCAGGCCGCCTCGGCCTGTACCAGGGCGGGACGCCCTGGCTACTTTCTCATAAAAAGTCATGTGCTGCTATGACTTTTTAAGGACGTACTATTTTGCCCTTTTCCTAAAAATTAATATCCCTGTGTGAGAAAGATGATAATATTGCATATATTAAACAGTCAATATCTTTCTGATCATATCTTTCTGATCATAGTTTTACAGCACCCTCTAAAGCCTCTATCAAATTAAACTCTTTCTTACTTGAATTACTTTTTTCGGATGGAGAAGTTTCGAATGTAAATGAAATATCGGGGTATTGAAAATTAGAGTTTATAACTTTATATGCTATCGTAGCGATTGTTTCACAGTATACATACATACGAATGATGGTAGGGGCATACTTAACCATCACACCTTTAAAAAAAGTATATTTTGCTGTAGATCCATTGCTTTTCAACCAAGTAATTAATTTGGGCAAGTAAGGTTTTGCAGATTCTATGCATTCAAGCCCTTTATGTAAAGTTAGATAAATAGGACTCACAATTTCTAGTATTTTTAAAACAATACCTAATATTTCTTTAGTGTCAGGATTTATACTCTTATGGGTTGATACATAATATAAGATAGGTTTTATTAAAAATACTTTTCCTAAACTCGTGGTCAATCCTTGAAACACACCTAAAGCAGGGCCCACGCCTACTAACCATCCCATGGCTGCCCCTGAAATAATACTAGGCACGGTGTCTTGAAGGATATCATTTGTAAACGAATTTAAAGTATGGGCAATTGGACTGTTGATCATAAATACACTCTCCTTTAAAGTTGATATAGATAGAGCAGATTCTAAGGTTCACACGGAAAAAAAAACAAGTGATATTTAATACACTTATGCGATGTGCGGGACAAAATAAACATGATAATAGATTGTGTGGCTGACCTCCATGGATACCAACCTGAATTGGCTGGAGGTGATATATTAATTATAGCCGGTGACTTGACCGCGCGGGATACAAAGGATGAATACATTCGATTTATTTCCTGGCTTGGTAAATTGCCATATAGATGTAAAATAGTCATAGCAGGCAATCATGATGGATTGATTGAGAAAGGGCGGGTATCTATTAGCGCTGATCCGCTCCATAATATCCACTATCTCTGCGATTCAGGTTACGAATTTGAAGGCATTAAAATTTGGGGATCTCCCTGGACGCCGACATTTCTTAATTGGTACTTCATGAAAGATCGAGGCGATCCTATAAAAGAAAAATGGGATCTTATTCCTTCTCCTATCGATATTCTTGTAACGCATGGTCCACCTTATGGAATTTTTGATGGGACTGAAGATGAAATCAAGGTCGGCTGCGAGGATTTAAGAAAAGCTGTACAGGAAAGAATAAAACCTCGAATACATTGTTTTGGCCATATTCACGAAGGTGGCGGAAGCCTATCTGAAATAGATGGCACTACTTATGTTAATTGCAGTTATGTGGATGAACGGTACCGTCCGGTACACTCACCTATTCGATTAGTTTTGTAAACGTTGTTAGATCAATAATAGACTTCTTGCATAACTTCATTTGCCTGTTAAAATCGCTCTTTTTGGCGTCTTTATCGTCAAATTTCTCAGCCGTATGTACGCATACGACTTCAAAATTTGACGATAAATCTGCCTAAAAAGCATCGATTTTTCCAGTCAAAGCAAGTTATGCAAGAAGTCTAATGCATCTCAATTTTTTGAGAAAACTCTACGCTTTATAAGGCAGGCAAATAGGCTGGCTAAACTGATTGCAGTTATGGTTGATACTATTTTGAATATGTGTTTAGAAGAGCTGGATGAAACCTTTTTCTTGGATGGTTGCCAACCGAAAACATGGGTAAGGAATAGTTGCATAATGGTGGGCGAAATTTTAAATGCCATGAATATAACTTTTAAAGCAAATGGGAATATAACAGTAACACTTTGACGATTTAGAATGGTTTTGGAAACTTTTTTCGCAACCTCTTTTGGTGTTATCTCAGGGATCCACCGCATAGGAACGCGGTCTTCTTGTTCCCCCTTCCCATTTGTAACGAAGTACCCTGTTGACACTTTGCCCGGGGCAATTAAAGAAATTTTTACTTTATCCTCATAGGGTCTAAGATCAATTCTTAATAGCTCTGTGAAATTGGCGACCATGTACCGTGCCACTGAATAACCTCCGCTAGTTCCTGGAACGTACAATCCAAGGCCCGCCGGACTGGTCATATTGATAATATGCACAGGAGATTTTGCTGTTCCCTTTTTAATCATCTTATCCAAAAAATGCTTTGTTATTATCATGGTAGAGAGGCCAGGTACTTCAATATTCTGAATGATATCTTCTAGGGATGTTTCGAGTATTGTAGTCCAATTTCCAGCGCCGGCATTATTGATCAAAACATCAGGTACTCCAACCTTTTCGATAATTTTATTTACGGTCTCTGCCATTTCGTTAATTTTTTTCAGGTCTATTTGAAAGGGAAATCCAGCTCCTCCGGATTGTGATTGATTAATTTCAGCCGCAATTATGTTAAGGGCTTCTATATCTCGTGCGAGCATGACAACTTTTGCTCCCAGTTTTCCTAGCATGCGTGAAATTTCAGCTCCGATCCCTTTAGAGGCGCCTGTAACCACGATAATTTGTCCTGAGTGAATAGGTGCTGCCATACAATCCTAATAGAGTGATTTTTTTAATACATACTACAACCAATTAATTTTTTTTTTAAAGATAAATCAAATTGAGATTTTTTTTTCTTTTTGACATTTTTCTTTTTGACTCTTACGTTGCGTCATAGTTTATAATTGACTACGTCAATCAAAGCGAGGTGATATGGCTTACACGGTAAAAAAACTTGCAGAGCTCTCAGGCGTTACTGTACGTACGCTTCATCATTATGATCGGATAGGGTTGCTGCAGCCAGCCTACCACGGCGGCAATAACTATCGTTATTATGAAGAAGAGCAACTTCTGATGCTTCAGCAGATTCTTTTTTACCGTGAGTTGGATATGCCGCTTGATGACATTAAAAGGGTCCTTAAAAGTAGCGAATTCAGCAAAGTAAAAGCATTGAATGCGCATAAAAAGGTCCTCAAAATGGAGTTTGATCGCATTAAGCAAATGATCAAAACCATTGATAAAACAATAAAACATTTAGAAGGAAAAACTAAGATGGAAGATGAAGAATTGTTCTATGGGTTAGATTCACCCAAACAGAAAAAATATGAGAAGTACCTTATTGAAAAAGGTGTTTGCACTGAAGATGAGATTAAAGCATCTCGGGAAAAAGCAAAAAACGTAGACTGGGATGTCATCAAAAAAGGATGGGATCAGCTGTTAAAAGATTATGTGGACGCCATCCAGAAAAATCTTAGCCCAGCCTCTCCCGAAGTCCTAAAACTTGTCCGCAAGCAATTTGAACTTCTCAGCTGCATCAATGCAGACAAGGCTCCTTCTAAGGAGTATTTTGTTGGCTTGACACAACAATACCATTCGCATCCTGATTGGTTCAAGATGTTTAATAAATATCATCCAAACCTGTTGGAGTTTTTGTGTGAAGCAATGAAGATCTTTGCCGATCGCGAACTTTAATCAAAGAGAGGGCGTTCTGATTTCATCAGAACGCCCATTTTTAGGAAGAAAAATATTGTTCCAGGCCTTCGCGTGTGGGTTTAAGGCTTCTCTTTCCTTCTTGCCAGTTGGCTGGACAGACTTCCCCGTTTTTTTCAAAGAAGATCAAGGCATCTAGCATTCTCAGGGCTTCTTCCACAGATCTGCCCAAGGGTAGGTCATTGACAATCTGGTGATGGACGATGCCGTCTCTATTGATCAGGAAGAGCCCTCTGTAGGCAATGCCTTCTTGTTCATTGAGCACATCGTAATCTCTGGCTATTGTTTTATTCAGATCGGAGATGATGGGATAGGTCACCCCTTTGATGCCGCCTTTATCTTTAGGCATTTGCAGCCAGGCATGATGGGAATGAAAGCTGTCTACAGAACATCCCAGAATTTGACAGTTGCGGATTTCAAAATCTTCCAGCCGGTCTTGGAAGGCATGCAGTTCTGTCGGACATACAAAGGTGAAATCCAATGGATAAAAGAATAAAATGACGTATTTGCCTTTCATTTCATTCATGGTCAGTTCTACGATTTCTTGACCTCGCACAATGGCTTTGGCTTTGAAATCAGGGGCTGATTTTCCAACAAGTACTCCCATAATTTGTTCTCCTTTATTTTATGGATTTTCAAATCGTTCTTTGGCGTGAGACAGCCACGATTCCTCGCCTATGGTCGTGGAAGGGCCGTGTCCAGGATAGACTATCGTATCCGGAGGAAGTGCCGCCAGTTTTTTTAAGGAATCCCACATCAGATGCGGTTGGGCTGTCGGAAAGGACAGGCTGCCAATAGTTCCCTGAAAGAGGGTGTCGCCGGAAAACAAAGCACCCTCCTCTTCGCAGTAAAAGCACACGCCTCCTGGAGTATGTCCTGGGGTATGGATCACTCGAAAGGCTAGCTGTCCGATCTGTATTATCTGGTTTTCCTTCAATAGGACGTCAGGCAGGACTCCTTCGAAGGAAATCCAGCAGGGAAGACGGTCCGATCCGGGCTTTTCAAGGTTTAAAGTGTCCAAGGGGTGTATGCAGACTTGCAGGCTGGTGTGTTTTTTGAACAGAGCGGCATCGGCGATATGGTCCCAATGGGAATGTGTCAAAAGGATTTTCGAAGGAAAAATCTTTTTTTCAGCGATATAGGAGTGTATTTTCTGGTAGCTGCCAGGGGCTGTATCAATAATGGCCGCTTGCCGGGTGGTTTTACACACGGCAAGATAGGAATTGGTTTCGAATGGTCCTGAAGGGAAAACGTGTATGTTCATCGCACTGGAGAGGGCTCGAACCTCTAACCGCCCGGTTCGTAGCCGGGTACTCTATCCTATTGAGCTACCAGTGCACAATTTTACAATAATCATGCCAGTTTTAATTATTTATTTTCAAGGATAAAATTCCAGAAGATTAGAAATAGGTAGCAATTATTGTAATTTTTCAGTGTAAGAGGTTGACAGTATTGGAGATAAAATACTGGAAAGAAAGACGTATTATGGTTCATGATGCCGTGAAAAGTGGAATAGGTCCATTTTTACAGTTGACTTAAATGCATAAAATTTATAAAAATGTAACGAACGCGTGCTTCAGGCACGAAAAATGTTGGCAAAAAGATTTGCTTAACTTTATATAAATGATATTGCATGTGCGGAGAAGAGAATGGATTTTAAAAAATATTTATTTTTTATTGCAGTTGTGCTTTTTTTGGGTATGGGGCATTCAAAAGCGGCGGCCCAAGAACATGAAGAGCAGGATGAATCAGAGTATGAGCAGGAATTAAATGAGAGGGATTTTTCAGCGTTAAGAGATTATTTAAGGCAAAAAAGACTGGAAAATCTTGAGGAAGGAGGGGAAAATCAACTTGTTGTCAGCGGCGACGTACGTACGGAATGGCGCTACTTGACCGAGAGAAAAGATGGTAAAAAGGCGCGCGGCGACCATGCCAAAGGTAAAAACAGGCTTCCCATATCCAATAATGATTTTGACATTGAGATGAATATATATTTTGATTATTTGACGGAAAGAAGCTGGGCTGTCGCCCAAATCCAGTTCGACAACAGCGCCGGGGTCGATGACAATGAAAAAAGTTGCGAGGATGATCCGGAAGGGTATCATGGAAGTGGAGAGAAAGACAATCTGAACCTTAAAAAAGCCTTTTTTGGATACAACGTCTTTGACAATGGCTGTTCTCGGTTTGACGTAGAACTTGGCCGAAGAACCCTCTACAACGTGTTTGATTCGCGCGTGCAGTTTTTGAGTCGTTTTGATGGATTGTTATTGAGTTACAGTTACAAAAAGGAATCTTTGGGAGAAGCCTACGTCATGCTGGCGGGTTTTGTGGTAGATGAAAGGGTCAACCACTTTGGCTGGATAATGGAGACGGGTATCCTTAACATATTGGACAGTGGAGTGGATTTTAAATATTCATTTATCGACTGGAAAAAACATGGAGAAAACCGGTGCAAGAAGGAAAATCCCAGAGGGTTCAAATTTGAGAATTCCCAATTTACCCTTACTTATAATCTAAAACCTAAAATCATATGCAAGAAAGCGCAAGTATTTGGAGCCTTTCTGATCAACCATGCGGGTGTGGACCGAAAGTTTTGGATAGACGATGAAAAGTCAGAATTCAAACGGCATCAAAACAAAGCGTGGTATGTCGGTGTGATATTGGGCAAGGTGGAACAGCAAGGGGATTGGTCTTTTGAAATTCAATACCAGTGGGTCCAAGCCTTCGCCATGCCGGACAAAGATATGTCGGGTATTGGACGCGGCAACGTGGACAAAGACAGCATTACAGCTTCGGGAGCCAGAGGAAATACCAATTTCAAGGGATGGAGGTTTGAAGGATTATATGCTATTACTGACGAACTGTCCATCAATCCGATTGTGGAATTTTCACAACAGCTCTGCAAGCGGGTGGGTGGAACACACCATTATTCCAAAGTCGAACTGGAAACCGTATATGCGTTTTAGGACCTTAGCCTAATGAGGGATTTAATGTGAGAAAGAAAATAACAGCCTGTTTCATTCATGGGTCCCTTCTTGTTCTCTTTATTTCTCCATGCAATCCCACTTCAGTACATTGTGCAGAGGCTTCATCAGAGGAGAATGAAGCCCTGTTCGTCCGGCGCATTCTGGAGTTTTGGCGGGACAAGGAAAATGCGATTGTAAAATCTCAGATAGACCAGTTTGTCGCCCAATATCCCCAGAGTCAGTATGTGGATAGTTTGTTGGTTGTTTTGGGGGATGTCTACTGGAATGAAAAAAATTACGAATCCGCTTTAAAGACCTATAGGGATATCCATAACCCCCAATACCAGGAAAAAGTGTTCAACAACACCCTGGACTGTTTGTATCACTTAGGCTGCTTTCGAGAGGTCCACCAGAAACTGGAAGGGAAAGTACAGGTTGAGCTCGAACAGGTGATGGATGAACAGCAAGCTTTATGGACCTATTATCGGGCAGAAGCCTTGTTAAATCTGGCCAAGCAGAATATCCCCTCGGCTGAAGGGGTAAACCAGTTGGAATTGGCAAAACATCATTTCCAGAAGCTATTGGGTTCGAGGCACAAAACAAATGCCAGGCTAGGTTTGACAGAGATCGAGTCTTTAAAAGGCAATGCCGAACAGGTTGTGCATTATTATCTGGAACTGGCTGAAGAGGCACCAGACAAAAAAGACGAAATGCTGCTTCGGGCAGCGCATGTGCAGGCACAGTACGATCCTGAAAAGGCCCTTGTCGAACTGGAAAGAATCCAGGGGCTTTATGGAGAATTTTCCTCTGATGCGGCCATGAAAAGGCTATCCCTCCTTTTTGAGAGGGAAAGGTACCGGCAGATTATTGATGAAGAGGATGGCTTTTATAAGGCCATGAAAACCAGCCAGCATCCCATCCTTCACCTTTATGTGGGACGCAGCTACTTCCATTTGAACAATTATGGGGACGCCTTGCTGCATCTGCAGAAGTTGCAAAAGCCTGAAAACAGCCTGCCTGAACTCGATCCTGCAATTGAAATGTCCGTACTCGTCATGATGGGCGCCAGTGCTTATCATCTCCATAAACTGGAGGATATTCAGGCGCTCCGGCAGAAATTTCAGCATCAATTTCCCCAGGATCCCTCCCTGGCAGATATTCTTTATTATGAAGCCATGACTTTGGCTTGGCATCAAAAGTATGGGGAGGCTATAAGCGATTTGGAAGCCCTATTGTCCAATTTTCCCTATTATCATTTGAAAGAGGATGCCGTTTTTGAAAAGAGCGTTCTTCTTTTTAAACAGGGACGCTGGCAGGAAAGCAGGGAAGGATTTGCAAGCCTGATTGAAAACAAATCAAAATGGCATCTGTCGGCTTTGCAATATATGCCCTGTCTATCCCTGCAAATTCTTGAAGAGGCGGAAAATAGGGGGGATCCGGATATTGACAAATACCGCGAGATTCTGATAGGGGATCTTAAAACGGTATTAGGTTCCTGCGAGGACTTGGAAACGCTTCGGAAAGCCAGATACGTGTTGCAATTGGGAAAGACCCAATATGAAGCGCAGCATTATCATGAGGCCATAGAGACTTTAAACCGGTTCATTGAAAACTATCCCGGAGATGAAAACCTGTTTCAGGGGCATCTTTTATTGGCTTTATGCTATCACGAAGGCATCAAGGATCCCGCCAGGTTTGCTGAACAGGGTGAAACCGTATTGCGCATTAAACCCGACTTTGTGGACAGCAGCCGGCTGCATCTGAACCTGTTCAATGCCTATATAGAACTTGCCAATAACTCCAGTTCTAGCGAACCCCTTTATGACAAGGCGGCTGAACATCTGTTTTCCGCTTTGCAAAATCCCAAAGAATCTATCCGGCATGAAAATCTATTGTGGCTGGCCAACCATTTTTATCAAAAAATCAAGAAATCACAACAGGATTACGAAACGGAACCTCTTAGTTCCCCTGAGTTGATTGCATGGGCAAGAAAGTCTTTAGCGATTTATGAAAGTGCCTTGAATAAAGAAATCAAATTTAATGAGGATTCTCTTAATTTTGAGATTGAGTATTTCAAATGGAGCAATTTATATGGCTGGATGGATAAACTCCTGGACCAGCAGAAGATCCTAGCTTTTTTGATGCAGGCTCAAAATGCGCAGCCTCAATGGAATTGGAAGCTGCGTTCGCGTGTCCTGTATTCTCAGGCCAACTTAAATCGTATCTTGGGAAGGAGAGAGGAGGCTCTCAATACATATAAGAACCTGTTTACTTCTTTAAAATCATCCGATCCGTATATTTTCAATGCCTCCAAGCTGCAATGGACCCGGTTGGCATTTGAGGCTCTTCCAGTCTCCAAAAGAAAGATTGAAGATCCTGAAATGGTGGGCATTCTAAAGGCATTGAAAGATGTTCAGATCCACAAGATCCTTGAACAAGAACCTATCCATCTGGAAGCTGGAATGGATTATGCAGGAATAAGGGCTTCTTTGGAACCGGAAGAAAAACGGAAGGAACAACAGCTGTTTTTACTTAACCGGATGAAAGAGGATTTTAATGCAAGGGATGATTTGTGGTCGAAAGAGTATTTCGAATCCAGACAGTCCCATCCTGAAAAAAATGCCTTGTTTGAAAGGTATATGATTCTTGCCGATGCGCATATTAGGCGCCTTCAAGGAAAAGCTGAAGAAGCCAGAAATCTTTATCAGCAATTGA
This sequence comes from uncultured Parachlamydiaceae bacterium, assembly GCA_963780445.1. GTDB lineage: Bacteria > Chlamydiota > Chlamydiia > Chlamydiales > Parachlamydiaceae > CAWACC01. The sequence goes on from CAWACC010000011.1 coordinate 527,424, forward strand.
TATCAGGTAATAATGCCTCTTCCAATTATCTCGTTATTCAGGCAAAATCAGGTCTTCAACAGATAGATGCATTGAATGTGGAATAGCCAGGCTGGTATGCAAACTTCAGATTTGAAAGAACTTTTTGTAAATACAAGGAGGATGCACTATCGCGTGTTTGTACTGGCCGTTGCTCTGGCCGTTTTCTTTCACTTAGCTTTCCTTTTTTTTGTTAAAGACATCCAGATCGACTTGGGCCCGCATAAAGCCTTGATTGAAAATCGCTCTGTAGTTTCAAGCGATGAATCTTTTTTACAGAAAAAACAGGAACAAATCCAGCGGCAAAAGCAGCTGGCAGAAGTTTTGAATCAGTTAAACATTGGCCATGTTCCTGAGCCTAGGCAGGAAGATGAAAAAGTGGAACATATTCCCCATCAGCTTTCTATGGACTTGGATCTGGATTATGCTTCCGATCAGCCTTCTCTTGAGGAACCCAAAGGATTATCGGAAGAAAATATGTCCATAGAGAAGAGCCTGCAGCCTCCTTTGCTGGCAGCTACGCTGTCCAAAGGAGATGAGCTCCAATCGAGCAAATTTTTACGCCGCCCCACACCCATAGAAATTTTATTTCCCGATGATGAATATCTCGTGGATGAGTTGATCATGGCTACAGAAATGGCCCACGGTAGATTGGCTCCCGAAACAACAGAAGACCTTCTGTTACAAAATGCCATCAAAGCAGGTGTTGAGGAATCTCAACTGGATGGCCAAACCATGAAAAACCGTTCGGGATTGTTGGACACTCCGCAAGCAAAGTTTGATACGGGAAGCGGGGGAAGTTTTAATTTGTCTTCTGCCATAGGAAACTGGAATTATGCTGTCATGCGACAGTCTCCGAATTTTGAAAGCAGAGAGGTCCTGCTCCCAAAATACAACAAAGATGAATTACGGGGATTTGACTATAAAAGCCTGGGATCCATTGCCGGCAGCAATGATTTTAATCTGACAGTTGAATATGCACCCAGGAAAGAGGGTGGATATCTATTTAGACTGGCATTGACACCCAAGCCTGATATCAAATTCAAACACATTAAACAGAACTATTTTTTTCTTATCGACCGCTCCCACTCCATTCGGTTTAACCGTTATGAACTTACCAAGGTGGCAGTGGCAAAAGCCTTGGCCTTGCTTCAAAAAGGGGATACATTCAATGTTCTAGTATTTGATGATGCCATAGTCCGCCTATCCCCAGGGAATTTACTATGGAATGCTCCAAGCATAAGCCTGGCAAGGAGTTTTATACAGCAGCAGGAGTATGGAGGCCTATTTGCGAATACCGATCTTTACTCTTCTTTGGGAATGATTATTCCGAATGCCGTAGCGGAAAATGAGGTAAATACCGCTATTTTGCTGTCTGATGGGGATACGTTTCTCAATTCCGACAAACAAAGAGTGAGTATTGGGTCATGGACTGAAAAAAATGCCGGCAAAGTTTCCCTGCATGTAGTAGCTTCCGGGAGGGGGAACAATTTGGCTTTGCTGGATATTTTGAGCGTATTGAATAAAGGGTCCCTACACTATTCTTCTACGGATAAAGGGCTAGAAAATGTACTGTTCCGCCTTCTCCGCTCGATCCGCAACCCCATTGGCAAAGACATCACCACATCGGTCCTTCCTTCAGCGCCTGACACTGTTATAACTTTGTACCCCGAGCCCAGGTTCTTGGCCAATCTGTATGAAAACACACCTTACGTTGTCTACGGGGTGATCAACCAGTTGAAAGACTTCCATATATTTTTTCAGGGCAAATATTATGACAAGCTGCTGGATATAAAACAGGAGGTATCTTTTAAGAAGGCCGCAAAAATTGACTCTGAGGTGCTGGAAAAGAAAATCGCCATGCAAAAGGCCTATATAGCGTATAATAATTACCTTCGCGAGGGCAACCAGGCCTATCTTCATGAGGTGAAACAACTGTTGGGCCCCTATCGCTTGCCCATAGCGTTTAAATAGCATGCGCATCATCGCTGGATTGTTCAAAAACCGTACCATAAAAACGCCTAAAGGGCAGAACACCCGTCCTACAACGGAAAAGCTTCGGGAAGCTTTTTTTAATATGACCCAATCTTTGATACCTCATGCGGCTGTGCTCGATCTTTTTGCCGGTTCGGGCGCTATAGGAATAGAAGCGCTAAGCAGAGGCGCCGATGTTGTGTTGTTTGTAGATTCCAGACGCGAATCCATTCAGTGTATTAAAGAAAATCTGGCCCTTTTGCAGGGAGGCGGCAAGGCTGAAGTTCGGCAGGGAGATGTCTTTGCCTTATTGGAGAGGCTGGCCAAACAGGGATATCAATTCGATCTGATCTATGCCGATCCTCCTTATGAGGCTCAGAGCCATTTTAAGGGAAAACTTGTTTCGTATGGCGAAAGAGTGGCAAGGATGATGGATTCCTGTGATCTTCTCAAAAGCCAGGGCATGCTGTTTATAGAAGATACCGAAGATTCAAAGGCGTTCTCAGAAGATATGGAAACTCTAGAATTTATTCAGTCACGCCGTTTTGGCCGGTCTCTTTTGCACCAGTTTCGCAAAAAATAGACTCTCTGTGGTTAAAGGGCTGCAATATTTTTTTTTACCACAGAGTGCATAGAGAGACGGGCTATCTGGAAGAGGGCTCTTGAGCTATTTTAAGAATTGTTTTGATTTCGTAATTCAGGTCGCGGATTTTTATTTCTAAATTATCCACCAGTTTTTGTTTACTTTCTAGCATCTGTTGAAAACTGGTAGACGATTTTTGCTGCTCGTCCTGCATGTTTTGATATTGAATTTGCAATTCATTATAAAGATTCTTGAGTTGGGCCATTTGTTTTTTTAAACTGTCTGCTTCCAGTTTCTCTTCCCGTTTTTCGTTTTGCAAAAGGGTAAGCTCCTCGATCTTTTCTTGAAGCTGCCGGGTCGTTATTTCAAGCTTCTTTTCAGATTCCAGAAGGTGGCTTTTGAGTTCTTCAGAGTTAATGTCAGGTTCTGCACAGACTGTTTCAAGAGGTTGTGGAACCGGTTCAGGTATTCTAATGGATTTGATTATGTCGTCGCCTATTTTTTTTTCCCAGTTTCTAAATAAGGCCAGCAAGGCTATCAAGCCTAAGGAACTTAAGCCCAGGGTCATGACAATGAGCCACCATTGAATATTTTGGGAGGCATAAAGGCTAAGAAACAAGATAGGAAGCCAGTATAATAAAAGAAATGCAATAAAAATAGATTTGCCTGGAATACGGTGTGCCATGTTTTTTGATGTTTTTCTTCATCTTAAAATAATTTCGGCCAGGGGTCAAGAACAAATAGAAAAATGATACAATTCTACATAATTTCTTATACGTGGTATGGCTTTATTGAGTATCAGCGGCGCCCAGTTAGTGAAAAAATATGTAAAATATTATAAGAAAATACGGTAATCTGTGTGAAATAAAGCTGCGAATTTTTTTGCCATAGCTTTTCCAATGGGTCGCTTGCCATGTTCCATTTTTGATAAATTTGCCTGGTTAATCCCGACTTTTTCAGCTAATTGAACTTGAGTTAATCTATCGCGTAATCTAAAACCACGAAGAGCGGCTCCCGCCTCAGAAAATTTGTCTATTATATCACTGAAACCAAAACGCCAATCAAATAAGCCCTCACTTTTCATATCCAGGCATGTTCCAGGATATTTTTCAGTATGGAGCTTTCTCATGTGTGCGATAATTTTCTAGATATTCTTTGTTTGGCTATTTTCACAATTTCGTCATAGGCGCCATTCTATTCTTAAGGTAACCAGGGCGTCCCGCCCTGGATCAGGCCGGGACGGCCTGATTACCTTGATATCCAGGCACATGACGAAATTATGAAAATAGCCCTTTGTTTCCAAAGTTCATTTGTCATAAGAATGTTATATGTCAATATAGGACATATTGCAAGTGCTTTTTTTGCTTTTTGTGGCAGGCCGGTCCTTACATAAATGCATAACTTTTTATCTCAAATAAACAGTTATGCACTTATGCAGGAACCGGCCCCAATCAGTTATGCACTTATGCAGGAACCGGCCCCAATCACCAATCATCAGGCAAAAACAAATATGAATAGTGGATCAGCAGCCTTTTCCCCTACCGGGGAAATGACTGTGAATGCATTATACTTGCAAAAACGGATTTTGCAAATATTAATTATTGCCTCACAAAAACATACAAACTATAGTTAACGTAATGTGCGACTTTTCTTATCTAGAAAAGTCGCACATTACGTTTTTTTAAAGATTCATTAAACTGGGTATCCTGCGAGATAAATTTCTCGCGCTGAATTGCTGAAAATGATAGAAGAGACACTTGCCTAGATAGGTAAAGATATGTTAAAATGTGAAATTAGATAGGAGTTAAGAAATATGGACATGAGCTGGATTCAGGCATTGACAATTATTGCAACCATACTGGTGCCTACCATTAGTGGTTTTGCTTGGATGATTCACCGAATGGATCAAAAATTTGATGGGGTAGATGCCAAATTTGATAAGGTAGACGCCAAGTTTGATAAGGTAGATGCCAAATTTGATAAGGTCGATGCTGAGCTTGGAAAGATTAATGATAAAATCACTTCTTTGGAGCTCAAAATGAATAATCTGGATTTACGCGTTGGCTTTATCGAAAGGCTGTTTGAAATGGTGGGTGGCCCTTTTAAAATTGTGCAAAGGGAAAGAACCGAACCCTAAGATTTTGCTATATTCTTTTCCAGATATAATTTTATCACATCCTCCTGCAAAGTAGGCCAGAGCAAACTGACTCCTCCCGATTCTACATAATTCTTTAAAAGAAGGTTTTTAATTTCGTCTTTGGATGGGGAAGAGATTCCTTTGGATTCCAGGCTTCGGCAACAGTTCTCCATTAATTTATTCATTTCTGCGCGCAAGTCCAAAGCCAACTTTAAGACGTTTTTGTCCTGAAATGTCTGCTTTTTACACTGTTCTTGTGGGTTGAATTGACCTTCCTCGAAAGAGGATATAACTGAATTACGAATAAATTTGGCTTCTTCCAATGAATCCAATTCAGATTTTGTCATAATGCTTTTAAAATTATTTTTATCCCCTTTTACGATTTCATAGACAAACTGTTCCCAAACATTAAAGCTAAAGCTTGGAGTAGGCCTGAGCAACTTGACCGCAGTAAGAATCCCTTCGCTATTGAATAAAAATTTTTGAGGGGAGCCTAAAGGGTCCAAGCTAACAGGAGCATTTTCCACTTCTTTAATGGCCCATTTTATCCACTGGGGAATGACGTGGATAAGGGCCTCGTTATTTTCCTGCAATTTTTCTACCAAGGCAAAGCGTCCCTGGTTATCGATAAATTGAATGGAGCTTAATTCCATACCGAAACAGAGTTCAGATTTACAATTTCTTATACCTGGTATGGCTTCATTTAACGATATTAATATCACGCGGTTTCTTTTTATATCCTCATTGGTTTTTTCCAATGAATTATTAAATTGTATTAAAGGCTCATATTTTAATTCGTGCTGGGATTCATTTGAAAATACTCGGGTTGTTTCATAACACTCTTTAATTTCGAAATAAATATTATGGTCTAATCCTTGCTGTTTTTTTCCTATTTGTGCTCCCAAAATAAAACGGTAACGTATGGAAGATTGCTCGGATGCGTTGTTTTTATATTGTACGCTTACCAATTCGGAGCCCTCATGCAGGGTATTTCTCCAATCTATATGGACGGGATTAATGAATGAAAAAAGGGCAGCATCGATGTCATATAAGGCATATTCCAGTTTATCCAGGGAAGGGATAATATTCCCTTCCAAGTCATCAGCAGTGACTTTTGACTTCTGAGCATAATCTACAACAGCTTTTAGGCCATTATGCAAAGCGGCAAAAGAGACGTTTTTATCTTTGAGTATTTTCACAAAATCATGAAGCGATCCATCCTCGACTGTTCGTCCAAAAGAAGCATCGATCAACGCTTTTAGAGGCAGGGTATGCCCTGTTTCCCCCTGCAGGGAAATCAAAGCGGCCATTTGTTCCAATAATTCCATATGGTCAAAACAGTTTGAGCAAAAATGGCGGTCAAAAATTTGACGCATACGGACATTGGGATCGGAGTGTATGGATTTCAGGAAGTGGTGTGTGTGAATATAAAAATTTTGAATATCGGTCCTGACGGAATAGTACTCGCTTTCGTCAATGGGGATATTTCTGCCTGCATTGGAGATCTTTCTCACATACTGTTTCATTTTGGGCAGATCATGCGTCAATAGATGCTTTTGATATTGATGGAAAAGGGTGTGGGTATTATTTAGGGCGCATTGAACTCCCCCCGCCAGGGCAAATGGCGTATAATCATCCTGAGACCATCCTTTCGTCCGGACCCTAAAATTCAAATCGCCATCGATAAATGGAATTTGCCGTGGACATAAATGAGAATATAATTCAACAGCAGGTAATTTTCCAACTGTTCCTTTGGGTGAGGGTTCATGATGCGTTGCGTCATAAATGGCGCGGAAGTTGTGACCTACATCGCTAATGGTCATCTGCCCACTCCTTAATACATAAAGTTTTAGACTGCATCGTATCAGGGCGAAAAATTAAAAACAATATCGTATCAGGTAAAAAAAACGACCTTAACGACGATAACGACTTTAACGACATCTTGATTGTTGTCGTTAAAGTCGTTAGGTTGTTAAGGTCGTTTGTTGTTTCGGTGCTGCCTAGAATAAATCCAGGCAGCGCATGGGGTTAATTAAAATAATTGAATGATGGAAATATAGGCAACATTTGACGCTCCACCACTTATGGCACCGTCATCCACATTCAATAAGACTGAATCTTCGCCAACGTTTACGACCTGAAGCACTGAGTCTTCTGTTACCGTCACAAACGTTGATATGGTACTCAACACTCCTGAAGTATCGACTGCCAACTGGCTGCCAGCTATGACAGAAGTAACGGGGCCAGGTGAAGTCAGTTCTAGCACAAAGTAGGCAGGGGATGGTGATTCCGGCGAAATCGAGACACCATAAGTTACCAGATAAGTACCTGGATTCAGGTTAATTAAAGAGTAATCTACTAACTCTAGGTTAATATTAGTCCCTATAAGGAACGTGCCTGTCGGCCCAGGCCCATCAAAAACTATGGCATCCCCTGATAATATAGTCTGACTGCTTGTACCACCAGAGGCACTTTGGACATCGGTAAGGAATACAGCTGCAATTCCTCCAGAGGGTCCTGTTGGACCTTGAGGACCTGGCAGTCCTGAAGTTCCTGTAGCTCCAGTATCTCCTGTAGCTCCAATATCTCCTGTAGGACCTATTATACCTTGAGGACCTGTGGGGCCAGTGGAACCTTGGTAACCTGTGGGGCCAGTGGAACCTTGGTAACCTGTGGCGCCAGTGGGTCCCTGTGGACCTGTGGGGCCTGTGGGGCCTGTGGGGCCTGTTTCACATCTTCGATTAGATGAATCATCATGTCTTCTTGCAGAAATGTCATACAGGGATAAATCAGACGATGTAGCCTGCGGTATTTCTGAGACAGGCAATGAATCATTAGCCAGAACAAATGTTGAGGACAACATGCCTAGCATGAGAAAATACTTATGCATAAAAAAAACCTCCGTTTTGTAAATTTTGAACATAAGAAATTTATTTGAATTTAGTCAATTTATTTTTCAAATGAATCGCAGCCGATCAGACATTGAACTGAAAAAATTGCTGTAAAAATGAGAACTATTCCTGACATGATTATCATGGGTGAAAGAAGATACCAATAAAATAAACCCAATATAGCCAGGATGCCTCCCAGGTATACTACTCCTACGAATTTTAAATTTTGGTATAGCAATGTAAATGGAGAAGGTAAAATGAAGTAAGGTATAAGATAATTGAAAAACAAAATGTGTTTTTTACATTCTGATGTATTTGTGCGTTTGATATGAAATTTTGTGCGCAAACACCAATAAACATCAAGCTGATAATCAATGGAATATGAGTGTATATATAGGGCTGGCCTGAACCTAGTGTGCATTTGTAGTCAGCTATTTGAGTAAACCTGTAATACTGTCCCCAGATTAATATTGCTAATGCAAATGCCATTATACTTGTGATGACAGATGAAGGGTGCCAACTTGCAGACTCCAGGCCAAACACGACAGAAGTGATAATTTGTCCTAAGATAATGACAGTGAACGCTCCAAATCGTTCCGGAATATACATGAATATCAAGAGGAGCTTTCGATAGTATTTTTTTTCTGCCAATCCAAGGTACGATAAGGTAAATAGACATGCCTAAGGTCCACAAAATATACTTTTCCGGCGGATCGAAAAATAATGAAATGATCCAGCACATTCCCGCTAGTCCAAATCCACTGAGATATAGGTGCATGATTTTTTTCGGAGCTGGCCTTGTCTTGAAGAGGTCTTAGATAGAGAAGAAGCAAAGAAATTTGTGAAATGATAAAGCCAATTGAAAATCCTCTTCCTCCCCTTTCTAGTGCCGTTGGAATTTGTATGGCCATGACCACACCCGCAAACATAATAATGAATGTCATTGACCAATGAAATACATCATTATTATCAAAACGTGCTGCAAATACAGTGTAGCTTGCCCAGTGTCCATATGGAAGGAATGAACAAAGCAGCGCATTGAAAGAGTTCCGATACGGGTGAAATTATTTGATAATCTGTCTGAAAGTTGCACCACAATCACAGCAAAAATCAGATCAAAAAATATTTCCAGCCATGTGGCATGCCTTTCAATTTCTTCATCAGGCAGTCTTAATGCAATAGGGCGTATAAAGCGTGCCATAAATGCCTTTCAATTTATTCTTGAACTGTCCCTGTACTTGCTTTTTATTTTGCGCCATTTCTGCACGACTTGGGCAGCCAAAGGTGCGGCTTCTTTTCCATAGATTCCAAAGCGCATATAGACTACCACCACCAGCTCGGGATTTCCGAACGAATCATTAAAGATGAACTGTTGTTCAGCATGGGACTTATCCGACCGTTTGTCAAATGCAATTCCACCAAACCATACGTGTTTGTACATGTTCGTTCCATTTTCAAAGTCCAGGTCGATATTTTCAACCGATTCTGCCGTGCTGGTTTTCCCTACGAGGTCGTTTTTAAGGTCAAGATAGTCGCTAATAGCTTCAGGATAGTCTTTATAAAATTTTGAAAGGCCTGCAAGGCTCTCTTTTTGGGCCCTGGCGACGACCTTGCCCATCCCTTCCAACAAGATTTTTCTGACAGCTTCAGGCAAGAAAATCTCTCTTTGGACTTCCGGGGCGGCTTTGACAATCTGAGGTTTAAGCACTTTTCCTCCATTGGCAAGAGCCGATAGCATGACCCCGGTTTGCAAAGGGGTCACCACAAGGGTATGCTGGCCTATGGCTGTGGCATACAATCCCGTTCGATTGGTCAGCAAGTCTTGAGGCAGCTTTCCGGGTATTTCACCAGGCAGATCAATTCCGGTCCTTGAACCAAAGGAAAGTTGTTCCGATGCTTTAAGGAGATCCAGAGGAGATTTTATGACCTCGCCTGCCAGCAAGGAAAAGTAGGGATTGCTGGAGGTCTCAATGGCCCGTACCAGGTCCATTTTGCCCAGATGAGAGGAACTGCTTGTAGGAAGCCTTCCTCCCTTATAATGTTTGGGAATGGGAGTTCCATCTTCGAGATACCCTACATAGGCTTCTTTTCCTCTACGGTATGTCTGATCGGTCATGGTAAGGGGATTAAGATCATGGAATGTTGCAGAATTTTTTCTTACTTCCTGAAATTTCTGCTTCAATGCGGCATATGCCGGAACAAGCTTGAAAATGGACCCTTGGGAAGCTGCCTGTCTATAGGCCTGTGAACGCCCATATCCGAAGCCGTTGACAGGATAAAATGCCGCTGCTAAATGTTTCTCATATTGACTGTTATTTTGTTTGCGTAAAGAGCGATATCGCCCAAATAAAGGACGATTCAGCTGGGAGTAGCCTCGCAGGGTTTTTAAATACTCCAGCGAAGAAGAGGCATCCAAGGATTCCAAAGCCTGTTGTAAAATGTGCAGAGCTGACCTGAGTGGATTCTGTCGTGAAGAGCGTTGTATTTCCTTGCGCCATTTTTTTAAAGGGTCGATGTAGGGAGAAAGATCAGGCGTGAGGCTACCTCCTTTCAGGAAGGCTGATAGAAGCTTTAAGCTATGTTCCTGCCAGAATGCTTCAAATAGGACGTTTTCTTGGGCGTCCAGATAGTCAATATAAGGCTTTGAATACTTTTTGAGCCTTTTTTCATCCGCCCTTTTCTCCTTTAAAAATTCCTTTTCATTGGCTTTCCTCCATTCCACGAAATAGAAATTGTGAAAAAGGTCTTTAGCCATGGGCTTCATCTCAGCCAACAGGATCATTTTGGCAGCGGAAGCATCCCTGTAAAAACTCAATGTCTGACGCCCCGTTTTTTCAAGAAGATCGGGATTGAAAAGGTCTTTGTCAACGGCCAACCGGCATAAATCCACTAGAAGCACCTTGTCATAATCCAAAGGTATTCCGGAAAAATAGCTGCTCAGTTTTTTCTGGAGAGGCGAAACTGCCTTTGCATTGGCCAAAAGGATTTTTTTTATGGAAGCTTTGTGTTCAGGAGTCATTTTGGGGCCTGGGTAAGAACTCTCTTGATCTTCATAGAGAGTATGCAAAAGCCAATAAAGATTGTTTTCAGAACTCAATTGCATCAATTTTTCCACTTCAGTCTGCAGACAGACAGCCTCTCGTATAGTGCCAATCGCATTCAAGGCTTTTACGACAGCATGGGAGGAAGGGAGAATCCTGTCCAAATAAAATTCCCAGGTGAGTTTTTTTTCTTCATCATAAAATGTTTGTGATCCGTCGTTGTAAAATTCCCTTTCCAAAGGCCGTCTTTGATCCCAAATGTCTGCAAGATACGATTCAGATTCCAACCATTTTTTGACATTGGATTGCCTCTGTTTTTTTATTAGGGGATCGTGGGCGGCAATAAAGTCATTGGGATCATAGCGGGGATAGGAAGCCATGGCAAGGACTTCGCCGGTTTTGGGATCCATAGCCACGACTGCTCCCCCCTTTATCCACGGCTGTCTGAGAGCCAATAAAGTTTGCTTGATGGCATCCGAGCTGTCCGTAATGGAGGTTCTGGCTTCCCGGATCCTTTCATTTTGGGCCAGCAGTTGTTCGCAAAATTCCTGTAATTCCAGGGATATTGTCAGATGAAGGCGCTGCCCTGGAAGGGGAACATGAGAATCCGGTAGTTCCATCAAATAATTTCCTCTGGCATCCGAGCTGTAGACTTTTTTCCCATGAAAGCCTCGTAAGTGCTGTTCGAAACGCCCTTCAATTCCCGCTTTTCCTATGTAATCATTGATTTCATAAGCATAGCGCCAGAGTTTTTCCAGGCGTTCTTTAGCTTCCAGTTCATTATCAATGCCTGGCGGGTAGTTTTCAATGAGGCCTTCCTCGCTCTCTTTCAGGAAGGTTTGCAGGGAAAGGATTTCCTGCAGGATTTCTTCATATTCCTGCCGGTTTATAGCCCCCAAATATCCAAGAATATCTGCCCCCACCTTCCCATGAGGATAGAATCGCTTGGATGCTATTTGGACCTGAAGCCCAGCCCAATCTTTTTCTTGGATTTTTAGGCGATAATATTGCTCCTCTGTGAGATCCTCTTTAACGACAAACGGAATATTATAATAAAGGGCTGCTTTTGAGTGGATCAGGTCTTCAATTCTTTCGGGGGGCAAATCCAGTTCACTTCCCAACCTGTTTGAAAGGGCTTTGATATATTCTTTCCTTTTATATTTTTTAACTTTTACGCCCTCTTCATTGAACTCCCATTGGACTGAGGGAATTTCACGGATCTGGGAATAGAGAACAGCGGCTTTGTACTGGATCTTGTTAATAGCCAAAGGAAGGTCAAAGCGGTCCCTGATAGTCCCCCTTTTAGAAGCTATTTTCACAGTTTTTCGTTGAGGTTTTTGGGATTCTTCCAGTTTTTTGTCATATTGAATGAACGCAAGATGCCACACACGTACCAGAATAACAAGGAGGGCAATGAGAATAATGTTTAATATTCTGTTAGCTTTAAGGGATATGTTATGGTTGTTTCGGCCGCCGTTCATGAATGGAGAATATATCGTTTAAAAATTAAACGCAAAGGCGCAGGTGCAAAGGGCGCAAAGACGTTTTTTAGGATTAACAAAGAGTTATTTTAGGAGGCGACAAGTCGCAAAGACGCAATTCTTGTCGCCTCGTAAATAACTCTTTGTTAATCCTAAAAAACGTCTTTGCGTTCTTTGCGCTCTTTGCACCTTGCGTTTAATTTTTAAACGATATTGGCGCTAGCAATAACATTGCTACAAATTTGCGCCTTTCGCGCCTTTGCGTTTAATTATGAATATGTTAAATTAACCGTGCCCGATCCCTATCACACAGGCATGGGCACGATTTTTTAGCAGGATGAATCAAACTCAATTGAATTTGGGAGTATATTGGATAGTGGCGCCGCAATCCAGTAAATGATTTTCTCCAGATTCATAGGTAAAATCATTTATTAAAATTTTAAATTCGCAGGAATTAAAACTGGAATCTGTTTCCCAGACCCATTCATCTTGTTTGATGTTCTTTAAGGGCAACCCTCTGTCCCAGCTTAAGTTGGCTCCTTGCCCTCGGATAAAAAGCTGGTTTCCAAATCCTACGTCACTCTTCACAACTACGCGTGTTTGAGTGTGCATTTTCTTATGGGATGGAGAAAGAGATGAAAACTCTTTGTGTTCGGGAAAACCCGGTTTTGTATCAGTTCTTAATTCCGGAGTTTTTTGTTTAAGCATAATGGATCTCCTTATTTTAGGCTTGTTCAAGGAATCACCTATCAATTTCAGTGTGGACAAAGCAACAGGTGAATTTTCTTGATTGCTTATTTTAAAGCATTTAAAGCCCCTTTTTTGTTTTTGAACGGCTTGCATGAAATATTCCTTATGTATACATTTACCTATATAATTTATAGGTTGTTTTGTGAAAAGATAAACTTTACAATTTTTTTGCATATTTTTGCTGTTAATCCAATTTAGAAATTTCCGCTTTTACCAATTTAGAAATTTCCGGTTTTTACCTGCAATTATTATATCATAGCCTCTTTTTTCACCTTTTTACTCGAATCCCAGGGATATGGATATTGTTTCCAAGGATGATCTGCCTTAGGATGGCCACCACATGTGCCTCTACCAGTTTTCCAAAATAGCCTCTCCTTATTATTTAAAACTTGTTTGTCCCATTCCATCAAAGGAACATAGTTTAATTCTCTTTTCCCATAAAATATCCTTATTTTGTCCTCATCCTTTTGTCTAACCTCTATCTTCTTATTTTTCAGCCGGTTAACCATAGTAGTATCCAAAATTTGATATGTTGTGTTATAGAAGGAAAAGGACAGATCTTTCGAAAGGGTTCTGATTTCACAGCGAGTGAGGATTCGCTCGAGATCATAATCTGAATCTAGAGGCCGATGGGTGTCAATTTGACCCCTCGGCTCTTTAGAAAATTTATCATTAAATTCTTTGATAAATTCCGGTAGATAATTATTTGCATCCTCAATAGAGCATATATTTCTCAATCTCATTTCTTTCACCAGTCTATCTTGTAATGTTTGATTGACACGTTCTACACGGCCTTTGGCTTGAGGAGAACCGGCTAACACGCTTTCAATTCCAAGCTCATTTAAAGCTCTTATAAACTGAGCGTGATGAATTTTATCTGATCCTCCAAAAATAGCATGGCGATCACTATATAATCCCAAGGGCCTGCCATATTTTAGGAGATGGGCTTTTAATGCAGAGAAATATCCATTTAAACATTCTGTCTTACAAAAGAATAGACTAGTTATTTTACTGGTGGCATCATCAATGAAAACTATGAGCACACATTTATCGCCTCGATCTTCAAACCAGTAGTGGTGAGATCCATCAATTTGGATTAATTCTCCAAAAAACTCTCGTCGAGGTCTTAAAGGATGAACACAAGACCTTTTTTTTCGGGGTAACCAAAGCCCAGCTTCGATCATCCACTTTCTTAAAGTTTCTTCGGAAATTTTTATTTGGTGGTATTCAAAAAGCTTTTCTTGAGCAAATGTAGGACCGAAATCTGGATATTTCTCACAAACAAGTGCCAATACTTGACTTCTAAATTTTACATCAAAGGATCGGTTGCTGGACTTTCCTCTCTTTTTTGATATCAAACCTTTGGCACCACAACATTTATATTTAGACAATAAATTGCGAATTTGTCTCTCTGATTTCAAATTAAGCATTTCAGCTGCCTTTTTTTGAGTTATTTGCTTGACACTAAGTTGTTTAATGACATGAACTCTATCTAACTCTTTATTAGACATTTGCAAAATCTCCCGCATATATCCTCCGCTTTTTTTTAGGCTGATCCTAAAGAAAAAGCGGAAATTTCTAAATTGGAGAAATGCGGAAATTTCTAAATTGGCGCGGCATTTGCATATTTTTGCTTGAGATTTAAGAAGATATAAGTTAAACTCAGTTCTAGTATCTCACCAATTTCAGGGTAAACCATGCACAAAGCACTTAAGCCAATTTTAGATATTCAGGAACTGGACATGCAAATGATCCAGCTCATGCGGTTAAAAAAAGAAAGGCAAGCCGATCTTGATAATATTCATGCCGTAAGAAACGATTTGAAACATAAGGTTGAAACCAAACAAGCGGAAATTTTGGAACTTAAGAAGAATTCACGGCTGATCGAAGGCGAAATAAACGAACTTGTCGCGAAATTGAAAAAACTGGAACAGCAACAAAGCTCGATAAAGAAAGTAGAGGAATTTAATGCTCTAAGCCAAGAAATGACCCACGCAGACAAGGAAAGAGCTGCCAAAGAGCAAAAACTAAGCGATCTGATCGATAAAATTAGTGTAGAAGAAGATTTGCTAAAACAAATCCAGCAAAGCCTGGAAACAACACAGGAAAGCAGCAAAGTACTTGAAGCTGAAATCGGTGAAAGTATCCAACGCATAAACGACGAAGGCCGCATACTAAAAGAAGATCGCGATAATAAAGTTAAATTGGCCGATCCCGAAGTTTTCCGCATTTATGAACGGCTTCTAAGAAATAAAAAAGACCGCGTTATCGTCCCTATAGAAAACCGCTGCTGCAGCGGATGCCACATCATGCTTACAGCTCAGGATGAAAATCTGGTCCGCAAAGGGGAGCGCCTTGTATTTTGCGAACACTGTTCACGCATCCATTATTGGCTTGAAAGGGAACATCCCGAAGGGGAGGCATCCACGCAAAAAACACGTCGCCGCCGTTCCTCAAAAGCTTCTGTATAGGATGCTACTTTTGTTCCGGGAAGATGTGCAATCGCTATTAAATTCATTTAATAGAGGAAAGTCTGGACTTTGCAGGAGAGGATACCAGTGAAAGACTGGGGGCCGTAAGGCTACGGAAAGTGCCACAGAAATCATACCGCTGTGGACAATGTTCCGGACAGGGTGAAATGCCGGCTTCAAGAGCTCGGCTTCGTCCAGGGTAACCTGGAAGAATGGTAAACCCTATCCAAAGCAAGACAAGTTGAAGCCCATGCAGCTTTCCGCTGCGCTTCTAATGGATCGCTTGAGAATTCCGGCGACGGGATTCCTAGAGGAATGATTGCAGTTCTTTGCCCCTCAGGCAGGGAAATACAGAATCCGGCTTATAGTCTTCCCGGATTTTTTTACTAAAAAATTAAAATTTAAAGTATTATTAATGTTAATCCAATTTAGAAATTTCCGCTTTTACCAATTTAGAAATTTCCGGTTTTTACCTGCAATTATTATATCATAGCCTCTTTTTTCACCTTTTTACTCGAATCCCAGGGATATGGATATTGTTTCCAAGGATGATCTGCCTTAGGATGGCCACCACATGTGCCTCTACCAGTTTTCCAAAATAGCCTCTCCTTATTATTTAAAACTTGTTTGTCCCATTCCATCAAAGGAACATAGTTTAATTCTCTTTTCCCATAAAATATCCTTATTTTGTCCTCATCCTTTTGTCTAACCTCTATCTTCTTATTTTTCAGCCGGTTAACCATAGTAGTATCCAAAATTTGATATGTTGTGTTATAGAAGGAAAAGGACAGATCTTTCGAAAGGGTTCTGATTTCACAGCGAGTGAGGATTCGCTCGAGATCATAATCTGAATCTAGAGGCCGATGGGTGTCAATTTGACCCCTCGGCTCTTTAGAAAATTTATCATTAAATTCTTTGATAAATTCCGGTAGATAATTATTTGCATCCTCAATAGAGCATATATTTCTCAATCTCATTTCTTTCACCAGTCTATCTTGTAATGTTTGATTGACACGTTCTACACGGCCTTTGGCTTGAGGAGAACCGGCTAACACGCTTTCAATTCCAAGCTCATTTAAAGCTCTTATAAACTGAGCGTGATGAATTTTATCTGATCCTCCAAAAATAGCATGGCGATCACTATATAATCCCAAGGGCCTGCCATATTTTAGGAGATGGGCTTTTAATGCAGAGAAATATCCATTTAAACATTCTGTCTTACAAAAGAATAGACTAGTTATTTTACTGGTGGCATCATCAATGAAAACTATGAGCACACATTTATCGCCTCGATCTTCAAACCAGTAGTGGTGAGATCCATCAATTTGGATTAATTCTCCAAAAAACTCTCGTCGAGGTCTTAAAGGATGAACACAAGACCTTTTTTTTCGGGGTAACCAAAGCCCAGCTTCGATCATCCACTTTCTTAAAGTTTCTTCGGAAATTTTTATTTGGTGGTATTCAAAAAGCTTTTCTTGAGCAAATGTAGGACCGAAATCTGGATATTTCTCACAAACAAGTGCCAATACTTGACTTCTAAATTTTACATCAAAGGATCGGTTGCTGGACTTTCCTCTCTTTTTTGATATCAAACCTTTGGCACCACAACATTTATATTTAGACAATAAATTGCGAATTTGTCTCTCTGATTTCAAATTAAGCATTTCAGCTGCCTTTTTTTGAGTTATTTGCTTGACACTAAGTTGTTTAATGACATGAACTCTATCTAACTCTTTATTAGACATTTGCAAAATCTCCCGCATATATCCTCCGCTTTTTTTTAGGCTGATCCTAAAGAAAAAGCGGAAATTTCTAAATTGGAGAAATGCGGAAATTTCTAAATTGGCGCGGCATTTAAAGTATTATTAATTGACTTTATTATAAACCTGAGGTATGATAATATATGTCTTTTACTTATAAGGGGGTAAAATGTCTGTTGGTACTAATAATGTCGGTATTTCAGAAAATAAAAATAGCCCATTCCAATGTCGCGATAATATGGAGGGCAAGTTCTATAAATGGACCACGGGCCATCCTACAATAGCCAAAACAGCTCTGTTCTCATTGGCTATAATATTCTCACCAGTTGTCATTCCCACTGTAACTGTGGCTTCTATAGTTCTTTTTGCCAAAGGCATTTCAAACGGTTATAAAGCGGGTGAAACTGTTAAAAAAATTGGCGGGCTGTACAGGACAATCTTGGATATTCTCGTGCCTATCCGACATGATATGGCGCAACATGTATTTCAGGAAGGAAAACGGGGAAATGCAGAATTGAAATATGAAGGAGATCTTCCCGTCCTGACATTATCACCCTCCGATGATCCGGAAAGTCTTGGCCGCGATTACGGGTATTTGTTGGGTATCCCTTTACAAAAGTTTTTAGAAAAATGGGAGTCCTTTCTCTGGGTCGTTATTCCCTCTCCGGCAAAAGCACCACAACTTTGTAAAAATTTAAAAACTGTTATTCCCAAGACCTATCTGAAGGAAATGGAAGGAATTACCGAAGGGTTTAATGAAAAAATGCAAGAAATTGGATCTCCAAAACGATTGACTCTGGATCAATTATTGCTTTTCCATTTAGTGCCAGATCTTCTGCATTCACAACCCAAAGGATTGGAAGGGATTTTAAACTCTGGGAAACAACAGGAATCAAACAGTTCGGTTCCGCTGCCGCCTTTTGGCTGTACCACCATTCTGGATTATGATGAAAATGGCCATGTCGTATTTGGAAGAAACATGGATTGGCCATCCCTCAGCGTTACCGGTACTTATACATTTATGTTGAGACGTCAATACAAAGACAAGTCTATTTTAGAAATTGGAACTCCAGGGCTCGTGGGGACAGGGACGGCCATGAATTCAAAAGGCCTTGCCCTGGCTATGAATGTGTGCAAAGGGGAAACACAGAATGCAAAAGGCTTACCCGCGTGCATATTCAACCGCATGTGTATTGAGGAGTGCGATAATATAGATCAACTCAATGCCTTTATCCAGGGGAATTCTCTGATGGGCCCCTATCACCTTTCTTCTGCGGACAGTAATAACGCTCAGGCATTTCACTTTTATCAGGGTGAAGAGGGCAGCCATGTAAAACGTGTTCTGAAGAAAGGGCAGCCTGTCGTCACCACTAACTGCCGTTATAATCAAAAGGGTTTTTATCGGCATTATTTCTCCAGCAAGGAAAGACATGAAAATATTCAGGCCTTCTATGACCAAGAAAAATTGAACAGCCAAAAGCAAGTAAAGTGGGAACAGGTGAAACAGGCTTTATCCTTGCCGATTGTAAATAATATGGAAACAGTTCATCACGTTATCATGCAGCCAGAAAAAGGAATAATGTCCCTTAGAATGGACAATGCCTTTGCCGGCAGTGACAGCCTTCTGCATGATAGCTATGTAAGTGGATAACCTGTTTTTTGTATCAAATGGGCCTATATGATATAAGAGGTCTATATAAAGAGGAATGCAATGAAAAATAAACCCGGTTTTAAGAGAGTTCTACTCAAACTTTCCGGGGAAATCCTAATGGGTTCCCAGAAATTTGGCCTGCAGCAGGAAGCTTGCCAAACCATAGCTTTGGCCCTGCAGCAAATGCATGCCAGCGGCCTGGAAGTGGCTGTAGTTATCGGCGGCGGCAATATTTTCCGAGGGATTCATCTCAATGCCATGGGCATGCAGACGGACTCCTGCCGACCACATGGGCATGCTAGCTACCTTGATCAATGGCATCGCCCTTCAACAAGCCCTGGTTTCGTTAGGCTGCCCTGCCAAAGTAATGAGCGCTTTGGAATGCCCTAAAGTGGCCGAAACCTACAACTGGAGCCGTGCCTAGGAATATCTATGCAGACGGACATATGCTCATTTTTGTCGGAGGTACCGGAAATCCCTACTTCACTACGGATACGGCTGCCGCTTTGCGCGCCAGCGAAATTCATGCCGATATCCTTTTGAAGGCTACAAAAGTCGATGGGATTTATAATAAAGATCCCCTCAAATATCCCGATGCCGTCAAATATGACCACATCACTTATACTCAAATTCTTAGCAGAAAAACTGGAAGTGATGGATGCCACCTCCATCGCTTTATGCCGAAGCAGTCAAGATTCCCGTTTTTGTATTCAATATGAAATGGCTGAGCGAAGGAAAAATTCTTGAAGTGCTTAGCCAATCAAAAATACGGAACCCTTGTAACAGAATAACAAAGGAAAATTCAATGAGTATTGCCGATCAAACAAAAACCAAAATGTCAGATGCTATAGAGCATTTGAAAAATGAATTAAAAAGTATCCGCACCGGACGAGCCAATCCCGGCATGTTGGACCAGTCACTGTGGAAGTCTATGGCACGCAAATGCGCATCAAAGAACTGGCTTCGATAACCTCTCCCGAACCGCGCCAGCTTCTGATCACTCCTTTTGATCAATAACAACAAAGCCTCCATTGCAAAAGGCGATTGAAAAAGCTAATCTAGGCGTGATGCCCATCGTGGACGGCAATGTGGTCCGCATCAAAATTCCTGCCATGGATGAAGCTCAGCGCAAAGAAATGATCAAACTATGCGCTAAACGATGCGAAGAGGCTAAAGTCAGCATCCGCAATGAACGGCGCCATGCCAATGATACCATCAAGAAGCAGAAAAATGAGGGGATACATAGCTGAAGACGAGATGAAAAAACTGGAGAAAATCATCCAGGAGCTGACGGACAAATTTTGCAAAGAAGCTGACGACATTACCGCAAAAAAAGAAAAAGAAGTTTCGACGATTTAAATGCTGTTGCAAAAAAATAGCGAAATAGATTACGATAAAAGCTCGTTGATTGAGTTAATCGGTGTCTTTGAAGCACATGGTTAATATTCAATGATGAGCCTAATACTTTTAGGCCCCATCGTCTAGTCTGGCCTAGGACACCGGATTTTCATTCCGATAACAGGGGTTCGAATCCCCTTGGGGTCAATTATGAGACTTTAGCTCAGTCGGTAGAGCACCTCACTTTTAATGAGGGGGTCGATGGTTCGAGTCCATCAAGTCTCAATTTCTTTTTATCTTATAATCAGTCACTTAAGTATTAGTTATTTGATTATTGCTTAAGTTTAAAAATCTGATTATAGGCCCGCGGTGCAAAAACGGTGCACTAAAAAATAATCTATACTACATCCTCCAATCGCCAAATTCCTTAAATTAGAGGTTGGAGTCATGGCATCTATATTCAAAAGAAAATCAAAAGACGGTAAAAGCTTTACTTGGCGTGCCGTCGTTCGCATCAATGGTTATCCCACCCTATGTAAGACATTTGAACGCAAGCAAGAAGCTGAAGACTGGGGAAAAGAGACAGAGCTTGGCATTAAACAGGGTCAGTTTAAGTTCAATATGCATAAACAGCAGCATACTTATGAAGAACTTATCAATCGTTTGTATAACGATGGCGCTTTAGAACATCATCGGTCTTTAAAAAAGACTCGTTCACAATTCGAATATTGGAGAAAACGATTTGGTAATTATGCGCTAGTTCATATTACGCCGGAGCTAGTTAACAAAGAACGCCAACTTCTCCTTAACGAACCCAATGGAAAAGGCGTAAAACGAACTGCAGGAACGATAAACAGGTACATGGCTGTTTTATCTTCAACATTCAATTATGCATTGAAAAGACTTCGATGGCTTAACGAGAATCCTTGTACCAATCTATTAAGACTTAAAGACAATGCTCAAAGAGATCGAGTCTTGCAGGCAGAACGAAATTGGCCGCCTTTTCGATGCCTGTCAAAAAAGCAAGTCTCCTTATCTGTATTGCATTGTTTTAATAGCGTTAACGACGGGTGCCAGACAAGGAGAAATTTTAAATCTTGAGTGGTCAGATATAAATTGGGAGAAAAAACAAGCTTATTTTAAAGAAACAAAAAATGGACGGCCTAGAAGTGTGGCGCTCGTAGACTCTGTGATAGAAGAACTTAAAAAAATTCATGCTTTACGCCAATTAAACAAGTCACTTGTATTTGCAAGTCGTACAGCATTTGGAAAAATTGATATTAAGAAAGGCTGGAGGGAGGCTCTCAAGCGAGCTAATATATCTACGATAACTTTCCATGGGTTGAGGCATTCCTTTTGTAGTATGGCAGCTGCGCAAGGAGCCTCAAACCTTGAGCTTGCCAGTGCCATGGGACATCGTACCTTGCAAATGCTTATGAGATATACTCATCTCGAAGGGGATCTTGCAAGAAAATATTCCGAGGGTATTACGAAAATAATCAACGCAGATAATTCACCATGAAAAAAACAGCAACGGAACGCCTTTCCGAAGCCATTATTTCTTTGCTTAATCGTATTAATGATTATTGCAAAAAGGCTGCAGATAGTCCGCTAAGATATGGATTATGCATCGTTAATTTAAAACATGCACCCTATCGACAAGCAACAAAAGAAGTTCTTGCCGAACTGGAGAAACGTGCAAAGGATCATTTTGCTTCTTTAAATGTACATGGTTTCTATTTCCAATTTTGGACACCACCTGCATTGCCAGTTGTTGAAAAAGTTGATAAAAATGCTCCTTTGTCTGCAGATGATTATCAGCTAACCTACCAGCTTCCTCAGTTCAATCTAGAGGAAGAACAGAGAATGTTGGTAAGAAGCTTAATTTTCTGTCCCTCTGATGGGGAAATATATCATTGGTGGGATGAATGGTTTGAAATTCAATATGAGGCTATACGCTATGTTCCTTTGATATTTCAAGAAATTAAAGAGCGCACAATCATAAGAAAAATTAGTTTGAGCTTAGCACAAGCTGGAGTGCCTGTTTTTGAAACTTTTGCTAACAATTATGCTATTCAAACAGATTATTTAGGAATTTCTGACGAAGAAAAAAAACAAATAAAAAAGGGTGAGGGTTCATGGAACAAATACTTTCCTAGAATTAGAGGCATATTTTCATCGGCAAAAACATTATTTGATGTTTATAAGATTTGCAAAGAACATGTTTTAAAATCAAGGGATCTGAATGACAAATCATTTCTATCATCCTTTGTAGAAACAGTTGAAACTTCCCTAATCAAAATGACAGATTTGCCTGAGGACCTAAAACTTGATCTGCTCAATAATTTAAGGGGAATTAGCAATAATAAACATAAAAGTGGCTACCAAGCAAAGCGTCCGGTGGTATGCCTAAGTGACATAGAATGCGGGCAAGCCCTCTTCCTATTGCTTCAAAAGTTTCTTTCAAACCCGAAAAAATATTCAGTTTATGGGGAAATGGCGCTTTATGTTTGGATTTGCCAGCATGCGGCTTTTGCCGGTGTCGTATTTAAAGAGGTCGATATTCTTAAAATGAAGGTAACCGATATTGATATAGAAGGATTAATAATTAATCTAAATGGAATTCAACTACAGATTACAAGAGGTTTTTCAGATATTCTCGAAGCCTGGATAGGCAAAAATGAAAGAACAAATCAACGCTTTTTGTTTCCAACACTTGGATATGACAATCTTGAAAAAAATCTCAAACGGATCTCCCAAGAGTTCTTTGGAAAGAATGGGTTTGTGCTTCCTAGCGACTTTCTAATGAAAGCCCATGTAATTCCTTTTGTCCGGCTGTCAGCCAAACAAAGAGCTGAAATAGATTATCAAATTTCTCTAATTGAAGACTCCCCTTATCGCATAAGAAATCGTGAAATCAAAAAACGGATACTCGAAGCCCAATCAAAAATGACTGATTAAAAGTTGTCTAAAATGAATATTTCTATTTTATAAATTTCAAAAACTCCGAATTTTTTTTGGCAGCCGCACGACGTAATCTTGTTTAATCTGGTCTAATGTTGTTCATATTCACTTACAAAAGCGCATACGTGCAAAGGAGAATGAAATATGAATGACAATATCAAGTGGGCTTCAATTCAACAGATAGCTGATGACCCAAAATATCCATTCACATTGGCAATGATTCGACATTATCTATTACATAGACACAAAAATGGCCTTGAAAAGGCCGTCAGAAAAATTGGCAAGAGATTGTTTTTGCGATTAGACCTTTTCGAAGCATGGATTGAATCAAAATCTATGAGGGAGGGTAAGTCATGCTAAATAGAACTTTTCAATTCACACCTGAAAATATTAAAAGAAATATATCGGCTTATGATTTTTATCTAAAAGAACAGGATCTCTGTCGCCTAAGCCATCGCTCAGGCCAATGGGCGGTTGCGGGATTGTGTCCATTTCATGAAGATCGTTCTGCGGGGTCTTTCAAGGTCAATCTTGAAAATGGAGCTTTTATATGCTTCTCGTGTGGGACCAAAGGCGGGGGAGATATCATTAGCTATGTTCAACAAAAATATCACCTACAGTTTCGAAAAGCCCTCGAAAAACTAAGTCAGGAATGGAGGGGCTAATGTTTGAAGATAATATTGTATCAAAAATTCGCTCTCATCATCCAGGTTATATCTGGCATTGGTTGTATAAAGAGCATGGACGATTGCTTATGATAATTGCACGGTATGAGTGGAAAGGAGACAAGACGTACAGGCAATTTTCATATCAAGAGGGAGAATGGAAGGAGGGTGTAACGACCACCCCCTATCCTTTGTTCGGCTTAGATTCATTAATCTACAATTCACCTCTCAATTCAGTGCTAATTTGCGAAGGTGAAAAATGCGCAAGTTTACTCCATCAGCTGAAATGGAATGGCATTGCCACAGCTCTAGGAGCTAAAAATGTTGATAGCTCTGATTTTACCTCTTTAAGGCATTTTAAACAATTCATTATCCTTCGCGATAATGATAATGCAGGAATAGTATATACCCGAAATGTATCTGTGACTATTAGAAAACTATGCCCAGATGCCCAGATTCTAGTCTGTAATCTTATGTCAGATACTCAAGGAGGTGATCTAATAGACTGGGTGCAGAAGTTTCCGTTATGCGGCCACTCTTGGGACGGCTATTCTCAGCTTAAACCAGAGCATATCAATCGGGTCTCAGAAGCTTTGATACATGCCATCAAACAAATCTCAATATCATTGGAGGAATGCCATGACATTGGGTTCAAACAAGAATTAGCATTTTTTGATGGAGACCCCCAACCCATAGAAAACAAGCTTCGTCCTGTTCCGGAATTTCCGATTGAGATACTACCGGATCAAATATCAGGGTATATATCTCTTACAGCTAAGCAGATGTCTATTCCTATTGATTTTCCAGCTACTTCTTTTCTTGGACTCATTGGGGGTGTTCTTGGAAGAAGCGTGCGCCTAGAAATGCGGCCAGGACAAAGATGGGAAGAGGTTGCAAATGTTTGGGGAATTTTGGTAGGCCCTCCAGCGGCAAAGAAAAGCCCTACACTTAGGCGCATGTGCCGTCCTTTGACTGCAATAGAAGAAAAAGCAAAGCAAGAATATCTTCAAGCCATGAAAGGCTATAAATCGCGTAAAAAAACAGCAGAATTGGCAAAACAAGACTTTGATGAACCGGAACCTATCTTACGGCGCTATATTTCGGATGATTGTACTCTCCCAAAATTAAGGGAACTTTTGGCAAGCAATCCTCGAGGATTAATTCTCCGGAGTGATGAACTCAAAGGACAATTGGAAAAATTTGATCGAAATGGAAATGAAGGAGACCGTTCATCTCTGATGCAGTGTTGGGCAGGTCTAGAGTTATACAATGAAGATAGGATCATCCGAGGTTCTTGTCTGCAAATTCCTTTGACACTGACCTGGATTGGATGTATTCAGCCTGCCTGCCTCTCTCAATATCTTCGACAGGCAATGTCTGAAGGCAAAGGTGCAGATGGACTTATGCAAAGGTTTCAAATGATTACTTATCCAAATTTTGATAAGCCATTTGAAATTTGTAGGGAATCGATGCCGCCTGAACTTGAAAAGGCTATTGAAAGCCTTTTTACAAGGATAGATCAGATGGCGCGGAGCGAACATAGGAAACTGTGTTTTAACGAAGAAGCACAAGTATATTTCGATTCTTTACAAACCACTATTGAGAATCAGTGCCGAAGTAAAGAGCATCCATCTTATTGGGAAAGCCATTTAGGAAAACAATCCAAATTGATTGCAGCGTTATGTATCATCTTGCATGTTATGCAAGAAATCATTTTGGATAAACGTGAAAATGTCATAGAGCTTTGTACATTGCAAAAAGCAGAACAAATCATGCAATATTATCTTGAACATGCTCAAAGATGTTATGAGAGCATTGAAAGCTGTGAAGTAGCGGATGCAAGAAAAATTTTAGATTGTGTTCGTCGAAAAAAACTATCACCCCGATTCAAGCAAGCAGATATCTATCGTAACAATTTAGGTGGAATCAAGGAGAGCAATCGGGTTGCAAATGCCCTTTATCTGCTAAAAGATTTAGGCTGTATTGCCATGGATAAAATTTATGGGACGACCGGAAAACCCTCTGAATATTGGGTGGTACATCCCAAGTTGTTGGAGAAAGAGTAATATTAACTATCTAGCCGAAAAAACTGCAAAAAGTAGTTTATGCGCTTTTTTCGGCTAAGTTCTTAAACCAAATTGGAGGAAATATGACCACAGAAGCACAAATTAATGCAAATAAACAAAATGCCCTTAAGTCCACAGGGCCAAGAACTAGTGAAGGTAAATCGGTTGCCTGTCAAAACTCGATCAAACATGGTCTTTTATCAAAGGATTTACTGGCTCGAAATGAACAAGAAAGTGAATTGAATAGTTTTCGTGAGCATATATATGCAACGATTTCTCCCCAGGGTACTGTTGAGGAATTCCTTGTTGAAAAGCTAATAAATGCAGCGTGGAGGATGCAACGATTGACTAAAATTGAGGTAGATATTATTGGAATCAGTGAATCTTCCTTTAGAAAACTAGAGGATATTTTCTGGGGTAAAAGAGGTGAAACTCTCCAGATGCTATCTCGATATGAAACAGCTTTGGAGCGGAATTTCTATAAAGCACTTCATGAACTTCAACGTTTACAGGCTATGCGTGCAGGTCAACAGGTGCTCGCTCCAATCGAAATCGAGATAAATACACCATCAGATGAAGGAATTGGCTTCGTTTCGTAAAAAACCTTAATATGTACTCCTTTAGATTAAAATTACTGGAGGAGTACATCTTGAACGGATAATCTGTATTTGCATAATTTACAGGTTGATGCTGGCTCAGGAATTTTTTCGGAAGACAAGCAGGCATGGATTTTTTGCAAAGTTGTTTCAATCCAACTATCATTTCCACTGTAAGGTATTAATGAAATATCGAATTCTAGCTTCCCCTGGAAGTTAGGGCGATCCTTCTTACCATTGCAATATAGAAAATAGCCTGTATTGGAGACAGTAAAACCATTTCTGCGGAGTAACCACTGATAAATTTCCATCTGCCTTTTGTAACTAAATTGCCAATCAGCATCAATGCTCACTTCATCGTTTTTGCTTGTAGCCTTAAAATCTACTACAATCAATTCACCCAAGCTACTAATCCAAATATCATCAATAGCTCCTGTAATTAAAAATCCCGTTTGTGTATGCAAAAAGGTGATTCCTTTTTGATTCTTGCGCCATTCTTTAAGATCACTATGTTGAAAGGGAGTGGCATCGATCTCATGCTTTACAAGCAGGGAATGGGGTGTTTTACTCTCTCTATGTGAATCGAATTCTTTTTTAAGAAGTTCATCGACTGCACTGTTCAAATTAAATGGAAGGCCGCTGGGTGGCGCAACACCCAATTTTCTATCGAGATAAAAACAGCATGGACATTCATGAAAGAGCTCAATTTTTGAACGACTCAATTTAAAAGGCTCTTTATTAGAGGAATCAAATCCGGTTTTCTTTTTTTTCATTTGATCTACAAGTTAATTTCAGATGTTTTGGCCCTTTCTTTCAAAGCCTCATAAAGATGTGCTGGGCCGAGAAGAACATCTTTCATGCCATTGCGTACCTTTTCTGATCCTAGAGCTTGTTTACTCATGGTAGAATGAGCTTCTAGTGCATCAATGATTGCGTTCATAATCCCATTTGCAAGGTCAGGTGAATTGGCAAATTGTTCTTTGGTATTGTTGGCTGCTTGTTCGACTAAAGTTTCGGATTCCAAGAGCTTACTCTTGATCACATTGTTTACATAAACTAGCTTATCATCATCCGACAATTCACCTTCAAAAAGATCGTTTACTTTTGCAATGATTTCAGCCAGTAAAGCCTTCTCTTTTTCTTGAACCGATCCGGACCCCAAATCAGAGAGTGGGGTTAATTTGGGAGAATCGCCTTCAGCAAGTGGTAATGTTCGTTTTCCTTGACTCTTTAGTGCATGGTGAGTGAGGTTTAATTTTGAGAAATCAATGCTTTCACGCTCTCGCCCAAATTCCAGGAGTGGTAGCAAATATTTATAGAATATGAAACGCTTTTCTAAGGAGGTATTTCCATAATCAAAAATTTGTGATAGAAAGGAATACGTATTCTGAAAGGAACGGATATCATGCTTAAATAACACCAAAGAGTCAATTTCGTTCTGAGCCTCTTGAGCGACTTTTATTTCATTGTTTAGTGTTGCTAATTTTTGACGTTCAAGTGCCTCTCTATAACGCTTTAGCAAACGGTCAACGACAGGTCCCAATGAAGCGGATAATTCTCCTTGTTTAACATTATGCTTGAGGACAACAGTCACAACACGTTCCACTTCAAAGTCATCATAATATCCCAAGGAGTCCAGCTTGGCGCGTATATTATAAACCAGATTAGGATCCGTGACATCTTCAAGTTCTGCCGTGTCGTAATAAGTTTTAAAAGCGTTTAGGATTTCGTTTGCATCATTGACGAAATCCAAAATATATGTGATGTCTTTTAAACCATACTCTCCGGAATAAGCGCGGTTAAGTCGTGAAAGAGTCTGTACAGCTTGAATTCCCCCAAGACGCTTATCGATGTACATACCACAGAGTAGAGGTTGGTCGAATCCTGTTTGAAACTTGTTGGCTACTAGAAGAACCTGGTATTCATCAGAGTCAAAAGCCTCGCTTATGTTTCGTCCTTTTAAATTGGGATTCAGCTTTTTACTACTTTCAGTAAATGGTTCAGGACTAAATTCTTTATCACATACCTCACCAGAAAACGCAACTAAAGTCCCAATGTCATAACCTTGGCTTTTGATATACTTGTCAATTGCAATTTGCCACCGTACTGCTTCCAAACGACTGCTAACAACAACCATTGCTTTTGCATAACCATTTAGCAAAGATTGAATATTTTCTCGAAAGTGTTCCACAACTACTTGGACCTTCTGAGAAATATTGTAAGGGTGTAGTTTTACCCAGCGCATAATTCCTTTCATAGCCTCGTTTCGTTCGACAGTGCGGTCGTCAATTTCTTGACCCTTGTGTGCAAGCTTAAAAGCCAACTTATATGGTGTATAGTTTTTTAGAACGTCAAGGATATATTTTTCTTCAATCGCTTGACGCATAGTGTAAACATGAAATGGCAATGGCAAGTTATCTTTGTCTGCAGCTCTATTTGGATAGGGTCGCTTTCCGAAAAGTTCCAAAGTCTTGGCCTTTGGTGTAGCTGTGAATGCGATATAAGTAATGTTCTTATTACCAATACGAGCGCCCATCTGTGACACTAAAAGGTCTTCAGTGCTGATAGATCCTCCATCGTCTAACTCCTTAAGCTCTTCAGTAGAAAGTAAAGTTTTTAATTTAGCTGATGCCTGTCCTGTTTGAGATGAATGCGCTTCGTCAGCAATGACAGCAAAACGTTTGCCATGTGCGGCAGCCAGTTCTTGGACTGCTCGTAGTGCGTGAGGAAATGTTTGGATTGTACAGACTACTATTTTCTTTTTGCCCGATAGAGCTTTTGCCAATTCACTGCTTTTGCTAGAACCTTTACCTTTTATTGTGGCCACAACACCTGCAGTGCGTTCAAAATTGAAAACAGCTTCTTGTAATTGTGCATCAATGACGTTACGGTCGGAGACTACCAGCACGGAATCAAATACTTTTTGATTTTGAGCATCGTGTAAGTCAGCCAAAAAGTGCGCTGACCAAGCAATCGAATTGGTCTTTCCCGAACCGGCGGAATGTTGAATCAAATATTTCCCACCAGGACCTTCAGATAATACAGAAGCTAGTAACTTGCGTGTGGCGTCAAGCTGATGATAACGAGGGAATAGAATGGTCTTGATCTGTTTTTTGCTATCGCGTTGAGCAACTAAATAACGACCCAAAATTTCTAACCAACTATCACGTGCCCAAACTTCTTCCCAAAGATAGGAGGTTGGATGGCCTTGAGGGTTCATCGGATTACCTGAAGCTCCATTATCTCCCTTGTTAAAAGGAAGAAAACGGGTTGAGGAACCTTCTAGCTTAGTGGTCATATACACTTCCTTATTACTTACAGCAAAATGCACCAAGGCTCCACTAGGAAAGGAAAGAAGGGGTTCAATAGTTCGTTTTTTTGATTTTATAGAACGATCGAAGCGATATTGATCCATAGCATCTTCGACGCTTTGCGTAAAATCAGTTTTAAGTTCAACCGTTGCTACCGGTAAACCATTAAGAAATAAGACGAGATCAATACTATTTTGATTATCTAATGAATAATGCACCTGACGTATTACTCTTAGTCTATTGGCGTTGTATTTAGCGATGATTTCTGGGTTTATTGCTAAGGCAGGCTTAAATTGCGCCAACTGCAATGGCTGGCGCAATCCTATGATTTCGACACCTTGTCTCAGCACATCTAGTGTTCCACGTGCATCTAAGGAATCACGTAAACGTGTCAATAGCACTTCTCCAGCTTGTGATCCATGGTTCTTATTCATTGTTTCCCAAGCTAGGGGATGTGTTGTCTGCACCCAATCCAGTAAATCGGTTGGAAGAATGGCTCTAGCACGATCGTAATGTTCTGCATCGTGTTTGGAATAAAGCCAACCATTTGCAGCGAGGTGTTCGCAGATTTCATCTTCGAAATTATATTCTTTATGCAAACTCATTCTAATTCCTTTTTCTAATTGGGCGTACATCGATCTTGCCAGTGACTGTTGCTGAGATGAGTGCCTTACGACGCTCTTGCAATAATAAAATAGCTTTTTGCGCTTCACTAATTAATACATCGATCTTGGTGGTTTCGCAGTTAAGGTAATTGGAGATGCTGATTTGCTCAGCAATTGGTGGGATACCGATCTGAAAATCGAGAATAAATTCATCGGGCACACGTTTCTGTCCTCCTGCACCATACATATGAGCCTTGCCAAGATTCATGAACGGAGTAGAAATAAAAAGCCAACGTAGGTAATGCGCATCTGTCACGCCTATTTTCGGCCTAACAACAATTAACTCAGTTGTTCCAAAACCAATACCATTAGTTAGGTTCTGCATCACTGCTCCCTTACCATTTTCAAAACAGGGTGTGATTTTTGCTATAGTCACATCTCCATTTCGGAAATAAGTGTAGCCAGTCTCTACTTCTCGAATCGCATGTTCTTTATTTAAGTAAAGAGAACCATCGATATTAATGTTGTCCATTGGCAGGAATGAAACTACTGTATCTTTGTCTACTTGACTGATTTCCGATTTAGATGGGTTAAGTTTTAAAACATACCGAAGCCGGGTTAGATCCCAATGTATAGGTACTAAACCGAGCCATTCGATGCCAGAATCTTTCATTGGAGAAGTGAGATGCAACCCTTTTTTGACTGCATGAGAAATAATAACTTGCCTCTTTTCATCCAGAAGTTCAATCAAACGTTGTTGTTCTAATATAAGTATATTGATCTTAGCAGTTTCACGATCAAGAAAATTAGCAATGCCAATTTGTTCTTCTACAGAGGGCACTACTATAGTTATGTTCTTCATTTCAGAGAAATGTGTCGTCCAGAGATCAGCTACAATCCCTTTACCGTAACGATAATACTCGTCTTGAAACAATTCGCTTCTTAGCAAGTAATGCACAAATTCAGGAAATATTCCAAAAGGTTGTAAAACAATGTTAATGAGGGACACAGAGCCATCTTGTCGAGCAATACCTGACGAGCCTTTTCTATCAGAACGACTGTTAATTACAAAATCTCCAAAGCATACTCGCTTTCGATTGTCACCATCATCAGATTTGGCTGCAGTATCTAGTTGGGGAACAATACCATTTCGTGTGACGGATAATGGTTCAAATTCTTTGTCACTAACTTTTTCTTTGCGCTCAATAAAATGGTTTCCTAGTCTTTTTATTTCCCATTTTTTAGGTACTAGTCCCAACCAATTCACCCCACTATCTTTGTACTCAGCATATTGAGGATAAGTCATGCGAATAACTCCTCAAGCATAGTCAAAATACGCGCTGTGGTAGTTTTCAATTCACTGTTGATTTCCACTAAAGATAAGGGCGGTTTGAAAACATAAAAAAGACGGGTGAAGGGAATTTCGTAACCTATTTTTGTTTTCTCATGGTCGATCCAAGCATTCGAAACATGGGGTAAAATTTCTCTCTTGAAAAAGACTTCAATATTTTCATTTAAAGGCACATTTTCAATGTCTCGCAAGCTGGAATCTGGTTGAGGCTTTCCTTTGGACTTTCCCTTCATTCCAAGCACAATATTTCCATCTTTATCTTTAAGAGGACGTTCTACTGTAATAGCGAGGTATCCAAACGATTCATTCTTAAAGATGCGACTGATTGGTGTACCATCTTGATGTGCCTCTATAAAGTCTCCAAACAGACGAGTAATTTCAGTAATATGCTCATCGGTCATCTCCTTACGCTTGCTTCCTAAACTTTTACGCATTTTTTGGCAGAAGCTGCTAGCATCAATAAGTTGTACTTTGCCTTTCCTCTCTTTCTTTTTGTGATTGGAAAGTATCCATACATAGGTAGAAATGCCGGTGTTATAAAACATGTCGTTTGGAAGGCCTATAATGGCTTCTACCAAGTCATTTTCCAATAGGTAGCGCCGAATTTCACTTTCACCACTACCTGCAGCTCCTGTATATAAGGGAGAACCATTTAGGACGATACCAATTTGACTACCACCATCGACTGCGGGACGCATCTTTGAAATGAGGTGGAGCAAAAAAAGCAACGAACCATCGCTGACTCTAGGCAGTCCAGGTCCAAAGCGCCCATTGAAACCTTTAGTTTCATTTTCTTTGCGGACCTCTTTTTCAACTTTTTTCCATTCTACACCAAATGGAGGATTAGATAACATATAGTCAAAATGCTTATGGGTATGGCCATCTGAAGAAAGTGTGTTTCCTATCACAATGTTATCCACATCTTGACCCTTGATAAGCATATCAGCTTTGCAGATTGCATAGGACTCAGGATTGAGCTCTTGCCCAAACATGGTTAGGCGGGCCTTTCGATTTAATTCTTCCAAATATTCACCGGCAACAGATAACATTCCACCGGTTCCTGCTGTGGGATCGTAAATGGTGCGCACCACCCCTGGTTTCCCCAAAATTTCATCATCTTCGATAAACAATAAGTTAACCATAAGCCTGACAACGTCACGTGGAGTAAAATGTTCCCCAGCTGTCTCGTTAGAACTTTCAGCAAATTTACGGATGAGTTCTTCAAAAATGAGGCCCATCTGAGTATTGTCCACAAGAGTAGGGTGAAGATTGATATTCACAAATTTTTCAGTTACCTGATAAAGCAAACCACATTTAGCTAGGCGTTCGATTTGAGTATAAAAATCGAAATGTTCGAAGATTTCTCGCACAGAGGGAGAGAATGCTTGTAAATAAGCGAAGAGGTTTTCCTTTACGTTATCTTGATCTCCCAGTACTCTTTTCAAATCCATTGGCGAAGTATTGTAAAAATTGTGACCTGAAGCTCGCTTTAGAAAAGGTTCTGGGCTTAGTTCATTCTCTTGAGTTTTGGAAAATGCTGACAACACGGCATTCTTAGTTTTTTCTAAGACACAGTCTATGCGACGAAGAATCGTGAATGGTAGTATGACCTTTCCATTGTCCGATTGCTTGTAATCGCCACGCAAAATGTCGGCTATTGACCAGATAAATGTTGATAGAGTTTGTTGGTTCATTTTTTTTCCTTTAAATTTCTAAATATGATAAATTATTATATTCAATTACCATCAATAACTATTAATCTTGTCATCAATACTTCGCTGTACAAAGCAAATTTGTTTATTGTAACTATCATACTATAAACGCTTTAAGTTAAATACATGAACTAATCATAGTTCAACTAATGACATTTTTGCAACAAAAGTAATTTATTTACTTTAATAAAAATAAATTATGTAACTTAAAAAAGACGATATATATATATATCAATAGACATAACCTTTTATAACGTTACTGAAATGCCAAATTTCAATGCGTCGTGTGATAAAAATGGATAGTAGGCTGCATGTTGACCTTGTTTTTTCTACTCAATCGAGGAGATTGACTTATAAATAAACGAAACCTAAGCTCCGATCAAAAGATCATGACAAATTTTGCAATTTTACTGAAATTTTGGAAATTGCTGTCCCAGCGCTATCTATAAATCGATATTTCAAGGTTATCTGTCAATGATGATCATTGATTATTTTCTAGTGAATATATCACATGGAAATTTGATATTCCTTGATTTTATTGATCTTAGGTGGTAAAAAGTATGTCTAAAAAAGAGAGACGAAAAGTGGAAGAAGGCAAATCTGTTTCAGTATTCGATGTCGCTGCATATATTCTAGAGAAGCAACCGAAGAGGCAACCTATTACGGCATGGAAGCTGCAGAAATTGGTTTATTACTGCCAAGCATGGTCGCTAGTGTGGGATGAAAACCCTCTTTTCAATGAAAAAATTCTGGCCTGGGCTAATGGACCTGTTGTCAAAGAACTTTATCTATTGCATAAAGGACAATTCAGAGTAGAAACTTTATCCGAAGGCAATTCAGAGAATCTATCTAACGAACAGAAAGACTCCGTTAATCATGTTTTAAAGGCTTATGGTGATAAAACAGCCCAATGGCTAAGCGATCTCACACACATGGAAGATCCCTGGCTTAAGGCAAGGAACGGATTAAAGCCTGGTGAACGAGGTGAAGTCGAGATAAAACCGTCAACAATGTATGAATACTACAGTAGCATTCATTCAAATCATCGACTTACAACCTAATAGCTATCAATAAAAATATGTCCAAGAATTCCAAGAAAATTTCAAAACAGCCTCGTGCTAAAACAACGCCAACATGTGATAAGACTCCTCGTGCTGCATTAACTCCAAATGCAAACAGCCAACCAGATTTTAGGGCGGATCAATTGGATGTTGAAGGACAATGGCATTGGAGCGATCTAAAAGGAATTCATATTCAGGATATCCTCAAGATAATTTTCCATTCGCAAAAACTAACATGGCAAGAACTTTATAAACATGGTTGTCATTCTGTTTATGTCTCTGACCTTATTTCTGAAGCACAACAACGGCTTAGAGAGATCGGACAAGATGACTTGGATGTACTGTATTCTATACGCCTAACTGGAAAACAACGAATTTGGGGGATTAAGGAACACAATATTCTTTGGTTGCTTTGGTGGGATCCTTTTCATTCCATTTGTGAATGCACTAAAAAGCACACCTAAAACCTACATGACCCAAAGTCTGCCTTATTTAAAGTTGCCCCTAAAGAAAAATTGAATATATCTTTTTGAGACGGGTCTAGAAAAAATGCTAGGTAAGTCCCTTTTTGACCGTTAATATATGTATGGCTCCCTGTGGCTTTCATTTGCGTATAGCGAAATCTGATAAAATACAGTAGATTTTTTGCATGAAATGCCTTAGAGTTGTTCTCTAAATAAGCTATAAGATTGATTGCATTATTGCCCTCTATAGAATTTTTGGAGATTTAATGGAAAAAGAACGTTTAAAAGACCTTGTGCATGAATTGGTAAAATTGCCACACGAAACCGAATGGGTTGAGTTTAAACACAATCATACTACACCTCAAGATATTGGAGAGTATATTTCAGCGATTTCGAATGCATGTGCTTTGCACGGTAAATCATGTGGTTTTATAATTTGGGGAATTCAAGATGGCTCTCATAATATCGTTGGTACCTCATTTAAACCACGCAGAGAAAAAAAAGGGAATCAAGATTTAGAAGGATGGTTATTGGGTTTACTTGATCCAAGAATCGAAATAAGAATTCATGAAGGCGAAATTGACGGAAAGCACATTGTTCTTTTTGAAATTCAAGCAGCGTTCGTTCGTCCTGTTCGGTTTAAAGGAGTTGAATATATTAGAGTAGGAAGTTGTAAGAAGAAACTTCATGATTTTCCTGAGAAAGAAAGGGCACTCTGGCGTATTTTTGATAAAATTTCCTTTGAGAAAGGAATCGCAAAGAATCATGTTAGTTCAGATGCTGTTTTAACATTGATAGATTATCCTAATTATTTCCAACTTTTACAAAAACCATTACCTGACAATAGAAATACTATTCTTCAGCAACTAATATTAGAAAATGTAATTCATGCTACAACTGGGGACCATTATGATATTACAAATATTGGATCCATATTATTCGCAAAAAACTTGGATGAATTTGGTTCATTAGGCAGAAAGGCGCTACGCATTATAGTTTACCATGGCGATAATCGGGTCAAAACGATTAAAGAACATAGGATGAATAAGGGTTATGCAATAGGATTTAAGGAAGCTATTGATTATATTAATGACTTACTTCCTCAAAATGAAGAGATAGGTAAGGTTTTTCGCCGAGAGGTAAGGATGTATCCTGAAATCGCAATTCGAGAGCTTGTTGCCAATGCACTTATTCACCAGGATTTTAGCATTACTGGTACGGGTCCGATGGTAGAAATCTTTACCGATCGTATAGAAATCACTAATCCAGGTTTACCTCTAGTCCAGACAGACCGTTTTCTAGACAGTCCACCAAAATCACGAAATGAGACATTAGCTGCATTTATGAGACGGATAGGTATTTGTGAAGAAAGAGGTAGTGGTATTGATAAAGTTGTGTTTGAGATAGAATTATATCAACAGCCAGCCCCTCTTTTTGAAGTCACAGGGGAGCATACAAAGGCAATTATCTTTGCTCCTCGAGAATTAAGAGAGATGGATAAAGAAGATCGAATTCGGGCTTGCTATCTTCATGCCTGTTTGAAGTACGTCCAGAGAGACTATATGACAAACACTTCATTACGAGCACGATTCGGCATTGATGAAAAAAACAGCGCTACAGCTTCTAGATTAATAAAGGAAGCGATTGAGGCTAAACGTATTAAGCTGCATGATGTAACGGCCTCAAAAAAATATATGAAGTATACACCACATTGGGCCTAAAAGAATCTATTTCTATTTGATGGTTATTTGATAGATTGGTTCTTTTTTTCTAAAACATCAGGAAAAATGCCTTTGTCTTTAGTGCTTTAGAAGGCTTATCTTATTTGACGGTCATTTGATGGATTGATCAAATTGCAGTGTCCACTGTCGGGATTTGACACATTTGTATTCCCCAAAAGGAAGAAAGCGGTGCAAAAACGGTGCAACGACTTGCCTACTGCACCGTCAAAATCCAATAAAATCCAGTAGCATTTATCTCTTAAATTACTTATAGTCTTGATCATAGCGATTGGATAATGTTGGATGATAAGGGATGTTCCCTCACTTTTAATGAGGGGGTCGATGGTTCGAGTCCATCAAGTCTCACTCTTTTCTTCTCTTCTAGACATTGATTCATTCAGCTGCTCTTATCTGTTTTTTTTCTATTAAACCTTTCAGGATTTCTCTTGCTTTTTCGGGCTCTTTACATCCATGAAATGTGTGGAAATCAATTTTTCCTATCCAATTTCGATAACCATAGTTTTCATGCATTTCAGTGCCGCCATTCAAATAATCCTCAGCCAAATGATAGATCGGGTCGCAAATTCTTAAATAGTCATTAATTTTGTATTTCCATAGCAAGACGCTTAATACACCTTCATCGTAATGTTTAGCTAGATGTCCATACAACACATTACAGGAATGCCACTCATTGATAAAAGGCTTGCATTGTTCAGAAAAAATAATGATAGGAGCATGGATTGCAGGCATTGTTGTTTCTGTCACTCCCATTACTTCCCTGAGTGCATCTTCCTCAAATCTATCACCCACACGGTGAAGTGGACAGAGGGGGTAGGTCATGTGCCTTTGACAATTTTCAAAAAGCTCATCGCATGTTTCGTTCAGAATGGTATCTGCATCGAGGTAGATCCCATGTTGTAATCCCGAATCTAGTATAACTTCAGCTTTTGCAAAATACGTCTTAACCCTTATTGTGTTGAGTGCATTTATAGGACCCTTTAGATTATAACGCTTTTTGATCATAAAGGGATATTTTTCAGTTGAGAAGGGAACGTCAGCATTAACCCCAACAACAACTATAGGTCTTGTGGAGAACTCTGCCACACTATCTAAAAGGATTTCGAGTAAAGGGAAATAGTTTGATGTCGCCAAAGTGACAAACCCCTCCTCAATTAAGCCCTCGTCCGTATATTTCACTCGTTCAACCGAGAATATACATTGATGAATGAATACTAGTGCTGTGAGAAAACTCATCAATACTTGAGTGAAAAAATTTGTTTTAATCAATTTCATAGCATCCTCGTGTAATTTATAGATTTCAGTTCTATTGAGCATCATAGGTTATTTGAGTTAAAAAAAACTATTGCTAAATTCAGCTCACTAAGTTAAAGAATGAAAAAAATAACCACTTTAGGAGCAACCTTTATGAGATATTTATTATTGTCTTTGTTTTTGATTGCATCACCCTACATGGCTTCTGCTCATCAGAGAAGTTATTCCGAAGCCTTCTTAGGATCAACCGGAACCAATACTATAACGGTGGAAACGGGATCGACAGATACTATATCAATACCACTTCAATTTTCCTTCCTGTATCCTGCAGAGGTTAAAGACGTGGGCCTTTCGGGAACCACTGAAATTGAGGTAGAGCGTGGTACTTATTTAATTTCATTCAATAATAATTTAATCAATGAAAGTACTGATGTAGAGTCGTCTCAACCTCTTCTACAACAGTCTAACTTTGCTATATGGCTCACGAATGAATCCGGGGACAACATTGTTGAGTTAGGTTATTATGATAGTAATTATAGTTTGGCAACAAGTTCTTCCCACGTCGGTGGTAATGCAGTAGGTCTTGGAAGGACAATTTTGAAATATCTGAGAGGAGGCACTTATTATATCAATGTGACATTAACTCCATATGAACCTGAATATGAATACATCAGAACGCTGAATTTTGCCGATTATTCATTGACAATAACACCTATTAGGTCATGAGATCCTGGGAAAGGGGTCAGCCCAGGCCTGACCCCTTCCTATGGAGTTGCCATAGGCTGTTATAGGCCAGGCTTTCAGCCTGATGATTCGAATAAATTTCATATCCCCAAAGAGGAAGGATTCTTCCCTCTCTGTGTTCTCTGTGGTAAAAAAAATATTTACAGAGAAGTATTTTCAGGAAAAATCCATCCATATCTTGTCACCGAAGGCGATCCTGCCTATCTTGTTTTTTCCGGGAGTTGCTGATTGACCTAAAATCAGCTTGATTGTTAATCTGTTTTCACATCATAATTTGTCTCGTTATATTAATAAAATCAGGCGGGTTGTTTTTATGTCCATCAATCTATCGGATCTGTCTAACGCTCTGTCCCAAACTATTTACTCTTCTTGGGTAGAAAGAATGAAAGGGATGCTTGGCAATGCCTTTCCTAGAGGCTTGGAAAAGGCGTTTCAGGATGAATATTACTCGCTCCTTCAGAATCCTCAGGAAGGCAGAGAGGCTCTGTATGCACAGTTTGACCTCTGCTTGAATGAATTTTATCCGCTTCCTGATCAGCTTCAGCATTGGCTTTCCCTGTATGTAGAGAAAATCCCTCCTTTCCATGCCCTTTCACTGGCCTTGGCTTTTGCAAAAATGTGCCACGATTACTTAAGGGTAGAAAGAAAGCAAATCCTTTATTTCCAGGATTTTTGGTCGCCTCTTGCGGCCTTGCAGCCTTTGCTGCCTCTAGAGGAATTGTTGCCTGGTATTGCGGAAGTGATTGGAAACAGCCTTTTGCAAAAGAAGCTGCCGCTTGAGTCCATACCCATTCCACTTAACCTGCAAACCCATCATGAATGTATGGTTTTTCTGATGGGGCTTGCAGGCCATTTCAAAGATCCTTTGGACAGCAATGTTATGGAAGATATGCTGGCAAAAGCGTACAATAATGCTCTTCGGGATGCGCTTATTAATAAAAGAGGGGATCTTGAAAGCTTGTTAAGGTTTGGAGAATCCTCTTTAAGGCAAAACTGTGGAACGCATGAAAAACTGGCATCGTCCGTCCTTTCGTGCGCCCACCTCTTCCCAATATCACTAGACCCGTTGATAGTACTTAGGTTTCTGAACCTTATCGCAGCAGATTCATCCTTTGTGTACTCTCCGTGGTTTGAACGAAGGCTTTTCGAAGCTATGAAGAGAGGGTCTGTAGAGGGTTTCCATCAGACTGGCTGTCCGCAACTTGATTCCTTTTATGAGGTGTGGCACCGGTCCAAAGAAACGGCTTCATTATTGGAGTTTTATCTGGACATTAAGCTAAAAGATCCTTCTCAATTCAAAAATCTGACAGCTTCGCAGGCTTTGGAATTGCTTGAGGAAGTGCTAGTCGATGAAAAGATTGAAACAGCCCATCCTGTGGCTTTGGTCATGCTATGCAGAGACGCTCTTTCCAAAGGAGAGGGCAAAGAAGCGGAAGCAGAAAGGATGGAATGCCTGAAAGGGAAAATTACTGAGAGGCATAAGGCGTCGGATGTGGCTGGATCTTCCCTGGATCTCCCTTACAGTCCTAAAAACTTCGCCCGTTTGCTTGGTCATTATATGCTTCTTTCTCCGCCCAAAGATATTAAAATCGTCAAAGAAATCCTCTCCCGCCTGTTAATGGAATTTCCGGGATTTATCCAGAGCGATACAAATCCTCTTAT
The DNA here is from genome assembly GCA_963780445.1 of uncultured Parachlamydiaceae bacterium. Lineage (GTDB taxonomy): Bacteria > Chlamydiota > Chlamydiia > Chlamydiales > Parachlamydiaceae > CAWACC01. Next base: position 567,713 of record CAWACC010000011.1, read on the forward strand.
CAAACAACAGGTAATAGACCTCCTTTTGGAGTGTTTTTCCCTTTGCTTCCATTCAGCAGATACAAATGAAAAGAAAAAAATTGAAATTTTCTTTAAATGCCGATTGCAGAATTCTGGAAAAAGCACGCGTTGTTTCTACCTTCCTCTCATCAAAGCTTTAGTGGGCGCTAAAACCAAGGAACTCGTTCTTCTCTCTGTGAATCTGTTGATTAAAGAAAAGATCCATATGGAAAAAGGGGATTATATTGCAAGCGGGTTTCAACTTTTGGGTGCCATGGAAACCTCCTCACAAAACCTTTTGGCTGCGTTTAAACTGCTTTCTTCCATTAAAGAGCTGGACCCATCCAAAAGTTCTCAGATCGATAAATATCTGACAGGAAAATTTAAATGTCTTTGCAATTCCTATAGACAGGGCCAGGAATGGACTAAGATCGCTTCCCTGTTTTTTGAAACCTTGTCACCCTCCTCTGAACCGTGGTTTCTTGGAGAACTCAAGGAGCTGTTCGACAAAAATCAGACAAAGTGTTGGATCTTGGCCGAGGCGGCTGTCAAAGCAAAATATGCAAGCGCTCCAGTACGCCATGTGGTGGAATGGGTTAAAACGGGACAGGAAAGTTCTTTGTCTAATGAGGAGTCCTTTTTGAACCTTTCTCTACAACTGATTGAGGAGCCGCATCCTTTTTACACCAATTTTATATTTTTCTTTCTAAAAATTAGGAGAGATCCTTCCGAAACAGCCAAACGAATCCTTTCATTGCATACCGACCCGGAAAAAGCCTCGCTGTTTTTGGATAATTTAATAAAGCTGGAAATCACCCCTTCTGCATCGAGGGCCTGGATTTCATATCTTTTAGAATCGTATCAGAGGGAAGGAATAAGTAAGGCCGTAAGGACCATTTTTTCAATAGCTGAAGCCAAGCGATATTGGTCTAAAACAAGTTTGGACATACTTAACTATCCTGGTTTAAATGAACTTATAATAGCTCTTTATGAAGCTTCTGACGAAGAATGCTGGATCATGGCAGACAAAATGAAAGAGATTTCGTTCTCGCACAATGCAGAGTTGCATGCTTTGGCCAAGAAAAGGGAACTGGAAAGGATGTTTTGCTTTCTTGTAAACCACCTCGAACATAAACGGGTGCCTGATGACCCTTTTTTGGAAGGAATAAAGAAAATGGCAGCGGAATACCCTTTGCTTTCTCAGAAAAAAGAAGAAGAGGTCCTTTTCCTGTTAACTCAATGTCTGGAATATCTATTGTCAAACAAAAAGAACTTCTCCCATTTTATTGGATCTCTCTTGCAAAAAGAGGCGAAAATCAGGGCTCTTTTCAAAAAAGCACCCGGGAAATTTTTTGAAATCTGCCTGTGTGGTATCGACCGGTCTAATAAACCTCAGGAATTCCTTCCTGCGATGGCTTCATTTACACGAACGGTACCCAAGAAGGCTTTCACACCTTTGCTTCTGAATAAAATTTATCAGTTTTGTGAACAATCAATTACAAAAACTACTGATCCGGAAGAACTGACATTGGTGTTAAATCAGATTGTCTGCCTTCCTACAAATCTGGAACTTATAAATAAAGCGCTATCGTGGATTTTTGAAATCGAGAAAAACATGAAGCATAAGGGCCCTAAAAGAGAAAAAGGCCTGCTCGCGCTGAAAAGAAACGCATATTATTCGATACCCCCCAAGATCACAACAGAAAATCAAGCCAAATCTGTTATGGCCTATCTGTTTCATCTTGCATTGGATTTATATAGTAAAGCCGATTCTAAAGAAAAACAGCTTTGGGAAAAGGAGCTGTGCTCTCAAATAGACTGGATATTTGAGAGACAGGATGAAGATCTTCATAAGGAATTGCTAATGATAGCAGCCATCCATCCTTTGGGTATCTTTGATCCTGGAAGGAGTCAAGAGGGGGAATTTTTCAAGGATTATATTGGCAATCTTCTGGATGAATTGGATATCAACTTTATTTGGGCTCCAAATCATCTCGTAAACGATATTGGCTTCTGTATCATTTTTTTGATAAAGCTCGAACGGCAGATTAATACCAATAAAATTGCGGAAGCCTGTGGTCATTTGCAGCATTTTTTTAATATTAGTGCGCAAGTGGAGGATTCTGTACAGACAATCTGTGGAAGGTATTTTTTTAATATTGTTTTATCTCTAGTAGATAAATTGAATGAAATAGAAGTGAATGAGCAACCGGGGGATCCGATTCTTTTTGAATATAATGTGCTTAATCCCATCCATCCTCTTTTAAGAAAAGGAGATTTAATGGCAGTGGCAAGAAAATTGATAAAACTTCCTCGGGTGGATAGATTGGAGGCAGCCCTTGTTATAGCCATTTTCAGCTTTTCTAGTATTTGTAGGCAATCATTTCAGGGCAACACACTGCCCCCCGGCCTGGCACAGTGCCTGACATTTTTTTTCGATATCATAGACAAAATGACGAAATCTACTCACATACTATATTTGAAAAAAAATGAAGAGTTGGCGAAATGGTATTTGTCCAAAATCCGACATTTGATAAAAAATCCCCTATTTAAAATACATAAAATTAATGAAAGCTTGTTGATGATATATAGGAATTCACTTATAAATATATTATTTGGAAAGGAAAGTCTAATATTTGAAAATAGAGAGCACATCAAAGCAATAATTCAATCGATGCCAAAGTTTGATTTGGAAACCGCTGAAATGGGGGTTCTATGGCTGGAACAATATAAAAAAGAATGGAATCCTAATCGCATTAGCCCAAAAGCTATATTATTTGATTTTTTAATAGCTATTGCAACATTCCATGGACAGGGAAAAGTAATACCCATTTCCATTTTTCAATATATTGAGAATTTTGTTTCCTCCTTAACAGATAATTTGCATCCGTTTTGGTCGGAGCTGGATCCAGCTTCCCTAGTTGAAGGACCTTTCTGGCGTTATGAACCGGAAAATGCGCAGATTAAAATGTTAATACAGTATTGGGGTTGCATCGCTCCTGAAATGCAGCTCTTTGCCCTTTATTATATTTGGTGGAGAATTAAAATGATGCACAGTCATTTCTCCCATGTAATAAATGATTATCTCATAGATTTATTCTCCAAAATGTCGATTGACCAAAAGGACCTTCAAAAAACACATGCAGAACTCACCGACCACTTGCTGATGATGGCAGCCAATATTTTAGGATGACAAGTTTGAAGATACACGTTATTGTTGATGGAGAATACATGAGGATTTTGATATGAAGCGATTATACACGTATTTAGACCGGACTCCAAAAGATAAGATTTGCCCTGCTGCTGCAGCCTATCTAGCCGCCCTGGACCAGATTGATACGGTCCTGCCGGAGATATCCGACTGTATTATTCAGGAACTGAAAGATCAACGCTCAGATCTCAAACTGATCGCTTCCGAGAACTATTCTTCCTATGCTGTCCAACTTGCTATGGGAAATCTGTTGACGGATAAATATGCCGAAGGATACCCGCACCATCGCTTTTATGCCGGATGCGACAATGTGGACAAAGTAGAAGAAATGGCGCAAAATCTTTTAAAAAAAATATTTCATTGCGATTGCGCCTATGCGCAGCCTCATTCCGGTGCAGATGCCAACCTGGTAGCATTCTGGTCGGTTTTAATTCAGAAAGTGCAGAACAGGGAAGTGGAAAGGCTGGCAAAAAAAAACATAGATGAATTTACTCCTCAGGAATATGAACAGGTCAGACAACTGATCCTGAACCAAAAAGTTTTGGGGATGTCCTTGAATTCCGGAGGGCATCTGACCCATGGTTACAGGCATAACATCTCTTCAAAATTTATGCAGGCCCTCCATTATGATGTCGACCCCAAAACCGGGCTATTAGACTATGGATCCATTGCAGATATCGCCAGAAAAGAGAAACCCCTTATTTTGCTGGCAGGTTACTCAGCCTACCCCCGCCGCATCAATTTTGCCCGGATGCGAGAAATAGCTGACGAGGTCGGAGCTGTTTTCATGGTAGATATGGCCCATTTCTCCGGTCTGGTGGCCGGAAAAGTCTTTACAGGGGAATTTGATCCTGTTCCTTATGCCCATATAGTTACGTCCACCACCCATAAAACTTTAAGGGGCCCGCGAGGTGGCTTTATCCTGTGCAAACAGGAGTTTTCCGAAACCCTTTACAAGGGCTGTCCGTTGGTCTTAGGCGGACCATTGCCCCATGTCATGGCAGCCAAAGCAGTGGCATTCAAGGAAGCCGACACGCCGGAATTTTGCTCCTATGCCAAAAAAATTGTAGAAAATGCCTCTGCCATGGCCGAACGCTTCCTGGAAAAAGGGGTGCGGCTTGTTTCCGGAGGAACTGAAAACCATCTCATGATCCTCGATGTCGCCGCTTTTGGCCTGACCGGCCGGCATGCGGAAAATGCCTTAAGGGAAGCGGGGCTGACTGTGAACCGCAATGCGATTCCTTTCGACAAAAATGGCCCCTGGTATACATCTGGAATTCGCCTCGGCACGCCTGCCCTCACCACCCTCGGCATGGGTAAAAATGAAATGAAGGAAGCGGCAGATATCATTTTCGAAATCATTAAAAATACAACTCCGGCCGTCACAAGTTCGGGACAACCCAGCAAAGCGCAATCGCGGTTGGATCCCGAGGTATTGGCCCGCTCCAAAAACAGGGTGCAGGCTCTGCTTCAACGCTTTCCGCTCTATCCCGAAATTGAGGTATGATATTTTTCCCGTTTGGGTTATAAATAATACAGGAACCAACAATTATGAAGGAGTAAATCATGGCAAAAGCCAATAATAAAGAAAACAATTCCTTTCCCGATCTTAAAATCAGGGATAAAATCGAAAGTACCATTTTGGATACCCGTCGCATATTTTTAAACGATGCCATAGATAATGATTCTGCTGATGATGTGATTAGAAAATTATGGTTTTTAGATATTCAAAGTCCAGGCAAGCCTATTTTATTTATTATCAATAGCCCTGGAGGCGCTGTAGATTCGGGTTTTGCTATTTGGGATCAGGTGAAAATGATCTCATCCCCTGTGTATACGCTGATTACGGGCCTGGCAGCTTCCATGGGTTCGGTGCTAAGCCTTTGCGCGGAACCTAAAAACCGCTTTGCCACACCCAATGCACGCATCATGATCCACCAACCCAGATTGGGCGGCGTCATTCAGGGACAGGCCACAGACCTTGAGATACAAGCCAAAGAAATGCTGAAAACCAGGAAGAGGCTAGTCGATATTTATGTTGAAGCCACTGGAAAAACCGAAGATGAAATAGAAAGGGCCATCGATCGGGACACCTGGTATTCCGCTGAAGAAGCTAAGAACTTTGGGCTTTTATCTCGAATCATCACTACATTTAAAGAAATTGAAATATAAACGATGCGTGTGCACTTTGCCAAATACAGTGGTTCAGGCAACGACTTTATTTTTATCGACAACCGCACTTTGGGCCTTGCTGCGCCTTCCAGGAAGCTCGTCTCGCATTTATGCCACCGGAAAACAGGCATAGGGGCCGATGGGGTCATCCTATTGGAGAATTCCCTACCCGAAGACTTCAAGATGAGAATTTTTAATGCCGATGGCAGCGAAGCTGAAATGTGCGGCAATGGGGCCCGCTGCCTGTTCCGGTTTCTTCAGGATATAGGAGAGAAGAAGGAGCCCTGTTCTATTCAGACGATGCATTCAAGAATCCTTCTCAGATCAGATGAAAATAACGTCTGCGTATCGATGCCAAAACCGTTTGATTATATTTCGCCTATAACACTTGAAATTGACGGGATCTGTTTGACGGTGCACCATATAAACACCGGGGTTCCCCATGCCGTGGCTTTTGTGCCCGACCTTGATGAGGAACGATGGATGTCGCTGGCTCCACAAATCCGTTTTCATCCTCGCTTTTCGCCCAAAGGAGTCAATGTAAATTTTGCCCGGCTGGAATCAGACAGCTCCATATCCCTACGTACCTACGAAAGAGGGGTAGAAGCTGAAACCCTGGCTTGCGGGACCGGAGCCACTGCAACAGCACTCGTCAGTGCTATGGAGCATCATCGGCGCTCTCCACAGACAATGATACCGGCATCGGGAGAAGTCCTGAAAGTAGCCTTCAAAAAAGTGGGTTTGGAATTTGATGCTGTGGAACTCCAGGGACCGGTTCAATTTATATTCAAAGGCGAAATCGATCTGCCGGATTGATCGTACGTCCTAAAAAGTTATGGCAAGGGCTCCTCGTCCAGTATTTCCCTGATAATGATTACAGCGATGTTGGCTTTGCCCTTGCCCGGAAGTCCTTTTGATATTTTGCACAACGCTAAGGAGATTCACATTTCTGGTACGTCCTAAAAAGTCATGGCAGCACATGACTTTTTATGAGAAAGTAGCCAGGGCGTCCCGCCCTGATGCAGGCCGAGATGGCCTGGTTACCTTTTCATGCTTCGCCTTGCCATAACTTTTTAAGGACTTACCAAAATTGGAGTCTTATATGTCTTTAAATGCTAATAACCTATTAGGAATGTGTTTTATACCCAATTCGGTCCCTTTGGATGTAAATTTTGGTCAAGAGAGGTCGGCTTCGATTATGATTGTACATTTTTCATCGCCTATGAAAATTTAAAAGGAGATTTAGATGAAGAGAACTATTGATATGTATTCAGGGGTGGATTTCAAACACAACTTGACTCCATTGGAATTAAATTTTGGTCAAGGAAGGTCACTTCCAAAGGACCTGTTTTCCCTTATTTTCCAAGGCCTGAAGGCGGATCTACCCTCTGTGGCTTTGGTATGTAAAAACTGGAAGGCATTGGCTGACGATAAGGCATTTCGTAATAGGATTCGTCCTTCCCAAACGTTTGGTACTGATGAATGGAAAGAATATATTGGGGTAGACGCCGGAGAAGAACCGCCCCTACCAAGACTTGCCGACCACGATCTGGAAAAATATGGCGGCCTGCTTACCTTCATTCCTGAAAAAGTCAAAGTAACCAAAGAAAATGGGAGGGTCGAAGAAGTAGCCTTGGATAGTTTAGAAGTTATTGGAAAACTAGTAGAAAATCCAAAAAAAGGAAATAAAATAGGTTATGCTAAAAATTTATGGCAATATGTGATTCATCAAAAAAGACAACAGGAAAAAAAGCACTGGGTTTGGATTAAGAAAGAAGTGATAGGTAGAAATAAAACCTATTTCGAGCAGCAAATGCTTGTGGCCAGAGAGGAAACCAGAGCAAAAATTTCAGGATTAATAGACACCGTCATCAGCGTATTTATGGAATATGTCAAATCAGGGGAGCGCAATTTTGTTGGTGATCCGCCTGTCAATGGTCAGAGAACATATGTACGTGTTAACGAGCAGACAATAGTGTTTAGGTTAAGTTTAGGTTTCGTTCCCTCCGGACTCGTTGTCGACACCTACTATGATCAACAGAGCGACGGGATAGCCGTTGCTCCTGCCCGCAAGTCTTTTTGACATTTATGAAAATTTAAAAGGAGATTTAGATGAAGAGAACTGTTGATATATATTCAGGAGTGGATTACTTTACTACATTGGAATTAAATTTTGGTCAAGGAAGGTCACTTCCAAAGGACCTGTTTTCCCTTATTTTCCAAGGGCTGAAGGCGGATCTTCCCTCTGTGGCTTTGGTGTGTAAAAACTGGAAAGCGTTAGCCGACGATAAGGCCTTTCGTAATAGGATACGCCCTGCCCAAACGTTTGGTACTGATGAATGGAAAGAATACATTGGGGTAGACGCCGGAGAAGAACCGCCCCTACCAAGACACGCCTATGGCGATCTGGAATATTATGGCGGCCTGCTTACCTTCATTCCTAAAAAAGTCAAAGTAACCAAAGAAAATGGGAGGGTCGAAGAAGTAGCCTTGGATAATTTAGAAGTTATTGGCAAACTGGTAGAAAATCCAAAAAAAGGAAATAAAACAGGTTATACTAGAAGTTCATCGCTAGATGCCATTATGGAAAAAAGAAAACTGGAGAAAAAGCACTGGGTCTGGATTAAGAAAGAAGTGTTAGGCAGAAATCAAACCTATATAGACCAGCGAGTGCTTGTTGCCAGAATAGAAAATAAAAAGAGACGTGGAGCCAATATTTCAGATTTAATAGATACCACCATTAGCGTATTTATGGAATATGTCAAATCAGGTGAGTGCAATTTTGATTATGATCCACCAGCCAGTGGTCAGGTAACATTTGTACGTGTTAATGAGCAAACTAGTGCATGCAGAATAGCTTTGGGTTTCGGTCCCTCTGGCCTCTATGTCCATAGCGACTTTGACCGCGGCCTCGACTGGATTGCTGTAGCTCCTGCCCGCAAGTCCTTTGACCGTGAACTTCAATAACGTTAATACAAGGCAGCTTGACTGCCTTGGTACAAACCAGCGGATTATTTTATTTATATCCGTAATATTGTATCAAAATATGAGGGATGTCAGCGGATGATACCGTCCACCCTAATATTAAGTTTTACGCGATGTGCGATTTTTCTTATCCAGAAAGTCGCACATCTCGTCAAGTTTAGCAAGGTATACCTAAACGTATTGACATAGCGCTTTCAGAAACGTGAAATAATTTCGCTAATTGATTTATTGATTTTATATTGTTATCCATGACAGCATTAAGAAGATGCCAAGGCATAAGGATATCTGCTGCTAATTTATTAGCCATAGCCTCCTCTCTTGTGCTTAAACCACTTCTATAAAGAGCATCGTCAACAAGGCCATCACCAATCAGTTCTTTATGTAAAATGAAATGAGCAATTTCATGAGCAATGGTAAATCTTTGCCTATTTGAAGGTTGACTAGCATTTACATAAATTGCATAGCCACTATTTCCACCTCGTTCAATATCACGAGCGATTTTTCCTGATAAATCACCCCCAGTAGCCTTATAAACGTTAATTTCTAAATCTTTTGCTAAAGCAATAACATCAACAGGTAATGAATTTTGGTGCTTCGTGATTAAGTTTTTGTAATTTTGATTAATTATGAAATCATTCATTCGGATCATCCCGCATATTTTCTACATTTTTAGAAAAGTTATCGTTGCTAGTTTGACAAGAACTTGCTTGTGACATTTTTATTTTAACAAGTACTTGATTAAGGACTTCTTGTCCATTTTTTTGGAGATATTCCATAACAAATTTTGGAACAATTTCATTGATTTTATCGTCAGTTTTTTTCTCTACAACTTTTTTTATTTCTGCATAACCCCAAAACGCACCAGCCCCAATAAGTATACTAAAAAGAATCAAATATATCTGAAGCAGTGAATAATGATTAGCTTGTGCAGCAAGAAAGTTACCGATATGATCAGTTTGGTTAAAAAAACTTGCAGTAGATATACAGATTGGCGAGGCAAACCTATACCAAAAGATACCAATAATTATGATATTCAAGATTGTAAACATAAAATTTAGTTTTTTCAACATAAGAATAGTCCATAAGTGCAATGCAAAGGAGAGTATGCACGATCCATTTAGAAATTTCAATAATTTTGTTGTGTTTCTTTTCATAAATTTTCTACTCAAGTGCTTATAAAGCAGTCGATTGTTCGGCTATTTTCACAATTTCGTCATAGGCGCCATTCTATTCTTAAGGTAATCAGGGCGTCCCGCCCTGATTTACAGGCCGGGACGGCCTGATTACCTTGGTCCAGGCGCATGACGAAATTATGAAAACAGTCGATTGATCAACCAGCATTCAGACAATCATCCATCCAGTTTTACTATTTACATTAAATTTTCATCCAAATAGATTGAGCCATATAAAAAACAAAGAGTTTTGTATGAAAAATATATTTTTGAAAACAGCACTTTTTTTTCTACTTTTTTCCTGTTCTGGAATTGTTTTCGGGGCATCAGATGTTCCTGATTACATGAAGCCTTTTACTCAGAATGAGGAAAAACCGGTCTCAAAAGAAAAGATCGCGCTTGAGCAACTGTATTCCCTCAATGACCGAAATGTTCTCCATTTACGATAAGTCACTGGAATTTTCCAGAAAAATTTCCTTGATCGCTAGTAATTTGATCATGGGATTGTTTAGCGGGGAGGGCGGCCGCTTCATTCTCTATCGTGCTGGTCAACCCCCGCTGGAAGCCGAACCACCTCCACCGCTATACCGCGTAGCGAAATCAGTCGGCCATTCTGCAATGGCAACTTTCGATCTGTTAGCGCCCTATACTGCCGATCCTTCGGCGGATTTAACCTGGTTAGGTAGTTTAAAGTCTTATCGGAGTCAAATTCAGACAGTCCATTGGTGCATTGGATGAAATAGACATCAAGAACGAAGATCGTGACCTATTGCGCGATGCGCTCAAGCAAATTGCTGCTTTTATGGACACTTGCATTCAAAATCGCACCTACACCTATGAAGACCTTCAGACCTTCGCCCGCACTATTAAACCGGATCTAGCCAAGCTGATTGATGTCGCAACAAACGTTCAGGTGAGACACTGGTGGAAAGTGCTTGAACAATGGAAGCAGATGATTGGTAAAGATTGGGATAAAACTTATGGATTGAGCAATTCGATTTATGTCGCCCGTCAAAACAATATCTTGTTTTCAATTCTTGTGCAGTTTTTTGGAGAGAAGGCTATAAATGATCGTCTTATCCTTTTGGAGACAACAGACTTTACCACTACGCCAGAAAAAATGTTGAAGCTTTCACGCGTATAGTGTCCGATCGAATGATCGGAGAGATCTTTTTCAAAAATATTCACCTGATGGATTTCGAACTGCTCGGCGGCAGTGCACGCAAAGCCATCGAAGCTGAAGCTGCCAAAAGAGGACTTAAGGCAATACTTCCGCCTCTGGTTCCATACAACAGCCATGAATGGCCATGGAAAATTGATCCAAAGTCCGGTACAGGGCCTGCCACCATGGAGGAAGTTCATTAAATGTTCGGCACAGACAAAGAGCCAATATTGAGCCCTAGTCACTAAATTAAGATGGATTCCTCCGATGTAGGAAAACATCTTGATTGGTTAGCACGATTAATGATGGCGGGCGTTGAGTCTCTGGAGCCTTAAATGCGGAGATTATTCCTCCTTTCTCTTTCCCGGGATACTGAGTGGGTGCTCGTTCAGCGCTTCAGCACAGCGGAACAAATTGATGCATGGAGAAGATCTGATGAGCATCAGAAATTGATGGATGAATTGACACCTTATTTAGAAAGTGAAAATCTGGCCATTTCGGAATGGAAAGACACAATTTATGGCACGATTGGAAGCATTTCTGTAGCAGTTGTCACGCAAGTTAAGAAAGGACAGGAAGAGGCCTATTTTGCCTATGAAAGAAAATATCAGGCAGCCCAAGCGCGAACGCCGGGTTATCGTGGAGCTTACGTAGAACATCCCAAGAAAGGTACTGCAGGAATATGGAAACTCTTATTAGATTTGATTCGCCAAAGCTATGGACCGATGGTTTTCTTCGGAAGAGCGAAAGAAGGTATTGGATGAGTCCGATCAGTTTGTCAGGTCAACTGATTTTCACAATATAACGACTTCATTTCCTGGATGGTTTAAGGATGAAGAAAAGAGTGGGGGAGGTCCGCCAATTGGAAAACAGCCTTGCTCATTCTTCTCGGCCTTTATCCATCGTGATGCTTGAAATAAAATTCTTGCTCCCGCTAATGCAGAATATTAACCCGGCATTGGCCAATTTCTTAGGCAACATAATTACCGTTGCTTTAACTACCTGGGTGACGATGCCTATATTTATTAAATCCTACAAATCATGGTTGTTTCCCGATGAGAGAACACCAAAATGGGTGAATCCGGCAAGTATTATTGCTATTATTTCCTATTAGTAATTGAGATCGTGATCTTATGGAGATTATTTTAAATGGAATGACAAAGGACCTATCAATACAAGAGGAAGTGTCAGGTGGCTCATACTCCAATCAGCTTATCTTCTGGCTCAATGGCGTCAAAGTGGAACTCTATAATCCCGATCCCACTGTCAAGTTAACAGATTATCTGCGTGAAGTGGGTTTGACAGGCACAAAGGTAGGATGCGGACAGGGGGGATGCGGTGCTTGCACTGTCATGCTTTCCCATAAAAATCCTGATGGCACACCGGTTCATCGGCCAATAAATGCTTGTTTGCGCCCCTTATGCTCTGTTGATGGAATGTTGGTGACAACTACTGAAGGGATTGGCAGTGTCCATAAAGGGTTAGATCCGACCCAATTCTGCATTGCGAAATACAATGGCAGCCAATGCGGTTTTTGTACGCCTGGTTTCGTCATGAACACCCATGCATTTCTCCAACAAAATCCTTCGCCTTCCCAACAGGAGATAGAGGATATTTATGGGGGTAATCTTTGCCGCTGTACAGGCTATCGACCCATTCTTCATAGCATGCGTACATTTGCTTCTGATTATGACGCTAATGCAGATGAATCCCAGAAATGTCTCATCGATCCTTCATTTTATGTTCATTTCAAGAAAGAAATGACGCCCATCAATCTGGAGGATCTTCCCGCGTATGATCAGCCGCCAAGGGCCCTTCATTTCAAAAGCAAAGATCATGAATGGATTCGCCCTGTCACTCTTGAGGAAGTCTATCGACTTAAAGAAGAAATATGTTAGCCAGGCTGGATACAAAGCTGTCAAGCTTATCTTCGGCAACACAGGTTCCGGTGTTTATCAAAATGAACATCCAAAATACCTGATCGATATTTCTTCGATTGTTGAGTTAGGAAAGAAAGAAGAAACAGACTCTGGGCTTTATGTGGGTGCTGCAGTGACCATTCAGGAACTGATGGATTTCATCTCCAAAGTGATAAAAAAACGACCTGCCGATCAGACTACGGGCCTTAAAGAGTTCAAACGCCATGCCGATTACATTGCCGGTCTTCAGGTTCGCAGTTCTGGCAGTATTGCAGGCAATATTTTCATGACAAGAGATCATGCAGATCACGGGGAGTCCATTTCCTTCTGATGTATTTACAATTTTCGCCGACTCTCGGAACTACAGTCACTATTGGCTCTCAAGAATATGAAGATGGATTCAAAAATTTTGCCTTGACCGAAATGCCCGCAGTACGAGATCTTCCTGAAGATGCAGTTATTTTATCTTTTCATCTACCCATATACACGCCCTCATGAATACGTTCAGACGTATCGAATTTCCCGCAGAGTGCAGATGGCCCACCCGATTGTGAATGCAGGATTCAGGTTTCGTCTTAAGTGAAGGCGAGAGATGTGATAAAATCAGCGACGATTGTGTATGGAGGCCTCGCTTCCTTGAACTGTCGAGTGAATAAGACGGAGCAATTCCTTTTAGGGAAACCCTTGAATAACGAAACATTGAAATCGGCATTATTTGTTCTTAAAAAAGAAGTAGAAGGAAGTGACAATACCCAATGGAGGAAGAAGGAATTAGCACTGAATATCGACTTCAGCTAGCAGAGAATTTCTTCTACAAATTTTTCCTCCATATCACTCTGGCAATAAATCCAGAATTGGTCAGCAGCGAAATTGCATCAGCCGCAAATCATGATGTACGGCCTTTATCTTCCGGAAAGCAAGAATACTATGAATATCCGGAACTTTTCCCTTTGACCAAGCCTATTATCAAGCGAGCGGCTTTTGTCCAAGCCTCAGGCGAAGTCAAGTACACCCAGGATGTCGGACTGCCACTTGGCGGTTTGCACGGTGTCATGGTGAAGAGCAGCAGGCCGCATGCCCGTTTTTCTTTTACCAAAAAGATTTCCGGTTTAGAAGAGCTTAAGAAACTATTAGTTAAGAAATTTCCTGGATTTAAGGATTTGATCACAGTTGTAGATATTCCAAAAGGTGGCTAAAAACTGGTTGGTTTAGGAGACGATGATCCCGTATTTTGTGATGGTATTGTGACCTCAGTTGGCGCCCCTATTGGCATGGTGGTTGCTGATTCAATTGCAATAGCTCATAAGGCGGCCTCATTTATCGAAAAAGAATGCATTGCATTATGAAGATCTTCTCGCCGTCATTACAATTGAAGAAGCGATTAAGCAGAATACAGAGATGCCGATGATAAGAAAGTCGGCAAATGCAGATGAAGACATCCAACAACGCATTCCCACTATCACCCGCGACGGCAGTAATGAGGAATGGCTGAAAAATCCAAAAAAACCAATGCCGGGTACTGAAGTCGTAAGCGGGATATTCAGAACCTCGTCCCATGCTCATTTTTATATGGAGACAATGTGCGCTATGGCCGTTCCGGATGCTTATGATCAAATGACGGTTTATTGCTCCACCCAGAATCCCAACGGCACTCAGGCTACCATAGCCCGAGCACTTGGAGTCAGTCTTAATCAAATTACAGTGGTCATTGAACAAATTGGTGGTGGATTTGGAGGAAAGCAACACCGCGCAAACATTGTGGGTGCGCAAGCTGCTGTAGCGGCGTACAAACTTCGTCTGCCGGTGCGTTTGGTTTACGATCGTTCTACCGATATGCAAATGGTAGGAAAGCGGCATCCTTACTTGGGAGAGTATCATGTCGCTTACACCAGAGAGGGGATCATCAAAGGGATGCGCATCGATCTCAATTCAGATGCAGGAGATACTTATGATTGCACATTTGCTGTCATGGATTCCAGCTTATTGAACCTCGACCAATCTTATAATATTGAGACTTTACAGGCTAATGGAAAGGCATACCGCACTAACAAAGCGAGCAATACCGCCTTTCGCACTTTTGGAGTGGTGCAAGCTTGGGCAATTGTAGAGAATGCGATCGAACACGTGGCTTTTCAATTGAGCAAAGATCTAGGCCGCAAGGTATTGCCTGAAGAGATCCGTTATAAAAATATGTACCGAAATGGGACTGAGGATTCTTACGATGTCACCCATTTTGGACAAAAGTTGGACTTCTGCAATATCCGTACCATTTGGGATGACCTTTATAAGTCATCAGATTTCGAAAAAAGACAAAAGGAAGTGGAGAAGTTCAATCAGGAGAATCGCTGGAGAAAACGGGGCATTGTCATGGTTCCTCAAAAGCATGGAATTGGATTCACAGAACCACGAGGATCTCTCAATTCATCCAGCGCCCTTGTCACAGTCAATATGTCCGATGGATCGGTTTTCATTTACCAAGGAGGAGTGGAGATGGGGCAGGGGTTGAACACCAAAATGGCGCAACTAGCTGCCAATACTCTGGGAATTCCTTTAGAATATATCCGGATTGGAGGAAACAATACCAACGCCATTGCCAACTGCCCTCCAACAGCTGCATCCACAGGTTTTGATTTAAACGGAGGAGCTGTTGAAAAAGCATGCCGGATGCTCCGAAATCGCCTTGAAGATTTTTGCCGCGATTTGGAACAGTTCACTCCTCATTCCCGCATAGAAGATTGGCGGACCCAATGGTCAGAAAAATGGAAGGAAATTGTGTTTCAAGCCTGGTTTCAGCGCGTAAATCTTAGCGTGGCAGAACTTTATAAGACTCCTCATTACAAAGGCCCCACCCATGCGAATCCAAAAGGTAAGCCCTTCTTGTATTATGCCTACGGGGCGGCAGTCACAGAAGTTGAAATCGACGTTTTAACAGGTGAGTTCAAGATATTGCGGGCGGATGCGGTCTGTGATGTCAACAAATCTCCAAATCCAGCTATTGACATTGGCCAACTGGAAGGAGGCTTCATTCAGGGCATTGGATTTGCTACGACTGAAGAGCTTGTCTACGATGATGTAGGCCGACTCGTGACCGATAACATCTGGAGCTACAAGCCTCCCTGTTCCAAGACGATCCCGATCGATTTTCGTGTTCGTTTGCATCCGGTGGATGAATTGCGAAATGCAAGGGAACAATTAGCCGAGCAGCAAGCCGTCAAGTCTTCCAAGTCTTTTACTGAGTCCTCGTTTACCCTGGGAGCCTCCGTTTATATTGCGATCAAGCAAGCTATTAAGGAAGCCAGGCTGGAATTAACAGGTAAAAACGAATGGATCGATATGGACTTGCCGATGACTTGTCAACGCATCCAGATGCTTTGTGGAGTATCCACTGAGTCATTGACTCTTTAAGCTAATCATTTTTATTACCACAGAGCACACAGAGAGCACAGAGAGGAAATTCGCTTGACTCTGCGACATAGAATTTTCGTTTGTGCGCGAAGCGCACAAACGCTATAGTTTGTATGTTTTTATCAGGCAAAAACAAATATGAATAGTGGATCAGCAGCCTTTTCCCCGGTAGGGGAAATGACTGTGAATGCATTATACTTGCAAAAACGGATTTTGCAAATATTAATTATTGCCTCACAAAAACATACAAACTATAGAAACGAAAGCCGTCATTCAAGCCCGTTCCGGGCTTCTATAGTTTGTATGTTTTTATCAGGCAAAAACAAATATGAATAGTGGATCAGCAGCCTTTTCCCCGGTAGGGGAAAACGTTAATAGCCCCGTGTGAAGCGAGCGTAGCGAGCGGAACGCGGGGTTAGCAACATAGTAATGATTGCGCCCCGGCAGGGGCGCACGAAACAATAATGATAACCTCATATAATTCATCCATTTCGGTCGGAAATGCCTTAAGTTGCATATGATACTCAATTTTTTTGGATAAATAAAAGTTTCTTGCGCCCCTAGCCGGGGCGCAATCATTACTATGTTGCTAACCCCGCGTTCCGCTCGCTAACGCTCGCTTCACACGGGGCTATTAACGTTTTCCCCTACCGGGGAAATGACTGTGAATGCATTATACTTGCAAAAACGGATTTTGCAAATATTAATTATTGCCTCACAAAAACATACAAACTATAGAAGCCCGTTCCGGGCTTGAATGATCTCTGTGTTCTCTGTGTGCTCTGTGGTAATAGAAATTTCTCAACCCCACAGATTTAATTGCACCCCTCGAAACTTGTGGTATTGAGTTCATTGATAGCCAACTGCACCAAATTTCACAACAAATCGAATTGTTTTGCAGTAAACCCTCTTACCTGCTATTATATATATATATGTTAGCATCATGCGAACGCCACGGGTTTCTGTACCCGTGGTTTTTTTTTGGAATTATTTATGTCAGTTGAAAAATTAATTTGTTTCGTCGATGGATTTAATCTTTACCATGCATTAGAAGCCCTCAAGCAACCACATCTTAAATGGTTGGATCTTCAAAAACTTTTTTCTCATTTTACGCGGTCAAAATCTCAAATTATCACTCAAATCTTATATTTCTCTGCCTATCCCACTTGGAAAGCCGGATCTTATTTACGTCATCGACAATATGTATCTGCACTATCATCAACAGGTGTGATATCAGTTATGGGTCATTTTAGTCATTGACTCGTGCCCGTGCCCGAACCAGCCACGAAATTCCAGCTTGTCTTTTATCGTAACTTTTGCATTTTTCGGGCACGGGTACGGGCACTTGCACAGGCATGATTTTTGGCTGTTATTTTGCTTAGCACGTCTTCCATATGAGGTGTATGGTATTTGAGGAAAGGCAGCTTTGAGAAAATACGTATGCACCATTCTATTGAAATATTTCTTATTAGAAAAAATGTCAGAAAGGCAAGCGCAATGAGGCGAAAGAAAGAAAAGAAAAATGCCTCTAACGAATGAAGCGTCGCATAAAAGAAAATACCGCTGAGTATGAGAGAAATGAGAAAGAAAGGAGACATAAAGTCTTTTAAAACCTCCCGGCATTTTTGCAAAAAAGTACTCTTCTTTGCAACAGATGCCGTTTTTAAATGAGAAGGACAGTAAGACATAACGAGGCGATCATAGCTATCCAATATTCTTGCCGGCAATAAACAAGTCAAAAAACAGACTCCTAACGACAAGGCCATGTGAACCAAGATAAATCCTAAAACAAGAGTTTGAAGATCCATATCATTAAAAAGGGGAAGCTTAGCCATCATTTGATTGTAAAAGTCACTCATGTCGAAAAGGAAGCTCCCATAAATGATTCCATAGATAAGAAGGGGCTGGACCATCGGCCACAAGCTAAGGAGGAGGGATCCTATGCATCTGCCTAATATATTTTTGCCAAAGATCAATGCCCCGATATTAAATAATAATCCTTGCATCGATAGAGCCAGCATGGGCGTAAATTTTTTGCCAAAAGGGCTTAACGTTTTCATGATAGCAGCAGTATTGGAGATAGCCATAGGAAGAAAGGGCGAGGAGGACGGCGAAGTTTGAGGATGTAACAAGGCCCGATTCAGTACAAAACATTGATTTAATGAAAGTAAAAAACCGGAAAAAGGGATATGAAATGAATGCAGAAATGAGCCTAAGCCTATTTCCATCAGTGACAATTGCATGGCATAACGGGATGCAATATCAAATGATGGAGGCATTGCTTTTTTTTCTGATTTGTTGAATGATCCAAAGTCAGGCATACGTAATTTTGAGTACTTGTTTTTGGAACCTCAATATGCATACTATTTATGATAAATTCAATGAGTTGCTTTTTTCAAATATTCCTTTTGTTATGGTGACTTTAGTTGATGTCATTGGAAGTTCTCCTCAAGATAGGGGAAGCAAGATGTTAGTCACTCAAGAGGGTTTGTATGATGGCACCATTGGAGGAGGAAAGGTTGAATTTAAAGCGATAAACGAAGCCAAATCCCTATTAGAAAATAAATCTCTTCAGACATCCTTCTGTGAATGGAATTTGAAAAAAGATGTTGGAATGTCTTGCGGAGGTATTGTGAGGATCTATTTTGAGGCGTTTCACTCAAAAATATGGAAAATTGCAGTTTTTGGTGCAGGGCATGTGGCGAATGCCCTCATTCCGCTTCTTCTTGCGTTAGATTGTCAAATTCGTTGTGTGGATCCCCGCGAGGTCTGGTTAAATAAACTCCCTAAATCGCATAAATTAGCTTTAATTCACACGGATGATATGGCAGCTGAAGTGAAAAATTTGGATACTAATACCTTTGTGTTATTAATGACGATGGGACATAGCACCGATTTACCGATTTTGCTTGAAATTTTACGGACCAAGCAATTTCCTTATTTAGGTGTGATTGGCAGCAAAGCTAAAGCTGCGCGCATTAAAAAAGACATTGAAGAAGCGGGCCTTTCACCTTCATGTAAAGAGGCATTTTATTGCCCTATAGGTTTAGATTTAGGCAATAATCATCCTCAAGAGATTGCTATTAGTATTGTGGCTCAACTTATTCAAGAACGTGATCTATTTCAATGTTCTAAAGGATCTTTGCCATGATTAAATTATTGCTTACAACTATTCTTGCAGGTGTATTTATGCTTATAGGCAATATCTCAGCCCAATCGTTTTGGGATATGAAGCCGGAAGAAGTACGGAAACTATTTAATGATAGGGCTTTCGCTATCCAAGCGGAAAGGCCCGAGGTTCGAGATGTAAAAAATATCACGATACATCAGAGCGGGCGGACCACCCCCTTGCGCATCTATATGCCAAATGAACTCAAAAATCTCCCTATAATTCTTTTTATTCATGGAGGCGCCTGGGTGGCAGGGAATTTAGACACTCATGACAACCTGGCACGTTACTTGTGCAAAGGAGCCCAAGCTTTGGTTGTGTCTGTCGGGTATCAAAACGCGCCGGAAGGGAAGTTTCCTCTCCCTTTAGAACAGTGTTATGATGCGCTACTTTGGATTGCCCAACATGCAGGAGAATTTCAAGCCGATAGTACTCGCTTGGCTGTGGTCGGAGATAGTGCAGGGGGAAATATAGCAGCTGCGTTATGTCTCTTAGCGCGTGACCGGAAAGGCCCAACCATTGATTTGCAAGTTTTAATTAATCCTGTAATTGATCTCACTTCGAGCGGTACGATTCAACGTCAGGGCGATGCATTTGATAATGAAAGATGGTATATTACCCAATACGTACAGAATCCTCATGATGTTATGAATCCGTATGCTTCTCCCATTATTGCTAAAGACTTGGCTCATCTTCCTCCTGCACTTATTATCTTAGCTGAGAAAGATGCGTTTCGTAAAGCGGCTCAGAGCTATGCGGATCGATTAACCGCAGCAGGAGTCCCCACGAACACTTACATTCAGTGGGGCGTGGGTCATTTAGCGGGAAACGGAGCGCGGGCTTCTTTACTTGCCCGAGAATCTCTGGATGTAGCAGTGGCTGCTCTTCGAGGAACATTTTTTGGAAAAGCTAAATGAGATGTTCGAATTTTCATTGAGGTTGGCTTTTGGCGTGAAGAGCCAGAAAGGCCGACCCCAACGACGTCCCCAGACATTTTGCAAATTATTTTTATTGCAAATTATTTTTGTTTACAAAAAATGATCATTTATACACACTCTTCTGATAGATAAAGATAATTGAATCAACAGTAAAAATTTTATAAAAACAAAATGGAGTTGTTTTATGCAAATTAATAATACTAATGTTGCAGGCAAAAACCAATGCGAAGTGCAATCTATGGTAGATCCCATAGATTCTCTTCCTAATGATGTATTGCGTATCATTTTCCAAAATGTGAAAACAGATCTTCCCAATCTGGCTTTGGTTTGCAAAAACTGGAAAGCTATTGTAGATAATAAACTGTTTCGAGAAACGATACGCCCAGCTAAAACTTTTGGCAGCCGCGAATGGAAAGAATATATTGGAGTGGATGCCGGAAAAGAACTCCCACTGCCAAGGCGAGCCTATGGAGATATGGAAAAAGGGAACTACTACCTTACTTTGATCCCTAAATCAGTCAAGGTAACGCAGGAGAATAAAAAAGTCGACGATGCCTCTATGGATATTGATGTGGTCAAAGAAGTTCCATTGGATAGTCTGGAGGTTATAGGCAAACTGGCAGCAAATCAAACAAAAGGAAATAAAATTGGTTTTACTCATGAATCTTGGACAGAAGCTCTTCAAGAAAAAAGAAATCTTGAGAAGTCGCATTGGGTATTGATAAGCAAAGAAATCATAGGCAAAAATAAAACCTATGAAGATCAGCAAAAGCTTGCCAAGGAGGAAAATAAAAATATACCGGGCACGAACATTTTAGGATTAATAGACACAGCTGTCAGCGTCTTAATGGAGTATGTCAGATCTGGAGAGCGCAATTTTATATTGGATTTGGCTAAAAATGAATATAATTGGGTACGCGTGAATGAGCAGACTCGAGAATTGCGACTCTGTTTAGGTTTCGCGCCTTCCGGCCTTGCTGTCTACGACGGCTGTGACGGTGCCGGCGACAACGTCGGCGTTGCCCTTGCGCGGAAGTCCTTTGGCACTTTTGTGTAACGCTAACTAGAACGCGAATTCGATGCCTAAGTAATTATCTATGTGTTGGCCTAAACAAAAACCACTTCGTGGTTTTTGTTCTATAGTTTGTATGTTTTTTTAAATACATATTGGGCTAATGATTAATCTCATTTGCATCAAGGAAAAAATATGATCTTTGTGCGAAGATTGAGTCGCCCTTCGCTGTGCTCCGGGCTCAATTATTAGGGGATGCTTTTCCCATAGTTCCCGCGTCCCTTCGTGACTTGGTCACTATGGGAAAAGCATAGCCTAATAATTGAGCCGTCATCATGGCAATGAAAGGTAACCAGGCCGTCTAGGCCTGTACCAGGGCGGGACGCCCTGGCTGCTTTCTCATAAAAAGTCATGTGCTGCCATGACTTTTTAAGGACGTACTTTTTTTGAGTTTATCCCATATAAATTATTTTGCTGTACAAATAATATATATTTGTAAATACTTTGATAATTGAATTTGTTGTAAGAATCTTATGAAACAAAAGGAATTCTTTTTATGAATATAAGTAACGTTGTTAAAGGAACAGACTCTCACAACGGACAACCTCTAGTAGATCCCATAGGTCAAAAGACAAGTCCACTTCCATTAGATGTCACTCGCATTATTTTCCAAAATGCGAAAGCGGATCTTCCCTTTCTGGCTTTGGTTTGTAAAGAGTGGCGGAATTTGGCCGATGATAAGGTCTTGCGCGAAACGATACGCCCAGCAAAAGCTTTTGGCAGCCGCGAATGGAAAAAATATATTGGAGTGGATGCCGGAGAAGAACTCCCCCTGCCAAGGCGAGCCTATGGAGATATGGAAAAAGGGAACTGCTACCTTACTTTCATCCCTCAATCAGTCAAGGTAACGCAAGAGGATGGAAAGATCGACGATATATCTATGGATATTGAGGTGGTCAAAGAAGTTCCATTGGATAGCCTGGAGGTTATTGGCAAACTGGTAGCAAATCCAACAAAAGGAAATAAAATTGGTTTTTATCCAGCATCTTGGACAGAAGCTCTTCAAGAAAAAAGAAATCTTGAGAAGCCGCATTGGGTATTGATAAGCAAAGAAATCATAGGCAGAAATAAAACCTATGAAGATCAGCAAAAGCTGGCCAAGGAGGAAAATAAAAACAACCCTGGTACGAATATTTCAGGATTAATGGATACGGCCATCAGCGTCTTTATGGAATACGTCAGATCTGGAGAGGGCAAGGCTAAACGTGAATACAATTGGGTACGCGTGAATGAGCAGACTCAAGGAGTGCGACTCGGTTTAGGTTTCGCGCCTTCCGGCCTTGATGTCCTCAGCTACTTTGACAATGCCAACGACCGCGTCGGCGTTGCCCTTGCGCGGAAGTCCTTTGGCACTTGAAAACTTGGTTATTGGAAACGGTGCTTGGAAAATTGAATTTTGTTCCTTGGAAAAAAATAGACCTTTTTTATGGGCTTTGCCGCACCCAATAGGCGTTTTTAATAGCTTGAGACAGGGCATGCTGGTAGTCTCTGACAGGCGAAGATAGGCTTCAAACGCTTTATCACATTAGCAATAAATTGGATTTGTTAAAAGTTTTGATTCGCCTGGCTAAAGAAACCCGTACCATTGATGCCAAGCAATACCTTGCCATTCAAGAGATTATTCAGGAAATAGGAAAAATGATCGGTGGCTGGATCCAGTCCGTTCCCCGCTGAATCTTTCGATCCAACGGGAAATTTATAGTAGGATTTCCGCGCAAGGGCAAGGCCGACGTTGTCGTTGGCATTGTCATAGTTGTTGCTGACATTAAGGCCGGAAGGCGCGAAACCTCAAACAACAGCCAAGCATGCGCCGATACCCATCTGTAGCACCAGAAACAGAGGCTATGATGGACATGCTTCCATTTCTTGAATTTTATTCGGAGAACAAAGCCATAGAGGCTTCTTCTCACTAGGTATCGGCACGAAGTCCTATTTTGTAGCACGCTACCGTGATCCGTAAACCACAGGCATTCTGGCATCTAAAACGAACTGTTTCGGGTGGACCATCCGTAAACGATCCAACATTACCAAAACATTTGTGAGGATATGATATTCTTTACGTTGTGTCCATGCTTTTTTCAGTTTTTTTACTACCATACAAATTATTTTCCAAATTATTTTCCTGTACAAATAACATGTATTTGTAAATACTTAATTAATTGGTAATTGAATTTGTTGTAAGAATCTTTTAAAACAAAAGGAGTTCTTTTTATGAATATAAGTAACGTTGTTAAAGGAACAGACTCTCACAACGGACAACCAATGGTAGATCCCATAGGTCAAAAGACAAGTCCACTTCCATTAGATGTCACTCGCATTATTTTCCAAAATGCGAAAGCGGATCTTCACAAGCTGGCTTTGGTTTGTAAAGAGTGGCGGAATTTGGCCGATGATAAGGTCTTGCGTGAAACGATACGCCCATCTAAAGTTTTTGGCAGCCGCGAATGGAAAGAATATATTGGAGTGGATGCCGGAAAAGAACTCCCACTGCCAAGGCGAGCCTATGGAGATATGGAAAAAGGGAACTACTACCTTACTTTGATCCCTAAAACAGTCAAGGTAACGCAAGAGAATAAAAAGGTCGACGATGCCTCTATGGATATTGAGGTGGTCAAAGAAGTTCCATTGGATAGCCTGGAGGCAATTGGCAAACTGGCAGCAAATGCAATAAATGGAAATAAAATTGGTTATTATGCAAATTCTTGGACAGAAGCTCTTCAAGAAAAAAGAAATCTTGAGAAGCCGCATTGGGTATTGATAAGCAAAGAAATCATAGGCCGAAATAAAAGCTATGAAGATCAGCAAAAGCTTGCCAAGGAGGAAAATAAAAACAACCCTGGTACGAATATTTCAGGATTAATGGATACGGCCATCAGCGTCTTTATGGAATACGTCAGATCTGGAGAGGGCAATTATATATGGGATCCCTCTAAAAATGAATACAATTTGGTACGTGTTAATGAGCTAACTGATGGATGGCGACTCGGTTTAGGTTTCGCGCCTTCCGGCCTTCTTGTCCGCGACAACTATGACGATGCCAGCGACAACGTCGGCCTTGCCCTTGCGCGGAAGTCCTTTGGCACTTGAAAACTTGGTTATTGGAAACGGCACTTGGAAAATTGGATTTTGTTCCTTGGAAAAAAGAAAAATCCGGCGAAGCCGGAAAAATTTTCTTGAAAAATGGGTAAGAATCAAAAAGGAATTCTTTTTATGAATATAAGTAACATTGTTAAAGGAATAGACTCTCACAACGGACAACCCATGGTAGATCCCATAGGTCAAAAGACAATTCCACTTCCATTAGATGTCACTCGCATTATTTTCCAAAATGCGAAAGCGGATCTTCACAAGCTGGCTTTGGTTTGTAAAGAGTGGCGGAATTTGGCCGATGATAAGGTCTTGCGTGAAACGATACGCCCATCTAAAGCTTTTGGCAGCCGCGAATGGAAAGAATATATTGGAGTGGATGCCGGAGAAGAACTCCCACTGCCAAGGCGAGCCTATGGAGATATGGAAAAGGGGAACTACTACCTTACTTTCATCCCTAAATCAGTCAAGGTAACGCAAGAGAATAAAAAGGTCGACGATACATCTATGGATATTGAGGTGGTCAAAGAAGTTACATTGGATAGCCTGGAGGTTATTGACAAACTGGTCGCAAATCCAACAAAAGGAAATAAAATTGGTTTTACTCAAGTATGTTGGAGAGAAGCTCTTCAAGAAAAAAGAAATCTTGAGAAGCCGCATTGGGTATTGATAAGCAAAGAAATCATAGGCCGAAATAAAAGCTATGAAGATCAGCAAAAGCTTGCCAAGGAGGAAAATAAAAACAACCCTGGTACGAATATTTCAGGATTAATGGATACGGCCATCAGCGTCTTTATGGAATACGTCAGATCTGGAGAGGGCAATTATATATGGGATCCCTCTAAAAATGAATACAATTTGGTACGTGTTAATGAGCTAACTGATGGATGGCGACTCGGTTTAGGTTTCGCGCCTTCCGGCCTTGCTGTCAGGCACTACGTTGACCGTGCCAGCGACTACGTCGGCCTTGCCCTTGCGCGGAAGTCCTTTGGCACTTGAAAACTTGGTTATTGGAAACGGCCATCAGCGTCTTTATGGAATACGTCAGATCTGGAGAGGGCAATTATATATGGGATCCCTCTAAAAATGAATACAATTTGGTACGTGTTAATGAGCTAACTGATGGATGGCGACTCGGTTTAGGTTTCGCGCCTTTCGGCCTTCGTGTCGTCAACGTCTTTGACTCTGCCTACGACTTCGTCGGCGTTGCCCTTGCGCGGAAGTCCTTTGGCACTTGAAAACTTGGTTACTCACCTTACGCAAAACATGTAGAAATCTCGTCTTTTGGTTTCGCTTCATCTGCGATATTTGCCGCCCAGGCCAACGGCCTGGTTTGTAAAAGCCTAGGGCGCAGCCCTAGGTGAATTCAATATATCAGTTTCAGGCTGAAGGCCTGATTATGTAAATCCTGGGGCGAAGCCCCAGGGAAATACAGGGCAGGCCTTCAGCCTGCAATGGTTTATTACTGGTTTCCTAGGGCTTCGCCCTAGGCTTTTACAAGCCAGGCCGTTGGCCTGAGCGGCAAGTACCCATTAAACACAAACTTAAACCAATAGGCGAGATTTCTACATGTTTTGCGTAAGGTGAGTTGGTTATTGGAAACGGCACTTGGAAAATTGGATTTTGTTCCTTGGAAAAAAGAAAAATCCGGCGAAGCCGGAAAAATTTTCTTGAAAAATGGGTAAGAATCTTTAAAAACAAAAGGAATTCTTTTTATGAATATAAGTAACATTGTTAAAGGAATAGACTCTCACAACGGACAACCCATGGTAGATCCCATAGGTCAAAAGACAAGTCCACTTCCATTAGATGTCACTCGCATTATTTTCCAAAATGCGAAAGCGGATCTTCACAAGCTGGCTTTGGTTTGTAAAGAGTGGCGGAATTTGGCCGATGATAAGGTCTTGCGTGAAACGATACGCCCATCTAAAGCTTTTGGCAGCCGCGAATGGAAAGAATATATTGGAGTGGATGCCGGAGAAGAACTCCCACTGCCAAGGCGAGCCTATGGAGATATGGAAAAGGGGAACTACTACCTTACTTTCATCCCTAAAACAGTCAGGGTAACGCAAGAGAATAAAAAGGTCGACGATACATCTATGGATATTGAGGTGGTCAAAGAAGTTCCATTGGATAGCCTGGAGGCAATTGGCAAACTGGCAGCAAATGCAATAAAAGGAAATAAAATTGGTTATGATCCACGTTCTTGGCAAGAAGCTCTTCAAGAAAAAAGAAATCTTGAGAAGCCGCATTGGGTATTGATAAGCAAAGAAATCATAGGCCGAAATAAAAGCTATGAAGATCAGCAAAAGCTTGCCAAGGAGGAAAATAAAAACAACCCTGGTACGAATATTTCAGGATTAATGGATACGGCCATCAGCGTCTTTATGGAATACGTCAGATCTGGAGAGGGCAATTATATATGGGATCCCTCTAAAAATGAATACAATGTGGTACGTGTTAATGAGCTAACTGATGGATGGCGACTCGATTTAGGTTTCGCGCCTTCCGGCCTTTGTGTCAGCTACTATGCCGGCTCCCACATCGGCCTTGCCCTTGCGCGGAAGTCCTTTGGCACTTGAAAACTTGGTTATTGGAAACGGCCATCAGCGTCTTTATGGAATACGTCAGATCTGGAGAGGGCAATTATATATGGGATCCCTCTAAAAATGAATACAATTTGGTACGTGTTAATGAGCTAACTGATGGATGGCGACTCGGTTTAGGTTTCGCGCCTTTCGGCCTTCGTGTCGTCAACGTCTTTGACTCTGCCTACGACTTCGTCGGCGTTGCCCTTGCGCGGAAGTCCTTTGGCACTTGAAAACTTGGTTACTCACCTTACGCAAAACATGTAGAAATCTCGTCTTTTGGTTTCGCTTCATCTGCGATATTTGCCGCCCAGGCCAACGGCCTGGTTTGTAAAAGCCTAGGGCGCAGCCCTAGGTGAATTCAATATATCAGTTTCAGGCTGAAGGCCTGATTATGTAAATCCTGGGGCGAAGCCCCAGGGAAATACAGGGCAGGCCTTCAGCCTGCAATGGTTTATTACTGGTTTCCTAGGGCTTCGCCCTAGGCTTTTACAAGCCAGGCCGTTGGCCTGAGCGGCAAGTACCCATTAAACACAAACTTAAACCAATAGGCGAGATTTCTACATGTTTTGCGTAAGGTGAGTTGGTTATTGGAAACGGCACTTGGAAAATTGGATTTTGTTCCTTGGAAAAAAGAAAAATCCGGCGAAGCCGGAAAAATTTTCTTGAAAAATGGGTAAGAATCTTTAAAAACAAAAGGAATTCTTTTTATGAATATAAGTAACGTTGTTAAAGGAACAGACTCTCACAACGGACAACCTCTAGTAGATCCCATAGGTCAAAAGACAAGTCCACTTCCATTAGATGTCACTCGCATTATTTTCCAAAATGCGAAAGCGGATCTTCCCTTTCTGGCTTTGGTTTGTAAAGAGTGGCGGAATTTGGCCGATGATAAGGTCTTGCGCGAAACGATACGCCCAGCAAAAGCTTTTGGCAGCCGCGAATGGAAAAAATATATTGGAGTGGATGCCGGAAAAGAACTCCCACTGCCAAGGCGAGCCTATGGAGATATGGAAAAAGGGAACTACTACCTTACTTTCATCCCTCAATCAGTCAAGGTAACGCAAGAGGATGGAAAGATCGACGATATATCTATGGATATTGAGGTGGTCAAAGAAGTTCCATTGGATAGCCTGGAGGTTATTGGCAAACTGGTAGCAAATCCAACAAAAGGAAATAAAATTGGTTTTTATCCAGCATCTTGGACAGAAGCTCTTCAGGAAAAAAGAAATCTTGAGAAGCCGCATTGGGTATTGATAAGCAAAGAAATCATAGGCAGAAATAAAACCTATGAAGATCAGCAAAAGCTGGCCAAGGAGGAAAATAAAAACAACCCTGGTACGAATATTTCAGGATTAATGGATACGGCCATCAGCGTCTTTATGGAATACGTCAGATCTGGAGAGGGCAAGGCTAAACGTGAATACAATTGGGTACGCGTGAATGAGCAGACTCAAGGAGTGCGACTCGGTTTAGGTTTCGCGCCTTCCGGCCTTCATGTCATCAACTACTCCTCTGGCATTGCCAGCGTCAGCGTCGGCGTTGCCCTTGCGCGGAAGTCCTTTGGCACTTGAAAACTTGGTTATTGGAAACGGTGCTTGGAAAATTGAATTTTGTTCCTTGGAAAAAAATAGACCTTTTTTATGGGCTTTGCCGCACCCAATAGGCGTTTTTAATAGCTTGAGACAGGGCATGCTGGTAGTCTCTGACAGGCGAAGATAGGCTTCAAACGCTTTATCACATTAGCAATAAATTGGATTTGCTAAAAGTTTTGATTCGCCTGGCTAAAGAAACCCGTACCATTGATGCCAAGCAATACCTTGCCATTCAAGAGATTATTCAGGAAATAGGAAAAATGATCGGTGGCTGGATCCAGTCTGTTCCCCGCTGAATCTTTCGATCCAACGGGAAATTTATAGTAGGATTTCCGCGCAAGGGCAAGGCCGACGTTGTCGTTGGCATTGTCATAGTTGTTGTTGACATTAAGGCCGGAAGGCGCGAAACCTCAAACAACAGCCAAGCATGCGCCGATACCCATCCGTAGCACCAGAAACAGAGGCTATGATGGACATGCTTCCATTTCTTGAATTTTATTCGGAGAACAAAGCCATAGAGGCTTCTTCTCACTAGGTATCGGCACGAAGTCCTATTTTGTAGCACGCTACCGTGATCCGTAAACCACAGGCATTCTGGCATCTAAAACGAACTGTTTCGGGTGGACCATCCGTAAACGATCCAACATTACCAAAACATTTGTGAGGATATGATATTCTTTACGTTGTGTCCATGCTTTTTTCAGTTTTTGTACTACCATACAAATTATTTTCCAAATTATTTTCCTGTACAAATAACATGTATTTGTACACTATTAATAAATAGATAATTGAATTTGCTATAAGAATCTTATAAAACAATAGGAGTTATTTTATGAATATAAGTAATATTGTTAAAGGAATAGACTCTCACAACGGACAACCAATGGTAGATCCCATAGGTCAAAAGACAAGTCCACTTCCATTAGATGTCACTCGCATTATTTTCCAAAATGCGAAAGCGGATCTTCACAAGCTGGCTTTGGTTTGTAAAGAGTGGCGGAATTTGGCCGATGATAAGGTCTTGAACGAAATGATACGCCCAGCTAAAACTTTTGGCAGCCGTGAATGGAAAGAATATATTGGAGTGGATGCCGGAAAAGAACTCCCACTGCCAAGGCGAGCCTATGGAGATATGGAAAAAGGGAACTACTACCTTACTTTGATCCCTAAAACAGTCAAGGTAACGCAAGAGAATAAAAAGGTCGACGATGCCTCTATGGATATTGAGGTGGTCAAAGAAGTTCCATTGGATAGCCTGGAGGCAATTGGCAAACTGGCAGCAAATGCAATAAAAGGAAATAAAATTGGTTATGATCCACGTTCTTGGCAAGAAGCTCTTCAAGAAAAAAGAAATCTTGAGAAGCCGCATTGGGTATTGATAAGCAAAGAAATCATAGGCCGAAATAAAAGCTATGAAGATCAGCAAAAGCTTGCCAAGGAGGAAAATAAAAACAACCCTGGTACGAATATTTCAGGATTAATGGATACGGCCATCAGCGTCTTTATGGAATACGTCAGATCTGGAGAGGGCAATTATATATGGGATCCCTCTAAAAATGAATACAATTTGGTACGTGTTAATGAGCTAACTGATGGATGGCGACTCGGTTTAGGTTTCGCGCCTTCCGGCCTTTATGTCCGCCGCAACTATGACGGTGCCAACGACCGCGTCGGCCTTGCCCTTGCGCGGAAGTCCTTTGGCACTTGAAAACTTGGTTATTGGAAACGGCACTTGGAAAATTGGATTTTGTTCCTTGGAAAAAAGAAAAATCCGGCGAAGCCGGAAAAATTTTCTTGAAAAATGGGTAAGAATCTTATAAAACAAAAGGAATTCTTTTTATGAATATAAGTAACGTTGTTAAAGGGATAGACTCTCACAACGGACAACCAATGGTAGATCCCATAGGTCAAAAGACAAGTCCACTTCCATTGGATGTCACACGCATTATTTTCCAAAATGCGAAAGTGGATCTTCACAAGCTGGCTTTGGTTTGTAAAGAGTGGCGGAATTTGGCCGATGATAAGGTCTTGCGCGAAATGATACGCCCAGCTAAAACTTTTGGCAGCCGTGAATGGAAAGAATATATTGGAGTGGATGCCGGAAAAGAACTCCCACTGCCAAGGCGAGCCTATGGAGATATGGAAAAAGGGAACTACTACCTTACTTTGATCCCTAAATCAGTCAAGGTAACGCAGGAGAATAAAAAAGTCGACGATGCCTCTATGGATATTGATGTGGTCAAAGAAGTTCCATTGGATAGCCTGGAGGTTATTGGCAAACTGGCAGCAAATGCAATAAATGGAAATAAAATTGGTTATTATGCAAATTCTTGGACAGAAGCTCTTCAGGAAAAAAGAAATCTTGAGAAGCCGCATTGGGTATTGATAAGCAAAGAAATCATAGGCCGAGATGAAAGCTATGAAGATCAGCAAAAGCTTGCCAAGGAGGAAAATAAAAATATACCAGGCACGAACATTTCAGGATTAATGGATACAGCCATTAGCATCTTTATGGAATATGTCAGATCTGGAGAGCGCAATTTTATATTGGATGCGGCTAAAAATGAATATAATTGGGTACGCGTGAATGAGCAGACTCGAGAAGAGCGACTCGTTTTAGGTTTCGCGCCTTCCGGCCTTTTTGTCTGCCATGGCTATGACTTTCCCGACGTCACCGTCTGCATTGCCCTTGCGCGGGGTCCTTTGGCACTTTTGTGTAACGCTAACTAGAACGCGAATTTTTTAAGCGTTGCTGTCTTACATCACGGCTATTAAGCATATCAATAAAGGCATATCCCGCAGCAAAGACAATATCCGTATCCGCACCATGTCCTTGCCATGTAACACCTTCTTCTTCTTGCCAGGTGATATAAGCAATCCCCATAGCTTCTTGCTCAGGGGTACAGGCGTGGATATTAAATTCCGTAAGCCTGCCAGGTAGTTTGACATGGGTTGCAATAGCTTTGTACAAGGCTGAAACAGGCCCATTGTCCTCAGCGGCAACGTCTATCTTTTGATCGCCCATGCGAAAACAAACTTGAATTTTTGCAGGTTGCTGTGCACCACTAATAACCTGTAATGAGATCAATTCGAATTTTCTTTGATATTCTCCCTCGGTTGAAAGAAGGATTAGATCTTCATCATAAATATGCTTTTTCTTGTCAGCTAAAGCCTTAAATTTAACGAAGACCTGATCTAATTTTTCAGGAGGCAAATCTATCCCCAACTCATTTAAACGATGCACTAATCCATGGCGGCCCGAATGTTTGCTGAGGAAAATATGCGTCGAAGAAAAACCGACGTCTTCTGGTTTCATAATTTCATAAGTGGATCGTTCAGAAATCATTCCATGTTGGTGGATTCCTGCTCCATGAGCGAATGCATTTTTTCCCACAATTGCTTTATTAGCTTGAACCTTTTGTCCTGTAATCTGCGAAAGCAAATGACTGGTTGCTAAAAGTTGAGTTGTATCAACATTCGTTGTTACTTGATAAAGATCTCGACGGGTTTTCAAGGTCATGACAATTTCCTCGAGAGAGGCATTGCCGGCCCTTTCGCCAATTCCATTAATGGTGCATTCGATTTGCCTGGCGCCTTGCAATATACCGGCTAAGCTATTAGCTACAGCAAGACCCAAGTCATCATGGCAATGTGTGGCGATGATCCTATTTTCAATACCTGGGACGTTTTTCCTTAAAAATCCGATCAGATCTCCATATTCTTGCGGTGTCATATATCCGACAGTATCTGGAATATTGATTGTATCAACACCTGCTTGAATGACAGCAGAGAGAATTTCTATCAAAAAACCTCTATCTGACCGCGTACAATCCTCAGGGGAAAAATCTACACGCGAGGTGAAAGAGCGTGCCATTTTTACACCCATAACAGCTTTTTCAATAGCTTGTTCACGAGAAATTTTTAGCTTATGCTTCAAGTGGATGTCGCTGGTCGCAATAAAAACATGAATTCTGGGCTTGGCAGCTTCTTTCAAAGCATTAATAGCTGCTTCAATATCCTTTTCATGGCATCTTGCAAGTGCACAAACTTCTACTCTTGGGCATGTTTCAGCAATGAGCTTGACAGATTCAAAATCCTCCGGAGAAGCATTTGGGAATCCAGCTTCAATGACATCTACTCCAAGGGTTTCTAACTGCTTAGCCAACAATAGCTTTTGTCGGATGTTCATTGCAAATCCTGGAGATTGCTCTCCATCTCTTAATGTAGTATCAAAAATTTTAATCATGATAATTTTTCCTTTTTATTATGTATTAGGGAGTGTACCTAAACTCTGTTATCCAATTGGGCGATTTGGGATGTGTTTTTGCAATCACATCGGTAAATTTTTGCCGTAAACGTTGGCAAATAGGACCTGGAATATCGCCTTGACCAATGACTCGTCCATCCACAGAATGGCCGTACATCACTTGTGCGGCCGTTCCTGCCAAAATCAATTCATCGCAGGTATAGATCATGGAACGGTCTATTCTTCCTGAACGTATGGCAATTCCTTCCTCTTGCGAAAGATCGATAATAGTCCGTCTGGTAATCCCCTCAAGCATAGAAGAGCCAACTTCGGGCATGATGACTTCACCGCGATAGACGATGAACAGATTAGCCACGCTGGCTTCGACAACGTTGCCTTGTTCATCCATCATCAAAGCCTCGTCATACCCACAACGTCGTGCCTCTGAAGTAGCTAAAGCGGAGTTGACATAGCATCCACCAGCCTTGGCTTTAGTAGACATTGAAGTATCGGATATCTTTCTCCAGCTTGAAACCATCAATCGGAGCCCCCGATTCGGATCGAAATAGTGGTTTAACGGCGTCATGTAGATGGCTAAATCAAAATCCAATCCATCAAATCGCGGTGTCAACACTTGATTCTCAGAGAATATAAAAGGTCGAATATAGAAATCACTCTTAGGAGCATTCGCTTGAATTAGCCCTGAGATGATCTCTTGAAACTCTTCCCATGAGAGCTGGACTTGCATGCCTAAAATTTTTGCAGCATGCTTTAACCTGAAAAAATGATCTTGCAAGCGGAAGATTCGGATTTTCTCTTCTCGAAAGTATCCCCGAATCCCGCCAAAGCAAGTAGTTCCGTATTGCAAACTATGGCTAGCAATACTTATGGAAGCCTCTTTCGAGGGAATAATCCCTTTACGAAAATACGCAAAAGGCATTAATGAAGATTGAACAGACATAAAATTTTCCTTAACTTATTAGATTTTTTATAATAATATTTCCCATCTCTATCGTTGAAATAGGAGGAAGTCGATCGTTCGGGGTAGAAATATCCACCGTACGAAATCCTTGATTTAAGCTTGTTTCAACTGCCCGATGAATTGCCGCAGATTCCTGAACCAATTGGAAGGAATATTCCAACAACATGGCTGCTGAAAGAATTTGGCCAATCGGATTTGCAATGCCTTTCCCGGCAATATCGGGAGCGCTTCCGGATGAGGGTTCATAAAGCCCGAAGCCATGTTTATTAAGGCTTGCTGAAGGCAGCATCCCTAATGAACCGGCTAAAACACTGACTTCATCCGATAAAATATCCCCAAACATATTGGGCATTAATAATACGTCGAATGCCGTTGGGCAGCGAATGAGTTGCATGGCACAATTGTCTACCAAGAGATGTTCCAATTGGCAGTCGGGGTATTCCTTGGAAACTTCAGTTACAACTTCTCTCCAAAGACGGCTGCAGGCCAAAACATTCGCTTTATCTACAGAAATGACTTTCTTTCTTCGATGCCTTGCGGCTTGAAATGCCGCATGGGCAATATCAGCGATCGTTCTTTCATCATATGTCATGACATCTATTGCGTTTTTAACGCCGTCGATGACCTCTATTCGATGTTCACCAAAATAAATATCGCCGGAGAGCTCCCGAACACATAAAATATCGACCCCATTTCCAATTATTTGAGGCCGCAATACACAAGAGCCTGTAAGTGCAGGATAAACTTTGGACGGTCTTAAGTTAGTCTGAAAACGAAAATATTGTCTCAATTGCAAGATCGAATTGCGCTCACACTCTTTCCATTTTGCATTTCCCTGTTCTTGAATAGGCCCGCCTACAGATCCAAATAGGATAGCATCAGACCCTTCGCAGATTTTTTTGGTCTCTTCAGGAAAATGTTCCCCATGTTTCTCCCAAGCAGCTCCACCGATAAGAGCATTTTGCAAGATAAATTCATGGCCAAAATCTTCTGCAATTCTTAAAAGAACCTTAATGGCTTCCGGCATGACTTCAGGACCAATTCCATCACCAGATAAAATAGCGATTGTTTTTTTCATGACGACATCTCCTCATTAATCAGCTGACGCACTGCATAAGTGTCAAAAAAGCGATGGCTCTTATTTTTTTGCTCAAATACATCCATTTGAGAATGCTTTGAGAGGAGATAGTCAAAATCGTCTATCCCATGCAGGAGGCATTCTTTTCTATAAGGATCGATAGAAAAAGAATAAATTTCCCCTGATGGAACGGCTACAATTTGATTAGATAAATCTACTGTTATTTCATAAGAGGTGTGTCGAGCTTCTTCCACAAAAATCATTTCAATTACCTGCCCTGGAAGAACGATAGGCAAGATTTGATTGTTTAAAGCATTTTGATAGAAAATATCGGCAAAGCTTGGTGCAATGATAATACGGATACCCCAGTCTGCTAGAGCCCAAACAGCATGCTCACGGGAGCTTCCACAGCCAAAATTCATTCCCGCAACCAGGATTTTTGAACTTTGATACTTCTCGAGGTTAAACGGAAAATTTTTGTCTGTAGCCCGCAAACGAGCAAATAAATGCTGTCCAAAACCCGTTTTAGTTACAGATCTCAAAAACTCCGCAGGAATAATTAGATCGGTATCTACGTGAGACCTGTTAACTGGAATGATTTGTGATGTAATAATATTCATTCTAAACTCCTTATAATAATTTTCTGACATCTGTTATTTTACCTGTTACAGCTGCTGCTGCAGCCATAATAGGGCTCATCAAGTGCGTGATGGATTCAGGGCCTTGCCTGCCAATAAAGTTCCGATTGCTTGTGCTGGCACATCGTTTACCAGGAGGAACGCGATCTTCATTCATCGCTAAGCACATGCTGCACCCCGGCAATCGATATTCAGCACCGGCTTCTATAAAAATGGCAGCCAATCCTTCTTCAATAGCTATTCGATGTATAGACTCGGATCCAGGGACAATGTAGGCCTTTACCCCAGGTGCTGCCTTGCGCCCTTTCATCATCTTTGCCGCTTCACGTAAGTCAGATAAGCGAGCATTTGTACATGAACCAATAAAGACATAGTCGATGGGTACTCCTTCGATGGGTTTCCCTGGAATCAACTTGACATAGTCTATGGCTTTTTGTGCGAGATCCCTCATTTCTTCAGGCAACGAGATCGGATTTGGCACGGGTTCATCAATGGCAATAGTTTGTTCAGGGTTTATTCCCCAAGTTACCATTGGAGCCAGTGACGAAAGAGACAGTTCAATCTCTTTGTCATAGGCCGCTCCAATATCGGTAGAGAGATTTTTCCAATAATTAACCGCCTGCTCCCATTTTTTGTCTTTTGGGGCGCCAATTTTACCCTTGATGTAAGCAAAAGTTGTTTCATCAGGAGCAATTAAACCTGCTCTTGCCCCACATTCAATACTCATGTTGCAAATCGTCATGCGTTCTTCCATGGAAAGAGCGCACACAGGTTCTCCTGCGTACTCAATGATATGGCCTGTACCACCATTGACGCCAATTTTGCGAATCAAAGCTAAAATAATGTCCTTTGCTGTCACACCTATGGGCAAATCTCCTTTAAAAATCACACGCATTGTTTTAGGCCTTTTTTGCAAAATGCA
This sequence comes from uncultured Parachlamydiaceae bacterium, assembly GCA_963780445.1. Lineage (GTDB taxonomy): Bacteria > Chlamydiota > Chlamydiia > Chlamydiales > Parachlamydiaceae > CAWACC01. Next base: position 604,054 of record CAWACC010000011.1, read on the forward strand.
TCCTGTTGCAAGCACCTGAGCCACTTCTGATGTGCCAATTCCAAAAGCTAAAGCTCCAAAAGCTCCATGAGTGGATGTATGACTGTCCCCGCAAACAAGGGTCATTCCCGGATGAGTAAAGCCTAATTCAGGACCAATAACGTGAACGATTCCTTGATAGCCACTGCCCATGTCCAAAAGTGGAACTCCAAACATATGGCAGTTTTCGCGCAATGTTTCGATTTGATGGCGTGAAATGGGATTTTGAATGATTAATCCTTCACGTTTTGTTGGAACATTGTGATCGACCGTTGCCAATGTTCGTTGAGGAGCGTATACAGAAAGATTTCGCTCTTTCAGAACTTGAAATGCTTGAGGCGAGGTCACTTCATGCACCAGTTGCAAGTCAATAGCTAATATGTCTGGAAAGCCTTCTTTATGCTCTACAACATGGCTATCCCAAATCTTTTCAATGATTGTCTTCATTTTGTTTCATCCTCTTTTGATGAATAAAAAATATATAAGTATCCGCATTAAATTGAGAAAAGCTCTCAATATTTTTCTGCTATATTGCAAGCAAAAAAAATAACGGTTATTCAACGAAAAAGCAGTTTGCTAATTCATTGAAAAAGAAATAAACTGTAAAAAAAATAATGAAAGTTTAGCTTTATAAGCTAAGAAGGAATAGACAAAGAAGAAGGGATAAGGAGAAAAATGAAAAGATGGAATTATTAATAGACTGAGACGGCATAGATTGCCCATATGATTTTATGAAATTAAACGTAGACATAGCCTAAAACTCCTTATTTTGGCGTTGTTTCAATCTTATGCTACCAGATTACTATCATTTTTGTCCACATATTTTTTTGTGTTTATCCCATATAAATTATTTTGCTGTACAAATAATATATATTTGTAAATACTTTGATAATTGAATTTGTTGTAATAATCTTATAAAACACAAGGAATTCTTTTTATGAATATAAGTAACGTTGTTAAAGGAATAGACTCTCACAACGGACAACCTCTAGTAGATCCCATAGGTCAAAAGACAAGTTCACTTCCATTGGATGTCACTCGCATTATTTTCCATAATGCGAAAGCGGATCTTCACAAGCTGGCTTTGGTTTGTAAAGAGTGGCGGAATTTGGCCGATGATAAGGTCTTGCGCGAAACCATACGCCCAGCTAAAGCTTTTGGCAGCCGTGAATGGAATGAATATATTGGAGTGGATGCCGGAGAAGAACTCCCACTGCCAAGGCGAGCCTATGGAGATATGGAAAAGGGAAACTACTACCTTACTTTCATTCCTAAATCAGTCAAGGTAACGCAAGAGAATGGAAAGGTCGACGATACATCTATGGATATTGAGGTGGTCAAAGAAGTTCCATTGGATAGCCTGGAGGTTATAGGCAAACTGGCAGCAAATCCAACAAAAGGAAATAAAATTGGTTTTACTCAAGGATCTTGGACAGAAGCTCTTCAGGAAAAAAGAAATCTTGAGAAGCCGCATTGGGTATTGATAAGCAAAGAAATCATAGGCCGAGATGAAAGCTATGAAGATCAGCAAAAGCTTGCCAAGGAGGAAAATAAAAATATACCAGGCACGAACATTTCAGGATTAATGGATACAGCCATTAGCATCTTTATGGAATATGTCAGATCTGGAGAGCGCAATTTTATATTGGATCTGGCTAAAGATGAATACAATTGGGTACGTGTTAATGAGATAACTGATGTATGGCGACTCCGTTTAGGTTTCGCGCTTTCCGGCCTTCATGTCATCCGCACTTATGGCTATGCCCACGCTTGCGTCGGCCTTGCCTTTGCGCGAGCGTCCTTTGGCACTTTTGTGTAACGCTAACTAGAACGCGAATTCGACGCCTAAGTTGATAATTATAGATGTTGGCCTTAACAAAAACCACTTCGTGGTTTTTGTTAAGGCCAACATCTATAGTTTGTATGTTTTTATCAGGCAAAAACAAATATGAATAGTGGATCAGCAGCCTTTTCCCCGGTAGGGGAAAACGTTAATAGCCCCGTGTGAAGCGAGCGTAGCGAGCGGAACGCGGGGTTAGCAACATAGTAATGATTGCGCCCCGGCAGGGGCGCACGAAACAATAATGATAACCTCATATAATTCATCCATTTCGGTCGGAAATGCCTTAAGTTGCATATGATACTCAATTTTTTTGGATAAATAAAAGTTTCTTGCGCCCCTAGCCGGGGCGCAATCATTACTATGTTGCTAACCCCGCGTTCCGCTCGCTAACGCTCGCTTCACACGGGGCTATTAACGTTTTCCCCTACCGGGGAAATGACTGTGAATGCATTATACTTGCAAAAACGGATTTTGCAAATATTAATTATTGCCTCACAAAAACATACAAACTATAGATGTTGGCCTTAACAAAAACCACTTCGTGGTTTTTGTTAAGGCCAACATGAGTTAAATATAAAGGATTTATATATCGAACTCACGTTAACTATAAAAAAAAGGAATTTTTTTTATGAATATAAGTAATATTGTTAAAGAGATAGATTCTCACAACGGACAACCTATGGTAGATCCCATAGGTCAAAAGACAAGTCCACTTCCATTAGATGTCACTCGCATTATTTTCCAAAATGCAAAAGCGGATCTTCACAAGCTGGCTTTGGTTTGTAAAGAGTGGCGGAATTTGGCCGATGATAAGGTCTTGCGCGAAACGATACGCCCAGCAAAAGCTTTTGGCAGCCGCGAATGGAAAGAATATATTGGAGTGGATGCCAGAGAAGAACTCCCACTGCCAAGGCGAGCCTATGGAGATATGGAAAAGGGGAACTACTACCTTACTTTCATCCCTAAAACAGTCAAGGTAACGCAAGAAAATGGAAAGGTCGACGATGCCTCTATGGATATTGAGGTGGTCAAAGAAGTTCCATTGGATAGCCTGGAGGTTATTGGCAAACTGGCAGCAAATGCAATAAAAGGAAATAAAATTGGTTATTATGCAAATTCTTGGACAGAAGCTCTTCAAGAAAAAAGAAATCTTGAGAAGCCTCGTTGGGTATTGATAAGCAAAGAAATCATAGGCAGAAATAAAACCTATGAAGATCAGCAAAAGCTGGCCAAGGAGGAAAATAAAAACAACCCTGGTACAAATATTTCAGGATTAATGGATACGGCCATCAGCATCTTTATGGAATACGTCAGATCTGGAGAGGGCAATTATATATGGGATTCGGCTAAACGTGAATACAATTGGGTACGCGTGAATGAGCAGACTCAAGGAGTGCGAATCGGTTTAGGTTTCGCGCCTTCCGGCCTTTATGTCAGCTCCCACTATGCTCCTGCCATCGGCAACGTCGGCCTTGCCCTTGCGCGGAAGTCCTTTGGCACTTGAAAACTTGGTTATTGGAAACGGCGCTTGGAAAATTGGATTTTGTTCTTTGGAAAAAAATTTCCGGCTTGCCGGAAATTTTTTTTAAAAAATAGACCTTTTTTATGGGCTTTGCCGCACCCAATAGGCGTTTTTAATAGTTTGAGAAAGGGTATGCTGGTTGGAATGAGGCAAAATACCTAAGTACGATTGCAGCTGTTGGTCCATAGCAGCGGCTTCGGTTGCGCCATCTAGCAAGTCATTAAAACGTCTGTTTTAGCCGATTTTTCATGCGTTGTTTTGTGCGGTTGCACAACAAGGTATGGTGAGCAAAAAACACATATCCGATAAAGTCGATGCCTGTACTCAATTTCCTAAGAATTATTTTATTTGGATGTCAGCTCTAATTGAAGGTGTTTTGCCAAAAACTCACCAATACGTGCAATTAAACACATTAAATAGGCTTGATCGCCGGATAGGACGATAAAGTCATCGCAGTAGCGCAGGTGATGAGGTTCGCGAAGCACGTGCTTCATGTAAATTGTGAAGTCACATTTCCTAAAGGAACACCTTTTCCTATTGTATTCACGTAAAAGCTGTCAATGATAGTGTCAATGAGCTTTAAGGCTGTTTCGTCATGGGACCATCCGTAAACGATCCAACATTACCAAAACATTTGTGAGGATATGATATTCTTTACGTTGTGTCCATGCTTTTTTCAGTTTTTTTACTGCCATACAAATTATTTTCATTTACAAATAACATGTATTTGTAAATACTTAATTGATTGATAATTGAATTTTCTATAAGAATCTTATAAAACAATAGGAGTTATTTTATGAATATAAGTAACGTTGTTAAAGGGATAGACTCTCACAACGGACAACCTCTAGTAGATCCCATAGGTCAAAAGACAAGTCCACTTCCATTAGATGTCACTCGCATTATTTTCCAAAATGCAAAAGCGGATCTTCCCTATCTGGCTTTGGTTTGTAAAGAGTGGCGGAATTTGGCCGATGATAAGGTCTTGCGCGAAACGATACGCCCAGCTAAAGTTTTTGGCAGCCGCGAATGGAAAGAATTTATTGGAGTGGATGCCGGAGAAGAACTCTCCCTGCCAAGGCGAGCCTATAGAGATATGGAAAAAGGGAACTACTACCTTACTTTCATCCCTAAATCAGTCAAGGTAACGCAAGAGAATAAAAAGGTCGACGATACATCTATGGATATTGAGGTGGTCAAAGAAGTTCCTTTGGATAGCCTGGAGGTTATAGGCAAACTGGCAGCAAATTCAATAAAAGGAAATAAAATTGGTTATTATCCAAATTCTTGGACAGAAGCTCTTCAAGAAAAAAGAAATCTTGAGAAGCCTCATTGGGTATTGATAAGCAAAGAAATCATAGGCAGAAATAAAACCTATAAAGATCAGCAAAAGCTGGCCAAGGAGGAAAATAAAAACAACCCTGGTACGAATATTTCAGGATTAATGGATACGGCCATCAGCGTCTTTATGGAATACGTCAGATCTGGAGAGGGCAATTATATATGGGATCCCTCTAAAAATGAATACAATTTGGTACGTGTTAATGAGCTAACTGATGGATGGCGACTCTTTGTTTAGGTTTCGCGCCTTCCGGCCTTTATGTCGGCATCATCTCTGACGATGCCTACGACGGCGTCGGCGTTGCCCTTGCGCGGAAGTCCTTTGGCACTTGAAAACTTGGTTATTGGAAACGGCACTTGGAAAATTGGATTTTGTTCCTTGGAAAAAAGAAAAATCCGGCGAAGCCGGAAAAATTTTCTTGAAAAATGGGTAAGAATCTTTAAAAACAAAAGTAGTTCTTTTTATGAATATAAGTAACATTGTTAAAGGAATAGACTCTCACAACGGACAACCCATGGTAGATCCCATAGGTCAAAAGACAAGTCCACTTCCATTGGATGTCACTCGCATTATTTTCCAAAATGCGAAAGCGGATCTTCACAAGCTGGCTTTGGTTTGTAAAGAGTGGCGGAATTTGGCCGATGATAAGGTCTTGCGCGAAACCATACGCCCAGCTAAAGCTTTTGGCAGCCGTGAATGGAATGAATATATTGGAGTGGATGCCGGAGAAGAACTCCCACTGCCAAGGCGAGCCTATGGAGATATGGAAAAGGGAAACTACTACCTTACTTTCATTCCTAAATCAGTCAAGGTAACGCAAGAGAATGGAAAGGTCGACGATACATCTATGGATATTGAGGTGGTCAAAGAAGTTACATTGGATAGCCTGGAGGTTATTGACAAACTGGTCGCAAATCCAACAAAAGGAAATAAAATTGGTTTTACTCAAGTATGTTGGAGAGAAGCTCTTCAGGAAAAAAGAAATCTTGAGAAACCGCATTGGGTATTGATAAGCAAAGAAATTATAGGCCGAGATAAAAGCTATAAAGATCAGCAAAAACTTGCCAAGGAGGAAAATAAAAACATACTAGGCACGAACATTTCAGGATTAATGGACACAGCTATAAGCATCTTTATGGAATACGTCAGATCTGGAGAGCGCAATTTTATATTGGAGCCGGCTAAAGATGAATACAATTGGGTACGCGTGAATGAGCAGACTCGAGGAATGCGAATCGGTTTAGGTTTCGCGCCTTCCGGCCTTTTTATCTCCGGCAATTATGGCAATGCCAGCGTTTTCATCGGCTTTGTCCTTGCGCGGGTGTCCTTTGGCACTTTTGTGTAACGCTAACTAGAACGCGAATTCGATGCCTAAGTTGATAATTATCTATATGTTGGCCTAAACAAAAACCACTACGTGGTTTTTGTTTAGGCCAACATGAGTTAAATATAAAGGATTTATATACCGAACTCACGTTAACTATACAAAAAGGAATTCTTTTTATGAATATAAGTAACGTTGTTAAAGGAATAGACTCTCACAGCGGACAACCTCTAGTAGATCCCATAGGTCAAAAGACAAGTCCACTACCATTGGAAGTCACTCGTATTATTTTCCAAAATGCAAAAGCGGATCTTCCCTATCTGGCTTTGGTTTGTAAAGAGTGGCGGAATTTGGCCGATGATAAGGTCTTGCGCGAAACGATACGCCCATCTAAAGCTTTTGGCAGCCGCGAATGGAAAGAATATATTGGAGTGGATGCCGGAGAAGAACTCCCCCTGCCAAGGCGAGCCTATGGAGATGTGGAAAAGGGAAACTACTACCTTACTTTCATCCCTAAATCAGTCAAGGTAACGCAAGAGAATAAAAAGGTCGACGATACATCTATGGATATTGAGTTGGTCAAAGAAGTTCCATTGGATAGCCTGGAGGTTATTGGCAAACTGGTAGCAAATCCAACAAAAGGAAATAAAATTGGTTATCATATAGATTCTTGGCAAAAAGCTCTTCAAGAAAAAAGAAATCTTGAGAAGCCGCACTGGGTGTTAATAAGCAAAGAAGTTATAGGCAGAAATAAAACCTATGGAGATCAGCAAAAGCTTGCCAAAGAGGAAAATAAAAATATACCGGGTACGAACATTTCAGGATTAATGGATACAGCCATCAGCATCTTTATGGAGTATGTCAGATCTGGAGAGCGCAATTATATATGGGATTCGGCTAAAAATGAATGTAATTGGGTACGTGTTAATGAGCAGACTCGAGAATTGCGACTCGGTTTAGGTTGCACGTCTTCCGGCCTTGATGTCTTCAACGACTGTGACAAGGCCCGCGACAACGTCGGCGTTGCCTTTGCGCGAGCGTTCTTTGGCACTTTTGTGTAACGCTAACTAGAACGCGAATTCGATGCCTAAGTTGATAATTATCTATATGTGGTTTTTGTTTAGGCCAACATGAGGAGTTAAATATACAGGATTTATATATCGAACTCACGTTAACTATACAAAAAAGGAATTTTTTTTATGAATATAAGTAACGTTGTTAAAGGAATAGACTCTCACAACGGACAACCCATGGTAGATCCCATAGGTCAAAAGACAAGTCCACTACCATTGGAAGTCACTTGTATTATTTTCCAAAATGCAAAAGCGGATCTTCCCTATCTGGCTTTGGTTTGTAAAGAGTGGCGGAATTTGGCCGATGATAAGGTCTTGCGCGAAACGATACGCCCATCTAAAGCTTTTGGCAGCCGCGAATGGAAAGAATATATTGGAGTGGATGCCGGAGAAGAACTCCCACTGCCAAGGCGAGCCTATGGAGATATGGAAAAAGGGGACTACTACCTTACTTTCATTCCTAAATCAGTCAAGATAATGCAAGAGAATGGAAAGGTCGACGATGTGGTCAAAGAAGTTCCATTGGATAGCCTGGAGGTTATTGGCAAACTGGCAGCAAATGCAATAAAAGGAAATAAAATTGGTTGTTCTGCAAATTCTTGGCCAGAAGCTATTCAGGAAAAAAGAAATCTTGAGAAGCCGCATTGGGTATTGATAAGCAAAGAAATCATAGGCCGAAATAAAAGCTATGAAGATCAGCAAAAGCTTGCCAAGGAAGAAAATAAAAATATACCGGGTACGAACATTTCAGGATTAATGGATACGGCCATCAGCATCTTTATGGAATACGTCAGATCTGGAGAGGGCAATTATATATGGGATCCCGCTAAAAATGAATACGATAGGGTACGTGTTAATGAGCTAACTGATGGATGGCGAGTCTGTTTAGGTTTCGCGCCTTCCGGCCTTATTGTCAGCTCCCACTTTGGCCCTGCCTACGTCCGCGTCGGCCTTGCCCTTGCGCGGAAGTCCTTTGGCACTTGAAAACTTGGTTATTGGAAACGGCGCTTGGAAAATTGGATTTTGTTCTTTGGAAAAAAATTTCGGGCTTGCCGGAAATTTTTTTTAAAAGATAGACCTTTTTTATGGGCTTTGCCGCACCCAATAGGGGTTTTTAATAGCTTGAGAAAGGGTATGCTGGTTGGAATGAGGCAAAATACCTAAGTACGATTGCAGCTGTTGGTCCATAGCAGCGGCTTCGGTTGCGCCATCTAGCAAGTCATTAAAAGTCTGTTTTAGCCGATTTTTCATGCGTTGTTTTGTGCGGTTGCACAACAAGGTATGGTGAGCAAAAAACACATATCCGATAAAGTCGATGCCTGTACTCAATTTCCTAAGAATTATTTTATTTGGATGCAGCTCTAATTGAAGGTGTTTTGCCAAAAACTCACCAATACGTGCAATTAAACACATTAAATAGGCTTGATCGCCGGATAGGACGATAAAGTCATCGCAGTAGCGCAGGTGATGAGGTTCGCGAAGCACGTGCTTCATGTAAATTGTGAAGTCACATTTCCTAAAGGAACACCTTTTCCTATTGTATTCACGTAAAAGCTGTCAATGATAGTGTCAATGAGCTTTAAGGCTGTTTCGTCATGGGACCATCCGTAAACGATCCAACATTACCAAAACATTTGTGAGGATATGATATTCTTTACGTTGTGTCCATGCTTTTTTCAGTTTTTTTACTGCCATACAAATTATTTTCCTGTACAAATAACATGTATTTGTAAATACTTGATTAATTGGTAATTTAATTTGCTATAAGAATATTATAAAACAATAGGAGTTATTTTATGAATATAAGTAATATTGTTAAAGGGATAGACTCTCACAACGGACAACCTATGGTAGATCCCATAGGTCAAAAGACAAGTTCACTTCCATTGGATGTCACTCGCATTATTTTCCAAAATGCGAAAGCGGATCTTCACAAGCTGGCTTTGGTTTGTAAAGAGTGGCGGAATTTGGCCGATGATAAGGTCTTGCGCGAAACGATACGCCCAGCCAAAGTTTTTGGCAGCCGCGAATGGAAAGAATATATTGGAGTGGATGCCGGAGAAGAACTCCCCCTGCCAAGGCGAGCCTATGGAGATGTGGAAAAGGGAAACTACTACCTTACTTTCATCCCTAAATCAGTCAAGGTAACGCAAGAGAATGGAAAGGTCGACGATACATCTATGGATATTGAGGTGGTCAAAGAAGTTTCATTGGATAGCCTGGAGGTTATTGGCAAACTGGTATCCAATCCAACAAAAGGAAATAAAATTGGTTTTAGATATGGATCTTGGGAAGAAGCTCTTCAGGAAAAAAGAAATCTTGAGAAGCAGCATTGGGTATTGATAAGCAAAGAAATCATAGGCCGAGATAAAAGCTATGAAGATCAGCAAAAGCTTGCCAAGGAGGAAAATAAAAATATACCAGGCACGAACATTTCAGGATTAATGGATACAGCCATCAGCATCTTTATGGAATATGTCAGATCTGGAGAGCGCAATTTTATATTGGATGCGGCTAAAAATGAATATAATTGGGTACGCGTGAATGAGCAGACTCGAGGAGTGCGGCTCGGTATAGGTTTCGCGCGCCTTTCTGTCTACTGCCACTATGTCAAGGCCAACGCTTACGTCGGCCTTGCCTTTGCGCGAGCGTCCTTTGGCACTTTTGTGTAACGCTAACTAGAACGCGAATTCGACGCCTAAGTTGATAATTATCTATATGTTGGCCTTAACAAAAACCACTTCGTGGTTTTTGTTAAGGCCAACATGAGTTAAATATAAAGGATTTATATATCGAACTCACGTTAACTATAAAAAAAAGGAATTTTTTTTATGAATATAAGTAACGTTGTTAAAGGAATAGACTCTCACAACGGACAACCTATGGTAGATCCCATAGGTCAAAAGACAAGTCTACTTCCATTAGATGTCACTCGCATTATTTTCCAAAATGCGAAAGCGGATCTTCACAAGCTGGCTTTGGTTAGTAAAGAGTGGCGGAATTTGGCCGATGATAAGGTCTTGCGCGAAACGATACGCCCAGCAAAAGCTTTTGGCAGCCGCGAATGGAAAGAGTATATTGGAGTGGATGCCGGAGAAGAACTCCCATTGCCAAGGCGAGCCTATGGAGATATGGAAAAGGGGAACTACTACCTTACTTTCATCCCTGAAACAGTCAAGGTAACGCAAGAAAATGGAAAGGTCGACGATGCCTCTATGGATATTGAGGTGGTCAAAGAAGTTCCATTGGATAGCTTGGAGGTTATAGGCAAACTGGCAGCAAATGCAATAAAAGGAAATAAAATTGGTTATTATGCAAATTCTTGGACAGAAGCTCTTCAAGAAAAAAGAAATCTTGAGAAGCCTCATTGGGTATTGATAAGCAAAGAAATCATAGGCCGAGATGAAAGCTATGAAGATCAGCAAAAGCTGGCCAAGGAGGAAAATAAAAACAACCCTGGTACAAATATTTCAGGATTAATGGATACGGCCATCAGCATCTTTATGGAATACGTCAGATCTGGAGAGCGCAATTATATATGGGATTCCGCTAAAAATGAATATAATTGGGTACGTGTTAATGAGCAGACTCGAGAATTGCGACTCTGTTTAGGTTTCGCACCTTCCGGCCTTGATGTCTCCCACAACTATGTCGATGCCTACGGCAACGTCAGCCTTGCCCTTGCGCGGAAGTTCTTTGGCACTTGAAAACTTGGTTATTGGAAACGGCACTTGGAAAATTGAATTTTGTTGCTTGGAAAAAAGAAAAATCCGGCAAAGCCGGAAAAATTTTCTTGAAAAATGGGTAAGAATCTTTAAAAACAAAAGGAATTTTTTTTATGAATATAAGTAACGTTGTTAAAGGAATAGACTCTCACAACGGACAACCCATGGTAGATCCCATAGGTCAAAAGACAAGTCCACTACCATTGGAAGCCACTCGTATTATTTTCCAAAATGCAAAAGCGGATCTTCACAAGCTGGCTTTGGTTTGTAAAGAGTGGCGGAATTTGGCCGATGATAAGGTCTTGCGCGAAACGATACGCCCATCTAAAGCTTTTGGCAGCCGCGAATGGAAAGAATATATTGGAGTGGATGCCGGAGAAGAACTCCCACTGCCAAGGCGAGCCTATGGAGATATGGGAAAAGGGAACTACTACCTTACTTTCATCCCTAAATCAGTCAAGATAACGCAAGAGAATGGAAAGATCGACGATGCCTCTATGGATATTGAGGTGGTCAAAGAAGTTCCATTGGATAGCCTGGAGGTTATTGGCAAACTGGCAGCAAATGCAATAAAAGGAAATAAAATTGGTTGTTCTGCAAATTCTTGGCCAGAAGCTATTCAGGAAAAAAGAAATCTTGAGAAGCCGCATTGGGTATTGATAAGCAAAGAAATCATAGGCCGAAATAAAAGCTATGAAGATCAGCAAAAGCTTGCCAAGGAGGAAAATAAAAATATACCGGGTACGAACATTTCAGGATTAATGGATACAGCCATCAGCATCTTTATGGAGTATGTCAGATCTGGAGAGCGCAATTATATATGGGATTCGGCTAAAAATGAATGTAATTGGGTACGTGTTAATGAGCAGACTCGAGCATTGCGACTCTGTTTAGGTTTCGCGCCTTCCGGCCCTATTGTCGGCAGCGGCTATGACAATGCCTTCGACCGCGTCGGCTTTGCCCTTGCGCGGAAGTCCTTTGGCCACAGTGTAGAGTAAGGCATGTCACCTTTTTAACTATATTTTTACTCGCATATCGCGTGAAATAATATTTTTATGAAATATGTGGTGGATTTCAATTGAATGGAAGTACTATATGGTTTAGTATTTAGAGCGAATATCAATAGCATTCAGGATAGTTATGGCAGTAAAAACAAATTTAAAACCTCAAAATCCTCTCATTCTAAAAAGCCAGAGGTTGATGGAAGCCTTTGCCAAATCGGATGATGAGCGTGATTTTTATTTGGACCGGCTGGAAGGATTTATCATTTATGCCGATCAGGACAAATCCAGCCATGATCTGGAAATGTTGGAGAAAGAACTGAAAACGCATGCCGACCGCTATTGCTTGATACCCAAACTGACCTTTTATGAAACAAAGAAGATCATGGAAGGCTTTGTCAATGAAAAAGTCTATGATATTGACACAAAGGAAAAACTCTTGGATATCATTCAATCCAAAGAAGCCCGGGAGAATTTCCTTGAATTCCTTTACGATCATCATGCCGAACTCGAAAAATGGCAGCAGTATTATCAGGAGAGATCCCGGATCCGCATTATAGAATGGTTGAGAAGCAATCATTTTACTTTTTGTTTTGAAGAGGATTTGGAAATTCCCAAAGCTGTCATCGAAAAAGTCAAACGGGACCATTTTGAACCTCGGCCCTCGAAAGAGGTTTTAGCTGCCCGCAGGGCCATTGAACTTAAATCCAAAAGTTATTATTCCTCAGAGGCTTTAAACCCCAGGCCCAAGCGAGGACGGCCTCCTAAACAGATTATTAAAAGCGACATCGAACCTCTGACCAGCAAAGATATTTATTCGAGTGTGCCTCCTGAAGCGCAACTGTTTCTTTTTACCCCAGATCATGCAAGCACTTCCATTATTGCTTTTTCTTCAAAATTTGACAACGAAGAGCAGATGCTGGCCAGCCGAAAATCCCATACAGCCCAACCACATATGACTCTTGAAAGCTTGAATCAAAAATTGGCGGCCTTGAGGAATCTTTCAAGCCGTTGGTTGGAACATGAAAATAAACCGGAAACTGCTGAAGAACCTGGCGAACACGAAATTGAGGAGGATGAAGAGGAATATTCCGAACTGGAAGACGAAATAGAAATTGAAGAAGAGGAAGAACTGGAAGAAAGTAAGCCGAAAGTGGTGCCAAAACCTAAAAAAATAGAAAAGAAAGCGGCAAAAAAATCTGAGCCCCTACGAAAACCACCCATAAAGAAACCTCCCGTAAAGAAACCTTCTCCACCTCCCCCACAGAAACCTCCTTTAAAAAAAGTGGTCAAAAAACCTTCTACGGTAAAGTATACACCCCCCCCAAAAGAAATAGTCTCAAAGAAAAAAGGTCCCCCAAAACCTCCCCCGAAACCTCTCCCAAAGACAACCGCTAAAAAAAAGGTTAAGAAATAATTACCGGATATGTGTCTGGGGCCGGTTCTTGCTACTTACGCAAGAATCGGCCCCAGACACCAACCCCAGATACTAATTCAAAAATAATAATTGAGATTGTATGTCTTTAAACACTGTTTCAGGAAGAGATCCCATCAATGGACAACTTATGGTAGATCCCACAAGTCAACAAAGTTCCCTTCCTATAGATGCCATTCGGATCATTTTTCAAAATCTGAAGGAGGATTTTCACAAGCTGGCTTTGGTTTGTAAAGAGTGGCGGAATTTGGCCGATGATAAGGTCTTGCGCGAAACGATACGCCCTGTACAGGCTTTTGGAACCCAAGAATGGAAAAAATATATTGGGGTAGATGCCGGAGAAGAACCACTTTTGCCAAGGCGAACTTATGGAGTTATGGATATAGGGAACTCTTATCTTACTTTTATCCCGGAAAAAGTCAAGATGATCCAAGTAAATGGAAAGGTCGACGATGCATCTATGGGCATTGAGGTGGTCAAAGAAGTTCCATTGGATAGCCTGGAGGTTATTGGCAAACTGGTATCAAATCCAACAAAAGGAAATAAAATTGGTTATGATCCAACTTCTTGGCAAGAATTCATTGAGGCAAAAGTCAATCTTGAGAAGTCACACTGGGTATTGATAAGCAAAGAAGTGATAGGCAGAAATAGAACCTATGTCCAGCAGCAAGAGCTTGTTGCCAGAACTAGAGCGAGAATTTCAGATATAATAGACACAGTCACCAGCGTCTTTATGGAATATGTCAGATCGGGGGAACGCAATTTTGTTTGCGATCCTTCTGGCATTTATCAGAGCACATATGTACGTGTTAACGCGCGTACAAGAGAACACAGGGTAGGTTTAGGTTTCACTCCCTCCGGCCTCCTTGTCTATGGTATCCGCCATGACTTAAATCACGACTTCATTGCCGTTGCTCCCCAGAAGTCCTTTGGATATTTTGTGTAACGCTAACTATCAATAATTACATGTTATGCGAAATGATTGGGGCCGGTGATTGGGGCGGGTTCTTGCATAAATGCATAACTTTATCCAAAAAATTCAAAGTTATGCATTTATGCGAGAACCGGCCCCTGATACTGTGTTCTCTTAAAATTTGTTCTGTACATGAAAATACAGAATATACTATAACAATTAATTCTCTAACTTTTGAAGGAGAAAAAGCTATGAGCGAATTGATGCAAGCAATTGTGCATATGATGGGGATGCTGGCCCTGTTAGTGCTTGCGACATTCTTTATAGATAAAAAAATAGTATCTCACTTCAACAAAACAGGCGCTAAATTAACACAAGAAAATAAAAAGGAAATCAAATGGCTTGTATCTTCAATTCTATTAATCTTAACAATTTATTTCTCTCTATTACGCTTACTTCTTTTGTTATGACCTATTCTGTCCCTCTTCCTGCTATTCAATGTCAAGTTGAACCCAATGAAATTGCGTTCATGCTTAGAATGGAAAAATTGGTGGAAAAGTTATTAAAAAGTGAGAAGAAAGGAAACGATGGCATAATAAGGGCGTTAGTTGCTATCAAAAGCGAAATTGAAACGTCATACAATATCAACTTTAATGTAAATTATTATTTTGACGAAATAGGTAAAGAACTTAATAAGCAAGGGATTAAAACACCAAAGAAAGAATTTGATATAATTAAGAAATTGATAAAAAAATGCGAAAAGAAACACAAGCACCATGCTGAATATATTAAAACGAAGATGTTTGATGATCATTATCAATTCAATTTTGAAGATGAACTTCTGTTCTACAAAATGAAGCATGATAAAGACAAGAATGAAAATGAAGAAGACAAGGAAGAGGTTATTCTTCCTGCAAAGCTTGTTTTTGGAGTTGCAGCGACACTTTGTGGACTGTTTCTTATTGCCCTCCCTATTTCTGCGTGTAAAAAACTGGGAGAATACACAATTGGGCTTGGAATTGCTACTTGCGTAGACAGTATTTGCAGTCAAGTAGATGAAGATAACAAAAAAGACCATGAGAGCGAAGATTGAGTCGCCTTTCGCTTGCGCTCAGGGCTTGATCACTATATGATTGGGGCTGGTTCTTGCATAAATGCATAACTCACCTTACGCAAAACATGTAGAAATCTCGTCTTTTGGTTTCGCTTCATCTGCGATATTTGCCGCCCAGGCCAACGGCCTGGTTTGTAAAAGCCTAGGGCGCAGCCCTAGGTGAATTCAATATATCAGTTTCAGGCTGAAGGCCTGATTATGTAAATCCTGGGGCGAAGCCCCAGGGAAATACAGGGCAGGCCTTCAGCCTGCAATGGTTTATTACTGGTTTCCTAGGGCCCTAGGCTTTTACAAGCCAGGCCGTTGGCCTGAGCGGCAAGTACCCATTAAACACAAACTTAAACCAATAGGCGAGATTTCTACATGTTTTGCGTAAGGTGAGTGCATAACTTTATCCAAAAAATTCAAAGTTATGCACTTATGCAAGAACCGGCCCCTGATACTTATGCGAGAATCGGCCCCTGATATTTAAATCCAACCACAAGCTTTACTATCTAAATATGAGTTATAAGACGATAAAACACCTAGGCCAATGCTCATGCTGCTCAAAGCTACAGATCCTACAGGTTTTAAGATAGCTGAAATTTTATCTTGGGTATTTAATTTAGACCAATTTGACTTTCCTTGATTATCAACAGTCTTTAAATGATCATAAGCATATTTGACATTTGAAAGATTAGCAACTCCAGCTGTAATAAGAAAAACAGACAGAGGTACTCCAATAGCGACAGGCATTCCATCATGCCAACAGGGATGCCCATGTAATTTTGCATTATATTCACGTATTTGCAACAAAGGTTGTGTTAAAGATTGAATTAAATTCATAATATCTCCATATTTTAAAAAATTACATTGTTTAGCTACAGTGTAAATATTTATTTTAATAAAGTAATAATTTACAACTCGCTCGTTTGTTTAAGCTATTTTACTAATGTTATCGCAGTAGTATTGACCTGGATAATCACCGAAGTATAACTTTTATGCAATTCAATATACACAATTTAAAATAACAAAGCAAGTGATTTGGGGCGGCTCTTGCATAAAAGCATAACTTTATCCAAAAAATTCAAAGTTATTGCGTGGATTCTTAATTGCCAAAAATTCCCCTCAAAAAGTGAAAAATGTCGATTTTGCGTGTTCAATTCGTAGGTTAAAATTCCCCTCAAAAAGTGAAAAATGATGATTTTGCGTGTTCAATTTTGGAGAACTTCTTTGCATGTGAGCCGGCAGGTTACTTCTTGTTTTATTCTGCAGCAGAAGAGAGTATTTGTGCCTGCTCGATCATTTTTGGGTTCATCCAGGTTTGAAGATTTTGGACAATGGTATCATGGACATTTTTGGGCAGGTTGGGTTGATTCAATAACATGCGGGCCGCCAGCCACGATTCTGTGTATTTCCCTGCATAAAAAGCGCAGATGGAGAATTCCAAAGCCAGGCCATAGCTGTAAATCCAATCCACTGCAAAGAGGGCTGTAGGGGGCATTTTTAGATGCAATCCTTTAAGAGCCGTTTTATAGGCTGCCTCATAATTTTCTTTTCGATGATAAAAACAGGTCAAGCCGAACAAAGGCTCTGCACGAATGGGAGAAGAACGGTAGGCATCTTCATAGGCTGCAATGACTTCATTTTCATCTTTATTCAGCTGATCTTTCATAAGGGCTATCTGAAATTTTGACCAAAAGATTTCATCGGCCCATCCCCCCATTTTGGTGCGTTTTTCATAAACTTCAATGGACTTCTCAAAATCTCTGGCATCGTGATAGCTTTGAGCCAAATAAAAAACATAACGGCTATTGTCGGGTTCTTCCAATAGTGCTTCTTCAAGTATCTTAGCGTCCTTTAAATATCTTGTGGGATCTTTGGACCTGTCGCCGCCGCCAATTCTATGATAGGCTATACTGTCCAGTTTGGCGTATGTTTTTGCCTGGTCGCAACAAATGTATTCATGAAGCACGCCTACCCATTTCCAGGGGATATGGTTATTTACCAAATGCAGCCTGTCGTATTTTATCCCGCAATCCCTTATCTGCATGAAATAACCATCTGCCTTCAAATCAGGCCATTGGAAGTTTTCGGGGTATTCAAATTCATCATCGGCATCGATGATAAGGATATAATCTGCTTTCCCTTTTGCCAATTCTAGAGCCTGCGTGCGGTTATAACTGAAATTTTTCCAGGGATATTCGTGAAGTTCTCCCGGAATATCCTTCAAAAATTCTTTGATGATATCCTGGGTGCCATCAGTGGACCCGGTGTCGACGATGACCCAATAGTCAATAAGGGGTTTTGTACTGCCCAGGCAGCGGCAAATGACATCTTTTTCGTTTTTCACAATCATGTTCAAACAGACTTTAGGTTTATCGGCTGAAAGCAGTGAAAAGGAAAACAGAATTATACAGAAGATAAGTCTTGGCAGTTTCATAAATATTCCACCTGTAGTTTAGCATTCAAATTTAAATTTTAAAGATCTTTTGCATATCATATTTTCTTTTTCAAGGCAAGGGTTCTAACAAGGATCGGACGGTGTCCAGATCGACTATGCAAAGATAAGCCTCTCTGTCTTCGATGCCTATGGGCATCACAAGATTTTTGGCGGCATGGTCCACCGTTAGTCCACAACAGTATTCAATCCCTTTGTGCATATATGTAAATGGCTTGGACAGCTTTTTGAAATTGAAATCCTTATCAAGGTAAACAAGACGATGCATATAATTGCGTTGCGAATCCTCATAAACCATCTCATGAACAAGAAAAAGGTATCCGTCATCAAATTCTATGGGAGAAGCAGATCCGGAAAAGCGGGAAAAATCATATTTTGGCTGCTGATTTCGAAAGGTGGTTTGCCGGATCAATTGCCCCTTTTCAATATCTATCTCAAACTTATTAATGACAAAAGGATTGTAGGAATAAATCATATGGATCTGATCATCTTTAATAAATGGCAACCAGTTTTTTTCGCATCGTTTAGGATCGGGGCCAAACAAGGGGATAAGTTTCTCTACTTTCACTATGGGGTCGGACCGATGATCCGACAGTTTGCATAAAGAGATCTGAAGCTGCCCGGAAGGGTTTGTATCCGGGGTAGTACAGGTAAACCAAGTGGAATTTTTAAATCTGAATATCCGACAATCTTCAAGGCCCGTTGTATAAGTGACGTTGTTTTTTACACGGGGTAAATCTTCAATAATCTCCTGCTGGGAAAGCAATTTGAAATCCGGATCATATTGTACAAGATAGTTGCGGGTCCTTATCAAATTTGTCGGATCAGATAGGTCCAATGATTTGAAATGTTGGGCGCCTATCTGGATATAGTTGACCGTTCTGCAGATCACTTCATATCCAGAGTTGGTTTTTCGAATGGATGGGTTCATGGGATTATAACGCGCTGAAAGCCCTTCTCGAATAGCTGGAAGTTTGATTTCAACCGGTTTAAACTGCGCATTTTTTAGGTTCTCTACGTAATATAGCATGTTTCTATAGGCCTGGTCCCGGATATGACTTGGAATATTTTTTTTCAACATTAGGCGGTTGGTGGCAGCATAACCTTTTTCTTTGAATGGAGTATAGAAAGCAGAGACCGAAATATCCTCATCTAACAGATATTCATAGACTGGATGTGAAATAAATAAATTGAGATGATGGGGGTAAGGGATTTGTGAACCTTGGTTTGCGAACAAATAGGTTAAATTATGTTGATTTCTCAAACGATAATATTGTGAAATATGCTGCAACGGTTCGGCGCGATCGGGCAGGAATTCATAGGCATCCAAGTAGTACTGTAGGGCCTCATTCCATTGGCCCATGAATTCATGACACTGTCCGGTCATGAATTTCGAGTACCAGACTTCTTCATTCCAGCCCCCCTTTTGAATTCGCGTCTGATACCATTTAATTGCATCGGGATAGTTATGCAGGCACTTGTAGGATTGCGCCAGATAAAACATGTAGCGTTCATTTTGAGGCTCTTGTTCTAGCCCTTGGGTTAATAATTTGATATCCCGTTCAAATTTGTCAGCTTTGCATCCCCCATCATCCCGATCATCGATGGTCAAGGTTTGCAAATGAGACTCTTTGCAAGGCTTTTCGCAAGACCAGTATTCATGAGTCACTCCTATAGATTTCCAAGGCAGCGAGGCGCGAACAAAGCGGGTATTGTAATAAGATAAAGATTTATTTTTTTGTACGATGGAATAAGAATCGTCTTTGAGGTTGTCTTTACGGAACTCAGGCCCCACTTCCAGCATCATATCAGCATCTATGAACAGCAGAAAGGTATTTTCCAAAGGGAATCCTAGGTCCTTTAATGTCTTTTGGGCTGCCTGAGATGCAAGCGTTCGGTTAAACCCAAAATTTTTCCATTCATGTTTATGAACTTCTCCTGGGATCTTATTCTTTTTCATGTACTGTTCGATGAGTTGAACGGTATGGTCTGTCGATCCGGTATCGCAGATCGAAATACAGTCTACAATAGGTTTTACGCTATCCAGGCAACGCTCGATGATCTTTTCCTCATTTCGTACGATCATCGTCAGGCATATCTTTGAAGATTCGCCTCTGACATCCATGGGAAAGATGGACAGGGCTATCAGGAGGAACAACACAGCGGGTATTATTCTCGACGACATAAGATATCCTCAAATTAAAAAATGGGAGTTTATAGCACCGAGAAACAATATTCAAGAAAAGTTTATGTTTATAGAAAAAAATGGGTGCAATTAAATATGTGGGGCTGAGTAATTTTTATTACCACAGAGAACACAGAGAGCACAGAGAAAATTCGCTTGGCTCTGCGACATAGAATTTTCGTTTGTGCGCGAAGCGCACAAACGAAAGCTGTCATTCAAGCCCGGAACGGGCTTGAATGAACTCTGTGTCCTCTGTGTGCTCTGTGGTAGAAATTTCTCAATCCCTCAGATTTAATTGCACCCGAAAAAAATTATATTGAAAAACGATGTGGCGATATTAACCACTGAGGCAGTGATCTCACTGGCTCAGTGGTAAATTATTTAGATTATCCCCGGGCAATACTATTGATTTTTCCATTCTGTACCATTGAAAACCAGTCTGGGACAAATTCGTTGCGAATTATCTTAAATGTAACAGGTTTTCCGGCTGCGTGAATATTTCTTGCCATTTCTTCATTGATTTGAACGAGGGATAATGTTTGGCTATATAGATTGGATCTTTCATGATCGCGCTGGTTTTCTGCGTTTATAGCGCACATCGAGAGTGATTTTTTATATAAACCGGTAATTACCTGGTGAATAAGCCAGCTGACTTCAACAGAAGCCTGCATCGGGTTGTTGTTCAACTTACAAATAATACGCTCTTTTAGATCTTGAACAGTGGCTTTCCAATTTTGTGGGTCCAATTGTTTTATGGCTTCTACGAGAAAGGCTAAATTTTTTTCTTCTTTTCTTCGAATGGACGAGTCCGAGCTTAAAATATTTCTTACAGTATCGGAAAGCTGATGATAAATATCAATTTGTTCATCATTTTTTTCATCAACACTATTGTTTTCCTGAACGGGAAAATAGGAAAATGTGATTAATTTGGGCATCATAATTTTTCCCTAGAATAAAATAAGCCTCGCATCATTGCGAGGCTTTAAATTAGGCATTTATAAATTTAAGGTCGCTCTTTGTCACATAGAGGGCTCTCAGTTTGAGGAAGGTAGATTCTTTTATCATTCCAATTTTATCTGGTGTGAAATTGACGGCTATGTCTATCAGAGCTTTTTTAATGCTTTCGAATGTTTCATTGGAGAGGTTTGTGGGGGGATTTTGCAACAGTTTACCCATGGCGTCCTGGCCTGCTTCCATCCAATTTGCAAGGAAATATTTATTATTTATGAGGATCAGGTCTCTTTTCTTATCATCCTGTGGTTTTGCCGGGTCTTTGGATTTATTTTCCTTTGGCGTGACGGCATCCACAAACTGATTTAATATTTCACGTTGTTTAAATGATACTGTTTCATCTTTGACTCGTTCAAGATTTTGCAGGACATTGGCATAGGTCGTTCTTGCTCTTTCAAGTTTGGCAATTTCTTTCTGACGTTGGATATAGATTTTCGCTACAGGGCTTGGAACATTTTCTATTTTATCCTTGTGCTGGCCGACACTGTTGATAGCGTTAGTAATATCTTCTTTTTTGGCTCCATATTCATCCATAAGAACTTTTCTTATGTTGCCTCCAGCGGTATCCATTCCAAAGCAGTCTTCTATGACAGCATATAACAGGGAGGGGCCTATGGTAATCTTGGGCAAGTATTTGGGAGCTCCCTTGCTAATGTTTTCCTGGGTATTCAATTCTATAGAAGTGGAAATCAATTCTGCGCCGAACTGTTTGATTACGATATCGCTTCCTATATTATTAAAGTTATTTAGAATGGCCTTTTCATAAGCGTCTTGTTCCAATAGAGGCAGCCGCTCATGTCTTGCTATTTCTAATAACTTTGATTTTACCTGTGAAAATACCCGATAAGCTTTGTAGTAGGTGGGATCAGTAAAATTGGATTCATTAAATACTGCAGGAAGAGGTTTGGTGGGATCAGACAGCCACAAATCGATTTCTTCTTTGGTACTCAAACTGGGATCCTTCAGCCATTTGGCTTTGCTCATCACTTCCTGTGGATTTTTCATGATACTGCCATTTCCGAGGACGCTGGCACATTCGGGGTAAATGCTTAAAAAGAGTTTCATTCTGGCCAATTCCATTATTGTTTCAGGGTGATCTCTCCAGAACTTCTGGGCTTTCTGATCTGCAGCCACGGCACAGGCATCGGAGTTGGAAGTGGTAAACCGGACCAGTTTATAAAGATCGTCGGTGTCTGAATCAAATGATACGATAGCATGGTTGAGGATACATTTTTCTATAATTTCAGCTTCTTTGGTTCCAGGCACTGCATTGCCATGGGCATCTTTTGTGCTGAACAATCTTTCAAAATATTGCTTATGGCTCTGAATAAATTTGCCACCGATAAAAGGATGGTCCTTCATTATTTTGAAGTGGAAGGCAGAACCTACGCTATATCCAATATCATGATAGAAATGGATAATTTTGCTTAATAAAGCGGCTTTGTTTAAAAAGGGTTCTTTATCACTGCTTTCATGTTTATTTAATTCCTTATGCATGTTGTGACCATTTTCACAGTTATGGTGAATATGAAGCACGCCATGATCGCTTCCAGTAAATGCAGATTTGTCAAACATCATTTGATACGCCGCGTTTCTAATCAGATCACGGCAAAGCACAAATACATCCAGATAGGAATTATTGTTATGGTCCGGATAGGATTTTTCATATAAATCAATAATATCTGCCAGCTGTTCGATTATATGTGTGACATTTTCTCTGGACAATATAGCCAGCGGATCATTGACATGGCTGGGATAAATGACGTAACGTTGTATTTCATAACCCAATTCTTTAAAGAGATCTTCTTTTGTTTTTAGAGAGGCAGGGACCTCATTGGTACAACGCAAGACTTGCCGCATTTCCCTGGATACAATTTCCGGATGGTACAGGTTGGCTTGGGCATTCTGATCCATTTTAGCATCATAAAGCTGCTCATTATATTCCTGTTTGAGTCTGGAAGTGGTACGCAAATCCTCTTTATTATAGCGGTTATCTTTAACCACCCGAATATCCCTTTCATCTGAAAGATTGACCTTATAGGAGCCGTCCGGCCCCTTCAATTCCACGATTTTTTCTACTGTGGTTTTTTCATCAGTGCCAGGCACCTTCAAGCCACCCTCGCTTTCGGGATTGCGATGGACATATAATAAGTGTCTGGTTTGTTCATTATTTGAGGGGAGCTTGTCCGGATTGGCTTTAAGCCCTCGCTTGAAATGAATGGGATTTTTCAGAGTTTGTTCTAGTTCCCGTTCATGCTGCCTTTTAAAGGAATGTTCTAAATAATCGCTAGTATATTTTCTGAGTTTTTCCTTAATTTGTTTAATATCCAATTTTTCATTTGGATTGGATGCTTTATTATTATTTGAATAACCATTGTAAATAATGGGTTGCATCTCTTTTGGTAAAGATGGTAAGTTATTCATCTAATTTCCTCCTTGTTTAACTTAATAATATTTAATTTAGATTGATATTATTTTAACATGTATATTTTAAAATCATGTTAAGATAACATTGTTTTTTAATTTATTTATATTTTTAAGATTTAATGAATTCATTTGAATAAAATCTGTTTTTTTCATATTCTTAGGATTGGTTGTTAAAATTAACAATGCCATTTAAAGGAGTAGTCCATGAACGTTGACTTGAAGCCATTATCTTTATACCCGTTGACAGAACAGTCTAGAAGAAATTTTCCAGATTGTAATGAACAAGTTCAAAAATACCGCGAACTGATCGAAAGTGTTTGTCCGATTAAAGGATTAATGAACAGATATTCAGGGGAGAATTGGGAATCCGCCAAGAAGAGCATTGCCTTTTTGGTGGAAGCGTCTAAACAACTGGACCACGAACATTGGCAAGAGAACCTATCTGATTTAAGAAATAGGATAATTCGGTTAAATGATCTCCCTGAAGTCAGCTGGGTGTTATCTGAGTGCATTAGCGGGCTGTATCAGGCTTCTTTGAAGTTAAAATTATTGGAGGCGAAAAGAGAAATGAACTGTGTAAAATCCAATGAATTCATGGTCATTTTAAGCTTGCTTGATATCCACTTGATGCTCGCCAAGAATTTACATAAGGAAGGCAAGGCGGTAAGCCTGAATTTTATCAAGGATGAATTTGTCCCCCATTGGTACAGTTGATTTAGAGGGGTTTACCACTGAGCCAGTGAGATCACTGAGAAGGTGTGAGATTATTGAGAGAGAATTTGGAGGGATTTACCACTACGCCAATCACTGATAAGATATGAGATCCACCTCTCAATTATCTCATACTTTCTCAGTGATCTCACTGGCTCAGTGGTAAACCCCTCTCAATTACCTATTAAAATACCTTGAAGGAGATGTAGCGGTTGGTGTTATCCTGTTTAATAAAAAATAACACAGGTTTTCCTTCAGGAGTGGCCTGAAGTGCTTTATTGAACTCCTCCACATTGGATACCTTTTTCTGGTTTACTTCAAGGATGAGAGCTCCCTTCTTTAAACCAGCCCAGGCAGCCGGCCCTGAAGGGTCCACTTTAGTGATAATGACCCCTTTATCATTTTGGTATCCCAATTTGTTGGCCTGTTCTGCAGACAGGTTTTCCACTTCGATTCCAATTTTATTTTCCTTGACCGAAGCAGCGACAGGCTGGCTGGTCGGGAATACGCCAATTTCCACTGTCACATCCATGGGACGGCCCTGCCTTAGAATGGCAAGAGTAACTTTAGAGCCTGGCTTCATCAGGGCAATGGCATTACGCAAAGAAGCGATATTGGCAACATCGGTACCGTTGGATTTAAGAATAATATCCCCTGATTTAAGCCCTCCCTTTTCAGCAGGAGAATCTTTTGAGACCTCTGCCACAAGGGCGCCCTGCGCTTTATTCAGATTGAAAGCCTGGGCGAGATTGTCATCTACCTGTTGCAAGACAACGCCAATATACCCGCGAGTGAAAGAACCCGATTCTTTAAGGTCATCCATAACAACCTTCAGGAGATTGCTAGGAATGGCAAATCCTATTCCCATATAGCCTCCGGTAGCCATGCTGGTCACGATGGCAGTATTCATTCCGATCACTTCCGCCTTCAAATTGAGAAGAGGCCCGCCTGAATTGCCCCGGTTAATGGCGGCGTCGGTTTGAATGTAATCTTCGATATGGGAGAGGTCGAGATTGTTCCTCCCTTTGGCGCTGACCACGCCTACTGTCAAGGAAGCTTGGAGACCTAGCGGGTTTCCGATGGCGACTACGCGCTGTCCGACCTCCAGGTCATCGGAGTTGCCCAGTTTTAAAAACGGCAAATTTTTGCCATCAATCTTTATCAGGGCTATGTCTGTATTGGGATCGCTGCCTATGACTTTGGCATCAAATTCTTTTTCATCATCCAGGATGACTTTTATTTCTGTCATGTCTTTGACTACATGGCCATTTGTCAGAATATACCCATCAGGAGAGACAATAAAGCCGGAAGCTTGGCCTATTACAGGCTGTTGCTCAGAACGCCATCGGCGCTGCTTTCCGAAGAATTGCCCCCAAAAGTCATCATTAAAAAAATTGAAGGGATCTTCGCTTTCATTAAGATCGTAATTTTTACTGCTTCCTTTGACTTTTATCCACACCACAGCTGGAATGGCTACTTTGGCGACATGGGTGTAATCTTCACAGCAGCTGGAGGCCGCGGAGGCAGCGGAGGCCGCGGAAACGGAATCAAAAGACATGCAAAACAGGCTGAAAGCCATCACTATGGCTGCAGCTTTAGCGTACAAATATTTTCCGTACATTTTCATCTATCGCTCCTTAATATAAATCGGTTTAACTAATAAAAATATATTCATCCTGGAAAAACTGTGCAACTAAGAAGATTGTTTATGCAACAGATTTAATATTCTTTGGGTTTCTTTTTTAAATTCATTGTCATCCGTCTGATAGGCCGTATTGTAAAAACTCTGGAATGTCTCCTGAAGGAGAAGGATTTCAGTTTTACCGTATAGTTTTATCAATAGTTCTGAGTACCGGGAAAAGCATTTAAACCACAGCTGCCTGGCGCCCTTGCCATGGTAGGGAAGCCGATCGGGAGGATTTATTTTTCTCATGCAAGGATAGGATTTGGGAGTTTTGATAAGATAGAACTTGCGGTCTGCGGGAGTTGATAGTTTTTCTGCCTTTTCAGAGGCATGCAAATGGACCAAAATTTCAAGAGTTGCTACCAAAAAATCTTTCATATTTTCATTTTGGGAATAGGCAATGTTTTGAATTTTGTCAAAAATTCCATCAATAATATCATAAAGAGCATGAGGGAAGAATCGCGTCAGATTTGTATCATAGTATGTGGAAACAAGAATGTTATTCAAGGAAACTACAAAAGCGATGGCTTCATGTTCTTTTTTATACTGAGGGAATTTATCCAGTATTTTAAAAACGAGAGTACGATAAAGATGCACAGTGTATTCTTGCCACCACACATCATCCTGGAATTTATTGATCATCAAGACAAAAAGCTCTATAAAGATCTCGCTCAGTTGATCAATCGATATGTCATTTTTGGCTTTTTGAATACATAAACTGATCTTATCAAAGATCATTTTAATGAAGATAGCGTCACCTGCACGAGCATAAGTGCGAAACCATCTAAGTAATAGCTGCATGCCTTTTATTTGATAGTTTACATTGTTTTTTTCAAGGAAAGCGAGAATGACATCCAAGGAAATTTTTTTTTCTATTTCAATGGGCAAACACCCTTTTAAAACAATGTCGTCATAGATGAGTTTTTCAGATGGAATAGTATTGAAAGTAGAGGCTATGGAGAAAAATTTCTTTTTGTGTTCTACGAAATTTTTTTCAGTAAACAAATTATTAAAGGCTATTTTGACTAATTCTTCGTGGGTCAGCACAATATCCGGACATAGTTTGTCGCCATTTAGCGAAAAATATTCAAGAAAGTCAATAACTTCGTCTAACACTAGAGGATGATGTGTCGTAAGGCAAAGCGATTGGGCAAAATAATGACCCAGTATTGCTTTTGACCTTCCATCAGTAAAATCAAAGTTGAGGATTTGTCTTAAAAACAACATATTCAGTTTGAATGCAATTTTACTTTTTTGAGGATCAGAATTTTCTGACTCCCAAGAAGTAATTGTGTAAGTCAATATTTTGAATAGATTGGGAGGGGATTCGATCTCAGATTTCAGCTTCGGTTCGGGATTATTCGGAGAATAAAGCTCTATCACTTGTTTCAGGCTCTCATCAGGGCCCAATAGAGCATGATGTTGGACATAGGAGAAGGTAACCAATGAAGGGTCGATCTCGGAACATATCGCTGTTAAGTGGCTTCCAAACATTTTCTCCTCAACGCATGAAAATATTTCAATTTGAATGAGAAGTTCGGCAACCTTTTCAAACAATTCCTGGTTAAAAGAATTGTTATTAATTCTTTGGAAATCGATGAGGAATTTTGTCCATATGCCCACTTTGTAGTCATAATCTTTGTGCTTTATGGCTTCGGTCAAATAATGGGTGAGATGTATCGTCCATTTTTGATTAATCATGTCTTTAGTAAAATAGTTTTGAATATTGGGGGATATCAAGAGTTTTTCCACCAATAGTGAATAACGGGAGTCGTTAATCAATTGTGAGATGACCTGATCGAGGATTTGGACCTGAGCCGGCTTTGACATATTCGAATTATAATGTTCGATTTTTATAATTCTTTGAGCATATTTTCCTGACAATTCCAGATTGGATTTTTCGGGGTGATTTAATAATAACTTAATGATTCCAAATGAATCAGACCACTCACTGAGGGGGATAATAAAAACCTCAATAAAGCGCAGAATGGGGCTTGTAGGGTTTTCGATGGAATAATTATGCTGAATTAGGCTTTGTGACATCATAATAATGGTATGCAACATACGGGCAGACAAGGGTTGAGGAGGAATAGTATCACATAACCATTTACATAGGGATTCATTTATGTATCTGTTCTCAAGACATATCAAGGAGGTTATGAATGAATCGAGAAATTTTTCTCCCAAATGCTTTAAAGAAGTAAGGTGGTGCAGCGCTTTTTTAATGATCTCATCATTTTTTTGGGAAAGAAAATGAAAGAACAGCCACTTGTAGCCTTCAAGAGCCATAAAGAAAGAGGCTTTTTTAAAAATATGGGCTATGTCCTTATGGTCCAGCAAATACAGAAGGGAAGATTTATCCAAAGCTGGCCTGCAACTCAAAGCTGAAATCCAGCAGGCGGCGCGATCATCAAAAGACTCCTTCAGGACACCTTCATCGGCATATTCAAAAAGTGTGTTCAACAGAGCGGGTTTAACCGTTTGATCATTAGATTGGGCTATCCTTGCATAAACAGTTTTCCAAAGGGAAGAGGCTGTAATCTGATATTCTTTTAACAATGCCATCACAACGGTTTCATGTCCTTCCATTTTTAAATTTATGAGGCTAATGTTGAGAAACTCTTCTACTAGTAATTTAAGGATATCAAGGTCAAAACAGTGCAGGATATCTTTATCATGAACAAATAAAGAAGCCCCCTTAGAAAAATCCACTTTGAACAAGAGAAATTTCAACCATTTTAAAAATAGAGAGGGTGGAACAGGAACTTGTGAAGACTCCATCCATTGTTTGGCCCTGTCAAAGGCCCTTTCATAATCCCCATTGCATATATAATAATCGACCATTTTTTCAGCCATGGATGCGATTTCTGCGGGTACAAATGTCTGTCTGACCAGTTTGGAAAATAGACTATCCATCCAATCGCGAAATTCAGGCGGGCTTTCCCTCATTTCCATGAATTTTTGGAAAAGCCAAAAACAATAGGATATATGGGACTTTGTCAAAGCAAATACAATTTTATTGTGTTCTACTTCTTTCAAAAAGTGGTAGGACTCCTCTGCCAAATCTTCATTTTGAAGATAATGCGTCACCGCCTTCATGGATTGGGAAAGCGATTTTGAAAAAGAGAGAGGAAACGGCATTCCATTGGCCCTGTTTTGCCTGGAGAACTCCAGGAATGCATGGATGAACGGAATACCCAATTCCCTGATTATGCCTTGTTCATTGCAAAAGATATGGAAAAAAACTTTTTCAAGAAAAACTCCTGCAACAGAAGAAAGTATCAGGGACACCTTAGAGAGTAATAAGGAAAGGTAAGTTGTCCCTCTTCCATTTTCGAAACCTGTGGGATCCTGCAGCAGGGTAATAGCCAGTATAAGAGCATTTTCCCAATTCTGCGAGTCCATTTCTTCGGTGAATTCCTGCCATTGGAATGCAGCCTCGCCTTTCCGGCGGATGTCGCTATCTCTGATCTCATTCAGGAGGGATTGTGCCTCTTCGATATATTTCCGCTTGCGAAGCTGCTCTGCAAGTTGCCGGGAAGAGTTGTCTTTGGAAATGGAACCTCCTGGCAGGTTTTGAATGGATTCTTTAAGCAGGAATAAAGTTTGAATATCAGTTGTTAGGCTGCAGGCTGCCACAGCGCTATTAATAAGGACCGGCAAAAGCTCGATATCTTTTCCAAGATCGGACAAATGGACCAAAATGGATGCACAGTAGTTTAGCCCATGAGGCAGCATGGCTTCAATCAAGGCGCTTCCCAACGGTATTTTAATGGCTGCAGGCATTTTCCTGGAACAGTTTAACCAGATAGTATAAGCACATTCCTGGAATAAAGGATCGTAAATTATTCCTAGAGAGGTCAACCACGATTGTACGATCTCTTGAGGCGATGCGGAATTTGTCGAGAGTTCCTTCATGGATGAAAAAAGATTAGGGGGAATTCTGCAAGATCCACATTGAAGGGTACTTTCTAAGCAGTGAAGGAAGGGAAGCTGCTTTGTTAATGGGAGATTGATGAAAATTTCAGGAAATCTGATAAGCAATTGCCGTAAAACCCCTTCGTCCGGCGTTTCCCTATAACTTTGCAATAGAAGCTGATACCCGGTCCGGCGCAGCAGAATTTCCTTGGATTCCAATAGCTCAAAACTTTTTTTTGTTATTTCCGGATTCCAGAAGGCATGCGGAGGCATACAGCAGTGCCACTCAAACAGGGAATCCATGAAATGCTGCAGTTTTTTCAGCGGTTCTTTCTCCAGGTTTTTTGGAAAATGCTGTACCAGATTTTCCAGGCATCTGACAGGCTCGCAAGGAAGCAGAAGATACAGTCCATTGGGAAGGTGCATTTGAATATAGGGCGATTTTTTATGCTCAACAACTTGGAAGGAGCCGTTCACCAGGGCGACTGTCTGCATCAGGATGCAGACGAACTGTAAACACAAAGAGAGCTCTTTACTTGTTTCTAAAACTATGCCAAGAGGATGTTTTTTATCATCGGGCCCAAGAGGAAAGTCCCTGCCCATTTTCCATAAGGCATCAGCAGATACCGGATCGGAGAAAAAGGAGTTAATGCATAAAACGATCAGGTCCAGGCTTTTGTTCTGATGATGATTCGACAGGCAGCGGCTTACGGTTTCTTTAAGTTCGTCTGGAGCTGTGATACGGGAAAGGAGTTTGCCGTCCAAAAGGGGGTCTGAACAGGTGTGACCTTTGGTAATGCAGGAATGGTACAAGGCCCATCCCTGATGGTCCAGGGTCTCCGGTGAAACCGCATGGATCTGACGGGTAAGCAGGTCCGTCAGGGCTTGGCCGCCAAAATCGCCTGAAGTCGTTAAAACCCATTTGTTCTTTTTTAGTCCCAATTTTAATGCCGTATGGGTAAATGTAAATTCCCTTTTGAGCTGTTTGACAAAAAGCACTTCGACAGAAGATCCCTTCGGACAGGATCCAAAACTGACAACGCCATATTTGTTGCTATTATCAAAACAGGTGAACTTCTTCTTTAGACCTGTCTGATAAATTACTTTCTTTATTTCCTGAGCATTGTCAGGCGAAATTGCCGATGCCAGATAATGGACTGCAACGTCTATCAGAGCTTTTATATCTTCCTTGGTAGTGCAGGAAGGAACATAAATGCGAATGTCATAATCGGGAGGATAGTGCGCCAACTGGCTGAGGAAGGCGGCATTTACCATTTCTGCAGAGGAACTTCCCAGTTGTTGAATAAATTTCCGGCAAAATTCGGGGCTTTGTAGAACCAGCCAGCGGACATACCCTCCTATGATCTCAATTTGGGGCTCCGGCCAGTTTCTGACTCTAAAATAGTCCTTAATGGCATCAAGAAGCTTGCATATATAGGCTGTGCCGTTCCAGTTGCCGGCAGAAATGGCGAAGGGCTGCACATGCAATTCCTGCACCAGAAGCTGCTGGCTGTTTTCAAGCCCGGGTAAATCCCTGTCTTTCAGAAAAGCTGTCAGGAGCCCATCCACATCAATGATGTTTTCCTGTTCAAGATTTTTCTTTAGATCTTTTGAAACAATTTGAGTGCTTGAGCTACAGGCCGTGGGTAAATCTGTTGGATGGTTTGCTTCATGAAGATAATTATTTACGTTAAAAAAAGTAGAAGGTATCATATTTTTTTTGACTAAAATTTTATTTCGAATGAGCTGGATTATATTGGAATGGCTGTTTTTTTTAAAGGAATAATATTGAATAATATAAACTTGCTGAGTATTATGCCTACATGCTATCGTTGCTGAATCTAACAACGCTATAGGTACCAATATGTCTTTTAGTATAGATCCTAATTGTATGAGGACTTCTTCCATAGATCCTGTAACCTCATTAAACCAAAATGATTGTAAAGCCAGGTCTTATGAAGAGTTTAAAAATGCTGGCTTTAAACCCATTAATAGCACCATTTTACAAGGCAAGAATAGAGTTTACGTTTATTTTCTGGATGGGAAACCCTATATCCTTGCACCTTGTAATGTCATGACAGAACATCAGGTGGGCTGCTGCCCAGAAAATTTATCGCCGTTGAACCTGGCGCAACCGATGAACTGGTTTTACTTTACCAGGAGAAAGACCATAGAGGACCATTCTATAAAAGAATCATTCAAGATGGAACTCAAATGAATGGAAGAGGAGAACATCCCATTGACGAAATGATCTGTAATGTAACACCTGAGAAAATGGATCTTATCGAGAAGACTCCTTTGAGCATGCAACTGCTCCTGTCAGGCTTTAACGAAATTGCTTGCGACCAGACACCTTTTAAGAGCCGTGAAGCTATAATAAAAAGTCTTGAGGATGATATTATAGCTTTGAATGCTTCCATTGAAAAGGTAAAGCAAATATCTTCCGGGGATTTTTTGGAAGGCATGATAAATCACATTGAAAGCAAAATTAAAAAAAAAATAGAAGAAATAGAAAAGCTAAAAAATGAAAAAGAATGGAAGATAAAAATCTTTACAAAAGAAATTCATTCCAATCCTCCAAAAATTTTTACTGTCATCCTTCAGAATGAAGAATTAAAAGAAATTTTAACCTCCATACATGTTTCTGATACGCAAAAGGAAATAGATGGAACCATCATATCAGCGAGCTTGGAAGAAAGGCCTAAAAGTCATACAGAAGCTCCGTATTTTACTTTGAAAAACGGGAAGCAAGAAAAATTTGAAATTTATTGTCAATACCGGGACAGCACCCATCGGGATTATTTTGTGCTGAGAAGGAACGACAGCTTCTAAGTTAGGGACTGTTCTGTAATGTGCGACTTTTCTGGATAAGAAATTTCAAAGATTTCGTATTTGAGTCGCCCGTCGCTTCGCTCTGGGCTCTGTCGTAGGGGGGCTTGTTACCCATAGTTCCCGCGTCCCTTTGGGACTTGGTCACTATGGGCTAGATGGTTCAATCGTCCTCGCTTCGCTCGGACTCTTTCTGTGGAAAACTTGTCCGATCCAAGAACATTGCACACAAATATTTCACCGTTATTCACAGTTACAAGCAATTAGTGCTGAGTCAGAGCGAAGCGAGGACGACTGAACCATCTAGCCCATAGTGACCAAGTCCCGAAGGGACGCGGGAACTATGGGTAACAAGCCCCCCTATGACAGAGCCCGGAGCGAAGCGACGGGCGACTCATATTCGAAACTTTTGGAATTTCTTATCCGGAAAAGTCGCACATCGCGTTTTTTTAAAGATTCATTAAACCGGGTATCCTGCAAGAAAAATTTCTCGCGCGGAATTGCTGGGAGACGCCCCTGACACTTGACTTCAAACTATTGTAAATGTTATAAAAGTTAAGAAATAGATTCAATTTACCATTTTTATGAATCAGGTAAAGGCAATTTCTCAGCAAGAGGAAAATAAATATGTTATTTTTAAGATCACTACCACATATTTCTCAGGCACAACGGAACCATTTTGGATCCATTAAAAGATCAATCCCAGCAGCAATGAAAATACCTCTTTCGCGTTTAATTCACAATGCAGAGCCTGCTTTTAAAAGTTGCGGGCAGCATAAAATTATCAGGTTGCAGCCGGGATTGGTTCTCATTAAAAGTGGATTGGAGCCTCACATGCAATTGCAATTGACAAATATGGCATTGGAGATAGGATCTGATTCAGATAAGGGGTTTTGGAAGACAAATGAACAAGGTCAAAAGGTCCTTAATCAAGCTCCCAAGGCACCTTACAGGGGAAGAATATTTAATTCCCTTGATAAATTTCCAAAATTCATCTCCAAGTTATGTCAAGAGAATTTGATTCGGGCAGCTCAAATCGATCCAGAAATCAAAGTCATTGCCCACACTCATTTAATCCTGTTGTATTATCAAACCCTTCCTGAAGCTCCCAAAGAGGGTTACATTCCCTGGCATCAGGATAAAGATGCCAATGATGGAGAGGAGGATTATCCTGTGGTTTCGTTTACAATTGGAGATAGCTGCAATTTTTGCCTGTGCAATAGCAAACCCAAAATCAATTTAAATAATCCCCTTTCCAATCCACAAAATCTGGATCATGATATACTATTTGAATCTGGAGATGTTTTGTTTTTTGGAGGCCCCTCGCGCAAGATATATCATATGGTAAATAAAATCCATAAAAATACAGCTCCCCATTTTTTACCTTTGAAGGATGCCAGATTGAACTTTACCTTTCGTTATGCCCCCAAAATAAAGGGTAAAGAGGAAAAATTTTCATCTAAAAACTTTAAATCAGTTTATCATCAACCCAAATGACCACTCATTTTCTCGTCATTTGCGATCCATTTCAACTGTACTCGTACAGTTGATTAACTCGCAAAGAACTTCCGCGCACAAAGAAAGCCAATGTATTCATTGTCACCGCAAACGTTGTGGTAGACGAGGAGGCCAGAGGTAGTGAAACCTAAAGTTAAATGCCATCCCTGATTGAAACATCTATCCATTGGATCATTGAGACGTACATATGTATGCACTTCTTTTACTGGATTCCAAATGAAACGGCGCCCTCCGGATCTGACATATTCCATAAAAACGGTGATGGCTGTATCTATCAGACCAGAAATATTTGCTCCGTGTATCTTTGCGTTTTCTTCCCTCGCAAGTTTCTGATTCTGTTCATAGGTTTTATTTCTGCCCAAGACTTCTTTCTTTATCCAGACCCAGTGAGGTTTCTCCAGTATACTTTTTTCCTCGAGGGCTATTTGCTCGGAGTCTTCATTATAACCTGTTTTAAGATCCGTTTTAGGTTTTTTGACCAGATTGCCTATAGCTTCCAGATTATCCAGGGGCACTTCTTCAACAGCCCCATTCTCCTTTGCCACTCTGACTTTATCGGGAATAAAGGTAAGAAAGCCCCCCTCTTTTTCCAAATCGCCATAGGCGCGCCTTGGGAGGGTAGGTTCTGCCTCTGCATCCACTCCTATGTAATCTTTCCATTCTTTAGTGCCAAAAGCCTGGACGGGGCGTATCATTTCACGGAACTCATTGTTATCGGCCAAGGCTTTCCAGCTTCTACACACTAAGGCTATAGCATCAAGATTCCCCTTCGAATTTTGGAGAATGATTCGGGTTACATCCATTGGAAGGGGACTGTTTTGGTCTAGGGGATCTATCATGGGCCGTCCATTAATGGGATCTTTTCCTGACACGATCGCAGCATTTAAATTCATATAAACCAATCTCCATGCCTTTTGCTTTGCTCAAGATGTGCAAAAGTACTTACTTTTGCCAGATCATTTGACCGTTGGTCCGGTTGATGCATGTCAAGAACGTTTTATGGCCATTGTGATCTTTGGAAAACACAATGATGATATCATCAGCTACTTCCCAAGACAAAATTTTGGCATGGAATGTTGCATCCCACAGACGCACTCCATAATAGGAATAAGCGGTGATATGGTCTTCAAAATCGAATGAGGAAATGATAAAAATTGCATCAGAAGAGAGTTTCATTCTTTCCTGTTGAAATTCATAATCTCTAAAATCTGCAGCATAACAACAGGCCGTGCCTATCATTAAAAAAGAAAATAAGATAGCAATAATTTTTTTCATAAACAATCCTTAGGTTTTTGGGTTTAAAAGTCGGCTCGTTCCAAGCCAAAAGTTGTAAAAAGAAGGATATTAGAACAAATGGATAATCAAGGTCAATAAAAAAATGATCATAAAAAAATAACCATGAGACTCATAGGGTTTCTGTAAACCGTCTTTGCGTCCTTTGCATCTTTGCGCATAAGGGACATAAGGGACGAAAGGGACATAGATTGTATCATCTTTGGGTCTGGTCTATGTCCCTTAGGTCCCTTACGTCCTTTATGTCCCTTTCGTCCCTTATGCGCAAAGGGTTGTTTACGCGGTTATTAGAAAAAAGATTGTTTATTCTGTAAAATTTTATTTGCAAAAATAAAACCTTTCTGTCATATTCACGACCATGTTATCCAAACTGAATGATATAAGGGTGTATTTTGTGAAGCGTCATTTCTTTTTCTTCTTTTTTTCTTTGATGTATTTTGCAGCCTCAACTGGCTGGACTTTTGACGGAATAGAGAGTTCTACCGCGGAAGATCTGCTCACCAGCCCCTCTGCCGCTCAGGCCAATCTGGAAGGGGAACCTTCCGCTGTGGTGCATGGGTGCGTCAATATCCTGACGGGAGATTTCTTCGAAGCGCAAGTGGACCTGGTCCTGCCGGGTTCCGATCCCTTCAGGTACGAACGGTTTTACTGCAGCTCCGATCACCAAATTGGCTTGCTATTTCATGGCTGGAACCACAACTTAGGCGGAAGCCTTACGGAAACCCGTTCCTCCAGGCATCATTATGGAGTGACCAAAGGGTATGCCGGAGGGCAAATGGTCTACAAAGACAAAAGGATGAAGAGCTGTTTGGGAATTGATCCCGAAATCCTTCAAAAAGGGGTCGTCAATACCAGCTCCGGAACTATCAGCGCCCGGACCAATATAAAAAACAATGAACTCATTGTATACGAGCAAATAGCCAAACTTTACACGGGATCGGGGGCAAAGCATGTTTATTATCTATACCAGGAAAAAGATAGCATAGACAATTTCAATTATTTTGTTCATCGCCGCACCGAAAAGGCCTGAGGTATATACCTATGAAGATAAGTGCTCCGCCTATCTGGAAAGGGTCATCCGCAAAGACAGGCCCGATGGACGCAGCCTTCAGATTGAATATCACAAGACCAAAGGCTTCGAAGAGGGAAAAGTCAAGTGCCTGAAAGCCCCGGCCGGAAAAGATGCGACACCTGTCCCCATCTATACTTTTGATTATCAAACGCAGGGCAATTACAAAAAGCGCAGAGGAATGGCTCAGACGGTCGTTTGGGATGCCTTGGACCATCAGACGATTTATGAATATTTCATGGATGATTACCGGCTGCGTTCCGTGAAAAGATATAAGGGAACGGATCCTTATACATTGTATAGCGAAGAAAAGATGTTTTGGGGAGCTCCGGACACTCCGAACGATTCCCATTTGATTTCCCGCACCTTGCAGGATGAGAAAGGGCAAATTGCCTTTTGCCGCCATTATGTGTACGATGAATTAGGCAACATCCTGGAAGATCAATTATACGGTAACCTTTCAGGCAAGTCTTCCCAGCCGGTCGTCATGAAAAATAAGGTTCCCTTGGACAATGGGGCTGAGAAGTACACCAAATCCTATACCTATTCCAATGACCTTTTTAATCTGGTGACCTCTGCCAAAGAGCCCGGCATAGAGACGCAATTCCGCTACCACCCCGGCACCGACCTGCTTCAGGCAAAATACGTCATTTTCAACGGGTCTATCCAGATGCGGGAATTTTATGAATACGATGCCCGGGCTGCAGTGACGTTTTATTGCAGGGACAATGGCTGCAAAGAAAAAGTCGACGACCTTACGGGCGTGACGGAAAGGCAGGTGAAAAAAATCGAAAATAACAAATTCGGTCTGCCCTTATGCATGGAGGAATTTTATCTGCAAGGAAATCAGCTGGTTTTGTTGAAGAAGAGCGTAAACCACTATGATCCCCTGCTGCAGCTGATCCAGCAAGACCATTATGATGCGAATGGGGCGTTTGCCTATTCCCTTTTTTGGGAATATGACCCTCAAGGGCATGTTATTAAGGAAACCAATGCTTTGGGGCATGTCATTTGCAGGACCTATGATGCCAACGGCAATCTCCTTTCGGAGCAGGGGCCTCGTCCCGACCAACTGACCCGATTTACCTATGACAGGATGAACCGCAAAATTAGCGAAGAGGTAATCCTCCCTTCAGGCAAATCTTTAAAGACAAACCACAGCTACGATCTGCAAGGCAACAAAATTGCCACTACCGATATCTATGGCAATGAAACACGGTATGAAGTGGATTCTGTGGGGCGGGTGAATAAAATACATTTGCCTGCCATAGAAAATGAAAAAGCACAATGGATTTGCCCTTCGGAGAGTTATGTCCATGACCTCTTAGGCCACCCATGCTCTATCACGGATCCGAAAGGCAACGTGACAACCGTGCGATATACAATCCTGGGAAAACCCTATTTTAAAAAATATCCGGAAGGCTCTACAGAGACCTATGAATATTCCCTGAAAGGAGAATTGCTCAAGTCTACAGATGCACAGGGAACTACTGCCGTGTATACTTACGACAGCCTTTCCCGCCCTCTGGAGTGTTCCATTTACGACTCGAAGGGACAGTGCCTTCGGAAAACCTCAAAAAAATACAATGCCTTTCATCTGATTTCAGAAACCAATGCTCAAGGCATTACCACAGCCTATTCCTACGATGCGGCCGGTCGTCTGGTCCAACAGGAAACTGCAGGCCAAAAAACCCTCTATTTTTATGATGCTATGGGCCGGGAATCAGAGGTACACGAATATTTCAGCGCAACCGACTGCATTATCAAAATCAAAAAATACGATCCATTGAATCGCGTCATTGAAGAATACGTGCAAGACAAGACACGCCGCTGTCAAGGCAAAGTCCACTATAGTTATGACGAAATGGGACAGCAAACAGAGGTAAAAACCTTCAACATAGCCGGAGAATCGTCCCATTATAGTGAGTACAATGTGTTCAAGGAACCGACTTTAATTCTGGACGCGCTTGGCCACGCCACCCAATTTTCGTATGATTATCATTTTGCCTACCGGAATGGGAGGATAGGAGCTTATACTTCGTCTACAGATCCCTTGGGATGCAAATCCATTCAGGTCTATGACACCCATCATCGGCCGATTCAATCCCAACGCCTCTCTGCAAAGGGCAACCTGGTCCAAAAACAGGAGCAGGCTTATGATTTGAAGGGAAATCTGATTAAATCGACTCAATATGTTCTGGGACGAAAAGCGGAACCCATCATTACAACCTATGAATATGACTCCAGAAACCGGCTTGTTTCCACTACTGAAGCTGTGGGCACGCCGGAACAAAAACGGACCCAAAGGGTCTACTATCCCTCTGGACAGCTCAAGCAATGGATCAAGGCTGATACTAGTGCTCTCAATTACACTTACGATCCTTTAAGCCGGTTGACTTTGCTGACCTCTTCGGATCAAAAATTGTCTTATCGCTATAGCTACAATGATCAGGATCAGCCTGTCCTCGTCGAAGATCTTACACGCCATCTTATTAATCAACGAGAATACAACAAACAGGGTTGCCTCACTCGAGAGCTTTTGGGCAATGGCCTTGAAATGCGAATGGACTACGACCTGTTGGGAAGGATAACCAGTGTTACCTATCCCGACCAATCCGCGGTAAAATATACGTACTGGAGCAAATACCTCTCGGAAGTGAACCGCTATTCCCCTGAAGGCAAAAAGCTGTATTCGCAAACCTATCTTCTCTATGATTTCTCAGGCAATCCTCTGAAGGTGCAGAAGCCCGGAGTCTGCGGCCAAGTGCAGTATCACTATGACCTGCTCAACAGGCTGACGGCCCAAGAGGGCCTTTCCTGGAAGGAACACTTTCTGGAATATGATGCCGGAGGACGCCTTCTTTCACGCACCCTTGAAGATCCCACAGGCGTTTGGCCTTGCAAATACGCCTATGATGATACCAATCAGCTTATAAGCGAAACGGGAATTGCGCAACACCAGTTTGTCAATGATTCCCTGTACAATCAGATCGTCAAGGATGGGACAAATCAAAAATTCAATGCCTTGCATCAATTGTTGCAAAGTCCTGATGCCGTTGAAGAATATGACCGCAATGGCAACCTCATTGCCAAAAAGGGGAACGTCCAGGTTACGTATGGATACGACCCATTGGACAGGCTTGCCTGGATCATACAAGGTCAACGACAGATCAACTATATCTACGATTCTGACAATCGCCGTTTATACAAGAGATATTTCACTTGGGACAGCGCTCAATCAAAATGGATCAAAGATGAAGAGCATCGTTACCTCTATATCGGAAAAAATGAAGTCGGAACCGTCGATGCCACAGGGAAAATTATAGAATTGCGCATTCTTGGATTAAGCCAAGGGGCTGAAGTGGGCGGAGCCCTGGTCATTGAGAAAGGAGATCAGGCCTATGTGCCCTTACATGACCATCAAGGCAATGTAGCCGTTTTGCTGGATTTGCATACAGCCCAGCCCCAGGAAGTCTATCACTATAGCGCCTTTGGAATTGAGCAGCTCTATGATGCCAAAGGGAACAGCCTAAGCGATCCCCTGTCACCCTGGAGATTCTCCAGTAAACGATATGACCCCGAATCCGGATTTATTTACTTCGGAGAACGATACTATGATCCCTGGACCAGCCGATGGATCACCCAAGACCCTTTGGATACCGTTGATGGGCCCAACCTGTATGCCTATGTCCAAAATAACCCCATAGTCTATATTGATCCCACAGGTCTTTATTTCCTTATCCCTCCGATGGAAGGATTCATGAATGATTTAGCGAATGGAAAGATGGATCTATGGAGAAATAAAGAATTGGAAAGGGATCAGGAATTGACAGGCATGGAACCCTATGGAGATATTAGATTATCCCTTGCCGACCATTTTGAACTCATGATCAGCGATTTTACCGAAATGATAGAAAATCCTGTTCTGGGTTTATCTAAAATGAGTCAGGGCATACATTATGCTTTTTTAGGCGATGCTTGTGATGGTATTCCTGAGGGATTAACAATAGGTATAATGCCAGCTCCACCCTTGGGTGTACTGGGTTCCCTTGCAAAAGAACTGCCCATTGTCGGAAAATGGATGAGCCGATTCCGAACAACTGCCCCTTCCATGGCTCCCGAATCCCTGCCACTCATCCAATTTACTCCAAAGCTCCTCACAGGAAACAAAGATTTCGGATTAAGGCATATCATGAAACGTCACAGCTATAATTCGACAAGTAATAACGTATCGAGATTTAACGCCAATTTGGACGAAAATAAAATTTCTGATTTAATCAAGGAAGGTGTAAAAAAAGCTAGAAGTTGGGAAATAGCCACCAATAAATTTAGTGCTACAACAGTTGATTTGCAGAGACCCATAGGTTTTACAAGAAATAATGAACCGACAAGTTTAATTAAAATCGTTGTGGATCAACAAGGTGTTGTTAGAACCGCTTACCCTTGTGAGAATTTATGATATTATTTGACTTTCAAGTTGATGAGGAACAATTAGCTGACGATTTGGGAGAGGAAGAAAATCCTCTCTTTGCAGATGAAGACTTGATTGTTTTAACTTATTTCATTATGCCCGTGCGCCTGCAAATAAATGGTAAGGAATTTTTTACTTCACGTATTAACAAAGATCCTTGGGTAGGATTGCCTATAGTTAATTTAGCCACTTATTTATTCTATAGAATCCAACACCTGCATAGATTGAAAAAATTTATGTACGATTTGCCTGAGGCTGTAGGCATTATTCAATTTACATTATTAGATAATAACAAAGTACGAGTTGTATTTAAATATAATGATATTGATGAAATAGTGGATTATACAGAACTTCTACAAGCCTTTGAGAAATTTACAGAAAAAGTTAAATTATTTTTAAATGAAAGAGTTCCACAAATGCGCGAACATCCTTATTGGGGAGGCTGGGTTAAGGGAGAGGCTGAATTCAAACCCTGTTATAATATATTTGAACATTGAAAATTTTGATTGTATTATGTCTGCAATTGTATTGGATTTTGAAATCAATGAAGCCGAACTAGCAGAAAATTTGGAAGAGGAAAGCAATCCTCGTTATGCTGCTAGCGATTTAATCGTGTTAACCTATTTCATTATGCCTGTGCGTATGCAAATAAATGGAAAAGAATTATTTGCATTTACAAAAATTAACGATACAGACCCTTGGATAGGAATGCCTATTGCAAATATAGCGGTAGAGGGTCTTTATGCAATAAGGCAAATACCTACCTTAGGAAAAGCTGATTTTGATTTGCCTGAGGGAGCTGGTATTATTCAATTTACCTTAATTGATAATAACAAAGTTAAAGTCGTTTATAAAAAAAATAACATTGATGAAATTGTGAGTTATACTGACCTTCTCCAAGCTTTTTTAGATTTTAACGATAAAGTTAAAAAATTTCTAAATGAAAGAGTCCCTCAAATGCGCGAGCATCCCTTTTGGGGCGCTTGGGTCAGAGGTGAAGAAGAATGATCTCATTAGATTTTGAAATTGACGAACAAGAATTAATGGAAAATCTGGAAGGAGAGCCAGATAAAGCTGATGAATCACTTATTGCTGTCACGTTATTTATTATGCCAGTGCGTTTGCAAATCAATGAAAAAGAATTATTTGCATCTCCGAGAATCAACAGAACAGACCCTTGGATAGGAATGCCAATAGTTGACTTGGCGACAGAGGGACTTTATAAAATTCGGAAAATACCCAGCTTAAGAAAAGTTGTTTATGATTTACCGGAAGGAGTTGGCATTATTGAATTTATATCATTAGAAGATAACCACGTTAGGGTGTTATACAAAAGACATGATATTGATGAAATAGTGAGTTATAGCGAGCTTCTACACGCTTTCGAAAATTTTGCCTTAAATGTTAAACAATTCCTAAATGAACGAGCCCCTAAAATGCGCGAACACCCTTTTTGGGGCGCTTGGGTCAGAGGGGAAGAAGATTGATTTTATTTGACTTTCAAGTTGATGAGGAACAATTAGCTGACGATTTGGGAGAGGAAGAAAATCCTCTATATGCTGATGCTGGCTTAATTGTTTTAACTTATTTCATTATGCCCGTGCGCCTGCAAATAAATGGTAAGGAATTTTTTACTACACGAATTAACAAAGATCCATCGGTAGGATTGCCTATCGTAGATTTAGCTACCTCTTTATTCTATAGAATCAAACACTTGCATAGATTGAAAAAATTTATGTACGATTTGCCTGAGGCTGTAGGTATTATTCAATTTACATTATTAGATAATAACAAAGTACGAGTTGTATTTAAATATAATGATATTGATGAAATAGTAGATTATGCTGAACTTCTACAAGCCTTTGAGAAATTTACAGATAAAGTTAAATTATTTTTAAATGAAAGAGTTCCGCAAATGCGCGATCATCCCTATTGGGGAGGCTGGCTTAGAGGAGAGGCTGAATTCAAACCCTGTTATAATATATTTGAACATTGAAAATTTTGATTGTATTATGTCTGCAATTGTATTGGATTTTGAAATCAATGAAGCCGAACTAGCAGAAAATTTGGAAGAGGAAAGCAATCCTCGTTATGCTGCTAGCGATTTAATAGTATTAACCTATTTCATTATGCCGGTACGTATTCAAATAAATGGTAAGGATTTATTTGCGTTTACTAGTATCAACAAAAAAGATCCTTGGATAGGAATGCCAATTGTAAATATAGCAGCGGAAGGGCTGTGCATAATAAGGCAAATACCATCATTGAAAAAAGCTGAATTTGATTTGCCAGAAGGAGTGGGAATTATTCAATTTACATTAATTGATAATGATAAAGTAAAAGTAGTTTATAAAGATAATGATATTAATGAAATTGTAAGTTATAATGATCTTCTCCAGGCTTTTTTAGATTTTAACGATAAAGTTAAAAAATTTTTAAATGAAAGAGTCCCTAAAATGCGCGAACACTATTTTTGGGGCGCTTGGGTCAGAGGAGAAGAAGAATGATCTCATTGTCAGGTGTCAGGGGCCGGTTCTTGCATAAGTGCATAACTGTCAATTGACTCTAAAACGAAATGTTCGTGATTGTTGATAAAACAAAAATAAGTTATGCACTTATGCAAGAATCGGCCCCTGACACTTATGCAAGAACCGGCCCCAGATACTGTAGAAAATGCCTTGAAAAAGGGCCTTGAAAAGGGCTTGTAATTATTTAAAAAATAGACTAAAGTAAGATTGATGAGCGATAGAGAATGGGCGGTTTTATGCGAATTGTTAGTATTTACGAGGCGAAAACTTATTTTTCAATGCTTGTAGACTCTGTCATTCATGGGAATGAAATTTTGATAGCTATGCCGGGAAAACCCGTAGCCAAGTTAGTGTTAATCAGTAAAAAACCCAAACGGCGATTTGGTGTGCTCAAAGGAAAAATTAAAATTGCCAAAGACTTCGATGCTCCCTTATCAGATGGATTTCTTGCTGCTTTTACGACATAACACTATTTCTTATGATTCCTAAAAAAGAATTAATACAACTTTGTAAAGCTCGGGCCGAAGATGCGAAAGCATTATTTAAGGCCAAAAGATATGATGGTGCTGTTTATACCTGTGGGTATGTAGTAGAACTAGCACTAAAAATAAGAATTTGCAAGACTTTAAAATGGGAAAATTTCCCACCAACGAACTCTCAAGATTTTAAGGCTTTTAAAAGTCATAACCTGAATTTTCTTTTGACATGTTCCGGAAGAGAAACAGAGATAAAAAATAAATATTTTAATCAGTGGTCATTTTTTACTTCCAATTGGAATTCAGAAATGAGATATGAAAATCGTAAGATAGATGAACAGGATGCAGCTGAAATGTTGAAAGCCTCACAAATTTTACAATCAAATATATGCAAACTTTAGTTGAAAAATTCAAACCTGTTATTGATGATATTGAAAAAGAGCATGGTGAAATAACCGTATTTGGACTTTTTCTAAGAGAAGATTCTTTTGAAAAATGGGATGTGATTGTCTCTGCTCCTTGGCTAAATCCAAGTTCACTAGAATCTTATAGTTTAATTAACAATGAAATTCAAAAATTCATAAAAAATGGAAATTTGATGAAATTATCTCGTATTGTCATTTTAAGTAGTGACAATCCTTTAATAAAGTTACTTCAGAATACATGGACAGGTAGGGGTCAATTTCAACTTCAAAATACTCAGATTTTATCTGATGCCCTTTCATTCAATATAAAGTCTGCTTATTTACTTAAG
The DNA here is from genome assembly GCA_963780445.1 of uncultured Parachlamydiaceae bacterium. Lineage (GTDB taxonomy): Bacteria > Chlamydiota > Chlamydiia > Chlamydiales > Parachlamydiaceae > CAWACC01. Next base: position 648,678 of record CAWACC010000011.1, read on the forward strand.
TGTCAGGGGCCGGTTCTTGCATAAGTGCATAACTGTCAATTGACTCTACAATGAAATGTTCATGATTGTTGCTAAAAGATATTAATTGAAAAAATAAGTTATGCACTTATGCAAGAACCGGCCCCTGATATTTTCCTTAATGCTCACCACAGATGGTGTATTAACCACTGCAGCTTAAGGTGATTTGCAACCTGCTCCTAAAAACCGATGCGAGGGGCCTTCCCTCATCTTTTGTATAGTTAGTTAGCGTTACACAAAAAATCCAATGGACTTCCGGGAGGGGGCAACGGCAACGTAGTCGAAGTCGTAGACAGAGTAGTGGGCGCTGACAAGTAGGCCGGAGGGAGCGAAACCTAAACCTAACCTCCATTCTCTTGTCTGCTCGTTAACACGTACCCATGTTCTCAGACCGTTGACGGGTGGATCAAAAACAAAAATTTGCTCTCCTGATCTGACATATTCCATAAATACGCTGATGGCTGTATCTATTAAACCTGAAATTTTAGCTCCGGGCGCCTTTTTATTTTCTTCTTTGGCAACAAGCTCTTGCTGCTGTTCATAGCTTTTATCTCTGCCTATCACTTCTTTCTTTATCCATACCCAATGCGGTTTTTCCTGTTTTCTATTTTCTGAAATGGCTTCCGGCCAGGAATCTATAGTATAACCTGTTTTATTTCCTTTTTTTGGATTGCCTACCAGCTTGCCAATAACTTCCAAATTATCCAAGAGGACTTCGTTCCCATTTTCTATATCTTTGACTTTTTCAGGAATAAAGGTAAGCAGGCCGCCCTCTTTCTGGAGATCGCCATAGGCGCGTCTTGGCAAACGCGATTCATCTCCCGCATCCACCCCAATATATTCCTTCCATTCCTGGACGCCAAAAGCTTGAGCAGGGCGTATCATTTTGCAAAATGTCTCATCATCGGCAATAGCTTTCCAGTTTCTACACACCAAAGCCACAGAGGGAAGGTCCGCCTTAAGATTTTGGAAAATGATTGGAACTACATCCATAGGGAGTTCACTAAATTGGCCTAAGGGATCTATCTCCATAGCAACTGGAATGGGTTCCACCACGGTTTGTTGAGTAACGCTATTTGTATTTAAAGACATATAAACACTCCTTATTATTGTTGCAAAATTTTTAACTCGATTACTAATTTATCAATTATTTATGAATTATTATTTTTTGTAAATATAAATAATTATTATATATTTTGCCTTACATGACATGTAAAATTAGACCTGTGTCAGGGGCCGGTTCTTGCATAAGTGCATAACTGTCAATTGACTCTAAAACGAAATGTTCGGGATTGTTGATAAAACAAATTAATTGAAAATAAGTTATGCACTTATGCAAGAACCGGCCCCAGACATTTTAGATAAAATAACCTGTAATTTCAGCCAAAAAATGGATGAAATTACCTAGAAAAATTGCCATTTTTTGGTTAAAATCAGACCAATATCTTGGCCATGTTCACTCTTTCGGTCCTTCGCGATAATGCTCAAAATCCTGTCAAATTCAGCATTATCTCTGTTTTTTTTATAGATAATGCCCGTTATCCTGTTTTTTCTGGCAAAATCTATGAAAATAATAGGAGCCTTATTTAATTTTCTTTATTCCTTTTTCAGCAGCTTCTGGAAGAGGTCTTGTTTCCACAATCCATTTGGGATCAAAATCGAAAAAGCGATACTGCACTCCGCCGCCGGGCCTGGCTTCATGAGTCAAAGGATCCATTTTTTGGCCAGCTCTACCGTGTAAAAATCTCACTTGCTCTCCAGCAGGTATCCTGGCCACGGAAACATGGCTTCGATCACCCCATGAATTTAAAAGGGCCAGCTGGTCCTTTACAGCCTCCATCGTCCTTAAATTATTGGCTTCGGCCGGAACCGTAGCCCAGGAACAGGATCTATTGGCACTGAGCGGTGAATCGGAATGATAATTTACCAACACTAAATCCTTTTGCAATGTGCCGGAAAATTCCTTGGGGGGTCGAACAAATTCCTTCGCAGCTTCCTTATATTCTTTGCTATAATCAATACGATGAGGCTTCAACTGGTAATTGGAAGCTTTGGGTGGAGCTGCCATTTCAATTGGAGCTTTTGAGTCGAAAATTGATTTCGCTTTATCAATTGTTTTCCATAGGCTTTGAGCTGTTCCTTTAGCCAATTCCTTTTCATCGGGTATTATTGCCATAGGAAATCCTTCCTTGGTATATTTCCTATGGCTTCCTTTTCCTGCTCCGGGAACTTTTTCATACCCCAGTCCTTCAAGTACTTTGATTATATCCCTGCTATTGCGACTTTTCTTTTGAGGCAAAGGAACAGATCCGGATTCATCCCTTAGAAAAGCTTTAATGGACCCTCTGTCCATTTTGTTTATAACGTGTGCCGCTCTGGTTATGTCACCAGAAGCTTGTCCAAGAAATACATCGGTAGCATACAGGGGTTTTTTGATACCATTATTTAAAAATTCATTGGAATTGGCCGGAAGGAAATGAACTTTCTGATTGATATTCGAATTGGCAGCGAGGGGTACGGCGGGAAATTTGGCTTTTCCTTTAGGTGCTGGGCCCTTTAAGCCTACAGCCATTACTGGAAGAGCAATGATGCTTGCTACTACTCTATTCTCCATATCTTTATGCCATTGATAGGTAGCTTCCATGGGAATATTTAATCGCTCTTTTTTATTAAGAGCATCCTGATGGATATTCCTCTTTCTATTTTCTAATTCATGGGGCTCATGAGGGAGGATGTTGTCCTTTACAAAATCCGAAATGGCATTGACGACAATACCGGCTTTTGCACAAACCTTTTGGACCTTGGGATGGACTCCACAGGCTTTCTCTATGATTATTTCGGGTATAGCCGTTGAGATGCGAAGGTCTCCCATATCATTCATGGTGTCTTCTCTTTCTTTGGCCAACAAGGCAAATTCAATGATCTCATCCGCCCGACTTTTTTTCACTCCGGCACCTTTAACTTCTTTTTGATCCTTTGGGACATCCTTTGCGGGGATCGATACTGCTTGTTTGGGAGCTTCAACAACTGGTTTGGAATCCTCAGAAACCGCCTTCTTTTCAGAAGCCTGCTTTTTTACTTTCTTTGCCGATGCTTTTTTCTCTTTTTTAACTTTTGGAGTGGCAGGAAGGTTATCTTCTTCTGAGGCCTGTGCTTCCGGCGCAATTTGTTCTTTTTCTTTAGGTTTGGCTATGGGATCAAGATGGAATGCCTTGCGCATCTCCTGGACCTCTTGCCGCAGCATCTCGCTATTTATAGCGACAATGGGGGCGCCTATATGGATTTTCTTATCTTTTATTACTTCCCGCTGTTTTGAAAGGTCTGTAGAGACTCCCAAAGCGTCTCCGTTGCCTCCGGCGATTATGGGCTTTATTTTGACCTCTTCATGATGTGCTTTATAGTCTACTGCACCCATCAAATTCAAGCCTTGGGACTTTTCTTGAGACTTTTTAGGGGGTGTAAATTCCGCACTGAACGAGCTGCCTTTTTTGACATCCACAATATCCTGTGTTTGCAAATGGCCGGCTTCCACTTTTATATTTTGCGTGTTGGCTCCAATCAATTGCATATAGTTAGCCTCAATAAGGCCTTTTTTACGGGCTTTAATGAAGCTGACGCTGCCTACCTGGGAAGAGGATTCATGGCCGAAAGCCAGCGAACCATTTCCATCGGTTGAAATTCCTGCCTTGAAATGACTTTGGGAAGACTTATCCTGTTTCGATTCCAGTTTAAATAGAGGCGTCTTCTGTACATACACCTCGTCTGCTTCGATCTCAGCACCGGAAAATTGCATGGATTTGTCAAACTTCATGTCCAATTTTTTGCCGACATTGAGTTTGAAATTGGAGTATACCTGCTGGTTGGCGCTTCCCTGCTGGTATTCGACGCCTGCACCAAACCCGCTCGGCCCGAAACTCACGCTGGGCTTGATCCCTTTGCTTTTCATGGAGAAGGTATCGCTATCCGCTTCGCCTATTATATTATCGCCAACCAGTTCAGCATTTTCCGTAACATTGATTTCAGCCCCAGTGTAAACCTGATCGGGTACATGCCATTTCCAATTACCATCAATATTAAGCCTGGAAGGAGCTGTCGTGGTCCACTTCCTGTTTTCTTTGGTAAATTCGGCATATAAGCCAACACGGGGCTTAAAATGGCCTTCGGCATCGGTGATGCCGAAATGTTCTCCCAAGGCATTGCCCAAATTCCCTTGATTATAGGCTCCGGCAAACGCTGAGCCTTCATTCCACAATTTGACTGCAGAACCCACGCCATTTTTAACGGCATCGACTCCATCCCTTGAAGCCGCAAGTTTAAACACACTGTCCACAGCCGGATCTTCTCTTAGGAGGGCTGATCCTATGTCCTTGGGTTTATCATGATTCAGTGCAGCTTGGACAGCCTGAACGCCAAATGCCTGAACGCCCATGCCGAATCCTTTCTTATTGACATAATGTTCCACCTTATGCCCTTTGAATACCGATTTTTTCGGATTTCCCTCCAGATCGCCTTTCACATCCAGTTGTAAACCTTCAGCTATGAGGTTTCTTCCATTGATAAATTCCAGTCCATCGCCTGCAAAGACGTGAGGGAGGCTTGTTTTTGTGGTATTGAAATCTGTCTGCTGCCAGCCTACCTTGCCAAAAGAGGCTTTCCATCCGCTGATCCTATTATTTACGCTCTGGGTACGGGCTCTGAAAAGATAGTCTTGAGCCGATTCCAGCTTCACATGGCCTTCAAAACTTCCTATTTCCCCTTCGATATCAATATTTCCTTTGGTAGACTTTGCATGAAGCGGGCCCTGAATGCTCCATATTTTTCCTTCTTCCATATCTATGCTGTGCAGCAGAGATCGTTTCTTCCATCCCTTTTTGTCTTGTTCTACATTGACGGCAAATCGGGTGCGTTCTACGATCTCTCCGGCGGTCAGGTCCATCTTTCCCCAGCTGATCACATCGGATGCTTCATTTTTAAACCGTCCGGTATAGTTCAGGTCCATCACATTTCCGGACAAGAGTTGCGCCCGGACAAAGCCATTTTTGGCCCGGTGATTGGCTGGATTGACCGACCGCAAGGGCAAGGCTTCATTATCAAAGTCTCCTCCGCTGCCTTTGTACTCGTCTCTACCCATGATTATTCCCTGGTTCTTTCCTTTGGCTGCATCCAGATGAAGTACTCGGGCGCGGATTTCTCCTCCGGGCTGGACATGATCGGTGATCACATTTTGTATGCGGACTTTATGATGGCGTCTTTTGCCAATGGCGTCTTCCCGTTCCTCTGCGAATCGCTTCCTGTTATGGAAAAGTCCCTTGACTTTCAGCGCCATGACATCGGCTTCGATAAAGCCCGTGTTATTGAGGGTTTCGATATCAAGTTTGAGTTCCTGACGGGCTTGCAGGTCACCTCCCGCACGGGGAATGGGAAGCCCTGGCAAACGGGGCAGGAAATCAAGATTCAGGGGATCGATCTGCCCTTTATTGGAGGGGATTCCGACATTCAAATGGTTCACTTTTCCATACATGTTGCCTGCCAAAAGGACTCCAGTGTTATTATGTGTACTCCAATCGACATTAAGAGTTTTTGAGAATTGTGTGTTGGCATACCCATCCACAACAGTTTTATGTATGGTTTTGTGTAGGGTTTTCTTTTTCCTTCTCCACCACTTACCAGTGCGGCATTTGCCCGTTTCCACGGTTTGGCTGTACTCGTGATCTACATTGACATTGTTAAATGAACCCGCCATATAGCCATTTCCATCCACAAGGAAATTGCTGCCGATGTTATCAGCTTGGGCAGCATTAAAATATAGATCTCCTTTCAGGCGGAAATTGGAGGGGGTATAACGATACGCATGGGGAAGGTTTCCATAAGGGGGTATTTCCCTTTCACCTTCCAATCGGAAATTCTGGGATCTAATTGTATTCGGCTTTGACTGCCCCACTATATCAATATCGCTGGCCTGGCTATAGAAAGTGCCTGCATCGGCATCGATCCCATTGCCGAAGAATACTTTGGCATGGTCGAAGTGGCACATGCCTGGGGTCAGCAAAATGCCTCGGCCTGCGGCATGGACATTTTTGGCAATATGCAAATTCCTTCCCTGCAATGTCAGGTCATTTCCGATATTCAAATTGGAAACATCGACCTGGCCTTGGCGGCTCTGGAGGGTCAAACTACCTGGAGTTGTCATCCCGTCCGCAAGAATAGAGCTGTTGACTTTGTAAATGAGATGCTTGGAACCTATGGCATCGCCGATGCCATCAAAGTTGATTTGATCTACCTCAAGTATGTTGGAACGCATCTTTCCCTTATTACTTAATTTACTGCTGACGAAAGAAGCCCATTCAGACTGGATATTTCCTCTCTCAGTGATATCGATAGGACGACTGTAACCTGTATCGACAAGCACTCCGCCGGCTTTAATGGATGAGTCCAGAGTGGCTCTATCTGCCTTCAGTTGATAGGTCCCATCTATTTGAACCTGGCTTTGTTCCGGGTGGTAATTGTGGGAGAGGATGCCAAGGCTGCCTTTGCCTGTAATTTGGCTTTGTTCATTATTGAATAAATGATCGGTTTCAATAGATGAAACGCCATTTCCTAACTGGAAATGCCCCTCGCGGTTATCAAACAGTTTGGTTTTGGCTTGAAGATCTCCTTGGAATGTCCCTTTACGGTTATCATAAAATGAGGTAAGGACCACATTGGAGGCGGCTTTATTCACTGCTCCCCTATGATCCATGTACCCATTGGCCTGCTGGTGGATTTTATTGGCCTGAAGGTCGCTGCCATGGACGTCGATGGCATTATCTGAGACCTGGGTCAATTCCGTTTGGGCCTTCTGGGTACTTTCTGCAGAGGAAATTCCGTTTTTTCCAAATTCAGTGATCGAATGGGCAGTTACTTCGGATTGATCCAGGAACAGATAATCCCCTCGCGTATCCAAAGCGCCTCCAACCTCGATATTTGCTTTTTCCATGTTCATTACACTTGTAGTTTGTGTCTGAGCATCATGGGTTACTTTTGCCTTGATTTCCGAGGCATTTAAGGTGTCAGCTGAAGCTGAAAAGGATCCCGCTTTTATATCTCCCTGAGATATATTGGAATGATTAACGGCATGGAGGCCCATTTTGTCGGCTTCGAAATGCAAGCCAGGCATCCATAGGGTTTTGCCTGCGGCCTTCAAATCCGTAGTGGCCGCTTGTGTACTATCCTGGGCGGACAGGCTCGTCCTGCCTACCTCTGTAATGGAATGGGCGGATATTTTGGATTTATCCATCAACTGATGTTCGCTTCTGCTATCAAACTTACCTTCAATTTTAAGCTTTGCGCTTGTAAGGTCTGTCGTATCTTTTGTCTGAAACGAGACATCCTTCTTCACTTTGGCTTCGAGTCCTGGAGCATGTAAGACGTTGCCTGAAGCTGAAAGTTCATCAGCTATTATATTCCCTTTGGAAATATCTATTTGGTCCTGAGCATTTAAAACAACGGTCTTTGAATCCGCATCAAGGCCGGGCATCCAAATATCATTGGCTTCTACTCCTAATCCCTGTCCATTTCTTATCTGAAGATTTGCCCCTTTGACTATCCCTTCACTCTTAGCTACGAGTGATCCTTCAATAATACCATGCCCCACATCGATAGGAGCTTTCCCGTTTTCAAGGCTTACTATTCCCTTAAAATTCCCTAACGGCAACGAGGCTTCTTCCTTGGTTTTTACTTCAATCTTGCCCACATCAGCTGTAGTTTTGGGCAGAATGGCCTGATTGGCTTCTACCTTGACTGTATTGGCTTCGTATTGATTTTGAGTGCCTGTGATATTGTCGCCTTTTTGCACAATCTCAGAGGCGCTTAGGGTGTTTTTATGGAGGAGGGCCTGGTCCATCTGCTGTTCAATTTTTTCATTGGCTGTAGAAGAGCGCTCGCTGATGACAGCGGCTCCGGCTTTTTCCAGAATTATATTCGCTTCCTCTACGCCTCCTTGAGCCACCAAGGTGTCTGCTTCACGTGTCAAAGAATTCTGGGCCCTCATCACTGTATTTAGATTCGTTATTTCAGAGCCTTTCTGGACCACATCGACTCCCTGCATTTGAACTTGGTCCAAATGCTGCTTGCCGACCTCCATTTTTACGGTCTGACTTTGAGAATTAAACTGGGATTTCCTAGACTCAAGAGATTCCCCTTGCACCGTCACATCTTTCATTGCCTGGATTAGGCTGTCCTCTACCGTTCCGGTTTGGAAAGCCACATCGACATGGCCCTCAGAACTTTGAATAGTGGAATCTTTAATGTTTGTATTGGCACTTTTCAAAGACACTTCAGTCTTTCCTGAAATATCTGATTTGTTCACCTCAGCCTGGTTTACGTTTATTTTTACAGCCTGTTCAGATTGAATGATGGATTTTGCAACCTGAACTTTTTCCCCTTCTAGAGCTGTATTTGAAGCTATCTTGCTGTTCTGTATATCTATATTTTTGGATTGGATCTTTAAATTCTCGGCCTGACTGTCCACTTTGTTAAGGCTGGCAGTGCCTTGTGGATTCTCCACTTGCAGCAAATTTACATCCTTGAACAGGGCGTATTGCACCGAGGTATCGCCGGCCGTGCTTTTCAAGTGCACATCCCCTTGTGAAAAGGCATTGCGGACCAGGCGCTGATTTCCTTCGGAGCTTATTTTCTGCGTACCTTCAGCCCTATTATTTTCAAAATCCAGAGTTTTACCGACTTTGATTTCATTAAATCTTGCCTTAAACTGATTCCCATAAAAAGACGCTGCCCCTTCCAGGGTGGTAAATGAACTGGTGTTACCTGCGGCTATACTGGAGTGCATATTCAAAGCGCGCGACTGTGCCTGCAGCTGGTCGAATGTAAAGTTGTTTCTATGCAGCCAAAGATCCTCTGCCAGTATCTTTATCTTGGCAGCGTTCACAGAGCTGTCTTCGATCTTCGCTACCCCTTTGGCATCCAGGGTAAATGATTCTTTTGGATTGGCTGCATAACCGGAGGCATTAAATCGCTTTAGAGCTGTCAGATGGACCTTTTTTCCTGTGTCCATGGTGTTGACAAGATCCATTTCTGCTGCAGAACGCACCATTTCCACCGATATATTCTCATTATTCTTTTCTGAAATCCACTGCTGTGATTCTTCCGTGATCTTCCCTTGAGAGGCTTCTTTCAATACATTGTCCAATAGGAGGGATTTATCTCCTTTTATCTTTATATTGCCGGTCTGGCTTGTCACTTTGGAATTTTTGCCTTCCAAGCGGATGGCATCAATGACAGCTTCTTTAATGCTGTTTATGGAGCTATTTCCCAGTTCCACATATTTGCCATGCACACTTACTTTTTTTATGGGCTGCGTATCATTTTCATTCAGATAAATGGTTCCTTGCAAGGCTTGGAAGCAAACTTCATTCGTCTCATTTTCAGGTGCCTTCGTTCGGATTTGGGAACCTTGCGCTTCGATCTGTTGCTCTTGACTGATAAACTCCGCCTTTTCTCCAAACTGCACTTTAGCTTCGGGCATCATGACCTGCTGGGCAGCTTCTGCTTTTATTCCCTTGGAATCTATTTCAGCTTTTGTCAGGTCCAGATATCTGCTTTGACTGGTCAGGGTAGTCTTCTCAGAGGCATGGAAACGCCCCTGCACATACCGCCCCTGCTTCACGCTATCGGCCGTAATGCTAGAGTTGGCTATCACAGTCAAAGCGTCGCTGGAGATGGATTCCCCGTCGAGGGAAACACTGTTCTCAGCTGCCAGAAGGGTATTATAGCTATTGATTTCACCGGCTGCATATTGGACCAGATCTTCCCCGGCCGTATGATAAGATTCCCAGTTCAATATATCAACAGCTTCCTGCCGTATCTCCTTTTTGGCTAAGCTCTCGGTATTTAGGAACTGCAAAACACCTTCCGAATGGCAATCAATGGAATTACCTTCAGAAAAAAGGGTGCTGTTTGAATACAATCCGAGATTCTCGTGTGTGAGCATCAAAGGACCTTCTTTGGCATGCAAAAGCACCTTCTCAAATTCGGCCTTATTCAGATTCAAGTTTAGAGATTCTTTTGTGATGAAGCGCACATTGGTGAATTGAGCCAATTCTCCTTGGATTTCGATTTCCCGTGCGATAATATCAAAATCTTCCAGCGTGAGGTTTTTAGCTTGGATGATCACCTTTTTATCAGGCGCATAGATATGCCCGTGCTTGCTCCATACCGTTCCATTGTCGGAAATTAAAGTAATGTCCCCGGCTGATTTTATGACTTTTCCCTGCTCCAGATCCCTTGAGGAATCAGAATCTTGCCCGTAGATGATGATGTCGGATGCAGTGGGAATCAGCAGGACCTCATTCGGATGATTTTCAGTTTCGGATGCAGCCAAGCCTTTGTCATCGGGGCATACCCCGGCCTTCATGGCCAGCCCCTGGATAGTCGCCAGCAATTGCCCTTCCGCATTTACAAAATCGGAATCGATTTTAATAACGTCCCTTTCCTGAAATACGACAGCGCCGGATTCTTCCACCTCGGGAATTTTAAATGCGACAGGAGAAGAGGCTTCCTGCAAGGGTTTCAATGGGGGCAATTTATCAAATCTTTGATATTTGGATTCATTATTTTGGATCAAGGGATTGCTTGAAGGGATCATTATATGGGTACCTTAATATGTTTAATCCACAAAGTGGTTGAAGGTTTTTTTGTTTTTTCAGAAAACCGAGACAAATATCACTATATGTTCTTTGTTGTTTTTTCAGTAAACGAGCCTAGACATAAACCACTTCGTGGTTTTGTCTAGGAGACGTTTTTTGAGAATACAATGTTAATCAATGTTGTTTAGTTAATATTTTTGCGCTGTTTGCACGAGTGAGACCCCTGGCTTTCAATTTCTCTTTTCTTTGATTCTCCTGCTTTGGCTGCTGTTTTTCCTGCACTATGTCTGCAGCCATCTCGCGCATCTGGATAATATTGGCTTTCTGTTCGGACAGTTGCTCATTCAATTGTGCATTCTTTAGAGAGACTTCTTTTAGAGCTGCCTTAGTCATATCTTTGAAGGCTTCGAAATTTTGCACTAATTGCTGAATGGCGGCAGTTGATTCTTTTTTAAGGTTGGCCTGTTCTTTTTGCCCTTCCGCAAGCATTTTAGACTGCATCTGAATGACCATTTCCAATTGGGAGATTTTGTCTTTGGTTTCGTCTGCTTTTGTTTGCGTCTGTTGAAGGCTCCCTTCTAAATAGTGAACCTTATTTTCTAAAATGGTGCTCTTGGCTTTTTCTTCAATTAATTTCTGTTTAAGGTCTTTTGTTTCTCTATCCAGTGCAAATAATGTACGGTCATGTACCTGCAAGGAACCATTTATATTCTCGTTCACACGTGTTATACGCTCATTTAATTCCGTAGAGGTCGTCCTTAGAGATTCACTTAATGCTTTGTCTTTGGCCACTAAACTGTCATGCAATGCCTTTGCGTGCTCGTTTGCTTTTATAAGGTATTTATTATCTTCACCATTTCGCGTATTGGCCTCGTTACTAATGGCTTGGTTACACTGGTTCACTTGAGTTTGAAGTCCATTAGTGGCCCTTATAAGGTTATTTATGTAGGCTGCTATATTATCAAGTGAAATAGGTATCATTATCTTATTTCCTTGATTGGTAGGGTGCATTAACCCCGATAAGTTAGCGGCGGTAATGGTTTGCATAATTTTATTCTCCTTTTATTTAGTTAAATTATAAACTTAATGGTAATTATATAAACAAGTAATAAAAAAAGCAAGAATTTATGCAACTGCTCATAAAGTTGAGGTAAAAGGAGTAGCCAGGCCGTCTAGGCCTGGACCAGGGCGAGACGCCCTGGTTACCTTACCTCAACTTTATGAGCAGTTGCGAATTTATCTTAATTTAAAAATTGCCCTGAGGTTAAGTGAATTTGGGCATGAAAAAAGGACGTCCTTAAAAAGTCATGGCAGCACAGAGAAAGTAGCCAGGGCGTCCCGCCCTGGTACAGGCCGAGACGGCCTGGTTACCTTTTCATGCTTCGCCTTGCCATAACTTTTTAAGGACGTACTAAAAAAATGAATATTACCCATGTATCGGATGAAAATCCACTTCTACTCCACAATTTTTAAGAGCATGCATAATAGTTGAAAATCGGGGCTTCCTTTTTTGAGACAGGCTTTTATAAAAGCTCTCCCGCCCAACATCCATTTTGGAAGACACTTTGGATATTCCACCCTGTGCCTCTACAACATTGCGCAAGGCTGATTGAAAAATACCAAACTCATCAGTTTCTATAGCCTCATCAAGACTTGCTTTTAAGTAAACAGAAGAATCAAGAAAAAATGTAAAATTGTATTTGCAAAAATAAAACCTTTCTGTCATATTCACGACCATGTTATCCAAACTGAATGATATAAGGGTGTATTTTGTGAAACGTCATTTCTTTCTCTTCTTTTTTTCTGAAAGGGGTCAGGCCTGACATTCGGACATATGTAAGTCTCCGTTATGGTCCATTTACGTAAATTATCTATTTCAGCTGCCAAGATTGGAAGCTGGGAGCATCTTGAGGTACATGAAAACGTGATCGTCTTGCCATCAAAATGTCCGAATGTCAGGCCTGACCCCTTTCTGACCCCTTTCTATGCAAGAACCGGCCCCAGATACTGTAGAAAATGCCTTGAAAAAGGGCCTTGAAAAGGGCTTGTAATTATTTAAAAAATAGACTAAAGTAAGATTGATCAGCGATAGAGAATGGGCGGTTTTATGCGAATTGTTAGTATTTACGAGGCGAAAACCCATTTTTCAAAGCTTGTAGACTCTGTCATTCATGGAAATGAAATTTTGATAGCTATGGCGGGAAAACCCGTAGCCAAGTTAGTGTCAATCAGTAAAAAACCCAAACGGCGATTTGGTGTGCTCAAAGGAAAAATTAAAAATGCCAAAGACTTCGATGCTCCCTTATCAGATAGATTTCTTACTGCTTTTACGACATAACAATATTTCTTATGATTCCTAAAAAAGAATTAATACAACTTTGTAAAGCTCGGGCCGAAGATGCGAAAGCATTATTTAAGGCCAAAAGATATGATGGTGCTGTTTATACCTGTGGGTATGTAGTAGAACTTGCACTAAAAATAAGGATTTGCAAGACTTTAAAATGGGATAATTTCCCACCTACGAGCTCTCAAGATTTTAAGGCTTTTAAAAGTCATAACCTGAATTTTCTTTTGACATGTTCCGGAAGAGAAGCTCAGATTAAAAATAAATATTTTAATCAGTGGTCATTTTTTACTTCCAACTGGAATTCAGAAATGAGATATGAAAATCGTAAGATAGATGAACAGGATGCAGCTGAAATGTTGAAAGCCTCACAAATTTTACAATCAAATATATGCAAACTTTAGTTGAAAAATTCAAACCGGTTATTGATGATATTGAAAAAGAGCATGGTGAAATAACCGTATTTGGACTTTTTCTTAGAGAAGATTCTTTTGAAAAATGGGATGTGATTGTCTCGGCTCCTTGGCTAAATCCAAGTTCACTAGAATCTTATAGTTTAATTAACAATGAAATTCAAAAATTCATAAAAAATGGAAATTTGATGAAATTATCTCGTATTGTCATTTTAAGTAGTGACAATCCTTTAATAAAGTTACTTCAGAATACATGGACAGGTAGGGGTCAATTTCAACTTCAAAATACTCAGATGTTATCAGAAGCCCTTTCATTCAATATAAAGTCTGCTTATTTACTTAAGTGCACAAAAAACAATTAATGTCAGGGGCGGGTTCTTGCATAAGTGCATAACTGTCAATTAACTCTAAAATGAAATGTTCTTGGTTGTTGATAAAACATATTAATTGAAAAAATATGATATGCACTTATGCAAGAACCGGCCCCTGATGCTAGGTAAATTGACAAAAATCGCCTTTGGGTTTTTCGTGGGAATTATATGAAAGCTAGAACCGAATTTCCTCTTTTTTCTTCACATCTGGATTTGGCCCATATGTATTGGGCTTCCATCATCCGACCTGAAGACAGTGTCATTGATGCCACGTGCGGGAATGGACATGATACGCTCGCCTTGGCCAGAATGGGGCCAAAGGGGCTATATGCCCTGGATATACAGGCAGAGGCCTTGAAGAATGCTAAAAAATTGACAAATCAACTTCTCACTGCATTGGAATGGGATAAAATTACCTGGGTTTTATGCAGCCATGAGGCGTTTCCTTGCGAGATAGAGGAAAATACAATTAAATGTATTGTCTATAATTTAGGATATCTGCCGGGAGGAGACAAATCCTTGACGACACAGGCAGAGACCACATTGAACAGTTTAAAGAATGCTCTGAAACTGGTCCAGTCCGGAGGATGCATTAGTTTGACCTGTTATCCTGGACATCCGGAAGGAGCTGAAGAAGAACAATGTTTGTTGGAATATGCCAGCACTCTGGACCCGAAAATATGGTCCTGTTGCCACCATCGGTGGACCAACAGAAACAAGGCTCCCAGTCTTATGATCATTCAAAAACGATCAGATTAATGGACTCGAACCATGCATAGGAACGGGCCAGGCGTCGATTTTTTCAGCTATTCAGATCCTTATATTCAGGGATGTAAACATTTTTCTGAATTAGGTCGCGAATGCTTTCAGGTCGGGGCACCCGAGCCAGATTTTGATCAAAAATGTTTTTTGCTATTCTCTCTGCAGTCCTCAGCTCGGTCGCGAGTATATTTGCCTGCAATGGATAGAGCAACCCACTGGAAAGTTGTTCCGTTGAAACTTGGTCCGCAATGGCATAAGCCGCTTCAATGAACATGGCATCGTTGACCTTTTTGGCCTGAGTGACGAGCACTGCCATTCCAATGGCGGGGAAGATATAAAAATTGTTTGCCTGGCCTGGCTGATATATTTTTCCTTTGTACTCGACGGGATGAAACTGGACGCCTGCAGCATAGATGGCGGTCCCATTAGACCATTGATACGCTTGCTGAGGAGTGCATTCGGCGTGTTCTGTAGGGTTGGACAAAGCGAATATAATGGGCCTTTCATTGAGTGCGGCCATCGCTTCAACCACTTCTTTTGTAAATGTTCCTCCTACAGTGCTGACGCCTATGATGGCTGTCGGTCTAATGGATTTAATGGCTTCAACAAAGTTTTTGGCTGGTTTGCTAGCATGTGCGTAGGGCATTTGATAGTCCAATAGATCTTTTCGAGTGGGTTCGATCAAACCATTAATATCGAATAAAGAAATGCGAGACTGGGCATCTTTTAATGAAAGACCTTCCTGTACCATCACAGATACGATCAAATCGGCTATTCCTATTCCAGCCGAGCCAGCCCCAAAAAATAAGATCTTTTGCTGGCTTAACTTCTGATTTTTTATTTTCATTGCATTGAAAAGTCCTGATAAGGTGATGGCTGCTGTTCCTTGGATGTCATCGTTATAACAAGAGACTTTCTCACGGTATCGCTTCAATAGGTTGATGGCATCGCTACCTGTCCAATCCTCGAAGTGAATGCAGCATTGCGGAAATACTTCCTGTACCGTGTCAACAAATTCATCAACAAATGAATACAATTCCTTTTGAGGGGGGCGGGATTCCCTGATCCCTAAGTATAAGGGATCATGCAAAAGAGATTCGTTATTAGTTCCTGCATCCAGATAAATAGGAAGCAAATATTTGGGATGAACGCCGGCTGCCGCTGTGTAAAGTTGCAGTTTGCCAATGGGGATGCCCATTCCATTTGCGCCAAGATCCCCTAAACCAAGGATCCTTCCGCCATCCGTCACGCAAATGAAGCGCACATCTTTTTCTGGCCAGTTTTTCAGAATTTCCTTTACATGTCCCCGCCTCTTAATGGAAAGATACAGGCCTCTTGGTTGACGAAAACCAATATCAAATTTCAAACAGGCTTCTCCGATAGTTGGATCATAAATAATAGGGAGAAAGTAGGCAGGATCCGACATGATCGTCTTGTAGAAAAGAGTCTCATTATGGTCCAATAAATTCATCAGGAAGATATACCGTTCATAATCCGAGGTTTTATAACCCAGTTGTTTAAGCACTCGCTGATGCTGTAAGTCAATGGTTTCCGTCGTATCGGGCAATAATCCAATTAAACCCAAATCTTGCTTTTCTTGTTCAGAAAATCCCGTAAATTTATTTAAAGCGGGATTTTCCAAGACACTGATTCCTGAGTGGTTTTGCATATTATACCCCCTTATTATTTTTTATGGGGTTTAGTGGGATAGCACATCTTTAATGGATCGACTAGGCGATCAAATTCTTCAGGTGTAACGTAGCCTAATTTTATGGCGGCCTCTTTGAGTTTTAAGTCATGGTCGAAAGCGTAGTGAGCTATTTCAGAGGCTTTATCATATCCAATGACGGGGCTCAGGGCCGTTACAAGCATTAATGAATGATCAAGGTCTTGTTTTATCCGTTTTAAATTTGGTTTAGTATTTCGAATCAGGAATTTGTCAAAATTATCACAGGCATCTCTTAAAATCCTGATGGAATGCAAGGTGTTATATATCATTAAGGGTTTGTATACGTTCATTTCAAGATAGCCGCTCGCGTCTCCGAAAGACACTGCTACATCATTTGCCATCACTTGGACTGCTACCATGGATAAGGCTTCGCATTGTGTGGGATTGACTTTGCCGGGCATGATAGAAGAGCCTGGTTCATTTGAGGGAATAATAAGTTCATAAATACCAGCGCGCGGCCCGCACGATAAAAGTCTGATGTCATTTGCAATTTTATAAAGCGACACAGCTAAGGTTTTCAATGTTCCGCTCATTTGTGTGATGGCATTGTGAGCGCCTTGCGCGGCAAACTTGTTTTTTGCGGTTTTAAAAGGCAGTTGCGTCAGTTTAGCAATCTCCTTGGCCGCTGCTTTATCAAACCCTTCGATTGTATTTATTCCCGTGCCGACTGCCGTTCCCCCCAATGCCAACTGGTATACGCCTTTAAGTGATTGATTTATGTTTATAATATTATCATCCAGCATTGTGACATAACCGGAGAACTCTTGGCCCAGTGTTATCGGAGTGGCGTCTTGAAGATGTGTCCGTCCTAGTTTGACGATATTTTTCCATTGCCTGGCTTTAGCATTGAGGCTATTTCTTAGTTGTTTCAGAGCAGGGATCAGGTTTTTCTTGACTTGCAGTCCTATTGCAACGTTCATAGCAGTTGGAAATGTATCATTGGAAGATTGAGACATGTTCACATCATCATTAGGGTGAACTGGAATTTTGCTGCCTAAGGGTTTTTTAGCCAATTGGGAACAGCGATTTGCTATGACTTCATTAACATTCATATTGAATTGCGTACCGCTGCCTGTCATCCAAATATGCAGAGGAAAATGATCTTGAAGCTTCCCATCGAGGATGTCATTGCAAACTAGGATAATCCTATCCGCTTTGTTTTTAGGAAGGCGGCCTTGCCTATGGTTGACAATGGCAGCAGCTTTTTTAAGAAAGGCATAGGCATGGATCAATTCCCTAGGAATTAAGTCATCTCCAATACAAAAATGCTCCAATGAGCGCTGGGTTTGAGCACCCCATAATCTATCTACAGGTACTTTTACCTGTCCAAGGCTGTCGCTTTCAATTCTGAATTTCTTCATATTTTTTTTGGCGCCAAGGCGTAATGCCTAACTTCCTGATAAAACTTCTTTATATTTTGTAAAAGAGCTATTTTGAAATAACTTTAAAATGAGAATACATTTCTTGGGGGTATTTTTAATGCTACAAAATTCCCCCGAAAATTGCAATTGCAATTTTCGGGGGAATTTATTTTACTTACAACTATTTACCTAAATATTTGAGAAACCACTCTTTAGCTAGTTTGGCGGCCTGTTCCAACGTGCCTGGCTCTTCAAACAGATGTGTCGCATGGGGAACGATCTCCAGTTTTTTTTCACAATTCAAAAGAGCGAAGGCTTCTTCATTCAATTTAATCACATCATAATCGTAGCCTCCGACGATCAATAGGGTGGGCGCCCTGACGGATTTTAATGCATTCCCTGCCAAGTCTGGCCGCCCTCCCCTCGAGACCACACATTGGATCAGATCGGGCTGGTTGGCTGCGGCAATTAAAGCTGAGGCCGCTCCGGTACTGGACCCGATCATGCCGATTTTTAAAGCCTGAGTTTCCTCATGGCGGGCTAACCAGTCTGTAGCTATTTTTAAACGCTCCGCCAGGAAAGGGATATCGAACCGCAAATGGCGGGTGATGTCGTCTATCTTCTCTTCGTCCGGCGTCAACAAATCCATCAATAGAGTGGCCATATGGGCATCGGAAAAAACACTGGCGGCATATTGGTTGCGAGGGCTATGCCGGCTGCTTCCGCTTCCGTGGGCAAAAACCACAATGGAGGAGGCGCCGGGTGGTAGGGATAAAAAGCCTCCCAGGGTTATTGACCCCTGGACATCGGAAATTTGAATTTCTTTGGCTTGAAAAGGGGCAGTTTTTTTTATCATTTTTTCCTTCTCAATAAAATAATATTAATCTTATTTATTGAAATACCATAAAGCATATATATTTTAAAGCCATGTATTTTCAAGACAGAAAAGATGCGGGGCGTCAGCTGGCCAAAAAGCTGGTCTCCTATAAAGGCCAGTCCGACACGCTTATTTTAGGGCTTCCTCGCGGAGGCGTCGTCACGGCTGCGGAGGTCGCCAAGGAGTTGCATTTGCCCCTGGATATCGTTTGCGCGCGTAAAGTGGGGGCTCCGCATAACCCTGAGCTCGCCGTCGGGGCTGTAACAGAAACCGGCGAGGGATTTTTCAACCAGGACGTCATGGACTATCTGGGTGTCAGTCTGTTATATTTACAAAAAACCATAGAACAGGAAAAGAAAGAAGCTCAAAGAAGATTGAATCTGTACCGGCAAAACCGCCCTCCTTTGAATTTGGGAGGGAAGACGGTTATACTTATCGATGATGGGATGGCTACAGGAGCCACAATGAAAGCGGCTATCAAGTCGGTCAAGGCCTCCGGCGCCGAAAAAATTGTTGTGGCGGTTCCGGTCAGTGCCACTGAAACTTTTGAAGAAGTTAAAGAACAGGTGGACGAAGCGATAGCGATGGATACTCCCATGCCTTTTTATGCTGTGGGAGAATTTTATCGGGATTTCTCCCAAACTACCGACCAAGAAGTCATTGAGCTATTGAGCCATTATAATACGAGTGGCAAATGAGTCCTGATGTCTTCAGGTGTAAGGTGTGTCAGATCTCGATGCACTTCTCCTGCCACCAGGTGATCCAATGATGAGTGCAGATTCTGTCGTAAGACACCTAAAAATGAGGGGCTGGCCGTCAGGTAGATTCGTCCGAGATTTTCTTTGGCCTGATCCAGAAAATGGTTGATTTCTCTGGCAAACAGGTTGATCTCCACATCTTTTGGGGTTGTTTTAGGTTCCATCATGCTGCGTCTGTCTCCTATGCTGGCGTATGTACGTCCCGGTTCGGAGGAGACGAGATCTTTGTCGTGCAGGCGGCTTTCAGGATGTTGAAATTCTTTGATCTCGACGAGTTTATTGTTGTTTTCGGCTTTGTAAATTTTGGCATGGGAACTGTTAGCTACAAGGATCCATGTTTCTTTTTTCATAAGACAAGCCCTTTGTGATAATTTCAATCTAGCATAGAATCTTTTGGATGCCAAGAGGTAATTGCGGCTATTTTCATAATTTCGTCATGCGCCCGGACCAAGGTAATCAGGCCGTCCCGGCCTGTAAATCAGGGCGGGACGCCCTGGTTACCTTAAGAATAGAATGGCGCCTATGACGAAATTGTGAAAATAGCCGTAATTTTCTTTATACTGCCTTAACAATGTAAGGGTATAAGTACTGTCTTGTCAATTTAGGTATATAATTAATACATTCAAAAGGGATTTCTTTATGGCGCTGCCTGCAGTTAATGGAAACAATGGAAATGTCACTCCTAGTGTTTATGAAGAGAGGAAGAAAAATCTAAATACATTTAATGACAGAATAAGTCAATTGGCTTATTTAAATATAAATGAGTTTTTTATTAGTTCGAAGGATGCTTTTGAAATCTATAAAGATACATTTTGCAGTAGGATTTTTACCTGTTTCCATTCCAGAGAAGAATCGCTGGATGCCCTCGATCAGTTGATATCCAAATGTGCGAAGATTATGGAAATGTTCCGATTGGACTTTCATTCCAATGAAGCCTTTTCAAATATAGAATCTGACAGCAGATTATTGCAAAGAATCCATTCCAATCTGGAGGATCTGCATAACATTGGCTTAGAAAATCTGAAAACCAGTTGGAATGATCCAGAGAGCCTTGCTAAAATAGAGGCCCTAAAATCAAAGATATCCATTCTAAATAATACAGTTACTTCCTTTAACAATCTTATGACTTTGATCAAGAAAAATAAGAAATCTTCCAATGGAGCCTTATTGAATGGATGCACGAATGACAAGTATCTTGATGAATTTGTAATAAATTTGTACAGGGCAAACAAAGGCAGCATGGAGCCTTCCTGTTATTTTTCCAAAACGTCCGTTGCAGCCTGTTTAAATAGCCGGTTTGGCGATTCAATGACTAGGGATATCCTGAGAATGTATTCATTAGACCAGACGGAATTTCTGTCTTCCAATGACCTCAAAGCCCTGTTTATTGGAATAGCTGCCAATGTGACTGAACCGGATATTCTTTATATAAGAGAGCATAATCAGGATATAATGAAATTCAAACCCACAGATACCCCTATAGACTGTTTAAATCGCATCCGTTCCCTCCATCGGTTTTCAAATCAGGGATTAAGTTCATTAAAAAATACTCCCTATTATTCCCAACTTAAAAAAGATCGGCAGTTTTTAAAGAAAATTTCATGGATTGACAACCTGAATCTTGCTGAAAACCATCTCAAGACAGCTTCCCTGAATCATTTTGCTCCCACTGAATATTTATGCCGTAAAGTCGTTTATCCTCTTTTTAATTCAGATGAATATGCTTCTTTCAGGGAGGGCACCCTGGTACCTGTTCCTGATTATTCAAAGGGTTCAAAAGAAATCATTTTAATGCAGGCGCATCAACTCCAGAGTCGAAAAGGTTTGCATTGCCTGGCATTGATTCCTTGCGATCTGGAAGGTAAAAAGTACCCGGAAGGCATTCCCGTTCAAATACTCTTCCGCGGAAGCCATAATAATGCGGCCTGGATCCGCAACCTTAATCCTCTAGAAAAAGATAAAATCTTCTCATTCGAAGGGCCAGGGAATAAGAGTTTTAAAAGAAGGAAAAAATTCATACTGAAAAAATTGGACCGCGTCCTCGAAAAACTACCTAAAGATGCCTCATTAAAAATCAACGTCATGGGCCATAGTTTGGGAAGCAGTGACAGTCAAAGGATGTGCGAGGCGTTGGCACAACACATTTACCAGGCCAAGGATCTATCACCTTTAAATCATTTAAATGTCAATGAAGTGAATTTTTTTGGATACAATTCCCCTGGAATTGAAGATAAAATCAACGAGTCCTTTTTAGAGTATGCAGCAAAAATCCCAGAGACTCAATTTCAGTTGCGTTATTTTAAGGCGCATCGGGATCTGGTCCAAAGGGCTGGCGGCTGTTTTTTGGGATCGCATTCTCGTCAACGCCCCTTACCGCCCAACGTACGGGCCACTATAATCAAGTTCCGGCAACCCAATGAGGCTTTTGGATGGAATCCTGCTAAACGGTATGCCCTGGTCCCACATCTGCAATACAATCTTTGCGCCTGGAAAAAACAGAAGAAGAAAATCCCTAATGATATTTGGATTGAAAAGATAAGGACCAATAATCCCAAAGACGAGGGGCTTGTCTATCAAGGGCTGAATCCCAATAATCCACCTTTAAAAGCCGTTGTCGATGACGAAAAAATCGAAAAAAGCTTGCGCCTGAGAACATTGTTTTCGAAGCTTTATAAAAAGGGTATCGAAATAATACAATATATCGGCAGGCTATTTATGGATTGGGTAGCTGAGCTTTTAAATAAAATAGCGGACGGGTTATATTGGCATTCTTTACCACAGAGCACACAGAGAGCACAGAGAGGAAATTCGCTTGGCCCTGTGACATAGAATTTTCGTTTGTGCGCGAAGCGCACAAACGAAAGCCGTCATTCAAGCCCGTTCCGGGCTTGAATGAGCTCCGTGTTCTCTGTGTGCTCTGTGGTAATAAAAATTTAAGAACCAATTAGTGGAATTTGAGATAGCCTAATAATTCCCTGTGAACACTAGCGTTGGATGCTACTACGGGATGATTGGAAAGCACTTGATAGGGGGAACCATCATAAGAAGTCACGGTACCCCCAGCTTCCTGTATCAACAGGATTCCTGCGGCGACATCCCAGGAATGCAAGGACACGGACCAATAAGCGTCAAATTTGCCTGCGGCCACATAGGCCAGATTCAGGGCCGAAGATCCCTGATTTCTTATGATCGTGCCCCTTTTTAAAATTTCAATAAAATGATCCACACAATGGTAGGGATTTTCTGCTATATTCCTGGGAAAACCCGTAGCGCCTATCCCGCCTGCCAAATTTGCGGTATCGGAAACATGGATTTTCATTTGATTTAAAAAAGCGCCCTTGCCCTTTTCAGCTACAAACAGCTCCTGGCTCATAGGCTGATACGTTACTGCCGAAATGATTTCTTTGCCATTATAAGCTCCGATGCTCACGCAGAAAATGGGGATATTGTGAGTAAAGTTTGTTGTGCCGTCTAAAGGATCAATAATCCATAATATTTCAGAGTTTTGCAACTCCAAATAACCCGATTCTTCGCACAAAAAAGAATGTGTGGGAAAAGCGGTTTTTAAAATATCCGTAATGCATTTTTCAGCGGCATGGTCATATTCAGTTACAAAATTTTGGATTCCTGGCTTTGAGGATATCTGATAGCTGGTCCCAAATCCTTTTTTTATGATTTGTCCGGCTTCCATAGCTGCCTGAATGGCTGTTTGAGTATAGTGCGAAAACATGGCCCCTCTTAAATTGTAACTATACATTTTAAGTGTAAATGTACTCAACCTC
Organism: uncultured Parachlamydiaceae bacterium; assembly: GCA_963780445.1. Lineage (GTDB taxonomy): Bacteria > Chlamydiota > Chlamydiia > Chlamydiales > Parachlamydiaceae > CAWACC01. Next base: position 671,736 of record CAWACC010000011.1, read on the forward strand.
TTCGTTTTTATGAGGGCCAATGGTTTTGAAATTCAATTGAATGAAGAGGGGATTATAGTGCACCCAGCCAAAATATGCATCTTCTCGGCAAAGATGAGGATGGAGCGATTCTAAACTATTGTTCTTTATAGGGATGAGATGAAATAAAAACACAGGCCTGTTCTCCCCTAAGCGCAAATGTTCCAGCGATAGCAATTTTTCTAACTTGTTTAATGACCAGCGAAAGCTATTGCTGTAATTATATATTTGTTCCGAATCGCCTTGCCAGCTTCCCTGTTCGCTAAACACCAGGGATTGGGAATCGTGTTTGACAACGACTTTGCCTTTGCCTTTTCGATACCATTCACCTGTAGATTTTGAAAGTGATTTGGCAATGAGGGTCACGCGGGTAACAGCCAATAATTGATTCCAAATAAGTTCGAGGAGTTCATGGTCTTGTCTACTTTCGCTGGGTTTACTTTGCTTTAAATAGTAAAACTGTTTTTTTTCTTGGGTAGGAAGCAGGTGAAAGGCCCTTTTAAGCAGCATTTCTAGTTCATTTAAAAGAGGAAACTGGGAATTGAACTGAAAAATCCTCATTTTTCCTTCCATGTGGCTTGTGAGGATATCTCCTTTTTCAAGTCGTGACAATGCCTTTTGTATCGGAGTTAAAGGAATATGAAGCCTGTTATGGACCTGATGCGCGTAGCATTTTTCATTGACGAGAAGGAAAAGGAGCGTGCGCTCGATGCTTTTACAGCCAAAAAGAGATTTGAGCATAAAAAAAAATCAACCTACCAATTAGGTATATCTATATTGTTTACCTAATTTTATAGAAAGTACTTTTATTATGTCAACCTAAATTTTGGTTTGTTTAATGGATAAATAAAAAATTTGAATATAGCAAGGAACTTAAATTACCTCTATAGTAGGTAAATAACAGGAATGATGTTTACTCAGAAAAAAACAAGATAAATAGGATCGCCTTCGGCGAGAGGATATGTGGAGTTGAGAAATTTTTATTACCACAGAGCACACAGAGAACACGGAGATCATTCAAGCCCGGAACGGGCTTGAATGACGGCTTTCTTTTGTGCGCTCCGCGCACAAAAGAATTCTATGTCACAGAGCCAAGCGAATTTCCTCTCTGTGCTCTCTGTGTGCTCTGTGGTAATAAAAATTTCTCAACCCCACGTATCCTGTCGCCGAAGGCGATCCTGCAAATCTTGTTCCTTTTTGTTTCTGACCGAAAATGTGAATATAGCTATGATCTGGAGGCTTATGAATCAAGATATCCGCCATGATTGGTCCTTTGAAGAAATCCATACCTTATATCAATCTCCATTATTGGAACTCATTTATAAGGCCGGAACCCTTCTCCGACGTTACCATAAACCCTCGGAAATCCAGGTCTGTTCCTTAATTTCCATTAAAACCGGAGGCTGCCCGGAAGATTGCAAATACTGTTCCCAATCCTCCAGATACAAAACCTTTATTGAACCCACGCCTTTGATGCCTTTGGAGGAAGTATTGGGGATGGCCGATCAGGCCATCCGGCAGGGAGCCTCGAGAATTTGTCTGGGGGCGGCTTGGAGGGAAGTGCGCGATGGAAAACAATTTGACAATGTTCTGGAGATCGTGAGATGCCTTGCCCAAAAAGGAGTAGAAGTCTGCTGCTGCCTGGGGATGCTTAAAGAGCACCAGATCCGGAAACTAGCGGAAGCAGGTTTGTATGCCTATAATCATAATCTGGATACATCTAGGGATTACTACAGTACGATCATCACCACCCGTACCTTTGATGATAGGGTGCGCACGTTGGACCTCGTGGAAAAGGCCGAAGTCAGCGTTTGCTGCGGAGGCATCATTGGCCTAGGTGAAAGCAATGAAGATAGAGTGTCATTGATCCATACTCTGGCCACGCGCTGTCCCCATCCCGATTCTGTTCCCATAAACGCCTTGGGAGCCATCCAAGGGACTCCTTTGGAAAACCAGCCCAAGGTTTCCGTTTGGGATATGGTCAAAATGATAGCCATTGCCCGCATCACCATGCCGAAGGCCATGGTACGGATCTCTGCAGGCCGTTTGGATATGACCCATGAACAACAGGCCCTGTGTTTTCTGGCCGGGGCCAATTCGATTTTTTCCGGGCCGAAACTGCTGACTATAGGAAATCCCGGATTTGATGATGACCAGGCATTGTTCGAGCTTTTGGGGTTGCATCGAAAGGGTCAAAATACATGAAAATAGAAGAACGATTTGAAAAGGCATTGAGTGTACGAAGCAATGTAGGTTCGTTGCGGGATTTAAAACCTTCTTCTTCAACAAATATAGACTTTGCTTCGAATGATTATCTCGGATTTGCCCGTTCTCCCAGCTTAATGTTCCAAGTTATGGAAGAGTGGAAAACCGCAAGTAGTTCTTGTCCTTGCATAGGCTCCACAGGATCCCGGCTTCTTACTGGACAATCTTCATATGTTGAAATAGTGGAAGAAGAGATAGCTCATTTTCACAAAGCAGAAGCTGGCCTGTTATTCAATACAGGCTATATGGCCAATTCAGGGTTGCTATCTACCGTGATGAATAGCTGTGATGCGGTCGTATATGATCTCCATATCCATGCTTCGATGAAAGAAGGAATAAAAAGGAGCCATGCCCGCGCGTTTCCCTTTTTTCATCAAGACATGGAACATTTGGAAAAAAGGCTGAAGCAGGCGGGAAGACCTGCATTTGTATGTGTAGAGTCTCTATATTCCATGGATGGACAACAGGCTCCCTTAGTCAAAATCATCGGTCTTTGTGAAAAATATGAGGCCTGTTTAATTGTCGATGAAGCGCATGCCACCGGCATTATCGGAGAGAATGGGGAAGGGTTGGTGTGCCAATTGGGATTGGAAGCAAAAGTATTTGCGCGGGTTCATACTTTTGGAAAGGCTTTGGGGGCTTTCGGCGCTATCATACTTGGAAGCAGGAAGCTGAAACAGTTTCTTGTCAATTTCTGTTCTTCCTTCATTTATACCACCTCTTTGCCATTTTGCTGTTTGGCAGCCATTAGATGCGCCTATCATAAAGCAGCTGAAGCTCATGCAGAACGTCGTCAATTACAGATATTAATAAATCACTTTGCAGAAAGGGCAAAAAATGCCGGCATGGACCATCCGATGTCAAAAAGCCCGATAATGCCGATCCCTGTCAAAGGCAACAAAGCAGCTAAAGCAATCTCCAGCCTGCTGCAAATGGAAGGCATGGACGTCAGGCCTATTTTAAGCCCTACAGTTCAAAGGGGGCATGAATGTTTGAGGATATGCCTGCATGCGTTTAATACCGTTGAACAGGTGGATGATCTGATTGAATGTTTAAGGGGAAATCTATGATGGCTGTAGTTGGCATAGGCACGGAAGTAGGAAAAACCGTAGTGGCAGCCATCCTGGTTCAAGCCTTGCAGGGAGATTACTGGAAGCCTATCCAATGCGGCCATTTGGACAAATCCGATAGCATGACAGTCCGTCAATGGGTATCGCATCCTGACTTCCATATATTTCCCGAAGCCTTTCGTTTGCAGGCGCCTGTGTCGCCTCATCATGCTTCGCGCCTGGAAAATATCGAAATATCGCCTGCTTTACTTGTTCCCCCAAAGACAAAAAATCCTCTCATTATTGAAGGAGCAGGCGGGGTTTTAGTCCCTTTGAATAAGGAGACTTTGCTGATCGACGTGATAGCCTCCTGGAAAATCCCTTGCATTTTAGTTTCCAGGCACTATCTAGGAAGCATTAACCATACCTTGCTTACCATCGAAGCCTTAAAAAACCGGAAAATGGATATTTTAGGTATTGTCTTCAATGGCCCTTCCAGTGCAGATACAGAGGAGATTATAGAAAATCTCACGTACTGTCCCATTCTGGGAAGGTTAGATCCTGAACCTGTAATCAATTCAAGTACCATAAAAAAATATGCAGAACAGTGGAAGCCTCTTATTAAAAAATTCATTGCATGATGCGGGTTCTCTTGTTCAAAGAGACCTATGCCATGTGTGGCATCCTTTTACTCAGGCCAAAACGGATGCACCGCCTATACCTATAATAAAGGGGGAGGGACCCTATTTATATGCGGAAGATGGATCCCGTTATATCGATGCGATATCTTCCTGGTGGGTGAACCTGCATGGCCATGCGCATCCATATATCTCTGCGAAAATAAGTGAACAGGCACAGGTTTTGGAACAGGTGATCTTTGCCGGATTTACCCACCCTAAAGCCGTAGAATTGGCTGAAAGGCTGACTCAAATCCTTCCCGGAAAATTATCAAAGATTTTTTATACCGACAATGGCTCCACAGCTGTTGAAGCGGCATTAAAAATGGCTATTCAATTCCGGTACAATCAAAACCCTCAAACAAAAAAAATGAAGGTGATCAGCTTTAAGGAAGGGTATCACGGGGACACTTTCGGAGCCCTATCAGCTGCCGGAGCGAATGATCTCAACCGCCCTTTTTGGCCCTACCTGTTTGAATCTGTTCAAATGGATCCCCCTCAAATAGGTCAAGAGGAGGAATCCAAAGAGCAGTTAAAAAAAATCCTTCGGTCTGGAGAATGTGCCTGTTTTATTTTTGAACCCCTGATTCAGGGTACCGCCGGAATGAAAATGCATTCTGCAGAAGGGCTGGATTCTTTAATTGGGATATGCAAAGAATATGAAGTCATTACCATAGCCGATGAAATCATGGCCGGTTTTGGCCGGACAGGCCCTTTGTTTGCCTCTGAAAGGCTTGAAAATACACCCGATATCATTTGCCTTTCAAAGGGCATTACTGGAGGCTTTCTTCCCTTGGGGGCTGTGGCCTGCCATAATAGGATATTCGAGGCTTTTTTATCGGGAGACAGATCGAAAGCGTTGCTTCATGGCCATAGCTATACTGCCAATCCTATGGCTTGCGCTGCCGCTCTGGCTTCTCTCGATCTTTTGGAAAAACCGGCTTGCACTGCCCAACGCAGCTTTATAAATGCATCCCATTTGCAATTCCGGAAAAGATTGAAAAATCATCCTAAAATCAGGCGATGCGAGGTGCTAGGAACCATTTTGGCTGTGGAATACCAGTCTGAAGGCCATACCTCTTATTTTCATACATTGCGGGACAAACTGTACCGCTACTTTATTTCACAGAAGATCTTATTAAGGCCTCTGGGAAATGTGGTGTACGTGCTCCCTCCCTATTGCATCCAGTCCCATGACCTGGAAGCTATATATCAGGCTATATTATATACTTTGGAGAACCTTGCATGATCATAACGAATTCTATAGAAACAGCATTGAAGATGATTATTTCCTCTCCTCAATTGCATGCACGATGGATCAATACCCTTTCCTGCATGGAAAATTGCGGGGCCAGGAAAATTTCCCGCTGTGAACATCCTACACTGGTAAAGGAGGAAATGTTGAAACATGCCGCTGAAGAATTCCGGCATGCGTATTATCTAAAGCAGCAGATTAAAAAGATTACAGATGAAAATTTTGATTCGTATCGGTTGGACAAAATATTAGGAGGTATGGCCTCCTGGCACTATCTGGAAGCTTTGGATCTGGCAGCGTGCCGTTTTTTGAAAGAAAAGTTCCAATTATCCAAAAGCGAGATCAGAAAGATTGCGTATCTCGCCGTCACCTATGCCATAGAGGTGCGAGCCTCCATATTATATCCCCTCTACGAAAGGATTTTACGCGAACTGGATTCACCCATCCGGGTCAAGTCCATTGTTTTGGAAGAAGAGGAACACCTCAAAGATATGGAACGGGAGCTGGAGTCTGTGCCTAATGGCCTGTACTATTGCCAGTACATATCCTCAATAGAATCCCAATTATTTTTAAAATGGGAAGAATCTATCAATAGATCCATAAAAATATTATCGTGAACTTGGAGTATTGGCTTTTCTTCTTCGTAAGGTCGATGCTCGCCTTTGTTTTATAATAGTCGATTTTTTTGCAATTTTTTCTTCATCCTTTCCAATTTCATATAGGACATCGGGACAGAAATCTGCCTCATTAGGCCAAACAAGTGTGTTTCCGATGACATTTACCAATTTAAAATATTCTGGATCTCTTAAAGGTAAAAAAACCCCCTTATCAAGATAAGGTTCAAGATCAACAATTTTTGTTTTTCTGTTATTAAAAGTAAGACATATTTTGTAACCATCAATATAGTTAATTTTTCTTACTAAATATATCATATCAAACCAATCCTTTAATTTTTTTCAAGGGAGCTTTTCCTTGTGCAAGATACCAGTCTTCCATGAGTTCATCACGATGAGCGTCAGCCCATTCAAGAACTAAAGAATGTACACGTTTAGGCAATTTACCTTTTGTAATTTTCAAGTCCTTAATTGAAAAAACAGCATTATGATTTCCATATTCAGCATGAAAGTGAGGTGGATTGTGCTCATTATAGCGAATGTATATTACAATTCCTAAAAATCGACTTATTTCTGGCATATTCTATCCTGCTAAACACAATGTCATTATACATTTTTGATCAAATGTATTGCATCTAAAATGTATTGCATCTAAAATTTACGACTTCCGCGCGGGGGCAAAGCCAACGTAGTCGCCGCCATCGCCTCTGTCGTGAATGACACGGAGGCCTGTAGGAGTAAAACTTAAGCTTATCCATCTAAATCCATCAATTATGTCATTGACACGTGCATTGGTCCACTTGAAGTTGACTGGATCCCAAATAAAATTGCGCTCTCCAGATCTGATATATTCCATAAATACGCTGATGACTGTATCAATTAACCCAGAAACACTCACTTTCATCTGTTTTGCAATTTCCTGCTGTGTATCATACCATTTACCTCTTCCACAAACATCTTTTTTTATCCAAACCCAATGGGGATTTTCAGGTTTTGTTTTTTCTTCGAAGGCTTTTTTCCAGGATACTATAGAATATCTTGTGCTATGTCCTTTTTTTGGATTTTCTACTAGATTGCCAATAGCCTCCAGATTATCCAGTGTCACTATTTCAACAATGCCATTTTCTTTGGTCACTTTAACTGTTTGTGGAATGAAAGTAAGCAGGCCTCCCTCTTTTTCTAGTGTTTCATAAGCGCGTCTTGGCAGCGGCGGTTCTTTTCCGGCATCCACACCGATGTAATCATTCCATTCCTGTACGCCAAAGGCTTGGGCAGGGCGTATCTTTTCACGAACTAGCTTGTCATCGGCCATCGTTTTCCATTTTTTGCAGACTAAAGCCACGGAGGGAAGGTCCGTCTTCAGATTTTGGAATATGATGGGCACTACATCAATAGGTAGGGGACTATTTTGACCAAGGGGATCCACCATAAGCTGTCCATTGACGGGATCTTTTGCTAAAACGATAGCTGTATTTAAAGACATATTTAACTCCGTTATTCTTTTTTAAATGTTAAAATATAACCAATGATAACTATTATGTATATGTACATCATTTCTGTATATTAAAATAAAATAGTTGTCGTTCCACTCTCTCCAGATGTCCTCGCTTCGCTTCGTACGTCCTTAAAAAGTTATGGCAAGGCGAAGCATGAAAAGGTAACCAGGCCGTCTCGGCCTTTACCAGGGCGGGACGCCCTGGCTGCTTTCTCATAAAAAGTCATGTGCTGCCATGACTTTTTAAGGACGTACTTCGGACTCTCAAATATTGCTTTTTATTAATTGTAAATGATGATATGGTTTCTGTTAAATGTACAATGTCACAAGGTGTTTATGAATAAAATTTCAATTAACAATATCAATAATACAATTGAAGGATATTTGAAAGATGAGAATTTTGATCGAACAAGAACATTCGAATTAAATAATTTTATTGATAAAAATTTAAGAAGGATTCTTCAGCAAACAAATACTTCAGAAGCAAAAGATCTACAAGCAAATCTGTTGGCTTTAAGTAATAAGATAAACAAAGAAATTGATACTCCTCAAGCACATAAATTGTCCTTTGATATTATGGGAATTGCCTTAGGACTGTTATCAGCCGAAAAAAATAATTATTTACAAGAAGACATCCCATCCGATGTATTTTCAATAATTTTAGGTAATCTGAATCCAAACAATTCGGCACGGGATATTAGATACCTTAAATCTATCGAAAGAACTTCAAAAATGTGGATGACAGAAATAGAGGCCTATGTTTTTCGAAAAATAAATGAAGAGAAACTATCGCTATCTAAAGTTGGATGTAAAACTGATTCTGAAGCTATCAATTACATTATTAAGAATAAGCTGCAAAGTGCAAATTTATCCAATTTTCATGAAATAACTGATGAAGATTTAAAAAAAATAATTGAAAACTGCCCTCATCTTCATACGATTTTTTTACAATATTCAGACAAACTTAAAGAGGTTCCATTTGAGAAGCTTCAAGCCCTTCAATGCTTGGATATTGCAGGATGCTTGCAGCTTTCTGGAGATAAACTGACAGAGGCGCTGGGCAAGCTTCAAGCTCTTCAAAGCTTAAATCTGGAAAGGTGCGGGCAGCTTTCGGGAGATAAACTGGCAGTGGCGCTGGGTAAGCTTACAGCCCTTCGAAGCTTGAATCTTGTAGGGTGCAGGCAACTTTCGGGAGATAAACTGGCAGAGACATTGGGCCAGCTCACAGCTCTTCAAAGCTTGGAGTTTGATTGCGGGCAACTTTCTGCAGATAAACTAGTAGAGGCCCTGGGTAAGCTTACAGCCCTTCAAAGCTTGGATATTGCAGGATGCAACCATATTTCGGAAGATCAACTGGCAGAGGTGCTCTGCAAGCTTACAACCCTTAAAAGTATAATTCTTGCACGGTGCACGCAGCTTTCGGAAAATAAATTGGCAGGGGTGCTGGGCAAGCTTACAGCCCTTCAAAGCTTAAATCTTGCATGGTGTGATCAGCTTACGGGAGATAAACTGGCAGAGGCGCTGGGCAAGCTTACAGCCCTTCAAAGCTTGATTCTTGCAGGATGCTGGCAGCTTTCGGGAGATAAACTGATAGAGGCGCTGGGAAAGCTTCAAGACCTTCAAAGATTGAATCTTGCAGGATGCTGGCAGCTTTCGGGAGATAAACTGATAGAGGCGCTGAGAAAGCTTCAAGCCCTTGAAAACTTGCAGCTTTCGCGAGATATACTGACAGAGGCGGTCGATAAGCTTAAAGCTCGGGGAGTTGTAATCGACCTTTTCTGAGATTGCCATAGCATCCAGATTATCCAGCATATATTTTTGATCCAATGTATTGCATCTTAAATTTACGACTTTCTCGCAGGGGCAAAGGCAATGTACTCCACGCCATGGCCTAAGTCTTGGAAGACTTGGAGCTTTGGAGGAAAAAAACGTAAGCATGTTGTTCCGTCATTGACACGTACATTGGTCCACTTTTCGTTGTATGAATCCCAAAAAAAATTGCGTTCTCCAGATCTGATATAATCCATAAATACGGTGATAACTGTATCTATTAACCCTGAAACGCTGACTTTCATCCGTTTTGCCAGCTCTGCCTGTTCATTAAACAATTTACCTCTTCCATAAGCATCTTTTTTTATCCATACCCAGTGAGGATTTTCAGGTTTTCTTTTTTTTTGGATGATATCATGCCAAGAAGATTTTATTTCATATCCTGCGTTATGTCCTTTTTTTGGATTTTCTACTAGATTGCCAATAGCCGCCAGACTATCGATTGTCACTATTTCAACAACACCATTTTCTTTGGTTACTTTAACTATTTGAGGAATGAAAGTAAGCAGCCCTCCCTCTTTTTCCAGTGTTTCATAAGCGCGTCTTGGCAGTGGTGGTTCTTCTCCGGCATCCACACCGATGAAATCTTTCCATTCTTGGACGCCAAAGGCTTGGGCAGGGCGTATCTTTTCACGAACTACTTTGTCATCGGCTATGGCTTTCCACTTTTTGCAGACTAAAGCCACCGAGGTAAGGTCCGCCTTCAGATTTTGGAATATGATGGGTACTACATCCAAGGGTAGGGGACTATTTTGACCCAGGGGATTCACCATAAGCTGTCCATTGATGGGATCTCTTGCTAAAACGATCGCTGTATTTAAAGACATATTAAACTCCCTTATTCTTTTTATAAATGTTCAAAAATATAACCGATAATAACGATTATGTGTAAATACATCATTTCTGCATACTTAAATATAATTTATAGAAAAGATGCTTCGTCCATTTCTTTAGGCAAATATCTCATAAAGCATCTTTAACTTACGACTTCCGCGCTGGAACAAAAGGGCGAGGGACATAACCTTTGTGGAGGGAGATATCAAAGCCTGAAGGAGTAAATTGTAAGCCTATTTTTTGAAAGTCATTGACAAGTACATTGCTTGAATCCCAAAGGAAATTTCGCTCTCCAAATCTGATATAATCCATAAATACGCTGATAACTGTATCTATTAACCCTGCAACGCTTACTTTCATCTGTTTTGCAATTTCATGGTGCACTGTAGACCATGCTCCTTTTCCATAAACATCTTTTTTTATCCATACCCAGTGTGGATTTTCAGTTTTTCTTTTTTCTTGGAGATTTATCAAGGATACTACAGAATAACTTGTTTTATGTCCTTTTTTGGGATTTTCTACTAGATTCCCAATAGCCTCCAGAGTATTGAGTGTCACTACTTCAACAACACCATTTTGTTTGGTCACTTTAACTGTTTGGGGAATGAAAGTAAGCATGCCTCCCTCTTTTTCCAGAGTTTCATAAGCGCGTCTTGGCAGCAGTGGTTCTTCTCCGGCATCCACACCGATGTAATCTTTCCATTCTTGGACGCCAAAAGCTTGGACAGGCCGTATCTTTTCACGAACCAGCTTATCATCGGCCATAGCTTTCCATTTTTTGCAGACTAAAGCCACGGAGGTAAGGTCCGCCTTCAGATTTTGGAATATGATGGGTACTACATCTATGGGCAGGGAACTATTTTGACCAAGGGGATCCACCATAAGCTGTCCATTGATGGGATCTCTTGCTAACACGATAGCTGTATTTAAAGACATATTAAACTCCATAATTGATTGCTGATAAATCAGATTTTTTAATGAATAAGTTATGTTCTATGCAAGAACCGGCTCCAGATACAAGAACCGGCTCCTGATATTGAACTACAAAATAATTTTGATGCGATTATGAACTTTTACTGTTTTTATTTAGCACTTTTCAAATGATCATCTATTGCCTTCGCACCCAAAGATTCGATACGTATCGCATCTTCAGGATTATCGTTAAGCTCGTAGGCTCTGCTTATTTGTTGATATATACGGAATCTGTGCCACAAATCATGTATTTCAAGGGCAGCTTTCTCTGCTCTTTTTATTTGATCTGTACAAATATAATATTCAATTTCTGATTTATCATATTTTGGATCAAATGCAAAAGAAAATTGGGAACGCAATAAAGTCGAGGTTTCATGTTCTCCTGCTTCCATCAAGTCATTTGTAAATACTCTAATACTTCCTGATAAATCAAAAAGAATAGACTCTACAAATTGATATTGTTGAAAAGATTGTATGGCTATATTATGCTGATTTGTTTTATAACAAGTATCTACTAACAAAAATAGTGCTTTTTGCCATTCTAATTGATCAAAATTAATATATTTCATTACTCGAATATAGTTTGTAAAATCTAAACTTTTTAAGTAATGTTTACAGAGATAGAATGCAACTACGCCTCTGCATGCACGTGGAGACATTTTTAAAATGATATCGTTGAGTTCTAATGGATTTCGTTTGAGATATTCAAAAGCTAAAGAATAATAGAAGCCATCCTTTGCGTAATCGTCGGTAAATGTACAATTCGAAGCCTTTGTTTTTGTCTCTTCGAGTGAACGGAATCCTAGTTTGGACAACGTTAAATGGCCATGTAATGTGTCTTCTGGTTTTAATTTTTTAATCTGATGGAAAGCGTTTTTGACGGTTTCTTTTACATATTCTTTATGATTTGGGTCAATAAACATTGGCTGGACGATATGATAAAATTTTTCCCAAAGAACTTTGTCAGAAGATATCTTTTTCCATTGAGAACAGCTTTCACTCACGTTAATAAGATCTTGCAACGGAAGATTATTAAAAATCATAGTTACAATTTCATTTGGCAAAATATTCATTAGAACACTCCTTTTGTTTATAGAAAAAATGGGGCTACTTTCACAATTTCGTCATAGGCGCCATTCTATTCTTAAGGTAAATCAGGGCGTCCCGCCCTGATTTACCCTGATTTACCTTGATATCCGGGCGCATGACGAAATTGTGAAAATAGCCAATTGCCAAGAGCAAAATGAATTATGCTAAATTACTGTTAAGATTTTATAAAGGCGCTGAAAATAAGAGAGCGGCTAAAACAAAGACTATAAACCCATGACTTTGAGCTCGGGAATTCTGGGTATTGTTTGGTGCTTTTGCATAGCCATCCATAGATCGTAACGGCTTTGAAGATTTAGCCAAAATTCAGCGGAAGTGCCAAAGGCATCTGAAAAATCCAAAGCTATGGCTTCTGTTATTCTACGCTTCTTATTGACAATCTCACTTACTTTAGGCTGTGTCCATGAACCACCAAGGTAAGCTGCAAATTGTTCTTGAGAAAGGTGAAGCGGTTTAAGAAATTCTTCTAACAAAATTTCGCCTGGATGGGTAGGCGGTCTATTTTTTGGAATCATATTACCTCCAAATGTAAGTGAATTATATTATTTAACGTTTATTTAATGATAATCTATAATTTCAACCTGTTCTGGTCCTCTATTGCTCCAACTAAATATTATGCGATATCTATCATTGATACGAATACTGTATTTTCCTTTGAGCTTTCCCTTTAAGGCTTCCAGTCTATTTGCAGGTGGTATTTTAAGGTCTTCTAAATCTACAGCGGTGTCCAGCATATCTAACTTTCTAGAGGCAATTGGATAAAAAACTGGATTTAGTCGTTTTCTTGCTTGTTTTGATTCTATCCCATTATAAATATCTTCTGTAGCCTCATCAGCAAATGACTGAATCATGTCTTACTTATTCTTTTATCTCATTATATTATATGTTAATATATATGTAAATACGAAAAAATAAAAAAATTATTGCCTGGTATGAAAAGACACGGTATTATGCCATATTTTAACAATAGGGATTGATAGGTTCTTATGAAACACAATTTCAGGCATTGTTTCGGCTTTGTTTTATTTTTTGCTGCCATATTTTTCCCGCTTCATGCGGACTATCTGCAAAAAGAAACGACCCCCACTCTTAAATATTTAAAGCCCATTACCATTGATTTGGCTCCATCTGAAGTGGATATGATAGATTGCATCTATGTGATCAATCTGGATAAAAGGCCGGAAAAATGGGAACGGATGAAAACGCTTTTTGCAGAAAAAGGAATTCATCCCAATCGCGTTAGCGGAGTTGAGGGGTGGAAGCTCTCGGAAGACGCCAAAAAGGAGCTGGCGGGCCCTTATCATGTCCGCATACCAGGCGGCGCTTATGGATGCTTCTTAAGTCATTTTTCTGTGTATAAAGATGCCTGGGACCGTGGCTTCGACATTATTTGGGTGTGCGAAGATGATTTGGAATTTACCGGGGATATCCATCAAATACCTGTAAAACTCAAACGTCTTTTTGAAATTGATCCTGACTGGGACGTTTTCTATACAGATGTCAGTTCGAGAGATCCATTTAATTCCTTTTTCCAATATCGCTTGAACGAGCCCGGCCGGCCGGACCAGAAGATCCTTCCCCCGGAATATTATGCTGCAAGAATACCCATAGGGGATGAAATGACCACAGTTAACGGCCGATATGGGACCTACTCCATGATCATTTCACGTAAAGGACTTAAAAAAATCATAGATTATCTGTCACATACCTATGTTTGGACAGCCATTGATTGCGATCTTCATTTTATTCCCGGAATTCGCAAATATGCCAGTACAACCGAAATCGTGACCAATATGCGGCGTGCGACCTCCGATACTAATGCTGGCAGCCAGCTCAATCCATGGAACAGCCTAATTATCTCTCCGAATGCCAAAGCTGTGAGAAAAAAGCCTACATCTATTCCAAAAGGCCTTTTTTTGCCATCAACTCGGCATTGAGAATGGCGCATCCGGCGGCTCCCCTGATGGTGTTGTGTGAAAGGATGACGAATTTCCAGTCCAAGAGGGGGCATTTGCGCAGACGGCCCACCGATACAGCCATACCCCCCTCAAGTGAGCGGTGGAGTCTGGGTTGGGGATGTTTTTCATCTTCCAGATAAACCAGGGGATGCTTGGGAGCCCTAGGCAACATCAATTTTTGAGGTTCGCCTTCAAACTCCCTCCAGGCGGCAATGATCTCATCGGCTTTGGCTTTGTTCTTAAGCTTTACCGACAGGCAAGCCAAATGACCATCCGCTACCGCGACACGAGTGCACTGGGCGCTTAACTGAATGGGATAGGGAATGATTTCTTTTCCATGCAAGGAGCCCAATATTTTTAACGGCTCCCTTTCCACTTTAGCTTCTTCGCCTGCTATATGGGGGATGACATTGTCCAGGATATCCATACTTGCAACTCCCGGATACCCTGCACCCGATACAGCCTGCAGAGTGACCACGTGAACAGCTTCTATTCCCCACCTGTCAAGCAAAGGTTTTAATGCCATGGCGATCCCTATGACGGAGCAGTTGGGATTTGTTATGATGGCTCCCTGGCCATAATTCTGATAGGGAATGATGTTTAGGTGATCGGCATTGACTTCAGGGATTAAAAGAGGGACGTCGGGATCCATGCGATGGTTGCCGGAATTTGAAATGACCTTAGCGCCGGATTTTGCAAAATCTGTTTCGATTTCACCGGCTACGCTGGAATCCAATCCTGAAAAGACTGTCTTACAAGGCAATGGGGGGCAGCAAGCTACTACAGGCATATCGGCTATTGATTTTGGCAAGGCAATTGGCAAGGACCATTGGATGGCATCTCCGTAGCGCTTGCCCACGGAACGATCCGACGCGCCAAGAGCTGCAATCTCAAACCAGGGGTGGTCTGAAAGAAACTCGACGAATTTTTGGCCTACCATTCCGGTGGCGCCTAGAACACCTACGGGAATTTTTTTCATTCGCACTCAGGGTCCAGAATTTGAATTCTTTGTCTGGCTGCTTCAGCGCAATCCGTTTCTGGAAAGTTGAGGACTGTATTCTGATAGCAAATCAAAGCAGCCTGAGGATGGCGTGTGCGCTCATAAAATCTTCCCAATTCATAGAGCCCTTCGGCATAGATTTCCTTTATGTCTTCCAAATCCTGTTCCACATCAGCAATTCTTTCTTCACGAGGAAAAGCCTGAGCAAATTTCTTTAGATTCATTTCGGCAAAAGTCAGGATATCGGGATTTTGCAATTCATAGGTGCTTAATTGGACGTAAATGCTGGAAATGTTCACATAGGCATCAGGAACCAGTTCATGTTTAGGAAAGCGCCGGACCAGAAGCTGATAATCTTCAATAGCCGGCCGGTACATTTTCATTTTCCAATGAAGGCATCCTTTGGAGTATAGGGCTTGCGCAGCCATATCGTGGCTCGAGAGGGAAGCAATGACCTCATCATAGATCTTCAAAGCCAGGGTTCGGCCTGTTGCCCATTTGGGGAGGCTGCGAGTGCCCAATAAATGCCTTCTGCATCCACTGGCTAACTTATCTGCAATGTCGAACTTGTATTCAATAGTTTCCTGAAAATGTTTAGGATTATTCTGTGAGTTTAGATAGTGGGAAAAAGCCTCGTTGGCAAAATCATATTCTTGTAATTCATATTCAGCTACCCCCAAATAAAAAAAGGCATTTTGAGCACAGCTGGAATTGGGAAAATTTCCGGTGACAATTCTAAACTGCTTGGAGGCTTCCACCCAATCCGATGCTTCATAAGCTTGCATTCCCAGATCAAAGTGTTCCTGAACAGGCAGGGTAGCAACGAGTTTCGCATCGTAGAATTTTCCCCGTTTTAAGATATAAGCTCCTTCAACTGTACCTGACAACGTAAAAACTGCCAGCAATAAAGCAATAGAATATAAATATTTTTTATTCATACTAACCCCCAGACTTCATAATGGAAAAGTCTAATCAAAAAAGAAATAATAGGAAAGGAAAAAAGTCTGGCGATTGGGCAGGCCCATCTGTTAAACTGGATTATCATTATAAATTAAAAATCAGGATTGCTTATGTCTTTATACACCACAAGGGATTATCAGCAGAGAGGGGTACATCCCGTCACTCTATTGCCTTTTCTGGACTCCGCAGGACAAGAAAACTCGCTGCCTGCAGAGATAGCATATCTCATTTTCCAGAATCTTAAGAAGGATCTTCCTACTGTGGCTTTGGTCTGTAAAGACTGGAAAACCCTAACCGATGATGAGGAATTCCGTAAGATGATATGCCCTTTTCAAGCCTTTGGCACCCAAGAATGGCAGGAGTATATTGGAGTGGATGCCGGAAAAGAACCACGCCTTCCAAGACGTGCCTATGGCGATCTGGAAAAGGAGGGGGGAATGCTTACCTATATTCCCGGAAAAGTTAGGGTGACGAGACCCACTGGAGAGACTGAAGAAATTCTGTTTGATAACCTAAATGTTATTGGAGAACTTGTGAAGAACCCAATAAAAGGATTTAAAACAGGGTATAGTGATCCCTTATCCCATCAAGAACATCCTTCGCTAGATGCTATCCTGGAAAAGAGAAAAGTGGAGGAACCGCACTGGGTATGGATAAATACGAAATTGAAAGGCCAAAGAGAAAGCTATGATGAACAGCTAAACCTTGCCAGGGAAGAAAATACAACAGCTCCAGGAGCAGAGATGTCCAGGCTGATAGATACAGTTGTCAGCCTATTTATGGAACGTGTCAGACGAGGAGTTTGCCTATTACCCTGGGATCCGTGTGATAGCCACACAGCATGGGTGCGAGTTCAGGATAAATCAGGAGAATATGCTACAAGTGTATATTACGGTAAAACCGGCCTGGTGGTTTTGCAAATCTCAGTTAGTCCATGCGGCTATATAGCTTTTGTTGTTGCAAGAAGGGCTTTTTAGCAATTGATAAGGGACATAAGGGACGAAAGGGACATAAGGGACGAAAGGGACATCAAGTTGTCACCTATGTCCCTTATGTCCCTTATGTCCCTTAGGTCCCTTAGGTCCCTTAGGTCCCTTATGTCCCTTACCTTTCGTCCCTTTTCCCCTTTTCTGTTGACAGTAATTGTGTAATGCTGTAACATTACATTATGATATTGATAAAAGGGAAATAAAAATGATACAGCAAGAAATATCCTGTAACAAAAGTCTGACGCCTCTAGTGGCTTATGCTGCTTTGAGAGGGCATGGGTCGTGCCTTCTCGAATTTACCAACGAAAAAATAGCGTTGATAGGCATAGATCCCATCGGAACCTTTCGGTCCAGAGGCCGGGAGATTGAGATCGAAAAGAAGGGCAAAAAGCAGAGTTTTATCGGAGATCCGTACGAAGCTTTAAAAGAATTTTCTAGTGATCGCAAGGCATTTGGTTGCATTGATTATAATGCCATAAGGCTGAAAGAGAGCATTCCGGAAAGCCATTCATGTAAAGGATTTCCCGATTTTTTCTTCCATCTTTATCGGACAGTGCTTATATTTGAACAGGATAAACAGAAAATATACTGTCAGCATGAAGGGCCTCAGGAAAGCCTGGATACGATTCTTAAATGTTGCTTGGCCCCTGTTAGCTTGAGGGCGTTTAAATCTCCAAAACCAATGGTCCTTCATTCAGATCTATCAAAAAAGGAATACATGGACAGGGTGGAGCAGGCAAAGGAATATATAAAAGCCGGAGATATCTTTCAGGTGGTCCTATCGAGGACTTTGCAAGCTGAAATTCACGCAAGCCCATTTGAAATCTATAGGGCCCTTTGCCAGACATCGCCCTCGCCTTACCAGTTCCTTTTTGAGGAAGAAGAGTTTGCCATTGTGGGGGCCTCTCCGGAGCTTATGCTTTCGGTCCAAGGTGGAATGATTGAATCCATGCCCATAGCTGGGACCTGCGCCAGAGACCAATGCACTTCCGAGCTTTTGGAGAGCGCCAAAGAAAGCGCCGAACATGTGATGCTGGTAGATTTGGCCAGAAATGATGTAGGTATTTTATCTCTGCCGGGAACAGTTCAGGTAGCGGAATATAAAACTGTCAAATCGTATTCACACGTGAATCACCTTGTATCCCGCATTACCGGACAGCTGGCGCCTGCTCTTCATTCTTTGGATGCATTTAAGGCCTCATTTCCTGCAGGCACCTTGTCCGGTGCGCCTAAAATCCGTGCCATGGAGATCATTGACACATTGGAATGTTCGCGACGGGAAGTATATGGGGGGGCTATTGTGTATCTCGACGAAAAGGGAGATCTGCTCAGTTGCATCGCCATTCGCACAGCGTTAATTCGAAAGGGGAAGGCGGAAATTCGCGTGGGAGCCGGTATAGTCTTGGATTCAGAAGCGGAAAAAGAATTTGAAGAGACTGAACATAAAGCCAGGGGTGTTATTGCTGCCTTGGAGCTTGCAGAAGGAGGTATGGAATGATCCTATTGATCGACAATTATGACAGCTTTACCTACAATCTTTTTCAGGCGTTTGCTGTACTCCAAGAGCAGATCAGGATAGAAAGAAATGACCGTATTTCTATTGAGGAAATTGAAAAAATGGACCTTAAGGGCATTGTGCTTTCACCCGGGCCAGGCCGTCCGGAGGATGCAGGAATCTGTATTGAAGCCATCCAAAAACTGGGTCATAAGATCCCTATTTTTGGTGTATGCTTGGGGCATCAGGCTATAGGCATTGCCTTTGGAGGCAAAGTCGCCAGGGCAACAAGAATCTTGCATGGAAAAGACAGCCTGATATTTCATAATGATAGCGATCTATTTCGAGGAGTCTCTCTTTCCTTTACGGCAGGGAGATATCACTCCCTTATCGTTGAAAGGGAAGGACTCCCTGATGAGCTGAGAGTCGATGCTGAAGATCCCGATGGATGCATTATGGCCCTTTCGCATCAGACCCGGCCGATTTTTGGTCTTCAGTTCCATCCCGAATCTGTGATGACCTCAGAGGGGCCTAAAATCATTAAAAATTTTGTCGATTATTGCAACGCACGTAAAACAGGAGAGAATGCATGTTAAAGCCCTATCTACAGCTCTTGTTGGCCAAATCAGCGTTGACCCGGTCGGAAGCCGAATCGGCAATGACTATTATCTTGGAAGAGGCAGAACCTCATCAGACAGCAGCCTTTCTTTCGCTGTTGAAATATCGCGGGGAAACTGCGGAAGAGGTGGCAGGGATGGTCGAAGCTTTGCAGAAGAAATCCGTTTCCGTCAAGTTTCCTTTTCCTACACTAGATATTGTCGGCACGGGAGGAGACATGGCCCATACGGTCAATATTTCAACCGGATCGGCAGTTTTGGCAGCCGCCTGCGGCATTCCCATTGCCAAACATGGGAACCGTTCTGCTTCCGGTCGCAGCGGGTCGGCAGATGTACTGGAAGCCTTTAATATCGACATTCAGGCCTCGCCCTGCCAATTGTCCCGAATCCTGGAAGAGACAGGAATAGCCTTCCTGTTCGCGCCTCAGTATCATCCCTCCCTGAAAAAGGTGGCTCCTATCCGAAAGGGACTTGGGTTTCCCACAGTATTTAATATTTTAGGCCCGTTGCTCCATCCTGCAAAGGCGGAATATGCTTTGATCGGAGTGGCCCACGAATCCTTAATGCCTTTGATGGGCCAGGTGATCTTGCAGCTTGGATATACCCGCCGGACACTTCTGTTCCATGGATGCGGTCTGGATGAATTGACTTCATTGGGAAAAATGGCAGCGTATGACATTAAAGAAGGGCGGATTGACCGCTTGGAATTGGATCCTGTTTCGTTAGGCTTTTCTCCCTGCTCTCTTGCGGATCTGCAAGGGGGGTCTCCCCATCTCAATGCCTCGCTCCTTAGAAAAGCCTTTGCAGGAGAACCTGGGGCTATAGCCGACGCCCTTATATTCAATGCCGGAGCAGCCCTTTGGATTTTTGGCCAGGCGCCGAATTTGACCGAAGGTATCCATATGGCAAGGCAAGTCCAGAAGGCTGGAAAGGCCCTGGAGGTACTGAATAAATGGGAATCTGTATCGAAACAATTCAAAGAAGGAGGGCCATATGAAGCTATCCAATCATCTCGATAAAATTTTACAGTTCAAAAAAAGGGAAATCGAACGGCTTTTGGAAGAGACCAGGGCAGATCCAAAACATCCCTTGAACCTCATTTTAAGTGATAACCGCCCCCCTTCTACCCATTTTTCTGATGCCTTAAGAACCGACCATTTGTCAGTCATAGCGGAGATTAAAAGACGCTCTCCTACCGCCGGAAGCCTCCGGCCGATTCAAGATCCCGTCGAGTTAGCGCTAAGATATTGTCAGGGAGGTGCCTCTGCCATTTCTATTCTGACGGATTCCGAAAGCTTTGGCGGAAGCTTAAATGATTTGAAGCAAGTAGCCCATTCTCTAAATAAGGACCGCTGCCTTGTACCTTTGTTAAGAAAGGATTTTATTCTACATCCCCTCCAACTGGCAGAAGCAGTTGCTTCGGGTGCGCAAGCCGTCTTATTGATTGTAAGTGCTGTCGGGAAAGAATTAAAAAGACTCATCAAGGAAGCTGAGCATTTAGGTTTGGAGACGTTGACAGAGGTCCATGATCGGGCAGATCTTGACCTAGCCCTGGAAGCTGAAGCACCTGTTATCGGCATCAATCACCGCAATCTCCAGACATTTGAAATCGATTTGAAACTCTCTGAAAAATTATTTCCTTTGATCCCTTCCAGTGTCATTACAGTAGCAGAATCGGGAATACGGAGTATTGAAGAGGCCAAACGTATGCGGGAATTGGGGTTTGATGCCATTTTGGTGGGAGAGGCTTTGGTCCGGTCAGAGGATCCCGTCCGGTTGATCGAGCTGATGAGGGGGGAATTACATGATAGTTAAAATTTGTGGAATAACCCATCCAGAAGATGCGGCGCATGCTGCTCTGGCTGGAGCTGACTATATTGGCATCCTGTTTTCTGAACGCTCGAAAAGAAAAGTTTCAGTATCCTTGGCAAAAGAGATTGTGCATGCATCCAAGAATGCTGGAGCCATCCCCGTCGGAGTCTTTGTCGAGGAGTCAGCCACACAAATCCTTTCCTTTTGCGAACGTGCTGGAATAAATGATGTGCAACTTCATGGGGAAATTTCAAGGGCGGCTGTCCCTATAATACAATCTCTGTATTCCATTATCTATGCCATTCCCGTGGAAGCTCATGGGGCCGTTTCCGATACGATTAAATTGCCGCCATCTATAATATCTCTCTACGATGGTAGGAAGGGGGGCATGGGCATTCCATTTGATTGGGCCCAATTTTCACCCCCGGCCCGAAAGAATTGGATCCTGGCCGGAGGGCTGACTCCGGACAATATTAAAGACGCTATCACCTTACTCAAGCCATATGGTGTAGATGTATCCAGCGGAGTGGAGTTTAATAACAGTTTGCGAAAAGATCCTGCTCTGGTAGCAGCGTTCATTACGGCAGCCAAAACTACTTTAGGAGAAAAATCATGAAGCCTGCTTATGCCTTTGGCGGACAATTTATGCCGGAAATATTGATGACACCCGTCCAGATGTTGGCCGAACACTGGAAGTTTCTGTCTCAAAATAGGGAATTTAACAATGAACTGGATTTTTTACTGAGCCATTATGCAGGAAGGCCGACTCCATTGACGGAAATAAATAATTTTGCCCAAGCTATCAATGGCCCCCGCATATTCTTAAAGAGGGAAGACTTGCTGCATACTGGAGCTCATAAAATCAATAATGCATTAGGTCAATGCCTTATGGCAAAGACGCTGGGTAAAAAACGCATTATCGCCGAGACGGGTGCCGGCCAGCATGGCATAGCTACAGCGACTGCATGCGCACGCCTAGGGCTTCCTTGCATTGTCTATATGGGAAAAAAAGATATCGAAAGGCAAAAGCCCAATGTGGATAAAATGCACCTTTTAGGCGCTGAGGTCATTCAGGTGACTCAGGGATCTGCTACCCTGAAAGATGCCATTAATGAAGCCCTCCGCGACTGGTCGGCCAGCTATGAATCTTCCCATTATTGCCTGGGATCAGCCCTAGGACCTTATCCCTATCCTGAAATGGTACGGACTTTTCAATCGGTGATCAGCCTGGAAGCCAAAGAACAGCTCAAAAAATTTACTGATCGTTCTCCGGACCTTTTGATCGCCTGTGTAGGAGGAGGCTCCAATGCCATCGGTTTCTTTCATCACTTCATTTCTGATGATAAAGTCAGGCTTGTGGGTGTAGAAGCTGGGGGGAAGGGCAGTGCGCCCGGACAGCATGCCGCCCGCTTTTCCGGAGGCAGTCCAGGTGTACTCCACGGATGCTATACCTACCTCTTGCAGGATGGAGAAGGACAAATCCTTCCCACGCATTCCATTTCTGCAGGATTGGATTATCCTTCTGTCGGCCCGGACCATGCGATTTTATATGAGTCGGGCCGGGCTGAATATGCATCAGCCAGTGATTCAGAGGCTTTGGAGGCTTTTCATCTGTTGACAAGATCGGAGGGGATCATCCCTGCCCTGGAATCCAGCCATGCCTTGGGATATCTGGTCCGTGTGGCTTCCTCGCTGGATAAACAGGCTATTGTCATTGTCAACCTGTCGGGAAGGGGAGAAAAAGACCTGGATCATATTAAAAAAAGTGCAAGTTTTTAACGATTTACCACTGAGCCAGTGAGATCAGTGAGAAAATATGAGATAATTGAGAGTAAATCATATGCAAAAGAGACAGGATGAGTTTAGGAATGCCCTAAAGCATGAGAAAATCAGCTCAACCCTCCCTATCTCAACCTTCTCAGTGATCTCACTGGCTCAGTGGTATATCATTGCTAATTTAATGCCCTAATAAAGAGGAAGATCATGAGTTCCATTGACGAAATATTTAAGCAGAAACACCCTTTTCTGGGATTTGTTGTCGCAGGAGATGGAGGAGTGGATTATTGTGTAGAGTGCTGCCTGGAGCTGGTAGCAGGAGGAGTGGATATTCTTGAAATCGGATTCCCTTTTTCAGATCCCGTGGCTGATGGTCCGGTCATTCAGAGAGCTTCTGCAAGGTCTTTGAAAGGAGGGACCACTTCCTCCACCATTTTGGAAATCGCACGCCGCATAAGGCAGAAGTCACAGGTTCCATTGCTTTTGTTCAGCTACTGCAATCCCCTTCTGAAAAGGGGTAATGAGTATTTATTCGAACTTAAATCGGCAGGTTTCGATGCCATTTTGACGGTGGATTTACCTCCTCCAGAAGAACAAGGATTGCCTAATGGGTATTATGATGCCTTGAAAAATGCAGGGCTTCAGCCGGTATTTTTGGTGTCTCCGTCAACAGATGAGGGGCGTCTTAAAAAGATTGGGGCAATGTCAGAAGGCTTTCTCTATTATGCCTGCCAAAAGGGTACGACGGGTATGCGAAAGGCTTTGCCTGAAGACTTTCAGTTCCACATTTCCCGGATCCGTCAACAATCCAGTCTGCCTGTGGCAGCAGGTTTCGGCATTGCAGATCGCGATAATGCCTATGCAGCCCTCAAGTACGCCGACGGATTTGTTGTAGGCTCCGCATTTGTAGCTCTGATGGAAAATAAGGCCAGCCCAGAGGATCTGAAGCTCCTTGCTCAACGCATCGATCCGAGAGTACCCCAATGAGCCAATGCATCTTTCGGGGACGCGATCCCTATACTTCTGTTGAAGTAATAGATGACCCACCCTTGCGCCTGCTCCATTTTGGTACATCTGTCTCTCAAAGTTCCATGTACATTGACGATCCGTTTAAGATCGAAATGGAATACAATCAGGTGATGTTGCTTGCATTAGCTTACAATCCCGCTCCCAAAAAAGTCCTATTTTTAGGATTGGGCGCCGGAGCCAAACAGAAATTTCTATGGAAGTATTTTTCTTGTGAAGTCCATTCTATTGAGCTCAGCCCCCTGGTTATTGAAGTCGGCCACCGGTTTTTCAAAATTCCCGAAGATCCCCGCATGATCATTCATCAAGAGGATGCCCTGCAGTTTTTAAGAGGGGATGATACTAACGTGTACGATTATGTTTTTGTGGATATTTATGATGAAAAAGGGATGTCGTCCGTCATTGCCTCCCCCGATTTTTTTATCTTATGCCGGAAAAAGCTGACTCCTGAAGGGGTTCTGGTATGGAATTTATGGAGGTCTACTCAACAAGATGTTATGGAAAATTCTATGCGCTATCTGACAGAGGCCTTTGCTTCCTCCTATAAGATCCTTACCGTGGAGGAATCCCTAAATCTCATTCTTTATGCTTTTGCCCATTCCCTATCCCATACTATGTCGTTAAATATAATAAATGAAAATGCCCATGAGTTAAGCCGTAAAACAGGCCTCGATTTCAATAGCTTTTTGAGTCGCTTGCAAAACTCCATGTAATTCGATGTGTGGAAACGCATGGCGAATAATAATTAACGCGATGTGCAAGAAAGTCTCACATCGTAATACAAATTATTTTCGTTTACAAAAAATGAACATTTATAAATACTTAACCGATAGATAAAGATAATTGGATTTTCTGTAAATCTTATTAAAACAAAATGGAGTTATTTTATGCAAATTAATAATACTAATGTTGCAGGAACAAACCAATACGAAGTGCAATCTATGGTAGATCCCATAGGTCAAAAGACAAGTCCACTTCCATTGGATGTCACTCGCATTATCTTCCAAAATGCGAAAGCGGATCTTCACAAGCTGGCTTTGGTTTGTAAAGAGTGGCGGAATTTGGCCGATGATAAGGTCTTGCGTAAAACGATACGCCCAGCAAAAGCTTTTGGCAGCTGCGAATGGAAAGAATATATTGGAGTGGATGCCGGAGAAGAACTCCCACTGCCAAGGCGAGTCTACAGAGATATGGAAAAAGGGAACTACTACCTTACTTTCATCCCTAAATCAGTCAAGGTAATGCAGGAGAATAAAAAGGTCGACGATACCTCTATGGATATTGATGTGGTCAAAGAAGTTCCATTGGATAGCCTGGAGGTTATTGGCAAACTGGTAGCAAATCCAACCAAAGGAAATAAAATTGGTTATTATGCAAATTCTTGGAACGAAGCTCTTCAAGAAAAAAGAAATCTTGAGAAGCCACATTGGGTGTTAATAAGCAAAGAAATCATAGGCCGAAATAGAGCCTATGAATATCAGCAAAAGCTTGCCAAGAAGGAAAATAAAAATATACTTATACCAGGCACGAACATTTCAGGATTAATGGATACAGCCATCAGCATCTTTATGGAATATGTCAGATCTGGAGAGCGCAATTTTATATTGGATTCGGCTAAAAATGAACATAATTGGATATGTGTGAATGAGCTGACTCGAGGAATGCAAATCGGTTTCGGTTTCGCGTCTTCCGGCCTTCATGTCGGCAATTTCTATGCCTATGCCGGCACTTTCGTTGGCGTTGCCCTTGCGCGGAAGTCCTTTGGGATTTTTGTGTAACGCTAGCTAACTATACAAAAGATTCATGCTTTGCCTTGCCATAACTTTTTAAGGACGTACCTTTTTTACTACCATACCAATTATTACATACAAATTATTTTCCTGTACAAATAATATGTATTTGTAAATACTTAATTGATTGGTAATTGAATTTTCTATAAGAATCTTATAAAACAATAGGAGTTATTTATGCAAATTAATAATACTAATGTTGCAGGAGCAAACCAATACGAAGTGCAATCTATGGTAGATCCCATAGTGAGTTCTCTTCCTACTGATGTATTGCCTATCATTTTCCAAAATGTGAAAACAGATCTTCCTAATCTGGCTTTGGTTTGCAGAAACTGGAAAACTATTGTAGATAATAAACAGTTTCGCGAAACGATACGCCCGGCCAAAGCTTTTGGCAGCCGCGAATGGAAAGAATATATTGGAGTGGATGCCGGAGAAGAACTTCCATTGCCAAGGCGAGCCTATGGAGATATGGAAAAGGGGAACCACTACCTTACTTTCATCCCTAAAACAGTCAAGGTAATGCAAGAGAATGGAAAGGTCGACGATGCCTCTATGGATATTGAGGTGGTCAAAGAAGTTCCATTGGACAGCCTGGAGGTTATTGGCAAACTGGCTGCAAATCCAACCAAAGGAAATAAAATTGGTTATTATGGAAATTCGTGGAAAGAAGCTCTTCAGGAAAAAAGAAATCCAGAGAAGCCGCATTGGATATTGATAAGCAAAGAAATCGTAGGCAGAAATAAAAACTACGAAGATCAGCAAAAGCTTGCCAAAAAGGAAAATAAAAACATACCAGGCACGAATATTTCAGGATTAATGGACACAGCCATCAGCATGTTTATGGAATATGTCAGATCTAGAGAGCGCAATTTTATATGGGATTGGGCTAAAATGGAATATAATTGGGTACGCGTGAATGAGCAGGCTCAAGGAGAGCAACTCTGTTTAGGTTTCACGCCTTCCGGCCTTCTTGTCCACCCTCGCCTTGACGATGCCCTCGATGACGTCGGCCTTGCCCTTGCGCGGAAGTCCTTTGGGAATTGAATACTAGGCCTTTGGAAACGGCGCTTGGAAAATGAATTTTGTTCCTTGGAAAAAAAATAGACCTTTTTTTATGGGTTTTGCCGCACTCTGGGGTGTGACATATGGGGTCGAAATCCTCAAAAGGATTCAGCCCTCTCTGTGCTCTCTGTGTTCTCTGTGGTAAATATAAAAATATGATCCTACTTGGGAAAGCGAGAGGCCGGAGACATAGAATAGGGTATAGACAATACCGCTCGCTAATGAAATCAGAAAGGGATTGGTAAACCCTGAAAGCAGCCACAACAAAAACAAGAAAAAAAACGAGTATTTCTGCAACGTGAAAGGAGGAAGGAAAAACCGGTAGGCTATCAACCCCAAAGAGATTAGAATCCCTAGAATTCCCATAAAACCGAATTGCATTAAAAATGCAAACCATTGCACTTCGTAGTGATGCAACAGTAAGGGATCCCGGATATAGTCCGAAGCATACCCCCCGAGTCCCTTTCCAAAGAAGGAGGCTTTTTCATATTCTTTTAAAAGAGAGTCCATCTGTTGGCCCCGGACCAGATCGGAATTATAATTTTCTACGCTTGCGAGACGCCTTTTTATCATATCATCTACAGTATCCGTTCCCACAACAAGATAAGAAACGATGAGAAACAGGGAAATGCCAGCTATCGATTTAATGATCCGGCTCAATTTCTGATGCATTAGATAGAGAAGGACACTGCAACAATAGATAAATATCAAATAGCGGGAGAAGCTCAAAAAGCATGAAGCGAGGGCAAGGATCAGGTAAAAGGCTTTGAATCCTTTAGACAGGTTTAAGCCGAAGGATTTGGATTCCAAAAGAAAAAATACCAGAAATGGGGTTACAACGTCGGAAGACGTTTGCACACGTTCTATATTTCCCGCAATGGACATGCGCACGAACCGAAAACCCAAGGTATGTAAGATATGCCAGATATCGATCCACTGCAACAGATGCAGGACTACAAGGATCATTTTGGCAGAAATGTAGCAGGTATTAGCTGCCAGCACTATCTTCAAAAATTGTGGAATTGAAAGGAGATGTTCTTTGATCATGCATAAGGTCATCAAAGGAAAGGAGAGTGTGATTACGAATAGTTTTAATTGATCTATTTGAGAAGGCCCCAGCGAATTTTCATGCCAGATTCCAATCCAAAGCCATGTCAATAAAAAGAGCACGGCGCAAAGAAAAAATAACAGGATTTTAATTTGTTTTATCCTAAGCTTGCCCTCGACAAAAAAATAGAGTGCAAACGATCCGCAGACCAAAAGATAGGCCATGCTTTTTATAGAAAGGAACCCGTGCTGTCCGTCAGAGGGTACAATCAGGCCCGTGAAAACCAGGATGGCATAAGACCAAAAAAGAATCTCACCGCTTATGGATGATCTGTTTAACATGAAGCGTACTAGCAAACCTCTTTGCGTCTTCGCGTCTTTGCGTCTCTGCGTTGAATTTCTGGGGGTATTATTGACTAGTGACAATATTGCTAGAAATTCAACGCAGAGACGCAAAGACGCGAAGGATATTTTTTAATTTCATTTATGCAGAAGCCTTAACTTTGCAAATTTTTTCTACTATAAGGCATTGATATTGATCTTTCAACTCATTTTCAAATCGTGCGAATTTTCTTTTATTTTTGGAGGAAGATATTTATGATTAGAGATGTACTTTATAATTAATAACCCAAAGGAATAAATATGTCTTATATAAGATCAGTTAAAGCTATGGAAATTTTGGATTCTCGAGGGAATCCTACTATTGAGGTGATGATAACTACCGATAAGGAGATTGCAGCCAAGGCTTCCGTGCCCTCGGGTGCGTCAACGGGAGAGCACGAAGCCTTAGAGCTGCGGGATGCCGACCCAAGCCGTTATAGTGGAAAGGGAGTCCTTGCCGCAGTGGAACATGTCAACAATCATTTAGCTCCGCTGTTGATTGGGGAACACGTGTTTGATCAGGAAAGGCTGGACCGCATCATGATCGAGAATGATGGCACGGAAAACAAGTCTCATTTTGGAGCCAACGCTATCCTGGGATGTTCTCTGGCATTGGCCCGGGCTGGGGCCCTGACCGCCAAGCTGCCTCTCTATCGCTACATCGGCGGCTGCCATAGCTATATTCTTCCCTGTCCTATGATGAATATCATCAATGGAGGGGCCCATGCAGACAATTCTCTCGATTTTCAAGAATTCATGATCCGTCCGCGCGGAGCGCCCTCTTTTAAGGAAGCATTACGCTGGGGAGCAGAAGTGTTCCATACTCTTAAAGGCATATTGAAAAAGGAAGGGCATGTGACGGCTGTAGGAGATGAGGGGGGATTTGCTCCAAATCTGGAATCGAATGAAAAGGCTATTGAAATCATTTTAAGCGCCATAGAAAGGGCAGGATTTAAGCCTTTGCGCGATATCAGCCTGGCCTTGGATTGTGCTGCTAACGAATTTTATGACAAGGCTGCCAAGAGGTATATTGAGAAAAAAAAGAAGAAGGCTAACAAGAACTATGCCGAACGCACTTCTGCGGAACAGGTCAGTTATCTGGAAGAACTCTGTAAAAAATATCCCATCGATTCTATTGAAGATGGATTAGCTGAAAATGACTGGGAAGGATGGCAGATTTTGACAGAAAAACTCGGAAAAAAAATTCAGATAGTGGGAGATGACATCTTTGTCACTAATCCCAGGTTTTTACAAAAAGGGTTTGAAAAAGGGGTGGCCAATTCCATTCTGATTAAGCTCAATCAGATAGGTACCTTGACTGAAACGCTGGAAACTATTCGATTGGCCCAAACGCATGCTTACACTACAGTTGTGTCACATCGTTCAGGGGAAACGGAAGACAGTTTCATTGCAGACTTGTGTGTGGCTGCTAATACTGGCCAGATCAAAACCGGATCTCTCTCCCGAATGGACAGGGTAGCCAAGTATAACCGCCTTCTGAATATCGAAGATGGCTTGGGACTCAATGCCAGATATTGGGATAGCAACAAAACTTCCCGCTAAAAAAAATCATGCATGTGCCCGTGCCCGAAAATTTTTATTACCACAGAGCACACAGAGAACACGGAGATCATTCAAGCCCGGAACGGGCTTGAATGACGGCTTTCGTTTGTGCGCTTCGCGCACAAACGAAAATTCTATGTCGCAGAGCCAAGCGAATTTACTCTCTGTGCTCTCTGTGTGCTCTGTGGTAGAAATAAAAAACGTGCCCGTGCCGGTGCCCGAAAAAATGCAAGAGTTACAATAAATCGATCTGAAATTATGTGATTGGAATCGGGCACGGGCACGTTTTTAGCGGGAGTTGCTGGCATTATACAAGTTGTGTAGCTCCCGGAGGCACCTGATCTTCCGGAATTTGCGGAATGGGAGGAAGGGTCCTCAATACCATTTCGAGGGCGGAAAACTCGGCCAGGACATTATCTATTTTGGATACAATTTCAGGGGTGTCGGGATGCTGTGCGATTTTTTCGGATGCGAACAGCTCTTTTAACAGCTTAAAGGGCTGTATCAAAAGGGCGATCTGGACTTCCTTGTCCTGTTTGAAGGCTTCTTTGGACATTTCATGCATTTGGGTGATCAAGCTGAAAAAGGGATCCTTTATTACCTGATACGTCAAGTCGATCTCTTGTATGATTGTCTTGGCCACTTCCAGCAGGCTTAAAATGGCCTTTATCCCTACCTCAGGCATACGATGCTGCTGGCAATGCAGGGCGCATTTGCCTAGAGAATAAACGGGATAAGACGTAAGGCTGATATCAAATTTGGCAGTATAGACAGCTATTTTGGCCAGGCTAGAGATCACTTCTGTACAGACAGACTCCAGGCGGTGGTCTACAGCATTTTCATTGATAATTTCCATTCGTTGATATAGATAGAACAGAATATAGCTGACCTTATCCATTGTTCCAGCCGGTACAGCGGCTTCTTTTTCATAATGGCTAATGCTTTTTGAGGATTCCAAATAGTTTTTCGAAATCGATTGCAGCTGTTGCACTGACTGACAGGCAAGGGATGCGTTGCTTCGCTGTATGCCTTTTGAGGCGATTTCTGCCAGGCCGTCCATCCAGTCGCACATCACCAGCTCTTTTTCATCTCGAATGGAAGCTCGTGCCGCGGAGGCCATGATCTCTATGACACTATACGGATTCAAATACTTTTGTATGCGCCTGATGAAGGCTCGGGTCAGGTCAATGGTGATGCCGAAAAGAACTACCCAGGCTGCAAGAAGATACAATTTATAAGATATATTCAAACCGATCAGTACAAATGCAATAAAAAAAGTAAGGAGAGGCACAATTTCCAGAAATAACGA
Source organism: uncultured Parachlamydiaceae bacterium (assembly GCA_963780445.1). Classification (GTDB taxonomy): domain Bacteria; phylum Chlamydiota; class Chlamydiia; order Chlamydiales; family Parachlamydiaceae; genus CAWACC01. Next base: position 702,640 of record CAWACC010000011.1, read on the forward strand.
GATCAGTGTGATGGCGCGGTCGGCATGAAACAATTCCAAAACATGAGGAGTAAAGTTCTTTTCCGCATTTTGAAGGGGCGACCACGTGGAGCAATGCACAAAGGTGAAAATCAAGAGGAAGAGGGAGGATAATCCGACAATCAGATAGGCCAATTGATTCCAGCTGTTTTCACTGAGGGCAGCCGGGTGAAAATAAAAAAAGAAGAAACTTATAATAAGAGACAAAACAGTACCTGCAAACATAATGAACTCCTCTGATTTCACTGTACCATATTTGTAATATTGCGATATTCAAAATATTTAAAAATCAAAAAGGCGCACAGGGGAATTCCTACCAAGAGAGTGGTAAGGACCAGGGGGTGTATTTCAGCGAAAGTCCACATATAGATAAAATCGTGGGCCAGTGCCATCTTCGAACTGGCTAAAGCAGAGATTCCGTACAACCCCAAATTCAGCAGCTGACTGAGCCCATGGTAGTTCAAGACGTCGCTCAACCAGGGAAGATTTTGATGCAGGCCAAAGGCCACGCAGAATTCTGCCAAAGCAAACAGGGCTGGAGCTACTAGGCCTGCTGCAGTAACAAATACCCGGGCCATTTCTTCTCCTAGAAGGCTTCCAAATCGGGTCAATCCATACGAAATATTGTATTCTGTGAGGCCGGATGCCCAATGAACGATTATTTTTGGACTGGCTTTAACAAAACAAGTGACGGCCGCTGCGGCATGTCCGCATTCGTGAATAAATGTAGAGGCTTTCAGCATAAGGGTGTTTACCAGAGAGAATTGGGCGACCCCTTTTCCAATAGCATCGGGCAGTTTGGAGGGAAAACTGTCCACAGCCGGAGAATCTGTAGAATTATTCCAGCAATGTTCATATATGTATTTGCTTATTTTGATAGCGATGACTACGACCAGAGAAGCGGCGCATGCGAGAGTGAGCAGATGGGCGCTGATGGGCAAAATCAGAATCCCGAAAGCAAAATCAAAAGCCAAGTTGACAGCCAAAGCCACTCCCAGCTGAACAAATACGTGATCGGCGACGTAAGAAATTTTATCTAAGGTCTCTTTTGAAAAAACTTTCGATACCGTAGAATCCCAGGCTTGGGAAAAGGAAAAGTTGTTGAATGTATCAGCTATAGCTTGCATATTGATGGCTCATAAAAATACGAGTGTAATCATAGCATATCAGCCAAAACAATACAATCTATTCCATTTCTTATTGACATTTCGAGTATAAAATAGTTAAAATAAATCCGTTTTGTTATAATGAAGATAGCTCGATTGGATTTTTTACTGCTGAAAGGGACACTTGGAAAACAGGAGTCGCATCAACGATAATTGATTGAAGGGGACCACGACGCGGGACTATGATGCTCCTCTTTTGGACGTCATCTCTCGGAAGCGGACCCACGTATATAAACCTAGTTGATAGGACGTTTTCCATCCCCTTTCTGCAGTTTTTTTACCAACAATCCCATTATAATGTTAAATATCCTTAACTTTAAACATAAAAATTGCTTTATATGTCTTTAAATGCAAAGTTAATTTATAATAGGACGCAGTCCGATTTGGGTATGATGTCCAAAGCATAATCGATCCATCCTAACGTTCCAAGCAAGCTCGCCATATCCATTTTTCCTTTTTCCTCAGGCATGGACAGCGCGAAAAGGGTGGTGGCGTAACTTCTTAATCTGTTGTCCGATTTTTTGGCGTCAGAGTCAAACAGTCTTGAAAAATTATGGGTGCTGATCACTTCAAAAGCATAGGTTTGCTTGAACCAGGAGACCCATTGTTTAGATTGTTCCCACAACCATGGGGAAGGTTCTTGCTTCTCATCAAATAGAGGACCGGTATTTCCAAAGCGGGACCAATAATTCACAATGATTTTCTTTTTTAATGCCAGCAATAAGGGTATATCATCCTTTAGGTCCATCTCGTATTTTCTTTTGACAATTAAAGAAAGCAAATGATCTTTTTCTTTTGCATCTAGGAGATTTCTTTTTTCAGCAAGGGTGAGAAAGAAAGGGGGTTTATCAAAGTGAGTGCTAGTCCCGGCTTGTCTAAAGAAGGATTTTTGTTGGGCCTTAAGAAGAAACAGTTCCGCCCAAGACGCAAAATTATGATTTATTTCTTCGTTTTGCAGGCCCTTCCTAAAATAGGCAAAGAAAAAGCTATCTGCTTGAAGGCTTTCGATAGCCGTTTTGGCGCCATATCCCGAAGCAGGATGGACCGTTCCATAGGCATCCCCTCTTATTAAAATGGGGACATTTTCATGATAGAATAGAGAGGTGGCCGTTTGCTTCATTTTCAACGAAATCAAGGCGGCTGAAAGAGGCGAAACCTCTTCCGGAGGGAGCTCTTCTGCATAGATCACCTTCAAGATTTGAGTGTAAATGTTCTTGGCCATGTTATTGATGCTATCTTGACGGGCGGCTTCCGGTTTTGCATCAATCGTATTCTTTTGTTCTTCTGTCAGAGCGGAGCCAAGGTAATCCAGTTTATGACGGAGAAGGACCCCATATTTGCGCGTGGTCTGTTGTTTATCTGCTTCAGAACAGGGGGAATTTTGCAAGGGTATTGAGGGGATCTTTCTTTCGAAAAAAGCCGTTAAAGCGTGTGCGTTTTGGGTATATTTTATTCTCTTGATCCGAAGGTTGTTTAAGGTGGAGGAATGGGCTCCATCACAGATGACCAAGGCATCTATGGCTTTGAACTGGCCATTGAAACCCACCTGCAGCTGTTGATGGGGCAAAGATTGCAGATGGAATTCAAGGACATCCGGATGAAGGGTTTCGGGAAAGAGCTCTTCCAGGACTTCCAGAGATTTCTTTTCTAGATCAGATATCGCTAAATAGTAGCCCGTTGAAAACAACTGATAACCGCTGACCGGTGTCAAGGCATCGCTTTCGATAAGCCTGTCCCAAATTCCCAAACAGGATAGGATTTCCAGATCGGCAGTCTCCTCATGCCCCAGTACGAGTGTATTGTTCCTTTCGTTGTTCCGATGAAGGTGATGCGGTCTTTTTTCCAGAAGAAGCACCTTATATCCCATTAAAGAACCTGTTAGGGCTCTTAAAATGCCTGCTGGGCCAGCTCCGATGATGCCTATGCATTCTTCATTTTTGGGAAGAATGGAAAACAGCTCCTTGATAAGGCTTAGGCGAATAGCCTTGATATCTTTTAGCGTTTTTTTCGAGATGGCTTGAGGTTTTTCATAAAGAGGATAGTTCTGTTTTTGGAAAAAAAAGGCGGTAATCAAGGGGTCTTTATTTGGCAGGCTTTCGAATAGACCGACTGAAAAATTCCAATAAAAAGGGGAAGTGTGATGAAACAAACTGCGAATGATCTTTAACTTGATGGAGTCCAAAGCATCTTTTTTATAGGAAGGATCCAGAAGATAGCGGTATTTTTTCAGGAATGAAATGACAGCCGACAACCTCTCCAGATCCAGTTGTATATCTAGAGGTTCATTTTTAGGGGGTCTGGGAATGGAATTTGAAATAAAAGGCTTTGGAAGGACCGTTGGCCAGGGACCGGCTTCAGGCGGGGTGATCAGACGCTGGATCTTGCGGGCAAGATGCACCATATAATCGCCGTGAGGGCAGTTGTCAATATGTTGTATGGATTCACGGATATGCTTGCACTCATGAAGGGAAAGATGCATCGCCAATTTACAATAACCCAGCAAATTCATGGCTGATTTCACACATGCTGCATAAACCTCCTGATCATTATAGTTTTTTGTCTTATCGAAATCACGAAGCGTTTTGCAGTAACTTGAAAGAGTAATATTTATAGGGTCCATAAAAACACCTTCTAAAGTTAGTGCAGGGTTGAGAAATTTCTATTACCACAGAGCACACAGAGATCACAGAGATCATTCAAGCCCGGAACGGGCTTGAATGACGGCTTTCGTTTTGCGCTTCGCGCACAAACGAAAATTTTATGTCGCAGAGGCAAGCGAACTCCTCTCTGTGCTCTCTGTGTGCTCTGTGGTAATATAAATTTGCACCCGGTTAATAAATATGTGAATTGGGCGGCTCCTCTCCATTATAGTCCACACACTGGTAAATTTGTGCTGCTTTTACGATTTTATGATCGGAAGAAAAGAGGGGGTATTGCCCTACAAAGCGGACTTCCTTAAAATACCTTTTCAATAGTTCAGGATAGGTTTTTTTATATTCCTGAAATTTGTTCTCCATATGCGGGGAATTTTCTATAACGAAAAAATAGCCGGTTTTGCCTTTCTGCTCCTGAGCCATGCCCGGCCAAAAGGAAAATTGATTGAGGCGAATCTGTTGCAGGTTGAAAAAGTAGGCCGGTTTTTGCCTTGGACCGTAAAAGCTCAATAAGCTGCTGGTTTGATACCTGTCTGAAAACAAAAACTGTGACTCCGGATCATAACCGGCCTCTACAAGTATTTCAGACAGCCTGTCCCAGCCCAGGTTATGTTTAAAGGGGTTGACCTTAAAGGGAATCGCAAGAGAGGAAAGGAGGGCATGGGATTGAATATAGGGGAGACTGAAAACAAAACCCGAAAGGAGCAGAGAAACAACCCATCCGACTTGGATCCAGGCCTTCCCATGACGGGTTTTTTCAATGGCATACCAGCAGAGAAATACCGCAGCTGCAGGGTAAATAAAATCGCACCAGTTTCCCTGCATTTTCTTGAAAAGGGCTGCGGTGGAATAAGCGGCAAGAAATAGAAGGGAGGATCCTCCGCAAAATGCCAGAGGCAATGGCACGGATTTAAGATGGCGGACCCCATAAACCAAAGCGCAAAGAAGCACTACAAAAAGAATGGGGGATAGAAGCAGGGACTGCTCTCCGATAAACGCCAAAAAATTGCCTTGATAACCTGCGTGGGTATTTTCTGCTCCGGTAATATTGCCAGCTACATGCTTGAAGGTAACCCATCCTCGATTCCAATTCCATATAAGGCTGGGTATCAAACCTAATGTGGAAAGGAGCAGGCCGGCAGCGAGGTGCCTGGTCCTAAAATGAGGGAGAAACCTAGCTAAAATAAAGACAGGGACCCATAAATAATAGATGGGCCACTTGTACAGGGCTCCTCCGAAAATGGCCAAACCCAAAAGATAATAGTGAGGCGGTTGATTATTTGTCAAGGCAAGGGCTATGACAACGCAGCCTAACGTCCAGAATAAAACCAGGCCCCCATCTGTAATGCTTAGAAGGCATGACATAAGCCCTAGAGGGACAATGGCTATGGAAATGGCCGAATAAAAGGCGGTTTTGGGGGTTGATCCACAAGCCTTTGCCAGCGAAAAAACAGCCAAAGGCAAGGCGGTCCCTATTATAACAGCTCCGAAGCGCGCTCCAAGTTCCGTATTTCCAAAAAAGAAGGTCGTCAAGGCGATCTGCCAGGCTATTCCGGGAGGTTTGCTATAATATCCCCAATCCGGATGCTGGCTCCATGTCCAATATTGGGCTTCATCGGGCCCTAAACCGATATAATTTTGGGAGATCAGCCATACAAAGACAGCAGCCTTGATCAAGAGGATAGTGGACAAAATTAGAAAGGTTTTAAAAAAAGAAGTCATGTCAGACAGTTCTGTTATTAGGGTAAACCACAGAGCACACAGAGAGCACAGAGGAGGAAATAGGTGACTGAATTTTCACTCATTGAAGGCTTTATGTCCTTTTGGTCCTTTACGTCCCTTATGTCCCTTAAGTCCCTTAAGTCCCTTTGGTCCCTTAGCCTTTTAATGTTATGCTATTAGTCGCGATCGGGCAAGCTAAAAATATCCCTGAAAGTTTGCAAAGTGACCTCGCGCTGCATTGCGGCTATAGAGTCGTGCAAGGGGATTTTTTTAGGACACACTCTTCCACAATTTTGGGCGTTCCCGCATTCGCTTATCCCCCCCTTTTCCATGAGGGGATGCAACCGTTCCGTGCGCTGCATTTTGCCTGTGGGATGTGAATTGAACAGCCGGACCTGGGAGATGATCTGCGGGCCTAATAAAGTCCGATTGGTTGTTTATTTGAGGGCAGGCTTCTACACAGCAGCCGCAGGTCATGCAGGTGGAGAGGGAATAGCGCATTTCCTGCACCTGCTGGCTCATTTTTGGGCCCGGGCCCCGGTCAAAATAGCCATCTACTTCAATCCAGGCATGCACTTTTTTCAGGTTGTCGAACATTTTGCCTCTGTCGATTATCAGGTCGCGAACAAGGGGAAACTTGGTGAAGGGAGCTAAAGTGATGACGTTGCTGCCTGTATCTTTGATAAGATGCCGGACCAAGGCAGTACAGGATTGCCTGGGTTTGCCGTTGATAAGCATTGAGCAGGAACCGCACACCTCTTCCAGGCATCCCTGTTCCCAAACGACCGGCTCCACTTTTTTCCCCTGCCTGTTAATAGGATTTTTCTGGATTTCCAATAAGCCGGAAATGACATTGTCGGCAGGGTCATAGGGCAATTCAAATTCTTCCCAGTATTGTTTTCCGGGATTTCCTCGATAGATCTTTAGTATATAGGATGTGGGGTTCTCCATAAGCCTCCTAATTATATGGGCAACGGAATATGTGCCGGAACATTTTCCAGAGTCGGCTGGATTTTTTTTGCCTGCGTGTAGTCTCGCAGAACAGGTTTGAGATAGCGGGTATCCACCGGCAAATAGGAAATCACAGGTTCCTCCTGATGCGGATCGAATGCGGCGATAGTGGTCTTTAACCAGTTTTCATCATCTCTCTTGGGAAATTCCGGTTTGTAATGGGCACCGCGGAATTCATTTCGCAACAAGGCTCCTTTGGTAATAATGGCCGCCAGATCGATCATGGCGGAAAACTGATGGGCAAAGGCGTAGGTCTGATTGGCAAACTGACTCCGGTCGTCCAGTGATATGTTTTTATATCTCTCTTTGATTTCTTTTATTTTATCCAGGGTGATCTGAAGATCTTTATTGTTCCTTTTGACTGTTACATTCTTCACCATATATTCAGCCAGTTCGTCATGCAGCCTGTGTACATTTTCGGTGCCGGAACGGGACAGCAGTTCCTGTTTGATGGCTTGTTCTTCTTTCAGGGCTGAATTGAAGACGTTGTCGGATATGTCGGAATACCTTTTCGAAAGGCTTTGCAGATAGCGGGGAATCTCATTGCCGACGACAAGGCCTCCGAAGATGCATGAAAGCAAGGAGTTGGCGCCTAACCGGTTGGCCCCATGGTACTGGAAATCCGATTCCCCCACATTGAAGCATCCAGGGATATTTGTCATTTGCCTGATAGCGTGTCCATCGGTCGGGGTCGTCTGCTGCAGGCCAGTCTACCCATCCGCCTCCCATAGTATAATGGACTGCTGGAAAGATTTTCATAGGGACCTTGGAGGGATCCTCTCCGGTAAATTTGGTGTAGATCTCAAGGATAGATTCTATCTTGCGCAGTTTTTCTAAGGGAAGATGAGAGACATCAAGATAAACTTCCATTCGCCCGTCCACTCCCAGGCCCATTTCGCAGAGGCGCAGGATTTCCCTGCACCCAATATCTCTTGGTACTAGATTTCCAAAGGCAGGGTACATCTCCTCAAAAAAATACCAGGGCTGGCCTGTTTTGCCGCAGGGGATTTCCTTTCCTTCGGGGTTTGTGATTGTTTTTGAAGAGTCTCCGTATACCCAGATACGGCCTCCTTCCCCTCGCGCCGATTCGGACATGAGCCTCATTTTATCTTTTCCTGGAATGGCCGTGGGGTGGATCTGAATGAATTCCCCATTGGCGTATCTCATGCCCTGCCTGTACAGGCGGCCGTTGGCAGCTCCGGTGCAGAAAGTGGAATTGGTCGATTTTTTGAATAAAAGCCCTAAGCCTCCTGTAGCGATGACGACGGCATCGGCTTTAAGGACTTCCAGCTTTAGGTTGAAGAGGTCCATCATCACAATGCCGCGGGCTATGCCATTTTCATCCAGGACCAGCCGCATAAATTCGTGGTTTTCAAACTTGTCCACCCGGCCTTTGGCTTCAAAACGGCGCACCTGTTCGTCCAGTGCATAGAGCAGCTGCTGGCCGGTGGAAGCGCCGCAGAAGGCTGTGCGGTTATAAAGGGTTCCGCCAAATCGCCTGAAATCTAGGTTTCCCTCTGGGGTCCTGTTGAAAGGGCATCCCAAGCGGTCCATTAAATAGATGATGGAAGGGCCGCTCAGGCACATTTCCAGGATGGGAGGCTGGTCGCCGAGGAAGTCTCCTCCTTTTATAGTGTCATAAGCATGGATCAGAGGCGAATCATTTTCTCCCATGGTATTCATGGCGGCATTGATGCCCCCCTGGGCGCAGACGGAATGGGAGCGTTTTACTCTAGTTACGGAGACGATTTGGATATGGCATCCTTGTTCCGCCAGCTTCATGGCGGCAGACAGGCCTGCGAGGCCCCCTCCGACGACGATGACTTTTTTTTCAGATTTTGCAGCGCACATGGTGGTATTTAGTTTTTAAGGTTTATCCAATAGGTAATCCAGATAGCTGACAGGCCCCAAAAGGCCACAAGGATCATAAGGGCTATGGAGACTTTTCGCATGGCCGCCTGGGATTTCTCAGTCAAAGTGATCCCCCATTTGATCATAAATGTCCATAGACCATTAAACCCATGATAGCAGGCCGTCAGAACAAAAATCGTGTACAGAGCAATCATAAGAGGCATTTTAAAGGTGTCTCGGACCAGAAGCAGTTCTGCCATGCCAAAGCTCGGAGTCACAGCCATAACCTCGCCTTCCGATAGAGGAAAGGACTCCAGCCCTTTTAACCATTGGCGCTGCTGTTCCTGTTGTTGTTGGACTAGGCCGGGAAGAGCGGATTCCTTGGAGGTGGAAGGTTTAGAAATTTGTGCTTTTTTTTGGGCGATGGCCTGGGCATCATAGAGCTGAAAGCCCAATCGGGCAGACAAGGTATCGAGACCAGGATCCCTTGAGACGCGGACCATATAGTTTTTTGTATCGCCTATTTGGGCGGAAACAGGGTAGTCCAGAATGCGCATATGGACGACATGGGCGATCACTCCCACCAGCAAAATCCAGGCGGTCAGCCTTTGCCAGGTATAGGCTCTGTTTAAAGTGTTATTATTCAGGATGGGCTTTGAAGGGTCGTTGTTATAGTAATTCGGCCGGGAGGTGTTTATATAGATGACTCCCCAGTAAAGATGGATGAGGATAGGCACGCCAAGCAAAATGATTTCAATAAAGAACAGATAGGGCAGATCATGAATGGCATTGACCGCTTCGATGAACCCGGAGCCATTTTCACTCCACATGAAGGCTGCCCGCGAATTCACCAAAAGATGTTCGATTAGGTATAAGGTAAAGAATAGGCCTGTTATGGAGTGAAGCCTTCTCCAGATAAAGTCTTTGCTTAAACGATACGCTTCGGCCATCTAAATTTCCATGGTTTATTTTTTACCTTGTATACCTTTCCTTCAATTTTATCAATTGATATTTACATATAATCGATGTTCATAAATAATAAACTGATTCACTAATAATGGAGGTTTGTATGACTTTAAATACTGCGATTGTTTCAAGAAGAGATCCTGTCAATGGAGAACCTATGGAAGTAGATTCCATAGGCCCATTTAGTGAACTCCCTATGGATGTCGTTCGGATCATTTTTCAGGATCGGAAAACTGACCTTCCTGCTCTAGCTTTGGTGTGTAGAAATTGGAAAGCCTTGGCCGATGACGAGGTCTTTCGTGAAATGATACGCCCTGTCCAGGCCTTTGGCGCTAGAGAATGGCAAAAATATATTGGGGTAGATGCAGGAGCAGAACCGCACCTGCCGCGACGCGCCTATGGCGATCTGGAAAGAGAGGGTGGTATTCTTACCTTTATTCCAGACAAAGTCAAAATCACCAAAGAGAATGGGGTTGTTGAAGAAGTCCTTTTGGATAATCTGGAAGCTATTGGCAATCTGATCAAACACCCTAAAACTGATCTTAAAACGGGTTATACTGACAATACTTGGGAGGATACCCTCAAGGAAAAAAGAAAACTGGAGGTACCGCACTGGGTTTGGATAAAGAAAAAAGTCATGGGTAAAAATAAATCCTTTGTAGAGCAGCAAAAGATTATTAAAGAAGAAAATGAAAGAATACCTGGAACGAATTTTTCGGGGCCGATAGATACGGTTACCAGTGTTTTTATGGAATATGTAAGATCTCGAGAGCGCCATTTCATTTGGGATCCAATCAACAAAGACTTAAACCCGGTACGTATCATTCATCAACCTTATGGAATGCGACTAATTTTAGGTTTTGCTCGCACTGGCCTCGAGCTCGTTTGCTATTATGACGATGGCATTGACCCCGAAGGCTTTGTTTGCGCGTGGAGGTCTTTTGTGCATTGAAGACCTGGCATTGGAATAGGCATGGGACATTTGTTATTTGCCTTTTGAAAAAAAAGTCAGGATTGCCAAAAAGGATTGAGTTTTTATTTATACTATGTGTAGACTATGCTTTTATCAAACTAATTATGCTTGGAGATGCAATGATACACGCAGAGACGGAGAGACGCAACGACGCAGAGAAGATAGAGAATTTAATATCAGAAAAAGTGATTGACGCTGCTATAGAAGTTCATCGAACATTTAGGTGGGCCTGGTCTTTTAGAAAGTCTTTATGAACATGCCTTATATCATGAATTACAGCTTCGTAACATTCCAGTTCAATCACAAGTTCTAATTCCCGTAATTTATAAAAATTATTCCCTAAAAGATCCTATGCGGCTTGATTTGCTTGTCGGTAATAAGGTTATCATTGAGGTAAAAGCGAACGAAAACCAACACGCTGTCTATAAAGCACAGGTTTTGACTTACTTAAGATTAACAGGATTCAAGTTGGGATTGGTTATCAATTTTGGACAGGGTAGACTCATCGATGGTTTGATGAGAGTTGTTAATGGCTTATAACCTCTGCGTCGTGGCGTCTCCCCGTCTCTGCATTTATCTTCTCAGGGTTTTAGCACCGCCCGCTGTGCCGCAGAGTCCGCAGGCATGAATTTTGATAAGTACTAGTAGGTGACACAATAAGTCTTGATAAGTAAAAACTGCTGCTTTCATAAAAAATCTCCTTTGTGTATAATTTTTATAGTAACCTGTTATAATTTAGTCAATAACATATAACTTGATTATCAATAAACGTTTTGATACTTATAAAAAAAAGGAATGGGGGTATATGAAAAAAACTGTCAAAAACAAATCGGTTGAAAAAAAAACATTGTCAAAAGAACTTCAGCACAAAATGGATGCGTGGTGGCGGGCGGCCAATTTTCTCTCTGTCGGCCAGATCTATCTTTTTGACAATCCGCTGCTCAAAAAGCCGCTTTCTATTGAACATGTCAAACCGCGTCTGCTAGGGCACTGGGGAACGACTCCGGGATTGAATTTTATCTATGTACATTTGAACCGGGTTATTAAAGAACAGCTTCTCAATATGATTTATGTAACGGGCCCAGGGCATGGGGGTCCGGGGATAGTGGCCAATACCTATCTTGAAGGTACCTATAGCGAGGTCTATCCAAACATTTGCCAGGATGAAGAGGGCCTTAAAAAGCTGTTTACCCAGTTTTCATTTCCTGGAGGCATCCCAAGCCATGTGGCTCCTGAGACCCCTGGTTCCATTCACGAGGGCGGCGAGCTGGGATATGTTCTCAGCCATTCCTATGGAGCCGTCTTTGATAATCCGGACCTTATTGCAGTAGCTGTAGTGGGAGATGGAGAGGCAGAAACAGGCCCTCTGGCAACCAGCTGGCATTCCAACAAATTTTTAAATCCGGCCACCGATGGAGCTGTTTTGCCCATTTTGCATCTCAATGGCTACAAGATTGCCAATCCCACAGTTTTGGCCCGTATCAGTAGAGAAGAGCTGGAATCCTTGATGATAGGTTATGGATATAAGCCCTACTTTGTGGAAGGGGATGATCCTGAAATTATGCATCCATTAATGGCGGAAGTATTGAATGAGGTGATATCGGAAATAAAATCCATACAGCAGGATGCCCGTAAAAATGGCGTGAAAAAACGTCCCATTTGGCCGATGATTATTTTGAAAACCCCCAAAGGATGGACCGGGCCTAAGACAGTCGATGGAAAAATAAGCGAGGGCTCCTGGCGTTCTCATCAGGTCCCATTCTCAGACATGGCCCAAAAGCCAAGCCATTTAAAACTGCTAGAAAAATGGTTGAAGAGCTATAGACCGGAAGAACTCTTTGATTCTCATGGCCGATTCAAGAAGGAGTATGCAGAGCTGTCCCCTTCGGGCCTTTTGCGCATGAGCGCCAATCCCCACACCAATGGAGGCATTTTCTTGCGCGACCTTAAGATGCCGGATTTCCGCAAATATGCCATAAAAGTCAACAAACCCGGACATGTAGAAGCGGAAGCTACTCAGATCATGAGCTATTTTCTTCGCGATATCATGAAAGAAAATCTGGAATGCAGAAATTTCCGGATTTTCGGGCCGGATGAAACAGCTTCGAACCGGCTGCAGGCAATCTATGAAGTTAGCGACAAACGCTGGGTAGCGGAAACGCTCCCGACAGATGACAACTTGTCTCTGGAAGGGCGCGTCCTGGAGATGCTTAGCGAGCACCAATGCCAAGGCTGGCTGGAAGGGTATCTTTTGACAGGCCGTCATGGGCTATTTTCGTGTTATGAAGCCTTCATTCATATTGTGGATTCCATGTTCAACCAGCATGCCAAGTGGTTGAAAGTATGCAATCATATTTCATGGAGAAGGCCTATTGCTTCCCTAAATTACTTATTGACGTCCCATGTATGGAGGCAGGACCACAATGGATTCAGCCACCAGGATCCCGGGTTTATCGACCATGCCGTCAATAAGAAAGCCGATGTTATTCGCGTGTATCTTCCACCTGATGCCAATACATTATTAAGCGTAACGGACCATTGCCTTAGAAGCCGAAACTACATCAACATTATTGTGGCCGGAAAGCAAAAGGCGCCGCAGTGGCTGGACATGAATTCTGCCATTAAACATTGCGAAGCCGGTATCGGCATATGGGAATGGGCCAGCAATGATAAAGGATATGAACCTGACGTAGTGATGGCCTGTGCGGGAGATATTCCCACCCTGGAAACTCTGGCAGCTGTTTCTATCCTGAGAAAGAACCTGCCGGAGCTAAAAATCCGCGTTATCAATGTAGTGGATTTAATGACCCTCCAATCCCATGAGGAACACCCGCATGGATTGTCAGATAAGGAATTTGATATCTTGTTTACCAAGGACAAGCCTGTCATTTTCGCCTATCATGGGTACCCCTGGCTTATTCATCGATTGACCTATCGAAGGGCTGGGCACATGAATCTTCACGTACGAGGATATAAAGAGGAAGGAACGACTTCCACTCCTTTCGATATGGTTGTCGTGAATGAAGTGGACAGGTATCATCTGGTTGAAGATGTTATTGATCGTGTTCCTTTATTGGGCTCTAAAGCAGCCTATATAAAACAGGATATCCATAACAAACTGATCGACCATAAAGAGTATATAAGTATTCATGGCGAAGACATGCCCGAAGTGAAAGACTGGAAATGGGATTTATAAAACTTGCATATAGCAATCATAGGAGGGGGATTTTGCGGCACAATGGCCGCGTTAAATCTCCTTCATAAGGCTCAAAAGCCCCTTCAGATTACCCTTATAGAAAAGTCGACTCATGCGGCCAAAGGAACGGCATACAGTACAAAGGATTACTGCCATTTGTTGAATGTCCGGGCGGACAGAATGGGAGCTTTTGCCGGGGATCCTGCCCATTTTTTGAGATGGCTGCAAGAGAATGAAGAAGAGTGGAGAAAAAAAAGCCCTTATTTTGAATCATTAAAAATCGATCCTGAAGGGTATCTTCCAAGGATGTTGTATGGCTGCTATCTGGAAGATTTGTTAAGCAAAGGCCTGCAAAAAGCCAAAAATAAAAACATACCCATTGTCTTCCTTGCAAAAGAAGTCGTAGATCTGAAAAACAGGGGAAAGGAAATTGAGCTTGTTTTTTCCGATGGTTCCATTCTTGAGGCCGATCAAGTCCTGTTGGCTTTGGGAATCCCTCCCAATAAAAATCTAGTCCCTTCTCATTTCACCCATCCAGGCTATATATCCAATGCCTGGGCCCTCTTTTCCGATGAACAGCTTTTCTCGAACGTATTTAAGAACTTCAACCGGCAAACACACGTAGTTATTATTGGAACAGGGTTGACGATGTTTGATGTCATGGCGAGCTTTGTTCTAAGAGGATTCTGCGGCCGCATGACGGTTATTTCACCGCACGGGAATACTTTCACAGGTACACTCCAAGCATGTCGAGGCTTATCCTCCCTTTATCGATATGCATCATCCTCCTAAGAGGATAGTGGAACTGTGTAAAATAGTCAGGAAGGAAATACGAAAGGCTGAACAAGAGGGTAGGAACTGGAGAGGCGTCATCGATGAATTGCGATGGATCGTCGGCTCTCTGTGGAGGCGCTTTTCCTGGAAAGAGAGAAAAAGGGCAGCGGTCCATTTGCTGCACAGATGGAATCATTATCGCCATCGCGTGCCTTGGGTTTACGGTGACGAGCTAAACAACTATATGCAGAATGGGGATTTTGCAATGGTAAAGGGAAAAGTCACAGCTGTTGAATCGTGTGAAGGTCATTTAAATGTTGTCGTACAATCAGACAAAGGAAATGCTGCCATAAAAGCCGATTATGTTATCAATGGCTCCGGCCCTGAAATGAGCATTGAAAAGCATCCTTCCGAGCTCCCGACTTTGACACTTGCTAACGCAAGTGCCAAATAATCAATCATATAAGATTTAATTTTTAGACACAACATAGCGATGTTGAACGAGCTGTTGAAAGACCTAAAACGTTAAAAATATTTCTAGCATCATCTGAAAGAGCTGAATACATTGCTCCTCCTTTGCTCGATTTTGAATCTTCAAAATCGATTGTGTGGACGCCGGATAAAGCACATCGTATTCTATCCGGTGTTAATGGTACTCCATTTTGTTTAAGAAGCAACTCCAGAAACCTTTCAAGAAACAGGTTTATAAAACATAGTAAAATGTGGCTTCTGATACGATGTGGAACCCAGTGAAAAATAGGTCGTGTTTTTAGGGTGCATTTTACTATCCTAAATGCCTCCTCAACCCTCCATAAATCACGATATCTGGATAAGGCCTCTTCAATGCCAAGCTTTGCACTGTTTGACACAGCAATACCATGAAAGCCATCCCACTTAGCATCTTCTTCAATTGCTTTCTCATTAAGTGTAACCAAAGATCCTTCTTTAATAGTTGTGAATTTTTTATAACCACCATTACTGATTACTTTTTTGATTGAGGTTTCATCAGATGAACTAGAGAGCTTTTTTTTCAATTTTTCAATCAATCGATCTCTGTCTTTTTTATCTTTCCTAGCTCTACTAGGGCTATAGGTAGCAATAAGCAACGTGTCGTCATATTGAGGATGCTTCATTGTACGAACCAAAACCTTTTCTTCTTCTGGGATATCCTTTTGATTAGATAATAGCGAATAAGCTGAAAGGTCATTAATTTTTAATTTCTTAGAAATAGATCGGAGTTTTGTAGCTATAACGAAATGAAATTTTGCCCCCTGTAAGGCCTCTACGTTTGGTTTACTCGCCAAACCGCGATCACACACTACCGTAACATTAACAATCGAAAATCTGCTTCTTAGATTTTCTAAAACAGGCACTAGAGTTTTTGTTTCTCCTAGACTTCCTTTAAAGACCTCGTATGCAAGTGGCATGCCCAGTGAGTCGACTACCAATGCAAGAACGACTTGAACTTGATGAAATTTTTGGTCTTTGCTCCATCCAAAGTCCTTTAATTCATCCTGAGAGACACTTTCAAAATAAAGTGTTGTAACATCAAAGAAAAAACAATCTACAGGTCTTCTAGAAACCTTACAAGCTGTGTTAAAGGCTTGCTTTTGAATTTCTGATTCCAAAGATTCAATAGTGTCCATGGCTCTATAGATATGCTGTAAATCAATTCCTTGAAAACCGTGACCTTCTTGTTTTTCATAAGTACGCAATTTACTACTTGGTGAGTCAAAGCGTTGAACAAGTATTAACTTCACAACCTCCTCTAAATCAAAGCTGTTTTTCCCTTGAGCTCCTTTAATGACGTCAGAAAGTCCAGATAATTGCATTAACTGATTAACCGCCCTTCCAAACCCATCATAAGAGGTTTTTTTATGAATTAAATCTTTTAAGCTCACTTTCCCATCAGAAGGCAAACCTTCTCTTTCAAGCCTTTGAATAAGATGGTCGGCAAGGTTTTTAAGCTTTTCGAGATCTTGGGGACCTTTGATTACGCCAAGAGAAGCAATAATTTTTTGCTTTACCTTTTTGCCCTCACGCACACCCTCAACTACTTGGAGTGTTGGATGCTTAGCTTTTTTTGAATGCGTTAGTCTTATGTACATGTAGAACATTATACACAAATTTATTCAGTAGTAAATAAAAATATTTAGACACAACATATTTAATCAAAAAAAATTGATAATCAAAGCCTTAGGTTTTTTAGAGGTGCGCAAGTGTCAAAGTCGGGATTATGTTATCAATGGCTCCGGCCCTGAAATGAGCATTGAAAAGCATCCTTCCGAGCTTGTTCAAAATCTTTTAAGGAACAAGATAGTCGTACCGAATCCTCTTCATATGGGCATTCAGGTAGATGAGGAATATCGCATAGTTGGAAATGAGGCCCTCCCTTTATTTGCTGTGGGGCAGATTCTATTGGGAGAACGATTGGAAACGACAGCAGTTCCCGAATTAAGGGAACAATGCGCCCAAGCCGCTGAAGCTATGCTAGAAATGGCCTGAATCCTCGGAGTTTAGAAATTTCTACCACAGAGCCCACAGAGAACACAGAGATCATTCAAGCCCGGAACGGGCTTGAATGACGGCTTTCGTTTGTGCGCTTCGCGCACAAACGAAAATTCTATGTCGCAGAGCCAAGCGAATTTCCTCTCTGTGCTCTCTGTGTGCTCTGTGGTAATAAAAATTTCTCGACCCCACACATTTAATTGCCCACAGCAATATCTGCTGGATATTCCAAATGTTCATATTTTGCAGGGTCCACCCAGTGGTTGCTGCTCCAGTAATCCGGATAATAACAGTTCAGTTTTGCTATGGATTTTCTTGGAGAAGGGCAGGAGTGTTCCGGAAATTCTTTCAGGATTTTTCTTATGTGCGGCAAGGCTTCTTCTGCGGCTTGTCTGCCTGCGCAATAGAGCGCGTATTTGGCTTTATCATTAAAGGTGCCTACTTCGCACATTTTTGGCCTTATGACCACATCTGCATGGCGTGTGCACACCTCATTTTGCCATAAGAACACTATTTCCACGCTCCTCATGAAAACGTTGAAAAGGTTCTTGGGAAAGGTGGGAGGTAATAACTCACAAAGGTCTACTGCAATAATAACATCGGGATGCAAATCCCGTGCGACGATGACCGGAACGGGATTGATGGTCCCTCCATCCACCAGCACACGGCCATTCAGTTCTATAGGGACAAATACAAAAGGTATGGAACAGGAAGCCTCAACAGCTTTGACGAGTTCTCCGGAGGCAATAGGCACCAGCTCGCCAGAATGCAGGTCAGCGGCTACGACTACCAAGGGAATTTTAAGCTCCTTGAAAGTCTTTGCTTCAAGATCATCGTTGAGAACTTTTCGCAAGGTACGTCCTTGGCAAAGCCCATACCGGCAGTTCAATACATCGAAATCCAGAAGGTGATACGATTTCAAGCGGGAAACGGATGCTTTAACGTCTTCGATGCAGGGATTGTCTGCATATAATGCGCCTACGAGGCTGCCGGCGCTGCACCCGACAATGAGATCTATAGGGATGCCCGCTTTTTCCAATACTTCAAGAACTCCGACATGGGCCATCCCCCTGACACCCCCGCTTCCCAAAACCAATGCCACCCGGATTTTTTCCGGTACAGGGAAACATTTGGGTTCCGGTGGATTGGGATCAGGGACAAATCTGTTCGGGCAAAGGCATCCGCTGAAGAGAAGTACAAGAAAAAGGGCGCTAACAAAATGCAGTTTCATACATCAGGTCATTATCATAAGATAGATGATTATGTCAAAAAAATATTTATTAAACCTTCTTTCGAAACTTGCTTTCGAAACTTGCTTGCAAATTATTTTCCTGTAAAAATAATATGTATTTTCATATAGTTAATACTTAATTGATTGGTAATTTGTTATAAGAATCTTATAAAACAATAGAAGTTATTTTATGAATATAAGCATTGTTAAAGGAATAGACGGAATAAACTCTCACAACGGACAGCCTATGGTAGATCCCATAGGTCAAAAAACCAGTCCACTTCCATTGGATGTCACTCGCATTATTTTCCAAAATGCGAGAGCAGATCTTCACAAGCTGGCTTTGGTCTGCAAAGATTGGCGGAATTTGGCCGATGATAAGGTCTTGCGCGAAGCGATACGCCCGGCCAAAGCTTTTGGCAGCTGCGAATGGAAGGAATATATTGGAGTGGATGCCGGAGAAGAACTCCCACTGCCAAGGCGAGTCTATGGAGATATGGAAAGGGGGAACTATTACCTTACTTTCATTCCTGAATCAGTTAAGGTAATGCAAGAGAAAGAAAACGTAGACGATGTCTCTATGGATATTGAGGTGGTCAAAGAAGTTCCATTGGATAACTTGGAGGTTATTGGCAAACTGGTAGCAAATTCAATAAAAGGAAATAAAATTGGTTATGTTAGGGGTTCTTGGCCAAGACCCATCCAGGAAAAAAGAAAACTTGAGAAGCCGCACTGGGTATTGATAAGTAAAAAAGTGATAGGCAGAAATAGAACTTATGTCGAACAGCAAGAGCTTGTTGCCAGAAAAGAAACTAGAGCGAAAATTTCAGGTTTAATGGACACAGCCATCAGCATCTTTATGGAATATGTCAGATCGGGGGAGCGCAATTTTGTTTGGGATCCACCTGTCAATGGTCAGAAAACATATGTACGTGTTAACGAGCAGACAATAAAATACAGGTTAGGTTTTGGTTTTGATTCCTCCGGCCTTATTGTCGGCAATGACGATGACAACGCCATCGACAGTGTTGGCGTTGCTCCCTCTCGGAAGTCCTTTGGGAGTGACTAGCCTCGTGAGAAGATTGAGTCGCCCTTTCGTTCAAATGTGGCACTCCATTCGGAGTGCCATTGCTTTATTTTGGATCATTCCCGTTGTAATTACCCCTTCGGGGTAACAACTACAGGCTACCTATATAAAACCACTTCGTGGTTTTTGTTTAAGCCACTTTTAAATAGTCTCTAAACAGGCCTCCTTAGCTTGATGCGAATGTGGCAACGCCATAGGAATAAAAATCATTTATATTTACATATAATCAACGTTCATAAATAATTAATGGATTAACAATTGTGTACATTATTAAACTTATTCAAAAAAAAAATTGAGGTTGTATGTCTTTAAATACTGTTTCAGGAACAAACCGATACGAAGTGCAATCTATGGTAGATCCCATAGCGGGTTCTCTTCCTACCGATGTATTGCCTATCATTTTCCAAAATGTGAAAACAGATCTTCCCAATCTGGCTTTGGTATGCAAAAACTGGAAAGCTATTGTAGATAATAAACAGTTTCGCGAAACGATTTGCCCAGCCAAAGCTTTTGGCAGTAGAGAATGGAAGGAATATATTGGAGCGGATGCCGGAGAAGAACCACTTTTGCCAAGGAGAGCTTATGGAGATATGGAAAAGGGGAACTATTACCTCACTTTTATCCCTGAAAAAGTCAAGATGGCCCACGTCAATGGAAAGCTCGACGATGCATCTATGGACATTGAGGGGGTCAAAGAAGTTCCATTGGATAGCCTTGAGGTTATTGGCAAACTGGTAGCAAATCCAATAAAAGGAAATAAAATTGGTTATGATCCAGGTGCTTGGCCAGAACCCATCCTGGAAAAGAGAAATCTTGAAAAGCCGCACTGGGTATTGATAAGCAAAGAAGTAATAGACAGTAATAGAACCTATTTCCAACAGGAAAAGCTTATTGCCAGAAAAGTAACTAGAGCGAAATTTTCAGGTTTAATAGACACAGCCATCTGCCTCTTTATGGAATATGTCAGATCGGAAGAGCGCAATTTTACTTCAGATCCACCTGGCAGTGGTTCGAGAAATTGTATACGTGTTAACGAGCAGACAAAAGGACACAAGTTATGTTTAGGTTTTGCTCCCGCCGGCCTTCGTGTCTACATCTACGTTGGCGATGTTGACGACTACGTTGCCGTTTCTTCCTCTCGGAAGTCCATTGGTAATGACTAGCCTTGTGAGAAGATTGAGTCGCCCTTCGCTTCGCTCCGGGCTCAATTGTTAGGGGATGCTTTTCCCATAGTTCCCGCGCTCTTCGCTTGCGCTACGGGCTTGGTCACTGATCACCAGGCTGAAAGCCTGGCTTGTAAAAGCCTATGGCAACGTCATAGGAATAAAAATCATTTATATTTACATATAATCAACGTTCATAAATAATTAATGGATTAACAATTGTGTACATTATTAAACTTATTCAAAATAATATTTGAGGTTGTATGTTTTTAAATACTGTTTCAGGAAGAGATCCCATCAATGGACAACCTATGGTAGATCCCACAAGCCAACAAAGTTCCCTTCCAATAGATGCCATTCGGATCATTTTCCAAAATCTGAATGCGGACCTTCCCAGTGTGGCTTTGGCGTGTAGAAGTTGGAAAGCCTTAGCCGATAATGAGGTCTTTCGGCAAATGATAAGGCCTATACAGGCTTTTGGAACCCAAGAATGGAAAGAATATATTGGAGTGGATGCCGGAATAGAGCCGCCCCTTCCTCGACGGGCCTACGGCGATCTTGAAAAGGAGGACGGTTATCTTACCTTTATTCCAGACAAAGTGAAGGAGATAGAAAATGGGAACGAAGTACTCTTGGATAATCTGGAGGCCATTGGTAAGTTGGTAAAAAATCCAAAAAATGGAAATAAAACAGGGTATCATCCAGGTTCCTGGAGATCACCCATTTTCGGAAAAATAAAACAGGAAAAACCGCATTGGGTATGGATAAAGAAAGAAGTTATAGGCAGAAAAAAAACCCATGAACAGCAGCGAGAGCTTATTGCCAAAAAAGAAAATAAAAAGACACCCGGAGCCAATATTTCAGGTTTAATAGATTCAGTCATCAGCTTCTTCATGGAATATGTCAGATCAGGGGAGCAAAATTTTGTTTGGTATCCATCAGTCAATAATTTGAGAACAGCAATCCGTGTCAATGAGGCATGTGAAGGATATCGAATATGTTTATGTTTCTTTCCTTCTGGACTCCATGTCGACTTCTGCTATGACTTATACGACTTCGCTGCTCTTGCTGTTGCTCCAGCCAGGAAATCCATAGGAATCTGAACTTTTGGCCTTATGCGCTCCATATGAAACTTATTCAAAATAATAATTGAGGTTTGTATGTCTTTAAATACTATTTCAGCAAGAGATCCTATCAATGGACAACCTATGGTAGATCCCACAAGTCAACAAAGTTCCCTTTCTATAGATGCCATTCGGATCATATTTCAGAATCTGAAGGCGGACCTTCCCAGTGTGGCTTTGGTGTGCAAAAGCTGGAAAGCCTTGGCCGATAGTGAGGTCTTTCGTCAAATGATACGCCCATCCCAAGCTTTTGGAACCCAAGAATGGAAAGAATATAGTGGGGTGGATGCTGGAGCAGAGCTTCGTCTGCCTCGGCGGGCCTACGGTGATCTGGAAAGAGAGGACGGTTTTCTTACTTTTATTCCAGACAAGGTCAAAATAATAAATGAAAATGGAGTTGTTGAAGAAGTGATTCTGGATAATCTGTATGCTATTGGCAATCTGATCAAATATCCTAAAACTGATCTTATAACAGGTTATTCGGGAGATGCCAAGGTGGAAGCTCTTGTGGAAAAAATAAAACTGGAGAAACCGCATTGGGTTTGGTTAAAGAAAGAGGTCAGTAATAGATATCTTAAACAAGAACTTATCACTGATGAAGATATACCTGGAACAGATATTTCAGGGGCGATAGATACAGTCATTTCAGTTTTTATGGAATATGTCAGATCTAGAAAACGTTATTTCCCTCTGAATCCTCAAAACAAGAACACATTTGTAGTTGTTAAAGATCAAATTAAAGGATGGCGCATAGCGTTAGGTTTCGGCCGTATTGGGCTCATTGTCGTCAACGAATATACAGCCCACTGCTACGGTGTACTTGACGTTGTCTTGGCGAGAAAGTCTTTTGGATTTTAATAATAACGCGAGTTCGATCATAAGTCATTTTTCACCACTGAGCCAGTGAGATCACAGAGAAAATTTGAGATAAGGGAGGATAGAGGCCTATTGATCAACTTTAACGTAAAATTGTTTAGACGCCTAATAGTTTAATTCCTCTCTCTTCTATCTCAAACCTTCTCTGTGATCTCACTGGCTCAGTGGTGAAGAAGTAAGAAAATCCATATAATTTTTAATTGTCTTGTCATTTATTCAATTTGTGATTAGAATCCTACGTATTGAATGGGTTTAAAGATGCTTAATCTTTAAGAAAAATTAACAGTTTCTAAATATAAAATAATCTGTTTTTTAAATGCGGTGATAAAATGAATAATGTAGAAGTAAGTATTGCCAATAGTTCAAATGTATGGACAGGTTTTTATGCAGGTCCGGAAGAACTTTCCTCCACCTGTCCTTTTTTTCAATTTCTTCATTTGCCGAGTCCTTCGGAAATGGTGGAATCTGTAAAAGATTTCTTTATTCCCCCTAGCGAATTGGGAATGAAAATCAGGCAGATAGCCAATGACATCACACAGAAAAAATGCCTGGAAGAAAGGGAGATACAGGAAATCATCAAGGCTTTCAGGTCGGATGAATATACCTCCTCACGCATCCCCTTGGCAAAGATTTTTGCCGGGATATCTTCTGAAGCTTTGGACACCCTTCTAAAACGGATTTTCAGCTACAACGATGGACACGATCCCGTTCAAATAGTGGAAAAAATCGGCGGGCTTTTGACTCTTAACAAAATCGAATTGGCCATACGGAATCAGGTGCCGGGATTTAAAGGTGCATTGAATGAGGCGATACAGGAGACCCATATTTCCCTGGATGCCATTGCTAAAAAGGCGGAAGAAGAAAAAAATACGCTGATTCAAACGATAAAAGTGACTTTTGAGAATCTCATGGAGTATGTGTTGGATACAGTGTTAAAAGCCTTTCAAATTGACAGCATTGGGGAGGAAACAGAAGATGATTCGCAGGCGTATCTCAGGGTAGTCATTTTCACTTCCTTATGGGGAACAGCCACTACCGTCCTTGCGGCTTTGGAGGGTATACTGGGAGGCATTGTCATAACAGCTATAGTGGTCGGCACAGCCATTTTAGCTTTAGGCGCCGGCCTTTTTTGTTATTACAAATGGTTAAGGGCCTGTCCTAAGGAGTGTTCTCCTTTTGTCAATATCACGACAGAAGCAAAAAAAGGCCTGATTGATGATGTTGTAGGCCGCGATGCAGAAATGAAAGAACTCATGAACACTTTGGTCGCTAACGGCAGCAGCGTAGGGGTGAGAAGGCATCCCCTGATTGTGGGCAATAGCGGGGAAGGAAAAACCACCTTGGCTAAGGGGCTTGCTGTCAAGATAGCTAGAGGGGATAGTGATATCCCGCCGGAACTTAGGGAAAAGGAAGTTTTTTATGTGAACATCGCCAAAATATGCGGCGATACGGCTTCCATTAAAAGGGGAGGCGCAAAAATGGATATCCTGTCCAAAGTCGTCAAAAAAATGGGCCGGTTCAGGGGGCAATGCATTTTTATATTAGATGAAGGCGGAGCGCCTTTCAAAGATGCTAGCAACCAACTGGTAGCTGAAAGTTTGAAAACTTTTATGGATCCTGGGCCTGGTGGATTTCCTTATTGCATAGTGCTCACGACTAAAGGGGAATACGACAGTCATGTGGCCGGCAATCTGCCTTTTGTGCGCCGCACCAAATTGATCCCTATCGAGATGATGGAAAAAGAAGCTACGCAATTGCTTTTGCAACATGCGGCTTTGCAGGATGCTCCAGAGCTTAGATATGACGATCTTATAGACCAGTCTGATGAAGACATAGATGGATCCCATAACGAATCCAAGTACAAATCCAAGTACAAATCGGTTTTTGCAACCATTTACGATTTGATTAGTGAAGATGAGATTTTGAAACACAAGCCCCAACCTTTGACATCTTTAAATGTATTGACAGAGGTCATCGGAAAAATAAGGAACAGGAAAAAATCAAAAATTGATGAGCATTTCTTCAAGGTCCAAAAGGAAGTCCAGGAATTGGAAATGACTTACAAGCTCCGAAAAGACAAACGTACAGGCATCCCTGCAAATGATGCGTTACTTGAAACCTATAATAAAAAAAAGATAGAATTGAAGGACCTTAAAAAACAGAGTTCGGAAAACCAGGAAATTTTTGATAGTTATTTTACGTGGCTGCGCAAGCATATGGATTTTGAAGAAGAGGTCTCACATAAATCCATCAAAATTTTTCATATGGATCAAAATCAAAGCAGGCTGGATGCTTTAAAAGATTATATCCTGCGACGCTATTATGTTTCCCCATCTCTATTGTCTAAAATAGAGACAGTTGAAACGGAATTTCATACAAAATTCCCCGATGCCAAAACAAGGATTGATGAAAACCTGATTTTAGAGGTTATTAACGAACTCAAAGGCAATGAAGTGCTTAAGGTTTCAAAAAGCCAAGTTTTAACATGATCAAAGTGTTTGTAGGATTGGGGGGGAATATCGGAGATCCCCTGCGTACGCTTCAGGATACGCTGGAATTGATAAAAAGCCATCCCGGCATTCATGGCTTCAAGGCATCCCGTTTGTACCGCACACGGCCTGTCAGCCCCATTCCACAGGCGGATTATATCAATGCCGTGTGCAGTTTTTACACGGAAATGGCGTCTTTAGACCTGTTGAGGGCCCTTCAGAAAATTGAAACACAAATGGGGAAAGTTCCGAAGCCTAAAGAGGCGCCTCGTTGTATTGATTGCGACATCCTGTTTTATGGAGATCAACAGATCTCTCTTCCAGAATTGGAAATTCCTCACCCAAGGTGGAGGGAGCGACTGTTTGTTTTGGCCCCTTTGGCAGATTTAGTGGACATCTTGCAGGTGCCTGGATTATTATCACCTATATCTTTACAGAGAGAATTGCAAGAGTTTCCCAATTTGCATCATGAAAGAGTGGTTCCAATAGAGGTATAGTTATGAAAAGATCAGTGCCGGTAGCAGATTTCAAAATAGGGGAAGGGCAGCCTTTAGCGGTATTATGCGGCCCTTGTGTCATAGAATCGGAAGAACATTGCCTGAGAGCAGCGGAAGAACTAAAACGGATTTTCGAAAAGCAGAAGATCCCCTTTATCTTTAAATCCAGTTATGACAAAGCCAATCGCTCTTCAGTGCATTCTTTTCGCGGCATGGGCCTGCAGCAAGGTTTGAAAATACTGGAAAAAGTGAAGAACGAACTGGGCCTTCCCGTGCTTACAGATATCCATACTCCCGAAGAAGCCGCTGCTGCCGGGGAGGTTTGCGATGTCATACAGATACCGGCATTTTTATGCCGCCAGACAGACCTTCTGTTGGCTGCGGGCAATACAGGCAAAGTGGTGAACATAAAAAAGGGGCAGTTTATGGCTCCTTGGGATATGGGAAACGTGGTGAAAAAAGTGCAGTCGACGGGAAATGATAAAATGATCCTGGTAGACCGGGGAACCATGTTCGGATATAATTACCTGATCAATGATATGCGCGGCATCCCCGCCATGCAGGAATTTGGAGTGCCCGTGTGCTTTGATGCCACCCACTCCGTTCAATTGCCGGGAGGGAAAGGAGATTGCTCCGGAGGGGAAAGGAAGTATATTCCCACATTGGCCAAGGCTGCTGTGGCTGCAGGGTGCGATTGTGTGTTTATGGAAGCCCATCCGGACCCTGCAAATGCTAAAAGCGATGCGGATACCGTTCTGGATTTTAAGGAACTTCCGCCTTTGCTGATGATATTAAAGCGGCTTTATGAAATCGTTCATTCGTAAATCATTTTCTTTCAGGTCCTATGCTGCCATTGGCCTTGCACTGGTGGTTTTTGCGGTATCAGGATGGATGTTCTATCGGGATGCCATCTCGGAAGATAATGTACAAAAGTATCATCAACTCATAGCCAGTGCGAATCCTATCAATTCTAATATGAAGGCCTCCCCCTACACCGCCAGCCAGCAGCGGCAAGGGATCCAAAAAGACGTCTATTTTTTTCATGACGGTCAACGATTGCAGACCCGACTGAGGAGTTCCGATTCCACAATGGTTTTAGACAACCAGGAAGAGGGATTGGAAATCATCGAAAAAATGCAAAATGTGAAAGGCGCGATGCAAGAAGAACTGTACTATCTGCTGCCTGATGGGCGGGAAGTGGTCCACCTGGCGGATGGCATGGACCTTTCCGGAAAGGATGCCTGGATACCCATGCAGCGTGTGCGTTATATGGAAGCCGATTTTGCGACGTATTACTATAACAGCGAAAAACTGATGGCCGACGGGGTCAAAATTTACAGCTATATCATGCCCTCTCACAAGCTTCCCGACTCTTTTAATGAGGCGAAGCCCGTCATGACCGGCACAGCCCGATCCATTGAATGTTCTCTAGCAGGACGATCTATGGCTTTTAGGGCTGATGAACTCCAACTGTCACACCATATAGGCACTCTCGTTTCCGATGAGGCACAGATCCTGCCGCATCCCGAGGAGAAAAAAATGGAAAAAGGCATCTTACAGTTGAACGGCCATGTAAATATAAACCTTAAGGAAGGGGGATGCCTGAGCTGCGCCAAGGCGTGTCTGGATTTTCATTCCGGTTTGGGAGTTTTTGAAGGGGATGGTTCTCAGCCGGAAGTGGTCTATTTCGAAAATTGCAAAGACCGGTCAAAGCCCGCTTCCTCCACCCCTCTACTCCTCAAAAGTAGAAAGATGACGGTGGAATTATCCAAAGACACTCCGAATAAAAAAAGCCCCCCTGCCGGCTATCTGTCGAAAATTATGGCTGAACAGGAGGTCTTTATCGATTACAACCGCGATTTCATTGCCCGGGCCGATACGGCTTCATTTGATAAGGAAAAAAAACCTGCCGATCCATCCAAGGGATATTTGGCAGGACTGATCCATTTAAAAGCCAATGGAAATGAAGGCGTCTGCCAGATCACCAATCGCAATGGAGATCTGATAAAGGCCACGAATATTTGCATCAATACAGCCACGAAAGAAATGGATTTTGCCTATCCCAAGGGAGTCTTTATGGCCTACCGCTCCGATTCCAAAGGAGAACCTATCGATTTCAAGGCTGATACATTGACTTGGGATGAAGGTAAACAGTTGCTGTCACTGAAAGATCATGTGTCGTTAGAACAAAAGGGCTTTTTTTCGCTGCAAAATGAAAACCAGATAAACATTGCCCAGGCCTATGTAAACAATAAAAAACAGATCCAATCCATCCATAGTGAAGGAAAAACGGTAGTGACCGGTTTTGAACCGGAAACAGACAAGGAGCATCATCTGACCTGCTATGGAAAGACCACAGTCGACCATGGGCGGTTATGGGTGTACATGGAAAGCCCCGTAGATGCAGCTGGAAATGTTATAGAGGACCAACAGGTATTTTTTGAAGATGACCTCGGCCAGATCTATGCTGACAAACTGTCCCTTCAGTACCGGTTGGAAAATAAATCCATAACACCAAAAAAATTGATCCTGGAAGGGCATGTCAAAATGCTGAACAGCTACGCCGCAGGGCCTGACCCCACGTCGCCCCTCATACGATATGCCCTTGCCGACAAGGTGGAGTACGATCTCCCTGCCAAGGAAGCCCTGTTTTCTTCTAATAACCAACGCAAGCGGGTCCTATTTTATGACAAAGCCAACGACCTGGAGGTCAGCGCCGTCCGTTTGAAGATCAAACGTGATGAAATCACCAAAAAAGAGACCATCAAAGGAATAGGCGATGTTCGGTTCAGCTTCATTGAAAATGAATTTGAACAGTTGCGACGCCATTTTGCGTTGGAAAAATTGAAGGATAAAAATAAAGATGTCACAAAATAATTCAAAAGAATATTCCTGCTTGGAAGTGAGCGGCCTGGAAAAATCGTACCATGGACGCAAGGTCGTAGATGGCCTTTCCTTTGGAGTCCATGCCGGTGAAATTGTGGGCTTGCTGGGGCCTAACGGAGCGGGCAAGACGACAGCGTTTTATATGACGGTCGGCCTGATACGGCCCGATAAGGGAACAGTCCTGTTTAAGGAAAAAGACGTGACGCGCTTACCTATGCATCTAAGGGCCAGAATGGGGATGGGATACCTCGCTCAGGAACCTTCCGTATTTCGCAATCTCACTGTGGAACAAAATATCCTGTGTATCCTCGAATGCCTAGCTTTGTCAAAAGCGGAACGAAAAGCCCGATTGGAAGAACTGTTGGAAGAGCTTCATTTGACCCCATTGGCCAAAAAAAAAGCCTTGGCGCTTTCGGGAGGAGAGAGAAGACGATTGGAAATCACCCGCGCCATGGTAACGAACCCTTCCTTTTTGCTTTTGGACGAACCTTTTGCCAATATCGATCCCATTTCCGTTTACGAAGTGAAGCAAATGATCGGGCATCTAGCCAGTAAGAACATCAGTATTTTGATTACCGACCATAATGCCAGGGAAATTTTCTCAATAGTGCATCGAAGTTATATTGTGATGGATGGCAAAGTCAGGGTATCGGGGCCCGTAGACGAACTCGTCGCCAATGAGGAAGTACGCCGGTCCTATCTGGGCTCCGATTTCAAAATGTAAGACGGTTTTTGTCAAACGCGAGTTCGATGCATAAGTCATTCTTTACCACTGAGCCAGTGAGATCACTGAGAAGGTTTGAGATAGGGAGGATAGAGGACTATGGATCAATTTTAACGTAAAACTGTTGAGGCACGGCATTAGACGCCTAATAATATAATCCCTCTCTCCCAGATCTCAAACCTTCTCAGTGATCTCACTGGCTCAGTGGTGAATCTCGACTCATGAATCGGGCTCAGGTTAACTATCTAGAGCGCGTTGATTTATTCCTGAGGTGAAAAATCCGCCTTTAGCTATTTCCGTCAGTGTTTTATTCATGCTGCCTTCTTCATTCAAGCATTGCTGCAACAGGTCGGATATTTCATGGTATTCCAGCTGCTTGGCATAAGTGCGCAAAGTACCATATACAGCCATTTCGTAATGGGAGATCCGTTGGAGTACAGTAATGATGGCGGCATCTCTAATGGCGGAAACAGTATATTTTTCCAGAAGGGAAGTTCCGTCCTTAATAAGCCCTTCCATGGCTGGATAGGTCTCTCCTGCAGAGTTTTCATGAAGCTGGCTAAAAATTGTATTCAGCCTTGTCAGATGCTGCTTGGTATCCTGAAGTTGACGGTTCAATGCATCCTTCAGTTTTTCATCTGTGGCATTCTCAATAAATTGCGGGATTGCACTGACTAGTTGATTTTCCGCATTGAAAATGTCTTTTAATTCACAGACAAACAATTCATAAAATTGATCTTTAGCCATAATGGCCTCCTGTTTGCTAAATTTTAAATAAAATGCGATTTATAACAGCGGTGATGAGTCAATAACAAAGGCCCAGGAAAAAATCTCAAGTTGTTTCGTGAAGAATGGATAATTTCAAGCTAATCATTTTGTCTATATTCGTCAATAGCACTCATTGGTTTGGGTGCAATTAAATCTGCGGGGTAGAGAAATTTTTATTACCACAGAGAGCATACAGAGACTTTTTCGAGTCCGAGTCCGAGTCCGTGTCCGAGTCCGATTTAAAAAGGATTGAATCGGACTCGGACTCGGACTCGAAAAAGTCTCTGTATGCTCTCTGTGATAATAAAAATTTCTCTACCCCGCACATTTTTTTAGCAGGAGTTGCTATAGAAATAGCTTATTGACTTTAATCAAAATAAAATGACATATACTGAGATAATCAGGAAAATTTTGGAGGCAAATGAAATACCTGTTGTATATAATTTTTTTTGCTTTTCTGAGCTGTGAAATCCATGGAGATGAAGAGATCAAACGCAAGTTGAATCCGCCTCAATCCCATTTCGAGCATTTAAAAGATTTGGATTGGCTGGTGGGCAATTGGGTAGATAATGATGGAAATAATAATGTGACTTACCATTTTGAGTGGGACAAAAATAAAAATTTTTTAACTCAACGTTTTATTGTGAAAATCTTGGGCAATGAAGAGCTGAGCGGTACTCAAATTATAGGGTGGAATCCCAATGAAAAAAAAGTTGTCTCATGGACATTTGATTCAGATGGAGGCTATGGACAAAGTAAATGGTTCAAAGGGGATAATAGCTGGTATATTTCCGTGATATTTACCCTGCCTCAAGGAGGAAAAGCTACAGCGACTCATATCATAAAGAAAATCGATGATGACTCTTTCACCTTTGCTTCCGTTGTCCGTGAGGTCGATGGAATTTTGTTACCTAATATGGGCCCTTTTAAATTCATTAGAAAAAAATAGGAAAACCGATGAAATCAAAAAGTACTGTATTTTTTTTTATAATCCTCCTGTCCTTTGTAACTCAACACTCTGAAGCTGCACCCAGAGCCGCTGTGTCTCATCCAGAGGCAAGAGGTGGAAATGTCCAAGTTCCCTCCAATTTTACTGCAAGGTCTCCTTCAATGAGTTTGGCCCGTCCCGAATCCAGACCCGTACAACAGCCCACTCCAAGAGGGCGCCAAAATCTTGAAAGTTTAAAACAGAAAGCCCGACAATTTTCTCAAGGCAAATATCACCCCCAGATCAATCAGCCACTTAAAAGGAGCCCTATTCAATCATTTCAATCAAAGTTTAATAATGAAAAGAATTTAGCCAAAAATGTGACTTCCCATGTAAAGAATAATCATCCAGGGTATCATGGCTGGTTTAATTCCAATTTTTTTCGAGGGCATAATTATCATCCAGCCTATTGGAATAGCAATTCTAATTGGTGGCAAGGAGCCAATTGGTATCAAATCAATCAATGGCTGAACTGGAATTCAGCTTATCCTATCTATTATGATGACAATGGTTATCCGGAGCAGATAGAACCATCTGAGCCTTCACCTGTTCCCCCTCCGGTAAATAGTGAGGGGTGGCTGCCTTTAGGTGTGTTTGCTCTTGGAGCGGATGTGAATCAAGCTTCCTTCTCCAATATGTTTGTTCAATTAGCAATAAATCCTCAAGGTGAAATATCGGGTACCTATTATAATTCATCAGCAGATACAAATTTTCAGATTGAGGGAGCCGTGGACCCCCAAACACAGATAGTATATTGGCAAGTTACTGATGACCCGGATCTCGTCATGAGCACGGGCATGTATAACTTGACCCAGGACGTTGTCAGTGTTCAGATGAATTTTCCCGCAGATATCGTCCAAAATTGGGTGCTTGTTAGAGTCGATCAACAGCAAACATAATGCATTCACAGTCATTTCCCCTACCGGGGAAATGACTGTAGACGAAATTAAAACAATATTCTTATTTTTGAATAATTTTTGGTTTCCATAAAGTCAATATTCATATAAGCTTAATTCAATAATTTATCATAAAATCTAAGCGTAAAATAATATTGAGGTTATATGACTACTATAGTTTCAGGTGCAGATCCCATCCATGGACAGCCTATGGAGATAGATTCCATAGCCCAATTCAGTGAACTCCCTATGGATGTGGTTTCAATCATTTTACAAAATCTCAAGGCGGACCTTCCCTCTGTGGCTTTGGTGTGTAGAAACTGGAAAGCTATTGCCGATGATGAGACAATTTGCAAAATGATACGCCCAGCCCAAGCTTTTGGCGTCCAGGAATGGAAGGAATATATTGGGGTGGATGCAGGAGATGAACCGCGCCTGCCAAGACGTGCCTATGGCGATCTCCAGAAAGAGGGCGGCCTGCTTACCTTTATTCCAGAAAAAATCAAAGTTATAGAAAATGGAAAAGAGGTACTTTTGGATAATCTGAAAGCCGTTGGCAAGCTGGTAGGCAATCCTAAAAAAGGAAATAAAACAGGTTATTATCGAGATGCTTGGCCAGAAGCCATTTCAGAAAAAAGAAAACAGGAAAAACCGCATTGGGTATGGATAAAGAAAGAAGTGATAGGCAGAAATACAGCATATTACCAGCAGCAAGAGCTTATTGCCAAAGAAGAAAATATAAAGATACCAGGTGCTAAAATTTCAGGTTTAATTGATACAGCCATCAGCGTATTTATGGAATATGTCAGATCAGGAGAGCAAATTTTTGTTCAGGATCCACCCGTCGATGGCCAGAGAACATGGGTACGTGTTAATGAGGAGACAAGAAAATGCAAGTTAGGTTTAGGCTTCGTTCCCTCCGGCCTCGATGTCAACATTAGCGTCAATGGCGACAGACACGCCCCCAGCTCCGTTGCCGTTGCCCCCTCCTGGAAGTCCATTGGATTTTGAACCATTGGTTTTTGGAAGGTCATTGGAAAATTGTTTATTGTCCTTTTGAAAAAAATCCGGATCTTTATTGAATTTGGGCAATTCTAAAAATGTTAAGGAAAAGTCTTTCAGGTCATTCTCATGGCTCTTTTTATCGAGAATCACATGATCCGACTTGTATTCTTTTTTTTGGGGGAACATGACAAAATCTGATATGGCAAGGAAAATGACTTTGTTAAGGTCCTGATAGGTTCCCCCGTTAGCAGCCTGCGTAATATAGGCTTTCGATGCATAATATTGGGCCCGTTTTTCAAAACCTTTTTCCTTTGCCACCTGCATTTCTACGATGTATCGATTTCCCTTTTCATCCTTGCACAGAATGTCAACAAGGCTGGTTTTTTTCGCGGCCGTTACTGGGTCTTGCACAGTCTTTAGGAATTCTACAGACTTAATCGGACCATCTAATAATGATATTTAGAGCATTTAGCTCTGTTATCATCATTGGAGATTATGCGAAGAAAATTGGGTATATTTTATTTAATTTCGAGAGAGTTAAGTAAATTACTTCGCATAATTACTTCCTTCGCATAAGACTGGATCCGAGACAAGTACTTCACTAAAATCGGACAAAGGAGCTGGTGTTTTTTTCTGCAAAGTCAAACCCAAAACAGGGATGAAAATTTACACATTAATTAATGTTGCCAAAACAAAAATAAAAAGGCACATTAAAATTAAAAGTAAAGCAACTCCTTTTGATAATGTGTTTTATTGAGAGTTGAAAAAAACAAAAGGATTCTATATGTCTTTAACTGTTAATAACGTTTCAGGAAAAGAGATCAACCCCGACCTTGTTCCATTGGATGAAAATTTTGGTCAATCGAGGGCGCTTCCGATCGATCTGTTTCCACGCATTTTTCAAGATCTGAAAGTCGATCTTCCCTCCGTGGCTATGGTTTGTAAAAACTGGAAGGCCTTGGCTGACGATGGAGAGTTTCGTAAAATGATACGCCCTGCCCAAGCTTTTGGCGCTCAAGAATGGAAAGAATATATTGGAGTGGATGTCGGAGAGGAACCGTGCTTGCCAAGACGGGCCTATGGCGATCTCCAGAAAGAGGGCGGCCTGCTTACCTTTATTCCTGAAAAAGTCAAAGTTATAGAAAATGGGAACGAAGTCCTCTTGGATAATTTGGAAGTTATTGGCAAACTGGTAGGCAATCCAAAAAAAGGAAATAAAACAGGTTATGCTCAAGGTTCTTTGCAAGAACTCATTTCAGAAAAAAGAAAACAGGAAAAACCGCATTGGGTATGGATAAAGAAAGAAGTGATAGGCAGAAATAAAACCTATGTCCAGCAGCAAGAGCTTGTTGCCAAAGAAGAAAATAAAAAGGCGCTTGGAGCTAAAATTTCAGGTTTAATAGATACAGCAATCAGCGTATTTATGGAATATGTCAGATCAGGAGAGCAAATTTTTGTTTGGGATCCACCCGTCAATGGCCAGAGAACATGGGTACGTGTTAACGAGCAGACAAGAGGATACAGGATAGGTTTAGGTTTCGCTCCCTCCGGCCTCTATGTCTACTACTTCCACTATGGCAGCGTCAACGCCTCCGTTGCCGTTGCCCCCTCCCGGAAGTCCATTGGATTTTGAACCA
Source organism: uncultured Parachlamydiaceae bacterium (assembly GCA_963780445.1). GTDB lineage: Bacteria > Chlamydiota > Chlamydiia > Chlamydiales > Parachlamydiaceae > CAWACC01. The sequence goes on from CAWACC010000011.1 coordinate 736,850, forward strand.
TTGGTTTTTGGAAGGTCAGTGGAAAATTGTTTATTGTCCTTTGGAAAAAAAGTCCGGCTTACGGGAAAAATTTTATTGAAAAAATGCCATTTTAAAATATTGTCTTATGTTTACAGGAAATTAATGATTATCAATAATTAATGTGTTTTATTGAGAGTTGAAAAATATACAAAAGGATTCTATATGTCTTTAAATATTAATAACGTTTCAGGAAGAGAAATCAACCTCGACCCTGTTCCATGGCTTGAGAACATTGGTACGTGTTAATGAGCAGTCAGGAGAAGCGAGGTTAGGTTTAGGTTTCGCTCCCTCCGGCCTTGATGTCGGCGACGACTTTGACGACGGCAACTTCTACATTGCTGTTGCTCCCTCCCGGAAATCCTTTGATCCTTAAAACTTGGATCTGGCTTGCCGGAAAAATTTTATGAAATAAATGCACTTTTTACAAAAATCTATTTCAAAAAGGTTTCGAGAAACTCTCGGTTAATCTGATAGATTTTTGTATGGGTTGTTTCCCATGTCCCTCGCTTTACTGTAAAGCCGATGACCGCAATGGCTCTGCTTAAGCGTAAAAGAGGCATTATATCGTGATAATGGGGTATGGGGCGGATGCTGGCATATCCTGCCAAGAAGGAGCTTTTGTAGGTAAAATCCTGAGACCATTCTCCCAGTTCCATAGGAGAGAAATCTTCCTCTGCAAAGCCTCCGCGTCCAGAGGACCAATCAAATATTCCTTGTAGCTGTCCTTCCAGAACCATTATATTTCCCGGTCGAAAATCCCGGTGTATAATGCAGGGCCCGTCCACTGAAGTTAATAGATCAATATGTCTGTCATAATATCGACAGCATTTTTCCATCAAAGTATTTGGCAAATGGTTGGTGCATTCCTCCAGTCCTTCTTGAAATTTCATGGTAAAATGAATGCGAGGATCAGAACTTAAATCATCGGGTTGTGTCAGGTCGCCGTAGCCTTGGACAGGGTTTAGATGAATTTTTGCAAGCACCTCACCTATTTCATAGGCCATTTTACCGTTAAGGTCCATGATTTTAAGCAGGGCTCCAGGCAGGCATTCCATCAAAATAGCCCCATGGATCCCTGTCTCTGGCGGCACCAGCTGAATAATGCGCGGCACCGGTATTTTGCCGGTAAAATATTCCAAGAAATAGGCCTCACGCAAGTAATCACCTGTACGTGAACATATTTTTAAAATGAGCTCTTTCCCAGGGGCCAAAGTCACTTTATAGACCATTGCCACCATGGCATCTTCATGCTCAATTGGGAAAAAACTGGCGTTTTGAAGATTAAGGCGCTTTTGATACAAAGCAATAAGATTCTGCATGCAATAGTTAAGGTAACGCCTTGATTTGGTCAATGCTAAGGCCAGTAAGATTGGCTATCGTCATCAAATCGTAATTCATTAACAGAAGATTGCGGGCAATTGCCAGTTTTCCTTTTTCAATGCCGATCTTTTCACCTTTTTTGATACCAATCTTTTCACCTTTTTTGATACCAATCTTTTCACCTTTTATTTTTCCTTCTATTTTTCCTTCTATTTTTCCTTCATCGAATTTTTGTGCGATAGAAGCAAGGTAGGCTCCTTCGTATTTTTCGGCCTGATCATAGGTCAGAAGTTCTGTATCATCCCAAGTCACACTGTTTAATTGTTCATAGGCTTTATCTATGATCTTATCATCGCCGCAAAGTTTTAACCTCTCTTCCTGGGAACTGTTTTCCGCATGCTTGAAAAAATAGGTCCATTTTTCAGTCATGTTTAAAAGATGGTCAATATCTTTATTGAATTTGGGCAATTCTAAAAATGTGAAGGAAAAGTCTTTCAGGTCATTCTCATGGCTCTTTTTATCGAGAATAACATGATCCGACTTGTATTCTTTTTTTTGGGGGAACATGACAAAATCGGATATGGCAAGGAAAATGACTTCGTTAAGGTCCTGATAGGTTCCTCCGTTAGCAGCCTGTGTAATATAGGCTTTCGATGCATAATATTGGGCTCGTTTTTCAAAACCTTTTTCCTTTGCCACCTGCATTTCTACGATGTATCGATTTCCCTTTTCATCCTTGCACAGAATGTCAACAAGGCTGGTTTTTTTCGCTGCCGTTACTGGGTCTTGCACAGTCTTTAGGAATTCTACAGACTTAATCGGACCATTTTCCTTAAACGTAATCATGTCGTTTAGAAAATGGATTAAAATATCTTTGTTTTTTTCTGTGCCAAAGATCTTCTTGAAAGCCACATCGTTTTTGGGGTCCAAATATTTGGAGAACATATTATATCCAAGATTAATGTCATCCTCATTCTACCATGAAAAGGAATTTTTTTCATCGAAAAATTCAGAAAAATTCAGATTTATCTTAAATGGCATGCTTGCCTATAATGGCTATGTTAAAGCATTCATGGAAAGGATATGTCTAAAAATATTGTGGTAACCTCCTATAATCCCGATTGGCCCTGGATATTTGAATCCGAAGCCGTAAAAATCAGGAAAGCTCTGGGCGATAATTGTCTGGCTGTCCATCATATCGGCTCAACATCCGTACCAGGACTTGCTGCAAAGCCAAAAATAGACATCATTGCGGTTGTAAGGACATTAGAAAAAACATCGGAAAACCTGGAATCCATAGGCTTTCAATATAGAGGCGAATACAATATCCCTCTTCATGGTGGTTTTAGCAAGCGTGCAGAGGTGAACGTCAATTTGCACGTATATGAAGAAGGTCATCCGGAAATCGAACTGAATCTCTTATTTAGAGATTATTTGCGAACGCACCCGGAAGCAAGAGAAGAATACGCGAAGTTGAAAGAAGCTCTTTTGCAAGACAAATCCTCATTCGAAAAAAACAACTCCATTTTTACGGGCTACAATTTGGGGAAAGATGCGTTTATCAGAAAAATAGTGAAGGCTGCGGGATTCGATCGCATACGCCTGATGAAATGTACTCACTTTGCTGAATGGAATGCAGCTAAAAAATTAAGGCAAAAATATTTTTTTGATCTAGTTCCTATTGTCGATCCCTATACATGGACATTTGACCACATAGAGCACAGCCATCTGATTCTCTATCAGGGTGTGGAAATTGTCGGATATGCTCACATCCAATTTTGGCCGGATCAAAGAGCTGCTTTGAGAATTTTTGTTATCGATGAACCTTATCGACATAGTGGCTTAGGAAGTCGATTTTTAATTCTTTGCGAACAGTGGTTGAAAAGGCAGGGAATAAAATCGATTCATGTAGAATCCAGACGCAGTTCTCACAGATTTTATCTCAGCCATGGATATGGCGAGATGCCTTTCAATGATCCCAGCGGGGATGCTACAGATCCAAATGATATTGCAATGGCAAAGTTCTTAGAAGAATCAGAATCTCCAAAGAAAATAACCAGAATGGGCGTCTATGGCGTTGCAATGAAAGAAGGAAAAATGCTTCTGGTGCGACAGAAACAGGGCTCTTATATGGGCAAGCTGGATTTTCCCGGAGGAGGCATTGAGTTTGGTGAGACTCCTGAACAGGCCTTGCGCCGTGAATGGGCTGAAGAAGTGGGAATGATATTTGACTCCTTGAAGCTTATAGATAATTTGACTGCTACAATAGATATTTCAAGGGCCCCGCCAAATGAGACCTACACCTTTTACCAGATTGGGATGATCTATCGAATTCATGATTGTCAATTGATACAGGATCAGGCACATGGCGATTTGCCTTACTTGTGGACCGACCTCAGAACTCTATCAGAGGAACAATGTTCTAAATTATTGTGGAAATATAGGAATAGATATTTATGAAGAAATTTTATTTAACATTTTTATTGACACTGTGTTTTTTCTCCTGTCATGCACAAATTATACAGGTGAACGATATGAAAGAAGTTTTTAGTTATTTTGAAACTGCAGACTCAACGACACTGGCAATTTTTGATGTGGATATGGTGTTGGTCCAGCCAGGCGATCCCTCTTTTCAAATGGCCAACATGAAGCGCTATAGCGCCATTTCAAAACGCATCATGAAAGAGATTCCTGCAGAAAAACAGATGGTCTTCCTGGGCTTGATGACCATCCAATCAGACCCCGTGCTGATTGATGAGCGTACTCCTTTTCTATTGCAACAGATCATTCAAAGGGGAATACCTGCTATGGCAGTGACTGCAAACCTGACAGGTAAATTGGGAATGATTCCAAATATGGAGACATGGAGAGTCAAGGGACTGAAGCAATTGGGAATTGATTTCTCCTCAACTGCTCCCTGCCAAATGCGTCTTGTGTTCGACGATCTGGCTTCTTACAGGGGAAATTATTCGACTTATCTGAATGGAGTATTCTTTGTAAATGGGACTGTGGTTTCCAAAGGCGAAGCCTTCTTGTCATTTCTTGAAAAAACCAACTATCATCCGAACAAGATTATTTTTATTGATGACCGTGAAGAGAATCTAAAAAGCATGGAAGCTGCCCTTCAAAAACTGGACAGGTCGATTGAATTTCAGGGATTGCATTACCTCGGTGCTCAAAAATTCCCATCGAAGCCAATTTCAGAACAGGAGTTTGAATCCCGTTGGCAAAAGTTAGCTGCAGAAGCCCGAGAACTCGACTAGAAAGGATAGATCATGAATGGCATAAAACAAAGCAAAATTATTGGAATTTGCGGAGCTGCTGGAATGGGAAAAACTACATTAACTCATGCTCTTGGAAAAGCCTTGAATGCAACTGAAGTGTTTTGGGATGACTACGATGAGCTTTCAAAGGATCCTGAAGATTACATTAAATGGTATGAACAAAGTAGAAATTATTCCGACAGCACGGAAACTATACATTATGTGCTATGAAGAAAATTATGATGCCAATTTAGTTGTGGATGGATGTTTGCCAGTTGAAGATCAGGTAGCTCAAATTCTATCTGCTATTAGAATGCAATTATGAAATATCGAATACTACATCAAACGGGGCATGAATAGTACGTCCTTAAAAAGTCATGGCAGCACATGACTTTTTATGAGTAAGTCCTAAATTGGCTGCTAAATATGCAGGTATCTTAGGATATTCCAAGAGTCAGTTCATTAGACTTTGTCTTCAAGATCTTCTTGAAAAAGAGGGTTTTCATATGGTTGTCTCTGTAGAAGCTGCCTAATTTTACCTTTAATTCTGCAAGTTCTTGGATTTTTCTTGCAGGCGGCCATTTTGGGCTTGCAATTCACGATTGATGGATAGGGCTGTATCCAATTGTGATTTCAGGAGGGTATAGTCTTTTTGCCACTGTGCCAGAGAAGCTTCTTTTTCATTAAGGGTAGAACGTAATTGTGTTTCCGTTTCCTTGGTTTCCTTTCCGAGTTTCTCATAGTTGATTCTCATGGAATTCAACTGCTTTGTAGTATCCTCCAAGTTGTTTTCAACAGCCTGTTTATCCCTTTTTAGGGTGTCTTGCTGCTGATATAGCTGGTTTAGCTGAGTGTCAAGAGCCGAATTTCTTTTCGTTTGGCTTTTTACCTGATCATTCAGCCAGGCGCATCTTTCTGTACTTTTCCTGGTTTCTTCCTGGGCCATGCCAAGTTGTTCTTGGGTGGCAGCCAGGGCTGCCTGTGCCGTTTGGAGGTCCGCTGCCAATCGGTTTATTTTTTTTAATGTATCCTGAAGCTGTAGATCCTTCCGATGGAGTGTTTCCTCGTTCTCTTGCTGTTTTTCCCTTGCCTGATCATTCAGGCGCTGGATCTCCTGCAATTGATTCGCTGAGGCAGCCATTTCCCTGGTCAACCTTTCCATTCTATTGCTGCATTCTTTGATCTGACTTTCAAGGGCCTGGATTTTAGCGCCAGCTGCCGCTAAATACTGTTGTGAATTGTCCAATCGTTTCTGGAGAATATAAGACCATTCTTGATATAGCCTGAGGGCAATGACTTCGCGAGTGAGCTCTTGATTCCTTTTTTGAAGCTGTGTGTAAGAATTATTGGAGGGAGTGGGAAAAATGGGAGGCAATCTCTGCAGAGGAATTTGGGTGATCTGGTTTTCTTCCGGATCAAATGGTACATTGGAATTGGCAGCTTCGGTTGTACTCCTAGACAATAAGAGCCATAAAAATAGTAAAATCATAAATATTTAAAAAAATATCAGGTTGGTTTACTGTTATCACTAGCAGGAGATTTCGTCAAGTCATCGACTCTTATTCATAGTTACGGCTTTTAACTGAAATTGTAAAGGCTATTTAAGACTGAATGGCTCTTCGCATTTCATAAAGACTACTAAATCCTTCAGAATCTATCGGTTTGATCCGGGTGCATTGCAAACCTGCAATGTTAATAGATGATAATGACGGAGGAAAAGTACAACATTGCTCTTCTGAACTACAATGCAATTTCATTGTAAGGGTGGGCCTGCATTCAAAGGCATTGCAAGGTTGCAGAGATACGCTTTGGCTAAGCCCATCTAGAGACTGAGGCCATACCGCGCATTGCAACTCATTAGCATTAGTCACTACTACGGCTAATTTAAGAACACCGTTAGCAATAAAGATCGTGCCTAAGGCTCCCTTTAAGAGGCCTTTTTTAATATTTCCATTACATAGATCTTTAATACAAAGATAGTTAACGATTGCCCCCTTGACAACCCAATATCCCGCTTCACATACTGATGTTCGCGCTTGAGGATCTCGTAAGCTATATTCTACGACACCTGAACAAAAAGTTCCCAAACCGTATTTTGCTAAATTTGACATTATACTCATTTTTTAACCTTATAGAATAATATAAAATAATGAGGATATGATTAATGCACCTTTCTTGTCAAGGTTACAGTGATTCAGGTTACAGTGATTCCGCCAGCAACTCCCGGAAAAACAAGATAGGCAGGATTGCCTTCAGCGACACGATAATAAGGCGCTATATTGTTGCTAGCGACAATATCATTTAAAAATTAAACGCAAGGCGCAAAGGGCGCGAAGGGCGCGAAGGGCGCAAAGAGGTTTTTTAGGATTAACAAAGAGTTATTTACGAGGCGACAAGTCGCAAAGACGCAAAGATTCAATTGCGCGCAGAGCGCGCAATTGGCTATAGTTTGTATGTTTTTGTGAGGCAATAATTAATATTTGCAAAATCCGTTTTTGCAAGTATAATGCATTCACAGTCATTTCCCCGGTAGGGGAAAACGTTAATAGCCCCGTGTGAAGCGAGCGTTAGCAAGCGGAACGCGGGGTTAGCAACATAGTGATGATTGCGCCCCAGCTAGGGGCGCAAGAAACTTTTATTTATCCAAAAAAATTGAGTATCATATGCAACTTAAGGCAACCGAATGAAATGGATGAATTATATGAGGTTATCATTATTGTTTCGTGCGCCCCTGCCGGGGCGCAATCATTATTATGTTGCTAACCCCGCGTTCCGCTCGCTACGCTCGCTTCACACGGGGCTATTAACGTTTTCCCCTACCGGGGAAAAGGCTGCTGATCCACTATTCATATTTGTTTTTGCCTGATAAAAACATACAAACTATAGTCAATTGCGCGCAGAGCGCGCAATTGATAGCTGTGGATCACGCTGCTATAGCGGCGTGATCGATTTCTTTTGAATCTTTGCCACTTGTCGCCTCGTAAATAACTCTTTGTTAATCCTAAAAAACGTCTTTGCGCCCTTCGCGTCTTTGTGCCTTTGCGTTTAATTTTTAAACAATATTGTCGCTATATGTATTATCCTGTCATTATCCTGTCGCCGAAGGCGATCATGCCTATCCTGTTTTTTCCGGAGTTGCGGCACGACTACTTTCCAGGTTGCTGAAAAAGCTGTATCCTGATAGGATTTGTTTTTGTCCTTACAAGTTTATTTTATGCAAAAAAAAATCAAAAATTATCAGGTTTTGGCTAGGCGATATCGTCCGCAAACTTTTAACGAAGTCGTTGGACAGGACCCCATCGTTACCACCCTGAAAAATGCCATCAAACATAAGCGTTTGGCCCATGCCTACCTTTTCTGTGGTTCGCGCGGGACTGGAAAAACTACCTTGGCCAGGATTTTTGCCAAAGCCTTAAACTGCCTTCAGAAAACGGAATCGGGAGAGCCCTGCAATCAATGCACTTCCTGCAGGGAAATCACTTCCGGAAACTCCTTGGATGTCCTGGAAATCGATGGCGCCTCCCACCGCGGAATCGATGACGTGCGGGAGATCAATGAAACTATCGGATATGCCGCTGCTAGCGGGGGCTATAAGATTTATATCATCGACGAAGTGCACATGCTTACAAAAGAAGCTTTTAATGCCCTTCTTAAAACCTTGGAGGAACCTCCTGAAAAAGCGATGTTTTTCTTTGCTACTACAGAACCTCATAAAATCCCTCCTACCATTTTAAGCCGCTGCCAACGTTTTAACCTGAGCCGCATTCCCATCGATAAAATAACCCGCAAACTGCAGGAGATCTGTTCGGACCTGAATGTGACTATTCAGGAAGACGCTCTCCGCCTCATCGCCCAACGTGCAGAAGGGGGGCTGCGGGATGCTGAATCGCTTTTGGACCAAATCATCGCCTTCCATGAAGGGGAAATCACTCAGGAGTCTGTAGCTTCCATCCTGGGAATTATGCCTCGAAGAGGCTTTATTTGCCCTGGATCAGGCCGGCAAAGAGGGAAACCTGGCTATGGCATTTGATCTTGTCCATCAGGTATTTGCTCAAGGCAAGGATATCATCCAGTTTGTGGAAACCCTCACAGAGCATTTCCGTCATATTCTCATGGCCAAGTTAGGCGGCAATGCAGTTTCATTTATTAATTTAAGCGAACAGCTGAGAGCTAGATATGAAACTTCAGCCTCTCTCTATTCCAAAGAGCAGGTTTTAAATATTTTGGAAGATCTCATACAGGCCCAGAATCAGATCCGTTTCATGCCTTCTTGCAGAATAGGTCTGGAGGCTATTTTATTGAAAATTTTGCGCAGCCATCAGAGAATTCCCGTCGAATTTTTGGTCAGGCGCCTGGCCGAACTGGAACAGGCTTCCACGTCCGCACCCGTAAAGCCTTCCGCATCGTTGCCTTCGTCTTCACCTGCACCACCGCCTCCCCCTAAAGCACCTTCTGTAACTCCTTCGATGGACATAGACCCTACACCTACTTCTGAAGATATCGGAAAAAAAAGTAAACCTGGGCCGGTCTCTTCATCAAAAACTGCACTGCCTCCTATACCTCCACCCGTTTCCGCCCGGTCATCAGGCTCTGAGCCTGCGCCTAAACTTTCGCCCAAAGATCAGCACCGGTTAGATACTGTTCTCCAATTTGCGGCAGTAGAATTGGAAGGTACCATTCATAGAAAATTTTAGATAAAGGAAAATTATTATGGGATCAGGATTTTCAAAAAAGAAAAAACAAGCCAAAATGATTCAGGATCAATTGAGCAAGATGCAGTCTCAAATGAAAGACACGGAGGTCACAGGAACTGCGGGGAATGGCCTCGTGACCATTGTCCTGTCAGGAGACAATGACTTCCGCTCCATAAAGATCAAACCTGAATGTGTAGACCCGGAAGATGTGGAGGGGTTGGAAACCTTGATCAAAGCCGCCTACAACGATGCCAACCAAAAATTAAAGTCCCAGCAAATGGAAGGAATGCCCAATATGCCCGGAATGCCTGACCTTTCCCAATTCGGGTTTTAGAGAATATTCATGGCTACTGCATCCGCCTCTTTTACAAGTATTTCTTTAACAAAACGAACTTCTCCTGATGGAAAAGAACAGCTGTCGCCTAAACAAAAAAAACTGGATCCGCTGCCTTCTTTTTTGGAACTTAGTATAACGATCATTCATCACCGCTATACTATTCAGGAAAATTGCGTTTTTATTAATCCCGAAAGCGTAAAAGTATTATGGCCTGAAGCAGATGGGCCTAAAGATACTCCCACGCCTAAGTATGTTCAAATAGCTAAAAAAGTGTATCGGGCATTAATTCATCCTGATTTGGATAAAATGAGCATAGGGATTTCTGAAGAACAGATCAAATCCATGGATTCACCGGATATAGATGAAGACAGCCATCTTACGATTCTCAGGTTCAATGAAGCTCACATTAAAGCTATTCGAAATATCACTTTATCACTTATCTTCGATTCTCCTCAGGAATCTACAGAGCCTATTACTCTGATCCCTTTAGATCTGCTGCGGCAAAGTTTAATTAAGGCCAGTCATCATCGCGTAGTGGATTCTAAAGATCACTTTATTTTGAAAGTAAAGAATCAGCGGTTCCGGGCTAAGGTGATGCGCCTGGATTATGATGCCCCTTCTGATGTATTTAATTATTTTGGAAAGATAACCCCTCAAACAACCATCCATTTTGTTTCACCCCCTTCTTATCCTCTCTGCATAACCGAAGAGAAAATAAGAAATCCTAATATGCAGTATGTATTTGATGTATCGCTCACTAAACCCAAAAATGTGGAAAAGAACGATTCTTCAGTGATTCTAGAAATAGAGGATCTCAGAGAGGCATTGTTTAAGAACTATAAAAATTTGGAAGTAGTTCATGGAAGCTTTTTCCGTTTTTCTTCTCAAAATGGGTGGGCAATGGAGCTGAAATTGTCCTCGACCAGAGATGAAGCGGAGAAAAATGTTCCTTTTAAGCCAATTGGAGAATGGAATGAGGAAGTTAAGGAGTCCATAACTTATTCAAAGCCCTATATAATTAATAAGGCATCGTTGCTAGTATTTCGTGAAGCCTCTGAGGTACATCTGATTTTGACAAAAAAATCTAAAATTCCAGCCAAAGCAGATGAGATTCAATTTGAGATTATTTCTGTGCGTGATTTGAACGATAAATCCCATAAGGATAAAAGAAATTATATACTAGATGAAATGTTTTTAAAAAAACAACTCAAACTGGATTATTATTCTTATGACCAAAAAATTGAGGCGGCTTCTGATAACTTGGCAATAGTTTTGCGAGTCTCCAGTGTGCCCATAAATTATGCTATATCTATGAGCAGAATATATAAAGGTAAATATGCTAGAAAGTGGACAAGGGATGAAAATACAAAACTGCATTTTATAAATAAGGCGTCAGATGTTTATATTATCGATCGCCCTGATGGCTATCGATTAACTTCACTGAAAATAGAATTAAAAGCTGGCACGGTCGAAATGGATTATAAACAATTGAAGGCTCAGATACTCCCATTATTTAAGAATGGAGTGGTGAAAAAAGAACAATTTGAAATGGTCTATGTGGATGAAAATGATAAAAAGATCCCTATCAGTTTTAAAATTCTGGATATGCAAGCGGAAAATTCCTCCCTGCCCAAATTTGAATATGGCTTTCTTTGAAAAATTGATGAGAAAACAGAAATTTCATATGTTTATGATGAAGATCTAATAAATTGGAATTCTAAACCAAATGATGATGATAATGATAATGAAATTGATTTGAAAAGCAAGGATCCTCTTCAGCATCTTATCGAATTAGGAATGGGAGGACTTTCTGAACACTTCAAAAAGATCATTCTAAATGTTTTGCTTTCCCGTTCCCATCTTAAAGATGAGGCAAGAAAACGGGGGATCAGGCCAGTTAGGGGATTGCTTCTGTATGGACCTCCAGGTACTGGAAAAACTACCTTAGCTAAAAACATGGCTAAAATTCTGGGCTGCCCAGAAAAAAGGGTACAAATGGTTTCAGCTCCTTCCGTATTTAATAAATGGATGGGAAATTCTGAAAAAAATGTAAGAGAGTGGTTCGAGCCTGCGAGAGAAGCCTATAAAAAACAAGGAGATAAAAGTCCTTTGTTTATGGTTATTGTCGATGAAATCGATGCCATATTAGGCAATAGAGAAGCGATGGAAGGCCACGAAACTAGAAGTAGCGTTGTCAACCAATTTTTAGCTGAAATGGATGGTTTGAATCAACTCGATAACATTCTCTTTATAGGAATGACTAACCGCCTCGATCATTTGGATCCTGCAGCGGTGCGTTCAGGACGTTTTGGAGTGGCTGTAGAAATAGGATTACCAGACGGGCCGGGAAGAAGACAAATATTTGACATTTATATGAAAGAAGTAACAGAAGCGAATTTGCTACACAAAGACATTTCTGTGGAGCACTATGTAAATCGGACGGAAGGATTCACTGGAGCTGACATTAAAGCCTTTGTAGAACGTGCGTGTTCTTACTCTATCCAAAGAATGTTTGAGCTTAAGCTGGAAAAGGACCAGATACAAGGCCACCCTGCCGGTGAAGTCACTTCGGCCGATTTTAAATTGGCCTTTGCTGAAATCGAAAAGGAACTTCAACAAAAGCCGCGCCGCTTCGTTTAGGCAATTCCGTTTTCCCTGCTTAAGGAGTTTCACCAGCCGGTTTCTCTTTTGCATTCATTTTGCTTTTATCTTTTAACTCTTCCTGCTTTTTTTTCATTTTCAGCATTTCTACTTTGCATTCATAGCCTTCAGGATGGAACATGAGCTTGAACTCTTCCCATTGCTTTATGAACTGATCTACAAATTTGAGGTCATTGTTCTGTTTGATGGCTACAAGCAGAAACAAGAGCTTGTGTGCTGTTGTAAGGCGTTTTGCCGTCTCCGGTTCGCCAGGTTTGATTTTCTGTTGCAGAAAGTAAACATTGATCAGTTGGGCAATATCATTGGATTCTTTCTCTTTCTCCATGATCCAACGGGTCAAATCATTAAAATCATGAACGGATTCGAGCTTATTTTGATTCATGACCGTAATGCCTTTGTACATCGTTTCAGTATATTGGTCGATCTGGTCATAGACCATTTCATCATGATAAATGCCGCAAGGCATCTGGCAATGGGCGCTGAGCTCCAGCCTCGAAAAATTGACAAAAATAAAACTGAGGAAAGCTATTCTTTTTTTCATTTTTACCCCCGTGTGAGCAGAATGTTCAAATGTGGTTCAACCTATGATGTCACCAATAAACATCAATAGAAGCCATCGTGGCAGAAAAATGAAAATAGATCAAACAAATTTTTAAAAAAAAACAGGATGGGCATAAAGCCGCATGCGGCTTTATGCCCATCCTGTAGTTGTTGGAAGAATTGAAGTTCAGTTGACTATATTTGTCTAAGATGTTAAAACATACCAACCGCTGCATCATAATGCAGCTTAAAATCTATAAATATAAGGAGTTGATATGTCTTTTACAGTTATTGATCGTCATAGCTTGATGCCTGGTCAATGGGTGGCCTTTTCACATGAAGAAAAAGAACTTAAGAAAGAACTGCAAGGCCCTTTTAAGGTTATCAATCGCGATGATGCCATGTTTGATCCTGAAGGTAGTGAAAAGACTCTTACTGGAAGAGAAATACGCGAAAAATATGGTCTGACTTTGAAGCAATAACCGGGAAAGGTCTTAGTTTCTCACCTTACGCAAAACATGTAGAAATCTCGTTTATTGGTTTAGTTTGTTCGCTTCATCTGCGATATTTGCCGCCCAGGCCAACGGCCTGGTATGTAAAAGCCTAGGCGTATAGCCCTAGGAGGCCTGTAATGACCTTTGCAGGCTGAAAGCCTGCTCTGTAATTCCCTGGGGCGAAGCCCCAGGATTTTATATATCAGGCTTTCAGCCTGAAACTGATATATTGAATTCACCTAGGGCTACGCCCTAGGCTTTTACATACCAGGCCGTTGGCCTGGGCGGCAAATATCGCAGATGAAGTGAACGATCTAAACCTATAGCCGAGATTTCTACATATTTTGGCTTTCTATCAAATTAAATTTAGGCGGTAGCTGAGAAGGATTGAAGATTCCATCCGCTTGAAGCAATGTTGCTTCTTTAAAATCACGTTCAGATAGTTTTACAGCTTTTAAATCCTGCTTCTGCTGATTTAAAGAAGCAAACTCTTCATTAATTATTTTTATGACATCAGCATCTTGTTGTTTCACTATCTCTGGAAGAGCTTTTTCTAAATGATTGTAAATTAAATACCCTGTTTCTAAGTCGAGCGTAACCTCATTCAAAGAGAATGGGATGTGCCGTTTGGGTATGAATAAGGAGCCAGATTTCCACTCCGGATGCAATCCCGCGACTAAACTAAATGATAACACGATGTCAGTTTCTTTATATCTTCCTATTTCCCCCAAATTTTCCGGGGCTACACCATAGCAGAAACTCACTTCTACGTTATCCGTAGGGTAATAATAAGAAAATAATTCGAAGTTAGAACTTGAAGCGTATTTTTGTTTGATTCCTTGATCCTGAGAATAACACTCGTTCAATAATGTTTGGCCATACAGGTCTGCTTAAAGAGTGGATACGACAGGGCGATATTGAATTTGGGTTTGTCCTGGATAATGATGATCTCTCTTCTTTCTCACTTGAGTTGATTTTTTCTGGAGCTTTTCGCTTTTTCCAATCGTGTACAAGGCCAAAAACATCGCCTTTTGATAGTTGCATCTTCCCTCCGGCACGCGTAGAGGTATACCTGATCAAACAATTATTCTTTCAAAAGTTTGGTCATGAGTTAAAGACAGAAATGGAAATCTGTAGTTGGGAGGTTATTGCAAAGTTAATTGGATTAACTGCAAATGTGGGCTTTCTTCCCGATTACGTTGCTTTTAGCCCTGAAAAGATAGCTAGCATCCATGTGCACACTCTTGACATAAATATTCCCTATAAGCTCTTTGCAGCCTATCCTCAAGCAGAAGTATTATCAAAAAATGCGAAGCTTTTTTTGGAGACTGCTCAGCTCTTGTTTAATGAAAAAGCAAATGGCCTTTCTCTATTTTCACTGCCAAAAATAAAAAAAACGAAAAATAGGCTTGCGCAGAAAAAACCATTCTGATAAGCTAAATTCTTTAAGCCATCTAATGTGATGGGATTTGGTGTCAAGTCCCTCTTTTGGCCCTGGAAGGAACATATTTCATATGCACCCTACCACATTCCAAAGAGGATATAGCTTCAGACAATAATGAGCTTTTAAATTTGTATTTTTTCAGAATTTTAAGGATAAGTCTATGTCGCTTAAATTTATGGGCAAAAAGCGTGGCATGATCCAGCTTTTCGATGACCAGGGAAATGTCAAAGTTTGCACGGTCATAGAAACAGAACCTCATGTCGTTGCACAGGTAAAAACCGAAGAAACAGATGGATATCATGCCATCCAGCTGGGATTTGAAAAAATTAAAACGAAAGATCCACGTACCATTAAAAACAGGTTGTCACAACCTCTTATCGGCCATTACAAGAAAAATTCTATCGAACCCCGCCGCCACCTTTTAGAATCCCGATTTGAAAAAGCTGACGAATATACGGTGGGACAAGAACTTAACCTAGATGCATTTGATGAAATCGAATTCGTCGACGCGACAGCAATGTCTAAAGGTAAAGGGTATCAAGGGGTCATAAAACTGCACAAATTCTCCGGCGGTCCCGCTTCTCACGGTTCCGGCTTTCATCGCCATGCAGGTTCTACAGGGATGCGATCTACTCCAGGCCGCTGCCTGCCAGGTGGAAAGCGCGCCAGCCATATGGGCTTTGAAAGAGTGACTGTGCAAAATTTAAAAGTTGTCATGCTCGTTAAAGAAGACAATCTGATTATTCTTGAGGGCGCTGTTCCCGGCCCCAACAATGGATTGGTTACTTTGTCCGCTGCAGTGAAAAAAACTAAATCAGCGAAAAAACATAAATAGGTGCGAGGAGTATAATTGTGGCAAATTTAAAAAGATACAATCTGGAAGGCAATGAAACAGGCAAAGTGCAAGTTAATGACGCGCTCTCTCAAGCTGAAGCCAATGGCCAGATGATTAAAGATTATATTGTCGCTTTGAGAGCCAATGCCCGCCAATGGTCTGCCAACACGAAGGGTCGTTCCGAAGTCAACCATACCACAAAAAAACCTCATCCGCAAAAGGGTGGAGGACGTGCACGTCAAGGGTCTCTGGCTGCTCCTCAGTATAAGGGCGGCGGCCGTGTATTTACGCCAAAACCCAAGTTTGATCAACATGTGCGTATTAATAAGAAAGAACGCAAGGCCGCAATTCGTTGTTTGATAGGGGAAAAAATTAGAGAAAACAAGATTCACGTGATCGAAAATACAAAGCTCGATGCCCCTAAAACAAAAACAGTCGCCCAGTTTTTAAAATCGCTTCCCTTCGGAAAATCAGTTCTATTTCTAGGTGAAAGCAACTACACCGAAATTACGGTCGGTGACATACAGCCAAATTCAATGTATATACTCCGCAGCACGAAAATTTTATTAAAAGCTTGCGAAATATTCCTAAAGTGAACTTTTCGTTAGCCACAAATATTACAGGGTATGATGTGCTGCTTGCTCACGATATCGTCATCACTGAATCGGCATTAGAAGAACTTAACCAATGGTTGTGTTAATATAAGGAATATGTAGCAATGGCCAGATAAAAATCCGTATCAAGTGATAAAACATAGACATGTCACAGAAAAAGCCACCGTATTGCAAGAGCTAAAAAATGCCAAAAGCAATCCGTCGTGTGGCGCGCTTTGAATTGCCAAAATATGTTTTTGTTGTCGATCGTACTGCCAATAAGAATGAAATCGCTCTGGCAATCGAAGAAATATACAAAGACAAGACAGTCAAAGTCGTCTCCGTTAACACGATCAACGTAAAACCAAAAGCCCGCCGTGTGCGTGGCCGCCTGGGTAAAATCCGGTTTTAAAAAGGCCATCGTGACGTTTGAAAAAGGCGATAAACTGGATAACGTATAAGATAAGGAAGTTGTAAAATGTTAAAAAAATATCGTCCTATAACTCCAGGGACTCGTCAGCTGATTCTTGCCTATGCATGAGACGCTCACGCGCAAAGAAGGAAAACGCACAGTCGTGAAAGCCGACAAAGTCTTTGCTTCTCCCCAAAACACGTACAAATGGCCGGGACAATAACGGCCATATCACATGCCGTCATAAAGGCGGAGGCCATAAGCAGCATTATCGAATTATCGATTTCAAGCGCGATAAAGAAAATATTCCGGCCGCGTGGCCTCGATCGAATATGATCCAAACCGCTCCGCTTATATCGCCCTATTGAATTATGCTGATGGCGAAAAACGATATATCTTAGCTCCGCAAGGGCCTAAAGAAGGCGATACAGTTCAAACAAGCGATGAGCCGCCTTTTAATGTCGGCTGCTGCATGAAACTCAAATATATGCCACTGGGTTCTGTCATCCATAACATCGAAATGGTATCCTGGAAAAGGGGCCAAACTTGTGCGCTCAGCAGGCCTTTCAGCCCAGCTAATGGCCCGCAGCGGCGGCTATGCAACAATCCGCATGCCATCAGGCGAAGTGCGCATGATCAATGAAAATTGCCGAGCAACATTTGGCGCTGTCTCAAATCCGGAGCATAATCTGCGAGTAGAAGGTAAAGCAGGACGCATGCGTTGGAAAGGGGTACGTCCTACCGTTCGTGGTACAGCGATGAACCCTGTCGACCACCCGCACGGTGGTGGTGAAGGTAAGCATAAAGGTAATATCCCGCAAACACCTTGGGCTGTTTATACACGAGGTTTGCGCACAAGATCGAAGAAGAAATCAAATAAATTTATCGTTAAAGATCGAAGGAAGAAGTAAACTATGGGAAGATCATTAAAAAAAGGTCCTTTTGTTGATCACCATCTTGGATAAAAAAGTGAAAGATCAAAATCAAAAGGAACCAAAAAACCTATTAAAACGTGGTCACGACGATCGATGATTATTCCTGAAATGATCGGTCATACATTTGAAGTGCACAATGGACGTAAATTTCTTACGGTATTTGTCTCTGAAAATATGGTGGGTCATCGTTTAGGCGAATTTTCTCCTACACGAATATTTAAAGGACATCCCATTAAGAAATAAAGGTTAATGACAATGAATAATGCAAAAGCAATAAACAAAATTTGTTACGAATCAGCCCTCGCAAAGCGCAGGCTCGCAGCCGGACTCATTCGTGGTCTGTCAGTTTCAGATGCCAGCCTGCAGCTTGTCAATTGCAACTTAAAAGGCGGACGCCTTCTAAAAAAGACATTAGATAGCGCTGTTGCAAATGCTGAAACACAATTTCGATCGTAAAACGTGAAAATTTAAAAGTTACTGAAGTTCGCGTGGATGAAGGTCCAACGTTAAAAAGGGCAAAACCGAAAAATAAAGGCGGACGTCATCCAATTATGAAAAGAACAAGCCACTTTACTGTGGTTGTCAGTGCAGAATAAGGAGTAATAGCAATGGGACAAAAAACAAACCCAATAGGCTTCCGCCTAATTCGCAATCGAGATTGGCGCTCCAAATGGTATGCGAACAAACAAGAATTCGGATCGCTTGCTCATTGAAGATCAAATGATTCGCGCCTATCTGCTGAAAAAGCCATTTGCGCAGGGAACATCGCAAATTAAAATCCGCCGAATGAGCGGAAAAATTGAAGTGACTATTGTTACTGCTCGACCCGGATTGGTCATCGGTAAAAAAGGCGCTGAAATCGATATACTTAAAGGCTGAACTTTGCAAACTGACTGGCAAAGAAGTTTGGGTCGAAGTTGAAGAAATTAAAACGCCCGGACCTCGATGCAAAAATCGTTGCAGATGGCATTGCAAAACAGCTAGAAAGACGCATTCCTTTCCGCCGCGCTATGAAAAAAGCGATGCAGTCTTCAATGGATGCAGGCGCTCTCGGAATTAAAGTTCAAGTTTCCGGCCGTATAGGCGGTGCTGAAATCGCACGTACAGAATGGTATAAAGAAGGAAGTACACCTCTGCATACTTTACGTGCCGATATCGATTATGCCCATGGCCGAGCTGAAACAACATATGGAAGCATCGGCGTAAAAGTGTGGATTTATCCGCGGTGAAGACTACTGTAGCGAGAGAAGGAGGCGCATAACATATGACACTTAATGCCAAAACGAACAAAACATCGCAAAATGCAAAAAGGGCAACATGCCGGTCTCAGCAAAGGCGGCAATTTCGTCCACTTCGGCGAATTTGGTATTCAAGTTTTGGAAAGAGGCTGGATCACCAACCAACAAATCGAAGCCTGCCGCGTAGCGATCAACCGATATTTCCAACGCCGCGGAAAAGTATGGATTCGAATTTTTCCCGATAAGCCGGTGACAAAAAAACCTGCTGAAGTTCGTATGGGTAAAGGTAAAGGCGCTGTCGATCACTGGGTAGCAGTTGTCCGCCCAGGCCGAGTCCTGTTTGAAGTGGCAAACGTGCCTAAAGATATGGCGCAAAGCGCTCTGCGTCGAGCCGCTGCAAAACTGGGACTTAAAACACGATTTGTTGAACGCGTAGAACAAGTTTGAGGTATTATGAGTAAAGCAAAAGAATATAGAGATATGTCCATTCAGGAGCTTGAAGCACTTCTATCAAGATACGCGAAATGAGCTGTTCCATTTGATCAATGAAATAAAACATGACTAAAAAATCTGAAAAGCCTCATCTCCTGAATCAAAAACGGAAAGATATCGCACGATTGCTGACAGTGCTCACTGAAAAGCAATCTCAACTACAACAAGGTATAGCTTAGAGGAAACATGGAAGATCAGAAAGAGGGAATCGTAAAGTTAAAAAAGGTGTGGTCGTTTCCAATAAAATGCAAAAGACTGTCGTCGTTAAAGTGGAGCGCACATATCGACATCCTAAATATGGCAAAGTGATTACTCGTGGAAAAAAATATTATGCCCATAACGATGGAGAACCTAAACAGATCGGCGAGACGTGTAACCATTAAGGAAACCAGGCCATTGTCTAAACTGAAACGGTGGCGAGTCGTTGCTTAATGGTATCAACCAAGTCAAAGAAATTGGAGTCTATAAATTATGATTCAACAAGAAACCCACTTAAAGTCGCTGATAATTCCGGTGCCAAGCGGGTAAAGTGCATTAAAGTTCTTAGGCGGAACCAGACGTCGTTATGCACATGTAGGCGATATCATCGTTTGTTCTGTAAAGGAAGCGGACCCCGATAGCGAAGTAAAAAAAGGCGATGTTGTAAAAGCGGTCATCGTTAGAACCAAACTTATATCGCCAGAGCAGATGGTCGAAACTGCGCTTTGATACCAATTGCTGTGTGTTAATTGATGAAAAAAACAACCCACAGGGTACTCGAATTTTCGGACCTGTAGCAAGGGAAGTGCGCGATCGAGACTTTTTAAAAATCGCTTCACTTGCCCTGAAGTGATTTAAATTGACAAGGCAAAATTATGGAAAATAAAAGAATTACCAAGAAAATCAGAAAAGGCGATAAGGTCATTGTCCTGTCCGGCAACGATAAAGGGAATTCAGGCACAATACTACGGATCATGGGCGATAAAGCCATCGTGCAAGGCATTAACATCAGAACCAAACATATGAAACCCACTAGAGAACAGGGAAGAGGTTCCATCCTTAAAATCGAACGGCCTGTTCATATATCCAACTTGAAAGTCTGCACGGAAGATAATAACCCTGTAAAGTTAAAAGTTCAGGTCAACGAACAGGGCAGCCGTTCCTTATATTATAAAAGGAATGGAGAAGATGTTCTATATAGAACAATAAAAAAGTGAGATCAGGTACAATGTCTAGGTTAAAAAAAGATATCAAGATTCAATAAAGGCTGAATTGCTTAAGAAATTTGGTTATGCAAACGCCAATCAAATACCCCGCTTGCAAAAAGTAGTTATCAATATGGGGATTGCTGAAGCTTCGAAAGATAAAAACTCCATTCAGGATTGTGTAAAAGAGCTTACCATGTTGTCGGGCCAAAAACCTATTATCACTAAAGCGCGAAAAGCGATTTCGAACTTCAAACTTCGCGAAGATCAACCCATCGGAATAAAAGTACTCTGCGCGGATTACGCATGTAGGATTTTATCGATCGCTTTTTTAATATTGTATGCCCACGTATCAGGGACTTTCGAGGTTTTCCAAATAAATGCGATGGCCGAGGAAATTATAGCTTAGGACTCGAAGACCAACAGGTTTTCCCTGAAATTAACCTGGATGAGGTTAAAAGAACTCAAGGGATGAATATCACATTTGTAACCACTGCTAAAACGGATGAAGAATGTGTAGAATTATTAAGATTACTTGGTCTTCCATTTAAAAATTTACCGATCTCGGTAGCAGCTTAAGAAGAGGAGATGGAATATGGCAGTTAGCGATCCAATAGCCGATTTTCTGACAAGGATCCGAAATGCAACGAGGGCTCAGCACCGGTATGTCGATATTCGTTGGAGCAAATTAAAGCAAAATATTGCAGAAATACTGAAAAATCAAGGCTTTATCGAAAGTTATCTTGTAAAGCAGGATAATAAAAATCGAGGAACCATTCGCGTATTTCTAAAATATACTGATGGCAGATCGCCTGTAATTCAAGGTTTGACACGTGTATCAAAACCAGGATTGCGTCGATATATCGGACATCAGGATATTCCCAGATTTTATGGCGGATTAGGTGTGTCGATATTGTCGACCTCGCAAGGAATTATGTCGGGTCACGAAGCTCATATGAAAGGCATCGGCGGCGAATTGTTATGTTTAGTTTGGTAACACATTGAGGTAAAAAAATGTCACGTAAAGGAAAACTTCCCATCCCGCTTCCAAAAGGTGTAGAAGTCAAAGATAAACTCCAATGAAATTACTGTAAAAGGACCAAAAGGAACATTGCACCAAAAGCTCGTTCCCTCTATAGCACTTCGACAAGAAAATGATTGCTTATTGTTGCTTTGGCCCCTGGATATGAGGAAGATGGCCACTTTCATGGCCTTTATCGTTCTCTTATTGCCAATATGGTCGAAGGGACAACGAAAGGTTTTGAAAAAGAACTGGAGATGGTTGGCGTAGGATATCGTGCTGCCGTGCAAGGCCATCATGTGGATTTGCAAATCGGTTTTTCTCATCCGACTAAACTGTCAATTCCTGAAGGCATTCAGGTAAAAGTGGAAAAAAATACCGCAATTTCCATTATAGGCATCGATAAACACAGCGTGGGCCAATTTGCTGCAGTCATCAGAGCTGTCAGGCCTCCTGAACCGTACCAAGGTAAAGGAATACGTTATAAAGGCGAATATGTCCGCAAAAAAGCCGGTAAAGCAGCAGCAAAAAAATAAGCGAGTTTTATAGTTAAGGATTATATGAGAAATACAATTATCAAAAATAACAATAAACGTGTAAAAAGAGCTTTGCGCGTACGCAAGCATTTGCGGGGAACGGCGAAAAACCGCGCTTTAAGTGTAGTCAAAACCAATAACCAATCCAAGTGCAAATCATTGACGACGAAAAAGGTATTACTTTAGGTCATACATCGACTCAATCAAAAGAATTCAAAGGAACCGAATTTGCTAAAAAAAATAAAGCTTCCGCAAAAAAATTGGGCGAAAGAATTGCGGAAATTGCAAAAGAAAAAAATATGAAAGAAGTTTATATTTGATCGCGGTCCTTTTAAATACCATGGCATTCTTGCCGAGCTTGCTACCGCTGCACGAGCTGCCGGACTGCAATTTTAATTATTGATTATAGGATAATTCATGGCAAAACAAAATGAAACTCAAAAAAAAGAAAAAAGCAACAGCGAAATAACTGAAAAAGTGCTCCACATCAATCGTTGCTCCAAAGTTGTAAAAGGCGGACGTAAATTCAGCTTTTCTGCCCTCATTCTCGTTGGCGATGGCAAAGGCCGCGTCGGATATGGCTTTGCAAAAGCCAATGAATTGACAGATGCCATCCGTAAGGGCGGAGAAGCTGCACGAAAGAACATGAATTCTTATCCTATGGAAGGCACGACGATTCCTCATGAAGTCATCGTGCAGTGGGATGGAGCCCGAGCTTTTACTCAAACCGCCCTGAAGGGGCGGTGTTATTGCAGGTTCTGAAATTCGTGCAGTTTTCGAAATGGCTGGATATAAAGATGTAATGGCAAAAAGCCTTGGTGCAAGCAACCCAATCAACCAGGTCAAGGCCATTTTCAAAGCCTTATCAAAATTGCAAACCCGAGACACGATTAAAAGACTAAGAGGGTCAATAATGAAAACATTGGGAAATCTCACAAACGAATCCAGATCCCACCGTCAGGTGAAGCGTGTAGGGCGCGGCCCTGGGTCGGAAAGGGTAAAACATGCGGACGTGGAGAAAAAGGAGCAGGCTCTCGTTCAGGCTACAAAAGACGATGGGGTTATGAAGGGGGTCAATTCCGAATGTTCATGAAATTGCCTATGCGCGGATTCAGCAATGCACGATTCCGAAAAGAACTTCATGCCGTTAACCTGGCTCAAATTGATGCCATGTATGAAGATGGTGAAATTGTAAACCTGGAAACTTTAAGACAGAAAGGATATTTGTCACGGTGTCAGCCATGGTTTGAAAATTTTAGCCAATGGGGAACTTACCAAAAAAGTAACCATACAGGCGAATGCAATTTCTCAAAGAAGGCTAAAGAAAAATTGCAATTAGGCTAAAATTGAATGCACATGTACTGAGATAGTATAACTTCGCAAATATAGGTTCCAAATGCTCCACGCAATTACAAAGAGTTTTCCAAATACCCGAACTCAAAACGAAAATTTTGATTACATTGGCGTTGCTGGTTGTCTTTCGAATAGGTGGTTTTATTCCCGTTCCAGGAATCAATGGCGAAATTGCCGTAAGTTTTTTTAGACATGCTACCGGCGGCGCCCAGAATCTGTTTCAAATGGTGGATATGTTTTCCGGCGGAGCCTTTTCCCAAATGACAATGATCGCCTTAGGTGTTGTGCCTTATATCTCCGCATCGATTATTATGCAACTGGTTATGGCTCTATGGCCCTCCTTGCAACGAGAAATTAGGGAAAATCCCGAACAAGGACGCCGAAAAGTTAATAAGTATACGCGATTTTTAACCTTGATCCTTTGTGTCATCCAAGCCACTGTTTTTGCAAGATATGCTCTGCAAATGAATTATTCACGGCCAGGCATTGTAGCAGGTGAAATACTAGATGTCAAATGTTCGGATATCATTGGCTTTTTTATCACTGACTATAATCACAATGACTACAGGGACCATATTTTTAATGTGGATCGGTGAACAGATAACTGAAAGAGGGATTGGCAATGGGATGAGCCTGATTATTTCCGTTGGTATACTGTCTTCGTTGCCAACTGCAATAGGAATCATTTTCCAGCAGCTTAACCTCGATTCCCAAGAACCGGGCCAAATGAATTTTGCTACGATACTCGTTTTGCTAGGTTTATTTGTAATCGTTACCTTGGCTACAATATTGATCATACAAGGACATCGCAGAATCCCTTTACAATATGCACGACGCGTCGTGGGAAGAAAAGAAGTACAAGGTGGAACCTCCTACATCCCCCTAAAAGTAAACTATGCAGGTGTCATTCCGGTCATTTTTGCTTCCTCCCTGCTGATGTTCCCCGCCACCATAGCAACATTTATCGGAGGCGGAAACTGGTTAGGCGAATTTGCCAGCTGGATTTCTCCTGGCAGCGGATTGTATTTGACTTTATATGTCATATTGATTATATTCTTTACATATTTTTGGACAGCTACACAATTCCGACCCGATCAGATCGCTTCTGATATGAAAAAAAATGGAGCTTTTATACCCGGAGTCCGACAAGGCAAGCCACACAAGAATATTTGGAAAATACAATGAATCATGTCACTTTCCTTGGGGCCATTTTTTTAGCTGTAATCGCCATTTTGCCTAATATGGTGGGGCGTTTCCTTGGAGTCCCGCAAACAATTAGTTACTTTTTTGGCGGTACAGCATTATTGATTCTAGTAGGGGTCGTATTGGATACCATGAAGCAAATTGAATCCCATTTGCTAATGAAGCGTTACGAAGGTTTTATGAAAAAGGGTCGCATACGAGGACGTTAGTTGAAAATTATAAATTAAAAATTGTTTTGCACTTAAAAGCAAAAATCTGTTAAACTGACTAAGTCATTAAATAGGAGTTATCAATGCCTAGAGTTATCGGTATAGATATACCGGATAATAAAAGATTAGAAATAAGCTTGACGTACCTTTATGGAATCGGTCGTATGCTTGTCTCAAGAAATTATTGAAAAATTAGGTCTCAATCCGGATATGCGTGCTCACAAGTTAACACAAGATGATATTGCTAGGATCAATAACCTTCTTCAGGCCGAATATGTCGTCGAAGGTGACTTGCGACGGCAAATTCAAAATAATATCAAGCGTCTGATCAATATCCACTCCTATCGCGGTCTAAGACATCGTTTAGGTCTTCCTGTCCGAGGCCAACGCACCCGTACCAATTCCAGAACACGAAAAGGACGTCGTAAGACTGTTGCTAACAAGAAAAAATAATACAAGGAGTACTTTACTTTGGCTAAACAGCAACAAACCCAGCAACAAAACAAAAAACCGCTTAAACCAAAAAGAAAAGGTGCTTTTCATGTACCTTCCGGCATAGCGCATGTAAAAGCAACTTTTAACAATACCATTGTTCTTATCACCGATCCATCCGGAAAAGTCATCGCATGGTCTTCTGCAGGAAAAGTGAATTTCTCCGGCTCCAGAAAATCTTCCGCTTTTGCTGCTACAGTTGCTGCTCAAGAGGCTGGCAAAGCTGCCTCTTCGCTGGGAATGAAAGAAGTCGAAGTCAACTTAAAAGGCCCGGGAGCAGGGCGTGAATCTGCTGTAAGAGGATTGCAATCCGCCGGGCTTACAGATAACCCAGATTAGAGATACAACACCTGTTCCCCATAACGGTTGCCGATCGCGCAAACGACGACGCGTTTAATGTGGCAGGTTATTATATAGAGATCAAATAGTTATCACTTTAGGAGTTCTATAATGTCAGTTAAATATGGCAAATTTGAAATGCCTGAAAAAATCAATATTGAAGAACAAAATGAAAAGCCTAATTTTGCCAAATTTATTGCTGAACCTTTCGAAAGAGGATTTGCACACACAATAGGAAATTCCCTGCGACGCATGATGCTGTCCTCGCTAGAAGCTCCCGCCATCATTTCAATCCGCATCGAAGGCGTTCATCATGAATATATGTCCATCGAAGGCGTCGTAGAAGATATGACAAATATCGTCCTAAATCTTAAAGGCGCATTGCTCCGCAGCCTGGACATGGACGAAGAGGCTTATTCTGCATGATCCCCGTATATTGACCACCACTTTAGAAATCACACAGGAAGATATAGATTCGAACAAAGGCAAATACAATGTACTTTAGCCGATATCATGCAAGATAGCTCATTTGAAGTCGTAAATCCAGATCTTCATATCTTCACTGTCACAAAACCCTTCCGCCGTCAAATCGACCTACGAGTTGCGCTTGGAAGAGGATATGTTCCTTCCGAAAGGCATATAATCCGCGATAAAACGGCCAATGAAATTCTCTTCGACGCCGCTTTTTCTCCAGTGCGCCTTGTAAACTATTTCGTGGAAAATACGCGCGTAGGACAAGATACAGACTTCGATCGCTTAATATTCGAAGTCACTACGGATGGAAGGCTTACTCCTGTAGAAGCACTCAGTTTTGCAGCACAAATCGGAACCAAACATTTTGAAGTATTCAATAAAATCAAAACGTATAGTTTGAATTTTGATGAAACTTTGGGAGAAGGCGATCGCGATGTCGACGAAATGATGGAAAAATTGGCCTTAAGAATTGATGAAATTGAATTGTCTGTTCGCTCTACAAATTGCCTTAGCGGAGCCAATATTGAAACAATTGCAGAACTGGTTTCAATTCCTGAAAGAAAAATGCTCGAATTCCGCAACTTCGGTAAAAAATCCTTGAATGAAATTAAAGCCAAATTGGTCGAAATGGGCTTAGCCTTGGCATGGATTTAAGCCGATACGGAATCACACAGGATAATGTCAAAGATAAAATAAGGCATTATCATGAAGAAAAAAAACAAAGAAATAAACATAGAGAAAAAAGAAGAAGAAAGATAGTAAAGGTTGTTAACCATGAGACATTTAAAAAATACATGCAAACTAAATAGTACATCGTCTCACCGTCGGTGTATGTTTGCCAATATGTTAAAATCGTTAATTCAAAATGAACGCATTGAAACGACACTGGCAAAAGCTAAAGCGCTGCGACGCTACGCAGATAAAATGATCACTCTTGCAAAAAAGAATACATTGGCTTCCCGCAGGCAAGCCATTGGCGAAATGATGATTCGCTTTAACGCGCTGTCCGATAAGGAAGAACGGGCTGTACGCCAAGGCGATACTTCTTCCTACAATGGCGATCGAACCGTGATAAGTAAATTATTCACCGTGCTGGGCCCAAGATTCTCCACGCGACAAGGGGGGTATACTCGCATCGTGCGTAATAAAAAACGCATTGGCGATAATGCACAAACTTGTATTATTGAATATTTAGCTCAGTAAATTCAGATTACTAATACTCGGGTCTTTGGATCCGGCTTACGCTGTTATGAGGAGGAGCAATGGCTGTAAAAATCGCTATCAATGGTTTTGGAAGAATAGGCCGTTTGGCATGCCGCCTGGCAAGTATGAATAATGATATCACTATTGTGGCTATCAATGATATCGTCCCTGCCGATAATCTGGCCTACTTGTTTAAATATGATTCAACCCACGGAAAATTCCATGGCGAAGTAAGCTCCGGCGAAAATTACCTCACTATCAACGGCAAAAAGACCCTTGTCCTATCTGAAAAAGATCCTGAAAGACTTCCTTGGAAACAACTCGATGTCGATTATGTCATTGAATCCACCGGATTGTTTGTCTCACCCGAATTGGCCAACAAGCATATCCTTGCAGGAGCCAAACGGGTTATTATCTCCGCGCCTGCCAAAGGAGATATAACCACTATTGTTTTGGGAGTCAACCAGAAAGAATACAACCCCGCCAGGGACAAGATAGTTTCTAATGCCTCCTGTACGACAAATTGTCTGGCTCCTATTACTAAAGTGCTATTGGATAATTTTGGAATTGAAGAAGGGTTGATGACAACTGTTCATTCAGTCACAGCGACCCAGCCCACGGTAGATGGCCCTTCCAAGAAAGATTGGAGAGGAGGCAGGGGTGCCTCGCAAAACATCATACCAGCCTCCACAGGAGCTGCAAAAGCTGTTTCCCTCTGTTTGCCCGAAATTAAAGGCAAACTGACTGGAATGGCTTTAAGAGTGCCTACAGTCGATGTTTCGGTGGTGGATTTGACCGTACGCCTAAGCAGGCCGACAACGTATGAAGACATTTGCCGTTCCATGAAGGAAGCATCGGAAGGCTATCTTAAAGGCATTCTTGGATATTGCGAGGAACAGATTGTGTCCTCAGATCTGATCGGCTCCCCCCTTTCTGCCATCTTTGATAAGGGAGCTGGAATTGCGCTGAATGATAAATTTTACAAAATAATTGCTTGGTATGATAATGAAATGGGGTATGCCGCGCGAGTTGTCGACCTTGCAATTTTTATGGCAGAGAAAGATTCCATTCTTTCAAGGAATAACAATTAACCAATCAGGGACTGCATACAAGTGGATTTTACTCGTCAACCTATTATTGAAACGGTAATTACTCCTAAAGAAGGATGTAAACTGGTTGTCCGTAGCAGCAAAAGCTCCGGACAAGATGAATATTTTGTAGATTCTGTAGAAGTTGTTTCATTTGGCCAATCTGTTTTCTTCAGATCGCTTGAAAAGCCAAAGTCCTTTTTGGTCCCCGCTTCGGATTATGAATTACTGGAAGTCAGGGAAGCGAAAATGGTTTTGAAAAATGTAGGCATCGACCGCTCCATTAAGATTGGAGGCGGGCGTGAAGCGCCTTCTAAACCTGCCAAAGAGATAGTACATGAAAAACTCGAAACTGAATACGTTGTTTCTTCAGAATTGGCTGCTTCAGTTGAGCCCATTCAGGAACCTGGTGAATCTACCACCGAAGCTGAAGTGAAACCGGAAAAGAAGAGGGAACGCCGCCGCCATTATCGCCGTCGTCGCGGAAAGGAAGAATCCCTGTTGAAAGAATCCGAAGAATCTCAGGTTGAGGATATTACAGCAGAACATGAAACCGAGGGAACACCCGAATTAGCAAAGGAAATGAAAAAGGGCACGTCAGAGCCCTTAGGTACTGCAGGACTATTTTCTTCTCTGTTGCCGCCTCCTCCCACCCTGATATCTGAAACCATTGCGCGTTATAAAGACAACGCAACGTTTAAAGGGGCATTTTTTGTTAAGAAGGATGAAGATGAGAAAATGGAAGAGGAAGAGATGTTGTCTGAATCTTCTCAGGAAGATTTGAGTACTATTCCGTTGGAGGAACTTCCCCTGTTTTCTGAGCCTATGACCCCAATTGAATTGGAGGAAACACCCTCTCAGGAAACGCCCGCTCAGGAAACCCCTAAACTTATGGAAGCTTCGGAGAACGAATTGGATCCCAAGTGATGTTATGTGATTTGCCCATAGGAAATCCAAAACCTATGGGTTTTTTTTTTGTATATATTATTTTGCAAAGAAAGAAGGACTTCAGTATATTTGCATTTCTGCTCGGATGGTGAAATGGTAGACACTAGGGACTTAAAATCCCTTGGGAGCAATCCCGTGCTGGTTCGAGTCCAGTTCCGAGCATTTTGACACTTAATGAGTTATGTAAAGCTACATGACCTCCTAACCATTGAAATCAAATGGCGTGGTCCAATGGTGGTCCACTCCAAGAAAAAATGGAGGTTGTTAGCATGGCATCAATTCAAAAAAGAAGAAAAACAAACGGTGAGTATTCTTATAGAGTCCGTATAAGGGTGGAAGGCGCCCCACTTATTACAGAAACTTATCCTACAAGAAAAGAAGCTTTCGCATTTGCAAGACGCATGGAAGCTGAAGTTCGGGCCGGTAGGTATTTTGGCAAAGAAGAAGATAAAGAAAAAACTTTTTCAGAATTTATCGATCGTTATATAGACAAAGAACTTCCAAAAAACCTAAAAGGATACCCAAAGCAAAAAATGTTGTTGACGTGGTGGAAATCACAGTTGGGTAGTTATTTTTTATGTCGCATAACACCCTCTATGATTGCTGAATTGCGCGATAAATTACTAACTGAAACAACAAGCCGTCATAAAATACGAACACCATCAACTGTAAATAGATATATTGCAGCTTTAAGCAGGGCATACACTATTTGTCAGAAAGAATGGCATTGGGTCAATGACAATCCTGTATTGAAAATTTCCAGGCCAAAAGAAAATAAAGCCTCGTGAAAGATATCTGGATAAAATCGAAATTCAACTTCTTCTAGAGGCTTGTCGCAAAAGCAAAAGTCCATATCTTTATCCTATAACACTTTTTGCGCTTGCTACTGGTGCTAGAAAAGGAGAAATTCTGAATTTGCATTGGAATGATGTAGATTTTAAAAGGTCTACAGCAACATTTAGAGATACAAAAAATGGAGAGACGCGTACAATACATTTGAGTGAAATTGTATTGAATTGTTTGCACAAAGAATACTGTAAACGTGTATTATCAAGTAAGTATGTATTCCCTAGCATGGATGGAAAGAAGCCTGCAGATATTAGAACAGCTTGGGATCTAGTTATAGAAGAAGTAAAATTAGAAGATATTTGTTTTCATTCTTTAAGGCATACAGTGGCTTCTCATTTGGCTATGAATGGATATTCTGTTTTAGAAATTGGCAAAATATTAGGACATAAGTCAATAAGTATGGTCCAACGCTATAGTCATTTGTCAACAGCTTCCACAGTTCCGGCATTAAATTGCATGAATCAAGCAATAAGTGAGATTTCAGATGTCATCTAGAAGGGTAAAAGAAAAAGATGAAGAGGCTATTCCTGATATTAAGCTAAAAATTAGGAAGGCCCGAGAGGAAGCCTTCGATGACTTATTGCAATTTTGTATGAATGTGGATCCCCAATTTGATAAGTCCCAGCATTTGGCTTTCGGGTTCGATTACGCAAAGTTTTCCAATGATGTATTTGATGAAATTGAACTATTTAGATCAAAGATTTCTAAAATCCCCTTACTTTCTGTCATCTTACTATGGTCAAAAGATACTTCTTTAGATAAAGTATTTGGTGCACGACATATTATGATCATGCAAGAATTGCTTGAAAAGGAACTGATTGTCTACCGGAATTCTAATGGTGAGTTTGTAAAACTGGCGGAATTTGCCGGAATGGGTCATCAGATAACCTTAGACAAAATACGTTGTCATAAAGAATGGTCAATTGATAAACGTGAAGATTATGTGATGTTTTACATAGAATTTGCTAATTGGCTTTCTGAAACCAGTTTTGGGTTTATCAGTAAAGCAAATGATCCCGACCGAGCGTGTACAGCCAATCGATGGCTCCCCTATAATATCTATGTTACGTTAATTAAAGAACTCTCCGATAGAGAAAGAATATTAGCCAAACTTTTCTATTTAGGTGGTGCAAGATCGCTGGAAGAGGTGCTTTCATTAAAAATTGAGGATATTGATTATAAAAATGCTATTCTACACATATCTGAGGAGTCTATTAGATACCCTAAACATGTGTTTGAGGATATAAAAGAATATATAGGTGTCCGAAAAAAGGGATACGTATTTGTTGGTCGAAATGGCGACCGCATCGATCACACCGTGCCATATAGAGCCTTAAAAACCGTGGCCGTCAAGTTAAAATTAGATCCTACATTCACATTCAAAGACTTTGTGAAGAATGTCTGAGGGCAAAAGCTGTTTTTTTTACTGAAAAACGCAATGTGATATTGCAAAATATTGCACATAATGTTATTTTGACTTTGATTTCAATAGTTAGGAGACATCATGGAGCATATCAAAAATCTCATAGAATTACGTGAATATTGCCGTCAAAATCAATGGCCAAGATTGCCTCAATGGCAGCATTGGATTTAGTGAACTACCTGTCCCTAAAGGGAGCAGGCTTCTGGAATTAGCCTAAGCAACTAATTCTTTCTTTTTTGACGCTTCTCTGCTGCGTGCACAATTCGCATTCGCTCCTTGCGTCTTATTTGCAGCTCCACGTCCTATATCTATCAGATACAATCCGATAGACAACTCCGTTCCAGAGTAAAATAAATTGATTGCTAATGTACGTACCAAAATTTATTGCCGTTAGGCATTGAGTGTAGCCGCAATCAGTACACTCCAGTACGCCCTAGCCTTTTACCGTAGAAGGATTTTCTACGAACCCAATAGACTGTCAGATAACATGCTTTTTCTATGAAAAGCATCTTATAGGTAACATTATTGAGAATAAAATGAAAGAAAAAAAAGAAAAAAAATAAATATAAGATACAAAAAGCTCACTTGACCCTCCCCTAAAGGAGAGGGATTGCGTGAGCACTTGTTCAAAAATGGTTTAAAATCAACAACCTTGACTGCACCATTGCTGAAAACCAGCTGTATTTTGTAGTCTTTGACATACTCAGCTTTTTTCACTCTCATAACAACACTCTATTACCGGAATGAAAATCCGTGATAATTATGATCATCATTTTAAATCAAATCGTCACAGATAGGGGTCCGGTCTACCACCTACAATATTATTTTTTTTTCGACAAATGATAAGATTTTACCGGCACGTTCAATAGCATCCAGCACTACCTTTCTTTCAATAGTTGTTTCCTCATCAACGGGATAACGAAACTCTGTTGCGAATGGACTCAACACGGCAGCATCAAGGCGCAAATCGCTGAATTCAGAGTCAATCACGCAACAAGCCTGCAAAAGTTTTATCAAATCGTGAGTCTTCGATAAAGGGTTGTTGTGATAGGCTAGGAAACCCTTTAGGGCCTTTTCCGCACATTGTTGCGTATGGTAAATGGCTGTATCCAAAGTCAAGTCATCATCCTTGGCACCCTTTTCCGCAAGAAGAAGATCGCTTCTTGCTTTGGAAATCCACCCCTTATAATTTGCCATATATACGTTTTCCGTCCTGTTTGATTTTGAAGTAGAGAGAAGTTTTATCTGCGGAATTTCTCAAAAATTCATCACGAGTGGAAACGATAAGATCTTTGGAAATATTTAACCCAAAGAGGGCCAAAAGACCTGCCACAGGACGCTCGTAGCGTTTTTTCTCAGAACTTTCGACGACAACCAATAAATCCAGATCGCTATCATCCGTAGGATGCCCCCATGCATAGGAGCCAAACAGATAAATTTCTTCAGGGTGATAGACGTCAATCAGCCGACGAACGACTTCATTTATAATTTTATTTTCAATCATAGACCCATCATTGTATCCATTTTAACGATAATTCCATCGAATCTATTTATTTCCTTTCCCAAATTATACTTCATACGAGATTTTGGCAGAATACCAGAAATTTTTTTATTTTTTGGTCCACTGGTGGTCCAGTACACGGCGCGATGCATCATATTTTCCCATGATAATTCAATAGACGCAAACTATTTTCTATGCTATGATTCATCACGTAATGGCACGGTATGTCATGTGGTGTAAGGAAGGCTCCCGGGACTTAAAATCCCTTGGGAGCAATCCCGTGCTGGTTCGAGTCCAGTTCCGAGCATCTTTAATCACAAGGGTTTAAGCTTTCATCAGCTTAAGCCCTTTTTTGTTAAAGTCGATTTTGTCCAACCCCTGTCCAACTTTTTTCATTGCCAAAAACATCGTAAAACCTCTTGTGTCGGTAAAATTTGTTCGATTAAGACATTTCGTCACATCGGCAAAAAAACAATAACCCCTATTTGAAATCCATGGTACAATCCCGATATCATTTGGAGAATTCAAAATGGACATGACTTATCAATTTGCCTGGAAGGAAGGTGAAACAGCCTTTTATATAGATGCTTTTGATTACAGATATGCAGTAAAGAATGGGAACCTATCTTGGCGGATTAATAATCCTGGATTAGTTAAGCATCATTGTCGCTATGCAAAGAAAAATGGTTCGATAGGAGCCTGGGAGAAGTTCGCTATTTTTTCAAACCCTCATCAAGGTCATCAAGCTTTGAAAGAGTGGCTACATTCCAAAACAATGTTGCAATGTGATTTACATGGCATCGCTAAGCATTACCAAATATCTTCCCCAGAGCAATTTGTGCAAGCTTTAGCAGCTGCTAGTAAAATACCTCTTAAAACTAAACTGAGAGACCTAACTCAGCTCGAATTTGACGCATTATTTTTGCAGGGGGATTGGATATCTTAGCTCGCATGGTAGGTGAAAAGAGTCCAGATCAATGCATATGGGGTTTTATTAACGGTATTCGAAATACGAGAGAAGAGGCAATTGAATCTTCTAATTTAATTTCAAAAAAGGCAGAAAATGAACTGGTAGTTTCATTGCGAAATGATCAGGTTTTGTGGGGAGTTAAAGAGGCAAGTGTTGCCCTATTGCTCAAAATGGGTATTGATACCCCTATCGTTAAAAATGCAGTTCTATTTCTTCGTTATTTACTTTCGCTATCGGAAAATAAAGAAAATTCTCCAGTCGTTTTATTTGCTCATAGCCAAGGTGCGACCATTACTGAACATGCTATCGCTTTGCTTTCTAAGCAAGAGAGACAGAAAATTCGAATTTTTACATTTGGAGGATGGTCTTTTATCGCTCCAGATGCAGCTCATCCAGATTCTCATAATTATGCAAGCGTCGGGGATCTAATACCTCGAGTGGGTTCTTATAACTCTCAATATTTTGCAATCAGAAGATACGAAGGTTTAAAAGAAGGCTTTAAGCAATGAAGAAATCATTCGGTGCTTAGCTTTTGGAGATGCAATTCAAGAACTCGATTGTTTAGACCCTTATGTTCATGAAAGGTATGCTCAGGAAAGATGCAAGTTTTATAGAAGTGAATTCGAAAAAATTAGCAATGTCACCGTTGTTGATTCTGGAAGTATGTGGGAACACTCCTTCAAGAATGAAAGTTATCAAAATATTGTTCTTGAAAAGATTGAGAAATATAGAAAAAGCCCAACTATAATTGCATTGATGGACTCTCAAAAATTGCTTGTTGAATCTTTTGTTTAAGAGATACTTATGAACGTTTCCATTGATGTTGAAGACGATAGAAAAAAAACAAAAAGATATGCATGGATAGCAACAATTATTTATCTTGTCTTGTTTCCATTTCTTTTTATGTTTGCTGCTACAAGTATTATGATATTTGATAGCCCCAGTATGTCAGTTCCTTTTGGTTTATCGATCATATTCTTATGCTTTTGTGTACCCTTATCAATACCCTTTACTTTTTATTTTGTCTGGTCCCGGTATTCGCAAGGGGAATATAAAAAGAGTCGCCAGTTTTGTCTACTACCTCTGTATATTACCATGATTGCATTTGCTTATAATGCTCTAGTAGATACTTTTCTTCATTAGTTTTGCGGTCACTTTTTGGTCATTGGTGGTCCACTACATCGCCTAATTAATCAATTCTGGCGGCAATAAATCAGACTAAAAGATGTTGAAGAGAAAAAGGAATCGGGAGAATTTTCTTGTCTGCAAAAACTGCATAATTTATAACATATGATATATCAAAAATCATGATGAAAGGCAAGCGGATGTTCCAGTTTACAGACATGTCAAATTCTGAAGAGCAGATAGCTCAACATGTGCTTGAAATTCGACTTGAGATGGGCTTGACACAAGAACAGTTCGCAGCAAAACTTGGTGTTTCTTTTCCGACAGTCAACCGTTGGGAAAACAAAAAAACAAAACCTTCTCCTCTTGCTATTCAGAAGCTACAAAAGCTTTTATCCGCTCTGAAGAAAAAGAAGAAGCACTTCGCAGGAGAGTGTGGAAGAAATAGAGGCGAGTGATGCGCCACAAAATAAAAAAATTGTAAATAAGGCTACAGTATGACGGCGCTGCCCATTAATGTTGAAGAGTTACTGAGAGGACAGATTGTTGAATGGGAACGTCTTGAGTTTAAAAAAGGATGGAATCCTGAAGAAATCATTCATACAATTTGCGCTTTTGCAAATGACATCAACAATTGGGGTGGAGGCTATCTAATAGTAGGAATAGAGGAGGACAAAGGTCAACCAATTTTTCCTCCAGTCGGCCTATCAGCCAATAAAATCGACGAAATTCAAAAAGAACTCGTCAACTTAAGTTACAGGCTGCGTCCCAATTATCATCCCATAGTCGCGCCTGTCGTTTTTCAAGAAAAAATGATTTTGGTGGTTTGGTGTCCTGGTGGTCAAACGAGACCTTATCAAGCTCCTGATACTTTAGGTAAGAATGCAGCTTATTCATATTTCATAAGGCGCAATTCTACAACTGTAAAGGCTCAGACAAAGGATATTCAACGACTTCATGAAATGGCAAATCAAGTGCCATTCGACGATCGAATCCGCCATCAAGCTGACCTGAAAGATCTACAGTTGGGTATTATTAAAGACTTTTTAAGAGATGTTAAAAGTGATCTCGTTAATGAAGCCGACAAAATTCCTTTCGAACAACTCTGCCGCCAAATGCAAATTATTCAAGGCCCTGAGGAGTACCTGAAGCCATTGAACATTGGCTTAATGATGTTCAATAGTAATCCCGAACAATTTTTCCCTTATGCGCGAATTGAAATCGTTGATTTCCACGATGAGGTAGGCGATAGTTTTTCTGAAAAGATCTTTAAAGGACCTATCCATATTCAACTTAAAGAGGCTTTAAGATACCTTCAATCGATGTTTATCAAGGAAGAGATTCGCAAGAGACCTGATCGCGCTGAAGCGGATCGTTTTTACAACTATCCATACGTTGCATTAGAGGAGGCTTTAGCTAATGCAGTCTACCACAAAGACTATGCGCAAAGAGAACCAATCGAAATTAGCATCAAACCAGATCGGATAGAAATTTTGTCATTTCCTGGTCCGTTACCTCCCTTAAAGATAGAAGATTTAAACAAAGGGTCTGCTCGAGTTCGAACTTATAGAAATCGAAGAATAGGAGACTTTCTCAAAGAGCTTCATTTAACGGAAGGGCGTTGTACTGGAGTGCCAAAAATTCATAAAGCTATGGAGGCAAACGGTTCACCTCCTGCTATTTTTGAAACTGACCAAGAATGCCAGTACTTTCTTACTGTTTTACCTATCCATCCTGAAGCAACAAGAAAAACAACGGTTGCTAATCAAAATGCTCCAGTGGAGGAGCAAACACACCCGTATACCGGTGTGTTTGGCGTCGAAACACACCCGTATACCGGTGTGTCTGGCGTCGAAACACACCCGTATACCGGTGTGTTTCCAATTGAAACGCTCCCAAAAGAGCTACAGATATTAATTAATAATATTAACATACGCTCTAGTAAAAAAGACTTACGTTCGGTGATTCAAAAACTTTGTGCATGGCAACCACTAACAGCTCAGCAATTAGTAGATCTTTTGAAAAGAAAAGATAAAAAACACTTTGTCAGAAGCCATCTTACGCCAATGGTTAAAGAAGGGACGCTAAAATACTTATTTCCCAGAGGATGAGGACTCTCCTAATCAAGCATATATCTGTGAAAAAGGAGATGGTAATGAAGGCTCTAAATAAACTGATATTGCACATTCTTCAAAAGGAAGATTTGACAGGTATTATTAAAACATTCACTTTTCCATGGAGTTCTCTTCAAGCCACTCAAGAAAAATGGGAGCGTTATTATACAGAGCAGCAAACAAATATTCGCACAGTCTGTATCGCAAAAATTGGGGATGAGTTCATTGGCTATGGTAGCTTATTGAATAATACGGAATATCCGGAATTCAAGACCCTAGGCATTCCAGAGATCAATGATGTTTGGATTTCAGCGGAATATCGAGGGAATGGGTTTGGCAAAAGATTGGTCCAACATTTGGAGTCGATTGCTCGAAAAGAGAGCCATAAGCAGGTTGGAATTGGAGTGGGACTGTATAAAGATTATGGAGCTGCTCAGAAGCTGTACGTTCAGATGGGATACATTCCGGATGGGAATGGAGTGACATACAAATATCACCCTGTTATTCCTGGAGATCCTTATCCGATAGACGATGATCTCGTCATTTGGTTTAAAAAGGATTTATAACCATTTACACTAATTTAGTACAATCACAAAAAAAGATCACAAAAAAGAGCTGGCCATAATCAGCATATTTCTATATAATCCGAGCTTGCTTAACTTTAGAGAATTTAAAATGGATGCGTCAACATATAGACTTGCTTGGAAAGAGGGTGACACTGCTCTTTACATTGATGCTTATGATTGCAAATATGCAGCCAAGAATGGAAATTTGGCGTGGCGTATAAATAATCCTGGACTTGTTAAACATCATTGTCGTTTTGCAAAGAAAAATGGCTCCATAGGAACTTGGGAGAAATTTGCCATTTTTTCAAATCCTATTCAAGGTCATAAGGCTTTGAAAGAATGGTTGCATTCTAAAACGATGTTTCAATCTGATTTATATGATATCGGCAAACATTACCAGCCTGCTTATCCAGAACAATTCACTCAAAATTTATCGACCTTTTGCGGGATACCCCCCAAAACCAAGCTGAAGGATTTAACACAGGCTGAATTCGAGACTTTGCTTTTCGCTATAGAGAAGTTCTGCGGGTTTGTTCGAACGGGAAATGAAGAGTTCCTATTGTTGCCTAAAATAGCTGCCAAAATTGAACAAGTGCTCACGCAATCCCTCTCCTTTAGGGGAGGGTCAAGTGAGCTTTTTGTATCTTAAAATGGGGTCAGGCCTGACATTCGGACATTTGAATTTAAATAAAATGGGGTCAGGCCTGACATTCGGACATTTGAATTTAAATGGGGTCAAAATGGGGTCACAAAATGGGGTCAGGCCTGGGCTGAAACGAACCAGTCTAAAAACACGCTGCAGCATCCTCTAAAATTCCAGAAATTTCTTGTCCCATTTTAATCCTTTTGGACTTTTTTACGACTAAGCAACCAATGATTTTTTTTATTTGTCTTCGTTGAGACTGAACGCTCTGACCGATTTCTTTTGCAGCCCATTCATCTATGTCGGATCGCTTGACAAACTCCATCGCCTGGGCAACGGTTTTTTTATCGAGTTGTCCAACAGCTGCCATAGCTGCAAATACAAGAGACGTGAACCCAAATGCTCTTTGTTCCCGTTCCATGTATTTGATTTTCCCAAAGAGCGATTCCAATATTTCGCTGGAACCAACAAAGTACTCTCCAAATTTTACCCCTTTTGACTGGCTCAAGAGAAACGAACTGAGATGATCGGCAAACTGAAGTTCTTTCGCCCCCATTCTAACAGAAGAAATGGCTTGTTCAAAAGAATCTACGATATTTATGTGGATGCCTTCTATCCTAACTACATGACGTGCTGCTTCCCCTATGGAGATAAGGCGATTCCAGTAGTCAATGTCATCGCGATAAGAGAGGAGCCATCCCAAGTATTTCTGCAGCTCCTCAATATCAAGGCTTGGATATGAGATTCCGTTATCGAGCAAAACCACCATTTCCGCTGCCCACATGATCATAGTACCCACATTCATGTAGCGTGCCTTTGCTCGAGGACTTGGCGGAAGGGCACCAGGAATTAGAGAGTTCTGCATTTTTCTTCTAGCCTGTGTTAGTTGCTCGCGGAATTCTTTCCATCTGGGAGCTTTATCTAAAGCAGTTTCAAGCAGATTGGATACCCGGTGCGCTGTATCACCAATCTGTCGCGTCTCAGGACTGAATATTTGAAAAAGTTTGATACCACGGAGCATTTCCGATCCCCGATCGCTGCAGATAGCAATTATTTTTCCAACAGTCGATGCAACCTCTTTCAATATTTCGGCAACGGCTTCGCCATTCAATGTAGACAGAATACGCATAGACAAAACCTCTAAGTCTTCAAGCTTCAAAGCGCGATTTTTAATTTTTTGCAAGCTGGTTGCCCGGCAACCTAAAACCACCACGCATTTTTTTTCGCCCATTTGAATGGAGGCATCAATCAGCACCATCCAGTCATTTGCGATGGTTTTGGCGCGTTTTAACTTATAGTAGCCAACTTGAGCCGCCCAGTATTTAATCGTTGTACAAGATGGAGCAAGATAATCCTTAAGTTCAGGAATGGTCTCAAATGCAATTTTTAAACTTTTTGATGTGGTTCTTAGCGGCGATGCGGCCTCTATGAATAAGCGGACGCTCAGAAAAATTATGATGATTTGATACCAACTTCGTAACTGATGACCAAATGTTATTAAGCTCGTCTTTTTTACCGTCGATTCTTCGGTGGGTAGTTTTTTTTTAACTCTTCAAATTCCTTCAATATTTCTCTCAGCCTCTCTTCTTTCATTTCCAGTAGAGCTGCAACTTGTTTGTACTTATCATCAGCGTCTAAACGCGCTTTTTTCTGCTCCTTACATTTTGCCTTCCAGTCATCACGGTTCTTTTCCAGTTCGGTTTGGCGATCCTGATGCGCCTTGATGACTTTCCCTTTCTCGCGACTTTTAGCTTTGATTGAAGCACGGCTTTCCTCTATTCGCTTGGCTTTTTTCCGCAAGGCACGTGTTTCTGCTTTGACGTTTGGCTTATCGGCTTTTTCTTTCACTGGAATCTCTGATATGTGTGTTGAAAAATTTATAACCGAATATATTAAAATTTTAAGAATAAAACAAGAATAAATTGAAAAAAAAAGCAAGGCAGGGGCTTGAAATCAAGTTTAGGGCGTGGCAGTCGATCACAGAATTGGGGGGTAAAAAAACGAAACGATTTTTCTTGGAAATATCATGTTCGTTTCAGCCCAGGTCAGGCCTGACATTCGGACATTTGAATTTTAAAAATGTCCGAATGTCAGGCCTGACCCCATTTGTTATAATGAAGCAGGTGTGGGACAGGCATTACAGCGCCTTAAAGAACAAGGAATCACTCGGGAATCGCTTTTCATACAAACCAAATTTACGCCTTTATCTGGTCAGGATCGTGCAAGTGTGCCCTATGACCCTTCTTCACCTATAGCAGAGCAGGTTCGTCAATCCTTTCAAACTTCATTGAAAAATTTGGGGGTAGATTATCTTGATGCTTTATTGCTCCATTCTCCACTATCACGCCTTGAGCAAACGATGGAAGCGTGGCATACTATGGAAGAGCTGTACGATCAAGGTGTCGTCCATAAGCTTGGCATTAGCAATTGTTACGAGCTTCAGGATTTTGAATTTATTTTCGATGAGGCTATTGTAAAGCCATCGGTGCTCCAAAATCGCTTTTATGTTCAAACTGATTATGACAAGAAACTTTGCAGGTTCTGTAACGAGAAAAATATTCGTTACCAAAGCTTTTGGACGCTTACGGCTAATCCACATATTCTCAATCATCCACTGATAAGCAATTTAGCCTTAAGCAGAAGGGTAACGGCAGAGCAGTTGTTTTTCCGCTTTCTCACTCAACAGCAGATCATCCCTCTTATTGGCACATGTTCGGAAGAACATATGAAAGAAGATCTTGCCATATTCGAATTTACATTGACTGACCATGAAATCAGCCGTATCAACGCTCTGATATAATTCGTTGGTTATAGCGATATTAACCCACTAATAATTTCATATTTTGTAAACAAAAATCTATGTTAGCAAAATTTTATTGATTTTAATCTGTTTTATTGTTAACTTTAACATATTATGCAACAATTGGTTAAATTTATAGACCCTATGAATATACTTATTATGCCCATAATCCTTGCTCTTAATCTAGTAACGTGCTCATTGCATGCCGCAAACTTGAACAATATGGAACAATTTTCAGGGAAAAGAGCTTCTTCTCTGATAGCATCTTATCCTGAGGTAACACCTTATCTTTTACCTAATGACCATCCTATAAAAAGCAAATTGGATGATTTGTTTTCACGTTTTAGGGTGCTTCTATGTTCAGAAACAATGGAAAAAGCCGGTTTTTTGTCTTCTAAACCCCGTAAGTGGACCCGATTGATTGTGACTAAACATCCTCAGTTTCAGGGATTTGTATTCAAGGCCTATTTGGATGAGCAACGATACTACAAAGGAATGCCTGAATACCACTGGTGGATAATGAGAATTATGGGGGCTGATAAAGTGCGCCAGACTATAGAAGAACTTGGATTAAATCACCTGTTTAAAGTTCCGCGAAAATGGATCTATAAATTGCCAAAAAATACCATACCTTTGAAAGGGTACCTAGCAAAACAATTTATCCTTGTAGAAGAGGATATGGAAATTTATAACGATCAAGAGAATGAAAAAGTGTGGCGAAGTGATGTCGTGACGAAAGAGCTTCTCTCAGCTTTATATGATGTTTTAGAGATAACGGGATTGAAAGATTGTGCTAAACCGGCAAATATCCCATTTTCTCAAGATGGTCGCATTGCGTTTGTTGATACGCAAAGTTGGAAGGAATGGCCTGTTAATTACAATAAATTGACTGATTACCTTTCTCCAGATTTAAAGGTATATTGGAAAAATAAAATAAAGTAAAATTATTTCAAAACATTAAAAGTAAGGTTTTTATGAGAAAAAAAATTTTGTTTGTATTGTTATCGTTGTGTGCTGTTTTAAGTAATCCTTTTATTAATGCTTCAGAGCATTTTTCTCAACTAGATTCTATAAAATCTGAGATAGAAAATGTAAAAATGACGGATGAAAAGAAAGAACTTATTTCTGCTAATATAAATTATTTAGAAGGTCGTTTGCTAAAAAAAACTAAGCGTTATGAAGAGCGATTAGAAAATTTCAAAAGTAATCTGAATAATAGCCAAGATGGTACAGAAGTTCAGCACTGGTTAAAAAAAATTGGGTCAGTAGAAAGGAAAATAAAAAATCTCAATGAGATCTATTATGGGATTGAGCTATTAAAATTAAAATTAATCAACTAATAATAGATTGTGAATGCATAAATTTTTAGACCTAATCCCTTTTTCAAAAGTTGGGTTTCATATTAAGTTAGCATGTTTTCTTTTATTTATGCTCATTTTTCTGCCCTGCTTGCGTTTGAGCCTTTACTTTTGTGACCTAGCATGGTTACAAAAATTATGGCCAATAGAAATAAACCTTGGAGATACAGTTGAAGTATATCAATTATCCATAATTAGTTATTTTTTTGTCTTTATTGTGGCATTAATTGAGATTTGTACAATAAAAAGGAAATATTGGGCCTACATAGCTAACCTCATTTTGTCAGTTGCATTGCTCATGGGGGCTCTACTATCAGATTTTGCTTCAATGCAAACAGTTCTATATGTTTACCCGTTATTTGTGCTCACGCAAAAATCTACTGGAGAATTTTTTTCAAGAACATCGGCTAGTAAAGGAATGGAATAATTTAGACATGCGTTATTTCGTCATTAGTTAATAATTTACAAAAGGATTTTATAATGTCATTACAGATGAGTTTTGGAAGTGCTGCAGAAACAATGAAGAAACAATATTAGAAATGGGGTCAGGCCTGACATTCGGACATTTGAATTTAAATGGGGTCAAAATGGGGTCACAAAATGGGGTCAGGCCTGACATTCGGACATTTGAATTTTAAAAATGTCCGAATGTCAGGCCTGACCCCATTTGAATGTCAGGCCTGACCCCATTTTGACCCCATTTGAGATTTTGGCAGAATACCAGAAATTTTTTTATTTTTTGGTCCACTGGTGGTCCAGTACACGG
The DNA here is from genome assembly GCA_963780445.1 of uncultured Parachlamydiaceae bacterium. Lineage (GTDB taxonomy): Bacteria > Chlamydiota > Chlamydiia > Chlamydiales > Parachlamydiaceae > CAWACC01. The sequence continues at coordinate 780,294 of CAWACC010000011.1, forward strand.
CGCGATGCATAATAATTTCCCATGATAATTCAATAGACGCAAACTATTTTCTATGATATGTTTTATCACGTAATGGCACGGTATGTCATGTGGTGTAAGGAAAGCTCCCGGGACTTAAAATCCCTTGGGAGCAATCCCGTGCTGGTTCGAGTCCAGTTCCGAGCATTTAATGGACAAATATAAGAAGGAGATAAAAAATTATGACGTTAAGAATAGGACAGCCTGGTATATATGAAATCTTCTGTGATAATATAGGCATATCGCAGGATGATAAATATAAACTCGAAGAAGTTTGCGAGAAAGTAAAAGGAGTACTTTCCTATGGATTTGAGAAAGTATCCGGTAAATGGGAATATGATATTGGTGTAAGTTCAAAAGAAATAAAAGATAAACTCATTCAGCAACTTCATTTTAGTCAATATGACGATAAATGTTATTATGTGGGCTTTTACGTAAATATATACATAACTAGAGCCTTTAGCAATTGCAGATTTAATCAAAGAAAAATTGAGAAACTCAATAGTGTTTGCGAAAAAATACTTGGTGTCGTCTCTCATTCACTTGTTAATAAAGCGAAGATTTCCCAAATAACAGGATTTTCTGAAGACTCCTCCCCAGGAGAATTTGAAGAAGAGCCCCCAGGCGAAAGTCTATTAAAAGAATATAATATTAGAGTAAGTTCAAAAGAAGTTAAAGATCAACTTCTTCAGGCGCTTTCTCAATCAGATAATGAACAGGTTCGGTTAGGCCCCGATGATTATTTTTTTCATGGCTTTAACGTAAAAATAAACTTAGCTTAGGTCGCAACTGCTCAAAAAGTTGAGGTAAGGTAACCAGGGCGGGACGCCCTGGTCCCGAGACCGCCTGGTTACTCCTTTTACCTCAACTTTATTTCTTTGAAAAGCAAGATCGTGATAAAAATCCCAGTAGTATTTATAAATGGGTGAGGCATGACATTCTGACATTTGAAATGTCAGAATGTCATGCCTGACCCCATTTTTTAAGTTTAAAGAATCTCGGGATTATAAATGAATGAAAATCGAAATAACATATTAAAGGGGTAATTAATGAAAAATTTTGATGTAGAAAGCCCCAGAATTAAAGAGAGGATTATAGCCCGCAAGCATTTAGCTTTTGCTTTTCTCAGCCATATGCCGATTGTGCCTGGTCATTCACTCGTTTGTCCAATCCGTGTTGTAGAATCATCGGAGAAATTAACTTTTGAGGAATGGCAGTCGATTCTTGAACTCCAGCATCAAGTATGTCATGCATTAAAGAAGGCGTTTGGAGCAGAAGGATTTAATTTTGCCTGGAATATGGGCGAAAATGCTGGTCAAACTGTACCCCATTTTCATTTGCATATTATTCCTAGAAAATCAGGAGATGCAGGCATTCTTCAATACGAACCAAGAGTGTTTTTATACCGCCCTGGAAGCCGCGCCATTTCTCCTTTAGAAGAACTGCACCAAACAGCTGAGCTTATTAGGAATAATCTATGAAACTTTTCTTATAGTTTTGTTGCATTTAAGCGCTTTTCGATAATTTTTGAATCTTTAAAAAAGACCTGATAGGCACTCGTTTGTTTTGTAGAAACAACATGCTTGATTTCTCCATTGACATAATGGACGGCTGCATGATCCTCTATAGCTATGCCGGAACAAATTTTTCCAGATTGCATAAGTGAATGGTATGAAGGACGCCTTTTTTCATCTCCATCATAATGAGGACAAGCACTTCCCTTCAAAAAACCCAAACACTTTAAAGTTGTTAATTCCCCAAACAAAGAATCTGTTACACATTCTTCATACCAACAGTTCATTCCAGCGCTAACACCCCCTATGACTATGCCTAAGTTGAGGGCTTTTTGAAGAGTTTTATCAATTTCCCATTCCCTCCATAACGCAAGCATATTTTTAGTGTTTCCTCCTCCTATGTAAATGGCATCTTGTTGGAGAAGAAATGCTTCTATATATTTAGTTGGTGGAGAAAATAAAGATATATGTGACGGCCTACAGGACAGCTTATTAAATAAAGTATAAAAATTTACAATATATTTCGCATCATCTGCGCTTGCAGTTGGAAGAAAACAGATAGCTGGAACCTCTTTATTCGTTTGAAGCAAAAAATACTTTTCTAATTCAATGTCCTCTTCAGAATAAACACCCCAGTTTGAGAATCCTCCTCCTCCTATTGACATTATTTGTTTTTGCATTTCTTAATCTCAGATGAATTTAACCAGCTTTATTTCTTCTTTTTCTCTGATTTTTTTCAGGTTTTTCTGTTGCCTGATGAGGTAATGCCTCCAAAGCCTCTTCAATATTCCAAGGACAGGTTTCTGGAAATATATTTATGTCTAATCCACTTTGTTTGGAAGCATATTGTTTGGCATCTGCATATGCTTTTGGATATATTTTAATTAATTCATTTTTTAAAGAAGGGCTACTTTCTATTAAAAGTTTAATTTCCATAGCAGCATTCAAAATAGAAGTTTTCCAAGAATTAGAATCAACTTGTTTTTCTGGTTGATATTCCTGTTTTAATAGGTGCGCTAGAAGAATAATGGCGTGGCTATGTATCGATCTTGTATCGTTCCTTCCCAAGGATTCAATCTCCTCTATTAGGTTTTCTAGATCCAATTTGTCTAAGTCTCCCTTCTTTAAGAAACCAACTTGACTATCTATCCATTTGACAAAATCCTTGTCATACAACAATTTTTTTTTCGACTGAGCAGGAGCTGAAATCGAAAGTCTTTTAGGTCTTACTCTTACTGTTTTCTTTACGGTTTTCATAATCACCCTCTTTCATCTTTCATAATACATCTCAATACAATTTGATGGAATACGACAATTTTTTTTTAAACTATCAGGATATCAAACAAATTTTTTTAATAGAGAAAATGACACGTGCCTGGATGGCTGCAAAATTTCTATTTTACAGCCTGCAGCAGAGCTAGAATATGATCTTGATGCATTTCTTTGGCAAGGTCTGCGGCTATTTTTCCGGATTTATCTGGAATTGAGGGATCGATTTGAGGGTATCGCAGGAGCCGCTCCACTAGGGAGGTATTGCCCTTGCGGACAGCATAATGCAACAAATTTCTCCCCTCGTCATCTACTCCATTGATGTCCGTTATGAGAGGAACGATGAAGTCTTGAAAGTTCTGGTCTTGAATATCGGCAACATTCGACAAAACAGATGCCGCCATTCCCAGAAAACTTTCAGCCTTGAAATCAGCTCCATGTTGCAGCAAGATTTCTATCATTTCTCGATCTCGTTTTCTAATAGCTGTTTGAAGGGGGCATTCCATAATCCCAAAAGAGAACTCATTAATTTGGTTTTTGGTAACGCCTTTAGCTAAGAGCTCTTTCAAAATGTCTTTTTGATCGGTTTGTACAGCTGCCATTACCTGACTAGCGGTTCTTTCAATACCTTTCTTAATCAGTTGCTTAGCGATGTTACCTTGTCTGCAATTGATAGCAAGTCTGAGCAAATCGACGTTGTGTGTTTCATAGGACAAGTCTATATTTGGGAGATTTAACAGTTTCTCTGCCATTTTATCTCTTCCAAGGTTGATTGCATCCCGGAGCGGGGTGATTTTATGGGCATTAGGGGTATTGATTTGGGGTGCCTGACTTGCTAATTCAGCGTCGAAAAGTTTGTCATCATTAAAAAGGATTGCAAGATGCAGTTTGGAGTATTGATTGGGTGATGGCCTTTCCATCAGAGCGGCAGGTACATTTTGGGGGAGGTCCAGGTCCTTTTCTTGACCGGCGGGGATCATGCGGTAAATCAAAACTTGCTCACTGATTTTATCACGGCTCTTTCCTGAGGATAGATGTTTGATCTTTTGTATCACATCCGCAAGCTTATCTATAGTGTCAAAAGGAGGAAGGCGAAAAGGAATATTGGAATCATAATAGGCAACTTTGCTTTCAGGAAGCACTTTTGCAGTTGTATTATGGCTCGCTCCTGCTAATTCAATCACATTTCCGGGAAAGTGGGATTGAATTTGCAACCATTCGACCAGTTGTTCTCGGGAAAAATTAAACAATGTAGGCTCTGAAGGTGTGACTGCAGGTGTTTCATCTTTTCTTACAACTTCTAATTGAGCATTGCGCTCAAGTTGAGAAAAAGGAAAGGAAATGCCTGCTGTATTGAGGTGTTGAAACCATACAATATCGTTAATCCAGTGTTCCATTAAATCTTCAAGGTTCATGTAATCCCCAGAGAGTCCTTTGACTTCTGCTGTTGAGCGCAAGCTTTCTTCTTTCCCATCCCATTGGGCTAATAGGTTCATGATGAAGAAAAACTCATCTTCCTTCCCGCGAAAAGTGTAATATTGATAAAGCAGGCTGAAACCATTACAGTGTCCTCCTGACGGAAGTATGGAGGGGTCTCGAATTTCACGCTGCCTTTTGGCTAGTTCATCCGGGGACAGTTGATTTTTAATTCTTTCAAGATTTTGTATATCTTGTTCTTTTTTCAGGGTAAGGTATTGTGTTAGCTTGCCTAGCACGGGAGTCTGATTGATTGCTTGAGGAGTGATGCCATATCCCGGTAGCTTTTGAACTTCAAAGGACGGATTTCCCATCAATACTCGAATAACATCGTCAGCTTTATTTTGGATTGCTATGTCTAATGGAGTCCTTCCAAATAGATCCTTCATTTGTTGTTGTGCTGCAATCGTATCATTTTGGAGGAGTTGTTCAATGATAGGTGCAAAAGATACGGTAGGGTTTGCAGCTGCTGCAAGAACGGCTTTATGCAGGGGGGTATTGTCATATTCGTCTTTGGCATTCAGATCGATTCCTTTTTGTTTTAAGCAATAGGCAATAGCTTGAGGATTGCCGGTGGCTATGATTTCGTGCAGAATAGGCTCGTAGGAATCATTTCGAGCATTAATATTGGCTCCAGCTGCAATCAATGCCTCGACGTAGGGATATTGGCAAATTTCGATTGCTCTTGAAAGCGGGAGGCGTTTTCCTTGATTTAACTCGTCGGGCAATCGATCTCCGAGAATTGCTTGCGCCTTTTTTATAGTGTCAATATCTCCTATATAGACTGCTAAGGAAAGGGGGTTCCAGATGTCATTTGGGCCTGATTTCACCAAGCGCCCATTTTGGCTGCATTCTTCCAGCAATCTGTCGATTTCCCTTGGAAATAATTCCGCTCTTTTGGCCTCGTCTCTCGTTTTTATGATGCATTCATGAAGAACATCCCCATAAGTTTTTTGTAAGGATCTTATTGATAATGAGGCTTCATCATCAATTCCCGAAGCTAATTGTTTGATTCTATCTCTTTCAGTCTCTTCAACATTCAACAAATTGGTTTTTAGGATGTAATTAATGCTGATCACAAGTCGGTGCTTTTCCAGGTTTTCATCGATATGGTTGAGTAAATTTTTCCAGAACCATGCGTCTAGGATGTCTGACTGAGAAGCTGAATACTCCGACAAATAGCGAATTCTATTATAAACGTTGAATAATACTTGATTATGGTTTTTGAAAACCGAAAGAATACGATCTGTAAATAAGGCGGTCTCATCCGCATCGAGTTGCATTTCACCGACTTGTATCTTAAACCTGCCATTTTTGCTGGCTAAGAGCCCGATGTTAATGTCATCGGGATTGCCTTTTTCCCACTTACCCGAATTTTCTGTAATGAATTGATCAATAACCTTTCCTGTAGGCAGCATAAATCGACCTCCTTGTCTCTATAACCATTATAAATGAAGTATAACTAATTTTTCAAAATGATTTAGACTTTAGAAAATTTGGTCCGCGACGAAGCGTCGGCGCAATGCATCCTATCCCATGATAATTCAATGGACGCAAACTTTTTTTATGGTATGATTTAGAAATCAAAAAAAACGTGAAGATGGCACACCATGAGTACCTATTCCCTTAACATACCTCCATTGATTTATGGAACTGCCTGGAAAAAAGAAAGGACTGCTGAGTTAGTCGAAAAAGCTGTTTTATATGGTTTTCGCGGCATCGATACAGCCTGTCAACCTAAACATTATAATGAAGCAGGAGTGGGACAGGCATTACAACGCCTTAAAGAACAAGGAATCACTCGAGAATCGCTTTTCATACAAACCAAATTTACGCCTTTATCTGGTCAGGATCGTGCAAGTGTTCCCTATGACCCTTCTTCACCTATAGTAGAGCAGGTTCGTCAATCCTTTCAAACGTCATTAAAAAATTTGGGGGTAGATTATCTCGATGCTTTATTGCTCCATTCTCCATTATCACGCCTTGAGCAAACGATGGAAGCGTGGCATACTATGGAAGAGCTGTACGATCAAGGTGTTGTCCATAAGCTTGGTATTAGCAATTGTTACGAGCTTCAGGATTTTGAATTTATTTTCGATGAGGCTATTGTAAAGCCATCGGTGCTCCAAAATCGCTTTTATGTTCAAACTGATTATGACAAGAAACTTCGCAGGTTCTGTGACGAGAAAAATATTCGTTACCAAAGCTTTTGGACGCTTACGGCTAATCCACATATTCTCAATCATCCACTGATAAGCAATTTAGCCTTAAGCAGAAGGGTAACGGCAGAGCAGTTGTTTTTCCGCTTTCTCACTCAACAGCAGATCATCCCTCTTATTGGCACATGTTCGGAAGAACATATGAAAGAAGATCTTGCCATATTCGAATTTACATTGACTGACCATGAAATCAGCCGTATCAACGCTGTGATATAATTCGTTGGTTATAGCGATATTAACCCACTAATAATTTCATATTTTGTAAACAAAAATCTATGTTAGCAAATTTTTATTGATTTTAATCTGTTTTATTGTTATTTTTAACATATTATGCAACAATTGGTTAAATTTATAGACCCTATGAATATACTTATTATGCCCATAATCCTTGCTCTTAATTCATTCACGTGCTCATTGCATGCCGCAAACTTGAACAACATGGAACAATTTACAGGAGGATTACAATAAATTGACTGATTACCTTTCTCCTGATTTACAGGTATATTGGAAAAATAAAATAAAGTAAAATTATTTCAACACATTAAAAGTAAGGTTTTTATGAGAAAAAAAAATTTGTTCGTATTGTTATCGTTGTGTGCTGTTTTAAGTAATCCTTTTATTAATGCTTCAGAGCATTTTTCTCAACTAGATTCTATAAGATCTGAGATAGAAAATGGAAAAATGACGGATGAAAAGAAAGAACTTATTTCTGCTAATATAAATTACTTGGAGGGTCGTTTTTTCAAAAAAATTAATCGTTATGAAGAGCGATTAAAAAATTTTAAAAGTAATCTGAATAATTGTCAAGAGGGTACAGAAGTTCAGCACTGGTTAAAAAAAATTGGGGCGGTGGAAAGGAAAATAAAAAATCTCAATGAGATCTATTATGGGATTGAGCTATTAAAATTAAAATTAATGGAATAGAGGAATACAATGATATATTTTATTAAAAATTATTTCCTTTTGGCTTTATATATTTTATTTATTCCTATTTGTTTTTATTTTAGTCCTCATTTTGTGCAAACAGAAAATATAGACCGATTGCTTATTTTAAATTTTATTTTTTCTGGGATTTTAGTATTGGCTATTTTTTATCTCAGAAACTACAAAATTTATTCTATTCTATCTTTTATTTTTGTAGTTTTAACCTTTTATCGATTGTCTATAAATATTATAACAATGAAACAATTCTTGCTTTTTTTTGCCGAGGGAAACGTTATCGTTGAAATTGGTAGCTATATCATGGGAGGCAACTTTGTTGTTGGTACTGCACTTTTTGTGATCGCTACATTCCTTATTTTCTCAACTACATTAAAAAGTTTAGTTACTTCAAAAAGCAAGTGGTTGTCCTATTTGATAAAATGTGACGCCATTAGTGCTTTTTTCTTTGTTTTAGTTAATGTCATTTATGGCACTGATTTTGCTATAAAAAATGGTCTCAATATGGAAGAGGCAGTTAAAGCTAGTATGCTTTTTGCTTCTGGAGCTGGTCTTGCTGTTCAAATACCAGCCTTTCTAATAACAGTTGTAATTTCTTTAGTTTCTTCAAATCATTTAAAAGATGAATTAGGGATTAATTGCGACGTTGGTCCTAAAGCCGTCAAAACTATCATGATAACTGGAGCCGCTTTTTTGATGATGTTTGTTTCTATTTTGAGTCTTTCTATAGGAAATGCGTTATTGCTTACGGCTCTTCTCGTATATGGAGCTTATAAATTGAGAAATAAGGGACTATTAAATTTAAATCTTTACATTTTTAAAGAATTAGGTTTTAAGATTGTAAAAATTGCCAAAGAAACAAATCGCAGTTGTGATGCTATTGTAAGTGAAGCCTTGGAGCAATGGTTGAAGAACAGTAAAGATAAAAACGAGCAATCATAAATAGAAATTGGATTATTGACTGTTTCTTACCAAAATGGTAAAACGCAGGACATCGCTATTTCGCGATTAGCTAATAATTTAAAAAAGGAGTTTTTTCATGTTATTACCTATGAGTGTTGGAAGTGCTGCAGAAACAATGAAGAAACAATATTATACAGGAACCTACTCAGGTGATCACTGGGCTATGCAGCCATACAAATTTGAAGATCCAAAAGTAATTGCCCTTGCAACCTACAAAGGCTCCGAATTTGTCGTGTATACCAATCCTACAGATAAACGAGGCTATCGTTGCATTGTGCGCTTTATCAATAATAAGGATATGGGATCAACGATCAATCGCGAATATACACGGCAAGAACAACGAGGATTGTCGTTGGTCGTTGAATTAGTGGAAACTGCTTTTCGACGAATTGTTCCTTTAGTTCAAACTTTTAAAGCAGGTAATAATTCACATAAATTTGATGCGCAAACACGCACTATCTATATTGGGAAAGCTGAAGAACCTAGCTTTTTGCATACTCATGTCATCGGCAGAGGGGATCCTGAAGCTGAGTATATTGAGGAAATAAAACTGGATGGTCCGGTTCCTGGCCTCAATTTTGATATGATGGGCAAGACAATAAGTGAATCTGGAAATGATAAGAAAGTTAAATGGAAAGATGTGGATATGGCAAAAGCGGTAAATTGCTTAAAAATTGAGATTGAAAAGTCTAAAAAAGAATATGAAGAAGATGGGCTTGTCGTTATTACCGCATGAATCTTCGGGAAAGGCTTCTGATGAATAAGGTCAATATTAAAGAAAAATTTCGGATGTTTGATCAGTATTGGAGTCCAAAAATTCTTGGGGAATTAAATGGAAACCATGTTAAAATCTTCAAAGCAAAAGGGGAATTTGTTTGGCATCAACATGAAAATGAAGATGAATTTTTTCTTGTGATACAGGGGCAATTAAAAATCAAACTTAAAGATCGTGAAATTATCCTTAATGAAGGAGAGTTTTTTATTGTTCCCAAAGGTACAGACCATCTTCCGTATGCTGATGAGGAAGCCCATGTGCTGCTTTTCGAACCTAAACAGGTCATTAATACGGGAGAGACTGTATCAGAGAAAACAGTTGAAAACCCAGAGTGGTTATAATTTGGAGTCAAGTGGCAAATGACTTCCTGGCAGTTACAAAACCGACACAGTGGAAGGCTGAGTGATCGAAGTTGCTGACAAGAAGGCCAGATCGAATGAAACCCAAACATATCGCCCATTGATAAGTTATGGTGTATGTCAATGAGAAAACTGATGTCTCGTTGACACGTACAAATGTCCTCTGTGATCTGTCAAGATCCCAAATAAAATTGCGCTCACCGGATCTGACGTACTCCATAAAAACACTGATGGCGGTATCTATTACTCCCGAAATATTCGCTCCGCATGCCTTTTTATTTTCTTCCTTGGCAATGGCTTGCTGCTCTTCATAATTTTTACATAGGCCCAAGACTTCTTTCTTTATCCATACCCAGTGAGGTTTTTCGAGTTTTCTTTTTTCCTCGATTGCTTCTGGCCAATAAAATTCATTGATTTTATAACCTGTTTCAAAGCCTTTCTTCGGTTTATTGACCAAATTGCCAATAGCTTTCAGATTATCCAAGGCGACTTCTTTCCCATTTTCTATCACTTTGACAATTTCAGGGATAAAGGTAAGCAGGCCGCCCTCTTTTTCCAAATCACCATAGGCACGCCTGGGCAGGGGGGGGGCTTTTCCTGCATCCACTCCGATATATTCCTTCCATTCTTGGGTGCCAAAAGCTTGGGCAGGGCGTATAATTTGACGAAACTCTTTGTCGTCGATAATAGCTGTCCAGTTCTTGCATACCAGAGCCAGAGTGGGAAGATGCGCTTTCAGATCTTTAAAAATAATCCGAGCCACATCGACGGGAAGTGAACTCTCCTGGCCTATAGGATCTATCTCCATAGGCTGTCCATGGATGGGATCACTTCCTAAAACGATACTAGTATTTAATGACATGATTACCTTTTAAATAATATAAACAAGTCAAGTGGCAAATGACTTCCTGGCAGTGACAAAACCGACACAGTTGAAGGCAGAGTGATCAAAGTTGTGGACAAGGAGGCCTGATGGAGTGAAACCCAAACATATCGTCCATTGATAAGTTATGTTGAGTGTCCTTGGGAAAGCTGATGTCTCCTTGACGCGTACAAGATTACCCGGGTTACTTCCGTGAGGCCACATAAAATAGGAATTTCCTGATCTAACGTACTCCATAAAAACACTGATGGCGGTATCTATTACTCCCGAAATATTCGCTCCGCATGCTTTTTTATTTTCTTCCTTGGCAATCGCTTGCTGCTCTTCATAATTTCTACATTTGCCCAAGACTTCTTTCTTCATCCATACCCAGTGAGGTTTTTCGAGTTTTCTTTTTTCCTCAATTGCTTCAGGCCAAAAATAAATAGAGTTTCCATAATTTTTATAACGTGTTTCAAAGCCTTTCTTCGGTTTATTGACCAAATTGCCAATAGCTTTCAGATTATCCAAGGCGACTTCTTTCCCATTTTCTATCACTTTGACAATTTCAGGGATAAAGGTAAGCAGGCCGCCCTCGTTTTCCAAATCACCATAGGCACGCCTGGGCAGGGGAGGTTCTTTTCCTGCATCCACTCCGATATATTCCTTCCATTCTTGGGTGCCGAAAGCTTGGGAAGGGCGGATAATTCGACGAAAATCTTTATCATCAATAATGGCTTTCCAGTTTTTGGATACCTGAGCCATAGCGGGAAGATGCGATTTCAGATTTTGAAAAATAATCCGAGCCACATCGATGGGAAGCGAACTCTCCTGACCTATAGGATCTACCATAGGCCGTCCATTGATGGGATCACTTCCTGAAACGATACTAGTATTTAATGACATGACTACCTCTTAAATAATAAAAACAAATATTAATCATATTTCAATTCTGTTTATTTGTAAATATTAATGCGAATTCGTATTAATGCGAGTTCGATGCATATGTCATTCTTCACCACTGAGCCAGTGAGATCACTGAGAAGGTTTGAGAGGGGGAGGAGAGAGGCCTATTGATCAACTTTAACGTAAAACAGTTGAAGCATGGCCTCAGACGCCTAATAGTATAATCCCTCTCTCCTATCTCAAACCTTCTCAGTGGTCTCACTGGCTCAGTGGTATGCATCGAGCTCAGGTTAAATATTAAATAAAAGGTTGTCGGTGCAATCTAGTCTTTAGGCCATCCAACGCCAGTTTTCATCTCCTATTCCATTCCAGGCATGCTCGATATATTGTTTTCGAAGAGAGCCATCTTGTGCTAGAGATAACATTGAATTGCAAATTTTTTGAACGGCTTCTCTTGCAGCCCAGCTATTTCCATTGGCTTGTTTCTTGAACTCATCAAATGCTTTTTGTCCGATGGCTTTACAATTACTTTCCCCTATACCTCTATCAAGAATGGAATTAAGAGGCATAATGGAAGCGAGTGTTTCAGCATATTCCCTTTCTAAAGGAGAAAGATTCGGAGTGTTTTTAGGTTTTGAAGAGATAGAAAATACCGATGAGTAATTTGCCTTTTCTGAAGGTTGCGCGAGTGGGTACAAGTCACACAGATAATTGGAAAAGGTGTTATGTGAAACCGCGTAAATTTTGGTGTCAGTAGTTGCTGGCTTATGCTGTCTAATATAAGAAGTGGAATCTAAAGTGAGGTCTTGCGATAACGTGAAATATACACATTCCCGATCGTCCACTTTTTTTGCTCCCAAAATCAAAAGATGACTTTGTTTCGAGGAATCTTTACGTGCGGCGCCTGGTTTCCATCCATAAATGTCGTGATTACCTACTTTATTACTTAACTTAAAAGGTGCATCCACATACACAGCCGGTCCAATTTTTCCCAAGGCTACAAGAGGGCCTTTTTCTTTTAACTCTTCAATTAAGACTTCAATCTTACTTGAAGTAGCATAACGTGTAACGGCTTTTTCATTAATTTGTATCTTTCCAGGTTTATCAAAAAATATGCTATTTTCTGATTGATCTAAAACCTTGTATAAAGTTGTTGTTTGTACGGACATATTAACCTCCAGTTTTTTTTAAGAGTCATTTTTTCTATTGTAAATGCACCTATCTTTTAATTGCTACCGTATTTTTTACAATATTTTTAGATTTAAGAATCTAAGGATTTGCGTGCAATGGCAATGTAAATATAGTTGTAGGCATTATTTGGGAACAAGTTGATGGCATTGACAAGGAGGCCTGAAGGGGTGAATCTTAAAATAATCCGTAATCCCAGGGTGTTTTCATTTACCCTTATATACTTGGTTGGGTCGCGGACAAGATTTTGTGCGCCCCATCTTACATATTCCATAAAAAAAGTAATGGTGGTATCTATTAATCCTGAAATATTTGCTCCTGATGATTTTGCAAGTTTTTGCTGTTCGGAATATGTTTTATTGTTGCCTATGGCTTTTTTCTTTATCCACACCCAGTGGGGTTTCTGCAAATCTCTTTTTTCCTGGATGACTGAATTCCAGGGCCAGGCAAGATCGTAGTAACCTGTTTTATTTCCTTTTTTGGGATTGCTTACCAGTTTGCCTATAGCTTCCAGGTGATCTAATGGCACTTCTTTTATCATTCCATTTTCTTCAGTTACTGAGACTTTGTCGGGAATAAAGGTAAGACGTCCCCCTCCTTTTTCCAGATCACCGTAGGCACGTCTTGGCAGTCGCGGTTCTTTTCCAACATCCACTCCGATATATTCTTTCCATTCCTCCGAACCAAAAGCTATGGCCGGTCGGATCATTTTACGAAATACCTCGTCATCGGCCAAGGCTTTCCAGTTTTTGCACACCAAGGCAACCGTGGGAAGTTCTTGCTTTAACTTTTCGCAAATGATTCGTAATAATTCCCATGGAAGGTTATTTTGGCTCAAGGGATCTACTAGTGGCTGTCTGCTGATGGGATCTATTGTTGTATTTTGAGAAACGAGTGAAGTGTTTAAATGCATATAAGCTCAACCTGAAAGATAGGATATTAATAACAATCTGCCATTGTATCAAAAAGAATCTCGATGTCAAGATATATCATCCAAAATGAGTTTCATCGAACTGGCAAAAAACTCTTCTTCAAATAATGTTAAGACGTTAATTTCTGAGATTACAAAATTTTATCAGGATTTGCCGCTCAAGGTTAGGCACGCAAAAGTAGGTCATATGACGATTTTTTTTCCTAACCATCCAAAATTTTTTATTAATACCAAGTTGGCTTACGGTCAAATAGATAAGTATGATGAAATATACGGTGCCACTAAAAAGGACAAAGAGCCGATTTATTCTCAGAAAATAAATCATAAAAGGCTTTCCAGGGTGGATTCGATTTCAAAAATAGTCCTGTTTACAAAGAAACTCGAAGAAGATGACGCTATTAGGCATGGCAAGACGTGCAGTTTCATTAGATGTCCTGATATAAATTGCATTCGCCTTTTCTATATATCATTCAGGGTTCCTAAACAATTTGAAAGCGTGCATGACATAATCGCCAAAATAAATTGGAATTTAGCTTGGCGTTTAAATATATAAATCAGGTTGCCAGATCAGCTCTTATTAAGAGGACCTGCGTGCAATGGCAATGTAACAATTGTCATAATCATGCTCTGAGGCACCGTTGAAGGCAGTGACAATATAGCGCCTATCATGTTTTGAACAAGTGCTCACGCAATCCCTCTCCTTTAGGGGAGGGTCAAGTGAGCTTTTTGTATCTTATATTTATTTTTTTTCTTTTTTTTCTTTCATTTTATTCTCAATAATGTTACCTATAAGATGCTTTTCATAGAAAAAGCATGTTATCTGACAGTCTATTGGGTTCGTAGAAAATCCTTCTACGGTAAAAGGCTAGGGCGTACTGGAGTGTACTGATTGCGGCTACACTCAATGCCTAACGGCAATAAATTTTGGTACGTACATTAGCAATCAATTTATTTTACTCTGGAACGGAGTTGTCTATCGGATTGTATCTGATAGATATAGGACGTGGAGCTGCAAATAAGACGCAAGGAGCGAATGCGAATTGTGCACGCAGCAGAGAAGCGTCAAAAAAGAAAGAATTAGTTGCTTAGGCTAATTCCAGAAGCCTGCTCCCTTTAGGGACAGGTAGTTCACTCGCTGATCAAAAATGAGAGTGTTTAAAAAAGCCTGTATTTGATCAAAATCTTCCTTGCATTCGCTTACGGGAATGGGATGGGAACCATAAATGATGCGGTTGGCTTTGAGCATCCATTCTCCAAGCCAGGAAGAGTTGTGGTCGAGGATCAGTTTTTGGAAGGCAGGATCTTTTATAAGTTCTTCAGGCGTTTTTGTGAGAGCGGGCACGTGATATTGTGCATCCAGATATTCATCGAGCAGTTTTTTTAATTCGAAATAATATTCGGCAAGTTTATTTTGAGCAGGCAGATTTCTCCGTTGAAGTTCCTGCAATTTATCAAGGGCTTTTTTCCGGGGAGGGATCAGTTCTTCTTTTTTAAAAGCCTTAGTGAAAACAGAAGGTTTAAAGATATAAAGGGAAAAAAAGATTGCGAAGAGGAAAAAGAACTCCAAAAGTGTCCAGGGAATGGCTTTCTGTTGAAACATAAGGACAGCGCTCTTGGCTTCCTGAGCTTGCAGCTGGTTCTGGATGAGCTGTTCTTCCGTTAAGTCGAAAGGCACGGACAGTGAAAAGGAGAGCAGGCGAGGTTTATAATTTTCCACATAGGAATCGTATGGAGCTTCAGGGCTGCTGTCAGTATATGCAGAAAAGGTATATACCATGAGGAAGAAAACTAGAGTCAAATATTTCATTTTCTTTGTTGTCCCCTGGCATGGAAGAATTTCTGCAATACGGGAAGATAGGGTTGATTGGTCCTAATGTCTATGAAACCCGCTCCTATTTTTTGTAGGGACTTTTTGAGTTGTAAGAGATTGTTTTCTGACCAGTCTTCATATTCTTTGACCAGTTTAGAAGAAGAAAAATCCACAATATCCCGCTCTCCCGATTCCAAATCTTGAAGTTGAACAAGGTTAAAAGACGGCAGATTTATTTCGAGAGGGTCCCGCACGCAGATGGCGATGAGGTCATGGTATTGGGCTATCAATCGCGCCTCCTTAAAAAAGTCAGGGCATAAGAAATCGGAAATTAAAAAGCAAATGCCTGTCTTTATTTGGAGGCTGCCAAAAAAATTAAGGGCTTTACTTATATTTGTCTTATCCTGTTTCGGCTTATAGGCCAGCAATTCTCGGATAATTCTCAGGATGTGTCTCTGTGTCTTTCCCGGGGGGATATATTTTTTTACTTCGTCTGAAAACAGGATCATTCCCAATTTGTCTTGGTTGCCGATCACTGAAAAGGCAAGTAGGGCTCCAATTTCTGCTATGAGGCTGCTTTTGATCTCCTGATGGCTTCCAAAGCGGCAGGAGGAAGATATGTCGACCAGCAGGTTAACGGATAGCTCCCTTTCTTCCCTGAAGACTTTAATATAGGGACGATTCATGCGGGCGGTGACGTTCCAATCGATGCTGCGTATTTCATCTCCGCTCTGGTATTCTCTTACTTCTTCAAATTCCATTCCTTTTCCTTTAAACGCTGAGCGGTAGGCGCCGGCCAGGACATCCTTGGCCAGGTGGTGGGTGTATATTTGGATGCGTCTGAAAGTGTGGGTAAGGCGAGGGTCCATAACACCCCCTTAAGGAATGGGCAGATGGTTCAATATTCTATCAAGGATATCATCGGAAGAGAGGCCTTGAGCCTCCGCCTCATAAGTCCTCCTCAAGCGATGCCTTAAGATGTCATGTGCGATCTGTTTTATATCGTACGGGTTGACATAGGCCCTTCCCATTAAAAAGGCATGGGCCTGGGCTCCTATTTTCATTGCGAGAGTGGCTCTTGGAGAGGCTCCAAATAAAAGCAGCCCATCGAGATCTTTTATTCCGAAGGATTCTGGTTCGCGCGTAGAAAAAATGATATTGAGAATATATTCTTTTATCTTGGGATCGACGTATATTTGATTTACTATGGGGCGGGCGCTCAGGATATCTTCCCGGCTTAAAATGGCCTCCGGTTCCGGTTTTTTTCCCAGAGTTCCCATCCGTTGCAGGATGGCTTCTTCATCCAGTTTGGAAGGATAGCCGATTTTAACTTTCATCATGAAGCGATCTGTTTGGGCTTCAGGAAGAGGGTAGGTGCCTTCATGTTCTATGGGGTTTTGCGTCGCCAGGACGAAGTAAGGCTGCCCTACAGCAAAGGTCTGGCCAGCGAAAGTGACTTGCCTTTCCTGCATGACCTCAAGCAGGGCGGATTGCACCTTGGCAGGAGCCCTGTTGATCTCATCCGCAATAAGCACGTTGGTAAAGATAGGTCCTTTTTTGATATCAAAGGAACTCGACTGCTGGTTATAAATCTGTGTGCCAATGAGGTCGGCGGGCAAGAGGTCCGGAGTGAACTGAATTCGTTTGTATTCACATTGGACCACTTTGGCCAGGGTGGTTGCAGCCAACGTTTTGGCCAGGCCGGGAAGGCCTTCCAGCAAGATGTGGCCGTCGGCTAACAAGGCAAGCAGCAGGCGGTCCACCATGTCCGTTTGGCCCACAATGACCTTGCCGATTTCCTCTTTGACAGCAGTGAATTTTTGGTTGGCCTGTTTGACTGTGCTTGCCAGTTCGTTGGTATCCATGCTTTTATCCTGTAACTGAAAGTACTAATTCCTATCATTTTTTAAGCGGATAATCAAGAAAATATAAATTGCACTAGAATGTTCACATGTTTTAGTTTGACTGATTGATAAAAAACAGGTACTCTTGTTGAGTAATGAAAATGAAAGGCCGTTTATGTCATTCAATGCTGTTACTCAACGATTAGGGATGGATCCCATTAGCCAGAATTCCCTAATTGATATCCTTGGCCAAGAAAGCCCCCTTCCAGAGGATGTAATACTGAACATCTTTGAAAAACTGAAGACAGATCTTCCCCATCTGGCTTTGGTATCTAAAACCTGGAAAGCCATGGCTGATGATAAGAGGCTTTATGACAGAATTCGTCCCCGACAGGCTTTTGGTACGAAAGAATGGAAGGAATATATTGGGGTAGATGCCGGGGAAGAACTGCGCCTGCCAAGGCGGGTTTATGGAGATCTTGAAAAAGGCGCTCATTTGCTTACTTTTATTCCCGAGAAAATCAAAGTAACCAAAGAAAACGGAAAAGTTGAAGAAGTGGCTCTGGATAACCTGAAAGACATTGGCGATCTTGTTAAAACACCTATAACAGTCCTTGAAACTGGTTATAGTAAAGCTTTCACTACCAGAATCACTCTCCCTAAGATACGAGTAAATCAAGAGGAATCTCATTGGGTATGGATCAACAAAGAAGTGTTGGGCAGAAATAAAACATATTTTTATATGGAGGAGCTTATCGAAAGTGAAAAGATAAAAATACCTGGTGCGGATTATTCAGGCATTTTAGATACTGTTATTAGTATGTTTATGGAATATGCCAGATCCGGAGAACGCAATTTTAGTACTTTGCCTATAGACAACAATTTATCCACATTAATATTCTTAAGGGAATCCTTCTACTCTCCATATAATAATTTTGTATCAGGATTTGGCCCTTCAGGTATTGTTTTCACCACTTGGACCGGTCCTCACATCAGTGTTGGCTTTGTTGTAGCTCGCAAGTTCTTTGGTGATTAAAAACGGATCACTGTCGTACGAATTCCTTAGTCAATGGCCCAATATCAATGAATGAAGAAAATAACTTTACTATAGAAAAACCACTTCGTGGTTTTTCTATAGTTTGTATGTTTTTATCAGGCAAAAACAAATATGAATAGTGGTTTTCCCCTACCGGGGAAATGTTCGAAAGATGAGTAATTATTTTGGCGTTTCTGGTTCCTGTCCCAGCTCAAGACACCAGTCTAGATAACCATCAACCGATACTTCAAATTCTATTTTAATTTCTTCGGGGGTAGTTCCTCTGAATGTAATCACATCGCGAAGTCCAACCACTTCTCCATGAAAAATCATCGCTTCGTCATCAAATTGAACAACTCCGCTATATCCTTTGTACTTTAACATGGCCTAACCTTGAATTCCTGGAATATTTTTGAGGATTTGATGAAAGAGGGGGTTGTCGTTGACGCCCCATTGGCTGTCGATTTGCAAGGAGGCTATGGTATGCCCGTCCATGGTGAAATCGATTTTGAGGGGGGTGGTCCCCCTGTGGTTGTTGATGGCTTCTTTCAGTTTTAAGATATGGCTTAATTTACCTTCTTTAAGGCAGAACTTCAGGGATATATGCGAAGGGGGCGTGAGATCGCTCCCCGCTATTTTTTGGGATTTATTTTCCGGCATAGGCTTTGAGGAGGGGGTTGAGGTTTTTTTTGGATCTTTTTTTGCATGGGCGTAACGGGCAGCCATTAATTTGGCTTTATCAAAAGCTTCATCGCAGACTTGGATCATGGCTTCATCGACTTTTGTCAGGTCCTCCAGCCATTTGCAGCCCAGTTTTGCCGTCTCTTCTTTTTTATCGACCTGTAAAACAGCGTAAAGCAGTTGATTTTCTTTGAGAAGCAATAGTTTTCTCTTCATACAGCTCGGACCATATCGGCAATTCATGACTTTCAAATCCATCATTTATGATGAGGATCGCGAATTTTTTTTGGGATTTTGAAGAGATCCGCACCTGCACCGATTCTACAATAAATGCGGAGCGGAAGAGGGCATCGTGGTCCATCTCTTCCACATTGTGCAAGGGTACGCACGAAAGCCGCGGGAGCATTTTTTTAAAGCTATCTAAGGGGTGGCCTGTCAGGAACAGGCCTAGCAGTTCTTTTTCTTTCAGCAGAATGTCCAGTTTGGACAGCTTGTTTTTTACTGTGGGCGGGTTTTTGAATCTCCCTTCATCCTCTTCAGAAAATTTGGAAAAGAGGGACATGAAGCCCTTGGCCTTTTCTTCCTGTTCCGTTGAGGCCGCTTCGTACATGGGCTCTACGCTTGCCCTAAGCGCATCCCGGCTCCATCCTATAAAGTCGAAACAACCTGCATCCACGAGGTTTTCAATGGCTTTTTTGCCCACTTTTTTTAAATCAGTCCTTTTGAAGAACTGATAGAAAGTGGTGAATGGCCCCTTTTTCCGGCGCTCCGACAAGATCGCTTCGACAACCCCTGTTCCAATTCCTTTGATTCCGTTCATGGAAAAGCGGATGCCTTGAGGAGTGGCGACAAAGGTTTCACCGGCTTCATTGATGTCCGGAGGCAGGATGGCGATATTCATGGCATGGGCTTCCCGAATGAATTTTGACACTTTGGTCAGGTCATCGGAATCGCAGGTCATCAACGAAGCCATCCATTCTTTGGGATAGTTGGCTTTTAGGATAGGCCGTGACATAGGATAAATAGCCGTAAGCTGCTGCATGGGACTTGTTGAATCCATAGGCGGCAAATTTTTCCATTTTGTCAAAAATGCGCATGGAGGTTTCTTCATCAATTCCATTTTTAAGGGAACCTGTGCGGAATTTCTCCCTTTGCTTGGCCATTTGGTCCATGTCTTTTTTGCCCATGGCGCGGCGCAGCACATCGCCTTCGCCCAGGGAATACCTGGCCAGTTTGCTGGCGATTTGCATGACCTGTTCTTGATAGACCATGATGCCATAGGTTTCAGACAGGATATCTTTCATCCAGGGATGGTCATATTCGATCGGCTCACGGCCATGTTTGCGATTGATATAGGAGGGGATCATGTCCATAGGGCCTGGACGGTAAAGGGAGACTACAGCGATGATTTCTTCAAATTTGTCCAGGTGCAGATCGCGTGCGAGGTCTTGCATGCCCCCGGATTCTAGCTGGAATATTCCCAATGTTTTTCCCTGGTTGAACAGATCGAAGGCGGGTTTGTCATCCAGCGGGAGGTTGATCCAATCGATCGTGTTGCCTGTCGAGGCTTTAATGGCATTGACACATGTTTGAATGGCTGTAAGCGTTTTTAGGCCCAAAAAATCCACTTTCAGCATTCCTACCATTTCCACAGGTTTCATGGAATACTGGGTGACAGGCATATCGGTATCTTTGGCGTTGCAGAGGGGGATGAGGTCCAGCAGGGATTGGCCGCTGATGATAATGCCGGCAGCATGAATGCCTGTATTGCGGATGGATCCTTCCAATTTTCTTCCGATATCGATGATCCTTTTGGCATCCGCATCGTGTTCATACATACTTCGAAGGTCGTGATCTTTTTCCAAGGCTTTTTCTAGGGTGATATTCAGATCTTCGGGAACAAGTTTGGCAATTTCATTGACTTTCGATAAGGGTACGCTTAGGACTCTGCCGACATCTTTGATGGCCATGCGCGCTTTCATAGTGCCGAAGGTAATGATTTGGGCTATGTTGTCTTTTCCATATTTGTCCAGGGTATAGCGGATGACATCGCCGCGGCGGTCCATGCAGATGTCGACATCGATATCGGGATAGGAAATCCGTTCCGGATTGATAAAGCGTTCAAAAAACAGATGAAAACGCAAGGGCTCAATGTCGGTAATCCCGATCAGATAGAGGACGATGGAGCCGGCTCCGGAACCCCGCCCCGGGCCCATGGGGATGCCGTTCCTTTTGGCCCAGTTGATAAAATCCCATACGATGAGCAGATAGTCGGCCATCCCTTTAGGTACAATGACGTTCATTTCATAGGCCAGGCGTTCTTTGACCACCTGCAGAGGATCGGATTGAGGATAGATCTCCTGGATTTTAGCCAGGCGTTCGGGAGTATACCTTTGGGGAATTCCCTCTTCGCATAGTGTCCAGAGGTATTGTTCTACTGCTTTGGCCTGTTCTTCCGGCGTATATGCCGGCCCTTTCAGGGACGGGGGAATATAGACGGGATAATGTTTGCTATTTCAGGTCGATTTCAACCTTGCATTTGTCGGCTATTTCCAGTGTAGAGGATATAGCTTCAGGCACATCGGAAAATAAAGCCTGCATCTGTTCGGGCGATTTGAAATAGCATTCATGGGAAGGATAGGTCAACCTTTTGGGATTGGGCTTGCGGTGTTTGGGATTTCCCAGCGAGTCTTTTTCCCAGATTTCACAGGGCTCTCCGGATTGCACATTCAGCAGGATCTCATGGGCCCGCCAATCGTCCCGGCGCATGTAATGGCTATCATTCGTAGCAACGAGGGGGATTTTTTGATTTCGCGCGGTTTCGATCAGGAAATCATTCACCTTGTTCTGTTTTTTTATATATTCCTGATGCTGAGGGACCAGCCAGGACTCCTGGTGCATGCCGTCATTTTCCATATCTGCCTGGCTCATGGGATGGCGCATCAACTCCAGATAATAATCTTCTCCAAAGAGCTCCCTATGCCATTGGATAATTTCCAATGCCTTCGTTGCTGAGCCGTGAAGGATTTCTTGGGCCAGTCTTCCGCTAAGGCATCCTGAAAGGCAGATCAGTCCTTGAGAGTATTTTTGCAGCAGTTCATTGTCGATCCGAGGATTATAATAAAAACCTTCCAGATAGCCCAAGGAGGATAGCCGGCAGAGGTTTTGATAGCCTTGGCTATTTTTGGCCAGCAGAGTGATATGGTAGCTGTATCGGTTTCCAGGTCTCTTTTTTCTTTTCAAAGCGGGAATTGGGAGCGATATAGAACTCGCACCCCATGATAGGTTTGATTTTTACATCTTTGCATGCTTTATAGAATTCTACGGCGCCGAACAGATTGCCATGATCAGTCAAAGCCACAGCAGGCATCCCAAAAGCGGCTGCTTGGGAAGCGATTTCATCGATCGGAGCGGCGGCATCCAATATCGAATATTGGGAATGGACATGTAGACGGGACCCATTTCATAAGTAGTAGCCCTATTCAGAGGCGGGTTCAGCGACAGCTTCCGCGGCAAGGATTGGCTCTGCCTCGGATTTTCTTTTGACTTCTTTAATATGCCAAGTAGGAATAAGGATCAAGGCGCTTGCCAGGCAGCATCCCAAAAGGGTAATAAAAAATCCCTCCCAGCCATATTCCTGCGTGATTAACGCCAGAGGTCCGCCCGCGGCTGCAGCTCCTATGTAAGATACAAGGCCTACAAAGCCATTGGCTGTAGCGGCTGCTTTTTTATGTGAAAATTCCACAGCACAAACGCCAATGAGCATTTGCGGTCCAAAGATGGAAAATCCGATCAAGGCTAATGCCAAGGCATCTAACCAACTGCCTTGATCTCCTGTAGGTACAAACCAGAAGAATAGGATGGCGCAAAAGGCCAGAAGAGAGAAGATGACATTCACCGGGCCTCGTTTAGCTCCGAAGAGCATATCGGAAGCCCATCCTGCAGCCAGACTTCCGCAAAATCCTCCAAACTCGAACATGGAAACCGTTCCATTGGCTGCAATAAGGCTAGTATATCCTTTTTTTTCCAGCAAGTACAAGCCGTCCAGTCGTTGACTCCTGTACGAATAACATATACAAAAAAATAGGCGAGCGCCAGAAGCCATATGTAGGGGTTTTTTAGAACATATTCCACAAGGCGTTCTCTTAAGCTGAGTTCTTTTTCAAGGTCCTTTTGGTTTTTATTGGTTCCGAAGTCATTGCGCCAGGTTTCGATAGGCGGCAATCCAAGCGACTGGGGCGTATCGCGCAAGCGGTTGATAAGGAAAAAACCGCAAAGGATGCACAGGCAGCCGGGAACATACATAGCCAGGCGCCAACCGGAAAGGGCCAGGCAAGCCCGACAATCCATGGAGTCAGGCCAGCGCCGATATTATGGGAGACACTCCAAGTCGACCACCAGGACCCTCGCTCCGATTGGGAATACCAATGGGTAAGGAAGCGGGCACAGGGGGGCAATCCGCATCCTTGGAACCATCCATTAAGTCCCCAAAAAATAGCGAAGAATAAAAAAGAGGAGGAAAGCCCAAAACAAATATTAAGAATACCTGTCATGATAAGGCCAAAAGCCATAAAATAACGTGGATTTGATCTGTCGGAAATAATGCCGCTGGTAAATTTGCTGATACCGTAAGAGACATTCAAAAGGCTTGCAAGAATTCCTAAATGGATTTTATCAAAATGAAGATCTTCCATAAGCCCAGGCATTGCAAATGTGAAGCTTTTTCTGGTAAAATAAAAAAACACATAGCCAATGAACATGGAATAGAGTATTCTCATACGCCAGTATTTGTACAAGGAGTTTACTTCTGTGGAATCCTGTATGGGTTCAATATGTTGTGCAGGTTTAAATAAATTAATTAAATATTTCAAGAAAATTCTCCTAAAACAGCAGCATATCTTAATGAAGCTCACAGTTTAGTTTACTCTTTTTTTTGTTGAAATGCAATAATTATTTATCGCAATTTGCATCCAATTTGCATCCTTGAAATTTATGTTCCATTTATATATACGAGATGAGATATTTTGTTGACTGGAGAATCCCGTTGTGGTAGAAAAGTTAGTTTATTAATGTGCACAAATTAAAGACCTCGTGGCTGTTAACTCTATGATCAAGTTGACTCTCAACCCCGGTGCCAGCAGGGAAATTAAGATCTTTGACAAAAAAATAATTGTTATAGGCTCAGATGAAGCTGCAGCGGATCTCTTTTTACCTCATGCCAATCTAGAGCCTTGTCATCTCAAAATTGAGCAGATTGGCAAGGATTATTATATCCAGAATATGGCCAATGATCCTTTTGCAACATTAAACAGCGTCTCATTCGGTCGAAAAAAACTGGCCGACAATGATCTCATTCAGATAGGGGCCCTTCATATTCAATTTAATCTGGAATCGGTTCCTGAGCAGATACCAAATAAAAATGTACAGTTTACTTACGAAAGAGAAGCATGGCTCGATACAGGTGAAGGGCAACTACAGCAGCTGGTCGAGAAAAAAATCATTTCCAATGCCCAGAATGTGACCTTAAATGTGCCTCCCCCTTCCTCCCATTCCCTTGAAGAAATAGGCTTTGAGGAGGAAACGGAATGGGAAGAAAAAGAACTTTTAGACCTTTTAAGCAAAGAAGAACGTGCTGAAATAGAAGAGGAAAATACAAGGAACGGGAATTCACTTGAAGGGAATCAGACAACCAGTTTTGAGCCGGTTTCCGCTCCGCCTGCCGCCAGGGAAGAAACTCCTTCAGAACTCCTAGAACCGCAAAAAGAAATTACCACCGTTAAAAAAGAGCCTTTGGAAGTCAATCATTCCCCAAACAATCATAAAAAATCGTTAAAAGATTATTATTTAAGCGATTTTGATGATGAAAGCGAAGTATGGAACCAGCACAAAAAAAATATCCAGAATCCGATAAAATTACCCATTAAATGGAATTGGAAAGCTTTCGGAGTAATTATCACCGCAATTTTTCTGGTCCTCGCTTTTTTGATGGCGGTCGTCTTTTTTTATCTTCGTGCAAAAAACCATGAAGAAGAACTGGACGCTGCAGAAGCTGTAGCCGATATATCCATGGCATTAGCTTTTGCCCAGTTAAACCATATCAAACCGCTCAATCAAAACTGGTCCGATCCCGATTTTTTGAAAAACAATCTTATGGCTGTATTGGCATCAGAGTATGCTCCAGCCTCTTTTTTTGAAAATCATGGGCAGTTTAAAAACAACGATTACTCGCTCAGGATTTATTCCAGTACAGATCTTTCCCAATTTCTGGTCATAGCTCAGCCTGTACCCAGCATTATACAATGGCTCGTTCCCAAAGCCTCCATCCTGGTCGATTCCAGTTCCATGGAAATGCACCGCACAATGGATCTGAAGTCCCTCAACCGGTTGTTGCAGCATCCCAACCCCTTGGATGGGATAAATGCCGCGGAAGTAAGCAGTCTTATAAAAAATGAGGATATAATAACTTTTACATCCTTATCTGTTGGAAAGAAAGATCTCGGATATGTCTTTGCCAAGGCTTTGGCTTTTTTGCAGCCGGGAGCTGAAAACAGGATCTACAATGCGCCCCGATACTATCCTTTTAGCGAGACCTTTTTGAAAAAAGCCCTGCATATTACCGATGATTCTGTGAATCAGTATGAACGCAGCCTGGTACAGGAGGAATTTCAACATCTGAGCAAGTTTCCTGGTCTTGTGCTGTACTCTTCCAAGGGAATCAAGTGGATTCAAAGGGCACAAAAAGCCATGGGATTTTTATATCCCAATAACAATTTTTTATTTGCTTCCCTCATTCTAGATAAAAGTGGAACAGTCCTGGACAGTCATTTGATCTTAGGAGCCAAGGGATCTCGGAAAGAAGCGGAACAGGATGTGGAAGAATTTGCATGGGCTGTAGAACAGGGAGACAAGCTAAATTCCCTTGAGCTTGAATTCAACGAATCGGAAAATGACGATGGGGAATCTTCTTCTGTTTCCGAGGATATAAGGCAGGATGTCGGTCCGGAGGTAGATATCGATCATCCTCTTTATAAAGAACTTTCAGCGCTGGCCATAGAACAGAAAAAAAACAGGCATGCCTATGAACTGCAGTTGCAGAATTTATTGGAAACGGAACAAGTGGAGGCTCTTCTGCCATTTTTAACAAAATTGCAATCTCTCTTGCACATAGCTGAAACGAGATATGAAAATGAACCGCAAAAACTGGAAAAGAATCACGCGGCATTAAATTTTTTTGAAGCCCTTGTCTCAACCATTAAACACTATCAGGAAACAAAAAACAGCGAACAGCAGCATATCGCGGAAAAATTGTTCAGTCTTCAGAAAGAATATGAAAATATCCCCTATTCCGAGTTTATGGCCTATATTAAGGCGTCAGGGCTGAAAGGATTGGACCTCAAAGAAATAAAGCCTCCAAATTATTCGGAACAGAAGGCCGAGCTGCTAGAAGCAAAGTTACAGGCTCTTTTTATCAATATTCAAAATGCGGATAACCTCGCCTCTCTCGATCTCGACCTTACGGCTGTGTCTCAAATTCTCACCCTGAACAATATATCGGATGCCAAAAAACTTGTGGAATATCAGAATGAGATCCGATTGAACGTGCTCAGAAAATTAAATGATTTTCTATTGGCCAGCAATCCCACTATTTCTTCCAAAGACCTGGTCCCTGAAAATCGGCCTGTTCTTGCTAACATACTCAAGACTGCCCACGTGGTCGATCCCGATGAATTCGACTTCTATCTTAACGAATTTGATTTGCGGCTCCAGAATCCTTCTCATTAGTGTGTTAGTTATAACCCCAATTAATAGAATGAGGAAATGGTGGTGAGTCGCTAAATGCAACAGCGTAATCTTGATACGAATTGCTTGTATTTAACGTGACCATAACGCGATCGGAATGAATAATTGCTTCATTGGCCTTTTCTTCGATGAGGTATTTATGCAAGGGATGTTCTTCCTGAAACCAATTTATCACGGTTCTTGGTATGGCCGTAATTATACGGAAAGGCAGGGTGAATATGTCAACGGCAAGCGCGCTGACAGTCCCTGCTAATTTTACATTTGATGCCTCATAATTACATGCCAAGACATAATAATTTAAAGTCGGAGCCAGAAGATCGATTGAAAAGTTTTTCAGGCAGTCTGTCCTCACAGGTATTAACTGTGCACCATTTAGATTAAATATTCGATTTATTTTACAATAAGATTGTATCTTCTTATATTCATCTTCCGATAAATTTTTTTTCCAAATCTGATTGTTGTTTAAGGTTGAGATCTGTACGGAATAAACCATAAATATATCCTTTTCTTAGATTTTGTTTATTTTTCATTGATGTGAAGGATCTTCCAGGTGAAACTCATGGAAGAACCGATGGTAAATGGGAGCAAAAATCAAGGCTATGACGACTAAAAAAATGATGCCGCTGAAAAGGGCATAACAGCCAGCAAACAGTTTTCCATTTTCGCTGTGAAGGGGGTCGAGGGGTCCCATTCCCGATAGGATCATGGAAGCATTGGCAAAGGCATCAATCCATGTCATATTTTCAAAATGGCGATATCCCATCATACCCAGCCACAAAGACAAAGCAATAATCAAAGATCCAAAAAATATATTGAGAATTACTCGTTTGACGAATATTCGCCTTGGTGCCAATTTTTGCGTGCGACGTTCATACATCTTTTTACCTTGAAAGATATTGTAGAGGTAAACATATCATGGGAAGAGATTTTTGTGAATAGACTTCTTTCGAAATTCCATTTGGCTGCAAAAATTGCGCTTTTTGCCATCTTTATCGTCAAATTTTTCGACCATATGTTCGCATATGCTCTCAAAATTTGTCGATAAATCTGCTCAAAAATCATCAATTTTTCCAGCCAAAGCGAATTTCGAAAGAAGTCTAATATAAATCAGGAAGAATCATAACTTCTGAAAGCTAATCGCTAATTGACATCAAATTTTCCACTTTTAGGAACCGCAAAGGGCCATCCGGATTTTCAGGATTATAACGAAAATGGACGACAGCACAGTTTGGAAGTGTATCTAGTTGATCCGTATTCCTGTCTTCTGCATCAATAATTAGGGTATTAATGAGTTTGCCATGAGCAAAGACGGCAATTTTTTCTCCGGGATGGGTTCTGCAAATTTCAGCAAGAGCCCTTTTTGTCCTTTCCACCAGCCTGTTTAAGCACTCGACCCCTTCTTCCGGGACAGCAGGTTGATTCCATCGTTGTTTTCTAGAAGGATAATCAACTAGTAACTTTTCTGAATATTCATGATAGTATTGTTTTGCTTTTTCAGAAAGTTTTTTGCCCTCAAGAGCCCCCCATTCAAATTCTCGCAGATCTTTTTTTGTCACAATATCATTTATTTGAATTCCAGCGGATTTAAATGTTTCAGCCGTTTTTTGTGCCGTATCATATGCTCTCACTAAATTTGATGAATAAATGGTACAGGCAATATCTGAATGAAATCTCAGCATGTTTTTTGCGAGCTTTTCTGCTTGAGCCAAGCCATTTGGGTTGAGGGGAATATCAATGGTGCCTTGCGCTTTATTTTCCAGATTCCAATCGGTTTCCCCATGCCGAATAAGTAATATGTCTGTTTCTACTTGGGAACGTTGTTCAATGCATAAACTTGTCATAAAACCTCTCAATAAGAGCACCATTATAGGAAAGTCAGCAGAAAGAGTCAAGGATTAGAAGATGGATTAGAAGATGCAAATGTTAGAAGATGCAAAATCATAAAAGTAACATATGTGATTTTTATGATTGAATTTAGATCAGAGATTTCCTATCATAAAAATAACAATCAACTCTTTTATGATATCATATAGAAGAAATGAAAGAGAAAATGTACGTCCTTAAAAAGTCATGGCAAGGCGAAGCATGAAAAGGTAACCAGGCCGTCTCGGCCTGTACCAGGGCGGGACGCCCTGGCTACTTTCTCATAAAAAGTCATGTGCTGCCATGACTTTTTAAGGACGTACGAGAAAATCAGCCGCCTCTCTTTACCCAGACTCTATTCGGTGCGTACGGTTCTGATTCATATCAATGGCATAACAGAGGACCTAAGGTCTTCAGAATTATTTGACTATATTATTGACTTTCAAAAAATGATGGATTGAATTATTTAAATTTCCTCTGGAATTATAGGTTGTTTGTGTTGCATTTTTTATTTAAAAAGTCTTTCAATAGTATTTTCTACTTCATATATAATTTTATTTCTGGCATAATGGCGTAATGTGAAAAAATTATTAAATTTAGGGAGTTTATTATGAGTATACCTTCATTGAATACCTTGTGTCATATGAAATTGGCAGAATCAAGGTCCAATACGGTTCCATCGTTAAAAGACCTGAGCCTTCAAACATTGGCTCAAACAAAATATAGGAATCCTGAAACTAATATTCCATTTGATAACATACCTTCTCACATTATCAACGATCTATTTAACACTATTATCCCCGTTTCCAGGGATAATGTTGTATATATTAAATCCGTCAATTTTGGATTCGCAACTAGAATTGCTGTGCCCCATGATATGAAAGTAAAGCAAATCCGGGAAATAGTAAGACAGCAGCAAAAATATACCTTTCCTTCCGAAGTAGGTCTTATTTTTGCAGGTCGTGAATTGGAAGACAGCAAAACGCTTTGCCAGTATGGGATTTCAGGCGGAACTGACAATAGACCTTTCTGGATCCATGTTACCTCTCATGCAAGCAGAGAAGCTCTTCAAGACTAATATTGATATGAAATCCAGCATTTGAGTCGCCCTCAAGCTATCTTTTGTATGCTAGCTTTTTGTGTTGTATTCTATTGCTAGTTTGTTTTATTCTGAGTACAGCTTTTTTTATTATAAATTTAAGGATAATATAATGAACACGTTAAATGCTATGCCGCAAGATATAAAAAATGAAATTTTTTCTCGATTGAATAATAAGGAATTTGACGCCTTGAGATGTGTTTCAAAAGGCATTAAAGATGGGGTAGACGAAAACGAAACTGCAAAAATTGGCAAGAAAATCCAGTTCAATGATCATTTTGGCGCCCTTTCCAATGAGGAAAATAGTTCGATTTCCTTAATAAATGCTTTGGGCAATCAAATGCATTCCATTCGCAAATTAAAGTCGGCCGATGCCGCTATGATTTTGACATTTAAAGATGGAAAGCCGCAACTGATACCTTATTCCTCCTATTTTAATGAAAAGGATTCTTGGTGGGAGACTCTGAAAAAGAAATATGATTTATTTCGTGGCGAGGTTACTGCAGAAGTCCCTCAGGAGGTCTCAAAAATCTTTAAAAACCATGTAAAGGCCGTTAAAGAACTTTTAGATAAACCCTATGATTCCACCCACCCTGTGCAGGATTTAAGAGATAGAATGGTCCGTATTAAAAATGTTGAAGAAGAACGAAAGCTGCTACTAAATGCCCTTAATCAATCCTGTCCGAATTTAACTCTTATTGAGAAAATTATCTTTTCTGTTATTTCGTTTTTTCATTCCTTGTGGCAGCCTACAGTGGTACAGCAGGTGGAAAAATTGGACCTGCCGGTGGAATTTTGCAAATTAATAGATACGAAAGGTCCAGTTCAGTTAGGCACCACTGAAATCATGCTCGATGGAGAGAAAATCCCGTTAAATATTATTATATCTCCTGATCGTTATGGTGGAAAATACCATCCAAGCGGAACCCATCTCGTATCTATTCAGAGAGCTGATACCAATGAAGAACTGGGTTTCATGACTATAAGTAGATCATGGACTGAAGATGGGTCATACGAAGGAGGAGGGTTTTGGGAAGATGTTATAGGAGAACCACGAGGTAATTTAAGAGATCCCTTCATTTTTATACGAGACATTCGCTTATATGGCTATCAAGATAAAAATGGTGAATATCACTGTCAAGATAAGTTGACGGGGGATATATCTGTGTTGAGGATAATGACCCAGCTGGCTGTTGAGATAGCAGAAAGAGAATCCATTAATGCCGTTGTAATTAATTCTATGTATGCTTATCCCGATGTATATTCCATGGCAGGATTTTACAGTGTTGAGTATCCGTATGAAGACGATCCTACCCGGCCCTTATATCGTTTGGACCGTATACGTAAACACGTGTTAGAGGAGAGAGCTCAAAATAAAAAATTATATCCAGACTTTTTAAATCATAACCATAACAGTTTTTTGGTTCATTTGGATAAAGGGAAATTTTCCGAAGTTCATGGCACAAAATATTTTCGGGTAAATGAGGGAGGTAAGCAACCTGCGTATGTTGAGTTTGATCTCGATGGCACTAAGAGAACCTGGGAGGAGCAGATAGCCCAGCATCCCATTCTTCAGCCAGGTACAGGACCTGTTTTATGGAGATTCTGGAAACGCGACCTCGCAAAAGAAGCTCGTATTTGAGTCGCCCTTCGCTGCGCTCCGGGCTCAATTATTAGGGGGTGCTTTTCCCATAGTTCCCGTGCCCTTCGCTGGCGCTCCGGGCTTGGTCACTATGGGCTAGATGGTTTAGTCGTCCTCGCTTCGCTCGGACTCTGCACAAATCGCTGTAACATGGGCTTCACGGTGAATATTTGCATGCAATGTTCTTGGATCGGACAAATTTTCCAAAGAAAGAGTCCGAGCGAAGCGAGGACGACTAAACCATCTAGCCCATAGTGACCAAGTCCCGAAGGGACGCGGGAACTATGGGAAAAGCATCACCAAATAATTGAGCCCGGAGCGCAGCGAAGGGCGACTCTATATCACTATTGGCCCACATCAGCTTTTTGTATCAGCTTTTTGTATTGCATTCTATTGCCAGGTTGTTTTATTCTGATATCAGTTTTTTTCATTATAAATTTTAGGAGGACATAATGAATACATTAAATACTTTGCCGCCGGATATAAAAAATGTAATTTACTCACATTTTAATAATCCAGAATTTGACAACCTGAGATGTGTTTCAAAGGGAATTAAAGATGAGGTAGACCAATATGATGCTGCGAAAATCGGTAAGAAAATGCAGTTCAATGATCGTTTTGGTGCCCTTTCCAAGAACGAAAATAGTTCGATTTCCTCAATAAATGCCTTGGGCAATCAAATGCATTCCATCTGTAAATTAAAGTCCACCGATGCTGCTATGATTTTGACTTTTAAAGATGGGAAGCCGCAGCTGATACCTTATTCCTCTTATTTTAAAGAGGAAGATTCTTGGTGGGAGACTCTGAAAAAGAAATATGAATTATTCCGGAGCGAGACTACTATAGAAGCCCGTCCGGAGATTTTGAAAATTTTTGAGAACCATGTAAAGGCCGTTCAGGAATTTTTAGATAAACCTTATGATTCCAACCATCCTGTACAGGATTTAAGAGATCGAATGATTCGCATCGAATCCATTAAAGATGAACGAGAGCGGCTACTAATTGCCTTCAATCAACCCTGGGCAAATTTTACTCTGATCGAGAAAATTATCTTTACCGTTATTTCGTTTTTTCATTCCTTATGGCAGCCTACAATGGCACAGCAGATTGAAAAACTGGGCCTGCCTGTAAAAGCTGACGAATTAATCGATAAAAAAGGGTGCGTGCACTTAGGTACAACAGACATAATGCTTAATGGAGAGAAAATCCCTTTGAATATTGTTGTACGTCCCTATCGATGTTATGGAAAATATTACCCCTATCACTCTGTAAGCCTTGAAAGAGCTGATACAAATGAAAGAGTGGGTTACATGATAATAAAACAATCCTGGAAAGAAAATGGATCTGGTAGGTACTACGAAAGCGTTCTAGGAGAACCCGATGGAAAATTGGGTGATCCCTACCTATATATAGATGAGATTCGCACAAATGGCCTTCAAGATCAAACAACAGGAGATTTGCCTGTGTTGCGGACGTTGACCCAGCTGGCTATAGAGATTGCCGAACGGGAGCCGGTTCAGGCGATTGTAATGGATTCTTTGTATGCTCATTCCGATGTATATTCTACGGCAGGATTTTATTCACAACATGAAAGCAGTTATGGTATGGAGGGTATTCGTAGAGAAGTCTTACAAGAACGAGCTCAAAATAAAAAATTGTATCCGGACTGTAATCATGACCATTCCGCCTTTAATGTCTATTTGGATAAGAGTGAATTTTCCGAAGTTCATGGCACAAAATATTTTCGGGAAAATGAGGAAGGTAAACAGCCCGCATATGTTGAGTTTGATCTCGATGGTACCAAGAGAACCTGGGAAGAGCAGATAGCCCAACATCCCATTCTTCAGCCGGGTACAGGACCTGTGTTATGGAGATTCTGGAAACGCGACCTTGCAAAAGAAGCTGAAAAGCAATAAGAACTACACTAAACCTTTGCGCCTTCGCGTCATTGTGTCTCTGCGTTGAATTTATAGCGATGTTGTTGCTGGCGACAATATCGTTTAAAAATTAAACGCAAAGACGCAAAGATGCAAAGGCCGCAAAGGGGATTTTCTAAAATACACTAATTGGATTTGGCGGCAATTCGTGTGTGTGGTTTTTCGGATGCAGAAGATTGTTTGCTGTTTTTACGTTTTTCACTTGATTTTGTTTGGATATCTTTCACATCTTTACCCATCATATAAAGAGCATCGGGGCAAAGATCAACTCCATTCGGCCAAACAATAGTTTCTGTTTCTTTATCCACTATTACGGATTTAAAAAACTTTAGATCTCTAAATGGATAGAAAACAGTTTCTGGGCCCATATTTTTATACTTTTGTAAATCTACTATTTTTTGTTTTTTGTCATTAAAGGTCAATTTGAGTTTGTAACCCTCAACATATTCAACTTTTTTGATTCTTTTCATATAATGCCTGTTTAAAATGGCTCCTAAATAATTCTTTGTGGCTCTTAAACGACGTCTTTGCGTCCTTTGCATCTTTGCATTTAATTTGTAGCGATATAACTTCATCAGACTACCCGTAATTGATTTCCATTTGCTGGTAGCGGCGCATGAGGTCCCTGAAATGGGCAGCATCTTCGAAGCGTAGCTCTCGGGCTGCTTTTTTCATTTCGGCATCATAATTTTTTATTTTGCTTTCGATCTCTTCCGAGGTGAGGTACTCGTGATGTTCTTCGGCCACTATCAATGCCTTTTTCCCTTTAGGGGTTTCATAAGCTGCTTCTTCAGGTTCGGCTTCTACCAAGGCAGCTATTTCCCTCTTGACAGTTTTGGGGGTTATTCCATGTTTTTCATTGTATTCCTGCTGGAGTTTTCGACGCTTTTCAGTGATGTCTACGGTACTTTTGATGGCTTTGGTGATCTTGTCGGCATACATGATGACCCGGCCGTCGACATTGCGGGCGGCTCGGCCGCAGGTTTGGATGAGCGAGGTTTCGCTGCGCAAAAAGCCTTCCTTATCTGCATCCAGAATAGCCACCAAGGAAACTTCAGGGATATCCAGCCCTTCCCGCAACAAGTTGATCCCGACCAGGACATCGAATTCTCCGGCCCGCAGGTCGCGGATGATCTGCATCCGTTCAATGGTATCGATATCGGAATGCAGATATTTCGCTTTGACATTCAAGTTCCATGAGATAATTTCGTCAGGTCTTCAGCTAAGCGTTTTGGTCAATGTAGTGACCAGGACACTGCCGCCTTTTTCGTGTATGGTCGCGGATTTCTGCCAGGCAATCGTCCACTTGCCCTTCGGCGGGGCGGATTTCGATTTTGGGATCGAGCAAGCCGGTGGGGCGGATCACCTGTTCGACGACTTCGCCGCCCGCTTCCTGCAATTTCCCAAGGGCTCGGGGTGGCGGAAACATAGACCACTTGATGGATCAGTTGATAGGTTTCCTCAAATTTCAGGGGACGGTTGTCAAAAGCCGAGGGCAGCCGAAAGCCGAATTCCACCAAGGATTCTTTGCGGGCCCTGTCTCCAGCGTACATGGCATGCAGTTGCGGGATGGATTGGTGGGATTCATCGACGATCAACAGAAAATCGGAGGGAAAATAGTCGAGCAGGCAAGGAGGAGGCTCGCCCGGGCAGCCGGCGGCTGAAATGGCGGGAATAGTTTTCAATGCCTTTGCAGAAGCCCACTTCTCTGATCATTTCAAGATCATACATCGTCCGTTCTTGAATCCGTTGCAGTTCGATCAGCTTGTTTTCTTTTTCAAAATAATGCCATCCGCTCTTTCAGTTCTGCTTTGATAGTTTCGATCGCCTGCAAGCGCACTTCTTCGGGGGTGACGTGGTGGGAGCTGGGGTAGATGGTGACTGATAGGGATTTGACGGGCGGCTTTGCCTGTCAAGGGGTCGATCTCGCTGATCTTTTCGATTTCATCTCCCCAAAATTCCACTCGGATGGCGAGGTCTTCTTCATAGGCGGGAAAGATTTCGAGGACATCTCCTCGGACTCGAAAGTGGCGCGGGAGAAATCGTAGTCATTGCGTTTATATTGCATATCGACGAGATGCAGCAGCAGATCATCTCGGCGGCGGGTTTCGCCGTACGGATAGGGTCAGATTCATTCCTTTGTAGTATTCCGGAGAGCCCAGACCGTAGATGCAGGAGACGGAAGCGACAATGATCACATCGGGGCGCTCAAGCAGGGAACGGGTGGCGCTCAGGCGCATCTTATCGATCTTGTCATTGATGGCCATATCTTTTTCGATATAGGTATCGGTTCGGGCAATATAGGCTTCCGGCTGATAGTAATCGTAATAGGAAACAAAATATTCGACGGCATTGTTGGGGAAAAAGGATTTAAATTCTTGATAGAGTTGCGCGGCCAGGGTTTTATTGTGGGCGATAACCAGAGTGGGTTTTTGAACATTGGCGATCACATTGGCCATGGTAAAAGTTTTTCCGGAACCGGTTATCCCCAGCAGGACTTGCGATTTACGATGAGACTGAATGCCCGCAGACCAGTTTTTCTATGGCTTGCGGCTGATCTCCACCGGGCATAAATTCCGTCTCAAGCTTGAACACGTTCTGCCCTTTCCCGTGCAATGCGGGAGATTTTGTTCCACGCGCCTGAGAGGCCCATGGCGCTGCGCATTTCCTTCAAGGTATGGTTTGAAATTTCGATCATTTTTAAGGTACCCTCATAAATGACCTGTTCCGCCAGGCCTTTATCTTCAGCTGCGTTTTGCGTCGTTCTCTGATGGGATCCAGGAACCGGTTTAAGGCAGCCGTCAGTTTTTGCTTTACTTCCACATCGCCTACTTTTCCTTGGCGGTATCGACTTTAAGATCTTCTACTTCGTCTTTATGGTCGTTGAAGACTTCATGATAGATAAATACGGGATTTCCCTCTACGGTGCCGGGAACATCTGCGCTGATCCGGTTAGGGTCGGTATACATGCTGGCGACTTTTTTTTCTACC
This sequence comes from uncultured Parachlamydiaceae bacterium, assembly GCA_963780445.1. Classification (GTDB taxonomy): domain Bacteria; phylum Chlamydiota; class Chlamydiia; order Chlamydiales; family Parachlamydiaceae; genus CAWACC01. Next base: position 816,416 of record CAWACC010000011.1, read on the forward strand.
GTTTTGGCATCGTCTGACAGATAGATGGCATTGCCGGCGGACTTGCTCATTTTGCCTTTGGCATCGGTGCCGATGAGGGTGGGAACGTGGCTAAGCAGGACTTCAGGCATGGGAAAGACCTCGCCATAATACTGATTGAAGCGGCGGGCGATATCGCGGGCCAGTTCTACATGGGCCTCATTATCTTTTCCTACGGGGACCAGATGGGCTTTTGGCATTAGGATGTCGGCTGTTTGCAAGACGGGATAGCCGATCAGTCCGAAAGGGATGCTTTCCGCATCCAGATGGGCATTTCGGGCCATCTCTTTGAGGCTGGGCAATCCTGTGAGACGATTTAGCGAGATGAGCATTTCAAAGATCAGGTTCATTTCATAGACCGCCGGGACAGCGGATTGCAGGTAAATGGTGGACTTGACGGGGTCGATGCCGCAGGCGAGGTAATCCAGGACCATATCGCGAATATTTTCTCTTATCTGCAAAATATCTTCTTTTGAAGGTTTTGTAGTCAAGGAATGCAGGTCGGCAATGATAAAATAGCACTCATATTCTTCTTGCAGTTTGACCCGATTGAGTAACGATCCGATATAGTGGCCTAGATGAAGCTTGCCGGTGGGCCGGTCTCCGGTGAGAATTCGTTTCTTTTCTTTTTGTTCTGACATAGGTGACCTTAATTAGCGATAATTCCCGTTTTATTCATGATTTCTAGGCTGATCACTCCCAAGGAAACAAGAATGACCATTACTAAAGCTATTTTACCTCCCGGAGTAGTAAATGTCGATTTCAATCGTAAGTGATACCGGCCGGACCAGACCATTAAAGCCGGCATCAAACCCAGTAAAACAACGACTCCAAACGCTCCGGCATATTCCAGGGCGTTTAAAAAAGCTCTGGGATTCGTGAGAGTAAAAACCAGCGGAGGAATAAAGACCATGAGATAAAGCAAGGCTCTGCCGGCGCGGTCTTTTTTTATTTTGAACCCGTCGGCCAAGAAGTCAGTGAGACTTAAAGATACCCCAAGAAAGGAGGTGACGATAGCAAAGAAGGCAAAACCGCGCGCTATTTGGGAAATGGCCGAGCTGCCCAATATCTTACTGATTAAATGAGCTCCATTGGTTCCCTGGGCGTAACCTGCTAAAATTCCATTATCTCCTTGCAAAGGGATGATCCCCAAACTCAAGAACTGCCATAAAACATACACAGCTAAAGGGATAAAACTGCCGATAAGGATAGCTTGTTTGATTTTTGAAATGTTTCCATCAAAGTAAGACGTCAAGCTGGGGATGATGATGTGGAATCCAAAGGAAGTCGCCACAATCGATACGGCTGCAAATAACAATTTAGGATTGGAAAGGAGGAGTTTGTCCATCTCCATATAAGGCGTCAGAAGAATAGTCAGGAGGCCAAAAGAAGCCGCAAGGCCTATCATAAGCCAACGGTTGACATAATCGACCGAACGAGTGCCCCGGTAAACGAAAAATCCGAAAATCAGCAACAATGGGATCGATCCCATCCAGGCAGGCAGCCTGTAGGCTGTAAAGGATTCAACAAAATCCAATAAAATGGGGCCGCCTCCTGCGACATAGGCTGTGGTCAAGGAATAGAGCAGGAATAGATAAGTGAGCCAGCTGATCCCTTCACCCCATTTGCCTAGGGTTTTTTTTGCCATGGAAATGAGGTTGGAGTGGGGTCCCATCCAGAGATTCACCTCAAGCATGAGGAAGGCTGTATAGCTCATATATCCCCAAAAAGCGATCAAAAGGCAAAGCGAAGGAAAAAATCCGGCCATTCCAGTTACCAGAGGCAGCGCCAGCATGCCGGCTCCTATAGTAGTCCCTGATACCAGGAGGACTCCACCTAATAATTTACTAGGGCTTGTCATGAGGACATCCTTGTTATAATATCATGATAGATTTGCAAAGCGATAATGGCCAAAGCGCAAATGACAATAGCCGATAAAGCGATCTTGCCGCCGGGCAGCAGCTGTTTGGCCTGTATTTTTTTATGATATCTGCCTGCCCAAACCATGGCTACAGGCAAGATTCCAAAAAGGATCACCGCTCCGAAGCTTCCGGCATAGCTTAAGGCGATTAAAAATACCCCCGGATAAATAAAGGCAAAGACCAATGGCAAGGCGATGACAAGGCCGCAAAGCACCATTTTTCCGGATGCGTCTTTTTTAATTTTCAATCCATCGGCCAAGAAATCTACGAAACTTAAGGCCACGCCCAGAAACGAGGTCACAATGGCAAAGAAAGCAAAGTAGTCGGCTGCATGGACAACCCAGGAGGAGCCCAATGCATTTCTTAAAGTCCTCGTCGCCATGTCACCTTGCTGTAAGGCTTGTCTGAAGCCCCCTTCTCCTTCTACAGGGACAAGGCCTAAAATGAGGAATTCCCATATCATATAGATTACCAGGGGGATCAGGCTTCCCAAGATGATTGTCTTTTTTAGTTTGATGACATCCCTGTTTAAATAGTTCGTCAGAGTAGGGACCATGTTGTGGTAGCCGAAGGAAATAATCATGGCAGGCACGACTAAAAAAATTGAGGGCCAGTGCTGGTGCCTGAGATAGTCTGCTTGAACATGCCGGCTTCCAAAATATACTAGCAAACCATAAGCTGCGATTAGACCGATCATAAACACCCGATTAAGCCAATCCACCGCACGCGTTCCCAAATAGACCATGAAACCAAAAAGAACGCAGACCAAAATACTTCCCGTCCAAGAGGCGATCTTGATTTCAAACAGCCGCTGCAGGAAGTCGGTAATGAGCTCTCCGGTTCCGGCAATGTACGCCACCATCAGGGCATAAAATAGAAATAAGAATCCGCCCCAGGTGATGGCCTTGCCTATGGGCCCCAAGGTGCGATCGGCCATGGAAACCAGGCTGACGTCTTCCTTGAACCATAAGTTGACCTCTAAAAGGAGTAGTCCCGTAGAGACCATGAAAATCCAGCAGAAGATAAACATGAAAGCCGAAGGGGCAAAACCTCCCAATGAAGAGAGAACAGGCAATCCTAGCATGCCAGCTCCAATGCAGCAACCGGCGACTAATAGAATGGCTCCGGCCAAACTGCCGGTTTGTTTAGAAGGTATCGAAGACATGAATTATTCCTTAAAAGCTAACTTTTGATTTGTTTGAAACTGATAAATAAAAGGGGGAATCAATTCAACAGAAAGCAGGCGGCGGGCCGCCAAAACCGGAACATATAAAAATGGGAGATAACATAACTCTTTTTCATGCATTTATTATACACCAATCTGATTAGTTTTGCAATTTGTTTTTGACTGTTTTTGGGAGAGAAGGTAATAAAGAGAAAGGAGGGGCCATTGTGAAGACTGCAAAAAAACCAAAACATCTATATAAGATCATATCGTTAAATCATTGGAATCAAAGCCAACAGGAAGTCACGATCCATTTGACCGAACACGATAAAGAGTTTATCCATCTCGCTGAAGAAGATCAACTTGAGAAAATTCTCGAAAAGTTTTGGAACGGCATACCGGAATTTGTGATTTTGAAATTGGATACAGCCAAGCTGTCTGGCCAATTGATCCTGGAATCCAATCCCGGCGGAAAAAATAAGTATTATCATTTATACAATGGGGTTATCCCTCTGCACGCCGTCCTCGAATCGAAAATAATCAGTAAATAAGCAGGAACAGGATAATTTAGGAAATAAGCAAGAACAGGATAATTAGGATCGCCTTCGGCGTCAGGATATTTTCCTTTATCCTGAAGCCGAAGGCGATCCTATTATCCTGTTTTTGCCACAGCGATTCCCGATGGATCATAAATAAAACAGAATAAACGGGATAGGAAAGATATTATAGATAAAATTTATGTGATTTTTAATGAAAAATGAATAAATCCGCCCTATCCTGTCGTATCCTGCCCATCCTGTTCTTTTCTTGTTTCCCATTTAAGAGCCTGTGTGAAGCATGTCATTTTTCCAGCGGAAACTACTGTTTTTGCAATCACCTTTTTAGAATTTTTATTCAAAAAAAAATATGTTATTAAAATATTACTTTTTTTATTAGTATTAATATTTTATAATTAAGTTAGGATATTAAAATATACTTTCGCATATAGCCATATTATGGCTATATATATATAACGTATCTTTTAAATTGCTGAGAGGCAAACATGATCGCTATAAAGGAATTAAATAAATTATTCGGGGAACTTAAAAAAAAGCCCGTGGCTCAAATTGAGCTTGGGGATTCGCTTATTACTATACAATTTCATCAAATAGAAGGTACTTTTTCTTTGCATTCGTCGGTATATAGAGGAGAAAATTATATTCCTGGAGGTGTTAGAAAATGCCTGACTCTAAAGCCGCCCTTTCATCAAATGATTCGGACGTACTTCACGGTGCGAGAAGAAAACTTTGAGATCTTTCTGCATTTTGTCGGATCCCTTGAAAGCATTTGCGGGGATAATTTCCGCTTTATTTTAGATGAATTCAGCACATTAGCCCACGAGTGGAGACGCTACTTGGACGATCATGACAAAAAAGACCATTTGCCTGTCCGAGTCAAGTAAACTGCCGCATCCAAAGCCGCCATCTGGCATAAAGGATGGCGATTTCATATAAGGCAATCAGAGGTAAAGCGAAAGCAAATTGTGTGATGACGTCCGGGGGAGTCAAAACGGCCCCTGCAATGAAAGCAGCTAGAATGACATATCTTCTTTTTCCTACCATATTTTCAAGACTTATAAGATTATAGTGGACTAGTATAAAGAATAGGGCGCCCAGTTCAAATGACAAGGCGCTGGCAAGCAAGAGAAATAAAGTAAAATTCAGGTAGTAGGATAAAGACCACATATTGATCCCTATTTCGCTGTTAAAGGCGAAAAAGTACTTGTTGGCCATTGGAAGTATGACAAAATAGCCTAAAGCTCCTCCCGGCAGCATAAAGAGAAGGGATAAACCAAAAAAGGGCAGCGACACAGTTTGTTCCATCGGATTCAACGCAGGCTGGATGAATTTAAATATAAAATAAAGCCATCCTGGCGCTGTCAGTACCAGTCCCATCCAAAAGCTCAATTTTAAAATAGATAGCATGCCGTCTAACGGCCCTAAAATGACAAGAGATGTTGGATCTGGAGGCAGATTTACATTCAAAGGCTGGGCAAGGAAGTTCACGATTTTTTGATGAAACCAGAAACAAATGAACATACCGAAAAGGACCAGGAAGAGGCTTTTGATGAATACCTTGCGGAGCTCGCTCGCGTGATCCCAAAAGGAGGCCGCGGTTTCTTCGAAATTATTCATTGGATTTATTTTGTGAAGGCTCTTCGTGCAGGGTTACAGGAGGTAAAGCCTGCGCTGCCTCTTCTTCTTCGTCGATCCCCTGGAAAGCTTTTTTGAATTCTTTGATCCCCTTGCCAAGATTCTTTGCAAACTCGGGCAGTTTTTTCCCTCCGAAGAGAAGTAAAAGGACACATAAGATGACAATCAATTCGCCGCTTCCAACCATTATATTTACCTTGTTATACTTTTTGTTCTCTGTAAGCAACACCTATACCAAAAAGACGATATCGATTCATTAAAAATATGAGCCTATTCCCGATTCCTTTATCTAAAGCATGAATAAAAAAACTATTTATATTTACAATTGATGAATGTTTGTAGATAATCGATTAACAATTGAATTTATCTTAAAAATTACATTATCTAAAAGGAGATTTGAATGACTATAAATACTGTTGTTTTGTGGAGAGATCCCATCAATGGACAGCCTATGGTGGATCCCTTAGGCAAGGAAAATTCACTTCCGATAGATGTGGTACGTATTATTTTACAAAATCTGAAGGCGGATCTTCCAGAAGTGGCTTTGGTGTGTAAAAATTGGAAAGCCATGGCCGATGATGAGGTCTTTCGTCAAATGATACGGCCTGTTCAATCATTTGGAACTAACGAATAGCAAAAATATATGGGGGTAGATGCCGGAGCAGAGCCGTGCCTACCAAGGCGCGCTTACGGGGATCTAAAAAGAGAGGATGGTTTTCTTACTTTTATCCCAGGCAAAGTCAAAGAGACAAAAGAAAATGGGGATGCTGAAGAAATAACCCTAGATAATCTGGAGGCCATAGGCAATCTAGTCAAAAAATCTATAATACCTTACCGTTATGGCGAATGTTGGGAAATGGCTATTAAGGAAAAAAGAAAACAAGAGAAACCGCACTGGGTATGGATAAAGAAAGAAGTTGTGGGTGTCCTTAAAACCTATGTACAGCAGGAAAAACTCGTTAAAGAAGAAGAGGTGCCTGGAGGGAATATTTCAGGACTGATAGATACAGTTATCAGCGTTTTTATGCACTGCGCTAGGTATAGAAATATCCAGCTCATGCATGTTGGCGTCAATGACCAAACTAGGAGATGTCGAATTAGTTTAAATTTCTCTCCCGTCTTCCTTAGAATTCACAGCAGCGGCGAGGGGAAAGGCTTTCTTTGCGCATGGAAGTTCTTTGGCAACAATTGAAGGCATGGTATTTAAAAAGGATAATGAGTACTATCCCAATTTCAGGACGGCAATATAAAGCGGGCTTTTATGGACATAAAGGTAATTGTTCTTATTCTTGCTTTTGGATTTACTCTTGCAGCCTTTTTGGGATATTTGAGCCTACGGTTGAAGTTGTCTCCTCTGCTGGGCTATTTGCTGGCAGGGTATGTCATTGGCCCTTATTCGCCCGGGTTGAAAGCCGATTTGGGCATATCTGAGCAACTGGCGGAAATTGGAGTGATCCTCATGCTATTTGGAGTGGGCATGCACTTCAGGTGGCGCGATCTGGTCAGTTACAGGTACGTGGCGGTTCCTGGAGCTATTATTCAAATCTTTCTAACTACTGTATTAGCCTGTGTGGTTGTAAGCTGGTTGGGCTGGACCCTTGAGGCAGGGATCCTATTCGGTTTGGCCATTGGAGTGGCAAGTACAGTTGTTTTGGTGCGAGTTTTTTCTGAAAACCATTTATTAAATACTCCGGAGGGTCATTTAACGATAGGATGGCTCATCGTTGAGGACTTGATTACAGTAGGCGCTTTGGTTTCCATACCCTTGCTGGCAGAATCTACCAATGGCAAATCCATTTCGTATTTCGAAATCACAGAAATGATCTTCTGGATTTTACTTAAATTTTCCCTGCTTGTTTTGATAGCCTTTACGGTAATAAAAAAACTGGCGGTCTATTTATTTGACAAGGTCGCTAAAACCCACTCCAATGAACTGTTTACCATTAGCGTCCTATCCATGGTTTTTATCATAGCTCTGGGAGCTTCCTATATTTTTGGCCTGTCGATTGCCATAGGAGCCTTTTTGGCTGGAATGATTGTAGGGCAAACAGAGGCTCATCACCGCGCATCTCATCATACAATGCCGATCAGGGATGCTTTTATGGTGATTTTTTTTCTGTCCATAGGCATGTTGTTCAACCCTATGATCATTATAGAACAGTTTCCTCTATTTATCGGTACGGTATTTTTGATTATATTCTTGAAACCTCTAATGGCTTTTTTGTTGGCGCTGGCATTAAGACAGCCTTTTAGGAATGCTCTTGTAGTAGCTGTGGGATTGGCCCAGATCGGCGAGTTTTCCTTTATTCTTTCTGAGGAAGGCACACGATTGAATGTCCTTCCGGATGTGGGCTATGATATCCTTGTGGCTAGTGCCTTGGTGGCTATAGCGATAAATCCTTTGCTCTTTAAGGTCTTCAAACTACAGGGGCCCGAGCAAAAATCATAAGAAATATGCGATGAGCGAGTTTTTCTTGCAGCCTTACAGGCTGCATTCTTAACTATTTCATACCCAGGGCGTTGCCCTGGGCTGTTGCACTTTCAGACCTTCGGTCTGAGCGCATCATTATTGTCTTAGCCCGAAGGGCTTAAATTGCAACAGCCCAGGGCAACGCCCTGGGTCAACTCCGGCAGGACTTCTTTTGATATAAAGTCTTTGACCTGCTGGGGCGCCCTTCCAATAAAATGGGATACGTTCAGGATTTCGCTTAATTCTTGCGGGGTCATGTTAAAAGCCGGTTCCTTCAGGATCTGGTCCAGCAGGTCATTTTTAGCGCCTTCGCACTTTATTTTGTCCATGACGGATTTACAAAGGATTCCGAGTTTCTCGTGAAGTTGCTGCCGGTCTCCTCCTTTGTTTACTGCAGCCATCAGGATGTTCTCTGTAGCGATAAATGGCAGCTCTTCCTGAACATGTCGATGGATAACATCGGAATAAAGGACGAGATGAGCGGTGATATGTTCCAAAAGAAGGAGCAAGGCATCACAGGCAAGGAAAGCTTCAGGCAGGACAATCCTTCTATTGGAAGAATCATCCAGAGTGCGTTCAAGCCATTGTGTGGAAGCCGTATAGGCGGGGTTTTCATTCAATGAAATTAAATAGCGCGCCACGCCGCAAACCCGTTCGGAAAGTATGGGATTTCGTTTGTAAGGCATGGCGGAAGAACCCACTTGTTTTTCCTGGAAAGGCTCTTCCATTTCCCTTAAATGGGAGAGCAGCCTTAGATCTGTAGCGAACTTATGGGCGCTGGCAGCTATTCCAGTCAGGACAGAAAGGATTTGCATATCCACTTTTCTGGGATATGTCTGACCTGTAATGGGGAAAGTGGAGTCGAATCCCATTTTTTTGGCGATGGATTGGTCCAGTTCCTTTACTTTTTCGTGATCTTTTAGCAGACTCAAAAAAGACGCCTGAGTCCCCGTGGCGCCTTTGGCGCCCAATAGTTTTAAGCTATTTCTACGCTGTTTTATTTCTTTCAGGTCGAAGAAGAAATCCTGGACCCATAGGCAGGCCCTTTTCCCGACCGTGGTCAATTGGGCAGGCTGAAAATGGGTATAGGCCAGACAGGCTAGACTGGCATGCTTTTCTGCAAAATGAGCCAAGTGTTCAATAACTCTATTTAATTTGTTTTCCAGCAGTGCGAGCGCTTCCCGAAAGAGGATAATGTCCGCGTTATCTGTAACGAAACAAGAGGTGGCTCCCCAATGGATGATGGGCTTGGCGTGGGGGCATTGTTCTCCATAGGCAAGGATATGAGCCATTACATCGTGCTGCAATTCCTTTTCCAGTTGTTCAGCCCTTTCGAAAGGAATGTTGTCCATTTGGCTGCGCATCTCTTCGATCTGGGAAAGGGCGACGGGCAATCCAAGGGCATTTTGTGCCTCTGCCAATGCTACCCATAGCTGCCTCCACAGTCGAAATTTAGCAGCCGGCGAAAACAGCTCCTGCATTTCTTTGCTGGAATAGCGATTACATAACGGATTTTGATAGGTGTTATAGGACATGGCAAAAGATAGTGGGTTTTTCGAATCTATAAAAGAACGGATAATTTATAAAAAGGGATTTTTTTGGAAAAAGGGGATGCAATTAAATATGCGGGGTTGAGGTATTTTTATTACCACAGAGCACACAGAGAACACAGAGATTCTATGTCGCAGAGCCAAGCGAATTGGCTCTGTGCCCATTGTGTGCTCTGTGTGGTAATAAAAACTTCTCAACCCCGCACATTTAATTGCACCCGGAAAAAAGATTTGCACAATAAGATTTGCGTTGCATAAAAAGTGGAATTTGGTTTATTCTACGTAGTTTGTATGGCCAGATAGCTCAGTCGGTAGAGCAGAGGACTGAAAATCCTTGTGTCGCTGGTTCGATTCCAGTTCTGGCCACTCTTTTCTCTCTGTGGTAAACGGAAAGATTCAGTAATGATGTGCATACTTGGAAGTGTGCTTTTTGCTTTATGGAGCTTTGGTTTGATTTCAATATCAAAACCAAGAGCAAGAACGAATTTTAGCAAACGCTCTATCGAAAACTCTGATAAAAGTCCCCGAATAATTTTGGATACTTTTGGTTGATCAATATTCATCAAGTTTGCTGCTTGCTGCTGTGTTAGATCCTTTTTTTTGATAATCTCGGTAATCAGCATGGCTAGATCGGCTTTTGTTTTTGCCTCTTCTGGATTAGAGAATCCAAAATCAGCATAGACGTATTTGTGGGTATTTAAGGAAGGATGTTTTAAATTAGTTTCATAAATTTCAGGCTTTTAATAACAGCCTTTGCAATAGCTTTTTTAGATTTATCGGTTTTTAATGTGTTCATATCTAATTCAGCATCTTCAGTTAACTTCAACTCATAGTTATTCTGTGTCATTTTCTAAATCTTTCTCCCATTGATCAAGCTCTTCCGATGATATTGTCCTAACCTTCCCTTCTTTTGCCTGTTTAATTGATCTGGATAGTTTCTTGTTTAATTTTGCTTTTTTGTACTCCTTCATTCCCATTATCACCAGATTATGCATAAAATCCTTGATAGGAACTCTGGTTTTTACACACTCTGTTTTGTACAGAATATGTTCTTCTACTGAAATATCAAAACTAACTCTCACAGTTTCTTTGTTCATAATGTCTCCTTTGTCTTACTGCATTCCCAAACAGCCTTTGCAATAAAAGTTTCGTCAAGTAACTCTTGAGTAGGGCTATATTCAATAACCTTTGCATTTTTCTTAAGTTTCATCAGCAATGTACTCCTTAAATTTTTCTAGAAATAATTCATTTTTTTCTGTAGACTTTAGCAATATTGGATGATTAGTGGCGATCAAAGTTATTCAGAAAGGTATCGTTTTAGGATTGATAATCCTTGTGTCGCTGGTTCGATTCCAGTTCTGGCCACTCTCTTCTCACCTAAAAAGCTAAGGTTTATGCGAAACATACAGTACAAGATATATTTATTCATTGCAATGATGTCCAGTTGCTATAACTGTATTGCTCAAGAACCGACTCCAACTGCAACGGTTTTGAGTAATGCAAATGTAGTTAAACGTTTCTTTCAAGCGAGTAAAAAGCAGCCTTATCATCTATCCATCGGAGCGGTTCTTTTTGATCAAAATGGCCGCATTGCCTGTCATCATTTTAAAGAGATTTTTGGTCATAAAGACGTTTATATTTTGATGCGAGAAAGTATGGAAAACGATGAAACGCCTTTAATGACTTTACATCGAGGTCTAAAAGAGGAATTTGGAGCAACAGCGGAGCCTTTGGCTTTCTTGGGATGTTTGTCTGGTTATCTTCGTGATTCACGCCTTCCTTTCGAAAAGACAACTCTTTATATTGCCTGTAAAGTGATCAAATGGAATCCGGAAGATCGGGATTTCAACGATCCAGAAGCCTCCAGCACAATTGAATGGCTTGAACCAAGTATGTTAATTTCAATCATGCAGCAACAAGGAGTCCGATTTCAACACAGAGTGGACCTTGATGAATCTGAAATGATCAAAAGAGCATTGCCTTGTATTGAGCAATCTTTGAAGTAAGTGTTAGTATTAAAAGAACATGGAGATGATATGCAAATTGGAAGCTACTTGTGGAATGGATTTAATGGGACTTTGGATTATGGATTTCAAAAAATTGACCAGGGAACAGCATACCTATCAAAGGAGGCTTTTGAGACCACACGCAAAATTAGCCAGCTCGGGCCGAATAGATTTTCGCCTTGGTTATACGATATAACAGTGTGGATTGAAGATAATCCAAAAGTCATTAACCGGGCTGTGAACCTATTTATGTTGACTGCGGACATTGCCGTCGGTATCGCCCAAGTGGCAACCTCTAATATGAATGGCATATACAGCATTCCGGAAATTTACCTTAATGGCGTCGTAATTTCTGTCAGCTTAGATACTTTTACACACCTAGTACAGCTTTTTGTAAACAACAATACGAATCCAAATTGGAACAAGTTCCTAACTTTTATCAACTGTGTTAGGCTTTACCAAATTGGAACGAGCCAACTGCTCGGTGGGGAAAAATTCACTATTGTCGGCAACTTGACCGACAGTATAGTGCACCTGCACAACATTCGCTTTAATAACGTCATGATGGAAAAATATAACAATAATAGACTTCTTGCATAACCTGCTTTGCTTGAGAAAATCGATGATTTTTGCGCAGATTCATCACCAAATTTTGAGATCATGTTAAATACATGGTCGAAAAATTTGGTGATGAAGATGCCAAAAAGCACGGTTTTATCAAGTAAATGAGGTTATGCAAGAAGTCTAATAATATTAACGAAAAAAAAGTAAATTGAAGGACAGCAATGTGTGGGGACGGTTCTTGCGTAACTTTTAATACGATTAAGTTATGCAGATACGCAAGAACCGTCCCCAGATACCCTCCCCAGACATTCCCGTCCCCAGACATTCGATTCCAGTTCTGGCCACTTTTGTCTCACCTAAAAAGCATCATAATTTTTAAGTAAGAAACTGTCATTTTGTGACAATACCTTGCAAAATAATTACAAATTTCATATTTTTATGTAAGAAGCTGTCAAAAAACGCCAGCTAACAACAGGTTTTTATGAATAACAATTTTCTTGAAATTTTACTGAATTGGTCAAAACCTTACATCTCTGGAATTGATTTACATTATATTTTGGATAAATCAGCCGATTCTCGCCAAGCTATCATTAAAAGAGCTATCGGCAAGGGATATCTTATTCCCCTTCGAAGAGACTTATATTTAATTAAAAATGCCAAGAGGGCCCTCATAAATACCTTTGAAATCGCGACAATTATCTATGGCCCTTCTTATGTAAGCTTTGAATCTGCATTAAGCTATCATGGATGGATTCCTGAAGCCGTAAGGACAACAACTTGTGCGTCGGTTAAAAGAGCTAAAGAATTCGAAACTCCTATTGGTATCTTTTCGTATGAACATATTCCAATCAAGGCATTTTCTTTTGGAGTGGAACAACATCAACAAGATGCTTTAACTCTATTTATTGCATCGCCTGTGAAAGCTCTCGCTGATATTGTCTATGCGAGAAAACGAACTTGGAACTCAATTAGTGATCTTTCTGAAGATCTTCGCATCGAAATCGAAAGCTTTCAAAATTCCGATAAAAAAGTACTTATTGAACTTATCGAGAATTATCCCAGCCCAAGAGTAAAAAAGACACTCAACGTTTTGCTAAAAGGATTGCCTCTATGACTATCACAATTATTCAAGAACGGCTTAGAAGCTATAACTCGCTCTCAAAACAGGAAGAACTCAGCGCTTTAAAAGAAATCTATCAAGAAATTGCATTGTCTGGTTTAGCAAGAAGTGATTTTTTTAAATTGGCTGCTTTTCAAGGGGGAACTGCTCTAAGAATTGTGCACCAATTAAAAAGATTTTCAGAAGATCTAGATTTTGTGCTTTTAAAACCTTCAGATTCATTTCAATGGCAGTCGTATCTCAAGGCCATTGAAATCGAATTCAACTCTTTTGGTGTAAATCTAGAAATTAAAGAACGTGCTGCTGCTCAAGGAGCTATAAAGACAGCTTTTTTAAAAGAAGACTCCTTTGCTCGAATTCTTGAATTAACATATGACAGATTGCCTTCAGATGAACAAAAAATTACAATTAAATTGGAGATTGACACACAACCTCCCGGAGGTTCTAATTTTGAGAATGCCTTTTTAATCTATCCTTATCCATTCTCTATTCTCATACAAGATTTTCCAAGTTTATTCGCAAGCAAATGTCATGCGTTGCTTTGTAGAAAATATGAAAAAGGACGTGATTGGTTTGATTTTCTTTGGTATCTGTCGAGAAGAACACCCATTAATTACCTTTTACTCAAAAATGCACTTTATCAAGCGGGGCCCTATAAAGAACAAGAGATACCCTACAGTAAAAAATGGCTTTGCGAAGAATTTGAAAAAAAAGTCTCTACCTTGGATTGGAAGGCAGCTAAGCGTGATGTTGAAAATTTTCTTCGACCACGAAGAAAGAAAATTTGTTGAAAATTGGAGTAGGGAATTATTTCAAAAACAAATCGAAAAAATAGAATTGGTTTTGTTTAAAGCAGTGATTTTTAGAATTGCTAATGGTGCAGCTCCCTTAATTGATAACAGGCTTTTTTCCTCAGCAATTACCAACCTCAATGGAGACGATATTGAAAAAATAATTGATTCTGGCACCTATTGGTTTCAGTCACTCGAGGAAATTGAACTCTTAGACGATCAAAATAGAATATTCATGCATTTTCATACAGATTTGACGATCCGGGACATCCAAAAGAGATGCACTATCACCAGGCAAAAAAATCAGGAATTAAAAATTATGGCTATCCCAGGTAAGACATACGAGATACCGGGATGGTTTATTAAAAATTGGAATTTTCGATCACAAATTTACACAAACAACATTCCACGTGCGCTTTTTTGGTTTCAACCCGTCGTATTAACTCCAAAAGAAGTACAAAAGCAGATGGCTTCCTATGCACAAGAGACTGGAATAGAAAGACACTCAAGATTATAAATTTAAAGACATAATAAGACCTTTGTTTAACGTGATTATTGAAATAATGTATCCAAGGCTGCTGCAGAGATATTTTTTAGGCAGATTTATGTCGGATATGTGTTTCTATATGGTGATATGCTTGCATGAGATGTCTAAGATTTTCGATAACGCCCGGGGTTTTTAACCAATCTGTTATATCTTCTGGCAATCTTATTTGTTTTGTCGGTGATTTAACTGTTCCTTTTGGCCTTCCGCTACCTAATCTTTTCCCCCCATGTCCTTTTGTATCTTTTTCAACAAAAGACGCTAAATTATCATGAAGTCTTTCGATTATAAAATCTTGGAGATACAAAGGATATTTTTCAATGACTTCTTTAGAAGTACTCCCTTCACAGCCAATCGGATATGCAGGGTGCTCGAATATCCATGCATTGAAATTTTTATCAAACCAAGGTTTTATTTCGCCTATCTCATCCAAGGCGATTTTTACTTGTTCTTCGATTTCTTTTTTGGTGGCCATGATAATCCTGCCTTTTTAAATGCATTTTCTGTTTTATGAACACAATACGCCGTGATCTCTTGATTAGTGTTTTTACCATGCGAGATCATTATGGCGCAGACTAAATTACCCTCTTCATTAAAGAGTTTCCAGTCAATTGATCCTTTTTCAAGTTTCCAATTCGCGATCCTTATGTATTCCTTATACTTCTTTACCGGCATCGGCTTAAATGGCATGATCGATCCTTTTCTATGGATTATATCCGAAGTGTTACATATAATCAAGGTTAAAAGGGGAATATAACAATTTTTGATGCAAATAATCAAGATAAAGTACGATCAAGACATCCTACAATAATTTCAGGATATCTTGGATGGCTTTTCCCATGTCGGCTGGGCTTTCTGCGATGTGGACGCCGGCGGCTTTGAGGGCATCCATCTTGTCCTTGGCGGTTCCTTTTCCTCCTGAAATAATAGCGCCTGCATGGCCCATTCGTTTTCCTGGGGGCGCCGTGACGCCGGCAATAAAGGCCGCTACGGGTTTCTTGCAATGCGTTTTGATCCATTCCGCTGCTTTTTCTTCCGCATCTCCTCCAATTTCCCCGATAATCAGGATACCTTCGGTTTCAGGATCTTTATCGAACTGTTCCAGGACATCGATAAAATTAGTGCCATTGAGGGGATCTCCGCCTATGCCGATGCAAGTGGACTGGCCCAGACCTAGTTGGGTGGTTTGCCAGACTGCCTCATAGGTTAATGTGCCGGAACGGGAGACGATGCCGATATTTCCTTTTTTATGGATATATCCCGGCATGATGCCGATTTTACATTCCCCCGGGGTAATAATGCCAGGACAGTTAGGTCCGATCAGGCGGCTGTTTTTGCTGTTGCGCATGACCTGGCTGACTTCGAGCATGTCGCGGATAGGAATCCCTTCTGTAATGCAAACAATAAGGGCAATTCCCGCTTCTTCAGCTTCTAAAATAGCTTCTGCTGCATAAGGAGCCGGGACAAAGATCAAAGAAGCATTGCATTGGTGGCGGCTTTGGCTTCTAGACAGTATCAAACACGGGCAGGTCGAAAATTGTCTGTCCTCCTTTTCCTGGGGTCACACCACCAACAAAACGGCTGCCATAGCGCAGGCATTGTTCGGTATGGAATCGGCCGGCCTTTCCGGTAATCCCTTGGGTAATCACTTTGGTTTCTTTATTGACTAATATCGCCATGTTAGCCGCTCCTTTAGTCTTTTAGCTGCAGCAACGACTTTTTGGGCGGCTGCGGTCAAAGCAATCAGCCAATTCAATTTTTAAAGCCGGAATCTTGCCAGTATTCTTTTTGCCTTCTTCCACATTTGTGCCTTCCATCCTATAACAAGAGGTACTGATGGCTTGGATTCGTTTGCTAGCGGCAATAACCCGAGCTGAGCGAGAGTGGCGCAATTCATGATGCCTCCGAAAATATTGATCAAAATCGCTTTGACTTTGGGGTCAGACAGGATGATTTTAAAGCCTTCGCGACTTTTTCCTGGGAAGCGCCTCCTCCGACATCGAAAAAGTTGGCAGGGGCGCCTCCATAATAATGGATGATATCCATCGTCGCCATAGCCAGGCCGGCTCCATTGACCATGCAGCCGATATTTCCATCCAAGGCCACATAAGCCAGGTCATGGGCTTTGGCCTCCGCTTCATAGGGAGCTCAGTTGCGAACTGGATCGTAAAAACTGCGATCTGACCGGTTGGCGATAAAGGGCATTGTCATCTACAGAGAGCTTGGCATCCAAGGCGATGAGATCTCCTCTTTCAGTCTTGACCAAAGGATTTATTTCCAGCAGGGAGGCATCGAAATTCCAAAAAGCGTAGGCCAGCCCTTTAATGATTTTGCTGCCTTGTTCCCTTGAAGGACCCTCCCATCCCATGAATTTTAACAGTTCGAACAGATGATAATTTCTTATTTCTCCCTGGTTTTGGATGGGAATGCTCAAAATTCTGTCAGGTCTATTTTGGGCAATTTCTTCAATGTCCATCCCGCCTTCAGGAGAAGCGATGATAAGAGCCTGGCCTCGCTGTCTGTCGATGACGGCGCCCAGATAATATTCTTTTTCATAGTCTATGAGAGGTGAAATCATAATTTTATGGGCTATTATGCCCTCTTTGCCCGTCTGAGAATTGACAATTTTCATTCCAAGGAGTTGTTTGGAAAAAGATAGGATTTCACCGGGATGCTGTGCCAGTTTTACTCCGCCGGCTTTTCCCCGACCGCCTGCATGGACCTGGATTTTAATGACGGCTTTTGAGAGGTGAAGTTTGTCGATAGCGGATTCAATTTCATTTTCGGAGGAAACGACAACGAAAGGAGGGATGGGTATTCCGTAGCCGCGTAAGATTTCCTTGGCCTGAAATTCATGAATATACATCGGGAATAACCCTTTTCAGTTTAAAAGAAATTTGGTACACTGTGGTTTTATCTTCAAGTACCCATTCATACCATGGTCTTTAATTTTCTAAAATCAACTTATCAAAAAGTTAAGCAGACTCTTGCCAAGACGGGGTCTCTGCTGGGAAACAAACTTCGTTCCCTTTTTAGAGGGGAAATCAATGCCGAACTGTTGGAACATCTGGAGCAGCTTTTCTATGAGGCTGACATGGGAGTGGAGATGTCGGAGTTTTTAACAAAAAAGGTAAAAGCCGCTTTTAAACAGAATCCGCAATGCAAGGCAGAAGATCTTCTGGAAGAAATCCGGAAGGATATTCTTTCTCTGTTTCCCCCTGCATCGAATCCGTTGGAGATCCCCTCTACGCCTAATCCCTATGTCATATTGGTTGTCGGAGTCAACGGCAATGGAAAAACCACCTCAGTGGCCAAACTGGCGAAAAAATTCAAAGACAGCGGTAAAAAAGTGTTAGTGGCAGCGGCCGATACCTTCCGGGCGGCAGCCATGGAGCAGCTGTCTACATGGGCCGGACGGTTGGATATTGACATTGTCAAGGGGAATCCCAAGAGCGATCCGGCAGCTGTTGTATTTGATGCTTTGACAGCGGCCAAAGCGCGGGGAGCGGATGTGGTCATCATTGACACTGCCGGCAGGCTTCACACAAAAACCCATTTAATGCAGGAACTGGAAAAAATCCGCCGGTCCTGCCAAAAAGTCGTCCCTTCCACGCCTAATGAAACTTTTTTGGTACTGGATGCCACAACAGGTCAAAATGCTGTGGACCAGGCTAAAATTTTTCATCAATACACCCCGTATCCGGATTGATCCTCACAAAACTGGATGGGACCGCCAAAGGGGGCATCGTTATCAACCTGCAAAAACAGCTGGGCATCCCGGTAAAATTTATCGGCATAGGAGAAGGCATGGATGATTTGGCTCCTTTTGATTCCCAAAGTTTTGTTCAAGCTCTTCTGGATTAAATTAATTTAAATTAATTTATTGACACTTGGCATGAGACTTTCTATAATGGAGATGTCAGGGAGGACAGCGCCGAAAGGCGAAAATAAATAAAGGAAAAGATTGGGGAATTAATCCAATTTCTAGGAGAAATTCCCTAATCCGTAGCAAATGTAAAATAAATAATTTGCCCGCTTTATTTAAGTTCTCTTGTGTTGTTTTTAGCTGTTGGATTGAAATTCAAATGGGAAGGAGGTTGTATGTATAGAAAAATATTGGCGATCTGTTTTTGCGCCTTTTTGTCGTTTTTGCCCTTTAATCTGATGGCACATGGCGGCGGCGGACACGGCGGCGGCGGACACGGCGGCGGCGGCGGCGGCGGACACTGGGGCGGCGGCGGTGGTGGTGGTGGACACTGGGGCGGTGGCGAACATTGGGGCGGCGGTGGCGGACGCGGCGATTGGGGCCATCATGGAGATTGGGGACGCAATTGGGACCACGGATATGGGAATGGATATTATTACTATGGAGGGTATCCTTATTACTACGGTTATCCTGACTATTATTACTATGGTTATCCAAACTATTACTATTATTACGGAAATCCAGATGATAGTTATTACTATAATAACTATCCTTACAATGATGATGGTGGAACAGGAGTCTACTTCAATTTTGGTGGATGATTCTGCTGCATGAGAAGGGACGAAAGGGACCTAAGTTAACTGCCCCTTACCTTTCGTCCCTTATGTCCCTTAAGAAAATTTGAAATAAAGTTCGCATCCGATTTCAAAGAGGACAAAGCTGGCAAGAAGCAGAAGGTAAGTTTTGCCTCCCGGGAGCGCGTAGTCGGATTTGAGATTCAGCCTATATCTGCCTGACCAAACCATCAAAATGGGAAGCAAGCCCAGCAAGAGGGCGCAGCCAAAACCTCCCGCATAATCTAGCGCTTTAAGAAAAATAGTGGGATGAAGGCAAGCTACTATGAGGGGAGGGACGAAAACCAGAAATGAGAGAAAGAGTTTGTTTGTCATCTTTTTTTGCATATTAAACCCGTCAGCTAAAAAATCCATTAATCCCAGGGTTACACCAAAAAAAGAAGTAAGTAGTGCAAAGAAAGCAAAAAATTGCCCGATCAGATGGATAGAGTTGTTATGTAGAATATACTGCAAAGGAGAGATAGCAGTTTGACCGTTTTTTAAGGTTTCAGCCAGGCCATAAGGCCCTTCCAGTGGTACAATTCCAAGAATGAAAAATTGCCAAATAACATAGATGACTAAAGGTAAAAAGCTGCCGATGAGGATTGCGAGGCGGATTTTTTTTGCATTATAGTTCATGAAGTGGCTTAAGGTAGGGATAATGCCCTGATAGGCAAAAGCAGTAAAAGAAACAGGCAAAGCCATCAAAGACAAAGTCCAATTTTTGTGTTCCAAGTGTTCCGTCTGAATGAAAGAATATCCTAGAAGTATGAATCCCAAAAAAGAAATAATCAGTCCGAACATCATGTATAAATTCAGTTTGCTTACTATTTTCGACCCTGCAAAAACGAAAGGGGCAAAGCAGAGGACAAACAGTAAGGAACCTGCCCAGGGAGGGATCGAAGAACTGAAAAGTTGGGAGGCCATGTTGCCGCAGCCGACAATATACGCCAGGGTTAGGCAATAAAACAGAAACAGATAGAGCCCCCAGGCAAAAATCTTCCCTCCTTTTCCCAAAGTGCGTTTGGCCATAGACACAATGTTGGCCTCTTCGTGGACCCATAGCGAAATTTCCAGAAAAAGCAAGCCGGTAGAAGCCATAAACAGCCAGCAGAGAAAGTAAACGAGGAGGGAAGGCATAAAGCCTCCTAGACTCGTTAACACAGGCAATGCCAGCATTCCTCCTCCAATGGAGGTGCCGGCAACCAGAAGAGTTCCTTTGAGAAGGGATGGATTATTTTTCATGAAAAAAACAACAAGCTATAAGTTTGATATAAAAATAGTATATCAAAATTTACAGTAACAATCAATTTAAATGTTATTTAAATGTTATTTAGGACTGCCAATTTTTTGTGGAGCATTTGAGGATGATGATTGACCCAAGAGAGGCAGTTTTTTCCGATCCGTATAGGCACATGTACCGTTTTGTCTTGCATCCGGAAAGGGGTTGGCATTGTATATTCCCGGATCCAGCGCTGGAGCTGGTGGAACAGATGAGTGTTTGGAAAAAAGTCATTTTCAATTACTTTTAGAGGCTGTTTTGTCTTGGGATCCAGGTAAAGCTGGGGGTACGAAAATTGTATCCCCCAAAGGACACTGTCAGATCCATACACACCGGAGCGGAACTTGTTGTCATGGGGCGAATAGTCGATGGCATTTGGCTGCAATTGAATAACCGGTTTAGCTACCCGGATGAGCCGGCGTCCGTCTGGCAATTCCATAGCGTATAAAGGCTCCGGAGTGACAGTAAAAACAGAGCTGAAAGCCGGCCTGAATGTCGATTCCTCCGGTATTCGCCCCTGTTGCAAGCAGTGGATATAATATTCATAAGTCGCCAAGAAATCTTTGTGGGAGAGGAGTTCTTTGCCTTTAACCAAGACTTGACTCACGGCATAGATATAAAAAGCCCCCAAGGCTTCTAACAGAGAGGACATTTCGGCAGCATCCATCAATACAGGGTGGGACAGCCATTTGGACGCCTGCATGGGGGGTTCAGGGTTAGGACTAATTCTGATGTTCATTGACAGGACCGGATCCGGCAAATTGAGGCAGTGAAATTGAAGGACATAAAGAAAAGACAGGCGATGCCTATACAAATGGCAGAATCTGCCACATTAAAGACAGGGTAATTCCAGCCCCAAAAAATGAAGTGGAACATGTCAATGACATGTCCATACAGGAAGTAATCTATAATATTGCCTGTAGCGCCGGCTATGATAAGGGACAAGGGAACATGAAGGAACGGGTTGCGATTAAGAAAAAGAGCATAGACAGCCAGACCTGCAACCAACAAGATTCGAAAGGCTAGCAGGGGCACCTGATAGCTATGCAGAATCCCCCAGGCGGCGCCTGTATTGGTCGCATGATTGATGGAAAACTCTATCCCATAAAAATTTTTAAAAACTCCGATGCCTCCATAGGGGTAGAAAGGGGAACTTGACAAAGCGGAAGGCAGCAAGGCCTGCGTATAATATTTGGTTGTCATGTCTATACCCAGCAGACAAAGCCCCAAACAGATGGCAAACCAACCGTTGCTAAAGAAGGATAGCATCTTTCTGAATTTACATTGAGAGTTCAGCTTCACATTAATCCCTTTTCGATTTGCTCTTGGGCTTTTACCGTCATGGTAGCATAAGGGACAGCTTCGAGCCTTGCCAATGGGATTTCGGCGCCGCTGATATCGCAAATTCCATACGTGCCCTCCTCAATTTTTTCCAGGGCGCGATCGATCTGTTTTAGCAGATTGTATTCCCTTGTAGTAACTTCAAGGCTTATAGTCCGGTTAAAGTCATCAGTACCTTGGTCCGCCTGATGCTGGGAGTAGCCTGTGGCTTCATCCGGAGTTTTTACTTGGTCAGCCGATCCTTTCAGCGACTGGGTGATTTGCCCTCGCAATTCTTCCAAACGCTTTTTGAATCTTGATATGTCTGATTTTTTGAGTGCCATCAATTAATTTCTCCTCATTTTAATTTCGCTTGGCATCGTCTTTGGGTTGGATGGAATGTATCGCTTCCATTAACTCTCCGATATTGTTAAATCTTTTGTACACGCAGGCAAAGCGTATAAATGCTATGGGATCCAATGCCTGCAATTTTTCCATAACCCTATTGCCGATTTCAGTGGAGGAAATTTCCTGTTCATGCATTTGCATCAATTCGCCTGTTATTTTGCTGGCCATTAAAATCACCTGATCATGGCTGATAGTGGTATGCCTGCAAGCCGCAGTGATGCCATTGATCAGCTTCTGCTGTTGAAAGTCTTCGTATCTGCCGTCCCGTTTATGAACTTGAAATGTCAATTCTATTGTCTCAAAAGTTGTGAAGCGCCGCAAGCAATTTAAGCATTCTCTCCTTCTTCTGATGGCATTCGTTTCAGAAGATTCCCGTGAATCCGTCACTTTGAGTTCTGTATGATAACAATATGGACATTTCATATCTTATCCTTTTTCGTCAATAAAATTTATCTTTATCAACAAATGAGTATTTCAAAATATTTGATTTGGAATTTTATGTCCAGAAAAATAGGCGAAAAATAGCAACTCCCGGAAAAAATAGGATGGGCAGGATGCCTTTGGCAATAGATATGCTAAGGAAAATATCAAAAAGGAAGGAAAAATGATATTTTCAATATCAAAAAAGAAGGAAAAATGATATTTTCAATATCAAAAAGGAAGGTGGTCAGATGTTTCATCATATAAAAAGAGTTTTCCAGGAACCAAAACAGAGTTTTTTTCTTTTTGGTCCCAGGGGGACCGGCAAATCCACTCTAATCAAAAGGCGTTTTCCTGAGGCGCTGGTTATAGATCTATTGGAATCAAATACCTATAGGCGATTTTCAACCCATCCTGAATTATTATTAGAGATAGTGCGGGCGCAACCGCAAGGCAAAGTCATCATCATTGACGAAATTCAAAGGGTTCCCGATTTGTTGTCCAACATTCATATTTTAATAGAGGATAAACACGATTGGGTTTTTGTGTTAACGGGTTCAAGTGCAAGGAAACTGAAAAAAACAGGTGTAGACCTGTTAGGAGGCAGGGCTTTAAAAAAGATGCTGCATCCTTTTATGGCATGCGAATTAAAACAGGATTTCAAGTTGGAGGATGCAGTAGCGTATGGACTTCTGCCACTGAGATTTGGCCTGGAAAATCCCGAAGAGATCTTATCTACTTACGTAAGCCTATATTTGGATGAAGAAGTCAAAGCTGAAGGAATTGTGCGTAACATAGAGCCTTTTTCCCGTTTTTTGGAAGCTGTGAGTTTTTCACATGCATCGATTCTCAACATCAGCAATATAGCAAGGGAATGTGGTATAAAGAGACCTACCATTAATAGCTGGATGACCATTATTGAAGATTTATTGATCAGTTTTCAGGTCCCGGTATTTACAAAAAGGGCTAAAAGATTGTTGGTTGCCCATCCCAAATTTTACTTTTTCGATGCTGGCGTTTTCCGAGCTCTTCGACCGCGATCTATTATTGATCGGGTTTCAGAAATTGACGGGGCAGCTTTGGAAGGAATGGTAGCCCAACATCTCAGAGCTTGGATTGATTATACTAAAGACAGCCATAACCTTGCATTTTGGAGAACTAAAAGCGGCGTAGAAGTAGATTTTGTTGTTCACGGCCCCTTGGGTTTTTGGGCTATTGAGGTGAAGAATTCGGCGACAATACATCCGGAAGATATTCGTTCTTTGGAAAATTTTTTAGAAGATTATCCTGAGGCAAAAGCAATTTTTCTTTACAGGGGAACAGACCGTCTTATGCGAAAGAATGTTTTATGCATTCCTTGTGATGAATTCCTGTTGGCTTTGCAGCCCAATAAAGAGATTTTATAATATTTCCGTCTCGGGCATGATATTTCTTGCTATTTTATTCCGATTAATTTTATATTTGTTCTTTATGTTATTAATTAACTTAAGGAGATGTAAGAATATATGCAAAATATTTTAAATTCATTAAATGACATAGAAACTGGTATTTGTAACACCTTTCACTATGTAAAAGATGCAATTCTAGAGAAGATAGATTATATTGCTGCTACTGTTTTTCGCACTGTTTATTCCTGGGTAAGCGAAGAAAAATCCCATGAAATTACACTTCTGTTCCAAGCGATCCATGAAATCAAAGATTTATCTTTGAATGTGGAAGAAATGGATCATTTGGAGGCAATTCAAAAGCTTATTCCGGGCTACATTACAGGCTATACAGCTACACCGTCAGATCCGTCAGATATTCAACAAGCTATTCAAAATAAACAACAGCAATTGCTGAGTGCTTTAAAAACCCATTATTGTACGGTAAAAGGCATTTGGGAAGGTGTTACATCCAATTCAGAGTTGATTAAAGAGAAATCAGATCTTGCCCGTCTTTGCGATATCCAAAGGGCACAACTGCATCCCTCAGTTCGTTCCATTCCCCCTACTCTTCTAAATCTTAAAAAAGGCAATGTAAATCCTGAATGGAAACAGCCGGGGGATAGTCTGACCGCCTTTCCTCCCTATCTTTTTTATTTTCCTCATGCTGTTGGAGGCTCAGATGAACCGAATAATATTACGCACGAGATAGTAGAAGATGACAAAGTGGTGATGTATTATAATACCAATCATCCTTGGGCCCAGACATTGGATTTTGCTGAACAAACCTATCTATCTCATCCTCTGAAAGATTTAAATGTTGAAGAACTGAAGAAAATGATGATAGAGCTGCATCAGCGGATGATGAATTCCCCTGAAGATCCAGTGAGGCAGGAA
Organism: uncultured Parachlamydiaceae bacterium; assembly: GCA_963780445.1. Classification (GTDB taxonomy): domain Bacteria; phylum Chlamydiota; class Chlamydiia; order Chlamydiales; family Parachlamydiaceae; genus CAWACC01. Next base: position 841,048 of record CAWACC010000011.1, read on the forward strand.
GAACTCCTTGTTTTTAAAACGGGAGAATGGGCTAATATAAATCAGCTTATTCAAAAATACAAAGGACAAAATGACAATATAACTAGTCAATCCTTTGAAGAAATAAAATCGTTATTCCAAAGGTGGGGAGCCATGGAAATATCGCGAGATTATTACCTGAGCCGGCACTGGGCTGCTTGGAATAAAACCGCCTATGTAACTGTTCCGCCTGAAACAATTGATGAACTGCTCACGCAGTTTTTTACTCAATTAAAAGAACATTTAAATTCAAATCTCCATCCCTATCAAGTAGCTGCATTTATCCATTTTGGTTTGACAGCCATTCACCCTTATGGGGATGCCAATGGCCGGCTGGCGCGTTTGTTTATGAATATTTATCTCGCACAGCACGGGTATCCATCTTATATAGCATTTTCTGAAGAACTTTATACCAAAGCAGCCAATGCTTCTTATGAGGAATATGAAGATTTATTCACTCGGGAACTTCATCAGTTTCAGTCTCAAAGTCTAGAACAGAATTATAAAGAAGACTGGTTTCCGACAATCAAAAATGGTAAAAAATGGAATACAACAGGGAACGGTTTCTTTGATCAGTTTCTTGGCGGCGACGATCAATGCACAGTACAATAACGTGAGCTCGATATGCATGAGCCGTTTTTCACCACTGAGCCAGTGAGATCACTGAGAAGGTTTGAGATAGGAGAGATCTTCTCAGTGATCTCACTTGCTCAGTGGTAAAAAATGATGTACAAATACAGCTCGGGCCAAGCGCCTGTTTTAAAAAAGCCTAAATTCAGCCCTTTTGGGGTCTCGCGGACTACATGTCTGCATTTTAGCTCTAAAACAGGCCCTTGGCCCGAGCTGTTTATCCTTACGCCGTGAGTTATTTTACGAAGCTTTCCAACTTATTATATACAAATGCTACTATACCCAGTTTGATACATCCATCGATGAAAGCATATATGGCGCCAATCACACTGCCAATTGCTGTTACATGATAACCAGGATATACGCTTTCTATTACTTTCATCATTTCCATTCCATGCCCGCTCGCTATTGCAACCCATGTGAAGACGAATACGTATAAAGCTCCCACTACTCCACCGGCCAAAGCAAATCTCTTAACATTTAACATAGAGACCTCCTTCGGAGATCCTTTTTCCACGTCTCCACTTATATTATAAACGATTCAGACATTATTTTAAAATGAGATAGGATGAAGGCGCGCTTGGCGGATTTTTTCTGTCAGGACGGGATGGATCAGGGGATTGGCAGCCACTATAAAACCCGAGTATAAATCCAGGGGAGTGTTGTCATATCCGGAAACGAGGCCTCCGGCTTCGCGGACGAGGAGGGTTCCTGCTGCAATGTCCCAAGGCTTAATTCCCCTTTCCCAGTAGCCGTCAAATCTTCCTGCAGCGACATAGGCAAGGTCGAGCGCAGCAGACCCTCCTCGCCGAACACCTTGAGAAAGATGAGTCAACAGGCAGAATTCTGAATAGTTGTTATCTGGATTTGATTTTCGATCATAGGAAAATCCTGAAGCCAGCAGGCTTTTATCTAAGGAATCTACAGAGGAGACGCGAATAGGTTGATGATTTAAAAAAGCCCCTATGCCTTGCGCTGCATGGAAAAATTCTTGGAAAATGGGATTATATACCACGCCGATGACAGGAGTGCCCTGAAAAAGAAGGGCGATGGAGACGGACACCATAGGGTATTGGTGTGTAAAATTAGTCGTCCCATCGAGAGGGTCAATGACCCATAAAAAATCTGTATTTGATCCGGTTTTTGATCCCTGCTCTTCTGTGAGAATGGCATGTGAAGGATATTTTTGGGTAAGAATGCGGATTATTTCCCGTTCTGAATCGCGGTCGACCTCTGTGACAAGATCAATGTCTGCTTCTTTATGTGAAATGAGGTGGGATTTTCCCCAATTTTCCCTGATGACAGACCCTGCGTGATGAGCTGTCGCAAGGGCTGTTTCTAGCAGCGGCTGCAATTGCAAGGGGGTTGGCTCCATTTTATGCGACAGTCACCTCTTTGCATAGGTACACATCCTGGATGGCGTGAAAGAGCTCAATACCTTCATTCATTGGCCTCTGGAAAGTTTTTCTGCCGCTGATCAGTCCCATTCCGCCTGCCCTTTTATTAATAACGGCAGTCCTTATGGCCTCGTGCAGGTCATTTTGGCCCGAAGCGCCGCCGGAATTGATGAGGGGTGTTCTTCCATTATATCCATTGAGGACCTGGTATCGGCATAGATCGATAGGGTGATCGGTGCACAAGTCCGTGTACATTTTGTCGCTGTATTTACCATATCCTTTTTTTTCTTTGTTCAGGGCTTTATAGCCTCCATTGCAGACAGGCAGTTTCTGTTTGAGAATATCGGCTCCTAGGGTTGCCCCCAGGTGATTAGCTTGTCCGGTCAGGTCGGCGCTTTCATGGTAGTCAGTGCCCTCCACTTTAAAGGCCGAATTTCTTATATAGCACCACAGAATAGCTGCCATGCCCAAGTCATGGGCGATATGAAATGCCTGGCTGATCTCCTGGATTTGCCTGTCGCTTTCGGGTGAGCCGAAATAGACAGTGGCTCCAACCGCAACTGCTCCCATATCATAGGCTTGATGGACATCGGCAAAGAGGATCTGATCATAGTGATTGGGGTAGGTCAGAAGTTCATTGTGGTTGATTTTGAGGATAAAAGGGATTTTATGGGCGTATTTGCGGGCGACATTGCCCAGGACGCCCAAAGTGGAAGCCACTCCATTGCATCCCGCTTCGATGGCCAGTTTGACAATATTTTCTGGATCGAAATAGATTGGATTAGGTGCAAAAGAAGCTCCGGCGGAATGTTCCACGCCTTGGTCTACAGGGAGAATAGAAACAAAACCCGTTCCGCCCAGCCGGCCATGCTGCAAAAGGGCTTGCAGATTTCTCAATACCCTGATACTGCGGTCGCTATAGCCATAGACAGTATCCAGCCAGTTGGGGCCGGGTAAATAGAGGCTTTCTTTTGGGACGGTTTTGCAGGAATGTTGGAGCAAGGAATCTGCTTCATCGCCCAAATGTTTTTGGATATCATTGATAGACAGCATAATTTCACCTTTTTTTCAGACCTTAGGCCCAGGTCCTTATATTAACCCATGTCGGGATTATTGGACAGTCACGTTTTCTTTGTCCCGGTAAAGCAAACGGGAAGAGACGGTTTGAGGGTTGAGGTATTCACGCAGCACCGAGTCAAATGACGTTGAGGAGCAGTTCCTGCCGCAAGTGAAGAAATCGACGAAGCAGGCATTGAATTCGGGATAGGTATGGATGCTCGCATGGCTTTCGGAAAGGAGCATGACCAGTGTCAAACCATGAGGAGGGAATATATGGCAAGAACTGCTCAATAGGGTGGCGCCTGAGGCAACTACAGCTTGCAGCATAGCCTCTTGAAGTCCTTCGAGATCAGTAAGCTTTGCCGGGTCGCATTCTTGGTAGCTGGCGATCAGATGAAAACCCACGAATTCGTAGGACGGGTCGGATAGGGTTTCGTTTGCATGTAATGTTAAGGAGCAAAGCAGACTGCAGGCAAACAGCCATGCTCCTAAAAAGTTATGGTAAGACATCTAAGAAACCTTCCTCTGTGGGATATTTTTTAAAAAATCCTACTTGGTGTCCGAGTCCGAGTCCGTGTCCGAGTCCGATTCAATCCTTGTTAAATCGGACTCGGACTCGGACTCGGACACGGATTCGGACACGAAAAAAACAATAGGCTTTTGGCGATTTGCTTAATTTTATCATTTTTATTATATGTTGGGAAGGCCCACCATATTATTAAATAAGGAGGGATATATGATAGGCGTAGTTAATGGAGTTCGGGAAGATCCGTTTTATTCCATGTTTCACCTTTATCATGTAAATGGCAATATCGAGTCGTGGTCGAGGAAGGCCCGCGATGTAGGCGCTGATATCCATTCCACACTGCAGAAAATCCAGGAAATAAAAGACAATATGCCATCTTTAAACCATTTTCCTGCAGGAGACTGGAGAAACAGCATTGTTTTGATCTACCAGAATAAAATGCGGCGCTATTATTTGTGCGAGCTGATCCGGGAATGCACATTGCAAGCTGTTCATAGGCTATTGCACGATGCCAAAGTACTGCATCCGAGGAATTTACGTATTCAGACCCTGGCAAAAGACTGTTATAAGTGGCTAATGGAACGGGTGCCCGTACCTGTCGATGTATTACATTACCCGCGTGAGTATGAACAGCTGTATTTGAATATGGAAGACAGGTGTAATTTTTTATTATATAAAATTGAAGAGATGAGAGAAAAGTTGCGGTTGAATTAAACTCGGAAGATTCCTATAATTGTTTTATGATTACATCTATGAGTTTGAAATATTCAGTTGTTATTCCATTAAAAAATGAAGAAGATAATATCCATGAGCTGATCGAAGAGTTGGAACCCATCATGCAAGCTATCCAGCAACCTTGGGAGTTGATATGTATCGATGATGGCTCTACGGATGCAACGCTTCGGATACTCAACGAATTGGCGAAGAACAAACCCTATCTTCGCCCACTTGCTTTCGCCAAAAACTACGGTCAATCCAGCGCTTTCGATGCGGGTTTTAAAGAGGCGCGCGGTGAGTTTGTCATCACATTGGATGGCGATCGGCAGAATGATCCTGCAGACATACCCGCTCTTTTGGAGGCAGTGAAAGATTGCGATATGGTATGCGGCCATCGCCGTAACAGGCGCGATCCCTGGATAAAGAAAATCACGTCCCGACTGGCCAACTTTGTCCGAAGCCATGTCTGCGAAGATGGGGTGCAGGATACCGGCTGCTCTCTAAAAATATACCGGACCTCTTGCCTGAGGCAGATCAAATTGTACCAGGGGATGCACCGCTTTTTACCGGCTTTATTTCACATCGAAGGGTTCAGGATCAAAGAAATTCCCGTCAACCATCGGGAAAGAACTAAAGGAAAAACAAAATATGGTTTTTTTAACCGCTCTTTCAATACCATTGCAGACATGCTGGCAGTCCGATGGATGAAAAAAAGGCATTTGAATTACAAAATAATCAAGAGAAGCCATGAATGAGGCTTTGCGAGAGCTGTTGTATCCCCTGGGTTTTATTTCATCCCTTGCTTTTACCGCCCGTTTTTTGATCCAATGGATGGAGAGTGAAAAAAAAAAGCAGAGTGTTGTGACCCCTCTGTTCTGGTATCTTTCCCTGTTTGGCAATTGTTCCCTTTGGATCCATTCTGTCATCCAGTTGCAACTGCATGTTGCCCTTATTCAAGCGTGCAATGGGGTGATTTCGTGGCGGAATCTTCAAATTATCGGAAAGCCTTCAAAGGAATCCCGTTTGGCATTTGTTTTTTCGCTGTTTGTGTCAGGGGTTGTCCTCACTTTTGCCATCTTTGCATTGCAGGCCTGGTGGACCGGATCCGAGGTATTTGAAGGGTGGTTTCGAATTCCTGCCTGGTATGGAAAGGTCTCGAAGGACTCGATTTTTTGGGGATGGCATCTGGCGGGTTTTGGAGGGCTATTATTGTTTAACAGCCGCTTTTGGGTGCAATGGTGGCTGGCCGAGAAACATCAGGCAAGCAGTTTGAATCCTTCTTTCTGGTGGATGAGCCTGGTTGGGGATGTTCTTTGCCTGATTTATTTTACCATTCTCGGAGATCCTGTAAATCTTTTAGGTCCTGTTTTTGGCCTGGTACCTTATATACGGAATCTCATGCTCATTTATAAACAACCAAAATCCCGTCCATCCGAAATATGATATGGCTATAAACCCCTCTACCCTGTTCCTTTTTGCCGGAGAGCCCAGCGGAGACTTGCATGGCAGCCATCTGATGCATGGCCTTAAACAGAAATTTCCTGCCTGTCCATTTTGGGGGGTAGGCGGGCCAAAAATGAGACAAGAAGGGTTGAAGGCTGTGCTGAAGATGGAAGATTTCGAGGTCATGGGAATCACCGATGTATTTTATTCACTTCCCAGGTTTATTAAACAGTTTTATTTTATCAGGCATGAGATTCTGACCCGAAACCCTAGCGTTGCGATCCTGATCGACTATCCGGGCTTTAATTTGCGTTTGGCAAAAGCTTTGAGAAAAGGGGGGTATAAAGGCAAGATTGTCCATTATATCTGCCCCAGCGTGTGGGCCCACAGCCCGCAGCGGATTCAACAGATGGCCGATACCCTGGACCTCCTTTTGACAGTCCTTCCCTTTGAGCCGCGTTATTTTTCAGGCACTTCCTTGCCTGTAGCCTATGTGGGAAATCCCCTTCAGGAATATATCAAAAAACATGCCTATCAGGAGGACTGGAAGCAGGTCTGCGGGATCCCTCCCTATGCCAGGATTTTGTCCCTCTTTCCAGGAAGCCGTAAAAGTGAGGTGGAACGCCATGCGCCAGTACTTCGCGAGGCGGCTGCCTTATTTAAGCTGCAGTATCCCGGCCTATGTATTGCCCTTTCCTGTGCGCATCCGGAAGCAGACAAATGGGTATCCGGCATGGACCGTGAAATTATCCGGGTGCCTTCCCGTTATACCTATGAACTCATGCGCGGCAGCCATTGCGCCATAGCCAAATCCGGGACGGTCACCTTAGAGCTAGCTCTTCATAAGTGTCCTACGATAGTCTTTTATAAACTCACTTTATTAAACAAATGGTATGCTCAATATATCCTCCGATTAAAATTGCCTTATTATGCTCTACCCAATATTCTAGCTGAAGGACCGGTCTTTCCCGAACTTATAGCGGAAGGATTCTCAGCGGAGAACATTTTCCTGAAAATCAGACCTTTTCTCGATAATAAAGGGGAAAGGGAAGAGTGCCTCCAGGGCTGCGGCAAGATTCAGGCCCTTCTAAAAGAAGACCTTGCAAGCCAAAAGGCAGCCGAACACATAGGGAAGCTGATTTCATGCTGAAAAATAAATGGATCAAATGGAAAAGAAAAGTGTTTTCCCATATTTTAGCCTATACAGGAAAATACCTGATGAGGTTGATACTTTTTACCTGCCGAGTTTCCGTTGAGGGGCTGGAAGGCTTTATAGCTTGCGCGCGAAAAGAAAAATGCATTCTGATACTTTGGCACAATCGCCTCGCCATTGTGGCCGAGATACTCAACCGGTATGCCCCCCAATTTGTGTATACCGCTTTGATAAGCCAAAGCCGCGATGGCGAGGCGTTGGCCATTCTGGTCAACAGTTATTCCATAGGTAGAACTATCCGGGTGCCCCACAATGCCCGCCACATGGCTTTAAGAAAATTGACCACGCGCCTGAAAACAAAAGAGGAGATCATTATCATCACACCCGATGGCCCCCGCGGTCCCTGTTATGAAATCAAGCCCGGGATAACATGGGCAGCCCAAGTTGCTGAAGCTGTAGTCATTCCATTTTCTTGGAGAGCAGACAGCTATTGGGAATTGAATACCTGGGATAGATTCCGACTGCCCAAACCCTTTTCAAAAATAGGCATTACCCTGGGCGAACCCATTAAACCTGAAAATATTCAATATGAGGATAGCATGAAAATAGGAGACCTATTAAAACAAGCGTTGAATGATGTTGAATAAACGAGGCTGATCCCATGCAAATGCCCCTGCTGCTTCCTGCTGAATTGAATGTTTGCAGACGGATGGACTCGGATGAAAGCCTGTTAAAGCTCCTGCTGAGCCGTCCGCCCGATCTTATCCAATTTTTGGAAATAGCTTGCGCCGATGAGACATGGGCGGAGGCGCACTCTGATTTTATGCGTGCGGCCATAGATTGGGCCCATCGGCAATTCTTTCAGGATCAACTGATGATAGAATTTGCCTATCGATTGGCTGTTGTATTCCGCAGGCATCCCGGAGTGGCTGCCGCCTATTTGCCAAATAACATAATAATTAAATTGCAGGATGCCGATCTATCTGTAAATACTTTGATGTATGGTTCCAGCAGCCATTATTTAAAAGATCTGATCCGATTGGAATGCCGCGATCGGATGTCCGACAGTATCCACCTGAACACAGTTCCTTTTGATGTGTTCGAACCTATTCATGAATATATCATGAAAGGTTATTCCGACAGCCTCACCACCATAAGCCAGACAGCAGGCGAACAGGTGTTAAAACTGGCCCAACTTTGGGATTTAAAAGATTTTGTTTTGGAATGCCAAAAAGCCCTTAAAAAATGGATCCATCAGGATAATGTCCTCGACATCCTTCTGATGAGCCATAAAGAAGGGTGGCTCCTGCTTCGGGCTTCCTGTTATGAATTTCTTAACGACTTGCAACTGGATGTCCGTTTATGGGACTCTCCATCAGAAACCTTGAAATTTGAATTTTTGCGCTTCAGTGAAAACTCTCTAGATATATTCCAGAGGCTGAAAATGGTGATCACCCATTTGGTATTTGGAGGCAAAACATCAGAACAACCGGAATTCAGTCAGGTTGTCGCTATCTGTCCAGGCCTGATCGGCCTGGATCTCAGCTACACCGATCACTTTAGTGACTTTTTATATGATATTCCCAGCCGCTTGAGAGAGCTGATTCTGGGTTCCTGTACATGGGTGAATGAAGAAACTTTAATTGCTTTTGCCAAGATCAGTCCCCATTTGCTCTATTTGAGCCTGACCTCAAATCCTAAATTAAATTACTCTTGCTGGCCGGTCCTGCAGCGTTTTAAATCGCTGTATTCCCTTGATTTGTCCAGAAATGCCAAGATAACGGACGAAGATTTGAGGCTGGTTTTAGAATCTTGCAATTCGGTCGTATCGCTCAATCTGGAAGAATGTAGAAGCATTACAGATAAAGGATTTGGCGACATGCCCCATTTAAATCCTGGTTTAAATTCCTTAAATTTGTCCCGAACGATGATTTCTGATTTGCCTTTGATTGAAATTGCAACCTATAGTCCAGATCTTCTCTATCTGAATCTGACCCGATGCGAGAGAATTACGGATAAAGGCATCCTTGAAGCCCTGCGAGCAGCTAAAAAACTGATGCATCTGGTGGCTGTCAATACAGGATTTACAGCAGGGGCCAGTCAGTTAGCAAAAAAAATAAAGCCTTATCTGGTGATTGAGAATTGATGCAGTCTAATTCATCATTTGTCTGATTATAAAATTGTTTATATATTGACAATATTTAATGAAATATATTACACTCTCATATTAATTTAAAACGACTATATAAGTGAGGACATGATGAACGTAGACAAGATGAACCTGGTAAATTCTTATGTTGATTACGCAAATTTTAGAGAAAATCTATCAAGATTGCATGATATTACTCGCAATCAAACAAATTCAAATTGTACAAATATATTTCTTGCGGTAGAAAAAAAACAAGATGATCAAAATACGAATAAGTCAGAAGGCAATCTTGGTAATAAAATTGATGTTATTACCAATGCTCAAATAGATGAAAAAATTAAACCTGTTTTGGCATTATTATTAAATAATATAAAGCTTTACGAAGGTAAAGTAGATTCCAATTTTAATTATAGTAATGTTGACAATGTAGACAAGCTTATTAATGAAATGTTTAATTATGAAAAACTTCCCACGATTGATATTGGTAAAACGCGCCTGCGCAACGGTGCTATCAATTTCATTAAACCTTCACAGTTCCCAGATAATAGCCCGGTGGGGCAGTTTAGAGATGTTAATGGAAGAAAGGGCCTGGCAGCTTGTGCCACCTGTGATCATGGCAAAACACATAAGGTACAGACATTCTATCAGGAAGTCTCCAACAGCCCCCAGTGGGTAAGCGGAGGCTATGCCATTATTCCTGTTGTTGGCAAGTACCTGATTGAAAATGGAAGCGTCAGCGTACAAGCTTGTACAGATCTGCAAACTCTATTAAGAGATAAAGAAATCACCATAAAATCCAAAATCCATGGCAAAGATGTGACGTGGGTATTATCTGTCCCTGCAAAAAATTAAAAATTAAACGCAAAGGCGCAAAGATGCAAAGAACGCAAAGACGGTTTACAGAAACTCTATGAGTCTCCTGGTTAAGTTGGGTGCAAACAGAACTATTAAGTTCTCCATTTGGGTTTTCTCTTTTCGAGAAAGGCCGCTATGCCTTCCTGAGGTTCCTCTTGAGTAATGGAATATGGTGCATACTTTTCTGCCCGATTTAAATCATCGTCAATTGTTGTGGGGTATAAGTCGTTAAGTAGCTCTTTGGTATATCGTGTAGCCTGAGGAGCTCCCTGCAGGACATCTTTTGCCAATTCAAGGCTTTCATCCAGAAGCTTCTCCTGAGCTGCGATTTTGTCGATCAATCCTATCTCAAGGGCTTTTTGCGATGAAATCAGATCGGCACGTAAAAGCAGTTTCCGTGTATTTCCATGGCCGATTTTTCGGATAAGCAATGGCATGATAGTGGCAGCGACAAAGCCTCTACGAGTTTCAGGGCATCCAAATTTCGCTCTTTCTTCAGCTATAACGTAATCGCAGCAGGCTATAATACCTGTGCCGCCGGCAATGGCGCCGCCCTGTACTATGGCGCAAGTCACCTGGGGTAGTTTATACAGGCCTTTCAATGCCTTTGGGATCAATTCCCTGAAATCTTCTTCTACATGGGCCAAATCCATACCTGCACAAAAAAAGGGACCTTCCCCTTTTAAAATCACAAAGCGTTGGGTGGAATCTGTGGAGATTTTTTCCAGCAAGGTTATTAATTCCCTGAGAAGAGAGGCATTGAATGCATTTCTTTTTTCAGGGCGATCCAAAGTCACTACAGATATGCCTGGAATATCCTGATTTAGAAGAACGGATTGTGAACCCATGTTATTGCCTCAGATTTTCAAAAGGTGTTGATTACAAACGTTTGTATCAAATGAAGAAGAATCGAGCAAACTTCCTTCGATACATTGATGGAGATGGAAACCGCCGCTCCTGATCCTTTGCAAGCCGGTTAAATGGGCTCCCGTGCCCAGTTTTTCACCTATATCATGTGCGAGGCTTCTGATGTAAGTCCCTTTGCTGCAGGATACATTGATTCTGAGGTAGGGGTACTGATATTCCACGAGTTTTGTGTCTACGTGTATTTTTACGGGGGGTCTTTCTATAGTTTTTCCCTGACGGGCGAGTAGATATAGCTTTTGGCCCTTTATCTTTTTAGCTGAATACATGGGGGGAATTTGTTCCAGGCTTCCCTGGAATTGTTGAAGGACCTCTTCAATTTCATTTAGGGCGGGGACTTTGTCGGAGGTTAAAGTCGTTTGCCCTTCACAGTCATAGGTATCTGTAGCGATGCCCAGCATAAGTTCAGCGGAATATTCTTTATCCTGACTTAAAAAGCGATCGGACAATCGGGTATATTTTTTCCCGATAAGCAAGATCATGACGCCGGAAGCAAACGGATCAAGCGTACCTGCGTGACCGATTTTTTTTACACCGATTTTTCTTCTTAGAGCTGCCACTAGGCTGAAAGAGGTTTTTCCTATGGGTTTATTAATGAGTAAAATACCTTCGGGAAGATTGTCTTGTGTTTCCATTTTATTCGGATTCTTCAGGATTTTCTGGATTTTCAGGATTTCTAGATTCACGTTCGGCCTGGATATCCCCTAGAATTTTTTGGATGCGCATGTGTTTATCTACGCTATCGTCGAGGATGAATCGAAGCTCAGGAAAATACCGCAAAACCACCTTTTTAGATGCATTCACGGCAATAAAACCGGCAGCGGATTCTAGGGCTGCCACAGTTTCTATTTTTTGTTCCTCGGTGCCGATGATGCTCACATACACTTTGGCATGGTATAAATCTTTGGTGATATCCACGCGGGTGACGGTGACAAAATGGCTCATGTGTGGATTTCGGACATCCTTATGGATCACTTCTGAAATAACTTCTTTTAACAGGGAATTTAACCTGTCCGTGCGTTGTTTTGGCATAGGAAATGATATTTTAAAGTTGCTGGGTAATATAGGTGATCTCGAAAGCTTCCAGAATATCACCGATTTCAAAGCTGTTAAAGCCATTCAAGAGGATACCGCATTCAAAGCCCTTCTGGACTTCCCGAACATCTTCTTTAACACGTTTAAGAGATGTAATGGAACCTTTCCAGATCACTTCATTTTTACGGCGCACCCTGACCTGATTATTGCGGACGATGGTCCCTTCAGTCACCTGGCAGCCTGCAATGAGGCCGATTTGCGAAGATTTGAATGTGGCTTTCACCTCCGCCTTGCCTTTTTCTGTTTCCAGGGCGACTTTGTCCAGAAGCTCTACCATGAGAGCTTTGACATCGTCTATGGCATGGTAAATGATATCATGCATCCGTACCTGGACGCCAAGCTGCCTGAGCAATGCATCCGCATGGACTTCAATGGCGGTGTGGAATCCCAAAATCATGGCTTTGGAGGCTGATGCCAGCTGGACATCTGATTCGGAGATTTCCCCTACCCCTGTATAGATAATATTCAATTCCGCTTTATCGGAATGGATTTTCTCCAGGGCTATTTTAATAGCTTCCAAAGAACCCTGGACGTCTGCGCGAAGGACGATGTTAAGCACCTTTTTTTGCAGCGTAGACGCCTGCTGAAGCAGATTTTCCATGGAAATTTTCTTCTTTTGCTGCAGATTGAATTGCCGGGTGCCCTGCTGTCTGGCTTCGGCGATTTCCCGGGCTTCCCGTTCGGATTTGACTACGATAAATTCCTCGCCTGCTTCAGGAAGTCCTGACACGCCCGTTATTTCGACAGGTGTGGAGGGGCTGGCTTCTTTGAGGTCTTTGCCATACTCATTATGCATGGTTTTTACCCGTCCCCAGTTATCTCCGAATACAAGGGCATCGCCGAGTTTCAATGTGCCATTTTGGATCAGGATGGTAGCAACAACCCCCATGCCTTTATGCATTTCCGATTCAAGGACGGTGCCTCGTGCGCGGGCATTGGGATTAGCCTTCAGTTCCAGGACTTCCGCCTGCAAGGCCAGCATTTCGAGCAGTTGGGGGATCCCTTCGCCGGTAGTGGCGGAACAGTTGACGGTAATAGTTTGGCCGCCCCAGACTTCAGGCAGCAGTTCATGTTCTGCAAGCTGTCTGTAGACATTTTCAGCATTGAAATTTGGCTTGTCGCATTTATTAAGGGCTACCACGATAGTCACTTCAGCCGCTTTGGCATGATTCATTGCTTCGACAGTTTGCTGGCGAATCCCTTCGTCCCCTGCAATGACCAGCACAACGATATCCGTCACATTGGCGCCCCGGGCCCGCATAGCTGAAAAGGCTTCGTGGCCGGGGGTATCCAAAAATGCTATATCTCCCACGGGAGTATGACAGCGGAAAGCCCCTATGTGCTGGGTGATGGCGCCGGCTTCTCCCGCTGCGCGGTTGCTTTTTCTAATGGCATCTATCAGGCTGGTTTTTCCATGGTCGACATGCCCCATAAATGCCACTACAGGAGGCCGTATAATGAGTTCATCGGTATTGGCAGCGGCAATTTCATCAGCAATGGACTTGTCTGTGATCCGTAGCCGTTCTTCTTCCGAAGTATCTATCGATATTTCACAACCGAATTCCTGACCCAGCAACTGTATGGTGGTTTCATCTTCCAAAAGATCGTTAAGCGTGACGATAAGCCCCTGTAAAAATAGTTTTTGAACAAGCTGGGAAGATTTTAATTTCATTTCAGATGCAAGATCCTTGATGGAAATGGGAATCCGCACTTTAAGCGAAGTGGGCCGGATGGTGGTTTCCTCTTGGATCATGCGTTTGACAGGGCGTTTTTTTCTCCAGCCAGTTTCATCTTCTGTGACACGCAGACCTTGCCGGTCGCGAGTATCAAAATCACGATGGGGTTCCTGCCGTTTTTGAGGTTTGACTTCTTTAAATTCTTTGAATTTTGTCGATTTTACGGCTTTTTTTGCCTCTTCCCCTTCCGATCCTTTTGCAGTTGGGATTTCACCGAATTCTTTTACTTTGGTTTTGGGGCGGTGCCTGTCACCAGTATCATGGGACGGGGGAGAAGAAGGGGTTTTTTGGGCAGGTTCACGCAGGAAAGGCTGCGGCCTTCCAGGAAAAGACCTAGGAGGTCTCGACGAGGGCCGTTCCTGTCTGTTTCCTGGCTGGAATCTTCCTTGGGGTGAAGGACGGGTTCCAGGTTCCGTTCTGGGTTTTGGTTCAACTTTGGGAGGCAGCAAATCCTTGATATGCCTACCTGTGGGGCCCAGCCTTACGTGAGGTTGAGGCATGGGGGCTGCTGGGGGCGCAGGCAGGGGAGTTACTGCGGGTCCGGCAAGTTCAGGCAAAGAGACCGGTTCTGGCGCAGTTTTTGGCTGGGCTGTAGCAGTGGGAGGCAGGGATGGGGCAGCTGTATTGGCTTGGGATTCGGATGCCAACAGTTGGGACTTGACTTTCTGCTCATCAGTTTTTTTTTGTTCCACCTGTTCAGCGATTTCTTCGGCAAAAATTTCCTGGCGCAATTCTTCGCTCGTTTTCTTTTTTGAAGCTTTGGCTTTGATCTGTTTTGCCTCTTCTTCAAAAGAAGGTTCCGCGGCTTCTGTCATCATTTCTTCAGGCTGAGCTTGAGTTTTTGATTTTGAGTCCGGAGCGGAAACATCTTCAAAAACGGATTTGGACCGGGCCTTAATGCGGGGGGGTTCTTCCACGGAAGGGCCGGCAGACGGTTGCAGTAAAGGAGCAGATTCAGCGGCGGGAATTTTTTTACTCGAAGCGGTTTTGGCAGGGGCGGGTTCGGGAGATTTTTTGGAAAGTTTACTTTTTAAACCATCTAGATTGATTGCTTCCGCAATTTGAGTATTTTTAATATTGATTTTAAGCTGTTTAGCCAAACCTTTATGTCCTCTGTTTTCTTATTTGTTCTAGAATTTTGTTTGCCATGTCCAGGCTGATGCCGGGAACTTCAGCAAGCTGTTCGGGAGACATTCTCATCAGGTTGCGCGGCGTTAGGGACCACTCCCCTATGGATTCCAGATGTTCTTTGGATTCCAGATGTTCTTTCAGATGGGCAAAAAGCAGGTTGTTCACCCCTTCAATGCCGGTTAAAGTTTCATCTAATGTGTCGTCTTCGGAAGAGGCCAATTCTTCCCGTTCGAGAGCCTGAGTCAATTTATACTCCGTCATCTTTTTTACTTCCAGATCATAGCCGATGAGTTGGCTATTGAGACGTGCATTCATTCCCTTTTTGCCGATCACAGCGGCAAAATCATCATCTTCGACAACAATGGAAATGACTTTATCTTCTTCATTGAAGTTGATTTTTCGGATTTCGATAGGGGAAAGGGCATTTTGCAGGAGTTCACATGGATCGTGCGAGAAAGGGATGATGTCGATTTTTTCATTATGCAGTTCGCGAACGATATTTTTAACGCGATTTCCGCGCATGCCCACACAAGCTCCTACAGGATCGACTTTAGGATCGGTCGAGCGACGGTCAGTTTTGTCCGATAGCCGGCATCCCTGACAATTTTATCAATGATGATAGTCCCATCATTGATTTCCGGAACTTCTTGAATCAGCAGTTGTTTGACAAATTCAGGGTGGCTGCGGGATAGAATGACTTCAGCCCCGCCATTTTCTGTATCATTCACTTCGCAGAAGCAGGGCAAGGACTTTTTCTCCAATCTGATATTTTTCAGTCTTGGGATAGTATTTCATAGGCATGATGGCTTCCACTTTCCCAAGTCGACAATGAGATTGGCGCCTCTCACAAAGCGTTTTACAGTTCCGGAGACCAGTTCATTCATGCGGTGGCGATATTCTTCATAGATGACATCCCGTTCTGCGCCGCGCAGTTTTTGGGTGATGATCTGTCGGGCTTTTTGCGCGGCGATCCGGCCAAAATCTTTGGGGGTAACAACGACATCGATAAATTGGCCGATTTCGCAGTCAGGATCGATCTCGCGGGCATCTTCCAATGAAATTTCTTGGGCAGGCAACTTCGACTTCATCGACGATTTCTTTTTCACAAAAGACATCGATATTGCCGGTTTTCGGGTTGATGGTGACGGTGACATTTGAAGCGCCTGTGATGCTTTTGCGTGCGGCTGCCCGCAAGCGATTCTTCAATGGCACTGATGACAATTTCCCGTTTGATGCCTTTTTCTCTTTCTAGATATTCAAAGATGGCAATGAGATCTTTATTCATTATGTCATGCCTCAATAATGTACAATTATTAATCGGGATTGTTCAAAATGCATTGTACAATTTATTGAACACTCCTAGCTGACGTTCAGTGCATTCCGATAAACGAATGCCATTGACAATTGAAATGACTATTAACATCAGCTTCCAGATCTCTTCAATTCTTCATTCGCAGATTCTCTTTTGTTTCTTCTGTCACCTTTTTTCTTTTGCTCTTCTTTTTCTTCGCTTTTGGGTGTTACAACGATATCATCGCGGTTGACTTGATTTTGATCAATCAAATATTCTTTGATCGAAAGAGCAATTTTTTTATGTTCAGGATCGAGTTTGATCACTTTTGCAGTGACTTCATCGCCTTTAGAGACGACATCTTCCACTTTGCCAAAAGCTTGATCGGAAAGTTCTGTCACATGGATCAGTCCTTCAATGCCGTTGTCAAGTTCAACAAAGGCTCCAAAAGCAGTGATTTTGCTGACTTTTCCTTTACAAGCGATCCGACAGGCATTGTTTTTTCAATACTTTCCCAAGGATTGTTGGCTCAGTTGCTTGACGCCAGGGTGATTTTCTTGCTTTCTTTGTCTACAGAAAGGATGACAGCTTCGACAACATCCCCTTTCTTCAGCACTTCTGAAGGATGGGAGACTTTTTTGATCCAGCTTAGATCGGAAATATGGATCAGTCCTTCGACGCCAGGCTCGAGTTCGACAAAAGCGCCATAGTTGGTCAAGCTTCTGATTTCTGCTTTGACATTGCTGCCGACAGGATATTTCTTTTCGACATCATCCCAAGGATTGTGTTCTGTTTGCTTAATGCCCAAGGAGATTTTTCCTTCTTCTTTTTGGACGGAAAGAACAATCGCTTCGACTTCATCGCCTTTTTTGACGACTTCGCTTGGATCGGTGACATTTTTCACCCAAGACATTTCAGAAACGTGGATCAGCCCTTCGATGCCCGGTTCGATTTCGATGAAGGCCCATAAGGGAGAAGGTTGACGATTTTGCCCTTGACACGTGTTCCAGGAGGATATTTCTTTTCGATCTGATCCCAAGGATTGGCTTCTTTTTGCTTCAAGCCCAAGAGCAACGCGTCCTTTATCTTTGTCGACGCTGAGGATCATCACTTCGAGTTTTTGGCCCAGATGGACCATTTCGGAAGGATGTTTGATCCGCTTCCAGGTCATGTCGGTGATATGCAGGAGGCCGTCGATGCCATCGAGATCGAGGAAGACGCCGAAATCGGTGATGTTTTTGACAACGCCTTCGCGGACATCGCCTTCTTTGATATTTTCGAGAACTTCGGCTTTTTTGGAGATGCGTTCTGCTTCGAGAAGTTCGCGGCGGGAGACGACGACATTTTTGCGGTCGATATTGATTTTAAGAATCTTAAATTCGTAGGTTTTACCGATGTAGTCGTCGAGATTTTTAATGCGCTTGTTATCGATTTGCGAGCCGGGCAGGAAGGCTTCCATGCCGATATCGACCATGAGGCCGCCTTTGACTTTGCGGAGAACGCGTCCTTTAACGATAGAGCCTTCTTCGCAATGTTCGAGAATGTATTCCCACTGACGGAGGCGTTCGGCTTTTTCTCTGGAGAGGACGATTTGGCCGTTGTCATCTTCTGCTTGATCGAGAAGAACTTCGACTTCACCATCCAAGAACAACTTGAGAAGGGTCGGAAAATTCTTCGATAGGCACTAGGCCTTCGGATTTCAGGCCTACATCGACGACGACATGATCTTTTGTGATTTCGACAATTCTTCCTTTTAGAATAGTTCCAGGAATCAGGGATGGAGTTTCTTCAGATGGGAGTCGCTTCTTCTTTATTTAAAAGATTTTTAAAAAGTTCTGCATCTTTTTCCTGAAATTGCAACATCATCGACAATGTTGCTTTCATTCCAGGTGTGTTGTGGGTTTTTAGACATTTAAAGGTTTCTCCTTATTTTCTTGCTAAAGCATCCAGCATATCAAATAAAAGGAAAAGAGAAAAGAGAAAAATATAAAACTCTTTCTATAATCCGCTATTTTATTGGTTTGTAAATTACGCGCGAGGAAGCTGTCTCCTGAACAGTAACAGCACACAAGCCCGGCAAATGGGAATTCAGGTGTTCGTATATCCACTGAGCCATAAACTCTGCAGTTGGCGATTCTGTTTTAACGTTTCATTAAGCCATTTATGTTCAAAATATTCATCTATCATGGGCTTGACCAGGGAGGTGATATCGGAAAAATCCATCACCATATTGGTTTTAGGCCCATGCGATATGAGGTTTTCTGAACGTACATGAACTGTCACGCTGTAAGAATGTCCGTGAGGTTCTCTGCATCGACCGTCATGCTGTTTTAAAACATGTCCCGCTTCAAAATGAAAAGTCTTTTCCAATTCAAACATTCCACTACATCTTTTTGACAAAAGACAATAAAATATGATATGTTCACTATTTACATTACCTCATTATACCAACTAGTGTTATTAATTCCAAATAAAAAATTTTTATGAAAAAAACATTAGTCATGAAATTTGGGGGAGCTGCCGTAGCTACTCCTCAGCATTTTTCCAGAATTGTCGATGTCATCATACAGCGCAAAGCAGTTTACCCTCGCATAGCCATCGTTGTCAGCGCTATGGGCAATACGACAAATGAACTTATTTCCCTTGCAAGACAGGTCCATCCGCAACCTCCCCAAAGGGAATACGATATGCTGATCACTGTAGGAGAGCGCATCAGCATTGCTTTACTGGCCATGGCTTTGGCCGCCAAAAATCATGAAGGAGTTAGCTTCACTGGCAGCCAGTCGGGCATTATTACGTGTCCTCGCCATGCAGAGGCTCGCATTATCGACGTAAAGCCTCGACGTTTGCTTCCTCTGCTGGAGCAGGAAAAACTGGTCATCGTCGCCGGATTTCAAGGCGTGAGCAAAGAGGGGGAAATTACCACTCTGGGCCGCGGTGGATCCGATACTACCGCCGTAGCCTTGGCTTTGGCTCTTCAGGCTGAAAAAGTGGAATTTTTTAAGGATGTACCCGGAATTTTTTCGGAGGATCCCAAGCAGAATCCCGAGAGCCATCTCTTTACCCATATGACGTATAAAAAAGCTATGGAAATTGTAAACGGGGGCGCAAAGATACTGCATTCCCGCTGCATAGGACTAGCGGAAAAAAATGGCCTTCCCTTGGTTATCCGCAGTTTTCAGGAAGAAGAGGCCCATCCCGGCACTGTGATTTCTGACGAAAGCCTGGGCCGGTCTTTGCAGCCTCTGTACGAATCTGAGCAATGATTAAAGCGACCAAAGGGACAAAAGGGACATAGTTTACCACTGAGCCAGTGAGAGCACTGAGAAGGTTTGAGATAGGGAGGGTTTTAGGCTCCTTTTAAGAGTATCATTTTGATATAACGCGAATTCGATGCCTT
Organism: uncultured Parachlamydiaceae bacterium; assembly: GCA_963780445.1. Lineage (GTDB taxonomy): Bacteria > Chlamydiota > Chlamydiia > Chlamydiales > Parachlamydiaceae > CAWACC01. Next base: position 860,572 of record CAWACC010000011.1, read on the forward strand.
ATTTTTAAGATTGTCTTTTTGACATATGTTTCAAACCCCTCTCAATTATCTCATACCTTCTCAGTGATCTCACTGGCTCAGTGGTAAACTGATGTCTCTTTGGTCCCTTATGTCCTTTTAGCCTCTGATAATAGTTTGAGTATAGATTCACCTCTACCATGGCTTATGGCATCCTCAATTGCAGTTTCACTTGGATATTCCCCTGATTGGATCAAATCAAATATCACATCATAGGAATTCGATGTGAATAGATAGTGCATGGCTTCTTCATAAATCTTGCTGCCTTCACTGTCTTTAAATTCCTCTTTTGATACTTTTTCATAAATTTTTAAAGCCACCTCTGGCGAGAACTTGAATTGAATAGCTGCCGCTAAAAATTCCCGGGATACCGGAGTCTGGGTTTTCAATAACGACAAAATCAATTCATCATCTAGAAATTTTGAAAAACTAAATAATAAATAGAAATTAAATTTCAACTCAAAAGTGATATTGTTAGATGAATAAATTTGATGGAGTTTTTTCAATATGGCAATAGAAAATCTATCACCCTTTATCACATCATCCCATAACTCGACAGCCAGGTTTTTTGCCTCATCTTCTTTGAAAGTTGATGTATCTAAATGGTCTAAAAGAGCCATTAAAACAGATTCCGAGCGAATATGTAACCGCCTTTCGTAATAAAGTTTGAGAAAACATTCAGCAGAAATGGTATCTATTTTTTCAATGAATTTAAGAAGAATAGAATCCGGTAAATCACGTTTGATTAAAATGTAATAGATTATATTTTCCCTAAACCGATCTGTTATCATCGACGAGCCGGTCAATAAAAGAGAGTATAGTATCATCAGGGTAGTTACCATCGATAGCACGCTCTATGTCATAAAAACCTATTTGATAGTTGAGTAATTGTTTGTTCAAGATTTGTCGGATAATATGCGGTGAGTAATTCTGAAGTAGTAATGCCGTAAGAGAATCAAACCTGGCCCCTGCTTCTATCAATATCTGCAATTTGGAATTTAATTCGCAAGGCTCCAAATAAGAAAAATTTATTAATTCTCTGGCTGATTGTGTGATTTTTTCAGAAATTGCCTTTGCTTCACCCTCTAAAAGGCTTACATTGGTAAAGAGATTAGGGGTCAAAGTCTTTTTGAATATCGAATTCAACACTTTACAATATAACTTCAAATGATCTGCCAATTGTCTGAAGAGCTTTCATTGTTTCTGACAATGAATTTATCCTTAAGACTTTCTTCAGCAATTGTATTGACAGATTGATAAAAAGATTTACATGTATTGGAAACTTTATACTGAGTCTCCAAATCTAGATTCGAGAGTATCTTTTGAGTTACTTCTTCTGGCAATCCCAAAGCTATATAAATTTTATTAACCTGATCCATAAATCTATCCTTTTATTTAAAAAATTGCGAAACAAGGTTTATTTTATCGACAATTTAAATTAAATGCAAATTGTTAATCTGCGGGGTTGAGATATTTTTATTACCACAGAGGGAAGGGACAAAAGGGACCAAAGGGACCTAAGGGACCAAAGGGACAAAAGGGACCTAAGGGACAATATTCTCCACGTCCCTTATGTCCCTTACGTCCCTTATGTCCTTTTAGCAGCTCTGTGGTAATAAAAATTCTCAGTCTGCGGGAACGGCCACGGGTTCCGGCTGTTTTGAAGCAGCCATGATGAGACCCGAGATATGCAGCACGGCCATAAAGGCTAGAATGATATCGCTTAAGGCCCAAAACGTCTTTACTTCAGAGATGGCCCCAATAAAGACCATGACAGCTGTCATTATGAAATAATAATGGGAGCCTTTGTTATTGGTGAGGTAATTAAAGCAATGGCTGCCGTTAAAGCTGTTCCCTAAAATCGTTCCGAAGCCGAACAGCAGGGCGGCAATGCTGACGACGGCAATTCCTAGAGTGGAAAAGTACATGTTAAAGGAAGCGGCGACCATGCTGATGCCTAAAGGAAGCTCAGGATTTTCCCATGTACCCGTAATCAAGGCTACGCAGCCGGAAAGAAAAGCGATGATTCCTGCGGTATCAGTT